>DASYZZ010000046.1:0-1628 GCA_035945695.1 Candidatus Sulfotelmatobacter sp. | reverse complement strand
CGAGGTCACCGGTTCAATCCCGGTCCCAGGCTCCAGTTTTGAAGCAGCGGAGATGTGGCGGAATGAGCGGGGGTAACTCAGTGGTAGAGCCCGCCTGTCGGCAGGCAGGTCTCTGCCTTCCAAGCAAAAGGTCGCGGGTTCGGCTTGGGTGCTTGGTTCTGGGAAATTGTTATGTGGTTCGCCTACGCCTTGCGCAGTGAAGTAGATGGCGGATTTTATGTCGGTATGACGTCGAGGCTGCAGCAGCGCATCAAGGAGCACAACGCTGGACGAAATCGTTCAACGCGCCCGCGCCTGCCGTTTGAGCTTGTTTATGTCGAGCATTTCGATTCACGGACTGCGGCCCGGAGCCGAGAGAAGTACTTGAAGAGTGGGGTCGGTCGCGAGCTGTTGAAGAAGGTTGCAGCCGAGAAGCTAAAGGAGCATGCGGAATGAGCGGGGGTAACTCAGTGGTAGAGTCTCTGCCTTCCAAGCAGATGGTCGCGGGTTCGAGCCCCGTCCCCCGCTCCATCGAATCGTAGCAACATCAGGGTAATGGCAGTAGAAGCGGTCTTGGTTTGGGGCCAAAGCGGCGTTGCCGCGACGTTCTTCATGCGAGGGTGAGGGAGATGGCGAAGGAGAAATTCGAGCGGAGCAAGCCGCACGTCAATATCGGGACGATCGGGCACATTGACCACGGCAAGACGACGTTGACGGCGGCGATCACGAAGGTGCTGTCGAAGAACAACCCGAAGGTGGCGTTCCGGGCGTTCGATTCGATCGATAACGCGCCCGAGGAGCGGGAGCGCGGGATCACGATTGCGGTGTCGCACGTGGAGTATGAGACGCCGAACCGTCACTACGCGCACATCGACTGCCCAGGTCACGCCGATTACGTGAAGAACATGATCACGGGCGCGGCGCAGATGGACGGAGCGATATTGGTGGTGGCGGCGACGGACGGACCGATGCCGCAGACGCGGGAGCACATACTGCTGGCGCGGCAGGTGGGCGTGCCGTACATCTGCGTGTTTTTGAACAAGTGCGACGTGGTGGACGATCCGGAGCTGTTGGAACTGGTGGAATTGGAAGTGCGCGAGTTGCTCAAGAGCTATCAGTTTCCTGGGGACACGCTGCCGGTGATCCGGGGATCGGCGCTGAAGGCGCTGGAAGGCGACGCGAAGTGGGAGAAGTCGATATTGGATTTGATGGAAGCGGTGGATAAGAACATACCGTTGCCGCAGCGGGATGTGGATAAGCCGTTCGCGATGCCGATCGAGGACATTTTTTCGATCTCGGGCCGCGGGACGGTGGTGACGGGAAGAATCGAGCGCGGCAAGGTGAAGGTGGGAGAAGAGATTGAGATCGTTGGTTTCCGTCCGACGATGAAGAAGACGGTAACGGGCGTGGAGATGTTCCGGAAGCTGTTGGATGAAGGGATCGCGGGAGACAACGTGGGGTTGCTGCTGCGCGGCACGGAAAAGGATGAAGTGGAGCGCGGGCAGGTATTGTCGAGGCCGGGATCGATCACGCCGCACACGAAGTTCAAGGCGGAAGCGTACGTGTTGACGAAGGAAGAGGGCGGGCGGCACACGCCATTCTTTACGGGATACCGGCCGCAGTTTTATTTCCGGACGACGGACGTGACG
>DASYZZ010000045.1:0-3504 GCA_035945695.1 Candidatus Sulfotelmatobacter sp. | reverse complement strand
CTGCGGTAGGTGACAGTCGTCCACGCGACATGGATTCCCGGTTTGCGATTGTCAGAAGACACTTTGCCTGTCGAACCTTCGTGAATACCCGTAAAGAAAACGGTAGCACAGGCAAAACGAGGGGAAGAACAGGTAATCAGCCGCGAGGGTTACCGAAGTGACCAGCCTTCTGTAGACGTCTTTTATTCATGATTTTCATGGACATGCAAGAAACTGGCGTGACGGAAGAATCTTGGTATTAGGAAGCCTTCGCCACGCCTTTTCCCAGCAGAGCAACCACGGTGTCGACGTCAGTGATCGTGGTATCTCCCATGTGCTTCAGAGATTCCAAAGAATGGTTCGCCGCCTCCTGGTTGCCAAAGCCGCAGGCGTCGCGGACCAGGATCGGCCAGAAGCCCAAATCCGATCCCTGCCTGCACGTCGGATCGATTCCAATCTCGAGCGCGATGCCCACGATGAGGAAGCTTCGAATCCCGCAATCCCGCAGCGCGATGCCCAGGTAAGTTCCTTCGAAGGCTGACATCGTAATCTTGTCGACGATCCCTTCGCTTGCGAGCGGCTTCAACTCCGGCACGATTTGGAACGCCGGGCTATCCCGCAGAAAGAGCGGTTTCACTTTCTCCATCGAGTCGGCGCGCTGCCACGCCATTGCGGTACGGCACTGAAAGGCTCCCATCACTTCTTTCGGCAGTGACATGTGGCGCGTGAAAAACGTCCGCACACCGGCCGATCTCGCCGCTTCCAGCACCCGGCTGGTTTGCTGAGTAATCTCTTGCCCGCCTTTGATCTGCCCAACGATTCCCACCTGCATGTCGTACACGATCAGTGCCGTGTTCTGCGGGCTGATGATTTCTTCCAAAGAACCGGGGATTTTGATTCCTGAAAACTCCTGCATCTCTTCCCTCTCTGCCTGATCTCAAAACTGTATCACTCGACCGTGGATGGAAGGTGGCTTGCGGTCTCAGGCGAAATCCGCGGAGCTGTTATGGTTTGGCGTGGTTGGCCTGGAAGGGCAATCCACAATTGCCTGCTCATTCCAGCGATGGCAACGCGTGCATTCTTTTCTGTTGACACATAATCCGTGCGCACATATACTGTGTTAGTGAACCTCACGCTTTCGATTGACGAGCAACTCCTGGCGAAGGCCCGAAAGCGTGCCGACGCGATGGGCAAAAGCCTGAACCAACTGATTCGCGATTATCTGCAGGCGGTTGCGGGCGGCGACGACGTCGAGCGCAGTATTGCCGAGTTCAAGCGACTCTCCGGTCGGGGCGACTCCGTCGGGTGGCGCTTCAATCGAGACGAGATCCATGAGCGCTCGTAGTTTCTTCGATACCAACGTTTGCGTTTACGCCGATGACAAGTCGGCTCCCGCCAAGCAACGTCGGGCGGTGGAACTCATTGCCGAACACCGGCGCGCAGCGAGCGGTGTCGTCTCGTTGCAGGTGCTGCAGGAGTACTTCGTTACCGTCACTCGTAAACTGCACGTCGATGCTGCCGTCGCCCGGCGCAAAGTAGAATTGCTTGCTGAGTTTGACGTCGCCGCGCCTGACTTGAGTGACATTCTGGCAGCGATCGATCTCCATCGCCTGCACAACATCTCCTTCTGGGATGCATTAGTTCTCCGCTCCGCGCAGCAAACCGGATGCACCGTTTTGTTCTCGGAAGATATGCAGTCGGATCGCGCAATCGATGGTGTGCGCGTGATCAACCCCTTTCGCTAAGGAACGGCCCGCGAACCTCCCTGAGCTTGCTGCTCCTTATACGCCGGTTGTAGCATCAATACTTGGGTATTCATTTCCGATTCGTAATTCGACGTCTGCAATCAGGAGGCATTCATGGCTACCGAAACTCTAGCCACCCCGGCCGCGGTCAACTACGGCGGCACCAAGGTTTTCAAGAATTTCATCAATGGCGAGTGGGTGGAATCGTCCACCGGACAGACTTTCGAGAATCGTAATCCCGCCGACACACGCGATCTGGTAGGCATTTTTCAGAAATCGGCGAAGGCCGATGTGAACTCAGCGGTCGAAGCCGCGAAAACCGCGTTCTTGAAATGGCGCCTGGTTCCGGCGCCGCGTCGCGCTGAAATCGTTTTCCGCGCCGCCGAAATCCTCATCGAACGCAAGGAAGAGTACGCCCGCGATATGACCCGCGAGATGGGCAAGGTTCTCGCCGAGACGCGCGGCGATGTCCAGGAAGCCATCGACGCCGCTTACTACAATGCCGGCGAAGGCCGCCGTCTGTTCGGCCCCACCGTGCCCTCGGAAATGCCGAACAAGTTTGCCATGGCCGTGCGCCAGCCCATCGGGGTCTGCGGCATGATTACGCCATGGAATTTCCCCATGGCGATCTCGTCGTGGAAGTTGCTGCCTGCGGTGGTTTGCGGCAATACTTGCGTGATCAAGCCCGCGCAAGATACGCCGCTCTCCACCTTCAACTTGGTGCGGGCGCTCTCCGATGCCGGCCTGCCCAAGGGCGTCATCAACATCGTGACCGGCTTTGGCGCCGACGTGGGAACACCGCTCGCTGAGCATCCGGATGTGCGCGCCATCTCGCTGACCGGATCGTCCGCCGTCGGACGCATCGTCGGGGGCATCGCAGCGCAAAGCTTCAAGCATTGCTCGCTCGAGCTCGGCGGAAAGAATCCGATGATCGTGCTGGACGATGCCAATCTCGACCTGGCCATCGAAGGCGGCCTCTGGGGCGCATTCGGCACCACCGGCCAGCGCTGCACCGCGACCAGCCGCATGATCGTGCAGAAAGGCGTGTACCGTGAATTCGTCGATCGACTGGTCGACCGCGCGAAGAAGCTGAAAGTCGGCAACGGCCTCGATGAGACGGTGCAGATGGGCCCGGCCGTCAATGAGAAGCAACTCGAAACCGATCTGAGCTACGTCGAGATCGGCAAGAACGAGGGCGCGAAGCTGGTGTGCGGCGGTAACCGCCTCAACAAGGGAGAGTATCAGTACGGCTGGTTTATGGAGCCGACGGTCTTCACCGACGTCGATCCGAAGATGCGCATCGCGCAGGAAGAGATCTTCGGCCCTGTAGTTTCGGTGATTCCGTGCGAAGGCCTGGAAGATGCGATCCAGATCGCCAACGGCATCGAGTACGGCCTGTCGTCAGCGCTCTACACCAAGGACGTGAACAAAGCTTTCTCGGCCATTCGCGATCTGTATGCCGGCATCACCTACATCAACGCACCCACGATCGGCGCCGAAGTGCATCTGCCCTTCGGCGGCACGAAGGCAACCGGCAACGGCCACCGCGAAGGCGGCATCGGCGCCATCGACTTCTACACCGAATGGAAGTCGGTCTACGTGGATTACTCCGACAAGCTGCAAAAGGCGCAGATCGACCGGGAAGACTAATTCATTACCACGGAGGCACGGAGCCACGGAGAAGACAAATAAATGATTTTCTCCGTGCCTCTGTGTCTCCGTGGTAACGGCAGTTTTCTCTGCGTCCTCCGCGTCCTCTGCGTTTAGAATTTGATGTATG
>DASYZZ010000044.1:0-384657 GCA_035945695.1 Candidatus Sulfotelmatobacter sp. | reverse complement strand
ATCATGGCCATCGGCACCTACATCGACCGCCATAACGAAAGCCCGAAACCATTCATCTGGACCGCACGAGCCGCCGACATCTTGGAAAAAGTGAAACGCGCTCGGCGCTCCCTGAATAAACGTCAATCTGCTTGACGCACTACACTAGCAGCTACGAGCTTCTTGCTCGCCGCTCACTGCTCACAGCTCATTGCTCACAGCAAAAAAAGCCCCGCCCATAAGAGCGAGGCCTTTGTTCTTGCTAGCCACTGACCACTAGCCACTAGTCACTGTCTTAGTACATATCCCCCATGCCGCCGCCGTGTCCCGGAGCCGCCGGAGCTTCCTTCTTTTCCGGAATCTCGGCGACCAGGGCTTCGGTGGTCAGCATCAGGCTGGCGATCGAGCCGGCATTCTGCAGCGCGGTCCGCACGACCTTCGTCGGATCGAGCACGCCCGCCTTGACCAGGTCCTCGTACTCGTTCGAGAAGGCGTTGTAGCCATAGTTGGCTTCCTTCGCGTCGAGCACCTTGCCCAGCACAACCGCGCCTTCTTCGCCGGCATTCTCGGCGATCATGCGCAGCGGCTCGGTGATGGCGCGCTTCACGATGTTGATGCCAATCTGCTCATCGCCTTCGGCCTTCAACTTGTCGAGCGAAGCCGCGCAACGAGCCAGCGCCACGCCGCCGCCGGGGACGATTCCCTCTTCCACGGCTGCGCGCGTCGCGTGCATCGCGTCTTCCACGCGGGCTTTCTTTTCCTTCATTTCGGTTTCGGTCGCGGCGCCGACTTTGATCACGGCCACGCCACCGACCAGCTTCGCCAGCCGCTCCTGCAGCTTCTCGCGGTCGTAGTCGCTGGTGGTCTTGTCGATCTGGCTGCGAATCTCTTTCACCCGGCCTTCGATCTCCGAGTGCTTGCCCTTGCCTTCGACCACCGTCGTGTTGTCCTTGTCGATGGTGATCTTCTTGGCCTGGCCGAGATCCTGGATCTGCACGTTCTCGAGCTTGATGCCGAGATCTTCGGTGATGGCCTTGCCGCCGGTCAGGATGGCGATATCCTGCAGCATCGCCTTGCGGCGATCGCCGAATCCCGGAGCCTTCACGGCCGCAACCTGCAGCGTGCCGCGCAGCTTGTTGACCACCAGAGTCGCGAGCGCTTCGCCCTCGACGTCTTCGGCGATGATCAGCAGCGGCTTGCCCGACTTCGCGATCTGCTCGAGCAGCGGGAGCAGGTCCTTCATCGAGCTGATTTTCTTTTCGTGGATCAGGATGTAGGCGTTCTCGAGCGCAGCTTCCATCCGCTCGGGATCGGTGACGAAGTACGGCGAGAGATATCCGCGGTCGAACTGCATGCCCTCGACGACTTCCAGCTGCGTCTCCAAAGTCTTGGATTCTTCGACCGTGATGACGCCGTCCTTGCCGACTTTCTTCATCGCTTCCGCGATGATCTTGCCGATGGTCTCGTCGTTATTAGCCGAAATCGTCCCAACCTGACTGATCATTTCTCCTTGGACGGGCTTGCTTAGCTTGTCGAGTTCGCCGGGAAGGCGGTTGCCTTCTTTGTCAAGCTTGCCGGCGATGGTGCTGACGGCTTTCTCGATGCCGCGCTTGAGGGCCATCGGATTTGCGCCGGCGGCAACGGTCTTGACGCCTTCGCGGTAGATAGCCTGGGCGAGAACGGTGGCGGTGGTGGTTCCGTCGCCAGCGATATCGGAGGTCTTGGAAGCGACTTCACGAACCATCTGCGCGCCGGTGTTCTCGAGGTTGTCCTTGAGTTCGATTTCTTTGGCTACGGTGACGCCGTCTTTGGTGATGGTCGGCGATCCGAATTTCTTTTCGATAACGACGTTGCGGCCCTTGGGGCCGAGTGTGACCTTCACGGCGTCGGCGAGTGCGTTGACGCCGCGGAGAATTGCCTGACGGGATTCTTCTCCGTGAACGATGTGTTTTGCCATTGATGTAGTCTCCTTCTGAATTGCTTGAATTTCGTTTGAGCTATGAGCAGTGAGCAATGAGCTGTGAGTAAAGCTTCCAGCTACTGGCTTCTAGCTTCTAGCTACTTCCAAATCCTTTGCGGCTCATGAACGGCGGCCGCTTTGCCTATGAGATCCTTCGCTTCGCCTGAAGAACGGCTCCGGTCAGGATGACGTCAGCGGGCGGACATCATTACTTCTTTGACCCAGCAAGCTCTTTCTTTGAGCCAGTCGCGGAACCGGTGAGAATGCCGAGGACTTCGTCTTCTTTCATGATGATGAAGTCTTCGCCGTCGATCTTGATCTCGGTGCCGGAATACTTGCCGAACAGGATGCGGTCGCCTTCTTTAACGGCTAGTGGGAAGGTCTTGCCTTCGTCGTTGGTGCGGCCTTTGCCGGTGGAGATGACTTCGCCCTCCTGGGGCTTGTCCTTGGCCGAGTCGGGGATGATGATGCCGCCACGCGTTGTGGAGGCTTCTTCCACGCGACGGACCAGAATGCGGTCGTGTAGTGGTGCGAATTTCGCCATGATTGAAACTCCTTTCGAGTCAGTTAGAAGTTGATTATTCTTCGAGTGATACTTCGTAACCCTATGATTTTATGGGTTCAGCAGAGTGCTGTTAGCAATCTCGCCTATCGAGTGCTAATTCTAGCAAAGATGAGTGGGGACCTGTCAAGTAGGGGCCAGAGGCTAGGGGTCAGGGGCTAGTCTCGCGGTAGACGAAATGCGTCCGGCCCCACACCTTATAATCGCGGGCTTATGGATACGAAATGGACTACCAAGCTGATTCATTCTGACGTGAAAGTTCCGGAGGGATTTCGATCGCTGAATACGCCGGTGTATCGCGCGTCCACGGTGCTCTTCCCTGATGCGGCGTCGGTGAGCGACGAGTGGGATCAGTATGAAGTCGGGTACACGTATGGGCTTTACGGAACGCCTACCGTGCTGGAACTCGCGGCACGCATTTGCGAACTGGAGAAGGGCTACCGGACGCTGATCACTCCGGGCGGACAGTCGGCGATTTCGCTGATCAATCTGGCGCTGCTGAAGACGGGCGATCACATTCTGATCCCGCACAGTATCTACGCGCCGAACCGGCTGTTTGCGGCGCGGGTGCTGCGGCAGTTTGGAGTGGACGTCACTTTTTATGACCCGAACATCGGCGGCGGGATCGCGGCATTGATCAAGCCGACTACGCGGCTGGTGTGGACGGAGAGTCCGGGCTCGGTGACGATGGAAGTTCAGGATGTGCCTGCGATCTCGAACGCCGCACATCGGGCCGGAGCGCTGGTCGTGCTCGATAACACGTGGGCAGCGGGAGTGCTGTTCGACGCGTTCGCGCACGGCGTCGACATTACGATGCAGGCGCTGACGAAATATGTCGGCGGCCACAGCGATCTGCTGCTGGGATCCATTACGGCGCGCGAGAAAGAAGTCTTCGACCGGATTGGCGCCGCGCAGCAGTTGGTGGGGCTGGCAGTGTCTCCGGATGAGGCGAGCCTGGCGTTGCGCGGGCTGAAGACGATGGGCGTGCGACTGAAGGCGATCGCGGCTTCAGCGCTCGATCTCGCGCGCTGGCTTGCGGCGCGGCCGGAAGTGGAACTGGTGCTGCATCCGGCGCTCGAGTCGTGTCCCGGACATCAGTATTGGAAGCGGGATTTCACGGGAGCGGCGGGAGTCTTCTCGATCGTCTTCAAGCGCGAGTTTTCAAAGCAGCAAGTGCTCGGGTTCGTGGATGCGCTGGAGCTTTTCGAAATTGGATACAGCTGGGCGGGCGTGACCAGCCTCGCGGTTGCCTACGATCTTCATGGGAACAAGAACCGTCCAGACTACGGGCACAGGATCGTGCGGCTGAATATCGGGCTGGAGGATGTGGAGGACTTGAGGCAGGATTTAGGAAACGCGCTGGCCGGGATGCGCGAGTTGTGAGGGTGTGAAAACGTTTCTTCGACTGGGAGAAGCTTTCGTTTCGAGATCGATGGAACGAAGATCAGAGTCTCCAAACGTCGGCACCATTGTTTGCCCGTTTTTGAGAAGAACGATCAAATGGATTGCTCTTTGTCGTGCTTGGGAATTTTTTTAAGGTGGCTGAGCAGAGTGTCGCGCCCCACGTGGTAAGCCGAAAACTCGATCCGATATCTCTCACTCTTAACGATTACAGTTCCATCGCGCTTTTCTACTACCTCTGTTATCTCCCGCCATGAGATGAACTTCTTTTTACCGTACCAATTTCGCTGCTGTAGACCTGACTGCAGTATCTCAATGTTCTTGGGCCATGTAATCACGGTGAAACCCGAAAAAATGGTGCCCATAACTACTAAAAGGATACGGTCCTCGCGCTGCCGGAGGCCAGCGACAATGAGGCTGAGCCCCAATGCAAGGACCGCGATCCAAACGATGCGAACTCCGACCACAACATTCAGGATCCATGTGCCATCTTTCACACGAACTGCCGCAGTTCTGGCTTGCGATATCATCCAGGTCATAACAAAAGCTGTCACAAGAATGACGAGAAAACCTTTCAAAACGTGCCCTCCTCATTATCCTAATGGGGCCTGGCCTAGCTTTGAGTTTTTGTGGCGCGATCCACCACTCGGCTGACCCAGCCTTCGTGGTGTTCGAAAGCTAGGCAGGACTTCGATCAACTATGCAGTCGCCACAACCAGGACCTGGGCTTCTATGCTACCCCGAAGGTGTGCCAAGCTCCCGGGGGGAGATTTCGCTTCACTCGGCCTTACGTTTGGGCAATGAGCGATACAGCGGGCTGGCCCAGGTTTACTCCTTCTAGTTTGCTTTCTTGAGCTTAGCTGTCATGACGATAGCGTATGGACTGCAGCGTCGTGACGATACGTTCCTGCAGGAACACTCCGATCAGACTCAACATTACGAAAAGCGGGACAGGCGGAACTGACCCAATCCTGTTTGGCGGTCAGGCAATTGACGGCAGAAAAGAAAAAGGGTCATTCCCGTCTGTCCCGTCGTCGTCCCTCTTTGCCCTCTTCGATCCTGTCCCCTGTTCGTCGGGGTCACGGTCCCCGGTTTTCCGGTCCGATTTTCGGTTGCCTGCACCGAATTATCAACGGGCTAAGCTCCACTCCATCAAGCGTTTCCAGTTGTCACCCAGCGATCACCTGCTCTGCAGCGGTATTTCACCCCGGAATCACCGTCGTTGCATTGAGTGTTTCGCCGATATGGAGCACTGTCGCCTCGTACAAATTCACGGAGCATCGCTCCAGGAGGTGGCCTCAATGAAACACTCCCTGTTGGTTATCGCAACGGCTTTCGCGGCATTGGTTCTGGTGAGTTCCGCCGCGGGGCAGACAGGCGCGATCCGGGCAACTGTGCCCTTCGACTTCATCGTCGGACAGCAGACGCTTCCGGCTGGAGACTACAAAGTTGCCTTGCAGGGTACGACACTTCTGTTGACCCGCCTTGACGGTCCGGGTTCAGCCTTTGTCATGTACAGCCTGACTGGCCATAACAGAGACGCATCTCCCCGGCTCCTATTCCACCGGTATGGAAACCGTAGTTTCCTCTCGGAAGCCTGGATCACCGGCATGGGACACGAACTCTCGAAGTCGTCTCAAGAACTCGAGTACGCGCGCACAGAAACAGTTCGAAGGACCGAGGTCATGGCCTCAGCGGCACCGATCCGCTGATCCGATGAACTCACCCGAAGCCCGGAGCAGTCCGGGCTTTTTTCTTTCCTCTGGCGGATTAGTATTCGAGATCGAACGCGTAAATTTCTTCGATTCCAGTATCGCGAGTCGTGATCGGCCGCCCATCCGGAGTAATGCCGAACCAGCCGTCGCCCCAACGGTCGAAGAAGAAGGCGGTAGTCGGAAAATCAGGAAGCGGCGCGACTTTCTCAACCTGCCCGCCGGGAATTGCTACGCGGACGATTCCGTCACTCTGGGCGACATACAAAGCCTTGCTGTCGCGTGACCATGAAGGCCAACTAACCGGAAGCGTGGACAATTCCTTCCACTGCTGCGTCGCGACGGTGAAAAGATACGCCTTCATGGGAAACAACCCTCTGCGCGCCCACAGATATTTCCCGTCTGGCGACCACTTGGGAGCCCACAAGCCCTCCGACCCTGAAAGCTTGCCTGATGTCTTTGTTGCAAGATCAACAATTCTGATTTCCCTGTCTTCGGGACCGGAAGAACCCGAACTCCCGTAAGCGATCGACATGCCATCAGCCGACCATGAGGGCTCCCCGGCATTCCTTTCGCCGCCCACCAACAACCTGGGCCCGCCCCCGTCAGCACTGACCAGATAAATCGTTGACTTATATCGCAGTAACTGGCGGTTTCCTCCCGAGAAGTCCATGAATGCAATCTGTGTCCCGTCCGGTGACCAGCGAGGATTGGCGGCAGCCAGGGGCGGGACCGTCAGTTGCCGTCTTTGACTGCCATCGATACGGCTCCGCCAAAGCGTTCCTTCGGGATATGAAACATATGCGATCCATTGACCATCTCTCGAGAAATCCACAAAGCAGGCGGATAGCCCTTTGAGGTAGGGAACGTAACGCTGTTCCCGTTGGTCGTAGACCGAAAGCTCCCCGTGCGGTTCTACGCCCACGGCATAAAGATGGCGCCCGTCCTTGCTAACGGTGGGGGTTCCGTAACCAAGCGGGCCGACGGTAAGCTGTCGAAAGCGCGTCTTCGCCCCGAACCACCAGCGTGCCTCCGACGCAACCCATAGGTTGAAGCGGTCGCCGTCCCAGCTTTGAAAAAAATAGTGTTTCCCATCGGGACTCCAGTTGCCTTGAGCGACGCTCTCCTTGTGTTCTGTGAAAATGCGGTGCGGATCAAGGCCATCCGAACCCGATTGCCAGATACTGGCAGTATGAGCAACGGCCACCCGAATTTGCTGCCCGTCGGGCGAAATTGCCAGACCGGAAACATCCGGAAAGGTGACTAACTCGCGCTCTTGCGTTCCGTCGATGTCGACCTGGTAGACCTTCTTGTCGAGATTGCGCACAAAAATCACGTGGCGGCCATCTGGAGTAAGAACAGGATAGCGAGCATTCTTCACAATCAGACGGGCGGAACCGGGCGGCAGCGGCTGAATCCACGCGTCGAAATCCTTCGAGTTCGCATCGTACACGGAAAAAAGCAGCCCGGAGCCACCGCTCGATATGTCGCGCAACAGAGCCTGCTTCCAGGGGATTTGTACTTCGGACGTTTCTCCACCTGCCAAGTTCACCGACTTTACATTCGAGAGTTCCTTCTCCTGAAAGTACAGATTCACACCGTCAGTCGGCAGCAGGTTCTGACCCCAGAGTTTCCGGAATCTCGTTTTGGTCAATGCGTGCGAAGCAACGATGCGCGGCAACGGCATGGGCTTCGTCAGCCAATACACTGCCGCTGCGCTCAATAACAGTACTGCGATAGTCGCAGTTATCCACCAAACGATCCGCCGGTGCCTGAGAGAGTTACTTGCCGCGTCGATGGCGGCATCCGCCATTGTGGCGGCAACTTTGCTCACGATGTCTTCTTTTACCGGCTCTGTATTAACGTTCGGGATTGTCTCCGGGCACAACTCTCCTATGAATCGATAGCCGCGCCTGGGCAGCGTTTCGATGTATCGCGGCGTGTCGGCCTCGTCCCCTAATGCCTGCCGCAGTCTCTTGATCGCTGTATTGAGGCTATGATCGAAATCCACAAACGTGTCAGAGGACCAGAGCCGGTCTCGAAGCTGCTCCCGTGTCACAAGTTCTCCAGGCGTTTCCAGAAGGACCTCGAGAATTTGGACAGGCTGTCCCTGTAGCTTCAACCCAACACCATCTCTGCGTAATTGTCCGCACTGCGTGTCGAGTTCGAAGGAACCAAAACGGTAGGTCTGCTTCCCGCCCACGGGCATCAGACACCCCCTGGAAAGACTCGCAGTTTACTCCTGCGGCAAGAAGCAATCAGTGATCGTGGCCACAAGCGTGGGAGCGTGTCCGGACTTCGAACGGATACCGACAAAGAATCGGTCTTCCAACGGTCGCCGGAATTATCGTAGGAGAGACATCTGCAATGAGAGAAAGCGGAAAAAATGGAGACAGTTGTCTCCGGTTTCTTGACTTTACGAACCGACGGGTGCGGCGGGTTGGAGGACTTCGTCGGGATCGTAGGGGTATATGCCGCGGATCACGGCTGTGGGCGGCTTGCGGCGAAGGATATAGACGAAGGGACGCGGAGGCGTGGATTTCTGTTCGGACGCCAGTTCGAATAGCGCTCCGTCATGAGATATCGTCGTGAGTTGCGTCCAGGGCTTGGGACGACAACTGGCGATGCGAATCGAGTCCGTTCCGTCGAGCGGTTCCACTACATCGCGGACGCGTTCGCCCAGTGTGCGTTCTTTCTTTGCGGCTTCGAAATGGGTCTGCGCAATGGCCACGAGTTTGAGAGGCAGCGTCGGTACGCTCTCGCCGCTGACGACCGCGGCCACCATACGGACGAATCCTTCCAGCATAAAGAAGAGCAGGAGAATCGTCGTGATGTGGATGAAGTACTCAAACATGAAGACGGTGCCGAGGCCCATGACGCCGGTTGTGCCGCGTTTCCGGGCGGCAAGAAAGTAGACGGAATCCGACATCAATGCCATGCGTTGTTGCATGAACGGGTAGTAGTTGCGGATGAGGAAATACAAACAACAGAGGGATTGGAGGCTTCCGCTTAGGAAGGAGCCTACGGGAGGAATCTCACAGGCAGTGAAGTGGTCACGATAACGCTGCGGAAGAATCGAGAAGAATGTGGCGGCGATGATGTTCATAGCACTGATCAGTCGGCTTTCAGACGACGAGAGGGTGAGGGGCGCATTCTCGGTGCCGTCCGCGCAATGCGGGCACAGGCCAGATTAAAGGATGGCGCGCAGGATTCTAGTGAGCGAAGGTCGTGGGGCAGCGAGAACTAAGGTAACGACGGAGATGACTTTGAAAGCAATCTGGCAGGAAAGTCTGGAGGCAAATCCAGGACGGTCATCGAACGGCATGTTCTTTCCGGTGTTGGGGAATACTTTTCAGTCGACCCAGCAGAGTCTCGCGCCCCACATGGTAAGGTGAGAACTCAATCCGAGATCCCTCACTCTTAACGATCACCGTTCCATCGCGCTTTTCGACCACCTCGGTTATATCCCGCCATGAAATGAACTTCTGTTTGGCCGAAGTGCAATCGCTATTGATTTCCCATGAAAAGGCAGGCGGATTTCTAGAGCGGCCGGCCATCGAAGTGGCAGCCGGTGCAAGCATTCATTCATCGGCAAAGAATGCGAAATCCTCCACATCGACAGGCCAGATCATTTCCCACTACCGGGTGATCTCGCAGCTGGGCAGCGGCGGCATGGGAGTCGTGTACGAGGCGGAGGATATCAGGCTCGGACGCCGCGTAGCACTAAAACTGCTTCCAGAAAAAATGGCGGGCGATGAGCGAACCTTGCAGCGCTTCGAACGCGAGGCGCGCGCGGCGTCGTCGTTGAACCACCCCAGCATCTGCACGATCTACGAAGTCGAAGAGCATGAAGATCAACCCGTCATCGTGATGGAACTGCTCGAAGGCGCAAGCCTGAAGGAGAGAATCCGGCAGGGACCGCTGCGGGCGGACGACGCGGTGAAATTCGGGATGCAGATCGCCGATGCCCTGGAAGCCGCGCACATGAAGGGGATCGTACATCGCGATATCAAGCCCGCGAACCTGTTTGTAGTCGGCGATGGGCGGATCAAGATTCTAGACTTCGGACTGGCGAAAACCATTTCGAGGCAGCAGGAGGACGCAGCGGAAGAGGAATCGCTGACGATGGAAGGAGTGATTCCGGGGACGACTGGGTATATGTCTCCGGAACAGGTGCGGGGGGAGGAAATTGATGGCCGGAGCGACCTGTTCTCGCTGGGCGTCGTGCTGTACGAGATGAGCACGGGGAAACGTCCTTTTGAGGGAAAGAACCGCGTGCTGCTGATGAACGCGATCCTGAACGCCAAAGCACCGTCGCCGGGCAGTGTAAATGCGGCGCTGCCGCGGGAACTGGACGGGATTGTCGGAAAAGCCCTGGAGAAAGACCGGGTGAAGCGGTATCAGCGGGCGGCCGAGATGATCGCGACCTGAAGCAGTTGGCAATCAAAACGGAGTCCGGTCAGCTGGGTGTCATGCCCTCAGCGAAGAAGCCGAGCCGGTTTCAGATGCGGAGTCTCGGTGCGGGAGTTTTTGTTGCGGCCGTTATGGCGGCCGCCGTTGCCGGGTTCCGGTACTGGCCAGTTCACCGGAGTGCGGCGCTGACGGAGAGAGACACGATTGTTCTCGCGGACTTCGCCAACACGACGGGCGATCCGGTATTCGACGGTACCCTGCGGCAAGGTCTCTCGGTGCAACTGGAGCAGTCGCCTTTCCTCAGCATTGTTTCGGACCAGCAGATTCATCAAACGCTGCTATTGATGGGCCAGAAGACGGACGCGAAGCTGACTCCGGAGATTGCGCGGGAGATTTGCCAACGGACGGGAAGCGCTGCCGTGCTTGATGGCTCGATCGCGCAAATCGGCACGCCGTACCTCCTCACGCTGAAGGCAGTCAACTGCTCCGATGAAGAAACCCTGGCAAGCGCCGATGTTCAGGCCACCAACAAAGATCATGTGCTCGATGCCCTAGGGAAGATGGCAACCGAGATGCGCAACAAACTGGGCGAGTCATTGAGCACCTTGCAGAAATTCGACACTCCCCTTGAACAGGCGACTACATCTTCGCTCGAAGCGCTGAAAGCCTATAGCTCCGCCCGTCGGGAAACATCCCCGCAACTTGCGATTCCGTTATTCAAGCGCGCCGTCGAACTTGATCCGAATTTTGCGGACGCCTACGCGTGGCTGGGTATCTGGTACACGTCTACGGGAGAGCCTACCGTCGCGGTGACCTATACCAGCAAAGCATACGAACTTCGCGAACGCGCAAGTGAACCCGAAAAATATTTCATATCGGCCATCTATTACAAGGAAGTCCCGGGGAACCTCGAAAGGGCCGAACAAACGTGCAAGCTCTGGATACAGGCGTATCCTCGCGCCGAGATGCCGCATGACTACTTGTCAGCCGCGATCTACCCTGCACTCGGCCGTTATGACGCAATACCTGCGGAAGCCAGAGAGGCGATTGATTTGAAACCGGACGATTCGGCTCCCTACGCCTTTCTTATCGAAGGCTATGCGGAGCTGAACCGCTTCGAAGAAGCCAAGGCGGTGTACCGGCAGGCTGTCTAACGCAAACTGTACCATCCTTACTTTCCCGAGGATCTCTACGCGATCGCCTTTTTGCAGGACGATGTGGCTGGGATGAGGCAGTTGTTCGCAGAGTCCGCCGATCAACCCGGAACAGAAGGTACGATGCTGGCGTAGAAAGCTGATACCGCGGCCTACTCTGGAGAGCTGCGGGAGGCAGAACAGTTGAGCACACGGGCCGAGAACGACGCCGAACAGGCGGAAAAAAAGGAAAGAGCCGCAACCTTTTCCGCGACGTCGGGATTGAGAGAAGCGCTGTTTGGCAATAGCGGCGAGGCGCGGCAGCGTGCCGGTCGGGCTATGGCAGAATCCGCCGGTGTCGACGTGCAATATGGCGCAGCGCTTGCATTGGCTTACGCGGGCGACAATGCGGGAGCGCGAAGTGCCGTGACCTTCCTGGAAAAGAAATTTCCGGAGGCCACCATCGTGCAGTTCAACTACCTGCCGACTCTCCGCGCGAGGATCGCGCTCAACGGCGGCAATGCTTCTGAAGCCTTAGAGGCTCTCAATGCCGCTGCTCCTTATGAGCTCGGACGAACGACTTTTAGCAATTACAGCTGGACCGGGTTGTATCCCGTTTACGTTCGAGGAGAGGCCTACCTGGCAGCTCATCAGGCGAGCGAGGCAGCCGCCGAGTTCCAGAAAATTCTCGATCATCGCGGAATTGTTTGGAATGCACCGATCGGTGCTCTTGCCCATCTTCAACTCGGGCGAGCCTATGCCATGCAGGGCGATTCCGCCAAAGCTCGCGCTGCGTACAACGATTTCCTGACCCTCTGGAAAGACGCCGACCCCGGCGTCCCCATCCTGAGGAAAGCGCAGGAGGAGTACGCTCGCCTGCATTAATCGCAACAGTTTCCGTGCGGAGCGTGGCTTAGCCTGCGGAATCTTTCTACTCACTTGTCGCTCACCGAACTCTTAGTTGAGAGTAGCGAGAGGAATCTTGAAGGTTCGGGGGGATGATGCAAGTGATTACGTGCTTACGATGCCGGCGGGAGATTGCGGCCGGGGATAAATCGGTGGCGGTGTACATGTTTGCGCAGACGGTGGGAGTGCGTCCGCGACAGAAGTCGGCGGCGAACCGTATATCCTTTTGTCCGCAATGTGCGGTGTCGCTGGCGATGGGGATGCCTCCGGAGGGGGCGCTGAATATGGCGGCGTGGGACATGATCCGCGACATTGTGAGCGCGGAACCATCGCTGAGTCAGGCCGCGTGGGATAGTCTACGTGGAGTTCTCGGATTGCTGCCTGAGGCGAAAGAAGAAGCGGCGGGGAAATTTCGGCGAGCGGGATAGCTTGCGACTCACTCTTCGCGATGGACGTTGCTGATTCCTGGTTCCTCCGCGAGGACTTGGTCGATCATTCCAAACATCGGGTCGTGTAGCACGATTCTTCCCTTCCCACTTAGACGTTGCCAAAGCGAACGTCGCTTCTCAACGATGATGCGCCATTCCCCTTCATCTGTTCCTTCCCGCTCCGCGTTGCCGCTCATGCAGAGATAGTAGGAATTGTCTCCGCAAGTTGCTGGAAGTTCCCAGCCCCAATCCTCCTGATACGGTTCGGACGTTTCTATCTGCATTGCTGCTAATTTTGGTCGTAGCCACTTTGCCACGTCTTCTCCAAAACAACAGGGATTTATGAAGTGCGGTCCGACTTTTGAAAGATTGAAGCGGCGGGATCGGAATCGAATGATCAGGGCGTTCATGCTAGCAAATGTCGTGCGGTGCGGCGGGCTCTGCCTTCCCGAAAAACATGAGCCCCTCTCGTTTCAGGACGAGCCACCGACATATTAACTGTTGCCTTCACTCCCTCAACAAATAAGGCGTACGAAAAGCGGAATTGCGTTCATCCGCGAGACATGCCACTTCCTCCGCAGCTGCGGCGGCAGGGCGGGAACGCTACGGAATCAGAGACTTACGGCGAGGTAAGGCGTGGCCTTGGAGTTGCGATTATTTTCCTGGTACGGCTGATCGCATTTCACACAGGAATGGAAGGAAAAGAAGCATGCGGAGAGATAAAGGGTTTTCACTCATTGAATTGATGATCGCAGTGGGGATCATTTTGGTCCTGGCGGCGATTTCGATACCGAACCTTTTGCGGGCGCGCATGTCGGCGAACGAAGCGTCGGCGGCGGAGTCGCTGCGGACGATCAACTCGGCGATGGTCATGTACAGCGTCAGTTATCCATGGCTGGGCTACGCGCAAACTCTGGGATTGCTGGGATCGACGCCGTGCCCGCAGGACGGGAGTAAACCATGCTTGATCGACGGAGCGCTGTCTTCCGGACAGAAGAGCGGATACAGCTTTGCCGCGACCGCAGCGGGCGGCCCTCCGGCTATGAGTTATTACGCGACTGCAGTGCCGATCAAGGTGAACTACACGGGAGTGACGAGTTTCTGCACCTGTGAAGACGGGGCCATTCACTCGGATGCTTCGGGAACGCTCGCAGGATCGGAACAGGCGTGCCAAGCGTTAGCGGGGCTCGGAGGAACTTCAGCTAGCAGCAGCAGCGGAAGTGGTAGCGGTGGCAGCAGCGGTGGAAGCGGGAGTGGCAGTGGAAGTGGTAGCGGCAGTGGCAGTGGTAGCGGCAGTGGCAGTGGTAGCGGCAGTGGAAGTGGAAGTGGGAGTGGCAGCGGGAACGGCGGCGGAAATGGCAACGGCAACAACGGGAACGGCAATGGCAATGGCGGAGGCAACGGCAGCCACGGCGGCGGGAACGGGAATGGGAACAACGGAAACGGGAACGGGAACGGTGGCGGGAACGGAAGCAATGGGGGCGGCGGCGGAAAAGGAAACACTCCCCACTAGAGCGGATTCACGATCATTTTTGGGGGCGCGTGGCTGGATCGGCAATGCCGATCCGGCTACTTAGTCGTGCTGACAGTTCCTGTAATTCCTTCGGTCCTGCTTATTCTCTTTCCTTCACAATCTCTCACTGCGCGTCCGCCTTGGAGTCGGTGGCAGGTTTTTTGTTGAACGCGTGGATGTAGTTCACGAGGTCCCAGACCTCTTCAGCTTTGACGCGCGGGCCTTCGGCGGGCATGTCGTTGTGTCCGTTCTTGATGATGTAGAACAGTTCTCCGTCGGTGCGGCTCTTCAGCGTGTCGGGATTGGTGAAGTCCACCATGGTGAGCTTCATGTCCTTGGCGGTATCGCCTTTGCCGTCGCCGGCTTTGCCGTGACACATTTCGCAGTCCATGGCCCACCACTTTTTGGCACGCGCGAGCGATTCGGGCGAAGGTTTCACGGGATTCTGCTGCTTGGCGGCTTCGACCGGGATCGCCGAGTAGGACGGATTTTGCGGCGCGGACGTGGAGGATTGCTGCGTGAATACGGACGGAGTAAGAAGAAAGATTGCTGGAAGAACCAGTGCAAAGCGCTTCACGGGAACCTCCTTTATGCAGGAGTAGATTACGTCAAATCGTAGCACTGGCCTTGGATGGTGCTGTGATTAGGATCACATCCGGATGTGCTTGGAGAAGAATGGCCTCGGGGAAGGACTGAAAGGACGAGGGCGGCTTAATTGCGGGGCTGCCGCCCTCTTTGTAAGGTGCTGTACTGCGAGAGGTATTTGAGCAAGGGAATCTGAAGATTGGATGAAAGCGGAGGCAGCGAGGGCAAATCGGGCCCTGCGATCATCCGTGGAATTTATTCTTCGTGTGCGAGAGGCTTACCATCGGGTCCGACTTGAATTTCTTTTCGTTTTCCGGCGGTCTGCACTTTTGCTTCGTATGCCACTAGTTTGCCGTGCTTAGCGAGGCTTTCGACTTTCGTGATTTTGCCGGAACCGGCTTGGTGATGGAGTCCCTGCTGCACCTCGGCAGGAAGCGAATTGAACGCAACCTGCTCCTCGACTTCGACGATCGATCCATCTTTATTCATGAGAATGTCTTTGCTGTGCCCACTTACCGACATCTCGGCTTCGTAGTAAGTGCCGCCGTTCTCTTTTTCTTCGGAGAAGCCGCGGATGGTAGCTCCTTTGCTCTGTGCGGCGACCGTGTGCTCAACGGCTGGCGGCAAACTGGAGCGTGGAATCTTTTTCTCGTCTTCTTCTTGCGAGAATACAACCGCGGTGAGTAGCAGGGTGAGAACGATCGAAGCAACAACGGTACGCATAGAACCTCCAACTGAGGGCGGCTTTTTATCCCCATCAGTTTCTTGATCTACGACGATCAAACAGGAATCGTCTGAAGATTCCCTGAAGGCGAAGGAATTTCTGGCAGATGCTAAGCGGTCAAAGACGCCACTGCCGCTTCGGCCGCCTTTGAGACTAAGTCGGCATTGGGCAGTCCCCCTTGGGCCATGTCTTTGCTGCCGCCGCCGCGGCCTCCGAGGGTGGACATTGCTTGCTTCATGAGGGCTCCCATGTCGAAGGGCTGGCCGGGGGATTGCGCGAAGACCAGAGACGGCTGCGGTGAGGTTGAGGCCAATAGCGCGACTGCGTTCGGCGCGAGGCGCGTTAACTTTTGCGCGAGAAGTTTCAGGGAATTCATATCGCGATCGACGAAGGTGCGGACGATGATCTTGCGTGCGTTGGATTCTGGCGTGTCCGCGAGCAACGCGGCGGCCTGGGCGGCGGTGAGTTCTTCCTGCGATTGCTCGCGCTCTTTGCGGAGAGTGCGGATATCGTCGAGCAATTTGCGGACTTGCTGCGGCACGTCGTAGATGTGCGCCGAGAAAAGCGCGGCGGATTCGGTGAGCGCGGTGTAGTCGCGGCGGGCGGTTGAGACGGCACGCTGTCCGGCAATGAATTCGACGCGAATGCCCTGGCGAACTTTTTCGGTCTTGCGGAGAAGGATGCAGCCGATCTGTCCGGTCTGGTTGACGTGGGTGCCTCCGCAGGCGCTGAGATCGAAGTCGCGGATCTCAATGAGGCGGAGCTGGTCGCGTTCGGCGGGAGGAATTTTGCGGAGTCCGAGACTGGCAGCCTCGTCGCGCGTGACGAAGCGAATATCCACGGGGCGATTTTCGAGAATGATTTCGTTGGCGAGGCGCTCGGCTTGTTCGAGCTGATTCTTTGAAACGGAGGGCGTGTCGAGATCGATCGAGCAGTAGTCGTCCGCCATGTGGAACGAGACGGTGTGCATGTCAAAGAGGCGGATGAAGGCGGCGGAGAGGACGTGCTGTCCGGTGTGCTGCTGCATGTGATCGCGGCGTCGGGTGCGATCGATTTGGCCGTGGACGCGGGTGCCGGGCTTGAGGTCTTTGATGGGAGCTTCGAGGTAGTGGACGACGCGTCCGTCTTCGGTGTCGGCGACTTCGGTGACTTTTAGAGTTTGGGCTGCGGGCACGGTCGCTTCGCTCGCGGAGCGGACGAATGCGTCCGCTCCTACAAGGATCGTGCCGGTGTCGAAGATCTGGCCTCCGCTGGTGGGATAGAAGGCACTGCGGTCGAGGATGACGGCCGGGCGCTTCAAGTCGGGGATCTCTGTGACTTCGGCGTCGAAGTCGTAGAGGAAAGAGTCGTGGTAGTAGAGTCGGTCCGTCATGGAGGCTTTTATTCTAACCGCGGGGGCATCATTCGGGTCCGTAGCCACAACGACGTGATTGAAGAAGGCTGTCAGTTTGGAAACTCGTAAAGCTTGCACAAGAAGTACCCGATGAAACAAAGGGCACCAAGGCAATACATTGCGATCAGCCCCCAAAACTGCTTTGGTTCCTTGGCGCGGTAGACCACACGACCAAAGCGTGCCCACGCCTGTCCCGTGCATGCGCCAGCCACAGCCAAGAATAGTGAAAAGAGGCCGAATATTAGCAAGCCGTAGGGCGGTCCTGAGTACGAATCATGCGCAAACAAGGTCACTGAAAGGAATGATCGCATATCTGCCTCAGCTTGCGTAACTCCGTCGCGCTCTTCGACTTCAGTAGGGCCCGATGATGCCTGCGATATGGCGGGGTTGCGGCTTTATTGACTGCTCTGACTTCGTTGCTGTCTGGGGCACGTCCAGGACATCGAGATATTTCAGGCCGCTGCCTGTGTTGAACAGGACCACCGTGTCTTCGGGCTTGAAGAATCCGGTGGCGCGGAGTTTGCGGTAGGCGACCAGGCACGCTGCGCCTTCGGGGGCCGCGAAGATGCCTTCGACTTTGGCCCAGTGACGCGTGGCTTCAAGAATTTCACCGTCGGTGGCGGAGACAGCTGTGCCTTTGCTTTTCTTTAATATGTCGAGGATGAGGTAATCGCCGTACGGCTTGGGTACGCGGAGGCCGGAGGCTAGCGTTGCGGCGTCGGTCCACATTTCGGAGGAGGACTTCCCTTCCTCGAATGCTTTGACGATGGGCGCGCAGCCGGCGGATTGCACGCAGATCATCTTCGGGCGTTCGGAACCGATCCAACCCAGGGCTTCCATTTCGTCGAAGGCCTTCCACATGCCAAGGAGGCCGACGCCTCCGCCGGTGGGATAGATGATGCCCTGGGGCATGCGCCATCCGAGTTGTTCGGCGACTTCGTAGCCCATAGTTTTTTTGCCTTCGACGCGATAGGGCTCTTTGGTGGTGGAGACGTCGAACCATCCGTCACGATCCCAGAAATTTTCTTTCTTCATGTCGGCGACTTTTTTGGCGCAGTCGGAGATGAGTCCGTCGACGAGCGTGACGTGAGCGCCGTAGTAATCGCACTCGATACGGTTCGCCATGGGGACGTCTTTGGGCATGAAGATGTGCGCTTCGAGACCGGCAGCGGCGGAGTAGGCGGCGAGGGCTCCGGCAGCGTTTCCAGCGGAAGGAATGGCGAGTTTCTTGAGACCAAAGTGACGGGCCATGGTGACGGCGGCGGCGAGGCCGCGCGCTTTGAACGATCCGGTGGGATTCAGGCCTTCATCTTTTATGTAGACGTTGTGAAATTCGCGGCTGGAGAGCATGGGCGTGAAGCCTTCTCCGAGCGAAACGGGATTGGCGTCGGGGAGAATGGCGTCGTATCTCCACATGGTGGGCGTACGCGCGAGGAGGCGAGCGGAGGAGAAATTCTTCTTGATGGCCGGGAGATCGTAGCGGGCGTAGAGAATGCCGGCGTCTTTGGGGCAGACGGATTGGGGCCGGTCCGCGGGATAGTGCTCTCCGCAACGAGTACATTCGAGATGAGTGAGCATGATGGAGGGAGTTTACATCAGGGGCTCGGGTCTAGGGGCTAGAGGCTAGCTCGTCCTCTGTCTTCAGTCATCAGTCATCCGTCATCTCTTATCTGTCATTCTTTATTTGTCACTCGGCTTTCGTTGCTCCTTCGTCGTTTTGTTTCGATTGATCTGTGGCCATGGCTGCTTTGAAGCCGCGGATGCTTTCGCCCAGGCCTTTGCCGAGTTCTGGCAGCTTTTTGGGGCCTAGGACTAGCAGGGCGATTCCGGCGATTACTAGCAGATGCATCGGTTGGAAGAGTCCTTCGAACATAAATCCCTCCTGAGTGAATTACTGCGACAAAAAAACCCGGGCGCTGTCTTTCACCGCTCTTGCTGACAGCGCCCGCGGGGAGAGTGCTTTTTCAGAATCCTCGCTTAGCTGCGTCCGCCGCTTCGGCCAAGACGTTCAGCGTGTCGAAGAACTCCGAGGTCTGTCCGATGAACAATCCGTCGTCGGTGAGGGCTTTGACCGCTCCGGCGGCGATGCCGGTTGGATCGGTTGGGCGAATCACGGCCGCGTGCGGCAGGGTGGCGCTGATGAATTCGCAGGGCACGGGAAAAATCAGGTTCGTCTGCAGCAACTTATTGTTGGTGGCGTTAAAGTCGGGGAACATCAGTCCGCTGACGGGGTCGGTAAATGGAGCAATGGGCGTCTGTACGCCGTTGCCTGCGAAATCGACCCACTCGAGAAAGTGAGCGACTTCATCTCCACCGATGCTGACTACGATGCGGAGAACTTCCACGTCGTGCGCCTTCTGCACCATCGCGGAATAGAGACTACTGCCGCCTTGCTCGATGAATCCGAAATGGAAAGCTGCGGTGTTGGCGATGGCCTGAATGTGCTTCGGCGGACCGAAGTCGGAGTTGTCGCGCGGAATGGCGGGGACTCCGGCGAGAGTGATCGCCTGCGGGAAGGTCGCGCCAAAGTCAGGATTGTTCTTGCTGCGATAAAGCGTGTAGAAGCTGGTATCGACGGTGAGTTGCGTGAGATTGGTAAGGCGTCCGATCTGCTTGGCGCCGTTGGCCTGGCTGCTCGGCAGAGTGCGGAACTTGGTGAGGTTGACGGCGGGAGCGCCCTTCATCTTGAGATAGGCGTTCAGGAAATTGGCGTGGCTGATCTCGTCGAGCGTGTTGCTGGAAATGTATTGCGATCCGTCACCATCGAGTCGTTGCAGGGCGAGTTGGTAGGGATTTTGCGTGCCCGTCGAGACTCCGCCGAGTTCGGCATATTGCTGCCAGAGATCGCTTTCGATGAGTTCGGCGGCGGCGAGGAAGCGGAGGATGGCTGTGTCTCCGGCGGTGAGAGGAGCGTTTTTCGACGTGGACTGGGCGCGGCTTTTTCCGGCGAACAGAGCGCCGGCAGTGATGGTGGCGCCGGCCATTCCGAGTCCTTTGAGGAATGAGCGGCGGTGCGTGCCTTTTTGCGGTGCGGCGTCGTCTTGTGTGATGGTTTGGGCAGCGTCAGGAGAAGGCAAAGTTTTGTTGCTCATGTTTTCGTACACTCCAGATTTTTTGTGCTGTGTCGTTGCGGATCGAAGGGCAACTTCGACATCAACGTGAGTGCAGAATATGGAGGAGCGAAAGTAGCGATGTCATGCGGGAGTTAGAGAGTTGTAAAAGGATCGTCGGAGAATTGCGCGAACTGTGCATCTTCACAGAAACAGTCGTGGCCTGTTGCGAGGAGCTGAAGTCCGCTCTGCTAGCGAAAGAGCACCTCGCAACACCACGGTTGAAACCGTGCGCTGATACAAAAGCTACATAGTCCGCAACTATTTCTTCAGAGCTACTGCGAGGCCGTCGCGGATTGGCAGGATCGTAGTGTAGAAATCTTTCGAGTCGTAGAGCTTGCGATTGAATTCGAGAATGGCTTTCGTTCTGGAATCGGCGGGATTCTTGTCGGCGACGCGGCCGCTCCAGAGAACGTTGTCGGTGATGAATAGTCCGCCTTTGCGAAGACGCGGCGCTATGAGCCGGAGGACGCGCGGATAGTCGTCTTTGTCGACATCGTTGAAGATGATGTCGTACTCGCGCTTCTGTTCGGAGAGATATTCGAGAGCATCGCCGGTGTGGAGCGTGATGCGCGTGCCGACTCCGGCTCGAGCAAAATACGAGCGAGCGCGCTCGGCATTCTTTTTGTCGCCATCGGTGTAGATGACGCTGCCGCTTTCGCCGACGGCTTCGGCCCACCAGATGGTGGAGTATCCGATGGCAGAGCCAAGTTCGAAAACGTGGCGGGCATTGATCATGAGCGCAAACTGCTGCAGGACGTACGCGACGGCCGGTCCGACGATGGGAATCTTGTGCTCGGTTGCGTACTCTTCCATCTCCGTTAAAACTTCGCTGCGCTTGGGCAGCATCGAGTAGAGATAATCGTCGACGGGTCCGGCGGTGGTGAAATTGTAGTGGCGCCAAGTGGGACGCGAGTCTTTCTTCCTGCCGTTCGTCTTCTTGCTTTCAGTCTTCTTTCCTTCACTCTTCTTTGCTTGAGTCACGGGCTTGCCTTTCCGAGCGGAGATCAAATGGATTTAGCTGATAGTCTGGCCGGGCTTCATCTCGAGGACTTCTACGCCGGGCGCGAGCTTGTGCAATTCGCTGGGACGTCCGGTGAGCACGGGGAACGTTCCGAAGTGCATGGGGATGACGGTTTTGGGTTTGAGCAGATTGCAGGCGTAGGCGGCTTCGCGCGGGCCCATCGTGTAATGGTCGCCGATGGGGATCATTACGATTTCGGGCGCGTAGAGTTCGCGGATGATCGCCATGTCTCCGAAGACATTGGTATCGCCGGCGTGGTAGATTTTGAGGCCGGTTGAGAATTCGATGATGTATCCGCAGGCCTCGCCGCCGTAGATGAGTTCGTCGCCATCCTGAATGCCACAGGAGTGGTCGGCGTGAACCATGGTGACTTTGATATCGCCTACGGTTTGCGTCCCGCCTTTGTTCATCTCAGCGACATTCTTCGCGCCCTTCTTGCCCAGCCAGCGGGCGAGTTCGGGGATTCCGACGACCGTAGGGTTGTGCTGCTTGCAGATTTCGACGGCGTCTCCAATGTGGTCGCCGTGACCGTGCGTGCATAGGAGGATGTCGACCTTCTTGATTTTCTTGTCGGCGTCGGGACACATGGGATTGTTCATCACCCAGGGATCGATGATGACGGTCCTACCGCCAGGAGTTTCGATGCGGAAGGTGGCGTGTCCGAGCCACGTGAGTTTGACGCCTTGCAGGTT
The DNA here is from genome assembly GCA_035945695.1 of Candidatus Sulfotelmatobacter sp. GTDB lineage: Bacteria > Acidobacteriota > Terriglobia > Terriglobales > Acidobacteriaceae > Sulfotelmatobacter. Next base: position 363,122 of record DASYZZ010000044.1, on the reverse strand, counting down.
CATTGGTCTTTAGCTCCTAGCTCCTAGCTTCTAGCTGCTTGCCTTTTCGCATTCAGCAGTCAGCCAGCAATGGTCTTTGCTCTAAAGGACTCTCCACTGGCGGAATGCTGAGTGCTGACGGCTGAGTGCTTTTTTCCCCGAAGATGCTTCCCTAGTTTAATATGAAACGCCATGCCGGAACTCAAGGTGCTGATTTCGCGAGAGGATGTTGCCAAGCGCGTGAGCGAACTCGGCGCGCAAATCACAAAAGATTTTCAGGGACAATCCGTCGTGCTGGTTGGCGTGCTCAAGGGCGCGGCAATCTTTCTGGCTGATCTTGCGCGCCATCTGGATCTCGACGCGACGTTTGATTTCATTGGAGTGTCGAGCTACGGAAACCGTCCCACTCCGACGCAGGAACTACAGACGGGGTGGGATTCGACGGGCGAGGTGAAGCTGACGAAAGACGTCGATCAGACGATGAAAGATAAGAACATCATTCTGGTCGAAGACATTCTGGATACGGGCCTGACGATGACGTATCTGAAAAAGCTGCTGATGGCGAGGCAACCACGATCCCTGAAAGTGGCGGCTCTGCTCGACAAGCCGTCGCGGAGGAAGCTTCCGCTCGAGGGCGATTACGTGGGATTCAAGATTCCGGATGAATTCGTCGTCGGGTACGGGCTCGATTATGCGGAGAAGTATCGGAACCTGGCGGATATTTGCGTGGTGCCGAGAGAGTAGAAACCATTTTGTAATTTGGTAATTTTGTAATTGAGTAATTTGGCGAATTGGTGATTGAGCCATCGGGCGATTGGACCTGTCAGCTCGGTGGTGGTTCCTTTCCACGTTCTACCAACTGCCGACGTTTGTTGCGGCTGCTATCATTACCAAGCTATGGATTCGGTTGTTTCCAAGCCGGAGCGCTTGCCGGTCGAGTCGCTGCTGCTCGATGTGGCCGATGTGCTGGCGACATCGCTCGACCTGGATACGACGCTGCGGCGCGTCGCAGAGGTTGTGCGGAAGGTCATCGATTACGAAATCTTCGCGATTTTGCTGCTGAATGAGAAGACGCAAGAGTTGCGCTTTCGGTTTCAGATTGGATATCCGGCGGAGTTTGCGGGTCGCACGCATGTGAAGGTGGGCCAGGGGGTTACGGGGCTTGCGGCACAGACTCGAGAGGCTGTGCTGGTCGACGATGTCCGGGAAGATCCGCGATACATCGAGGGCGTGCCGAACGTGTGCTCGGAGCTGGCGATTCCGCTGATCACGAAGAATCGCGTAATCGGTGTGATCGATATCGAGGCGCGCGAGCCGCGAGCTTTTACCGAAGAACATCGTCGAGTGCTGACACTGGTGGCGTCGCGCATGGCGGCTGGCATCGAGAATGCGCAGCTCTATACACGGACGACGAAGCAGGCGCGCATTCTGCTGATGCTGAATGAAATTGCGCGGGAGCTGACATCGATTCTGAATCTCGACGAACTGCTGGGGCGGATCGCGGAGCTGGTGCGGCGGCTGATTGATTACCAGATGTTCAGCATCCTGCTGCTGGATTCGTCGGGCGAGAAACTGCAGCACAGGTTCTCACTGCGATTCAACGAGAACATCCATTTAAAACATGAGATCCCGTTGGGGCGCGGGTTGGTGGGACATGCAGCCCAGACCCAGCATGCAGTGCTTGTGCCCGACGTGACTAAAGATCCGAGGTATGTGGAGGCGAATCCGGAGACGCGGTCGGAGTTGGCCGTGCCGCTGATTTACAAGAGCAAAGTTGTGGGCGTGCTCGATCTGGAGCATACGCGGCGCGGATTTTTTACGGAAGAACATAAGCGGACCATGACGACGCTGGCGGCGCAGATCGCGATTGCGCTGGAAAATGCGCGGCTGTATGAAGAGATCGAGCGGCAAGAGCGGCGGCTGGAACGGGATTTGTCGCTCGCTCGCGAGCTGCAGGGGCGACTGCTGCCGCAGACGAATCCGAAGCTGGCGCATCTGGATGTGGCGGCGAAGTTTGTTCCCGCGCGGACGATTGGCGGCGATCTCTACGATTTTGTTCCCTACTCGATGTCGCGGCTCGGAGTGGTGATTGGCGATGTCAGCGGCAAGGGGGCTCCCGCGGCGATTTATGCGGCGCTGGTGAGCGGGATTATCCGGTCACATGCCCCGATCGAGCCTGCTCCGGCGGAGATGCTTTCGGCGGTGAACCTGTCGCTGGCGGAGCGGCGGATCGAGGCGCAATTTGTCTCGATCATTTATGCCGTGTGGGATGACGAGCATCGCACGCTTACGGTATCGAATTCAGGGCTCCCCCGACCGATTTTTGTGCATGGCGGCAAGAATGAAGTGATTGAGGCAACCGGTCTGCCGCTCGGGCTGTTCGACGAGGCCGAGTACGACGAATTCCAGTTCAAGATGAAGCCTGGGGACATGTTTGTGTTCTTCAGCGACGGGATTCTCGACGCGCGCAACCACAAGGGAGAATTATTCGGTCGCGGGCGCGTAGAGAAGATCGTGGCGGAATGCGCGGACAAATCGGCGGCGTGCGTGGTCGATTCCCTTTTCAAAGCTGCGGCAGAACATTCGGCGGGCGTGGAAACGTTTGACGATCAGACGGTGGTCGCGATCCGGGTACGCGCCGGGGCAACAACCTCTCACAAGAAAAAATGAATTCCATACAACAGAGCTTGTCGGAAAGACCGCCCGGATTTGTGTATCGCGAGCAGTCGCGGACGGGCGAGGCGGATCTCTATTGCGAGGGCGTTTCGCTACGAAAGCTGGCAGTGAAATTCGGGATGCCGCTGTATGTGTACTCGACCGCGACGATCGAGGAGCGGTATGCCGCCTTCGATCGTGCGTTTCGTGATATTGCGCATACGGTCTGCTATTCGGTAAAGGCAAATTCGAATCTGAGCATTCTGCGCCTTCTGGCGAAGAAGGGATGCGGGTTCGACGTGGTTTCGGGCGGAGAACTCGCGCGGGTGATTCGCGCGGACCGGAGGGCTGTGAAAAAAGTCGTGTTCTCCGGTGTTGGGAAGACTCGGGACGAATTGACGGCGGCTCTGAAGGCCGGGATTTTGATCTTCAATGTGGAGAGCGAGTCAGAGTTGGAGGCGCTGGCGCAGTGCGCGGCACGGCTGCGGAAGACGGCTCCGGTGGCGCTGCGGGTGAATCCGGATGTGGCGGCGCAGACACATCCTTACATTTCGACGGGGCTGCACAAGCACAAGTTTGGCGTGCCGATCGGAAATGCGCGGACGCTGTACCGGAAGGCTGCGGCGGCGCGATATTTGAAGGTGCGCGGCGTGAGCGTCCATATTGGATCGCAGATTACCGATCCGGCTCCGTTTGGCGAGGCAATGGCGCGTGTGGCGGAGTTGGTGCGACAACTGCGGCAAGATGGACACGCGATCGACTATGTGGATGCGGGCGGTGGATTGGGGATCTCTTACGACAAGCCGAATGCGGCGGAGTTTGCAGAGTACGTGGGCGGATATGCGCGGCAGCTGAGCGCTCCGCTGAAGGGACTTGGCGTAACGCTGTTGCTGGAGCCAGGGAGATCGATTATCGGGCCGGCGGGAATTTTGCTTACTTCGGTGGTTTACAAAAAGGCCAACGACGGGAAGAAGTTTTTGATCGTCGATGCTGCGATGAATGATCTGATTCGTCCGGCGTTGTATAGCGCATATCACGAGATTGTGCCGGTGGTGCCGCGGGCGGATGCGACGAGCGAGATGGTGGATGTTGTCGGGCCGGTGTGCGAGACGGGGGATTTTTTTGCGCGGGATCGCGAAGTGTCAGGCGTAGGTGAAGGAGATTTGTTGGCGATTCTCGATGCCGGGGCGTACGGGATGGTGCTGGCGTCGAATTACAACACGCGTCCGAGGGCGGCGGAAGTGTTGGTCAAGGGAAAGTCGGTCAAGGTCGTGCGGCGGCGGGAGAGGGTTGGGGATTTGTTGCGAGCGGAGATGTAGGCGGTTGCGCTTGTACAGCGTGCGTTTCTTCGCCCCTTTGGGACTTGTTCATTTTCCGCGAGCCACCCATGGCTTGCGCCGTGGGCTGCATTCATACGCGCTTCGCGGCTTCTTTTTCGAATTGCAACTGAACAAAAATGTAGTTGAGTGCCCGGAGGCAACGTCTCAGTGCTTAAACGGGTCATAATCGGAGGCTGGGTACTGCTAGCGCTGGGAGCCTTCCTGGTTGTAGTGCTACCGAACAACCAAGACTTGGCACGGATATTTTGGGTCTTCAGCATTTCGCTCGTTGTCTTGACCTTTGCTTTCTTAGCGCTCGGATTTATTCGTGTACTCAGTAGAGTCTTGGAAAGTAGCCCTCGTGTTACTGCCCGGGAATCTTCCGGCCCAATCGGCTCTAGCCACGCAGAACGACGGCGGCTGGTCCTTGGCGTGTTATTAGCGTTAGCCGGATTTGCTCTTTTCATTTCGTTGCTCCTTACTTTTATTGAATATAGGATCAGATCTTCCCCCGTTTATCAGACATCCATGGCTAGGGCGTGCGACTCTTCTTATGTCATCGAGGCTGTCGGCCAGCCAATCCGGGCAGGATGGTTCACTACAGGCACGATAACGCTGTACTCGGACGGACGCGGACGGGCGAAGCTGAGAATTCCAATAACTGGACCGAAAGGACGTGGAATATTAACAGTAGATGCAATGCGAATTTCTGGGGGTTGGCGTTTTCGTGACCTACAGTTCGTCGCTGCGGGGAAAAACTCACCAGTTGATTTACTTCATGCCCAGTTTTGATTCATTGCAAACGTGTAGACGTTTCGCGGACCGCTGATCCTTCCTGCCGGTTGATGTTTAGCGCAGATTTTGTATCTTGTGCCGCAAACCTAGCCGATGTGGTATGTCCTTAACGAGGTATATCTCCCCCGCGCAGAAAGCAGAGCTTCGCTTTGCCTGCCTCTTCGATTCCGCTCAGGGCAGATTCGAGGCGGCTGTCCTCACACAAATTTAGATCTGGCGTTCACCCCATTTTAGTTTGGTGCGGAGGGCGTGGAAGAAGTCACTGCCGGTGCGGAAGAGGTTGACTTCGTGTTCGGAGCGGCGGCAGCGGACGCGGTCGCCGTCGCGGAGGTCGAGGCCGGGTTGTCCATCGAGGCTGAGATAGGCAACTTCTTCGGCGTTGCGGAGCAGAATTTCGATCTCGACGGAATCCGGCACCACGAGCGGACGATGGCTCAGCGAATGCGGCGCGACGGGCGTGACGACGAACGCCTTCACTGTGGGCATCAGAATCGGCCCGCCGGCGGAAAGCGAGTAGGCCGTGGAGCCTGTCGGGGTGGCGACGATCATGCCGTCGGCGCGGTAGCTTGAGACGAAGACTCCATCAACAAATAATTCGTAATCATTCAGGCGGGCGAGGGCCGTTTTGTTGACGACAGCGTCGTTGAAAACCTCGTAGGAGCCGCGGACTTCGTTCCCGCGCAGCAACTGGCATTGCATCAGGGCGCGGTGCTCGATCGAAGCCTTGCCTTCGGCGATCGCGTCGAGCATGGAGTAGAGCGACTGAACGGGAACGTCGGTGAGAAATCCGAGGGAGCCGAGATTGACTCCGAGGAGAGGCACATCGATGGTCGCGGTGACGCGCGCGGCGGAAAGGAGCGTTCCGTCTCCGCCCAGGACGATGACGAGATCGAGAGCGCGGGCTGCCATCTGGGCACGCGGGACAACTTCATGGCCGGAGGCGTAGCTGGCCGTTTCCGGATCGATGGCAATGCGGTAGTTGTGCGCGATGAGCCATTCGAAAAGATCGGGGAGGATTTGGGCGACGATCGGCCGCGCCGGGCGCGAGATGATCGCGGCAGTTTTCTTTGGGGATAAGGACACGGTCGACATGCGTGGGTACGAAACTGAGATTGTACAGAAAGATGAGGCTTCACCACAGAGGCACGGGGGAACACAGTTCTCTATCGCAGAAATCGAGACTCTTGATGCGGGGTCCCTCAGCGGCTGAAGCCGCCTAATGCGCGGAAGGCTCAGCGGCGCGACTTGAAGTCGCGCCCTTACCAAAGCTGAATTTACGACAAGGGTGCGGAGACTTATGCCCACGTATTAGCCGACGGCCAGCGCGGCCGTTACAACATGGATCGTGGACACCCGAGGCGCCGTCTTTACGCGGTCAGAAAACGGCGTACAAGAGGAGTTCGCGGTTGCCTTCGGCGCCTCGGATGGGGGAGTCGATGACATCGGTTCTCGCGGCGCCGAGAGTCGCAACGGCTGAGCGGACCTTTTCTAGGGCTGCGCTCTGAGCTTCTTCGTCGCGGACGATGCCCCCTTTGCCGATGTGTTCCCTGCCCGCTTCGAACTGCGGTTTCACGAGAACGACAAGCTGACGTCCGGCTCGCTCTTCGGGCGGGAATGCAGAGGCGACGACGGCGGGCAGGACGAGTGTTGCGGAGATGAATGATACGTCCATAGCAATGAATTGCGCTGGTTCGCCGAGTTGTTCGCGGGTGAGATAGCGGGCGTTCGTCTTCTCCAGGAGGCGCACGCGCGGGTCCTGGCGAAGTTTGAAATCCATTTGACCGTAGCCGGTGTCGATCGCGATAACGCGGTATGCGCTGCGTTGGAGGAGACAATCGGTGAACCCTCCGGTGGATGCTCCGACGTCGAGGCAGACCTGGGTGGCGACATCAATCTTCCAATGATCGAGGGCGCGTTCGAGCTTCAGTCCGCCTCGGCTGACATACCTCAAATCTTCGCCGAGAAGACGGATCGCAGAGTCGGATTCGACCTGGGCTCCCGCTTTGTCGAGTTTCTGATCGTTGATTAGAACTTTGCCGGCGAGGATTAGCGCTTGCGCGCGTTCGCGCGAGGCGGCCAGGCCGCGGTCTACGAGGAGTTTGTCGAGTCTGGATTTCAAGGGCAGTACTCAGTACCCGGTACTCAGTACCCAGTTCTCGTCAAAGGCTACTTTGGTTGGCGGTTCGAGGCAAGCTTCGCCTCGAGACTCACTGGGGTTGTAACTCGAAAGTGCCAGCACTCGGAACGGTGCAAAGAGCTGAAGCAATTCCGGGTGAGAGAGTTAGGAACGTTGTTTGCACCTTTTCCACAGAGTTTTCCAAGAATTTGTTGAAAACTTCGGAGCGCGAGATGCAGCACGATAAAAACAGCCGCCCTTGTGGAGCGGCCGTCTCGGTTTGCGGACACGATTTATCCGGCGACTTCTTCGAGCAGTTTCTGATCGATGTCGAAATTGGCGTGGACGTTCTGCACATCATCGTGCTCTTCGAGCGCTTCCATCAGGCGGATCATCGTGTTGGCCTGCTGCCCTTCGAGTTTGATGTAGGTATCCGGGATCATGCTCACGCTCGACGAAGCAGGCTCGATGCCAGCCTTCTTCAGGCCTTCGAGCATGTCTTCGTAGATGGAAGGCGCGGTTACGATTTCCCAATTCTCGCCGTCGTCGATAGGCTCGTCTTCGCCATTGGCTTCGATGATGATGTTCATCAGGTCGTCGGCTTTGGCTGCCGATTTAGGGATGATGATGTCGCCTTTCTTGTGGAACATGTACGCGACGGCTCCGGCTGATGCCATGTTGCCGCCGTTCTTCCCGAAGACGTGGCGGATTTCGCTGACGGTGCGGTTGCGGTTATCGGTGTTGATGTCGAGGAGGATGGCGACGCCTCCGGGCCCGTAGCCCTCGAGCGTGAATTCCTCGTAGGTGGCGCCGGGCAATTCACCAGTGCCGCGCTGGATGGCCCGCTTGATGTTATCGGCGGGCATATTCTCAGCCTTAGCGGCGAGGATGGCGGTGCGCAGGCGCGGGTTGGAATCGGGATCGCCGCCATTCTTGGCAGCAATGCTGATTTCCTTAATGAGACGGGTGAAGATTTTGCCGCGCTTGGCATCAAGCGCGCCCTTTTTATGCTTAATTGTGGCCCATTTGGAATGGCCGGACATGGTTCGACCTCGTATCTAATGAACTTGGATGGCGCAGGATTCGCCTTCAGAGGAGATCACCGGATTGCCTCGTTATGAATGCAGGCGAATGTAAAGTATAGCATAGCCGATGTGATAGCGATTAGGTGCTCATAGGGGAGCGCTAGTGCTTGTGTGCGCGAAAGGCGGCAATATGGGATGCGTCCGGCCACTTGATATCAGAGAATCCGAGGTTCCGGAGCTCCTTTACGAGCATGGACGGGCCCTGTGCCAGTCCACGCCGCTCGAGGATTTGGAAATGAACCTCGACGAATAATGCCCGGACGCCACGAAGAACTCCGGACATGCCCCGGATAACTTCCAATTCATACCCTTCAACATCGATTTTGACAACAGATGGAGGTGGTAATGACAACAGGTCGTCTCCGCGCGCAATTTTGACCGGACGCGGCGGAATTCCGTGTTGTGACGCAACCGCTATTGAGCTAAATGGACCATCCACAAAGATCTCCGCATCGCCGGTCACGTCGCCCAAAGCGGTCTGACAACATTCGACGTTCGGCAGCATCTTGGAGTTGATCTGAGAGCAATTCTCAGGAATCGGCTCAAATGCAACCACGTGGCTGGCGAGTTTGGAAAAACGCTCCGTGTAATAACCGATGTTCGCTCCAACATCCCACACACAATCGTCCGGCGCGATGCAACCCAGAAGAGTATCGGAGAACCGGTCTTCATAGTCTCCGCGGTGCCAAAGCATCCGGATGCGATGAGCGACTCCAGTCAATTTCGCTTTCCGCATGAGAGAACGGGCAACTGTCTTGGATTCGAGGATCATGATTTCGTTCACCCTCCACTAAACGGACGGATTTCCTGGGCACGGGAAGAGATGTGGACGAGTCCGGAATGACGGGCACGATTGACCGCTGCCCTTTTCCGCCCTTCCCGAGTTCGATAGAACTCAAGATCCCGATACATGTCGCAACCTGCACAGGTCTTGTTGAGGGAGGCAGTACCGAAACTATCTCGCAACTGCTGGAGAATGTGTCCCCGCCAGATTTCGAGAAGACTTGTTTCGAGGATGTTTCCAACGCCGAGGTCTGCCACTGCATCGATGGCGGCGACACAGCTGCAACCCATTACAGTGCCGTCGGGCAGTACGATGGGACCGTTCCAGAGGTTAACGCACGATTCGGGGCGGCGACTCACGACTCTGAGCTTCATGATTGCGGGGAGAACGTCGCGGCCAATACGTCCGTTCGCTGACGTGTAGGCCCATGTGAAATCGAGCTGGGGGTGGTAGGACAGGATTGGCTGAAAATCGGGATCCTTCATTACCTCATCCAGCGGCCGGTCGGGGCGGAGGGCGATGGTGATCGGGATGGGCCTGGCGCTCTTGGCGTTCAATCGCAGAAGCTCAAGGACGTTCTCGCGCATTCTGCGGTACGACTTGTTACGGTACACGCGAACATACATGGCTTCGTCAAAGCCGGCCGTGCTGATGTTCATGTGCGAGACTCCACAGGCAAGCACTTCGGAGATTCCATGTTTATCGAGCAGTATGGCGTTGGTGGTGAGCCAGATACGATCGATCTTTGGTTCGGAGCGAAGACGCTTCACTCTGGCAAGAAACAAGGGATCAATCAGCGCGTCGCCCACAATAGGGGTGAGTCCCACGGACCCACCCCCGATTTTCACGAAGTCGCTCACCGCCTTTTCGAAGACTTCCTCTCCCATAAACTCGGTCTTGCGCTGCTGGGACTGGTAGGGACAAAAAACGCAATCCGCGTTGCATAGATTGGTCAGTTCGAGGTGCAATTCAAAAGGGCGGAGCGCCATGCTCTCCAGGTGGGACTTAGGGGACGCAGACGTCATAGGAATGCGTCAGCCTTACGGGACAGCACGCGGGAGGCTTTATTGAAGAAAACGGAATTGAAGTACGACATTGGCCATGATATTAGCAATCCGACAGCTACGATGTCATCTAGGCACAAGCGGCGACCTGCGGCGATGAATACAGCTGACTCTGTTTTGTCGGACTTCGACGCTTGACTCCAGGTTGGCGCCGCTCCTACTATTTCAGGCCAAAGAACGTCTCGAATCTATGACCGGCCAGCTCATCGGGCACTATCGAGTCCTGGAGAAAATCGGTGCAGGGGGGATGGGCGAAGTCTTCCGGGCGCGCGACGAAAGGCTGGGGCGTCAAGTCGCGCTCAAGCTGATCCGGCCGGCATCCAGTAATAATCCAGATCATTTGCGGCGCTTCGAGCAGGAGGCGCGGGCGGCGGCAGCCCTGAATCATCCCAACATTCTCGCGATCTATGACGTCGGATTCGAGGGATCGAATCCATACATCGTGTCGGAACTGCTGGAAGGAAGGACTGTCCGACAGAGAGTGATGGAGGGGCCGATCCCTGTGAAAGAGGCGGCGGGATACGCCCTGCAGATGGCACAAGCTTTGACTGCGGCGCACGAGCGGCACATTGTTCATCGCGACCTAAAGCCCGAGAACCTGTTTATCACCAACGATGGACGGATCAAGATTCTGGATTTTGGCGTGGCAAAGCTTCAGGCAGCACCGGACGAGAATCGTTCGGTCGAGAGTCTGACGACCGTCACCAAGCATGGGGCTGTGGTCGGCACCGTCGCCTATATGTCGCCCGAGCAGTTGCGGGCGAAGACGGTCGATCATCGCAGCGACATCTTCAGCTTCGGCGCGATTCTCTACGAGATGATGTCAGGGCACCGGGCGTTTCATGGCGAGACCGAAGTGGACACGATGACCGCAGTGCTTCGGGAGGAACCCTCGGCCGTTACGCTCGATCAGGCGGCGATTCCGCCGGGGTATCAGGATATCGTCCGGCACTGCCTGGAGAAGGAACCGGAGAACCGATTTCAGTCCGCGAAAGATCTTGCGTTTGCACTGCAGACGCTCACAGGATCAACGGTCACGGGAATACGGGTTCCGCGACCGAGACCGGTTTCGGCCAGGTATATTCCGTGGGCGATTGCGGCTATGCTGGCCGTGGTCACGGTGATTCTGGGAATTGCTGCAATGCTTCGGGCGCCGGTGGCGGCTCCAGGCTACCGCCGGCTTACATTCGAAGCGGGCACGGTGTATGCGGCGCGATTCGCGCCGGACGGGCAGTCGGTCGTTTACAGCGCGGCGTGGGATAACAAACCAAAGGAGCTCTTCTCAACTGTCGGGAACTCTCTGCTGTCGCAACGGCTGGCAATCAGCGCAGCAAACTTGCTGGCCATTTCCCGAACGAACGAACTGGCGCTGGCGATGGGCGGGACAAATTCCGGTCAGATGGAAACTGTGGGCGGGATGTTGGCGCGCGCTCCGCTGGCGGGGGGCTCTCCGAGAGAATTGTTGTCGGATGTGCGGTGGGCGGATTGGGATCCGCAGGGAAAGCTGGCGGTCGTGCATTCCGTGGAGGGCAAGAGTCGGATCGAATATCCGATCGGCACGGTGCTGTATCAGAGCGGAGCATGGATCAGCAACATTCGATTTTCTCCGAAAGGAGACAGTATCGCTTTCATGGACCATCCTGCGCTGTGGGATAACCGAGGCGCGGTGCGGATCGTCGATTTGGGCGGCCATGTCCAGTCATTGACACACGAGTGGGACACCGAGGGAGGGTTGGCGTGGCGCCCGGATGGGAAGGAGATATGGTTCACTGCGGTTGATAAGGGAACGACGCTGAATTTGCTGGCTGTCGATCTGGCGGGCAAAATTCGCACGGTGCTGGATCTGCCGATGGCCATGACACTGGAGGATATCGCTCCGGACGGGCGAGCGCTCATTACGCTGAGTTCGCGGCGCCTTGCTATGGGATATACAACTCTCGGCAGCAAAGAAGACGTGGATCTATCGTGGCATGACTGGAACTCCGCGCGTGCGATTTCTCATGACGGTCAGTCCGTGTTGTTTGAAGACTCCAGCGAAGTGGCGGGGCCGGGATATGCGGTTGTGCTCCGAAAAACAGACGGCACGCTGCCCGTGCGACTCGGAGAAGGCAGCGCGGGCGGGCTGTCTCCGGATGGGAAATGGGCGATTTCAGTCTCGACAAACCAGGAGCCTCAGGTCACGCTTCTGCCGACCGGTCCTGGTCAGCCGCGCACGATCAACATTACAGGGCTCGATCATGTTCACAACGGCTGGGCACGATTTATGCCGGACGGGCAGCAAATCGCGTTGATTGGAGAGGAAACGAATCATGCTCCGCGGTGTTACGCGGTGGACATTTCTACCGGGAAGGCAAAGGCACTGACACCGGACGGGATTCTGTGTGGTGCGATCGCTCCGGACGGGCATTCGATGATTGGAGCGAAGCCCGGACAATCGATTGAAATCTATCCGCTGGATGGCGGACAGCCGCGTGCGTTGCCGAAACTGGAAAGCAGTTTCGTCGCGGTGCAATGGTCGAGTGATGGGAAATTTCTTTACGGCTATCATGCGGGGGAATTTCCCAGCAAGGTTTACAAACTCGAGATTGCAACTGGAAATGAAACGGCGATTCAAACCTTGAAACCGGGCGCTCCGGCGGGAATCGTGACCGTCGCGCCGGTCGTGGTAGACCGCGACGGGACGCGTTTTGCGTACAGCTACAACGAGACGCTCTCGGCGCTGTATCTGGTGTCGGGCTTAAAGTAACTGCAAGCCCTTCCGGCCATGTATCATTTGCCCATGTTGTCACCTCAGATGCACGGATTGCCACAACCAGCCTTCTCTTTGATTCTCTGTGACTCCGCGTCTGGGTTGTGACCGTTACTCTAGCGATCCTTCGAAATCAGCAGAAACATAATGGAAGAAGATGGAGGTGGAGGTCTGCCCTTCAGGGAGAGGATCGCGGTAGTGAGGCAAGCGCGTTCCGCGGTAGGCCAAGCCATCGCCGATTGCCTGATAGACGGCCACGGTTCCTCTTGGCGTGTCGAGGCGAATGGGCCACGGCGTGGCCAAAGTGGGTTCAGGCGAGAAGTCGAGACAGAGGGTGATGCTGAATTCGCATTGCTCGCGGTCCGTGTGCTTTTTGAGTTCGGCTCCGCTGAGATACGAGGCGAGGTACACGTAGGAAGGCTTGAGCGGCTCTCCGGCCACGGCGCTGAGCGCGGTCGCGATATGACGATGGAAGAAGCGCGCGACGGGCTCGTTATAGGCAACATAGCGGCGCGGGCTTTGAAGATCGCCGAGTTGAACGGCTCCGGTACGGATCAGATCACGGTAGTAGCGACGTAGCGCCGCAACGTGAAAGGGATGTATGAGATCGCGGAGGGGCGCATAGCCACGATCGCGGAACATCGCGACTGATTTATCGATTCCAGCATCAAGGAGCGGCAAAGATTGGGGAATCAGGATTCCGGAGGCTCGAAACAAATCGCGAGCTTCGGCTGGAAAGGCCTCGGGTATGGGCTCGTCCGGTGACAACGTTCGGACAAGATTTCCGAGCTTATGGCCGAGCCAGAATGGCAGCGAAGAACCTGTCGACGACGAACGTATCCAGGCGATTGTTCCCTGAAGCGCAAAAGCCGAGAACGAGTCTAGTGATCCCGCAATGCTTTCCGGAATTTGCTCTCCAGACGTGATGATGCAATTCGGGTTCAGGACGAGTGGCTGCGCATCGTGTGAGAGACGATGCAATGCTTGCCGCGCTGGTGGCGGGATGAGGTGCAGAGGCAACTCATCGAGCAGGCAATAGAAACGGTCGGGAGGAAATGTCGCGGCTTCGGCCTGCCGCGACACTCCTCCCATCAGAGCTGCCATCCATTCCAGCCACGCCGAATTGTTTATCGACGAAGCCATCCGTTAAGGGTAAAGCGGCTGTCGGCAAAGAGCTGGGACTCGCACTTCACCGGAGTGATTTCGTGCATCAGTTCGCACGGGAAAAACACAATCTGGTTCTGCTGCGGAGCGATCGACTGATAGGTTCCGTCCGCGACATGTTGATCGCCATCGAGGCGGGAATCGTGGATGCGCAGTTCCCCGCCCTCAAATTGCCTTGGTTCACGATGGAAGAAGTAAACGAACGTCAGATGACGCGAAGCTACGCGGTCGCTACCGTTATCACTGTGGAACAGGAAGAAGTCGCCGTGATTGCTGGCTGTAATCTGCGCTTCGACACTGGAGATATCGAACTCTTCCATTCCGAGTTTGGCCAGGACCTCAGGCAGAATAGTTTTGATGCGGTTGAGAATGATTTCCTCGTGCCGGCCGAGGTTCATCAGGACGCGGGAGCGGCGATGATCGTAGTTGACGATGCCGCCTTCCGCAACAGGAGAGACGACTTCGCTATCCTGGAAATCGGCTTCGCGTTCGAGCGTGAAGCGGGTGAGTTCGGACAGCTCTTGCGGCGCGAGAAACTCATCGAGGATGACGCAGCGGGCCGGCAGAGATTCGGGGTGTTCGGCAACCGCAGCGGCCGTGGCGGTGACTACCCTAGTCTCGATGCTGCGGCCCGGGGACTGCGGACCAGCGGGCACAAGCGGAGTTCGCAGTGGAGTTCCCGGCGACTGGGGCCCGGCAGGCACGGCCGGGGTCTTCAATGGAGTTCCGGGAGACTGCGGCCCGGGCACAGCCGGGGTACGGAGCGGAGTTCCTGGGGATTGCGGCCCGGCGGGCACGGCCGGAGTTCGCAGCGGAGTTCCGGGCGATTGTGGACCTGCGGGCGGAATCGTCGGAGCTTTGCGTTCCGGATGATGGGGCGCTTTCTTCGGCTTCGGCCCCGACGGAGTCTGTGGTCCCCGTGGAGCCGCGAGGTGTTCTGTCGTGTCGGAATATTCAAATTCCGATTGCACGCTGGATCCGTTCTCGAGAATCCGCCCGACAATGCTAGCACCGAGAACGGAGAAAGCGCGTTGCGCGACGGTTTCACCGACGGCAGACGCAATCACGGCGCGTACCGCTGCGTGCGTATGGTGATCCTCCTGGCTGGCGGTCTTGGCGTGTTGTAGCAGGTTGGCGAGCAGGGCGCGTTCCTGCCGGCTAAGAATCCGGTCGTCCTGCATTAAAGTTTCAGAAAAAGAATCGAGAATCTGCTTCGGCGTCATCGAAGACACGCCTCCCCGCGTGTGTTTTCGAAAGGACACAAGGTTGGATCACCGCACTTTCATTACAGGGGAAGAAAAAAGACGATATAACGAAAAGCTGTTGAACTCCAAGAAAATTATGCAGCAGCCGAGGGGGGACTCTAGCGCGCGACGAGAGCGCCCACCATAGATTGGAAGATCTTCACTCCGTCGGTGCAGCCGAGTTCGGGTTCAGCCGAACGCTCGGGGTGGGGCATCATGCCCACCACATTGCCTGCGGGGCTGCAGATGCCGGCGATGTTATCGAGCGATCCGTTGGGGTTGGCCGAGGCGGCGATCTCTCCGGAAGGGTTGCAATAGCGGAAGACGATGCGATTGTCGCGCTTGAGTTCTTCGAGCGTGGCGGGATCGCAGAAGTAGTTCCCTTCCATATGGCCGATGGGAATCATCAGCACTTCGCCGCGGGTGCAGGAATTGGTGAAAGGAGTATCGGCGTTTTCGACGCGCACCTGAACCGGCTTGCAGACATATTTGAGACCGACATTACGCATGAGCGCTCCCGGTAGCAGGCCGGATTCACACAGAATCTGGAAGCCGTTGCAGATGCCAAGCACGAGTCCGCCGCTAGCGGCGAACTTGCGAACGGATTCCATGACGGGGGAAAACTTGGCGATGGCGCCGGTGCGGAGGTAATCGCCGTAGGCGAAACCTCCGGGAACGATAATGGCGTCGCAATTTTCCAGGTCGTGCGATTCATGCCAGAGGAACGTGACCGGCTGTTTGGCCATGTGCTGGATGGTCCAGAAGGCATCGTGATCGCAGTTGGAACCGGGAAAAATGATGACGCCGAATTTCATGGATTTCCTCAGTTTATGGGGATCAAATTCAGTCTAGCACGGGCCACAAAGAGCGCATGTTTAGAAGTCGCCCTTCTCGAGCATGGCCGCGGTCACTAACTTCTTTTCGATGTGGCGCTGAAGGATCTGTATGAGAAATTTCCGCAGGTCGGCACCTTGAGACTTTGGCCAGGGCATATCCGCGAAGTTGTCGGCCGGCGCGCGAAACATCTGGGCGGCCAAGGTGCGCGATTCACTGGAAATTTCAGAGGACGCGAGGCGCTTGTCGTCGGCGCACATCAGGCCATCGGCGAGGGCGTGGAAGTAAGCGCGACTGCCGTTAAGATTGCGCCCACAGACAACACATTCGGTGAGTTCGGGCAGGAAGCCGACGAGACGGGTGAGCCAGAGATCGAAATAGGTGATGGGCATCCAGATGTCAGGGCCGGTCAGAGCGTGCAAGACGGACAGCGTGAGCCGGAATATAGCGTCGTTGGCTTCGTGGTCGGGCAGCAATTCGTCAAGCAGTTCGGCAATGTGTCCGAGGGCGACGGCGCGGGGATAGCTCACCTCCGACGACATGGGAGATTCGAGCACTTCGCAGGAATCAAGACGCGCCAGTTCCTGACGCTCGCGGACGTCATAGAAAGCGCGAACGTAGGTCAGGGGTTCAAGAGCACCGCCGAAGCGGCGCTTGGATTTTTTGGCGGAGCGGGCGACTCCGCGAACTTTGCCTTCAGCGCGGGTGAAGAATGTAACCAGCAGATCGGCCTCGCGAAACGGGTAGCTGCGCAGCACGATCGCTTCTGATTCCCGCAAGGCCATGGTTGAGGATGATTCTAGCTGGATTCTCAGAACGGAGGCACAGAGGCACGGGGATTGCAAAGAAAAGTTGCGACCTCGCCGGCTCAGCAGGCCCGGGGATGGGCGCCTTCCGATATACTTCAGGAATCGTGAAAAAAATTCTCGCCCCCCTCCTCTTAACCTGCATTCTCGCCATACCTGGCTTTGCCGATGAAACGTCGTTCCAGCGCATCCACGTGCCCGATTCCAAGGGAAGGCCGGTCAAGGCCGTTCTGACCTTCAGCGATGAAAACAAAGCGGTGGAAATACATCCGGTGAAGGGCCCGAGCGTGGAGATCCCGTTTCAGAATATCGACAAGTTCGTTTACGAGTACACGAAACGGCATCGCGTAAATGAAGGTACGATCATCACGGCACCGATCGGAGTCGGCGCGGCAGCGATGATGACCAAGGAACGGAATCACTGGCTCGAGATCGACTACCGGAAGGAAAATGTTCCGATGACGTACGTGATCCACATGGATAAGCACAACTACCTGCGCGTTCTGGACGCAGTCAAGAAGCACACCGGCATGGATGCGGAAGTCATCGGCAACGCCGACAAGCGGAAAAGATAGCGACGATCAGAGACAAAAAGGCGCGCGCCCATACGAGGGCTCGCGCCTTCGTTTTCAATCGACGAGCAGGAAACGAAGATTGGCAAGCGGAACAGCAAGCCGGGAGACGGCCGCCGCTTGGAGTCTATCGCCCGTAATATTTTGCGTTGCGCTCGGTGAACGCGTTCCATTTTTCCGGCAGATCGTCGAGAGCGAAGATAGCCGAAACGGGGCAAACCGGGACGCAGGCGCCGCAGTCGATACACTCCACCGGATCAATGTAGAGCAACTCTTCAGTCGCGTGGGCAGGCTCATCTTTCTTGGGATGAATGCAATCGACCGGACACGCATCCACACATGCCGTGTCCTTGGTGCCGATGCAAGGCTCAGCAATCACATAGGCCATATAGGGTCAGTCTCCTGAGGTCGTTACTTTTATATTACTACCACGGCGAATTACCCGGGCAATCCACAGAACGGCACATTCTAGCAAGAATGAGCGCATGGGTATAGGGCGCAGAATCGAACGGAGTTGCTTTCACAATGGGTGGCTTTGGGCTGAGGGCGAGCGGTCGATACTAAAGTAATCTGGCTGAGGTCTCCTAAGAATGAGTTAATGACGCAAGGTGTGCGGTGGCTTTCCCATCGAAGGGCGGAGCCTTGATGAACAAGCTGAATATTGTCGTCTCCCTCATAACGGACGATAACGATTATCAACTCGAGCAGGCCGCCTCAGCGCAGGCAGCCGCGATGAAACTTGGCGCCAGTGTGGAAATCGTGTATGCCGCCAACGACGCCGTCCATCAGACCCAGCAGATCCTGAAATTCATTCAGGAGCCGACCAAGCGTCCTGACGCCATTATGGTCGAGCCAGTTGGAACCGGGATGCCGCAGATTGCCCGCGCCGCAGTGAACGCGGGTATTGCGTGGGTCGTCGTGAATACCAATGTCGAGTACGTGCAGGAACTGAGGAAACACGCGCTGGTTCCGGTATACACCGTCGTGTCGGACCACGAAGCCATTGGCAAGATCCAGGGCCAGCAGATGGGTGCGATCCTTGGTGACAAGGGATGCGTCCTATACATCGAGGGCCCATCGGTGCGCGACGTATCCAAGAGCCGGACGAAAGGAATGTTGCAGACCAAGCCGCCAGGGATCGAGATCAAGAACTTGCGTGGCGACTGGACACAGAACAGCGCCTACCACGCGATCAAGTCCTGGCTGGCGCTGAGCACATCGCGGCAACTGCATGTCAGCATGATCGCCGCGCAAAACGATGACATGGCGATCGGGGCACGGCGCGCATTCGAAGAGTTGGGGGACATGAGGGAGCGGGATTCGTGGCTGCGGCTTCCGTTTATCGGGTGCGATGGGGTTCCGCGATCTGGGCAGGAATGGGTGAAGCAGAAGCGGTTGGCAGCGACGGTGGTTGCTCCGCCGATCGCCGGCGAAGCGATAAATCTGCTGGCAAATGCATTGCGGGCCGGCTCACAACCTCCGGAGCGCACATTAATGGCTCCAAGCTCGTTTCCGGCGGTGAAAGATCTGGAAAAGGCACGGGCTGCGGCTGCGCAGTAATCCGGTTTCGTCCAGGCAGGGTTGGATTTATGAAGAGAAGCGGCTGGCAGCTTAATCCTGCCAGCCGTTTTTCACGCCCCCAAACTAAACGCCCTCGAGTCATATCAGGCTGCGAAGATTAGCGACGTCCGCCGCCATGGCCACCACCTCCGTGGAACCCGCCTCCGCCATGGAAGCCACCGCCACCGCCGCCGTGGAACCCACCTCCACCATGGAAACCGCCTCCGCCGCCGTGAAATCCGTGGGCACCATGGAAGCCACCGCCACCGTGGAATCCGCCACCGTGAAACCCGCCTGCTGCACCGCGGAATCCACCGCCGTGAAACCCGCCCGCTGCGCCGTGGAATCCGCCGCCGACATAGCCGCGCCCGTAGCCACGGCCGTAGCCGTTAGCATAACCCCGGCCGTAGCCCCGGCCCATGTACCCGCGCCCGTAGCCATCGTGGCCGTACCAGCCACGTCCGTATCCACCATGACCGTACCAGCCGCGTCCGTACCCGTCGTGGTCGTCCCAGTCGTGTCCGTAGTAGCCGCCGTTCCAAAACCCCTCCGGATGACCCCAGTGGTACCAGGGTCCGGCGCCGATGAAGGCACCATCTACAAACCAGTCGGGACCGTAAAAACCGTAAGGAGCGCACGCGTATGGGTAGTAGTTGTAATAGCCATACGGGCACACAGGCGGTCCGTCGTCATAATCGTAATCCGGTCCAACGCCAATGCCGATTCCAAATCCGATCTGCGCCTGCGAATACGCCAGCGGAACCATCAGAACTGCCAGCAACGCAACGTACTTCACGTAACGCATAGAGCCCCCTGACTTGGTCTCGCCCGACCTTGCGGCGATTCCAGAACTGCCTCGGACCTCGTGGTTGGTTTCGTGTTTCACCGTCCACCTCGTCACTACTTATTTGAACGTCAACGAAGGGAAAAAGTTGCCAGGATCAGAGTGGTTGATTTCAGCCATCCCGCCCACAATCAACCACTTAGCGACATCAACGCAGGGAGAGGTTAAGGCCTGTAAATCCAAGCTTGAGCGGATTTCTTGAGACGCCACCAGCCTGCAATCTGCTCTGCAATTCACTTGCAACTCAGCCCCCGTAATGCGTTCAACGTCAGGAAGCGATTCCGAGAACGCATCATGAAGAGCCGGCTGGAAGATCGGCAAAAGCTCACCGCAGCATACCTATTGATCGCAGCTGCGATGTTGCTTACAGCGCGGGGGATGTTCGAAGCAGGATGGCCTTGGCCTTCAAATGCACGAACTGCCAACGCTCAAGCTGTTGCGTTTCCGCCAGACTCGAATTGGCGTGCTGACCTGATGGATCCTGCGTATTGGGCTGAGTTTGGTTGAGGTTGAAGATCTGTTCGAAAATACTGAGCACACGCTTGCACTACAACAGTAGCGATGCGCGATATGCTAAACGGACACCACTTCCCTTTTCTCGCTGGGCTCGTACTCGACGATGTATCCCGCCACGGCGCTGGCTGCGACCGTGTAGGGCGACGCCAGATACATCTGGCCGGGGCCGCTGCGGCCGGGGAAGTTGCGGTTCTGCGCGCTGATGACGACCTGGTCAGGACGCGTTGAGACTCCGGGACCGGCGTTGATGCAGGCTCCGCAGCTGGGCTCGATGACCTGCGCTCCGGCTTTGCGGAAGATGTCGAGATATCCGCGGCGGACGCAGTAGTCGCGCGTCTCCTGCGATCCGAACTGGATAAAAAATTTCACCGAGTCTGAGACGCGCTTGCCCTGCTTGAGAGCGTCGGCGAGAACGGCGGCATACATATCCATGTCTTCGTTCTTACCCGCCGTGCAGGTGCCTCCGTAGGCGATTTCGACGGGCACGGGCGTGTTCAACTCGCGAACATACTTGCCATTGCCGGGATCGCCCGGGGTGGCGACCATCGGGGTAATATCGGCGGCATCGAGTTCGATGACGCGTGCGTATTGCGCTCCGGGATCGCTGTAGAGGCCTTCGATCATGGCTTCGGCCTTGCTGCGGTCGATGCCGCGCCGCTCGACGAGGAAATCGACGGCCTTGCGATCGGGCGCGACGATACCTGTGAATCCGCCGATTTCGGCGGCCATGTTGGTCATGGTGGCGCGCTCATCGACACTGAGATCTTCGATGGCTTCGCCCGAATATTCCATCACCTTGGCGAGCGCCTTGCCGCTACGTACGTAGTCGAGGCTGAGGATTTTGAGGATGAAATCTTTCGCGGTGACGTTGGGATGCTTCTTGCCGCGGACCACGATCTTCACTGACTCAGGCACACGTACACGGACATCTTTGGTGATCCAGGAATTGAAGACATCGGTCGTGCCGATGCCGAAGGCTACGCATCCGATGGCACCCACGTGCGGCGTGTGTGAGTCGGAGCCGATATTCAGCTGTCCGGGCAGCGCGTAGCTTTCGAGAACGATCGAGTGGCAGATCCCTTCGGAGCCTTTGCGGTCAGAGAGTTCGCCGTGCAGGCGAATTCCCTGCTTTTTGGCGAAATCCTGTTGCTTGAGTTTCAGTTGCGTGGCGAGATCGAGCAGGCCGAGCTTTTTCTTTTCTTCGGAGATGACTTCGTCGAGAAACGTCAGGTGATCGCGGAAGAAGAGAATCGTCGAGGGATCATTGACCTTGGCATCTTTGCCAACGTAGTGCTCGAAGAAGATGGCAGCCATCGGCGTGACGTATTCGTGGCTGAAGCGCAGATCGGCGCGCGCGAATCCGGTGTCGCCGGGCTTGACGGAGGAGACTCCGGCTTCGCCTTTTTCGTTGAGCATGTGGCGGGCAAAGATCTTTTCGGAGACCGTCATTGAGCGCTTCTCGGTTTTCAGAGCTGGCAGGAACACCTTCCCCTGCATGCGGGCGACGTTGAATGGGAACAGGCCGCCGTATTCGATGACCTGGCGGGTGATCTCGTCCTCACCGGCGGTGAATTCGCTCAGAGGAATCTCTTCCTCGCTGCGGATGCGGTCGATCAAAGAAAAATTCGTGGAGGTGAGCAGGCCGAGATTCTGGCAGTTCTGCTTGTAGATGCGCTCGATGTTTTCAGCGATGACGACGCGGATGCCGGCACACATCTCGGCATAGGGAGATTGCTCGCGGCTTGATCCTTTGCCGCGGCGCTTGCCGCTGACAGCGCAGACGAATCCTCCGCGCTTGACGTCGCCGCGGCCAATCGGCGTGATGCCGCCGCACTTCAGGCCAAGGTAAGGAATTTCGCCGAGAGTCTCATCGAAATAGAAGCAGTAATGCGCAGGCGTGATTTCGTCGGTGGAGATGTCGTCGCGGAGTTTAGGATTGTTGGCGGGATTGTTCGTGTCCCAGGGCAGGTCTTCGCCTGCGAGCTGCTTTTTGATCAGTTCGGGATCTTCGGTGAGAAAAAGGATGCGTCCGTGCAGCCGGACTTTGTCCGGTCGCTTTTCGATCTTACGTTCCAGGAGTGAATTAATCACGGTCGACCTGAGATTGAGATGAAATCGGCCGCCAGAGCGGATCGGCGGTCCCCCGAGTGTTATTGTACGCCGGAACGGGATCAGCTTCCGGCGCCCGGCTTTCGGCGTCCAGTCCGCTCTAGGTGGCTTTGTACGCTCTCGGATCGGGGAGCGGGTCGAGACCTCGTCCGGCGAAGATATCTTGAAATTGCTGGATCAGCGCGTCGTGAACCACGCCATTCGAGGCCAAGGTTTCGCGGCTGTCGATGCGGAACGGTGAGCCGTCGAAGCGTGTGGCTTTGCCTCCCGCCTCTTCGACGATCAGCACGCCAGCGGCAGTGTCCCATGGATTGAGATTGAATTCCCAGAATCCGTCGAAGCGTCCGCAGGCAACGTTGCAAAGATCGAGCGCGGCCGAGCCGGCACGGCGGACGCCGTGGGTCTGCAGTGTGATCTGGTGATAGAAGAAAATGTTTGGATTCTTGTGGCGCTTGTGGCTGGGGAATCCGGTGGCGACGAGGCATTCCCTGAGTTGCGTCGCTTTGGAGACGTGAATGGGGCTGCCGTTCAAGTGGGCGCCCTTCCCTTTTTCGCCGGAGAAAAGCTCGTCGCGGGTGGGATCGTAAACTACGCCGGCGATTCTAGTGCCCTCAGCGCCAGGCTCGCGATGCTCCAGAGCCATCGAGACGCAGAAGACGGGGTATCCGTGGGCGAAATTGGTGGTGCCGTCGAGCGGATCGACGTACCAGCGGTAATCGCTGCCTTGATCGTTGAGTCCCTGTTCT
The DNA here is from genome assembly GCA_035945695.1 of Candidatus Sulfotelmatobacter sp. Taxonomy (GTDB): domain Bacteria; phylum Acidobacteriota; class Terriglobia; order Terriglobales; family Acidobacteriaceae; genus Sulfotelmatobacter. Next base: position 340,181 of record DASYZZ010000044.1, on the reverse strand, counting down.
TCGCCAAGAACATCGTGCGAAGGAAACTGCTCGCTGATGCGCTCGCGAATGAGCGCCTCAGAGGCGCGGTCGGCCGCAGTGACAAGATCGGCGTCGCCCTTGTATTCGATTTTGAGCCCCCGATGGAAATACTTCATCAGCAGGGCTCCGGCCTCGCGCGCAATGGCAGACATGGCGGGCAGAAAACTCTCAGAGTTCGCAGGAGCGGACATGAGTTCGGACCTCAAACATCGAGCTTGGATGACAGCAGTTCAGCCTACCAAAATAAGCGGCGGCAACGGATAATCGAGAGAAAATTCTTTGGCTGAGGTCTGAAACCCAAGGTGTAAGGTTCGAGGTCCGGGCTACTTCTTTTTGCCGCCGTCTTCGGCGATGTACATGATCTCGTGCTTGAAGATGAAAAGATTGGGCGCGCCTTCGCGGGTGAGGCGGATCATGTTCTTGTCGTAGTACTCGATCCATCCGCGGACGACCTGGCCGTCCATCAGCTTGACCGAGACAGCCTTTTGCTTTTCGCCGAGCGCTTTGAGGAATGATGCCTCTTCGAACGTGTCCTCGGGAGGAGGAGTGCGTCCGCGCTTGGCATTGGGACTTCCGCCTTGATGGCCGCGAAACGACATGCTCGCATTGTACACAAAGCGCGGCAGGGCGGGCTGTGACCCGGCGATGGGCGGGGTAGAATTAGCTCACGTTTTCCGGCAGGAGGCCCCCTGTGAAAAGATTCTGCCTAACCCTTTCCGCAGCCCTTATTCTTCTCGGCCCGATGGCGGTGGCGCAGTCGCATCATTTCCCGACGCCTCCGCCGCCCATGGACCAGGACAAGCAAGCCCAATCACCGCCCTCAGATGCCCAGCCCAAACTGCGGATCGATTACACCAAGCTGCAGCGAGAAGCGGACGAACTTGCGCGGGAAGCCCAGACGATCCCCTCGGACGTGGCGAGCGCGAGCCAAGGAAGGCTGCCGAAGGACGTCATCGAAAAGCTCAAGCAGATCGAGAAACTGTCGAAGCGGCTGAGGACGGAGTTGAACCCGTAAAGAAAAAAGCCATCAGCCAAGATGGCTGATGGCTTGTTGAACCAGGATTCAATCTAGAAACTAATTTTCAATCCAAACTCAGTAACGCGAGGAGAACCGAGACCGAAGACTCCGGTTCCGACTCCGACGCGGTAGGTGTTGGCTTCAGGCCCGGTTTCACCCGGCTGGATCATGGTGTGAACACTGTTGATCGAGGACGTTCCGGCATTCAACCAACCGTCCATCGTTCCCGGAGGCAGGTTGAAGTTGGCGAAGTTGAAGATGTTGAAGAATCCGATACTGGGCTCGACCTTCACGCGGTCCGCGAAGGTATGACTCCACCCGAGGCGGAAGTCAAACGCTTTCACCCATGGAAAGAGCAGTTGGTCAGCGGGAGCAGGTGCCAGTGTCGGAGCAACCGCACCGATCTGCGCCAGCTGCTGAGGTGTGAAGAGACCGGCGCTGACCAGTTCTTGACCCGCAGGAGTCGGCTGACCGGCAACGGTTGTGTTGTAAGTACTGATTAACCGGTTGAGCTGAGCTGTGTTTGTGTACGTACGGCCAAAGGCACCGTTCTTGGTTCCCGGCACGGGATCGCTCACAACTCCACTCCCAGTGAAGTCGGTCTGGAAAATGTTTCCCGGGCTGCCAGTATTACCCACAATGGTCGGCATCGAGAGCGGGCTGTAAAAGTGGGCAATTATGCCGAAGCTGAAGCCGTACGGCGCGTCAAAGTTTCCACCGAACGAAAGCTGGTGGGTGCGATCGAGCAGTGACGGTCCCATATAACGCAGCGGGTTGTCATTGTCAGCCGCAGTCAGGACGAAATCCTGATCGTTTGCGCCAGCCGGAGGAGACGGAGGCGTGTTTCCCTGAAATGCCAGAGGATTGACAAGGCGAGACAGTGAATACGAGACTTGGAAATTCGCGTTCTTCAGACCCCGTATCGGATTGGCGACATTGTCTACTAACTTCATCTGCAGAGCGTTGTAAACCGATCGGCTGATCGGCTCCAGGAAGGATGTTGCACCGTACGCGGGATTGAGTCCTGGGAAAGCACAGGGATAACCCAGCGCCGCCAAGCAGGATTGCCCCAAGTCAGCCGGAGAGCCCATTCCGAAAGACGCGAAGTTGGCGATCGTGGCGCCAATTGGAGCGCCACCTGCGCCGAAACCATTTAGGGCAGAGCAATCAGAGATCGTCCCAGGAAGATCGCCCGGATGATTACAGGCTGATTCTGTTGCCGCCATTGCGGCTCGCGCCCCAGCCGAATTGAACGTCCTCGCCGCTCCCGCATGGTTGACGTCGATTCCCAAAAGCGAATGGGTTTCGACATTTCGCAGGAAGTCAGCACTGAGCACCATCCCGCGGCGGATTTCATGCTGGAATCCGAGGTTCATTTGGACGGATCGCGGAGTTCGGTAGTTCGGCGCAAAGAGAGCCGTACCGATGTTTAAACCCGAAGCCAGCTGAGTGCCAATAAAATTAGGGTTCGGATTGGTCAAGCTGAATGGAGTCGCAGCTTGATAAGCAGCTTCATAGGCGGCCAAAGTCGGTGCAGCTTGAGCAACCGTCTCCCCGCAGATACTTGGCCCGGTATTATTGGCATACTGGTCGACGGTTTCAAATCCCGCAACTGGCAATGCAGTACCGAAAGCGCAGACGGTCGGTGTTGCAAGGAATGCTCCGTTCCGCTCGCGAAGTGGCCGATCGAAAAGCACGTTGTTGAAAATCACGTTCTCATAGTAGAGACCGATCCCGGCCCTTATAACCGTCTTTCCGTTGCCCTTGGGATCCCAAGCAAGGCCCAACTGGGGAGCAAAATCGTCGTTCGGCTGGCGAACGGCATTGCCGAAACCAGGGAATGCAGCATTGATCTCGGGAATAGCGGGAAGATCGCTGTCGGTGCGGCCTGTGTCACGTTCCCAGCGTAGTCCGGGAGAAAGTGTCAGATTTGGGCGAATCTTCCAGGTATCGCCGAAATAAATCCCCACGCGGTTGTCTGGACCAAGACCGCCAGCCGGAAAACCGAGTGCGGGCTGCGTCGTCGAAAAGCCCTGGCCGTTACCGACGATCACGACGCCATTACCGAGCGAAGCGGAAGTTGGGTCTCCGTTGGGCCCCGGGGCTGTGAATACCTGCGGATCGAGCTTGAAGAAACTGGCAAAGCCGCCTCCCTGAATGTGGTTCCAGGACGCGCCGAAACGAAGGATGTGTTTGCCGACAACCTTGGTGCCGTCATACTTCAGCTCGTGATCGCTCTGCGGGGTCTGCTGCGGCACTAGCAAGTTCGGCCCTACAGAGAAGCTGCCGATGTTAATCGATACTGGATAGTTGGCAAACGGCACGCTGGTGCCGCGCGTTCCATCGATGATCTGATTCTGGAATTTCAGGTACGAGAAACGAATCGAATGGGTGATGCTTCCGGTATTGAAGTCCACACCGAGAACAGTGTTCCGCGTGTAGTCCTTGTTGTTGTAGACCTGGAAGCTCGACGGGAAGAAAGTCGCAAACACCGAGTTGTCGAAGTAGTTGAACCTGCCAAACATGCGCGCGCTCTTGGTAAGGGCGTAGTCGACGCGTGCCATTAGTTCGTTTTCTTTGAAAGGAGCCGGGAAGGTTCCCGAGTAAGCATCATAGGGCGCGGACTCGGCGATTGGAGCAGCCAGATGCTGCAAAGTGCGTTCGCCATCTACGAAGAAGAACAACTTGTCCTTGATAATTGGGCCGCCGAGGTTGCCGCCTTCCTGGTTGCGCTGGAACGGCGCGGGAATGAAGGATTGGGTTGATGTATCCCAAGGCTCTACCAGGCTGGCGGAACCCACAGAGCTATCACGGAATTGGCCGAAGGCTTCGCCATGAAGCGTATTGGTCCCGGACTTGGTAGTGACGTTTACGGCGCCCGACGAGGTCAGATCGTTCGAAAGGTCGAGAGTGGACTGGGCGAGCGAGAATTCCTGAATACCGCTGGCCGGAATGTCTTCGGTTGTGGTGCCGACGGTCTCGTCGCTGACGTCGATACCGTCAACGTTGATGCGAGCGGTTCGGCCGAACCGGCCTCCGAACGAGATCGAGGAAAATCCGACTTTAGTGGGATCGAAATTCGCGCCGTCCTGAATCTGAACGCCCGGTTCGAGCTGGGCAAGGTCAAGGAAGTTGCGGCCGTTGACCGGCAGATTTTCAATCTGCGAAGAGGTCAGAACGCCCTGTACTGTTGCCTGCTCGGTGTTGACCTGAACCTCGCTGGCCTGTACGTCGACCACTGTGCTTTCCTGACCGACCTCAAGCTTGGCATTGCCATTGGCGGTGTTGTTGACTCTGACTTCCACCGGCATTTGGACGGTCTTGAACCCCTTGGCCTCAATACGGATCTTGTACGCGCCGGGGATGAGGTCGCCGACGGAGTATCCGCCCTGCGGGTTACTGGTGGCAGAAAGTATCTGTCCGGTGGGACCAGTAATCGTCACCTTTGCGCCCTGGACCACGGCGCCCGAAGTGTCGGTTACGGTTCCAACAATACTGCCGGTGGAAATTGTCGTCTGGGCAAAAGCGGCTGCGGTCAGCAGCGCAAACGTGGCCACCAAGGCGAACAGGAAACTAAATCGCATGGAGGCACGGGAGGAATTGAGGTTCAGCATCTTCGACCATCCTTTCGGAATGTCCACAGATCCAGAATTTATTTTTGCCAAACAACAAACTCGACTGCTTGTTATGACAACAGCAGAAAAGAAGGCTATGACTCTCTCAGGGGTGAACTGAGAGGAAAACATTTGGGCATGAACATTTTCTGTATCCCACAGAGTTAGGCCGTTGTTGGTTGTGGTGAAGCAATTACCTCGCCAGCATTTGAACGATTCAATAAATTTTGGCGTAGACTTTCTCTTTCAATTACTTGGAGTGTCTGCCGGTCCAAGTGCCAGCAAATCGAGGAACAGATTATCTTCCAAATACTGTATGCGGTGTCTACGAAATTGGAGCCGACTGCTCTGTTTACATTTCTATACAAACGCATTCTTTATGGATGTTGGATTGTTATGTTTCGAACGATGCGCGCAATGAAGACTTCAGAATTCTAGTTTCACGCTGTAATAACCGGCTCGGTGGCGGACATGATAGTCAGCAGAGTTGGGAACTCCGGTGATGCTGACTTCGATCCGGCGGAAATCAGAAAAAGAATTGCGCTGGGAGGGATAGTACGCGAGGAGATATTGCGTGCGTAGCTCGTCGCTGATTTTTTGGAATGCCTCGTCGAGCTGGCTGACGGATGTCGCGTAATAGTACTTGCCGCCGGTGTCTTCGGAAAGCTGAATGAGTGCGTGCTCGCCTCCAGTTTCGCGCCCCGCGCTGCTCTCGATCGGGACGATGATGATCGAGTAGACGATCGCCTCGGCTTCTACCGCGGCGCGAACGGCCTCTTTGTAATCGACCTTGCTGATGGTGTCTCCGCCATCGGTGATGAGAACGATGACTTTGCGTCCTTTGCGGTGGTCGAGGGACCGGGATGCTAGGAAGATCGCATCGTAAAGCGCGGTCGCGGCTCCTACGCGCAAATGATCGATGCTCTCATCGATCTGCTTGAGGTTGGATGTGTAGCCGCGGGTGATCTCGTCCACAATTTCGCTGAAGGCGAAGAGGGAGAGAGAATCCACCGGTCGCAGGATGGCATGCGCGAATCGCTTGGCCGATTGCTGCTCGAGCGGCAGGTCGTGACGCGTGCTCAGGCTGGTATCGACTTCGAGAGCAATGGATAAGGGAAGTTGAGATTCTTTGTCGAAGACCGCGATTTTCTGCTCCTGATCGTCTTCCTTAAGGACGAAATTCTCTTTCTTCAAGCCGCCGACGGGCGCGCCCTTTGCGTCGGTTACAGTGACGAAGACGTTCACCAGGTTGACGTCGACTTTGAGGGTGGTCGATGGTTCGGATTGGTCCGACTGGTTAGCGGGAGGTTTCGAAGGCTGCTGCGCCTGCAAGCTGGAGACGACACAGACGAGGCTGAGCAGGAGTAAGGTCTTAACGGTTTGTCGCATCGATTGGTGGAGATTATACCTTCGGGAAATTCGCGAGTCTGTCGCCCGGCCGGCCGCCGTTCCCATGAATTCATGAAGGACTCGGGCCGCATGGGAAACGGAAAGCCGTTCAGTTAGATGCCGCGCATCGAAGCGGGCTGCCTTGCGCTAGGAACTGGCGCGGGGAATTTCGGCCGGAAAAGGCTCTCCGTCAGCCCAGACTGCGCCATCTTCGAAGAATTCCTTCTTCCAGATGGGAACCTTGCGCTTGAGCGTGTCAATGAGCCAGCGGCAAGCCTCGAAGGCTGGCCCGCGATGGGCAGAGGCGACGACGATCAGCACGCTGGCCTCGCCAATCTGGAGGCGGCCCAGACGATGGACGATGGCAACGTCGCGGATCTTGAAGTCTTTGAGCGCCTGCTCGGCGAGGGATTCCATTTCCTGGAGCGCCATGTCTTCGTACGCTTCGTAGTCGAGGTAGAGCGTTTTGCGGCCGCGGCTGTGGTTGCGGACGATCCCCTCGAATACGGCGACAGCGCCATCTTCCGGGCGGGAGAGGACCGAGCGAATCTCCTGCGCATTGATGGGGTCGCGGAGGATGGAAGCGTGGCGCGATCTCCGGGCTTCGATTTTATTTCCGTTGTCGAGGCCTCCGCTCACCGGGGGAAGCAGAGCGACTTCGTCTCCGTCGTGCAGGGTAGTTTCCGGTTTCGCGTATTGCTGGTTTACGGCGAAGGCGAGGGATGGAAGCGAATCTTTGAAGCGCGGGATGGTGGATTCGTAGCGGGTTAGCACGTCCCGGACTGAAGATTGCTCGGGAAGGTCCAGCGAATCGGAGGACTTTCCGGCGATGTCTTTGAGCATTCCGAAAAGGAGGATGCGCACGCGCATGGGCGAGTTCAGTGTATCGCGAAAGATGCTTTGCTCTTGGCCCAGAACGGATTCACTACGGCCAAAATCCGCTGATTTCTTTCGTACGAACAAAAAGGCCAGCACCTGTCGGCGCTGGCCTCAAACATTCTGAACGCGATTACGCTTGCGTTAAAACGCGGTCGTGAACCGGCTCTGGCTCTTTGACCGGCGTCGGGTTGTAGTCCTGCTTGGGATCCTTCGGCGGCGTTGGCGGAATGATCTGTGCCGCCGCACCTTCAGCAACGGAGGGCAGCGACACCTTCAACGCCTCCTCGATCGTCTTCACGTAGTGCACCTTGAGATTCTCGAGTTGTTCGGGCGAAAGATCCTCTTCCACGTTCATCTTGTTTTCCGCCGGCAGAATCACGTCGTGGACTCCCGCGCGCTTCGCGGCCAGAACCTTCTCTTTAATTCCGCCCACGGGAAGCACGTTGCCGCTTAGCGTGATCTCGCCGGTCATCGCAATGAGAGGCGTGATGCGCCGCTTGGTCAGCAGCGAGACCAGAGCCGTGGCCATGGTCACGCCGGCGGATGGACCATCTTTCGGGATCGCGCCTGCGGGCACGTGAATGTGGATGTCGTGGCTGGCGAAGAAATCCTCCGGCACGCCGAGACGATCTGCATTCGATCGGACCCATGTCAAAGCGGCCTGCATCGACTCCTGCATGACCTGGCCGATCTGGCCTGTCATGGTGAATCCGCCTTTGCCTTTCATGGCGTTGGCTTCGACGAAAAGCACGTCGCCGCCAGATGGAGTCCATGCCAATCCGACTGCCACTCCCGGACGCTCGGTGCGCTCGGCAATTTCGCCTTCGCTGCGGATCTTGATACCGCCGAGGAACTCCTGCACGATTTCTTTCGTGACGATAAGTTTCTCGGTCTTGCCTTCAGCCAGCCGGCGCGCCTGCTTGCGGCAGATCGTGCCGATGGTGCGTTCGAGGCTGCGTACGCCCGCTTCCCGCGTGTAGTGACGGATCACGTAGCGTACAGATTCCTCCGGAAATTCGATCTGCTCCGGCGTGATGCCGTTCTCGTCGATCTGCCGCGGAATTAAATACTGAAATGCGATGTGCACCTTTTCTTCTTCCGTATAGCCCTGCAGTTCGATGATCTCCATGCGGTCGCGCAACGGCTCGGCAATCGGGTCGAGCATATTGGCAGTTGTGATAAAGAGCACCTTCGAGAGATCAAACGTCACGTCGAGATAGTTATCGCGGAACGTGGAGTTCTGCTCGGGGTCGAGGGCTTCGAGCAAAGCTGAAGCCGGGTCGCCGCGGAAATCTCGCCCAACCTTGTCGATCTCGTCGAGCATGAACACCGGATCTTTCGTCTCGGCGCGGCGAATGCCCTGAATAATCTGTCCGGGCAAAGCGCCGATATAGGTGCGGCGGTGACCACGAATCTCAGCCTCGTCGTGCACGCCGCCCAAGGACAGCCGCACGAACTTGCGGCCCAGGGCGCGGGCGATGGACTTGCCGAGCGACGTTTTACCTACGCCCGGAGGTCCGACGAAGCAGAGGATCGGACCCTTCATATTCGGCTTCAAACGCCGAACCGAGAGGTAATCGAGAATGCGGTCTTTTACTTTCTCGAGGTCGTAGTGGTCGTGATCGAGGATCTCTTTCGCTTTTGGGATCTCGATCTCCTGGCCCGAGGTTTTCGCCCACGGCAGAACGGCAAGCCATTCGATGTAGTTGCGGGTCAGCGAATAGTCGGCGGCCATCGGCGACATGCGCGAGAGGCGGCCGAGTTCTTTCAAGGCCTCCTTCTTGACTTCGTCAGGCATGCCCGCTTCTTCGATCTTCTTCTTCAGATCTTCAACGTCACGCTGACCTTCATCCTGCTCGCCCAGTTCTTTCTGGATGGCTTTCATCTGCTCGCGCAGGTAGTACTCGCGCTGGGTCTGCTGGACTCGATCCTGGACTTCGCTTTGAATTTTGTTGCGCAGCTGCTGGACTTCGAGTTCTTTGGCCAGATGCTGGTTGATTTTTTCCAGACGAACATGGACATCGAGCGTCTCCAGCGTGTCCTGCTTGTCGGGCGTGGAAAGCGACGGCAGGGAGGACGCAATGAAGTCGACCAGGCGTCCCGGTTCGTCGATGTTCATGGCGACCGTCGAAAGCTCATCCGAAAGGGTGGGTGAGCCGGCAACGATCTGCTGGAACAGGGTCAGGACGTTGCGCTGCAACGCTTCGATTTCGGATGTTGCGGAAGGCGTCGCGCCTTCGGGGAGCGCGTGATAGTGCGCGCTCATGAATGGCGTCAATTGTGTGAACTCACCGAGGCGAATGCGCTCCAAGCCTTCAGCAAACACGAAGAGGCTTTGATTCGGCATCTTGACGACTTTGTGCACGACGGCGGATGTGCCGACCGTGTAAAGATCGCTGGGCTGCGGGGCGTCCACCCGCGCTTCGCGCTGGGCGACCACGATAATGGTCTTGTCTTCTCCCAGAGAATTGATTAATTGCACCGAGCTTTCACGCCCTACCGTCAGGGGCAAAACTGCATGGGGGAACAGCACAGTATCCCGAACCGGGAGTACCGGGAGAGCCCTTTGTTCGTTTGTTTCCTTGTTCTTAGGAGTGCGCTCGAGTGGCGTCTGCTGGCTCATGATTCTCCTTGAGTGTAACTCGCTCAAGTTTAGATGACGGCATCCCGGGAAAGGTTTCAGAGCAACCGGAGCCGTTCCGCAAGAGCTTGAATTCTATTCCCTTATCGGATGTGCAGAATATCTCTAAGGTGCAGAGGCTAACGCGGCAGGTACTCCGTTGCAAGAGTTAAGTTGGGATCGGACAGACCGGGCTGCCGATTGAGGGACCAAGGGACTTCGTCGATGTTCCGCACATCTGAGAATTTCGCACACCCGCGTGGACGCGTGGTCTTCATCACGAATTTCCGCAAAAATAAGCGGCGGAGCGTCCACGCGAGATTCCGGCTAATCTCAAATTATTGCTGGAAAACGTGCTTGGCAGTATCGCCGCGAAATTCGAGTTCCTGAAGCACACGCTCGTTGTTGGCCTTTACTTCGTAAACCCGCTGGTCTTTCTCAGCCTTTTTCGGGAGCGGTACCAACGTGCACTTCACCTTAAACTCCTGCTTCGAACGATTTTGGCGGAACACCATCACGTGATCCTGCCCTTCCATGGTGTGGCGAACCACGTACTCGCCGGCCGGCAGTACGGTGGATCCGATGTGAACGGCTTCATCAAAGGTCAAATGGTTCACTTCCCGAATCCCCAGCTTGTTCTCGCCCGCCATTGCCATAGCGACGAAAACGCACGCTACCAGACCGACAACCTTAAGAAAACGCATGAAAAGCCTCCTTTGCAGAATGGTCCTCCGGGTGGATCGCGGAGAACAAATCCAGTTTAGGAAGGTACGTTGAAGCCGAATGTGTGCCTGATCACAAAAGGTTGTGACGAGAGGCTGCCAATTTTCGTTTTGGACAGCAGTGTTTTTCCAGGTGTCAGGAATCCGATTCAAGCAGCCGGATAAACACCCAGAACTTTCACGAACTCTGCCACTTCGCCGAGATGGCGGAGGGCATTCTGGGCGGGCTCATCGTCGCCCCGGAGGAAGTCTACATAGAAGACGTATTCCCAGGGACGTCCGCGCATGGGGCGGGACTCAATCTTGCTCAGACTGATGTCGCGCAGGGCAAAAACACTCAACGATTTGAAGAGGGCTCCTGGAGTGTTCTTGACCTGAAAGGCAATGGAGGTTTTGTTCGCGCCCTTGGGAATCAGAGAGCGGTAGTCCACCTCCTTCTTCCGCACCGACGGCTTAGCCAATCTGCGGATCAGGAAGAAGCGGGTGAAGTTGCGCTTATCATCTTCAATGCCGGCCTGAAGAATCTTTCCTGAATACTCCGGCGCTGCCTGGCTTCCAGCGATGCCTGCGGCATCTTTCAAATGGTTCTCGATGACGTGTTTCACACTTCCGGCCGTGTCGTAGAAAGGAACGGCTTCGATCTGAGCGTGTTGGCGGAAGAAATCGCGGCACTGATCGAGCGCCACAGGATGTGAGAGAACCCGCCGCAGCGAGCGTAGTTCGACTCCGGGGGCAGCAATGACGTTGTGAACGATTCGGAGCAGGTATTCGGCCTGGATGAAGACAGCGCGCGCGACCAGCAGGTCGGCGTGTTCGGCGACCGTGCCCGCGAGGGTGTTCTCGATCGGGATGACCGCGCCATCGGCTGAACCTTTTTCGACGCGATCGAATACTTCGGCCGAGCGTGCGCACGGAATCACCGTGCACCGCGGCAGCATCTTTTCGGCCGCTTCGTGACTGAATGAGCCGCGTTCTCCCTGGATGGCTACTTTCATAGTTTTGATTTTTGATTGCTGATTGTTGAATGAAAACAATCTGACTTCAAGCCTCTTTGAACATGACCTGGCGTATGTCAATGGAGCGGAACGTTCTCACGACTTTCTTAACCAACAATCAAAAATCAACAATCAACAATTCTCGAACTCTTTCCTGAGTACCAGCGCGTCAACTCCGTTGGAATAATATCGCGGCCACGTGCGGATGACACTGTAGCGGTGGCGTTTGTAGAACGAGAGGGCTCCGACATTATCGACTGCCGCCTCGAGGCCAATGGCATGGCATCCTGCGGCGCGCATACGACGTTCTGCGGAGCTTAGGAGTGCCGATCCCAATCCCGACCGCCGCGCGGATGCGAGTACATCGATGGTAATGATATGTCCCGTTGGCCCGATGTGTCCCACGATGAAGCCCTGTGTCTTGCCCGACTTCTTGTCGTCGGCGACCAGGGTGAACGATGCGCGGTGACGTATGTAGGCGCGAAGTTCCGGTTTCGAGTACGAAATGCCGGGCGCGAAGCATTTCTGGTCGATCTGCCAGAGAGTCTCGAAATCGCCAGGCTTGAAATCTCGAATGACGAAGGCCACGGCGTCATTGTATCGGCCCAGGGGAGCGGGCGCGGAGTATTGGACACGGTCCAACCGTAGAGAATTTCTCGAGACCTGATTTCCACAGCGCCGCCGGGATTCGGGATTGAAAAAAACCAGCTTTGGGACTAATGTGCACTTGCTCCAATCGCAACCTCAGTCGTACCATCGGCATCAGAGCAATGGGGAAGACGTGGTGGGACGCCTCCTAGTTATCGATGTGGTCTCCGCGGTTGCGGCCCTTGGAATCTGGTATGTTCTGTTCGCCGCTTACAACCGCCGCAAAGGGAGTGAAGCACTGCGCTGGGTTCAGTCGGCTTGCGCCGGCAAGGGAAGAATCCTCGACTCCCGCTGGCTGAACAGCTCTCGCCTTTATGCTCGCCTGCACTTCCCTTCCCGCAGCTTTGAGAACGCGCATGTCACCATGAAGTTCCGTCCGCGACCATTGCCCATCCAGTGGCTGCTGAGCCGGATTCACAATCAGAAAGAAACGCTGACGTTCGAGGCCGATCTGGGAGGCTCGCCAACTTTTCATCTGGAAGTCGTGCGGCATCGCTGGTGCGCGCACAGCCGCGGCGTGAATACCCAGAAACGCGACGACCGTGAATGGGATGTTTACGAGCCGGGGCCGATTGTGCTCACGACCCGCACGCACTGGAAGCAGGACTCAACTCCGGAATTGAATACCTTGATGACGGTGCGGCAGCAGGATGTGCTGCAGGTACGTTTCCGGCCGGAGTCGCCTCAGTTCTCAGCCACTATCGCGCTGGATGCACTTGATGATCCCCGCACCGCCTCCGGATTTCTAACCACCCTGCGCGAATTAGCGGCCGGAGCGTCGGCTCATCGGCAGTAGCCTCTGAAGCGTTCGTCTCGCCACCTTTGTAACCCTCCTATTTCCGCGGGCCGTAATAAAGTAAACTCGAATTATGCTTACAAGCCGCCAGGGATCGATTCATCTCTTCCGGTTCTCCGGGATCGATGTGTTTTTGCATTGGTCGTGGTTTCTGGTGGCAGCGTATGAGATCAAAAGCCGCTCGGGCAGCTACTCTGGTGTCAGTTGGAACATCGTCGAATACCTGGGCCTGTTTCTGATCGTACTGCTGCACGAGTTCGGGCATGCATTGGCGTGCCGGCAGGTCGGCGGCAAGGCGGACCGGATCGTGCTGTGGCCTTTGGGCGGGGTGGCGTATGTCGATCCGCCGCAGCGGCCGGGAGCAACTTTGTGGAGCATTGCGGCCGGACCGCTGGTGAATGTTGTTCTGGTGCTGCCATTGGCGGTGTCTTACGTTGTTGGCAATTCCTACAATTGGCATGCAGTTTCGCCAGATTTATATCACCTTGTCCACGCTCTCTTCTGGATCAACGTGGGGCTTCTGGTCTTCAACATCTTGCCCATCTATCCATTGGATGGGGGACAGATTCTTCGTTCCTTGCTGTGGTTTCCGATGGGCCGCGCGCGAAGCCTGATGGTTGCAACCGTCGTCGGCTTCCTCGGTGTCGCCGCTTTCATCGTTGCTGCCCTCGTATGGCAGGACCTTCTTCTGGGCGCGATCGCGGTCTTCATGCTTATGAACTGTTGGGGCGGGCTGCGGCATGCCCAGTCGCTGCTGAAAATGGCAAAGCTGCCAAAGCGCGAGCAGTATTCCTGTCCGAACTGCAAGACGTCTCCGCCGATCGGAGCCTATTGGAGATGCGGGCACTGTGGACAGGCGTTCGACACTTTCGAATCGAGCGCGGTTTGTCCTTATTGCTCGACGCAATTTCCGGCCACGCAGTGCCTGAATTGCGGGCATTCGTATCCACTGGTTGATTGGGCGGCTCCGACGATTCTTGCGCCCACGGCTCAATACGTGCAGCCACGTTCGGAGATCAGCGCGAAGTAGGAGCGACTCCGGCAACGGAGCTTTGCTCCGCCGGGCAACTGATGGCAGTTCACATAAACCTTTCAGTGCACTTCCCGAAATAAATCCCTTTTATCGCCTGCATCAGCTTTTTCGATTGGCTGGGGCGAGTCGGGCGCGCTATCCTTCCGTGTTCCAAGTCAGTCGTGTTGAAACCAGCCATTTCAACTTCCGTCTGTCCGTAAAGGTTTTGCACAAAAATATATGTCTTTTATCGAAGGAGACTGAAGCACATCCATGTCTAACGAACTGCGCAATTTCCTGACACTGACCTACGACGAACTCGAAGACCTCAACCTCAAGGCAAAGGAGCAGCGCAGGAACCGCACCGCACCGCACAAGATTCAGGAAGAACGGCTGAAATATCTCACCGACGAGAAGCGCATTAAAGCCGTGACCGTGCTCTTCAGCGATCTCGAAGGCCGGCTGCACATGCTCGATTACGACAAGAAGTTCCTGCTGAAGAGCTACGACAACCTGACGTTTGACGGATCGTCAATCCGGGGCTTTACGGCACAGCGCGAGAGCGACTTGCGGCTCGGCATCGATTGGGCGGCATTCTACTGGGCTCCCTCGGATGTGTTCGGCTCGGGCAAGGTGCTGGTGTTCGGCGAAGTCATCGATAAGGGCGGAACATCGTATTCGGGAGACATTCGCGGCGTGCTGAAGAATTATGCCGAGGACCTCAACAAGAAGAAGGGCTACACGCTGAACGCGGCGAACGAAATTGAGGGATTCCTGTTCCAGGGCGCCGACGCCGAGCGCCACTTCCACGAGACCCACAGGTTCGAATACGTCAATACGGGCGGATATTATCACTCGCTGCCGGGGGATCCGCTGCGCACATTCATCGACACGACGGCAGAAGTGCAGCGCGCGATGGGCTTCCAGAACGAGAAAGACCATCCCGAAGTCGCGCCTTCGCAGTTTGAAATCAATTATGGCTACGGCGAAGTTGTCGCGGCCGCCGATCAGATTCAGCTGTACAAGCTAGTCTGTCGCCAGATTGCGACGAACATGGGCCTCACGGCTTCGTTCCTGCCGAAGCCGGTGGTTGGCGTCAACGGCAGCGGCATGCACACAAATGTTTCCATCAGCGAGAACGGCAAGAATCTGTTCTGGGATCCGAAGGGCGAAGAGAAACTGAGCAAGATGGGATGGGCGTTCGTCGACCGCATTCTGACGCACGGCAACGATATCTGCCTGCTGCTGAACCCGAGCGTGAATGCGTATCGCCGGCTCGACCCGCACTTCGAGGCGCCGAATCAGATCAAGGCGTCTCCGACGGATCGTGGCTCGATGGTGCGCATCCCGATCGGAAACGAGAAGAGCATGCGCGTTGAGGTTCGGTCGGTCGCTCCAGATGCGAATCCGTACCTCGTGCTGTTGTCGATCTTCAAAACGGGCATCGACGGAGAGACGGCGAAGATCAAGAATCTGCGGCAGGCCGAGCGTTATTTGCCCGACAACATCTACGATGCGCTGGAGAATTTCCGCAAAGCCGAATGGACAACCAAGCTGCTGGGAGATGACGTGAAAGGCCGCTATGCCGACCTGAAACAGGCCTCAGCCGACCGTTGCCCACGAGCTCTGGGGACGTTCGTGAAGGCGCAGGAAGTGCAATTCCATCACGAAGTCTACAACCAGTTCCTCTGGAATCTGTTCTAAGCTACACGCAGTTCTGCCAATGCCCCGGTGAAAGCCGGGGCTTTTTTGTTTTGGGCGCCAGCACCCCAACGGCAATCCAGGGCATGGAAAGCGCTATGAATCACTTAGAACAGCACTTACTTTTTCAGGTGCCCTTGTAGTTGAGCACCGGTCGTAGCGTGCGGATAACCTTCACCAGTTCTCGTTGCGCCTTGAGGACGGCACGAATGTCCTTGTACGCAGCAGGTGCCTCGTCCCGGAGTTTGCCTGTCAAACGGTAGTCATACCAAACACCCTCCATTTGACGCCGAAGATCGCGATCGCTGAACTTGCTCCGCGCCGCGCCGCGGCTCAATGCTCTGCCAGCACCGTGAGCGCTCGAACAAAGCGACTCTTCGCAGCCGCGTCCTTCTACATGGTAGCTTTGACTGCCCATCGACCCAGGCAGCACTCCGGGCTGTCCCTGTTGGGCAGACATTGCTCCCTTGCGATGCACCCACAATTCGCGCTCGCCATGACGCTCAAGCGCAACATGATTGTGATCGCTTGCGATCATCGTCTCCCAACTGATGCTGCACCTCAAGGTACGCGCTAGCACCTTGCCAGTCTCTTCTGCCATCGCCTTGCGCGAAGCGGCGGCAAATTGCCTCGCCCACAAGGCGTCGTGAAGGTACTCTTTGCCAGCAGACGATTCTGCATCGAGCGCACGCAGTCGTCCTTCCAGCGGTTGCGCGCGCGCCAAATGATGGTCGCGAATCACCTGTCCGAGCGCGCGCGATCCGCTATGCACCATGAGCCAGAGCCGGTCCTCTTCGTCGGCTTGCATCTCAAGAAAATGATT
Source organism: Candidatus Sulfotelmatobacter sp. (assembly GCA_035945695.1). Classification (GTDB taxonomy): domain Bacteria; phylum Acidobacteriota; class Terriglobia; order Terriglobales; family Acidobacteriaceae; genus Sulfotelmatobacter. Next base: position 323,943 of record DASYZZ010000044.1, on the reverse strand, counting down.
CCCGCTCCCGAGAGTCGCAAACTCGATCTCGCCCTCCTTTTGGCGAATTGACTCTAGGTGGGCATGACTTAGCCGATCGTTTGTTGTGTCCGCAGGTTGAGGAATGACCGCGTTCCGGTTGCGCCTACGCGAAGGTACAGCACGCCCGATTTCTTTTAGCAGCTGCGCGGCAGTCTTCGGATTCTTCAGCACGGAGGCTTCCACGTCAGCGGCAACTGCCAGCATGCCGCATCCTATGTCGCCTCCGACTGCCTGTGGATAGATCAGGTGAGAGGTTGCGACAACGACCCCGATGCACACCTCAGCGGCAAGGTGTACATCGGGCATCACCGCGACTTGTTGAACATCCGGGGCGCACCGGAGACGCTCAAGCGTCTCCGACACGTCTCGATCCAGAGGAGCAGTCAGCCAGCTATGGAGCGGAGCAATCACCGAATCACTCATCGTTGCCTCCCCGCACCGAGACCGGCACGAAAGACAGCTCTGGCGCTCGCTTCCTGGCAATCGCCATTGCCACCTCCGACCGTAGACGCGATGCATCGCTACGGAGCGCGCTCATCGCACCGACGACCGAATAGCCATCCTGCACAACGATATGGACCAGTAGGTGACCGCAATCCGGTCCTGGCGAAACCTCATCCACAAACAGCTCGCAACCAATGCCAGCTACGCTTGAATCCGCGAGCGCGAGGTTCAGCGCCCGCTGCACTTGCCGGCAGAACTGTTGTGTCTTCCGCTGCGCTTGGCGGCTGTCTGACCGATTGCTGTTTCTTTCTCCATAGAGAATCTCAGCGAAATCCGCGTCCACGAAATCCGCTTCTTTACCTCGACCTTTTCTTCGTTTCACAAAGCTCCCTTTTGCGCGCACGGGCGCACAGCCGGCGGGCGCACGAATGCGCATGCGGCTTCAACTAGTAAGTTGAAAGATGGAGCCAACCCAGCCGACCGGCTGGATTAGACGGCGGCGAGTGGGCTCAACGTAATCGGGTTGTGTGCAATCGGCGACATAATTTTCTCCGCTGCTACGTTGAGTCTCTGAATTACAAGCGTTTGAATGCCTGAACTCCTTTCGTATTATCGCTGTATCTCTGATTCGGCACAAGTGCCGCGCTGTGTGCTGATCCGGCCGCAACTATAAGGCAATGGTCTCAATTGGCGACATTGTCATATTGCTTATCGCGCTCGCGAATCGACTCAAGCGCACATATTGACTCCCGCCGCCCCGGTCCTTAAGATCGCACTCCAGCTTCAGCGAGCCCCAATCCGAGGCAGCCATGTCTCCAAACGATGTTGGAAATCGCCGTAACGTGCTCTACGCCATCGCCACCGATATTCATTTCTGGATTCCGCTCGGGGTGCTGATCGGCGGCCTGCTTCTACTGGATAAGCTTCGTTGAACACATCTTCCCCGAGCACGGAAACGTCAGTCCCGGCGCGCCAAGCCGGAAACGCCCGATTGCGTAGTCTCCAGGCGCTGGGCATCTTCTGCGGATTCGCAGCGGGCGCATGGCTCGGCGGCGCAGAAGCTCCCGTCAAGCTGGTGAATCCGGAAATCTCTCCGATTACCGTTTCGCTGGTCATGGTGCTCGGAGTATTTCTGGCACGATGGAGCGTGCCTGCATTTATTCGAGGCACCGCTGACTTGCGGAGCGATATCCGACAGGCGCCGCACCTGATCGTCTGGGCGATTCTCGCGGGATGCATGTGGGCCGTTGCGAATACGCTGACGATCTCTGCGATCCGGAATGTCGGGCTGAGCATCGCCTTTCCGCTGTGGAACACGAACAGCCTGCTCGGGATTTTCTGGGGAGTGGTGCTCTTCCGCGAATTGCGCTCAGCAGGATGGAAGCGCTGGCTGGGCGTGCTCGGCGGAGCCCTTCTCATGTTTGGTGGAGCAACGCTGCTCGCCATTGCATCGTCGCATGAGGCAGCGCCGGGCAAGGCTTCGCTGGGAATTGCCGCGGCACTCGGCGCGGGAATTCTATGGGGAACAATGTACATCCCGTATCGCAAAGCGTATCTGACGGGTATGAATCCGCTGTCGTTTATCACGTTCTTTACCGTGGGCGAAGTTGTGACGATGCTGTCGCTGGCCATCGGATACCGTGGAGCAATTCCTTTGTGGCATGAACTTGGCAGCGCGCGGGCCGTGCTTTTCTGGCTGATGCTCGGAGGATTCGTCTGGGTTCTTGGAGATCTGTTTCAGCAGTACGCGGCGAAATATGTCGGAATCAGCCGCGGCATTCCGCTTTCCAATACGAATCAGCTCTGGGGAATGCTGTGGGGAGTTCTCGTTTTTCACGAACTACAGGGCCGCAGCCGCACTGTGTATGCACAGGTCACGGGCGGTTCACTGCTGATGATGCTCGGCGCGTTGGCGATCGCCCTCTCGTCGGCGAATGAGAGCGAACACTCTTCGTGGAGGATTGCGGCTGAGCGCGAAGGGCAGCGTTATGAGGTCGATGACGAATACCTTCGCGCGGGGCTTGAAGGTCTTGAGTTTGAGGAGAAAAAAGGCCGCGGCAGAACCGTCGTCGATTGGCTGCTGATCCTGGGCACGACCGGGATGTTCACTGCGCTCGCGGTAATGGCGAAGATGCCACACATGCACATCTCGTTCGGCTGGATAGTTGGTCTTATTGTTTCGATGCTCGGGCTTCTGGCAACGTGCGGGCTCTCGCTCTGGCGCATTACGGGATTCCGATAACCTTTCTTAGATTTCCAGTTCTTAGCATCGTTCCGGGAATGTGCGGCCGGTATGCTAGATTCAGACCTTCGATGGAAGCCGCACCGACAATCAGCACCGAGGCCCTGAGCCGCCGATTCGGCGAACTCGTCGCCGTAGATAACGTCAATCTCCGCGTTGCGCCGGGCCAATTCTTCGGCTTTCTTGGGCCGAACGGTGCGGGAAAATCCACGACAATCAAGATGCTCACCGGCCTCCTCGCGCCAAGTTCGGGCAAGATCGAGATCCTGGGACTCGATCTAAATGCTTATCCGGTGGATGTGAAGCGGCAGATCGGTGTCGTCCCGGAAGGAATGGCGCTGTTTGGACGACTTACGGGAGCCGAGTTCCTCAGCTTTGCCGGACGGATGTACGGGCTCGATCGCGAAACGGCCGCGAAGCGCGCGGCAGAGCTGCTCGAGTTCATGCAACTGGCCGACCAACCGAAGAAGCTGGTCACCGACTATTCGCATGGCATGCAGAAAAAGCTGGCGATGGCAGGGGCAGTCATTCACGGGCCGAAGGTATTGTTTCTCGATGAGCCGTTCGAGGGCGTCGATGCGATCGCCGCCGGAACTCTGAAATCGATGCTGCAGAGAATGATCGCCCGCGGAGCCACGATTTTCCTCACCTCGCACGTGCTCGAAATCGTCGAGCGGCTTTGCAGCCACGTCGCCATCATTCATCAAGGAAGATTGGTCGCTCAGGGATCGCTCGAAGAATTGCGAGCCGGAGTCGAGGCCCAAGCGCCCACGGACGAAGGCAATGGGGGAGCGTCGGGCGAGAAGCTGACGCTCGAAGAGATTTTCCTGCGAATCGTAGGTGGATCGCGCACAGTTGAGCAGGAATTGTCCTGGCTGGGGTAGACCCGGCGTGAATACGCTGGAAGAAGCTTAGTTGGTGGTTCTGTTCCGCCGCGAGATTCTTCGGCGGCGGCTCTGGGCGCGGAGATGTGTGATCGCTGACAAGAATTTCCGGCGCTGCCGGATGGACATGGTTTGCATCGAATATTTGAAGGTCGCGCCGCAATCGCAGCAGACTTTGTAGGTGTGGCCATCAATGGTGAAGACGCGGCTCAGTTTCCTGTGGTGGCACCCGAACGCCCGCTCCAACACTTTCGCCAACGGCTGGGTAACGCTATCCAACAGGGGCATTGCTTCTGGTGCCGACATCCAAATTCACCTCCGACTCAAATCCAGTTTTCCACCGATCTGCTACAACGGCGTGTGCGCCGCCGTACCGGGACATGTGATTAAAATCACGGGCATCAATTTCTCGCGTTTCGCTTGGCATCCTGGACAATCAACCGCCGAAAACCTAACTATTATCAATTACTTGGAAACGTCGTGCCCGAAACCAAGGGCATGTGCAAGAATTGAACAATCCTGAAATGGCACACCGCGCAGTTGTTCCTGGCCAACTTCCAGCGATCGCTGAGTTGCGCTGGCGCATGTTCGTCAACGGACTCAGAACGCGGCGCGGAAAGATGGAACTCGCCTCGCGCGTCTTCATCACGCTGACGTTCGCCGTTGCTGGGCTGGGTGGCTTCTTCGGGGCGATCGGCGGAGCGTGGTACATCGTTTCGCAAGGACAGGTTGAGTACCTTGCGGTGATCCTGTGGCCGATTCTTCTGTTCTGGCAACTGTTCCCGGTGATGGCGACCGCCTTCACGAGCAATCCGGATTCGTCGGAGCTACTGCGGTTCCCGCTTGCTTACCGCGCCTACTTCCTGATTCGCCTGGTCTACGGCTACCTCGATCCGGCGAGCGCGTTGGGGAGTGTATTCATCTTTGGAGTACTGATTGGCGTAACGATTGCGCGTCCGCTGCTTTTTCCGTGGGCATTTCTCGTGCTGGCTACGTTTGCGATATTCAATCTTCTGTTGATGCAGATGATCTTTGCGTGGATCGAGCGCTGGCTGGCACAACGCCGGACGCGCGAAATCTTCGGCGTGGTTTTTATCCTGGTCATGCTCAGCTTCCAGCTGATCGGTCCGGCGATGCAGCGTCTGGCCCACCAACAACATCCCAAGTTGCGCCGGACGTTTGAGGTTGGAGCCAGGGTGCAGGCCGCTTTGCCTCCGGGCCTCGCCGCGTCTGCGATCGCGCATGCTACCCGCGCGCAAATCGGACCGGCGTTTACTTCCCTGCTGTTCCTCGCGATCATGACGGCGGGGCCGGCGTATCTGCTGCACGTCCGCATCCGGGCACAATTTTTCGGAGAGAATCTCAGCGAGACCGCGGCGCGGCCGAAGTTAAAGGAATCGCAATCTCCGCAGGTCGGATGGGAGTTGCCCGGACTTTCGCAGTCCGTTGCAGCGGTCTTTGAAAAAGAGATGCGCTATCTCGCGCGCAGCGGTCCGATGCTGCTCACCCTGATCATGCCGATATTCATGCTGATCATCTTCCGGCTGGGACCATTGAGTTCCTTCCGGCACAGCAGCGTGCTGAATCGCACGCCCGACATGGCATTTCCTGGAGCCGCGGCGTATGCGCTGCTGGTGCTGACGAATCTCGTCTACAACAGTTTTGGAGGAGATGGCAGCGGCATCCAGTTCTTCTATGCATCGCCGGTCAGATTTCGACAGATTGTTTTAGGAAAAAACCTGACCCACCTGGCAATTCTTGTTGCGAATGTCGTGTTCACCTGGGTGGCAGTCACGTATCTCTACGGCGCGCCGCATCTGGCGGTCACAATTGCCACGATTGTTGCGCTCGCATTTGCCGCCCCCCTGAATTTTGCAGCGGGAAATATCCTGTCGATCTACGCTCCGAAGAAGCGCGATTTTTCGACCTTCGGGCGGCAGAATCCCGCGCAGACCACCGTGCTAGTCAGCTTCGTGATGCAGATCCTGATTGTCGGCCTGGGCTTGGGAGTGTTTGCGATCGCGCGGCTCTACCGGAATCTCTGGCTCGCGGTCGGGTTGTTCCTGATTCTAGCGGCGATTTGTATTCCGATTTACTTCGTCGCCTTGCAGCGGCTCGACGGCCTGGCTCTGCAACGCCGGGAAACATTGCTGGAAGAGCTGTGTCGGGCGTGAAGCACTATGCCTTCGGATTCGCGAAGAACCGGTATCCCACTCCGCGTACTGTCAACAGATGTCTAGGATGGCCTGGGTCGTCCTCGATGTATCGGCGCAACCGCACCACAAAATTGTCGATTGCACGCGTGTCGGTGTCTTCCTTGAGCCCCCAGACTTCTTCCAGGATCTGCTTGCGCGAGACGACCTTTGCGTCATTACGCACCAGGTGCCGCAGCAGCTCTGATTCCATCAACGTGAGATGAATCGTGTTTCCGCCGGAGCGCAATTCGAGGGTGCCGAAATCAATCGTCTTGCCGGCAAACGAGAAACGCCCGAAATCATCAGGAGTAGTCGGTTGGGCATCGTTTCGCTGGCCTGTGCGCATCCAGTCGGTGCGACGCAGTAGTCCCTGAAGGCGAGCCAGCAGAATCGAAAGGTCGAATGGTTTAGCCAAATAGTCATCAGCGCCGGAGGCGAAACCGCGTAGCACGTCTTCGGGACGCCCGCGCGCCGTCAGCATCAACACCGGCACGTAATTGCTCGCCGCACGCAACTCCGAAACGACGCTGAAACCATCTTTTCCTGGCAGCATGATGTCGAGCACGATCGCGTCAAACTTTTCCTTTTGCCTCAGCAGTCGATCGGTCGCGGATTCGCCGTCGCCGACCACCTCAGCGGCGTAGCCTTCAGCTTCGAGGTTAAAGCGAAGCCCCTGCGCCAGATGCGCCTCGTCTTCGACTACAAGAACTCGGCTCACGCGTCCGACCTCGATTCCATCCGCGGCAACTCCATCACGATGGTTGTTCCTTGTCCCTCGCCTTCACTCAGGGCGAACACCGTTCCGCCGTGCTTCTTAGCGATCGACTTCACTATAAACAGCCCGAGTCCAGTGCCTTTGATGTGCGCGAGAGAGCGATTCCCGACCCGGTGAAAGCGCCGAAAGATACGCTTCAGATCGTCTTCGGCGATGCCGACGCCGCGGTCTTGCACACTGAGCTTGACGCGCTTTTCGTCGGGCGTTTCCAGGCGCACCTGCACGTCGATATGATCGCCGGAATATTTCACCGCATTATCGAGAACGTTCGACACCGCCGTGCGCAGATCTTCGGGGCTGCCTCGGACGTGCACGCCGTTGCCATTGCTGACGGCTTGCTCGAGTCGCAGCGACTCTGGCGGAAGATGATGCCGCGTGCGCATCGCGTCCATACAGTCTTCGACCAGTTGGGCAAAATCGACCTCGACTTTTTCGCGTCCGGCCTTCTTGTCGCCGGCCCGGCCGGCCTTTAAAACCTGCTCGACGGTATCGGTGAGGCGGTCGGCATCACTCAGCATGATTTTGTAAAAATCCTGCTTGCGCGCCTCCGGCAATTCTCGGCGCTGCAGCGTTTCGAGATGCAGACGGATTGAGGCAATGGGAGTCTTCAATTCGTGCGTGACGGCGTTGATGAAACTGTCATGCTGCTCGCTGTGCCGCAATTCGCGGACCAGGAAGATCGTGTTGACAACCATTCCGGCGATCAGCAGCGCGAAAAAGATGATGCCGAAGAGAAGCAGGACGCCTTCGCGCCAGTTAAGGATGATCCAGCCGACGTTCAGAGCGACTGCGAGCGCGACCAGTCCTATACCGAGGCATAGGAAAAAGACGATGGTTCCGCGACGGCTCGAGATTCGCATGGCTTTATCGAAATTGTAACGCTGCCAACCATATTCAGCGTTTGAGAAGGATCAGCCTGAACCATTGCAGGAAGCAGATCTGCGGAGAAATTAGTGATTCGTAGGTAGTCGTATTGTTTCACGAAATAAAATCGCCTTCTCAATGTGATATGGTAAATAGCGCTTCTATTCTGCCGTCCCGCGAGGAATCCCTTGTTTTCAATGCTCCGACAACAGTGGTGTGTTGTCCTATTGCTGTGGCCCGCGCTTTTTCTGCCGCAACAGGCCCGAGCGCAAGAAGGATACTTTTCCAACTGGTTCGCGCGCGTTTCGAAGACACAGGCGGAGCAGCCGCACTGGATTACTCCACTGTTCACGGTGACTCCCCGCCTTGAGGAAGAGTTCCGCGCTGACGTCACCTGGACGCCCACGCCTGACGGCAACAATTTGAACTATGGCGGCGGCAAGGGATTGGAACTGATACCAACCGAACATACCGAAATCATCCTCGGCCTGCCGCCGTATCAGGTTCCAGTCAACGGACCGGATGGCGGGGGAAACGTTCCTGTACTGCTGAAATACCGCCTTTTGGCCGGCAATGAGGGGAATGGGAACTACATTGTGACGGCCTTCTTGGCTGGCAGCATTCCCGCCGGGCGCTTTGCAACACCGTACGGCTCGATCACGCCAACGATCGCCTTCGGCAAGGGGTATCGGGACTTCGATTTTCAGAGCACATTGGGATGGACCATTCCAACCGGCGGTCGCCAGACCACCGGTACACCCGTGGCGTACAACATGGCGCTGCAATATCGCGTGCTGCGGAAATTGTGGCCAGAACTCGAGACAAACGTAACCCTGTGGCCAAATGGCGGCAAGAAACTGGTCGGGCAAAAGCAGGTTTTCATTTCTCCTGGCCTGATCATAGGACGCATTCATCTATGGAAGCGGCTGGGATTGACCTTCGGGGCCGGTGAACAAATCGCGGTCACGCATTTTCACCAATACAATCACGCTCCTACCCTCTCGGTACGGTTCCCGTTTTAAGATAGCGGGAATAATTTCGCATTCAGGAGCCAAAGGCCATGGCCGCGAAGAAACCCGGCGACTCGACGGAAACGATGGTTCGCCCGCGCGACGCTGCAGTGCAGCTGCAGATCAGTTACCCGACGATCAAGCAGTGGATTTACCACCGCAAGCTGCGCGCGGTGAAGACTCCCGGTGGACACTACCGGATCCCGCAATCTGAAATCGACCGCCTGCTCTATCGCACGCGCGGCCACAACGAAGGAGAGCGCCGGGTCACTTACAAGCGCATCAGCGGCCGTAACCAGTTGGTCGGGCGCATTGTGGATGTGCGAGTCAGCGGGCTGGTAGGACAGGTCACCCTGTCAGTCGGGGGGCAGCTGATCACATCGCTTATTACGTCAGGAGCAATCCGCGAAATGCAGTTAAAGAAGGGACAGACTGCCGCAGCGCTGATCAAGGCCACTGAGGTAATGATCATCCGGGTGTGACCTTTTCAACCGCTCGGCAAAAAGCCCTGGCATTCAGCCAGGGCTCATTGTCCTCGACAAAGTATTACGTGAACTAGTCTCCTGCTGCAGCCATCGATTCCGCGGCGTCAATCAAGCGTCCATTCGGTGCCGCGACCAGTCCCTGCTCGATATCGGTCAGCTTGGTGCGCTTGATGTCCCAAGCCAGACCGAGCTTCTGCAGAATCCAGATGCCGTACCAGTTGGTATCGATCTCGTACCAGGTAAATCCGTGCGAGGCGGAAGTCGGATGCGCGTGGTGATTGTTGTGCCAGCCCTCGCCGAAGGTCAGCAGTGCCACCCACCAGCTATTCGTGGAAAGGTCGCGCGTCGCGAACCGGCGTGATCCCCAGGAGTGCGTCGCCGAATTCACCAGCCAAGTGCAGTGAAGAAGGAAAACGGTGCGGAAGAAAGTTCCCCACAGGAGCAGCGGCAGGCCGCCAATGGCGAAGAGAATCACACCAAGAATGACTTGTGGAACGTAGTGATATTTGGTGATCCAGACGTGGAATTTGTCTTTGGCGAGGTCGGGGACGTAGCGGGCGAGCGTGGTCGCGTCGTGGTGCATCGACTTGCCCATAAGGATCCACCCCATGTGCGCCCACCACTTGCCGTCAATGGGCGAGTGCGGGTCTCCGTCAAGATCGGAGTACTGATGATGGATGCGGTGTGTGGCCACCCAGAAGATCGGCCCGCCTTCGAGGGCGAGCGTGGCGCAAACCGTCAGAAAGTATTCCACCCACTTCGGCGTTTTGTAGCCGCGATGGGTCAGCAGCCGGTGATAGCACATGCCGATGCCGAGGCTGCCGGCTACCCACCACAAAAAGATCGCAGTGAAAAGGGCTTTCCACGTGAAAAAGAAGAGGGCTGCGATGGCTCCCACGTGAAACATCGCCATGAAGATCGCGGTGATCCAGTTGACTTCGTCTTTCGGAGCTTGAGATTTCTCGAGATCTTGCAGTTGCATGTCGAAGAAGGGTCCCCATTCCCTGTAAATCTTAGGATGTTTGTATGTGCCTAAGCTACCAGCAGAACGGAGCGGGGAACTGTAATACTTGTGTAATAGACCGATTTAGCGCATTACGGCAGTAACGGGTACGGAGCGCAGGTTTCTGCGCCCGGGGGGAGCTTGTTCTCGCCGGGAACATGGGAATGATTGAGATGTAGTCTCCGCGAGGTAGGAAGACCGCTTCAAGCCGCCTTGCCTTTTACCTGCACGCCGGCCCATTTCTCGAGCAGCGTGAGTGTCGCCGCGTAGTCGAGATCTTTGTTGCCGTCTTCGGTCGCCATTTCATAGACCTCTTCGACGGTTTCCAGCGCGGGGAGTTTTACGCGAGCTTCCTTCGCGGCTTCTAACGTCAGGCGGATGTCTTTGTGCATCAGGCGCAGCGGGAAATTCGGAGTGAAGTCACGCTGCAGGATGAATGGTCCCTTATAGTCAACAACTCCGGAGCGTACCATCGTTGCTTCAATCAGCCCCAATAGTTGCTGGGTATCAACCCCGAGCTTAGTAGCCAGGGTCAAGGCCTCGGCGAAACCTTCAAAGATCAAGGCGATCTGCAGGTTCATGGCGAGTTTGGTGGCTTGTCCCTTGCCGGTCTCACCCATCCGAAAAATTTTCTTCCCCATGGCGGCGAACAGAGGCTTGAGGCGCTCGACCTGGTCTTCCGCACCCCCAACAATGAAAACGAGTGTGCCGTCCCGCGCGCCGATTTTGGATCCCGTCATCGGAGCATCGACCCAGGCCGCCCCTTTCGCCTTCACTTGCTCCGAAAACTTGAGCGTCGCCGAAGGAGAGATTGTGCTCGAATCCGCAACAATGACGCCTTCCGTGATTGACGATGCCGCACCGTCTTTGCCGAACATGACCTGCTCTACCGCGTCCGTGTCGGAAACACAAAGCCAGATCACTTCTGCTCCCTGCGCCGCTGCGGCCGGGGTCGGAGCCACCCCTGCGCCTTCCACCAGTTTTCCCGGGGTACGGTTCCAGACTGTAACCTCATGGCCGGCCTTCGCCAGGTTGGTCGCCATCGACTGACCCATAATTCCGAGACCCAGAAACGCAACTCGCATGCGGAACTCTCCTTACTTTCTCCAAGCAGTTTGCAGGGGAACGCCTTCGGATTAGATATGACCTCGGCGATTTTGGTCAAGCAAACGAAGCGAATTTCCTGAAAGTTATGGTTGCAGCCGCAGTTGACTGTGAAATTTCCTTCACATCGACAGTAGAACAGCGATCCGATATAGTGCGCGGACAGCCGCGTCGTGGCGTTGCGTGCAGCGCCGAGTGTGACACTGGCTGACCTGAACTCACTCATAAAGGACTCCAGATGACATCCACTCGGCTTCAAGTGGTTCGTGAAGTTCGATTCCTGTCTGCCGCAACGTTGCTGGCTTTCGTGTTGGCGGCTCTCCCCGGCCGTGCGCAGACTTCTATCGTGAGAATCAGCGTCGACAATCTCACCAACAGCGACAGCGATCACAAGACCGAGGTCGAGCCCGACACGTTCGCCTGGGGCAGCACGCTGGTCAGCACGTTTCACGTAGCACGCCGGCCGGGGACGATCGGATGGGGCAGCGGCGACATCGGCTACTCGACTTCCACGGATGGCGGCAAGACGTGGAAATATGGCCTGCTCCCCGGCCTGACCGTGAACTACAAGAACGGAACGTATGGCGCGGCCGCCGATCCGTCGGTCGCGTACGATGCCAAACATGGGCAGTGGCTGATTTCGACTCTGCCGCTTGCCGGATTGAGTTCCAGTTCCGGCCTGATTGGTGATGTCGCGGTCAGCCGGTCGACCAATGGTTTGAACTGGGGCAATCCCATCATCATCGATAAAACGCACCTCGACGACAAGAACTGGACGGTCTGCGACAACACGACTACCAGCCCCTACTACGGGAACTGCTATACCGAGTGGGACCAGGCTTATGGCACAGGAGACGTCCTGATGAGTGTCTCGAGTGACGGTGGACAGACATGGGGAGCGGGGCTGGCTTCCTCCGATCACGCAGGCGGCCTTGGCGGCGAGCCGCTGGTACAGCCGAACGGCACAGTGATTGTTCCCTTCGAGGGCGGAGGCATTGACGTTTTCTCTTCAGCCAACGGCGGTGTGAGCTGGGGAAAGAGCCAGTCTATCGCTACGATTCAAAGCCATTTCGTTGCCGCGGGACTGCGCAATCCGAATCTGCCTTCAGCGGGCATCGATGGCGCAGGAAATGTTTATGTGGTCTGGTCGGACTGCCGCTTCCGTTCGAGGTGCGCCTCGAATGACATTGTGATGAGCACTTCATCGAACGGTACCACCTGGAGCGCGGTCACGCGAATCCCGATTGATCCGACAACCAGCACGGTCGATCACTTCATTCCCGGGATCGGCGTGGATCCGACAACATCCGGCGCGAACGCTCATCTGACGATCGTTTACTACTACTATCCGAACACTGCGTGCAACACAAACACCTGCCAACTGGAAGTGGGCTATACGACTTCGATTGATGGCGGGCAAACCTGGACGGCGGGGGCCAAAATCGCGGGACCGATGAAGATCAATTCGCTGCCGGTCTCTGACAATGGGCCGATGGTCGCCGACTACATTGGCGTCTCGTACGTGAACGGGAATCCATTCGGCGTCTTTCCGGTGGCGCAGCCCCTGGTTGGTGCTACTTATAACGAGTCGATGTACACCACGAAGACGGCGTTGCCGGTTTCATACGATGTTCCCCGATTTAGTTCCGTGAACGACCATCCGGTGCCGGGGGCGACTTCCGACCACGAGATGAAGTTCTATTACGATGACGAAGGGCATCGCGAGATTCCCTCTTCGCGATGGATTCGCTAACAGATTACCGCTGGATTCAGGAACCGCCGAACCGCCGGCGGCTCTCCTTTTACAGCCTTTTTGCTGTTGTGCCAGCAAGTTACTGCCGTGCCGATCTTTAACTAAAAAGCAGCGCTACACCAGCGCACTTCATCTAAGATGGCAGATGCAATTCTGCCGCACCGTTTTTGCCACTCCGTTTGCTGCGGTTTTCAGGACTAGTATCAGGGATGAGGTTGCTTCGGCTTTCCCGGGCCCTGTCGTAGGATGATCAAACAAACGCTTCGCAATCCGGCTCTTCGTAAACGTGCCACCCAGTTTTCGCGCTTGGTGCGGCACTCTGCGGTAACTCCGCGTTCCGGTCAAACTCACAAACCGCGCCTTGCCACTAATGGCGAACTCGGCGTCACCTTCATAGGTCATGCAAGCTTCTTTGTGCAAATTGGCGGCAAGAGCGTGATGATCGATCCGAATTTTGCGCGGTGGCTCTTTGTTCTAAAGCGCCTGCGCCGTCCAGGAGTGCGCATTGCCGATCTGCCGCCGATTGACGTAGTCCTGGTCTCGCACGCTCATTTTGATCATCTGCATCGGCCGTCGTTGCGGGCGATTGTGCATAACAGCCTGCGTCAGCGCGGAACCGCCCCGGCAATTATCATTCCCACGCACGTTTCAGATCTCGTCTCAGATCTCGGCTTTTCTGAGATCATCGAACTTGATTGGTGGAAGAATTCCCGGCACGGCAATCTCACCGTCACACATGTGCCTTCGCAGCACTGGGGCGCCCGAGTCTTGAAAGATTCGCATCGCGGATACGGTGGGTTCGTGCTGAAGACCGGTAAGCATTCCGTTTATCATGCCGGCGATACGGCCTATTTCTCCGGCTTTCGCGAGATCGGCCGCCGCCTTTCGCCTGAAGTCGCTCTGCTCCCAATCGGCGCCTACAACCCGCCACAATTCCGGAACGTTCATGCCGACCCCGGCGATGCCACACGCGCGTTCCTCGATCTGAAATCGCGCTGGATGGTTCCCATGCATTACGGCACGTTCCGCCTCTCGCACGAACCTGTCGAAGAGCCTTTGCAGTTGCTCGACCGGGAAGCGCGCAAGGCCGGTATCGAAGAAAAGGTTGTCGTGATGGAAGAGGGCGTGACGCGCTTCTTCTGACGCTTCCCGGACGAGACACTCCCGTGAGGAAAAACTAAGTAGGAACTCGCCTGCGCGTCATCGGTCCCCGCACTACTGTGCTTTTCCGTGCACACGCCACAAAACAGACAATGCTTGATCTGTTTGATAGTTCGCCGAAACGGCGGGGTAGTGACACGAGCAACCGAAAACAAAATTCGCAAGATTCAAGGCGCTGTTGTGTTCCGATGACAACGCCCCAGAGTATATTGGGGCAAAGGCCACTCCGAAAATTCCCAACCAGGAGGAATCATGTCCGTAAAACCTGTTCCTGAGGGCTATCACACACTGACACCGTATATGACCGTTCGCAACGCAACGCGCGCCATCGAGTTCTACAAGCAAGCGTTTGGCGCGACTGAACGTGGGGTGATGAAAGACCCGAGCGGCAGGGTCATGCACGCCGAATTGCAGATCGGAGATTCCATCATCATGCTAGCCGACGAATTCCCCGACTTTGGTGCGGTTGGTCCCGACACGAAGGGAGGCGGAACGAGCATGGGATTGCATATATATGTCAATAATGTCGATCAGGCTTTCGATCGCGCTGTGAAGGCCGGGGCGAAAGTCGAAATGCCCGTCATGGATCAGTTCTGGGGCGACCGTTACGGGAAGCTCAAAGATCCTTTCGGGCACAAGTGGTCCATTGCCACGCATACGAAAGATCTCTCGATGGATGAGATGAAGCGCGGCATGGATGAAGCCATTGCAAAGATGCAGAAGACTGCATAACTAATTGCTCGCGCGGGGCAATGCAAAGGTCGCCCCGCGCGACAATCTCAAAACCATTCGTCAATACGCCAGCAGAATCCGCAGATCACGCAGGTTGTTTCCGGTAGGGCCAGTCTCGATCGCGTCGCCAAGCCTCTGGAGCAGCGGATACGCGTCAAATTTCTCAAGCGATCTGCGGACGTCCAATCCTAGTTTCTGCGCCCGTTCTATCGTGGAGCCGTCGATAACCGCTCCGGCCGCAGGACTGTTCCCATCCACTCCGTCGGTTCCCGCGCTCAACACCGTGATGTTTTCTCCGGAAATTTTCTGGGCGCAGGCCAGCGTGAACTGCTGGTTGCGTCCCCCGGCGCCGCCGTTCGTTACTTTCACGGTCACTTCTCCGCCAGAAATGAGGCAAACCGGAGAAAACTGCCTACGCAGCTCTCGCAATCTATGGAGTAGATACTCCGCGGCCTTCTGATGATCCCAGTCGTCGCAGGCATTGTCGACGTTCACGATGAATCCGGCGCGTTCCGCGGCATGGCTGGCTTCGTCGACTGCGGTCTGGTTCGACATCACTGTCCACCAGCGCGCGCGGGTGAAGGCTGGATCGTCTGCCTTGGGCGTTTCGTCGAGCGCGTGCCGCTCGAACAACTCCCGCGTCGACTTCGGCAATTGCGGCAGCAGGTCGTATTTCTCGGCGATGCGATAGCAATCTTCCACAGTGGTTGAATCAGGCATGGTCGGGCCGGAGGCGAGCGCATCGGGCGTGCTGTCGGGAACGTCGGAAACAAGCAGCGAAACCTGCTGCGCCGGAAATGCCGCCTGGGCCACGCGTCCCCCTTTTATTGCGGATAGATGTTTGCGCACCGCATTGATCTCGGCGATTGGCGCGCCGGAGTGCACCAGCGCGCGATAGGTTGTGACCAGATCGTCGAGCGAGATCTCATCGTCAATCGGCTTTTCGACGATGGACGATCCGCCACCGCTCAGGAGAAAAATCACTAGGGATGAAGCCGCCTGGGATTCGACCGCGCGCAGCATCGCGTTTGCGGCTACAATCGATTCTGCATTTGGGGTGGGATGCCCACCGCGAAAATAGCGGAATCCGCGCACCTGAGAGGAAGGTTCGACCGAGGTGGCGACAATCCCTTCGAGCGGTTGGCCGACAAGCTGCGACAAGGCCTGAACCATCGTGTATCCGGCCTTGCCTAGCGACACGACCAGCACGCGCGAGTACGAACTTAGGTCGTAGAGATCTTCGCAAACGCGCAGCACGCCGCGCTCGCACTCCACGTGGCGTGAAAATGCGTGCGAAATCGAGGCCTCTTTCAGCGCTTTCTGGAAAATGCTGCGCGCGGCATCGCGCATGGTTTCAAACTGCCGCATTCGCTCGGACGGAATAGACATCGCAGGGATTATACGGGCAGGCCACTGCAGCTTCGGGGCCGCTGCCACTATCGCGGGATCACGAACTCCTTCACCCAATTCTCGACCGCCTCCCGCAATTCCCGCAGGCGTCCTTCGAAGAAATGGTCGGCGCCTTCGATGATCACCAACTTCTTCGGCTCGGGAACTGATGCCGCCAACGCTTCCAGCTTGCTCGGGGGACCGAACTGGTCCCGCGCTCCGCTGACAAACAGCTTGGGCTTCGCGCAGTCGCGCAGGAACTCGAAGGTATAAATCCGCGGCTCTTCCGTATCGGCCTGCACGGGAGCGACCGGCACACCGACTCCAATCAGCGCCCGGACTCGTGCATCAGCCGACGACGCTCGCAGTCCAACCGCGGCGCCGAAAGAAAATCCAGCGAAGATCAGAGGCAGATGAAACTCGCGGTCGAGCCAGTCGAGGGCGGTGCGAACGTCCTCGACCTCGCCCATGCCGTAATCGTGTTCGCCCTCGCTTAAGCCGGTGCCGCGGAAGTTGAAGCGGAGCACGGGAAATCCAAAGCCGTTCAGCGCTTTCATCGTGTGGAAGACGACTTTATTGTGGAGCGTCCCTCCAAACAGCGGATGCGGATGGCACACGACCGCCGCGTGGGTCGCATTTTCGGCTCCTGCGTTTAGCAGGGCCTCGAGCCGTCCGGCAGGCCCGTCGAGAAATAAAGACCGAATGGTGGAATTGGATGAGATCACGGATACAGATTACACAATGGGAGAAGCTTTGGCCCCGTCAGTCATCCGTCATGAGCCGTTGGTGCTTGGTCGTTCGCAGTCGGCTACGGCCCTGAACCCGGAAGCCGGACGCCTGACGTCCAAGGTCCGAGGTCCGCTTTTGCTATTCTCTCCTGCATGGATGCAATCACGCTCACGCGGCAACTGGTGGATATCGAATCGATCTCGGGCAACGAGACTGCGGTCGGAAATTATCTGTACGGAGAGCTTTGCCGCATCGGCTATCAGACGCGGAAGATGCCCGTGGAAGGCGACCGGTTCAATGTGTACGCCACTCTCGAAGAAAAGCCCGACCCGGCGATTACCTTCTCCACACACATGGACACCGTTCCGCCGTTCATCCCTTCGTCGGAAGACGAAGCCAACATTTACGGACGCGGTTCGTGCGATGCCAAAGGAATTATTGCCGCGCAGGTCGCGGCTGCCGAGCGCTTGCGGCGTGAAGGAATGTATGTGGGCTTGTTGTTCGTGGTAGGCGAAGAACGCGACAGCCTCGGCGCGAAGGTCGCCAACGATCACGCTCCACACGGATGCAAGTTCCTGGTCAACGGCGAGCCCACGGAGAATCATCTCGCGCTCGCGTCGAAGGGAACGTTGCGCGTTGAAGTTACGGCGCGAGGAAAGATGGCGCACTCGGCGTATCCGGAATTAGGAGAATCGGCCATCGACAAGTTGATTCCCGCGCTCACGCGGCTAAGGGCGATGGCGTTGCCTTCGGATCCACAGGTCGGTCCGTGCACTGTGAACGTCGGATTGATCGAAGGCGGCCGCGCTCCAAATGTCATTCCCGACTATGCTCACGCCGATCTGCTCTATCGCCTGATCGGCCCGACGGAGGAATTGCGCAAGCAGATTCTCGCCGCTGCCGGAGATCAGGTCGAAGTGACGTTCCCGCTCGAACTTCCCTTTCTGCGATTCCGTACCGTCGATGGGTTGCCTACGATGATCGCCAAATTCACCACCGATATTCCGCGGCTGACACAGTGGGGGGAGCCGCTGCTGATCGGTCCGGGATCGATTCACGTTGCTCACACGGAAGGTGAGTACATCGAGAAAAGACAACTGCACGAATCCATCGACCTGTACTGCGGCATTGCCAAGCAACTGCATGGATAACGAAATACAGGATTATCTTTTTGCAGCCGGGAATCTACCTGTCTGCCCGGTTCCGCATCTGACATGGGCATTGCTCTCCCGCGCGGATTCGGGAGATTGGACTCGTCAAAGATGAACAGTGTCAGAGGATCGGCGGAGGACACCAGGCTGGGAAGTTCGGATTTTTACTGTTTCTCTGAATGGAGCTGAAATGATCTACGCCGATCCAGAGTCCAAACTGCGCATTCGTCAACGCTTCGAAAAGAACTTCACGATCTCCCGCCAATATTTTCGCGTGATGTAATCCGTGCTGATGTGTCCGCCGCGTTGCAGAATCTTTAACTTGGCCCCCGTGATCTCGGCGAATTCCCTGGTGCGAATGTAAGGCACATTCGGATCATCTTTGGCATGAACCAGCAGCACCTTTGAACCATCGATCTCGTTTCTGTGGTGCCACGGGTTGTAGAACGTGCCACGGCGCAGCTTCTTCCAGTTCGCATCCGAAAGCCGATAGCCGTTGCCGAATGCCCGGCGGATATATTCGGCATAGTTCCGATTCGAGGTCTCGGCCTTCTCGGCATCGTCAAGAATGCTCCAGTCGACGACCGGGCAATTCGCTACGACCCGAGTGACACGGGAATCTAGCGACGACAAGATCGCGGCCGCACCTCCGAAGCTGCCGCCAATGACGAACACCTGATCTGGCGCCACCTGGAACCTCTGGCCAAAGGCAGTGTCTAGGAGTTCTCCTGGCAATTCGTCGAGCACATCGAGAATGTCTTCGTGCGGCGACTTCCGAAGAAACTCGCCGCCGCTCTCCCATGCGCCACGATAGCGGGGATAGATGACCCAGAATCCCTTGCTCGCGAGAAACTTCGAGAGTGACTGTTTGCGAGGAATGGAAGGCATTCCATCGCACAGGATGATCAGCTTCTGCTTTTTGCCGGTCCGCGAGGGAGGCAGGAATTCTGCGAGAATCTCGTTCTTGAATCGGGTTCGGAACATAAGCCGTAGTAGCTAATTTACCGGAACCCATTCACTTCCAGGGCATCTTGGTTACAATCTTCCGAACGCAATGATGCCCGAGAGCGAGACTGCAAATCGAAATACGTTAGCGCTGTCCGGCTTGCGCATCGTGATCGGCTGCCTGTTTCTGATCTTCGCTCAGTACAAGGTGTTTGGCACGCAGTTCACCCTCGGCGGAGGATTTCAGGGGTGGATCCACCGCTTTCTGCAGGATGGAGCGGCATACCCGTTCATGGTTCCGGTCCTGCAACGTGTAGTGTTGCCGCACGCAACGGCGATCGCGTTCCTTGTGGCCTACGGCGAGTTGGCGATTGGACTGGCGCTGGTCACCGGACTTTGGGCCCGAACCGCGAGCGTGTTCGGGGTCCTGTATATGCTGGCTCTGTTGTTCTCGTCCAACTATCCCGGGGCACACGTTGCCGTCTGGCAGTATTTCGGAGCGTCGCTGGATCACTCCGTCCTGGCCCTGTGCTTTCTCACATTCGTGAGCAGCCAGAGTGACCAGGCCCTGTCCTTGAGGGATTTGCTGCGACGAGAGCGGTAAAGAGACGCACCGCTTTGACCAATTTCGTGACGGGCACTCCCGTGAAGATCACTGCAACAACGAAGCTCAAGTGATGGCTTTCACGGCGATTCGGGCCGCGTGTGGTGTAATCTGTCCGCACGTTCGTGTATAGAGGTAGCCGATGAGGCGACGTTGGGTCATTGTGAGCATCACCGGCGTGGCACTGATTAGTGCAGGCATCCTCGTCCGCACGGAACTTAAGAATCGTCAACTGGCGAAGCGGGCCGCAGTGTACCGTGATCGGGCTGAGCGTGGAGATGCGAAGTCTCAGTGGGCGCTGGGCGCGATGTATTACTACGGCAAGGGAGTGCCCAAGGACTATGTAGAAGCTGTGGGCTGGTATCGTAAATCCGCGGACCAGGGTGATTCCACCGGCGAATACTCCCTCTCTCTCATGTATCACGAAGGAAAAGGAGTGCCACAGGACGATTCAGAAGCCGCACGCTGGTGCCGAAAAGCTGCCGAACAAGGGAACGCTATGGCCGAGGACGCGATGGGTTTCATCTATTGGCGAGGAAAAGGAGTGCCAATGGACCATGTCGAAGCTGTGCGCTGGTACCGCAAATCCGCCGAAGACGGATATTCGCGAGCTCAATACGACCTTGGCTACATGTATTACTACGGCTATGGTGTGACGCGGGACCGAGTTCAGGCCCACGACTTATTTGAGCAAGCCGCGTCGCACGGGGACGAGGATGCTCAGCGGGCGCTTCAGTGTGATAGGAAGGGGATTTCAATCGACCCCGGTGCAGGACTTCAGGGCCTTCAATAAGTCGCATGTTGTTCTTGCTCAACTTAGAAGCAGCGAAGACCAGTTGAAGGAGTCAGGCGGTTATACGAAAATCCCCTGCTCCGCATGCAGAAACCGGAAAAGGCAGAACTGGCACTTTGTGGCGTTTTTAGGCGCTCTGTTCAGGGCCGCAAAAATCGCTTGGACGGCGCAAACCCTGATTTATAAATTGGTGGGCAGTGCAGGACTCGAACCTGCGACCTCCTGCTTGTAAGGCAGGCGCTCTAACCAGCTGAGCTAACCGCCCCCTTTGAATTCGCATGATCGCGGGGAACGCCGGGGCGAGATCTGTGACATGCGCGCGAATCGCTTCTGCGAGTATACGTGAGCGGCAAAAATCGGGTCAAAACTGACTCGCGCTTCGCGCAATGGACAGCCGAGGCGGCTGTTCCCACATGACTCTGTCCACATTCAAGAATCCCTCCTGCTAGACTTTCTGCTTGCGGCGGCTGATCGTCAATGCGGATGATTTCGGATTTACTGCGGGCGTGAACCGCGCCATTGTCGAGGCGCACACGCGCGGCATCGTGACGTCGTCAACGCTGATGGCCCACGGGGCGGCGTTCGACGAGGCGGCCGCGCTTGCAAAGAACACGCCCGGGCTCAGCGTCGGCTGTCATGTTGTGCTGATCGGCGGCGTCCCGGTGCTCGACGACGCGCAACTTCCCTCACTAACGAGTTCCTCCCGCTTCCGTGACGGCTTGAAGAGCTTCGCCGCAAGGGCCCTGACCGGCAGTATGAACGCCGACGAAATCACCGCCGAGGCTACCGCGCAGATTCGCCGCATTCAATCCGCAGGGATTACCGTCTCGCACATCGACACGCACAAGCATACCCACGTTTTCCCGCAGATCCTCAAGTCGCTGCTCCGGGCGGCCGCCGACTGCGGAGTGCGTGCCCTGCGCAATCCCTTTGGCCCGCGGCGGCCTTTTCGATCGAGCCAGCTGCTCGCCCGCCCGAATCTATGGACCCGCTACGCCGAAGTTCGCATCCTTCGCGCCTTCTCGGACAAATTTCGCGATGCCGTTGCGCACGCCGGTTTCGTGACTCCGAATGGCACCCTGGGCATCGAAGTGACGGGCACACTCGACGAGACTCTGTTCCGCGCCATTGCCGAAAGCATTCCTGATGGCACGTGGGAATTCGTGTGCCATCCCGGATACAACGATGCCGACCTGCGCGCAGCGAACACGCGCCTGCGCGAGTCGCGTGAGACCGAACTGCGCGTGCTCACATTACCTTCGGCACGCGAGATGCTGACCCGCGAAGGCATCGAACTGATCTCCTATCGAGAACTGGCTGCCGAGGCCGTTGCTCCCCGAAGTTAAGTCTTCTCATCGACTTGCAGGCGCTCCGGCATCACACGAAAACACCAACGTCTGAGGACTTCCAAGGTACCGTCGTAACATTCCGCCACGACTGCAAATAGTATGATGGGGTAGAATCTACGGACTTTACCGTAGGTGGAGGAATCCTCATGGCGGCCCAAGGGTCAGCGCCGCGTGCGACTCTGGACTTGAAGGTACGAGTGTGGGGAATGGGGGCGAACAACCAGCCCTTCTTCCAGAACGCGATCGCGCAAAACATCAGCGCCACCGGAGCCTGCATCTACGGAATCGAGCCCGACCTGAAAGTGGGCGACGTCATCGGCGTGCAATATGAGGCCAAAAAGGCACGCTGCAAGGTCATCTGGGTGGTCGATGCCGGGGCTCTCAAGAAAACCCAGGTCGGCGTGCAGCTGGTTGCGGATCAGGATTGCCCGTGGGCCTCGGCGATCCCGGCGGAAATGGTTGCCGAAGAGCGCACCGTACAGCGCCACGATAATCGCAGGAAATTCATGCGGCACAAGATTTCTTATCCTCTGGAACTGCGTGACGAGCGCGTGAATACTCCTCTCCGCGTCAATGCCACGGACATCAGCGGAAACGGCTGTTATGTGGAAACCGTCATGCCGCTGCCGGTTGCGACGGCACTGCGCGTGGATCTGTGGATCGGAGAGGAGCGCCTCTCTCCCAGCGCCGTCGTGCGTACGCGCGATCCCGGCGTCGGCATGGGCATCGAATTTACGGGATTGCCCGAGGACTCGAAGAAGCGATTCCAGGCACATCTCGACAAACTTGATCCCAACACGGGCCTCATACAGCAGAAGAGCTCCCAATAAACGTGCTCGGCGCGGTAGCCGCAGCGCTCTCGTGTAAAATCTGCAACCATCGTGGCTTCGAGCCATCGAATCACAGGAGCACTCGAAGGCACGCCTGCGCATGAAAATCGGGATCACCTGTTATCCGACCTATGGCGGTAGCGGTGTTGTGGCCACGGAGCTGGGCCTGGAACTGGCTCAGCGCGGCCATGATATTCACTTCATCACTTACGCCCCGCCAATCCGGCTGCGCGGCGACACCGGACCCAACATTCACTACCACGAGGTCGAAGTCTCCCGGTACCCGCTTTTCGACTATCCTCCGTACGATCTCGCGCTTGCGACGCGGATGGCCGAGGTAGCGCAGCTCTACGATCTCGACTTGCTGCACGTGCACTACGCGATTCCACACTCGGTCAGCGCGATGCTGGCGAGGCAGATGCTAGCCGCCGGACCACGCTCGCACCGGCTTCCTTTTGTGACGACGCTGCACGGAACCGATATCACGCTGGTAGGCCTCGATCGCTCGTATCTGCCGATTACGCGCTATTCCATCGAGCAAAGCGACGGAGTCACTGCGATCTCTAATTATCTCCGAGACCGGACGCAGCGTGTTTTCGACGTGAAGAACCGCATCGAAGTCATCTACAACTCAGTCAACTGCGACGTCTATTTCCGAAATCCTGAAGTTCAAGACCTGATGCGAGCCGAGTACGCACCGAATAATGAGAAAGTGCTGGTACACCTGTCAAATTTTCGTCCGGTGAAGCGGCTTACGGATGTCATTGAGATCTTCGATCGCGTGCACAAGCAGATTCCGTCGCGGCTGTTGCTGATCGGCGATGGTCCCGACCGTTCCGTGGCCGAATGGCTGGCGGTGCAGAAGGGCATCCACGACGACGTGCTTTTTTTGGGCAAGCAGGATCAGATCTACGACAAGCTGTCGATCTGCGACATCATGCTTCTGCCGAGCGAACTGGAATCATTTGGCCTGGCGGCCTTAGAGGCGATGGCCTGCGAGGTCGTACCCATCTCCACGCGAGCTGGTGGCGTACCGGAAGTGATTGAACACGGCAGCACCGGATACCTGGCCGACGTTGGCGACGTCGAAACCATGTCGCGTTATGCCATTGAATTGCTCAGCGATGAGTCGCGGTTGCGCGAGATGGGCAAGCGAGCCCGCGCGGCCGCCAAGGAGCGTTTCTGTTCGACGAAGATCGTCAAGCAGTATGAGGACTTCTACCGGCGCGTGCTGGAGCGCTCTTCGTAGAAACCCTCCGGAACAGAGCTGGCGCCTTCCACTAAAGGGAGCCGGATCCGAATCAGCGTTCCCTTCCCTTCGTGGCTGTCGATGGTCATGCGCGCGGTGTCGCCGTAAAGAACTTTCAGGCGCTCAGCGATGTTGGCCATGCCGATTCCCATGCCTGTCCAGGTGCTGCTTTCGTCGAGCTGCGCTCCGCCCATGCCGACGCCGTCGTCTTCGACTTCGATGATCAGGCGCGAATCGGTCACCCGGCTGCGCAAAAAAATGCTGCCACCTTCTATCTTTGGGGAGAGTCCGTGCTTGATCGAGTTTTCGATCAGGGGCTGCAGCAACATGCTGGGAACAACTACATCAAGCGATGCCGGATCGAGTTCCTTCACAACGCGCAGCTTGTCTCGCCCGAAGCGAACGACTTCGATATCAAGATAATTGTCAACAAACTCAAACTCGTCTCGCAGCGGTAAAAAGGCTTCACTGCTATTGAGCAAGCGCCGGAGAATAGTGGCCAGCTTGAAGATCACGTCGCGAGCCATATCAGGGTCGAAGCGCACCAGCGACGAAATCGAATTCAGCGTGTTGAACAAAAAATGCGGATTGATCTGGTTCTGCAGCGCCTCCATCCGCGCGTGTAAGAGAAGGCGCTCCTGTTCTTCCAGCTTGATCTGGATGCGAACGCCGTTGAAGATCTTGATTTCGATTCCGATCGCCGCCACGGTTGCGGCGTAGATCGCACCCCATACCCACCAATTGTCGCTTTCAACGCTGAAGATCAATCGCGGAAAGTTGTGTGCCAGTTCGGTCTGCACAAAGCGTAGTCCTACGATGGTCGCGAAGAACATCACTTGCCAGTCAAAAAGCCGCGGACGGGGCAGGTTGCGGCGAATCAAGCGAAAGATACTCTGATCAATGAAGGGCGAAAACGACCATATCTCTTCCTTGTCCACGGCCATGGTGCGCAACTGTCCGGCAAGCAATCCGGAGAGTACGTCAAACGGCATCGCTGCCCATTCATGGTGCAGCAGCAGAGCGGGCATGCCCAGGAGAATGCCTCCCAGCGAACCGGCCCAGCGTCCTCCCATCACCCCAATGAGGATCGCGGTCTCGAAGCTGATGTCGCCGGCAGTGAAGTTTTTCTGCACGATGCGAATCCAGACTCCGGCCATGATCGGCAGCGCGAACCACAGCACCAGGAAAACTTTCTGCCGAAACGTGCGCTCTTCGCGGAACAGGATGGCCTTGAATTCCTTGGACCGCACGAGGCTGCTGGAAACGGCGGCAGCGACGCCCAGCCGCACCAGCAGATTAATCAGAATCAACCGCGGTTCCATTCAGTCCGGTTCCCTTCGATCTCGCACGTGTGAATTCAGTCCGATCAAAAACTGTAGCACGTTGCCGGGTCAATAACCTTTGGCTACGTTCTCCCAGGGGATGGCGCGGGGAACATCTCACCGCCTGCGGAGTCCTGCACGAGTAGAATTGGCCTTGAGCGCAGAATACCGGCCCTCCTTGGAGGACATATGTGGCGCATCTGCTGCGTCCCGTTAGTGCTTCTTATCTTCGTTGTCTCGCTTGCTGCCCAAAATCCCGCACCCGAAGCTCCTCCGCAGTCGGCTCGCCAGGCCTTAATTGAGATGTTCATGAGTAAAAACCCTGAGGCGTTCAAGAAGCACCTTCCCGAGTCCGCAAAACATGCCCTCATCCGCCAAGGAGAAGGCGACACCTCAATCGCCCTACGATTCGCAGGGTTGAGCAGCGAGTTGAACAAGCAGGGCGAGCACGTTGAGACCTTCGACGTGGGTCCGAACCTCCTTTTCAGCGAAGCTTCCGATGGACACGAACGGATCGAAGTTGCGGTAGAACACGACAGCCTCATGGGCCAAACGGACGAAATTGAACTCTCGGTGCACGTCTATAAAGACGGGCAGGAGAAAACACTTCCCGTTATCCCGCGCCTGATTTTCACGATGCAGAAGGAACAAGATGTGTGGCGACTCGTCGAAGCGACCGCGGCGGCGCACATTCCGTTGACCGATCCCGACTATCTGGCTGAAATTCGAAGAGAGCAAGACGAAGCGAATGAATCGGCCGCGCAGACCCGGGTCTCGATTATCGCGCAAGCCGAAACCACTTTTGCCAAAGAACATCCGGACCGGGGATACACGTGCGCATTAACAGACCTGTTTCCGCCGAATCCCAACCAGCCGGGCAACACACTTTATGACTATGGATTCGCTAACGAAGAATACAGCGGATACCGGATCCAACTTGCCGGATGCAGTGGAAACCCCTCCTCACGATATCGATTGAGTGCGGTACCGTCCGATTCGGATTCCCAGATGAAGACTCTCTGCGTGAATGAGTCCGGAACCATCAAATCTCTGCGCACGTCAAAAAGCATGGACTGCTTCCGTCGCGGCGATGCCATACAGACCTTCACTCCAACGGCAGCGGTGGATTCCGACTGAGTCTCTGGAACAGAGTCTAGCCAAAGGCGAGTTCCTTGGCACGTTGCGCCGCTTTCACCACTGCCTTGATCAGCGTGACTCGCAGCTTGCCTTCTTCGAGTTCCATGATGGCGTCAATCGTGCAGCCCGCCGGAGTAGTCACGGCATCTTTCAGCAGCGCCGGATGATCTCCCGTTTCCAGCACAACCTTCGCGGCGCCCAGAGCGGTCTGAGCTGCAAGCAGCGTCGCGATATCGCGCGGCAGCCCAACCTTCACGCCCGCCTCCGCAAGCGATTCGAGAATGATGTAGATGTAGGCGGGCCCGCTCGCCGACAGTGCAGTGACAGCGTCCATGTGCTTTTCGTCTACCACCACAGTTCGGCCCACAACATTAAACATGTGGGAGGTCGCCGCAACGTCCTCCGCCGTAGCGTGCTTCCCCTTGCAGATCGCGGTCATCCCAGCGCCCATGATGCAGGGAGTGTTTGGCATGGCGCGAACTACCGGCACATTCGGCGGCAAGTTCTTTTCGATCATCGCAGTCGGCACCGAGGCCGCCACCGAGACGATCAACTGCTTCGGCGTAAGCTCGCCACTGATTTCACGGACGACATCTTCGACAACCTGCGGCTTCACTCCGATCACGATGATATCGGCGCCTTTGGCGGCCTCGACGTTATTCGTACCGACCTTGACCTTCAACTTTTCCGCCAGCGCTTTGGCCCGCTCTTCGTGTGCGACCGTCGCGCGCGTCGACTTCGCTGAGAGCAGGCCGTTTTTCAGCAGTGCCTGCAGAATGATGCCGCCCATCTTTCCCGCGCCGATAAACGCAATCTTCTTCCCTGCCAGATCGTTTCCCATGGATTCCCTCAAACTAGACTGTTTACAGTTGCAGCTAGAGACAGTCCCTGTGCTCCCTTGTGTCCTCTGTGGTGATGTTTTTGCTCTAGCGCACCGTGGCCTCGCGCCTCTCCATCCAGTTCCACGCTGTCCCGACGATATTGCCCAACCCGCGAGTCGCCTTCCAGTTCAGCACCTTCTGCGCTTTCGCGGGATTCGCCACCAGCGCTGGAGGATCTCCCGGCCTCCGCGGAACGATCTTGTGCGGAACGCGCTTGCCCGTAGCTTTCTCCACCGCCGAAATCACTTCGCGAACCGATGCGCCCGTTCCTGTCCCCAGATTCACGGCGAAGCTGTTGTTCCCTGCCGCGAGGTGCTCCAGTGCCTTCACATGTGCGCTCGCAAGATCGTTAACATGAATGTAGTCGCGAATGCACGTCCCGTCGGGCGTGGGATAGTCCGACCCGAACACCTGCAACTCCGGCCGCTTCCCGGCAGCCGCTGCGAGAGCAAGCGGAATCAAGTGCGTTTCTGGCTCGTGCAGCTCGCCGATTTCTCCCCTCTCATCCGCACCGGCCGCGTTGAAATAACGCAAGCTGGCAAATCGGAATCCATAAGCGCGGTCGTAAGCTTCGAGCGCCTGCTCAAAGAACAATTTCGATACGCCGTATGGATTGACCGGCTGCCGCGGAACGTTCTCTTCGATCGGAACCCTCGCGGGCTCGCCGTAAACGGCGCAGGTCGAAGAGAAAATGATCTTCTTCACCCCGGCTTCCAGTGCCGCATTCAACAGCGAGAGTCCGCCCTCGACATTATTGCGGAAATATTTCCGCGGATTCGTGACCGACTCGCCGACATACGCATGCGCCGCGAAATGCATGATGGCCTCTGCCCGCGGTAAGACGCGAGCAAGAGCAGCAGCATCGAGCATGTCGCCCTTTACGAATTCGAACCCCCTCGCCAGGAATTCGTATCCGGTGCTGAGGTTGTCGAAGATGATGACGTCGTGCCCAGCCTGCTTTAACGCCCGAGCGGTATGACTGCCGATGTATCCCGCGCCGCCAATGACAAGAACAACCACGCGAATTCCTTTCCGATGTGCCGAATTCCCAGAAACAGAGAGGGGAGTAAGACATTGTACAAGGTTAGGGATCAGGAATTAGAGGCTAGGGCTAGGACTCTGAGTCGGATGTGGCGACGATCTCGCCTTCGATGCCCTGACCTCTTTTTTCTAACCCAGATCCCTGACCTCCACCCCCTTGCTCTTGCTAACATAACTGCAGTCAAACGGCTATCACCCAGGCGAAAAAAAACATGTCCGAACAACTTGCCGATAAGACATGCGTCCCATGCCGCGGCGGCGTGCCTCCTCTCCAAGGCGACGGACTGCAGCAACTTCACCGGAATGTTCCGGATTGGATGGTCACCGACGAGCATCACCTCCACCGCGAGTTTCGATTTCCGGATTTCAAGCAGGCGCTCGATTTCGTGAACCGCGTTGGCGCTCTCGCCGAGGAACAGGGACATCATCCCGACATTCTGTTGGCCTGGGGAAAAGCCGGAATCACTCTGTGGACGCACAAAATCGACGGCCTCACCGAAAGCGATTTCATCATGGCCGCTAAGATTGATCGCTTGAGCCAGGGCTAGATTCGGTCAGGCGCCAACATTCTCGATCTGCCAGCACGCAATGCAATCGCGAATAGCGCTGCCGGAACCAGCATAGACAGTCCCGTGATGGCGCACGTCGCATGCGCCGACACGCCGGCATCCAGAACCTTTCCCGATAAATAAGCCGTTGTGGCGAAGGTGAAGCTAGCGAGTCCGAGATCAGCCGAGAAAACGCGCCCTCGGAATTTATCTTCCGTATGCGCCTGCAGCAGGGTCGTGGAGAAAACCCAGACAGTCGATCCGCCCGCGTGCGCGACCATTGCACACGCCGCTGCTAACCATACGCTGTTCGCGGCGCCTAAGACCGTGTAGCCAAGAGAAATCGTCAGATATCCAAACAGAATGCCGAGACGAAGACGGTGATCGCTTTGTCCGGCCCAGCGCGCAGAAACCAGTGGACCGACCAGCGCTCCGAGCCCGCGACCACCGAGCAGGATGCTCATGCCGAGCATCGCCGCTCCGGCTGCATCTATGCCGCGGCCGTGCACGGCGAATTCTCGCGCGCCCATGACGGTGAAGATCACCCAACTCGGTCCAACCATCAACTCGCCCGCCTTCGCAAATACCGCAGGCAGCACCGTGCGGTGGCTGCGGATGTACTGAATCCCTTCCCAGACGGGAGAGAAATCGACCAGATCTTTCGGTCGCAGCGGCGGGGCAGTTTCGGCGTGAGGCTCAGGGAATCGCATTCCTCGAATCAGAACTGCCGATGCCAGAAATGAAAGTGCGTTCAGAATGAAGACGGCGTCCCGTCCAAGAAAAGCTGCAACTACTCCGCCGACCGATGCTCCAATCAGCAAATTGACCGACCATGTCGCCGACGATAACGTGTTCGCGACCAGAACATCTTCGGTCGAGGCAATGTTTGGAATAACTGCACTCCGAGCCGGCTCGAAAAACGCCGCCATCGTAGTTTCCGCCAGCAGCAACGGATAGACCAGCCACACCATCGACCGCGACCGCACCAACAGCATGCACAGCACAACGACGAAGCGGATCAGGTCAGCACCGATCATCACATGCTTGCGCTTCAGTCGATCGTTGACGACTCCGGCCGTGGGTCCGGCGAATGTCTGCGGAATCACCTGCAACACAAGAGCCAGCGCCACCGATCCGGCATGTCCGGTCAGTTGTAACAGCAGCGTGTAGATCGAGAGCGTGTAGAACCAATCCCCGATCTCGCTCACAATCTGAGCAAGCCACAGGCGCCGGAAGTTCCGGTTTGCGCCGATCAGCCGCGCATACGACGCAAGCGTAATCGAAGGCACAACGTGTTCTGGTTCCGGTTCCATGCGGGAAAATCAATCTGCAGGTGGGAAGAGTGTCAGGCAACTTCGCGGGGAACCCCAACAGTCCCCAAGCCCGCGGTCACGGCTTGAGCTTCAGTTTCAGATCGGCCGCGATCTGCTTGCCGTGGAAGCGTCCGTTCTCGATAAAAATCTCATTCGTTCGCGATCCTGCCACAATCACTCCGGCAACGTAAATTCCCCGCACGTTGCTCTCGAGCGACACCGGATCGCACACCGGCCGGCACTGCTGGTCGGAAAGCTCGATCCCCATACTCCGGAGAAAATCGTAGTCGGGATGGTAGCCAACAAGCGCCAGCACAAAATCATTCTTCAACCGGATCGGCCCCCGTGGAGTGATGACTACGACGTGATCCACTCCGATCTCCTGCACCGAACTGCTGAAATATGCCTCGATCTCTCCCGCTTTGATGCGGTTCTCGAGATCGGGCTTGATCCAGTACTTCACGTGATGATGAATCTGCGCCTCGCGGTGGACGAGCGTCACGCGCGCTCCATGCCGCCACAAATCGAGCGACGCTATCGCCGCCGAATTCTTGCCACCGATCACCAGCACATCCGTGTCGTAGTACGGATGCGGCTCGCCATAATAATGCGAGACCTTAGGCAGATCTTCGCCCGGAATATTCAGCTTGTTTGCCAGATCGTAGTATCCGGTAGAAACGATCACCTTCTTCGTCAGATAATCATGCGGGCGACCCGCGCGGTCGGTAGCACAAATGCTGAACTTGCCGTCCTCGCCCACGACGGTCTTTACCCACTCGTACTGGCGAATATCCACGTGATAGTGCTCCGAAACTTTCCGGTAATATTCGAGCGCTTCTTCGCGAGTCGGCTTCTGCTGCGCCGTGGTGAAGGGGATGTCGCCAATCTCCAGCAGTTCCGGCGTGGTGAAAAACGTCATATTGGCCGGATAGTGAAACAGCGAATTCACCAGGCAGCCCTTGTCGAGCACGATGACTTTCAGCCCGACTTTCTGCGCTTCAATTGCGCATGCCAGCCCAGTTGGCCCGGCTCCGATCACAACAACGTCGGTGCGCATCTCCGGACGCGGCTTCGCCCTTGCCTTTGGCAGGGTCTCAACGTCCTCGGAGGCAAGGTATTGGAGCATAGGATCAACCGGCAGAATGGAGATTCAGGCGTACCCGGAAACCGATGATTCTAGCACGCGAGAGCATCAGTCCTGCGGAGTGAGCCCCCTAAAGTCTTGGTGGTCGAGAGCCCTGATTCTCTCCTTCATGAAACTTCGTGTCCTTCGTGGTTCATACGAACTTGGTACGACACTGCAGGCCGACCGCAATAAACGAGTGTGTCCCCGCGCTATAATTTTCGGTTGACTTCATCTCGCCGTCCTTCTCAGGAGCACTTCATGTCGACTCTTAGCGCGTCCGCCACCCGCATTGAATCCGACAGCATGGGCAAAATCGAAGTCCCCTCGAACGTCTATTGGGGAGCCCAGACGCAACGCTCGTTGTTGCATTTCAACATCGGCCGCGACACCATGCCGCCGGAACTCATCAAGGCTTTCGGCACGCTCAAGAAAGCCTGCGCTCTCGTGAACCAGGATCTCGGCAAGCTTGCCGCCGACAAAGCCAAGCTGATCGTCGAGGCCGCCGATGAAGTCATCGCGGGCAAACTGAACGACCAGTTCCCTCTTCGCATATGGCAAACCGGGAGCGGCACGCAGACCAACATGAATGTGAACGAGGTCATCTCGAACCGTGCCATTGAAATTTCGGGCGGCGAGATGGGATCGAAGAAGCCCATCCACCCCAACGATCACGTGAACATGTCGCAGTCGTCAAACGACACGTTCCCGGCCGCGATGCACATTGCGGCCGCCGATCGCGTGAAGAACGCACTCATTCCAGCGATCAACACGGTGCGCGACGCGATCAACGCGAAGGCCAAGGAATTCGACAGCATCGTAAAAATCGGCCGCACCCATCTTCAGGACGCCGTTCCCCTCACCGTCGGCCAGGAGTTCAGCGGCTGGGCCAGCCTGCTCGAACGCGACATCAAACGGCTCGAACAGGCTCTCGACGGACTCTATGATCTCGCGATCGGAGGCACGGCGGTCGGAACCGGATTGAATACGCATCCTGAATTTGCCGAACGTGCCGCGAAGAAAATCGCGGAACTCACTGAGCTTCCCTTCCGGTCGCATGGAAATAAGTTCGCCGCGCTGTCAGCCCACGACGAAATCGTCTTCGCGCAGGGTGCCATGGAAACGCTTGCCGCCTCGTTGATGAAAATTTCAAATGACATCCGCTGGCTGGCATCCGGCCCACGCTGCGGACTCGGCGAGTTGACGATTCCGGAAAATGAGCCCGGCTCCTCGATCATGCCGGGTAAGGTCAATCCCACCCAGTGCGAAGCCATGACCATGGTCTGCGTGCAGGTTCACGGAGCGACCTCCGCCGTCGGCTTCGCCGGCTCCCAGGGCAACTTCGAGCTTAACGTCTACAAGCCGGTGATCATTTACAACTTCCTGCACTCGGTCACGCTGATTACCGACGCCTGCCACGGTTATGTCGAATACATGCTGAAGGGGATCGAGGTCGATCGTGCCAAGGTCGATTGGTACGTCAAGAATTCGCTCATGCTGGTGACGGCGCTGGCCCCGAAGGTCGGATATGACAGGGCGGCCCAGATCGCCCACACCGCACACGTCGAGCACTCCAGCCTGCGTGAGGCAGCCGTGAAGTTAGGGCATCTGACAGGCGAAGAGTTCGATCAGCTAGTCAAGCCGGAGAAGATGACGCATCCCTAGACGCCATCAACGAGGATCCTCAACCAATTCTTGCGCGCTTTGAGGAGTTGCATCGACTATTAATGACTTCCTCCGAGCCGTTGTAATCACCACCACGCTCACCAGCACCAGCGCCGCCCCTGCTATCGCGCGAGCGCTCAGCGCTTCGCCACCGAAGAAATGCCCGACCAGCACCGCGACCACCGGATTGACGTACGCATACGTCCCGACCTTCGTCGGCGACTCGTGATGAATCAGCCAGATGTACGCCGTAAATCCGACAATCGATCCCGCCACGATCAGATAGGCCAGGGCAAGCCACGCCTTCGCGCTCACCGCCTGCAGATGAAATCCGCGGAATTCTCCCAACAAACCGGCGGCCAGCATCAGCAGGACTCCCCCGGCAAGCATCTGCGAGCCGGAACTCATGGCTTTCGCCGGAGGCAGAGGCAGTTTCTTGGTGAGCGCCGACGAGATCGACCAACTGACGGATGCCGCGATCAGCGCGCAGGCGCCCAGCGGATCGACCGGTGCCCCGCCAAAGCTGAGCGTACGGCTCACCAGCACGCCGACTCCCGCGACTCCAATCAACAGAGCCGCCGCGAGCCTTAGCGTCAGCCGCTGTGTTTTGAGAATCAGAATTTCCGACAGCGCCATGAACGCGGGAATCGTCGCCATCATCACGGCCGCAATTCCTGACGGCACACGCCGCTCAGCCCAGAACAGCAGTCCGTAGTCGAATACAAAGATCATCACTGCCAGCAGCGTTGCCGAGCCCCACTCGCGCGCTGTCGGAGAAGGAGTGCCGCGCCCGCGCAACCACGCATAAAGGAGGCCTCCGGCCACGACAAACCGCATCGCCGCCAGCAGAAACGGTGGTACCCCGCGCACGCCCACTCGAATCGCCAAAAACGTCGAACCCCATACGAAATAAATGATCGCGAAAGCGAGCAGGACCTTCCATGTGCGCGGGCGAGCAGTGGCTTGCATGATCTGTCCGACGGAATGGGATGACAATCCCGAGCGTGATTAGATCATTCGTTTGCGACAAAGACGCGGAGTTCGTCCATTAAAAGAATTTATGAGGGAATTAGGTGGAGAAGCGGTCTTTTCAGCCCCGCGTCAGCTCGGAATGATCGAAGAGATGATTTACTTCTTGATCAGGCTGGTGTGACTGGCCACGCACTGCCACTTGCCCATATCCATCACCCACGTATCGGTGAATCGCCCCACGTGATCGTAGGCCTTTCCCTCAAACGTTCCCTGCGTGTGATAAATCCCGGTGACGACGGCCGTGTCGCCGAAGAAGTTCATCTTCACATCCGAGATATTGAGGGCGGTGGGCTTGAATCTTGGATCTTTAATATCGGCCAGAAACTTCTGCTTGTCGCTGAGTTCGCCGTCCCACTCGGTGTTGACGAAACGGCTCGAAACCAGCTGGTCGAGCGCGGCAGCGTCGCGATTCACCTGAGCTTCATTCCACAGCCGTTCGAGGACGAGAATTCTGCTCTCGCGCGGATCAGCCTGCTGCGCGAGCGCTAGCGAACTTACAAGCAAAAGTAACAGGCACGAGGAGATACGAGTCATGGTCGTACACGCCCGCCGTCCTCCCGACTGGAGCGAGCGTTCGTCGACGATACCAGCCGATTGAGAGGGTTGCTATGGAAATGGACGAAAGGGAGTTACGAACGTCATCGAAGGCGTCAGTTTCAAGTTTCGGGTTTCTATTTTCAAGTTCTTCTTTGAACGATTGCGAATTTTGCAGGTCCTGACTCTCTGCGGGCAGGTTCCAAATCGTCATCGCGAAAAGACGCCTGCAGTGGAACTCGAAACCCGAAACCCGCTTCTAGAACGCCCAGCGCAGCAGAGTTGCGCCGATCGTAAATCCCGCGCCCACCGACGCGAGCAGCACCAAGCTTCCCTTCTTCAGCCGGCCTTCTTCGATCGCTGTATTCATCGCCAGCGGGATCGTTCCGGCCGTCGTGTTTCCGTACCGGTCGATATTGACTACCACAGCTTCCGGCCGCAGCCCGAGCCGCTCGGCAGTCGCATTGATAATCCGCAGGTTGGCTTGATGCGGAATGAAGACATCCACGTCGGATCCCTTCAGCCCGTTGCGCTCCAGCAGCTTCAGGCAGAGTTCGGTCTGCTTGCGGACCGCGAACTTGAAGACCTGCTGGCCGTCCTGATGCACGTAATGCATCCGCTTCTCGATAGTTTCTTTGCTGCTCGGATGTTTGCTGCCCCCGCCCGGCATGTACAAGTACTGGCCGCCCGATCCGTCGACTTCGTGGATGAAATCGATCAGCCCAACCGAATCGTCTTCCGCCGGCTCCAGAATCGCCGCGCCCGCCCCGTCGCCAAAGATCACGCAAGTCGCGCGGTCTGTGTAGTCGATGATGGACGACATTACGTCCGATCCGATTGCCATCACACGTTTGTGCGCCCCGGTCGAAATGAACTGCGCCCCGACCTGTATGGAATACAAAAATGCCGAGCATGCCGCTGAAATATCGAATCCCCATGCGCCCTTCGCGCCAAGTTTCTCCTGCACCACGCAGGCTGTCGAGGGAAAGAACATGTCGGGCGTCACCGTGCCGACGATGATCGTCTCAATGTCTGTGGGGGCCAGTCCGCGCTGC
The DNA here is from genome assembly GCA_035945695.1 of Candidatus Sulfotelmatobacter sp. Classification (GTDB taxonomy): domain Bacteria; phylum Acidobacteriota; class Terriglobia; order Terriglobales; family Acidobacteriaceae; genus Sulfotelmatobacter. The sequence continues at coordinate 288,580 of DASYZZ010000044.1, read as the reverse complement.
GCCAGCGCCTTCCGCGCCGCTTCGGCTGCCAAGTCGCTCGTGGCAACGCCCTTGTCCACGATGTGCCGCTCGCGGATCCCGACCCGCGTCATGATCCATTCGTTGCTGGTATCAACCATCCTCTCAAGGTCGGCATTGGTTAAAAGGCGGGGAGGCACATACGTGCCCAGGGCGCTGATTTTGGCGCGGATCGGTTTCGTCAATGAGAACCCCTGTGATGATTCGAATTATTGTGAAGGATTGCGGAAAGAAAGTCTAACGAAGGCAAGGTTTCCAGTGCCGGGTTTCGGGTTTCGGGTTTCGAGTTTCAAGTTCTGGCGCGAACGTTCGTTCTATGCTTCGAGAAACTTGAAACCGTGAACCGACAGAATCGTCATAGAATGCCCGGACGCGTGCACCAGAACTCGAAATTCGAAACCTGACACTCGAAACTTGGTTAGAAGGCCCAGCGCAGCAGCGTCGCTCCCGAAGTGAATCCTGCCCCGACGGCCGCAATCAGCAGCAAATCCCCTTTCTTCAGCTTGCCCTCTTCAAGAGCCGTCTGCATCGCGATCGGGATCGTGCCCGCAGTCGTGTTCCCGTAGCGATCGATATTGATGATCACCTTCTCCTCCGGCATGCCCAGCCGGTCCGCCGTTGCCGTGATAATGCGCCTGTTAGCCTGATGTGCGATGAAGCAATCGATGTCTTTGCCCGCCAGCTGATTTCTTTCCAAGATGCGTTCGGTCATCTCCGCCATCTTCTTCACCGCATACTTGAAGACATTTTTGCCATCCTGATGAATGTAATGCATCTTTTGGTCGACTGTCGCATGACTCGCCGGGTTCAAGCTGCCCCCGCCAGGCATAAACAAATATTGGCCTCCCATGCCTTCAATCTGGGCCACGTGATCGATAACACCGCTGCCGTCCTCGCACGGCTCGAGAAGGACTGCTCCCGCCCCATCCCCGAAAATGATGCACACCGCACGATCGGTGTAGTCGGTCATCGACGAGTTCACGTCCGAGCCGATCACCAGCACTTTTTTGTAGCGACCCGACTCGACAAACTTCACGCCTGTATTCAGCGCAAATAGAAACCCGGAGCATCCTGCCGATACGTCAAATCCCCAAGTATTCTCAATTCCCAGCTTGTGCTGCACCAGGCACGCGGTCGAGGGATACATCATGTCGGGCGTGACTGTCCCGACCACAATCAGGTCGACTTCCTGCAGATCGAACGGATGTTTCTCCAGCAGATTCTTCACCGCCGCAACCGCAAGATCGCTGGCGGCAACCCCTTTATCCGCCAGATGTCGCTCGCGAATACCGACCCGTTCCAGGATCCATTCGTTGGTTGTGTCGACCATTTTTTCGAGGTCAGCGTTGGTGAGAACGCGCGGGGGCAAATACGTGCCCAACGCGCTGATCTTGGCGCGGAGAGGTGTAGTCAATGAGAGCTCCCTGAATTATGGAAACCCTGTATTTTGAAGGATAAACAGCAGAATGTCTAACCGAAGTTACACGCCCGCTCAATGGTCTGGAACCGTTGGATTGGACCAATCATGCGGCCGCCCGCTCCCTTTCATGATCCATCCATTCGCGGATGAAGTTCGGGCAGGAGATAATCCCGAAGCGCCGTGCTTCTCCATCTATCAAATACGCGATCGCGTCTCGGTCGAGCTCTTCCAACTGCGACAGGCTGAGCAGGGGCCACAACCGGCATTCCGCAGCAGATTCAACGAGTTGATTGAGAGCATTCAAGTGTCCGCGAAACAATTTGCCGGAAATACGGATGGTTACATGCGGTGCGGGAGAAGTATGATTGTGTTTCATGTTCCTCCTTCGGGGCCGATGATGGAGAGCTGCGCGCCCTACTTCCTATGGATGCTCGAAACGGCGTTTCTTGCGCAAAGAGTCGTAACAGGGATGTAAAAAACCGGGTAATCAGAAGGGCTCGGACTGCTGGGAGGTTGCTGTGAAAAACTTAGTCAGGCACCGGGAACTCACTGCACACGCAAGAGCTCGTTACCGTTGCTTCCTTCCGGACCTGGCGGGGTTGGCGAGAGTACGTCGCGTGAGACCGATGCCCGACTGACCATAATAGCATCCCCGAAATTCCGCGCCGCGCCGCACCCAATCATGCCGCCAACGGGTCAAGTGACCTTCGGTGCAAGAATTCGCTTCTCACCCCTTCCTTTCTCAAAGGCGATATCGAACAATAAAGCAAAGTTTCAATGTTTCAAAGTTCAAAGATCACTGGGCAGTGGCACGAGCTGGAAAACGAAACCTGAAGTTCACGCAAAACGCGAACAGTCGAGCGCATTGAAACTGGGAAACTTTGAAACCTTGAAACTTGAAGTGTTGCAATGTTCTCACTCTCCCCAAAATTCGTCGCGGTCCCGCTGCAGCGAGCCATCGACCATTACTTCGAGCTTGCCATCTATATGCTTGTAGTAACTGGCTTTGGGACGCTCGCCGCCACTGGAGGACTTGATCTTGCATCGACCTCTCTGGTCGGTGCTGCGCTCGCCGTCCGCGGATACCTTCTAGCCAAACGAAAAAAAATTGTCATCTCTGACCGGTGGACGACACCTCTATCGCTCGCCTACCTGCTTTTTTTCACCATCGATTATTTTCTTTTCTCGCGAGGATTTCTTCCCGCCACGGTCCATTTGGCGCTGTTCGGCGTCGTCGTCCGGATGTTCTCCATCAGGCGTGAACGGGACTATCTCACATTAGCCATCCTCGCTTTTCTGATGGTGCTGGCTTCCGCGGTCCTGACAGTCAACAGCATCTTCCTGTTCTCTTTTGCCGCATTCATGCTGATGGCCGTCGCGACCTTCATTCTGATGGAAATGCGACGCTCCGGGCACTCTGCCGACGTGCAGGCCCGGCATTCTGCCGATCCGGGAGAGCATCGCCGATTCGCATTCGCTCTCGCCCGAGTCGCTCCAGCCCTTGTTGCCATGATTCTCGTCGCCGGATCAGCCCTGTTCTTCTTAATTCCGCGCATGTCGGCCGGCTACCTTGGCGGATATTCTTTCGGTACCGATCTCTCTTCCGGCTTCAGCGAGCACGTACGCTTGGGCCAGATCGGGCAGATACAGCAATCCAACGCTGTCGTGATGCACGTCCAGATCGACGGCGATACCAGCGGCCACTACGATATTCACTGGCGCGGAATTTCGTTGAGCCAGTTCGATGGGCAAACCTGGTCCAATCCGCCCGAGCAGTTCGTCCTGCAGCACACACCGGACAACACTTTCCTGCTGCCGCGTAGCAGCGGCGCAATGGGCGTCTTTTTGAATGGAGCCCTCGCCCGCCAGCACCTCATCCACTATCGCGTGCTGATGGAACCTATCGGCACGAACGTTTTCTTTCTCGCTCCCTGGGCTCACACGATCCATGGACAATATCGCCTGCTCGCAGCCGATCTCGGCGGCGCAGTGTACGACTTCGATCCGCGCCACACGATCAGCCGCTACGACGCTACCTCCGACATCGCAACTCCAATTCCGTCGGAGTTGCGCGTGGCCGGTCAGGACTATCCGCCAAAAATTACGGAAGCATACCTCCGGCTGCCGGATCTCGACCCTCGAATCGCGCGCCTGGCAAGGGAAATCACCCGTTCAGCCACAAACAACTTCGACCGCTCTGCCGCTATCGACCAATACCTGCGGGGCCGCTACGGCTACACACTCGAATTGCCACGTACCGCTCAGAAAGATCCGATCGCTTATTTCCTTTTCGAGCGCAAGCAGGGACACTGCGAGTACTTCGCCTCGTCCATGGCCGTTATGCTTCGCACACTGGGAATTCCTTCCCGCATCGTCAACGGATTCCGCAGCGATGAATTCAACGACCTCACCGGCAACTACGTCATCCGTGCTAAAGACGCCCACTCCTGGGTCGAAGCCTACTTCCCCGGTTATGGCTGGCAGACGTTCGATCCCACGCCCGGCGGTGCGGGGGGAACTCCACAGGGATGGGGCCGCCTCGCTCTCTACGTGGACGCGATGGCTTCGTTCTGGCGCGACTGGATCGTAAGCTACGACAGCGCACATCAGTTCATGTTGGGCCAGACGGCGATCAATGGCACAAAAAATTTCTGGGAGAACGCTCGCAACTGGGGACGTATCAGGTACGACTCGATGCTGCACTGGGCCGGACGCAGCCAGGATCGCGTCCAACACTCGCCCGCCCGCTGGGCCATCGCAGGCCTTGCCGCTGCGCTGCTGCTCTTGTTGCTTGCGAACTTAGGACGGATCGCGCGCTGGTTGCACGATCATTGGCTTCGCTCGCATCCCGAACGCTCGCCGGAGCAAGCCGCCGCCATGTGGTACGAACGGATGGCCCGCACCGTCGCCCGCCGTGGACCACAGAAATCCGCCACCCAAACCCCGCAGGAATTCCTGGAGGAGATTGAAGACGCCCGCCTCCGCGAACCCGTTTTACGCTTCACCAGCGCCTACGAGTCCGCGCGCTTCGGAAACTCCGTCGATGACGCACAGCGATTGCCGGAGTTGTACGACGAAGTAGAGCTTGCTACGAAGGACCGCCAATCTGTCAGATGGGAGGTATGGTTCGTATCAGAGCACATGTTTCCGCGCGCGGTAAACGGCACAAAAAAGCCAGCGCCTTGACGCGCTGGCTTTTGAAGTGTCAGATCGCTAGAACCGCCAGAACACTCCGCCGCCAACGAAGAAATTGTGCTGCCGTGTTTTGCCCGTGGGGGCCTGCGGGAAATCCGGCTCGCCCGACCAGAAGTCGCGCACTTCGCCCCGAACACTCAGGGCCTTCCATACCCGCACATCCAGTCCTATGCCGCCCTCAATGACTCCGGTCGTGGTGTTCTTCCCCGGGTTTGTGCCGCCATAGATGAGCGTGCTGGACTGGCTGAAGTGACCGAAACCGCCACCGAAGCTCACCCAGGGCGAAACCGCCGTGGTCGGGAAAAGATTCACCCGAACCGCCGGCGTAACGAACAACTCTTTGATTTGGGGCGGCACTGCGGGAGCACCGTATTGACCACCATTAATATCTTCATCGGGGTTGTAGGCTACGACCGCTTCGCCTGCAACTGAGAAGATGGGTGTGACGAAAAAACGATGCGCATAATTGCCTTCGAAGGTTAGCCCCTTGCCGAAGGAAATCACTGAGGGAATCGATGCATTCGTGATCCCCTGATTGCTGATGAAAATGCGCCCGACCATGCCGCCGATTTCGTTGTGCCCGTCCTGCGCAACTGCCGATATAGCGAACACCGACATGACAAACACGACCGCAACACACAGCCGTTTCACGGACATTTCCCCTCCCGACGAGGTGGTTCTCTGCAAATTGCTACGGCGGATGGTTAAGCCTAGCACGACAACGCCTGTTTAAATCCACAAAAACCTTCCCCCGAGTACCTCGGAGGTTTACGCTGTCGCTCCAAGACCCTGTGCACTTGCTTTAATTTTGCCAGATCAATGCTTTTGAACCCGCCTGCCCGGACCAAGTTGCCGGCGGCCGAATGCTAAAATAGAAAGATTCCATGCCTGTAAAAGACGTCACTGTCAGCGATTCTCCTGAGCTTAGCAAGGCAAACCCTCCGGAAAATCTCCTTACCCGCCCGCAAAAGGTGGGTTTTGTCAGCCTCGGCTGCCCCAAAAACCTCGTTGACAGCGAGGTCATGATGGGCCTGCTCTCCCGCGCCGGAGCCGAACTCACCCGCCGCGCTGAGGACGCCGACGTGATCGTCGTAAATACCTGCTCCTTCATCGACAGCGCCCAGCAGGAATCCGTCAACACGATCCTTGAGATGGCGGGCCACAAGACCGCGGGCAGGGCGAAAAAGTTGGTCGTGGCCGGATGCCTCGTCGAGCGTTTTCGCGACCAGATCCGCAAAGACATCCCCGAGGTGGACGCCGTCGTCGGAACCGGAGAACTCGAGCAGATCCTATCGGCAAGCGGAATTGCGCCTGCCCAGCAACCCAACTCGCCATTCGTGATTCTGGGCTCGCGCCCGGAAGGCGATGCGCGCGCCGCTCAGGGACGTTTCTCGCGCGAATCGTGGGACGGTGCCGTCAGTGACCTCCCCAACTATCTCTACGATGACGCTACCCCTCGCCTGCTGGCCACACCCGGGCACATGGCGTACATCAAAATCGCTGAGGGCTGCGATCATCCTTGCACTTTTTGCATCATTCCCCAGCTTCGCGGACAATTCCGTTCCCGCCGCTTCGAGTCGGTGATCGCCGAGGCCGAACGCCTCGCGCAATCCGGAGTTCGCGAGATCACCCTTATTGGTCAAGACACCACCTGCTATGGCGAAGACTTCGGTCTGAAAGACGGCCTCGCCCTGCTTCTCGAAAAACTTGCCGTCGTCGAGGAGCTCCGCTGGATTCGCTTCCTTTATGCCTATCCCAACAAGATCACCCGGAAGCTGCTCGAAACAATTGCTGCTCACGAGAAGATCTGCTCCTACATGGATGTGCCTTTGCAGCACGCGTCGGCATCGGTTCTGAAGCGCATGAAGCGCGGTGGAGGTGCCGACCTTTTCCTGCGCTCGATCGAAAAGATGCGCCGCACCATTCCCGACCTGACGCTGCGCACCTCGTTCATCGTCGGCTTCCCAGGCGAAACCGAAAAAGAATTCGAGGAACTGTGCGATTTCGTCCGCGAAGCCCGCTTCGACTGGATGGGCGCCTTCTCGTACTCCGATCAGGACGGCGCGAAAGCCTACGATCTTGAAAAGAAGCTTCCCCCTCGCGAAATCGAGCGCCGTCGAAAGCACCTGATGTCGATCCAGCGCCAGATCAGCAAGAAAAAAAAGAAAGCTCTGGTGGGACAAGAGTACGATCTGCTGCTCGAAGGCGAATCGGAAGAATCCGAGTTGCTGCTCGAAGGCCGCACTCCGATGCATGCCCCAGAGATCGACGGCAAAGTCTTCGTCAACGATTATCCAGAAGATCTCGACCCCAAGCCGGGCCAGTTCTACCGCTGCGAAATCACCGAATCCCACGACTACGACCTGATCGCCCGGATCCTGTAGAGACCGCCGCCGCAGCCAGCCGGCGGTCAAGAATTATCGGGCCGCACGCTTGTCCACTCGACGTTAGAATGTCACCAGCATGCCGAGCAAGCGCGTAGCCAAGCTCCACTGTCCGATCTGCAAGAAGCAAGTGAAGAGCACTGCACCCGACTTCCCCTTTTGCAGCGAGCGCTGCCGAACCATCGATCTCGGAAAATGGGCCAGCGGAGGGTACGTCATCTCGTCGCCAGTCACCGACGCTGAGGAACCAATTCGCGAGGGAAATCCAGAAGATCGGGACCGAGATCGGTGACCAATACGCCAGCGCAGAAAACGAACCCGCCAGCTCCACTCTGGGCCACGCTCACCGCCACATTCTTCGGCATTGGACAGCTACACCCAGGTCCCGGCACCTGGGGATCTGCCGCCACCGTTCTTCTCTGGGCCGCGATCGCCTGCGCATTGCCGACAAACCTTCGGCTGCCGGTTGTCATCGCGCTCGCCATCCTTGTCACACTAATCGGAATCCCGGCTGCCACGCAGGTCTCGCGCGCCTCGGGCCGCAAAGACCCGCAGTTCGTCGTAATCGATGAGGTCGCCGGACAGCTCATCGCTTTATTTGCCGCTCCCCTTGCGTGGAAAACTTTTCTGGCGGGTTTTATACTTTTTAGAGTGTTCGACATCATCAAGCCTCCTCCGGTGCGCCAACTGGAACAGCTTCCCGAAGGAACTGGAATCGTGCTCGATGACGTCATGGCTGGAATTTACGCTCTTGTTGTAATGCAACTCCTCTTCCGCTCAGGTCTATTAAAATAGCACCGGGCTGTGGCCGCGGCGTTCCGCGCAGAACTCGCGGAACTCAAAGCTTCATGCACTGCGTCTGGTACTTTCTTCATGGGATTTTCCGACCGTATCCTCGGCAGAAAGAACGTAAATGGCGGACCGCACATTGAATCCGTTGCACCCGCATGCGCCCTCACGGGCGGAGAAATCCGCATCTTCGGATCCGGCCTGCGTCCGCCCGAACTGCAGCGCCCCGAAGTAAAATTCGGCGATTTCGAAGGACCCATCGTCGTCAGTTCCGACGGATTCCTGGTCACTCGTGTTCCCGAAGGCGCAACCTCGGGCCCGGTCGTTGTCGCGACAGATGGCAGCATCAGCAATGCCCAGACCGTCAACGTCGCTGTCCCCATCGCCGAGAATCTTCATCCCGTCACAAATCCAGCCGTCGACGCCGAAGGAAACATTTACGTCACTTTCTCCGGCTCGCGCGGACAAAAAGTTCCTGTCGCGATTTTCAAGATCGACCTGAACTACACGGTCAAGCCCTTCGTCTCCGAGATGATGAACGCGACCTCCATTGCCTTCGACCGCGAAGGACAGATGTATGTCTCGTCGCGCTTCGAGGGCGCTGTCTATCGCGTCTCTCCGGCCGGAAATGTTTCCACCTTTTCCGAAGGCCTCGGAATCGCCACCGGAATCGCGTTCGATCGCGAGCAGAGTCTCTACGTCGGCGACCGCAACGGCACGATCTTCAAAATTTCGCGCGGCCAGCAGACTTTCGTCTTCGCCACGCTCGAACTCAGCGTCTCGGCCTACCATCTCGCATTCGGACCGCACGGAGATCTCTTCGTAACCGGTCCCAACGATCGCATTTACAAGGTCGATCCGAACGGCACGGTCACGACGTTCTATAAAGGACTAGGTCGCCCACAGGGACTCGCCTTCGACGCCGACGGCAACCTCTACGTCGCCGCATCGCTCTCAGGCACGCGCGGCATCGTCAAAGTCACTCCTGACGCAAAAGCCAGCCTCGAAGTCGCAGGACAAGGCTTGGTCGGACTCGCCTTCGCCCCCGGCCGCTCCGTCATCCTTGCTACCAGCAACGCCGTCCATCACCTCTCCTGGAACATCGCCGGCCTCCCGCTCGTTCCGGAGTGATCCCGTAGCGTTATTGGAGCCCCTCAGCGTCCTCCGCGTCCCCTGCGGTTTTCATTCCCTTCGTTTACACTCTTATTCGCGTGAATGCCGAAATCATCGCGATAGGTTCTGAACTCCTCACTCCCTACCGCATGGACACCAACTCGCTCTACCTCACCGAGCAGCTCAATCTCCTCGGTGTCGATGTCATCTTCAAGAGCATCGTCGGCGACAATCTCGCGCGTTTGGTCGCGTCGGCGCAACATGCGCTCTTCCGATCCGACATCGTCATCTTCAGCGGAGGCCTCGGGCCCACCGAGGACGACCTCACCCGCGAAGCCGTCGCCGAAGCCCTCGGCCTGAAGCTGCAACGCGATCCCGAAATCCTGGACCGCCTCGAAAAGCGCTTCGCCGACCGCGGATGGAAGATGACTCCGAATAATGCCAAACAGGCGGATGTTATCGAAGGCGCCACCGTTCTTCCGAACCCGAACGGCACCGCTTCCGGCCAATGGATCTCCAGTGAGTTCGACGGACGTGAGCACATCATCGTCCTGCTGCCCGGCCCTCCGCATGAGATGAAAGCGCTCTTCGAAAATGAAGTTCGCGAGCGCCTGCGTGCCAAAGTTCCAGCATCTCATCTCTTCACTCGCACGCTGAAAGTCGCTATGCTCGGCGAATCGGCCGTCGACGCCCGCGTCGCGCCGATTTACAAGCGTTACACCGACGTCGAAACCACAATCCTGGCCGGCGCAGGAGAAATCGAACTCCACTTCAAATCTTCCGGACCGAGCATCGATGCCGCCCAGGCTCGCGCCGATGAAGTTGCGGGGCTCGTCGAAGACGAACTCGAAGATGCTGTCTACTCGCGCAACGGCGAATCGCTGGAGCAGATCGTTGGCTACTGGCTGCAGATGCGCAACGCGACTCTCGCGCTCGCCGAATCCTGCACAGGAGGCCTGCTCGCCGAACGCATCACTTCTATCAGCGGCAGCTCGCGCTATTTTGTCGGCGGAGCCGTTGTTTATTCGAATCAATTAAAAACCGAACTCGCCGGAGTGCCCGCCGAAATGATTCACCGCCACGGAGCCGTGAGCCGCGAAGTCGCCGCTGCCCTCGCCGAAGGCATCCGCTACCGCTGCGAATCCACACTCGGCGTAGGCATCACCGGAGTCGCCGGCCCCGCAGGAGGCTCGCCGGAAAAGCCCGTTGGCCTGGTCTTTCACGCGGTGGCCAGCGATTCCGGAACCGAAGTGGTCCAGCGCAATTTCCCCGGAGACCGCAAACGCATCCGCCGCTTCGCCTCCACCATGGCTCTGGATATGGTAAGAAGGAAATTGATGTAAACCAGCAATGAGCAGTGAGCGATGATCAATGAGTTGAACCACAGCGTTTTTTGCTCATTGCTCATCGCTCCCTGCTTATTGCTCAAAGCTTCTTTATGCGCCTCTTCCTCGCCCTCGACATCGACGATGCAATACGCGAGCGCATTGCGCGCTTTGTCGAAGGCGTACGCAACTTTGCGCCCGACGCGCGCTGGGTGCATGCCGAATCGCTCCACGTCACGCTCAAGTTCATCGGAGAGCAACCTGAATCCGCGCTGCCGCCGCTGAAACAAGCTTTGTCACAGATCGCCGTTCCCGCATCTGAAATCCGATTTGAGGGATTTGGCTTCTTCCCCACAACCAAGTCCGCACGCGTATTCTGGATTGGCATGCAAGCCGGCCCCGAACTCGCAACGTTAGCCGCCGCAATCGACGAAAAGATGCCCGCACTCGGCATCCCCAAAGAAGACCGCGCTTTCAGCCCGCATCTCACGCTCGCGCGCGGCCCAGGAGGATCCGGCTCGCCGCGCCGCCGCCGAGAAGACAAGCCCAATCGCGTATTCAAACACCTGCAGGAAAAGCTCGCCGCGCTTCCATCGCCCGAGTTTGGTATCATGACGCCCCGCGAGTTCTTTCTGTATCAAAGCCAACTCTCGCCGAAAGGATCGAAGTACACGAAACTGGAAAGATTTCCGTTGCAGTAACGCCGTCGCGAAAGTAACCCCGGCCGATACAACGCCGGCCAAAGTAGCGCTGGCGTCTCGCCGGCTGTCGCGCGAGCCTGCCCTGCGCGAAGTCGAAGGGGCAACGCCCGCGCCGCCGTCACCAGAAAAATGACGACCGTCCTCCTAATCGCCGCCACGAGTTACCTGTTGGGCTCAATCCCATTCGGCTACATTCTCGTCCGCATCTTCCGCGGAGAAGACGTGCGCCGCTCCGGCAGCGGCAACATCGGCGCCACCAACGTCGCCCGCAAATCTCCTGCGCTCGGCGTGCTGACGCTCCTGCTTGACGCGCTGAAGGGCTCAGCTGCCGTCTTTCTCGCCGCAAACCTCTCGCGTCAACATGCCAACTACACGAATCTTTATTCGATGATTTCTCTGGCCGCTCTGTGCGCCATCGCCGGACATCTCTTCCCCATCTGGCTAAAGTTCCGCGGCGGCAAAGGCGTGGCCACCGGACTCGGCTCTTTCATTATGATCGCTCCCAAAGCTGTGCTCATCTCTGTCGTCATCTTCGTCGTCCTCGTCTTACTCTTCCGCTACATCTCGCTCGGATCGATCATCGCCGTCGCCGCCTTCCCCGTATTTCTGCGGGTGCTGCATCAATACGGTGATTCCTGGCTCGCAGTCCTTTTCACAGCATTATCATCGCTGCTGATCATCGGGAAACATCACCAGAACATCCGTCGCTTGCTCGCCGGTACAGAAAACTGTTTGGGTGCAAAACGCGTATGAGCCAGATCGCCATCATCGGAGCCGGTGCCTGGGGCACAGGCCTTGCTATTGTCCTAGGACGCCAAGGCACGCACAACGTCCGCATCTGGGCACATGAAACCGAAGTCTGCCGCTCGATCGCCGAGAGACACATCAATGAATTATTCCTGCCTGGGCGCCCGATCCCGGATTCCGTCTCCGCCAGCAACGACCCCGCCGCTGTGCTCGAGGGCGCGGAGATCATCGTCAGCGTCATGCCTTCCCAACACTGCCGCCCCCTGTTCGAACGAATGCGCCCCTTGATCAACCCTCGGGCACTGATCGTCAGCGCCACCAAAGGCCTTGAAGAAGGATCGCTCCTCCGCATGACCGAAGTGATTTCCACCGTTCTACGCCGCGAACACACCTGGGCCATCGGCGCGCTCAGCGGACCATCTTTCGCTCAGGAAGTTGCCCGCGGAGATCCCACCGCCATCACCATTGCCTCGCACGATTCGGCGCTGATGCGCACTGTCCAGAAGGAATTCAGCGACCCCAGTTTTCGCGTCTACACGAATCGCGACGTCGTCGGAGTGGAACTCGGCGGTGCTCTCAAGAACATCATCGCCATCGCCGCTGGAATCTGCGACGGCCTCGGCCTCGGACACAACTCCGTCGCCGCCCTCATCACGCGCGGCCTCGCCGAGATGACCCGCCTCACGGTGGCTTGCGGTGGCCGCTCCGACACTCTGGCCGGTCTCGCCGGGCTCGGCGACCTCGTCCTCACCTGCACCGGAGGCCTCTCTCGCAATCGCAGCGTCGGCGTAGAACTCGGCAGGGGCAAGAAGCTTCCAGAGATCATCGCGGGAATGCACGGCATGGTCGCCGAAGGAGTCTTCACCACCACAGCCGCCGTCGGACTCGCCCGCTCCCGCGAAATCGAAATGCCCATCACCGAGCAGATGCACGCCATCCTGCACGACGGCAAGAGCCCGCGCGATGCCATCCAGGAGTTAATGACGCGCACCGGCAAAAGCGAAAGCCACTCGTAGCGCCGCTCACCGCCAGACAGCCTCACTCCGTGATACTCTTTCCCGTTTCAAAAAACTCATCCGGGAGCCTTGTATGAGTCGAACTTATCTGGCCGCTCTCATCCTTCTTGCCTGCGCAACCTACTCCTCTGCCCAAACCAAAACGGTCGCCGAACGCCTTGGCTACCCGGCCGACTCCAAACTTCTGATCATCCACGCCGACGACCTCGCCGTCTCACATTCCGAGGACATCGCCAGCTTTGACGCCCTCGACCGCGGCGCAGCCACCTCTGCCAGCATCATGGTCCCCTGCCCCTGGCTGACGGAGGTGGCCGATTACGCCAAGGCTCATCCCGCCGCCGATCTCGGACTTCACCTCACCCTCACCAGCGAATGGAAAACCTACCGCTGGGGCCCCGTCTCTGAGGTAAGCAAAGTTCTGAGCCTACTCGATCCCTCGGGATATCTCTGGCCCGAAACCGAGCCCGCTGTGCAGCACATCAAAGCCGAAGACGCCGAGCGCGAAATCCGCGCCCAGATCCAACGCGCCTACGCCATGGGCGTTCATCCCACTCACGTCGATAGCCATATGGGAGTCCTTTTCGAGCGCCCTGACCTGACCGCCGTCTACGTTAAGGTCGCCCACGAATACAAACTCCCGTTCCTCGCGACGCTCGGCCCCCAGGCTCCGCCTAACATAAAAGCGCTCTTCACCGACAAAGACATCATGCTCGACTCCGTTCTGATCGCGAGCCCTGACGTTCCGGCCGCCGGATGGGAAGATTTTTATCTGAACCTCGTCGGGAATCTGAAGCCTGGGCTGACCGAGTTGATCGTCCACCTCGCGCACGACGACGCCGAGATGCAAGCCGTTACCGTCGATCATCCCGACTACGGATCCGCCTGGCGCCAGCGCGACTACAACGTCATAACCAGCCCCAAATTCAAACAGGCGCTGGAAGACAATCACATTATCCTGGTGCATTGGAGCGACCTTAAAAAGCTGACTCAATAAGCTGGCGTTCCGGCCGCTGTGGCGCGGGCTCCAAGCCCGCGCCATCCGTACCATCCCGCACGGTACCTTCGTAACCCCGCCCAGCCCGTCTTCTGCAGAATCTCCGCCCGTTCCCCGATAAACTTTCATAGATACCCTGTGAAAGACGCAGCCACTTCGCATTCGGCGTCTGCGACGAGTGAAGGGAGAAACTTGTCCGCCCGTACGTCCAATCACGCGCGCATTCCGATTCTCTACGTCATCCTGGGCGTGCTGCTGGCTATCAGTATTATTCCGATGTACTTCTACTCGACGCGCGTGGAAGCCATTAATCGCGACCGCCTGAAGACCAACGAAAAATTGCTACAGAACACCATCACGCGCTCCCTTGCCGACGATCTTGCAGAGCACGAGCGTTCGCAGCGGATGATGCTCGCCAATCTCTCCTCGGCCATCCAGATTTCCAGCGGCGGGGACATCAGCGACAAGAACATGGAGTCGCCCGAACTCCGCGCCCTGCTTGAAAACTTCGTATCCTCTTCTGACGATGTCGCCTACGCCACACTGCTTAACTCAGAGGCTAAAGGAATTTTCTCGGGAAACATTATTCCCGACGCGTTTCTCCAGCGTGAGCTCGAACGCGCCTACTCGGCCGCCCGCGACGGACGTGTTTATAACGGACAAGCTCTGGTTGTCGGCGAAGGCAAGAATGCCCGCACCGTCTTTCTCGTCAGCGCGCCGGTGCAATATGGCAACCGCTTTCTTGGGATGGTCGCGTCTGTCGTCGATCTGCAATTCCTGATTCGCCGCCTTCAGGAAGCCAGCGGTGGAGGACTCACTCCTTATGTCGTCGACTCACAAGGACGCCTCGTCGCCGCCGCCAGCGCCGAATTCGCCACCGGCCAGGAGATGAAAAATTTCGACATTGTGCGCAGCTTCGTCGATCGCGGCAACAAAGCACTCTTCTCAGAGACCAAGGAATTCGACGTCAAAAATGGCTCGAACCACGTCGAGATGCTCGGCACCTACAGTCCCGTCAATTCACTTGACTGGGCTGTGATCGTCCAAAAACCGACCCGTCAAGCCTACAGTGACGTCTACGACATGCAGCGTATGGGACGGCTGCTGGCTCTGGTCGCGGTTCTTCTCAGCATTCTAGTCAGCATCTACGCGGCGCGCCGTATCACCAACCCTCTGCACATCCTGACGCAATCCAGCCGCGCGCTCGCCCGGGGAGACTTCTCCCAGCGCGTCCAGTTGTGGAGCCGTACCGAAATCGGAGAACTCGCTCAAACCTTCAACACCATGTCGGAAGAACTCGAACGCTTCATCGAAGATCTCAAACGTGCTGCTGACGAAAATCGCGCGCTGTTCATGGGCTCCATCCAGATGCTCGCCGGCGCAGTTGACGAAAAAGATCCGTACACCCGCGGCCACTCCGACCGCGTTACACGCTATTCCCTGATGATCGCGAAAGAAATGAAGTTCGATCAGACCTTCATGGAAACGTTACAGGTCTCGGCCCAGCTCCATGACGTGGGCAAAATCGGCATCGAAGATCACATCCTGAAAAAACCTGGAGCACTCACCGAAGAAGAATTCGAAGTGATGAAGACGCACACGACGAAGGGCGCGAACATTCTGCGTCCCGTTACGCAGCTTGCCGAAATGCTCCCCGGCATCGAGTTGCACCACGAGGCCCTCGATGGCCGTGGATATCCGTACGGCCTCAAGGGAGATCAGATTCCCATGCTGGCGCGCGTGATCGCCGTCGCCGACACCTTCGACGCGCTCACCACAAATCGCCCCTACCAGCAGGCGCACACGCCCGAGCAGGCGCTGCAGATCATCAAGGGTTTGGCCGGCAAGCGTCTTGATCCAGCAGCCGTAAGCGCGTTGCTGGCCGTCTACGAGCGCGGCGAGATCCGCATTCAACGCTTCACGATCAAGCGGCCCGTCCTGGCTCCCTCGACGGCGAATGCTGCCGCCACCGCTGCTGCGTCTGCCACTCCGGTTGTGGCTCAGGCTGCGGTTCGAAGTTCCACTCCACCAGCCGAACCAACAACGTTGGAACGCACTCCCGTCTAACAGAACTGACGTACGTCCCCGGTTTCACTCCGTCTTCCGCGCCAGTGTGCATCCCGCGCACGCAGAATTCTTCACATACCGGTAAAACCGCGCCTGGCCTCGCCCTTTCCAATAGCGACTCTCGTAGTCATCAATTCCGGGTCCCGCGTGAAGGAAGCTGTAAAACACATGCCGCGACGGACGAACCACAATCCCCGCATGTCCGCGCCACACTACCAGATCTCCCGGCTCGGGTTTCGACACGCGCTCAAATCCGCCAACTCCCTCATATAGATCGTCGGAATCGGCGTACTCATAAGGAAATCCCGCGCGCTCATAAATCGCGTGCACCAGATGCGAGCAGTCGCTCTCCGCATATCGCGGCATCTTCGAATCAAGTGCGGCCGCCAGTACCGCCAGCCGTTCGTCGGAATCAAGCGTCCGCCCGTGTTTCCGATGATGTTTCCCATCCGGGCGCGTGATCTTCGCCGGCTCTTGCCCCTGACCCTGGGCCGATGCAATGACGCAAAGCGTCGCGCACAACAGCGCAGTAACCGAGACTCTTCGCCGATACTCCATGGTTCCATTTTGATGCCGCTTCTCCACACCGCGATGGTTACGGTTGTTCACGACCCCTGTCACAAGTTCTACAGATTTCGTGCAACCCTCGTGCTATCGCAACACGTTGCAAATCCTTCGACCGGAAGGAAATGGCCGAGAAACGGAGGGACTCTATTCTTAGTTATATCGACACTCAAGAATGGACGAAAGCAGGTACAATCCGTTGCGACTCGTGCGCCCAACCGCATGATGAGAATCAGAACCCGGAACTTTGCAAGACCACCGTAGCCCGAGCGTACCCCTGTTGCGAAGCCGCCTCGATCCACGTCCTCGCTTCCGCCCGATCTTCGCGGACTCCATCTCCGCCAAGATATCGCAGCCCCAGGTTGTACTCCGCGGCCGCATTTCCATCTTCCGCCGCGAGTTCCACCCAACGCGCACCTTCTCTGCAGTTCTGCGGAACGCCATGCCCAGTCTCGTACGCCATGCCTAAAGTGAGCGCGGCCGTATCATCTCCAAACTCGGCCCGGCGCCGCATGTTTCGCACCTCAAACCGGCTCATCTGATCCAGTACAGCCCATTCCGCTGTATCGGTAACCCGGAGGTGACTCGTCTCCAATACGGGCCGCGGCCTTCCGACCCCCATCGCGCTTCCCGCAAAATGCGCCGCTGCCCTTACCGACCTTAACCATCCCGCGCGGCTCGAGATCTGGGGAATCAAAATCATTCCCACAGCCAGCACAAATACGGGAACCCAATAACGAGCCAGTTGCTTCCCTGCACGCCCGCGGATGATCCGCTTCGGGCGCAGAGTTGGCCGCAACACCGCCACCCATGCCCCAAGCGTGCAGAGTACTCGTCGAGCCGCGCCTTTCAAGGCCCGCGCAACCTTCTCCCAAACGCTCTCGTCTTCTAATTGGTCAAGAAGAAACGGAATTGCGTTCACTTGTGCAATGCCGTGCCGCTCGGGAGCCAATGCCAGTGCCCCGCTCACCTCCGGCTGCACTGGCACAGACGGAGACTTTAGCCGCAGAACCGGCACCTCATCGATAGGAGAACTCTCATTCTGTAACGGAGTCGGAAGTTCGTCGCTGGCGCTAACTTCAAGGCGCCATTTCGCGCCCGCACTCTGCGTGGTCTCAGCCTCAAAAATGCGGGAAGGAATCGGAAAGTTCGCGGGGATGCGGTTCACCTTGCGCCCCAGCAACACGCCAGTCTCAGCTACGACGATGTCCGGCGAGGTTTTGCGATCGCGTTCGCACTGCAGCACCCAAGCTGCCGCCAGCAATCTTTGGAAGGACTCAACATCGAGCGTGAATCGCTCACCCATAGACCACGAACGAACACAAACCGCGGGGAGAAAAGTATACCTCAATTCCTCACCCGTACATCTTAGAGGCGCAGCTGGCTACCTCCATCCCCCAATCGCTGGAAATGCTTGCACGACCGAAATGCATTATTCCGCCTCGGGCGGCGCTGACCACATTTCAGCAAATTCTGTGCAGACTGGAGCGCGAGGCCAGACCGAACAAACCAATTCCTGTGTTGATCGCTCGCCGGAAAGATCATGCCCCGTCGTACGGTTCAGGAATCCCACTCCAGACGAAGACGATCGAGAGTTCATCCGTATAGGTGACTTTCCACCCGCTGGTTACGAGAAGAATATTTGCCAGCGCCGAGTTGCGCGGGAGCAGAATGCTATGCGGATGCTGCTCTTTCAAGAAGTCCTGCCATCCCTGATCGACGTGAATCATGCGCACATACGATTTCAGGAATTCAGGTCCGTAGAAATCGTGGCGGTCGTCGACCACAACCTTCACTTGCGGATAAAGGCGGTAGATCAGATATCCGCCCCAATAATCAGGCGCGAGCACAGGTCCACCGACATGCTGCGCTTGCAGATAATTCACCGCCTCGACTGGCATTCGCTTCGGACCAAAATGCGCGTTCATAATCTCATCGGATCCGACGCGTCCACCATGTATCGCAATCACAAGAATCACAACGATCGCGATTGCAGGCCACAAATGTCGCTTCAATCCGCACTCTATCGCGGACTTCGATTCCGCAAATCGATCTCCAATTCCGATTGCCGGAACCAGCGGCCCGACGATCGTCGCCAGCAAGATCGCCGAGATCGGCAAATTCCGCGAGGCGGTGAGCCCCGCATACACCGCGAATAACGCGACCAGAATGCTGCTTGGCCGCGACTGACGACCTCGCACAGCGAGCGCTGCCAGGGCAATGAGAAGAAGAGACAGAAAGCATTTCTGGGCGATTCCGTGAAAGTTCGGTGACTGGAATTCGTCGATGTGATCCATCAGGAAGCTATCAGTCAAGTAACCGTAAATATGCTGGTAGAGCTTCCATCCGTAGGGATTCACCAGGCTCGCCAGAATCGAAAGCATGCCAACCCAGGTGAGCCTTCGTACGCGTTTTCCGGCGGCCACCCGGAGCACGATGGATTCGAGTCGGGATTCTTTCGCAGTCAGGTAACTCCACAACGCCGATACCCAGAAAATTCCCAAAACCACAAATCCCAGCAGGAACCCGCCATGCACATTCACCCAGATCATCATCAGAACAGGCAGCAACCACAAAATACGGTCGCGCCGAACGTGAATTCCCGCCAGCGCGTTGCGTTCCGATAAATCGAGAATCCAAAACCAGGCCAGCGTAAACAGCCAGCTCAAGACATGCGGACGGGCGAGAAAGTGAATTGTTGAGGCCGAAAGCGCCAGCAACGTGAGAACCAATGCCAAAAAGAAATTTGTGCCCCGGATCACCAGCAGTCTAAACAGCCACCCAAACGTTGCAGCAATTACGAACGCCGTAAGCCACACGACACCATTGAGCCCGGCAACGTGATCGAGCCAACCCGCCGCGACGTCATAGAGCCATTCCCAGGCGAACCATGGCTTACCGGCCATCGACGCAGAAAACGGATCGACTCGCGGAATCGCATGGATGGCAAGAATTTGTTGCCCGGTGCGGATGTGCCATCCAATTCCGGCATCTCCCAGCAGGCGCACCGAAAGCGCGGTGAAGGTCAGCACCGTAAGCACCGCAATAAAGATAAGATCGGCGGCCGAAGGCAGAATCCATCGAGCCCAAACGGGAGCCGGATTTCCTCGCGAAACCTCAGCAGAAGAACTTATGGAACCGTCTGCCATCGCGTGAATCTTATATAGCGGAGACAGGATCAGCAAGATGAAGAATCAACTTGCACCTCGCGTGGTAATTGTCGGGGCAGGTTTCGGCGGCCTGGAGGCAGCCCGTGCCTTGGGCAACGCTCCTGTCCATGTGACATTAATCGACCGCAGGAACTATCACACATTTCAGCCTTTGCTCTATCAGGTCGCAACCGCCGGGCTGTCGCCTGGAGAGATTGCTGCGCCTATCCGGTCGATCTTGCGCTCGTACAAAAATATCGAAGTGTTGATGGCCGAAGTGACGGGAATCGACATCCCCCATTGCATCGTCAAAACGCCCGAAGTCGAAATCATGTACGACTACCTGATCGTCGCCGCCGGAGCCGGTCATTCCTATTTCGGGCACGACGACTGGGAGCCCTTTGCGCCCGGCCTCAAGACAATTGAAGATGCCCTCGAAATTCGCCGGCGTGTTCTGCTGGCGTTCGAATTAGCGGAGCGTGATGCGGCGGCCGGAGAAACCGAATCGCAGCTCAACTTCGTTGTCGTCGGAGGAGGCCCCACGGGCGTCGAACTCGCGGGCACGCTAGCTGAAATCAGCCGGCATGCCCTCGCTCACGAATTCCGTTCCATAGATCCATCTCGCACGCACATTGTTCTCCTCGAAGGCGGGCCGCGAGTTCTTCCGACATATTCGGAAGATTTGTCGCGCAGTGCCGAGCAGCAACTCCGGCATCTCGGAGTCGAGGTTCGCACTTCGACAATGGTCACGCAAGTCGAAGCCGGAGCCGTCTATCTGGGCAACACGCGGCTTCCCGCCACTGTCATCCTTTGGGCCGCGGGCGTCGCCGCTTCACCTCTCGGCAAAAGCCTCGGGTTGCCTGTCGACCGCGCGGGACGAGTTCCGGTACAACCCGACTTAAGTGTTGCCGCGCATTCGGAAGTCTTTGTCATTGGCGATCTCGCGGCCGCCAAAGATGATCACGGCAAACCACTGCCAGGCGTGGCACCGGTCGCGATCCAGCAAGGAAAATTCGTCGGCAAGTTGATTCGATCCGAAGTCGAAACCCACTCAGATCGCTCGCGCATCTCGCATCCCGGGCACGATGGCCGTGGCCTGGTAGAACGCCCCACATTTCATTACTGGGATAAGGGCAGCCTCGCCACAATCGGCCGCGCCGCCGCCGTCGCGGAGTTCGGACGCATCCACATCTCTGGCTACGTCGCCTGGTTATCGTGGCTGTTCGTGCACATCTTCTTCCTCATCGGATTCCGCAATCGGCTGCTGGTCTTTATTCAGTGGGCGTGGTCGTACGTGACTTACGAGCGCGGAGCACGACTGATTACGGGCAGCACGTACCTCCCGGGATGGACACCAATGTCCACCGAGCGCCCCTTACCCATCGAGCCGGCAGACGAAGAATCTCCTGCCGCATCGCAGAAATAGGTGGAAAATAGAAATAGCGTTGAGCGGGCTGCAACTGGCTGCTCACTGTTGCGCCTGCGCGCAAATACTATGACATCTGCTATCTCGCGCTGCATCTTTCTAGGAATCGCACTCCTCGCCCTTCTTTCGTTTTCCGCAACTGGGGAAGTCGTCAAGGTTGTTGTCGACGACACGATTCAGCCCATCAGTGCCGAATACATCGGCCGCGCCATCGATGAGGCAAGCCGCACGAAGGCGCAGGCAGTCCTGATCGAAATGAATACTCCCGGCGGCCTGGTCACATCGACTCGCGAGATCATCAAGAAAATTACCAGCTCCCCGGTTCCGGTGATCGTCTACGTGACGCCCACTGGCGGCCATGCCGGCTCAGCGGGAATTTTCATACTCGAATCTGCCGACATCGCCGCCATGGCTCCGGGGACCGCCGCCGGAGCCGCGCATCCCGTTACATTCATCGGTCCGGTGCAGGTAAAACCCGACGATGAGATGAACCGCAAGATCGAGAACGATGCCGCCGCACTCATCCGTTCTTTCACCTCGCAGCGCGGACGCAACGTCGAAGCTGCCGAGAGCGCCGTCCGTGAATCGAAGTCCTACACCGACCAGGAAGCTCTCACGAATCATCTGATCGATTACGTTGCCTCAAATCCGGAAGATCTCTTCCGCCAGATGCAGGGGAAGTCCTTCAAGCGCTTCGACGGCCAGACAGCCACGCTGGATCTCGTCGGCCAGCCAATTGTTCTTTATGAAATGACCCTCAAAGAGCACATCCTTGACACGCTGATGGACCCGAATCTAGCCTTTCTGCTGCTGGTCATCGGTGCCTTGGCGCTCTACATCGAATTCAATCATCCGGGAGCGGTAATCCCCGGAACGATCGGAGTTGTCTTCATTCTCGTCGCGGCTTTCGCTCTGAATCTTCTGCCCGTGCGCTTTGCCGCGATCGCCTTAATCCTAGGGGCCTTTGCACTGTTCGCGGCCGAAGCAAAGTTCACCAGCCATGGAGTCCTCACGATCGGGGGAATTGTGCTGCTGACTCTGGGCGGACTTCTTCTCGTCGATGCGCCAGTTCCGCAGCTTCGGGTTAGCCTCGTGACCTCCCTGGCCGTGAGCATCCCGTTTGGGCTGATCACCGCTTTCCTGATGACAATCGCCCTCAAAGCTCGCCGCAATAAGGTTGTCACGGGAGAACAGGGACTTGTCGGTGAAACCGGCGTCGCGCAGACGGCTCTATCGCCCAAAGGAAAGGTAATGGTTCACGGCGAACTCTGGGACGCAGTTTCTTCCTCCGCACTTTCGGAGGGACAGTTCGTGGTAGTGAAGAAGGTCGACGGGCTCACGCTGCAGGTCGATCCCGTGGCGGCAGTTCCTCCCAAATCGAATCCGGAGCCTGCCGTTCTCTGAACCTGCGCTTTACTTCAACGTGAATACCGCATTCACGTGCGCGGTAACCGTTACGGTCTGGGGGGTGAATTCCTCAGTCGGCGCTGGTGCCGCATTCGCCATCGCCGCCATCGGACGTGCCATTCGTGCCATGATCGGCCGCGGCGCGTTCTCAAATGTATCCACGGAAGCGTATGAAAGCTCACCCAACACCCGCCCGCTGGCTCGCGCGATCGTATCCGCGTAATTCCGCGCACGGCGGTATGCATCCTGCACGGCGCGATCCTTCGCCTCGTCCATATTCTCGAGAATGTAAGTCAGGTTCTGTGTTTCGCTGACATTGGCATCTGCAAGCTGCTGCGTAATCGGTCCCACCTTCGAAAAGTCCTTCAGTTTGAGCGTGACGTCCGTGGTGACCCGATATCCTACGACGTGCTGCTTCGGTTTCCATTCGTAAACAGGCTGCACCGAGAAAAATCCAACCGTCGCCATTTTTGGATCAAGACCGTTATTCCGGAGCACATCCCGCACTTGCTCCACATTTTTCGACGCCCGCTGGTAGGCCGCCTGCGAACTGTCGTCCTGCACCGAAATGTTGAGCTGAATCTCCGCCGTATCGGGAGCAGCTTCATACTTGCCGTCTGCGCCGACATACACGGTGTTCGGCTGCGCCGTTACATTGGGGTGATCCAGCGGGAAAGCAAAGCTCGTTGCGAGAACGATGAAGAAGAAAAGAAACCCTGCCAATTTCATACTTACCTCCAGCCGACTCCCAGATGGCAAAGAATCGCGTATATCTACAGAGTATTCCTCTTAAACGGGAACGGTCGATGCTGTGAACCTTGCAGTGTTCAGAGGCGCTGGGGGCCGGCCACGGCAAGCAAGTCAACCTGCAGGGAAGATGAATGCAATCCGGCAACGGTTATCGCAGGACACGTACCCGTGGCGGGCTGCATGCCGACCGCTTGATTTTTTCCCGACTGCTTGGCGCGGCTGAGGGCACGGTCGGCAATCGTAAGGACTTCTTCATACGATACCGCCCGTGGATTCTCATGGGACCACGGAAAGGCCGCCCATCCAAGGGAACATGTGCGGATGATCGTTTCTCCGGACTCGCTCACCTGGAACGGAGTATCGGCAACCGCTGAGAGCACGCGCTGCGCCAGCAGTTCGGCCTCGGCGCGATCGGTATAGCGCGAAACAATCAGGAATTCCTCTCCGCCCCATCGCACGAGAATATCGGAGTGGCGGATCGAAGAACTCAGGCGGCGCGCCATCTCCATCAATACCTTGTCCCCGACATCATGGCCATAGCGGTCGTTGACCTCTTTGAAGTTGTCAGCGTCCACCAAATAAAACACGAGATCGCGCGTATGGGAGTCGTGCCCGTCGGCATGCGAGCGCAACGCCTGCATGACATCTCCTTCGATCGTCGCCGAAAAGAAGCGGCGATTGCGGATTCCCGTCAGAGGATCGGTCAACGACGCTTCCTCCAGAACCACATTGGTCCGGAGCAACTCCCAATTGAGTCGGCGATGCTGAATGAAGAGCAGCAGCGCCATCACAAACATGGTCGCAAGGGTAACCAGCACGCGGAAATTCGCAGCTTCGTGCGGCAGCCTAGGGTCAAGCAGCGCAACGAACGCGCTGATAGGCAGCGACAGCACCGCAACCATCGCCAGATTCGACATCCACCAGGCGTAGGAATCACCCGCTTCAGCCTCCTGCCCCGGTACAAGTTTCTGCCCGTACACCGCCACCGAGATGAACACGGCAAATGACCCGCTGTAGGGAATGTCGTACCAACTCCCCGTGAAGTAGAGATCCTTCTCGAGCGCCCGATTCAAAACATAGAAAGCGATTCCGTTGAAGACAACTGCCCCGCAAAACGCCGCGTAGAACTTTTTCCATGCCCCGGAAGTTTCAAGCCAGAAAATGAACGGAACCACCGCAAAGATCACCGTCTCTGCCCCACTTAGAAAATCGAAGTTTCGGTTATAGGCATCCAGATTGGGCGACACATATTGCCAGCAGACGACGAACGCAATATAGACGTAGAGCCACCAGAGGAGCACCAGCAGGAAATCCAGAATGCCGAGCCGCGCGCTTCGTTCTTCAGGCTGACGGTGCGGCCGGAGCAACAAACCGGCAATCATGGGTGCCCCTGCAAGGAACAACAATGCGTCTCCGGGAAACATCGCCGGCATCTTTCGCTGCAAGAAAAGATCGTAGATGATCCAGCAGACCTGATCTGTCAGCCAAAGCGCCCAACCCGCGGACTGCAGCAGCCAGAACCACCGCATGCGCCCCCGGATCGCCATGCCGTTTACGGCGAACGCAATCAGGGCGAACAGCATCAGCAACCCGCCGATCACATCGCTGGCGCCCGTCAGAACAAAACCGGGGGGCAAGAACGCGCAGGCCCCTGCTAGCACCGCCATCAGAATGGCAGCAGCAGTCGCCAGCAGCTTTGGATATCGCGATGCGTTCACGATTTATGGCCTTTGAGAACGAGGTACGAACTCCGGCCTTTCGACTTGCCCCGGGGAAGGACTAATCCTTGGCGCCTGCGGAATACGCCAGAGGTCCGGTCTGGGCGCTGATCGCGCGGCGTAACTCTTCAAAAATCTCGTCGGGCATCTTCTGGAAAACTTCCACTACTTCCGGATCGAACTGGCGCCCGGCCCAATCCTGAATCTCTTTGCGCGCCTCGAGGAGCGATCTCGCGGCACGGTAAGGACGATCTGACGTGATCGCGTCTAGCGTATCGGCGACAGAAAAGATTCGCGCTCCCAGCGGAATCTCTTCGCCCTTCAGGCCCCGGGGATAACCCGTCCCGTCAAATCGCTCCTGGTGCGAATAAATGATGTCGCAAGCCTCTGCGAGAAATGGAATTTTCTTCACGATCTGGTAACCCTTGAAACAATGCTCGCGCATGATTGCGGTCTCGTCCGGATCGAGCTTTCCCGGCTTGCGCAGAATGTGGTCGGGAATCGCCATTTTGCCGATGTCGTGCAGGAACGCTCCGCGCGCAATCGTTGCCACCGCTTCGGAGGGCAATCCCATCGCACGCGCAATCGCCATGGTGAAAGCCGTCACACGACGCGAATGTCCTTCAGTCTCGCGATCTTTCAAATCGAGCGCATCGCCCAAGGCCTGCAGGGTGATGTCGTAGGAACGTTCCAACTCCCGCACCGTGGCCTGCAACTGCTCCGTACGTGCCTTGACCAGCGATTCCAGATTCGTCTGATAAGTCCTATTTTCGACCTTGAGGCGCCGGTTTTCCAGCGCGCGACTGACGGTGTTAAGCAGTTGCTCGCGCTCGAACGGTTTCAGCAGGTAGTCGTAGGCGCCGTTTCGGATAGCCGCCAGGGCCACCGAAATGTCGTGGACCGCGGTAACCATCACAACCGGCATGTCGGGATATTTTTCCTTCGTCCGCTCCAGCAGACCAATGCCGTCGAGGTCGGCCATCATCAGGTCCGACAGCATCAGTTCGAATTCTTCCCCGGAGGTCAGAACCGCCAGCGCTTCCATTCCGGATCCCGCTTGTTTACAGAGGTATCCCGCGGTTCCGAGCATGGAAGCGACAATTTCCCGAATCGGCTCTTCGTCGTCCACCACTAGAATTCGATCAGCCATAGGAGTGTGCACGAAAGTCTATCGGCGATTGTAACTATTTCGCGAGATTCCGAAAGTAATCATTGAGGTCCGGAATCTCCATCGAGAATCCTCCGGGCCATGATATTCAGGAGCAGGGCGGACCTACGTCTGCCACCGCAATGAACGCATCCCTCTGGTCGATCTGGAACACGGTCGCAAGGCTCGGACTTCCGAGACCTTCCGCCTCGGAATTGGCTCTGCTGATTCTGCTCGGCGCGTCGCTGCTTGCCCTGCGTTCATTCCGCGAGAACTACCTCAAAATCTGGACTCTGGGATGGCTCAGCCTGGTCATTTCCGGGCTCGGTGAGCGCTTTTTTGCCGGCCGGATCCCCGCTCCGTTCGATGCCGTTGTCGTTCAGGGGACGTTCGTCCTCGCCGTCGGCCTCCTAGCCGGGGCGGTCTTACGTTATACGCGCGGGCGCGACCTGCTGCTGCCTTTGATGGTCATCACGCCCGTGCTCGTCGGCTTTGCCGGAGCCCGCGTGCTGCTCTGGCCCGATTCCCTGCCCGTCCGCATGGCCCTGGAATTGGCCTATCGGATTGTCCTGCTAACTGCGGCAGTCGCATTAGTTCGAGCCCGCCGCGGACGGTGGGAATTTCCGGCATGGATCGTCGCGATCTGTCTGCCGACGCTTCATCTTTCCTGGCCGGGATTCGCCGACGCAATCCCTTTTAGCGCCTATATCGCTGCAGAAATCGTTTTGGCTCTTGGCATATTGCTTCTGGCCTTCGATGAAGCCCGCGCTCGCACCCGCCGTTTGGAGGCCATGCAGGCGATCGCGCAGAGCATCGCCACCGCCCAGCAGTACGGCAATGTCGTCCAGTGTGCGGTAGAAAAACTGCGCGGGACGATGCGAGTCCGCGCTGCGTGGTTCCGGCTTCTGGAAAGCGGAAACCTGGTTGCTACGCACGCCGTCGGATTGTCCTCGGACTTCCTGCGCGACTCCGGATTCATCCCCGTTGCCGATGCCACTTCGAAACTGCTGGAACAGACTTCACCACAAATCGCCAAGCGGGAGAAATCGGAGCAGGAATCCAAAGAATCGCTGACCGAGCAGAAAATCCATCAGCTCATCACGGTTCCCGTAATTGGCAACAAAGCGCCGGTTGGATTGCTGATGCTGGGCCTTTCCGGCAGCCGACAATGGACCGCCGAGGAGCTCGAGTTCCTCCAGGCTTGCGCCAAGCAGCTCGCTGTGGCGATCGAAAACTTCCGCTTGCTTGAGCAGGTGTTGCGTTCGCAGCGCCAGTGGATGAACACATTCGACTCCGTCCACGACGTCATTCTGGCGCACGATGCCGACTTCCGCATCATCAAGGCTAACCAGGTTCTGCTCGAACAACTGGGCAAAGCCGCGGCGGATGTCATTGGCAGTTCCTGCGAGGCGGCGCTTCCCCACACTTTTGGCGACTGGAAGGGCTGCCCTTACTGCTCGATGGTCGGAGACGAGGAATTCACCGAAGGCGCCGATCCTTGCTTTGGCGGCTTTTCGGTCGTCTCGACTTCGTCCTACACCGAGCAAGGAAGCCCGCAAAAAGGCACGATCCACGTCGTCCGCGACATCACCGAGCGCCGCTCTGCCGAAGAGAAATATCGGCTTCTATTCGAGCAGGTGCAGGAAGGTGTTTACGTCGCTGATCCCAAAGGCAAGTTGATCGACTGCAACGACGCATTTGTCCACATGCTCGGCTACAGCAACCGTGACGAATTGCTGGTGCTGAACCTCGACACTGAAATCTGCGTCGATCCCAAGCAGCGCGATGCGTTCCGGCAAGAAATCGAAACCCACAACTACGTCCGCAATTTCGAAGTTACCCTGCGCCGCAAAGACGGCACGCTGCTGCTGGCGGTCGAAAGCAGCTTCGCCACGCGTGATGCCACGGGCAACATCCAGCGCTATCAGGGATTCGTTCTCGACACCACCGAGAAGCGCCGCGCCGAAGACGAAATGCGCCGCCGCAACCGCGAACTCAACGCGCTGAACGCCATGGCGGTGGTGGCCGCGCAATCATTCGACCTGGACGAAATTCTCAACTTAACGCTCCGACAGGTGGTCACGCTGTTCGGAGCCGAGAGCGGCACGGTTTATCTTTCCGATACCGACCAGCCGACCTATCGCCGACGCGCCATCTGGGGACCACGCAATCGTGACAAGGCCCGCGCCGCCGAAATCTCATTTGCCGACGGATTCGGCGATCTTGTCATGCGTTCGCGCGCCGAAGTCCTCACGGCCGAGTACATGCCGCACCTTCCGCCGCATGTGTCAGAATTCCTTCGCTCTGACACCGACCGCTCCTGGATCTGGGTCCTGTTCTGGGGAAAAGACAGCCCGGTGGGAATCATGGGCCTGTGCAATCAGGCCGGATACGAATATTCGAGCAACGACGAGAACCTGCTTGTCGCCATCAGCCGCCAGCTGGCCACGACAATCGAAAAAGTCCGGCTCTATGAAGAAACCTGCCGCGCCTACGAAGATCTGCGCAAGACGCAAGAGCAGCTGCTGCAGAGCGAGAAAATGTCGGCCGTCGGACAGCTTATCGCCGGCGTGGCCCACGAACTCAACAATCCGCTGACCGCGATTCTCGGCTACGCGCAGCTTCTCGAAACCGAGGGCCTGAATGAACGCGCGCAGGATTACGTCGGCAAGCTCTTCAAGCAGGCACAGCGCACGCATCGCGTCGTCCAGAATCTGCTCTCATTCGCCCGGCAGCGCAAGCCGCAGCGCGACGAAGTCGACATCCGCAAGGTTCTCGACGAGACCCTTGCCCTGCGCGACTACGATCTCAAAATCAACAACATCAAGGTCGAGCTCGAAAGTCCGTCCGAACCCGCTTTAGTCGTCGCCGATGCGCACCAGATCGAGCAGGTGTTCCTGAACATTATCAACAACGCCGTCGATGCGGTGCTCGAAACCGGACGCAAAGGCAATCTCGGCATCCGCATATACAACCAGAGCGGAAACATCTGCACCCAGTTCGCCGACGATGGCGCCGGAATCAAAGACCCGAAACGCATCTTCGATCCCTTCTACACGACCAAGAGCGTCGGCAAAGGCACGGGCCTTGGCCTGAGCATCTGCTACGGAATCATCAAGGAGCATGGCGGAGACATCACTGCGAATAACGGCCCGGAAGGCGGAGCCGTCATCGAAGTCAAGCTGCCGGCAGTCGAATCTGCCAAGCCGGAAGCAGAAGAGTCCAAACCCGTCGCGCGCGTACACGAAGGCGCGATCCATGGCCGCGTGCTTCTGGTCGAAGAAGAGGAAGCCGTTCTTGAATTCGAGCGCGACGTTCTTGGCGGTGCCGGAGCTACGGTCGTCACGGCGAAAACCGCGCAGGACGTAAAAACCCGTCTCCTTTCAGAGCCATTCGACGCCGTCATCATGAACGGCAAGCTGTCCGGCCCCTGGGGTGCCAAGGAATCCTATTCGTGGCTCAGGGAAAACTGCTCCACCATGGAAGGCCACATCCTCTACACGTTCTCCAATAGCGTCGAACCCGGCGACGGACGCACCTTCCTCCAGGAAAACAACGTCCCCTGCCTCGTGAAGCCATTCGAAGTCGCCGAACTGATCAGCCAAGCTCGAAAGCTGCTGCAGAAGGCATTGGCGGCAGGGGCTGGCGCGGACTAGAACCGCACAACCAAAACCGCGCGGTACCTCCACCTATGTTCGTAACCCTGCCGAAAACAGCGTAAGCAGCCCAATTCCGCACAGCCCTCCACATCCTTCCTCCGCCCTCCCTGCGATAAACTGAAAGAGCGAGCGAACCAGGTCTTTGCAAGGCGAAGCGGGCCTTTCAATTACTAAATTACTAAATTACAAAATTACCCAATTACTCAATTCTCCCATGTCGCAATTCGTCCACCTGCATCTGCACACTGACTACTCCCTGCTCGATGGCGCATGTGACGTCGAAAAACTCTGTGAGCACGTGAGCAAGCTCGGCATGCCTGCCGTGGCCATGACCGACCACGGCAACATCTTTGGCGCGGTCCATTTCGTCAACGCCGCCCACAAGCATGGAGTCAAGCCGATCGTCGGATGCGAACTCTACGTCTGCAAAAAGGACGACCACCGCGCCGCTCCAGAAGGCGACACCTACAATCACCTGCTCGTGCTAGCCGAAAACGAAGAGGGATACCGCAACCTCGTCAAAATCACCTCTGAAGCGTCGCTTCATGGTTTCTACTACAAGCCGCGGGTCAGCAAGAGCTTTCTGGCGCAACACTCCCGTGGACTGATCGGCCTATCGGGATGCCTCAAAGGCGAAGTCGCCGAGCGCCTGGTCGAGAACAACTACGAAGCCGCCCGCACCGCCGCCGCCACTTTTGCCGACATCTTCGGCAAAGAGAACTTCTTCCTTGAAATTCAAGATCAGGGACTCGAACTCGAGCACCGCATCCATCCCGGCCTGTTCAAGCTCGAAAAAGACCTCGGCCTGCCCCTCGTCGCAACCAACGACAGCCATTATCTCTGCGAAGACGACGCCCACGCTCAGGACGTCATGGTCTGCATACAGACGGGCAAGTCAATCCGCGACACGGCGCGAATGAAGTTCGATGGCACGCAATTCTTCGTCAAGAACCATGATGAGATGTACCGCGTCTTCAAGGATTCGCCCGAAGTTCTCACGCGGACCCTCGACATTGCCGAGCGCTGCCACCTCGAAATAAAAAAGGTCCCAAGCCCGTTCCCCGAGTTCGAGGTCCCGCCCGGATACACGATCGACAGCTACTTCGTCCACGTCACTCGCGAAGGCTTCGCCCGCCGTCTTGAAACCCTGCGCAAGCAGCACGAGCAAGGCCGCCTCAAGCACTCGCTCACCGACTATGAGCAGCGGCTTGAACGCGAGTTGGGCATCATCCAGCAGATGAAGTTTCCTGGATATTTCCTGATCGTCTGGGATTTTATCCGCTACGCGAAAGAGCGCGGCATCCCCGTCGGTCCCGGCCGCGGATCGGCCGCCGGATCGCTCGTTTCCTACGCGCTCGGCATCACCGACATCGACCCTCTGCAGAACGAACTGCTCTTCGAGCGCTTTTTGAACCCCGAGCGCGTGTCGATGCCCGACATCGACATCGACTTCTGCATGAACCGCCGCGGCGAGGTCATCGACTACGTCACGCAGAAATACGGCCGCGACAACGTCGCCCAGATCATCACCTTCGGCACCATGGCGGCTAAAGCAGCGATCAAAGACGTTGGCCGCGCTATGGACATTCCTTACGCCGATGTCGACCGCATCGCCAAGATGGTCCCGACGCAGCTCAACATCACGCTCGATCAGGCGATCGCAGACTCTCCGCAACTGCACGAGGCCTATGAGAAAGATCCGCAGATCAAGGAGTTGCTCAACACCGCGCTGAAGCTCGAAGGCTTGGTCCGCAACTCAGGAGTGCACGCCGCCGGAGTCGTAATCTCGCCGCGCCCACTGACAGATCTCGTTCCTCTACATCGCACCAAGAACGACGAAATCGTCACCGCCTACGACATGGTCGCCATCGAGAAGATGGGCCTGTTGAAGATGGACTTCCTCGGGCTGACTACCCTCACGATTCTGACCGACGCATTGAAGCTGATTGCACAAACGCATAGTAACGGCGCCGGAATGCCTGTTCTCAGCAGCGACCAAAACTGGCCAAAACCGGTTCCGCTCAATCTCGATGACATACCACTCCAGGATCCGGAGACCTACGAAAAGGTCTTCCACAAGGGACTAACCTCCGGCGTCTTCCAGTTTGAGTCGCACGGCATGCGCGACGTCCTGCGTAAATATCAGCCGAATTCGATCGAAGACCTCACCGCTCTGAACGCGCTCTACCGCCCCGGTCCGATTCAGGGCGGGATGATCGACGACTTCGTTGACCGCAAACATGGCCGCAAAAAAGTCGAATACGAATTGCCTGAACTGAAAGAGATCCTCGAGGAAACGCTGGGCGTCATCGTTTATCAGGAACAGGTCATGCAGATCGCCAACCGCCTCGCCGGATATTCTCTCGGTGAAGCCGACCTGCTCCGCCGCGCCATGGGCAAAAAGAAGGCCGAGGAAATGGCCCAGCAGCGCGAACGCTTCGTCAAAGGCGCAGCCGAGCGCAAGTTTCCTCCCAGGAAGATCGAAAAGATTTTCGATCTCATGGCCCAGTTCGCCGGATACGGATTCAACAAGTCCCACTCCGCGGCCTATGCCCTGCTCGCCTATCACACTGCATATTTGAAGACGCATTATCCGGTGGAGTTCATGGCGGCGCTGCTGACCTCCGTCACCGGATCGACCGACGACGTCGTCAAGTACATCAACGAATGCCGAGAGATGGGAATTTCCGTCGAAGCTCCCGATATCAACGTCTCCGACGCCAACTTCACGCCGCACGGAGAGTCCATCCGCTTCGGACTGGCCGCGGTCAAAAATGTCGGCGGAAACGCCATCGAATCCATCGTCGCCGCCCGCAAGAAACTCGGCCGATTCAAATCGATCTTCGAATTCTGCGAGAACGTCGATCTGCGCCTGCTCAACAAGCGCGTAATTGAATCGCTCGTTAAAAGCGGCGCTATGGATCGCTTCGGCCGCCGCGCCCAACTCATGGCCGTGCTCGACAAAGCCATGGAGCAGGCGCAGAAAGCCCAGCGTGACGCCGAGTCTGGCCAGCACGGCCTTTTCGGCGTCTTCCAGCAGGAAGAAGCTGCCGCTCACAACGACAAACTCCCGAACGTTCCCGACTGGGACGAGCACACGCGCCTTCAGGCCGAAAAAGAAATCGTCGGATTCTTCATCTCAGGCCATCCACTGGAAAAGTACAAAGACAAGCTGCAGGACTTGCAGGCGCTCAGCATCGAAGAACTCGCCGCGATGACCAAGTCCACCGGCAAAGACGAAACCATCGTCACCGCCGGGATCATTAGCAACGTTCGCGTCCTTAAGTCGAAGCGGGGCGACTTCTATGCCCAATCAACGCTCGAAGACATGTCCGGATCGATCGACATGATCGTCTTCCCCGAGGCCTTTAAGCGCATCGGAGAAAAAGTCAAACTCGAAGTACCCGTCCTCGTGAAAGCGGGCGTCCGCATCGAGGAAGGGGCAAATCCCAAGATTACCGCTGCTGAAATCATGCCGCTCGAAGACGCCAAGGTGCCTCTGCCCCGCGCCATCCGGATTCGCGTGATCAGCGACAATGGTTCAAGTGAATCCGTGGTCGATAGCCTCCATGCCCTCTTTGTCGAGCACAAAGGTGAGGCCCGCGTGTTGTTTGACGTGGAACGCCAGGGCGATTTCATGGTGGTTATGGAGGCGGAAGGCTATAATGTGCTTCCAGACCGCAACTTCATCGCCCGCGTCGAACAGCTGTGCGGGCGCGGCAGCGTGCGGATCATCAGTTAATCATGGCGGCTTCTGAAAAAGCGCAGCAGGAACTGGAGCAGATTGAGCGGCAGGTTGCCGAGATGGAATCGGCCGAGGCCGATGAGTCCACTCGCCGCCAGATGGCGACCTTAAAGGATCGCATCGAGACCCTCCGCCAGGACATCAACGCTCCGCCGACCGCATGGCAAAAGACTGAATTAGCCCGCCATCCGCAGCGGCCTCAGTCACTCGACTACATCGAACGCGTCTTCACCGATTTCAGCGAGATTCACGGCGACCGAGCCTTCGGTGATGATGCTGCCATCATCTGCGGCATGGCCCGCTATCACGGCGACGAAGTATTAGTCGTGGCCACGCAGAAAGGCCGTGACATGAAGCAGCGCGTCTTCCGGAATTTCGGCACGCCGCATCCGGAAGGCTACCGCAAGGCGATCCGTGCCATGCAGATCGCCGAAAAGTTCCGCCGCCCGATCTTCACCCTGGTCGATACCGACGGCGCTTATCCCGGCATCCACGCCGAAGAGCGAGGACAAGCCGAAGCGATCGCCTATAATCTCCGCGAGATGGCGCGCCTCGAAGTGCCCATTATCGCAACTGTGATCGGTGTTGGCGGAAGCGGCGGGGCATTAGCCATCGCGGTCGCCGACCGCGTCCTGATGATGGAGAACTCCATTTACTCGGTGATTTCGCCCGAGGGCTGCGCGGCCATCATGTGGCGCGATGCTACGAAAAAAGAATTGGCCGCCGAGGCCATGCGCATCACCGCCGCCGACCTTAACGAACTCGGCTGTATCGACGACATCGTTCCCGAGCCCGAGGGTGGCGCCCATCGCGACCACGAAGCTGCCGCCAACCTGCTCGACGCTGCATTGCAACGGCACTACGCCGAGCTGAAGAAGGTCCCTCCCGCCGAATTAGTCGCGTCACGATACAATAAATTCCGTACCATCGCGCAGTTCTTCAAGACCGAAGCGTAGGCTGCTGAAAATTCTCTCCGTTTTGCAGGCAGGTTCCTCCGGCTACAGACGGGCGATTTGCCGCCTCCCGCTCGGCCAAGTCGCCGTATAATAAGTCTGTTCCTCTTCTACATTCGGGCGAGTGGGATCGCCCCGCAAACTAAAGGAAGGTGTAGGGATGGCCACAACGGATGTCGTGCCCCGGGAATCTTCCGGCGGCATGGGCAAGCAGCGCATCGTCAACGACATGAGCATTCAGGTCGCGACGGTCAACGGCTCGGGTTCTCAAAGTTCAAACACAGTCCTCCTTCGCAGCATTTTCCAGATGGGCGTTCCGGTCTCCGGCAAGAATATGTTCCCTTCGAACATCGCCGGTCTTCCGACCTGGTACACCATCCGCGCCAACAAGAACGGCTACATCGGACGCAAAAAAGAAATCGATTTTCTCGTCGCCATGAATCCCGAAACCGCGACCGAAGATGTGATGTCGCTGGCTCCGGGGGCTTCGGTTCTGTACGACGACCCGCTCGCACTCCACAAGTTACGAAATGATCTCGTCTTTTATTCCGTCCCCTACGACAAAATCGTCGCCCAGGTTTGCCCCGAGGCCAAGCTGCGCAAACTGGTCAAGAACATGGTGTACGTCGGCGTCGTCGCCTTCCTTTTGACCATCGACATGAACGAGGTCGAGAAGGCCATCCGCAAACAGTTCGCAAAGAAAGTCAAAGCCGCGAACCTGAACCTTGCGGCGGCGCAAGCCGGCTTCGAATATGCCAAGGCGAATCTCGAGAAGCGTGGCGCCTTCTACATCGAGCGGATGAACAAGACGGCGGGAAAAATTATCATCGACGGCAACTCCGCAGCCGCGCTCGGCTGCATGTTCGCCGGATGCACCGTCGTCACCTGGTATCCGATCACTCCTTCCTCCTCTCTCGTCGAAACCATGATCGAATACATGAAGGAATACCGCATCGGTCCCGACGGCAAGGCGACCTTCGCCATAGTTCAGGCCGAGGACGAACTCGCCGCGATCGGCATGGTCATTGGCGCCGGATGGGCCGGCGCTCGCAGCATGACCGCTACCGCCGGACCGGGCATTTCGTTGATGTCCGAATTCGCCGGACTCGGCTACTACGTCGAAGTCCCCGGAGTCATCTGGGATATCCAGCGCGTCGGGCCTTCCACGGGCCTTCCCACGCGCACATCCCAAGGCGACATTCTTTCGACGGCGTTCCTGTCGCACGGCGATACCAAGCACATCATGCTGATTCCCTGCTCCGTCGACGAATGCTTCAGCATGGCAACCGAGGCCTTCAACCTCGCCGAGCAATTCCAGACTCTCGTTTTCGTCATGTCTGATCTGGATCTCGGCATGAACAACTGGATGTCCGATCCATTTCAATATCCGACCACACCGATCAAGCGCGGCAAGGTTCTCAGCAAGGAGGATCTCGATCGCCTTGGCGGATTCGCGCGGTACAAAGATGTCGATGGAGATGGCATCGGCTACCGCACTCTGCCCGGAACGCAGCACCCCGCGGCCGCTTATTTCGCGCGTGGCAGCGGACACAACGAGAAAGCCCAGTACAGCGAACGCGCCGACGACTTTGAAAACAATATGGAGCGCCTGAATCGCAAGTTCGAAACCGCGCGCTCCTTCGTTCCCCGCCCTGAAATCACCAAGGGAAACAACGCGAAGATCGGGATCATCGGCTACGGCACCTCGCACTGGGGCATCACCGAAAGCCGCGACCAACTCCGCGATGAATACAAGATCGAGACCGACTATCTTCGCCTTCGCGCCTATCCTTTCACGCGCGAAGTCCACGAATTCATCGAGCAGCATGAACACATCTACGTCGTCGAGCAGAACCGCGACGCGCAGATGCTCAGCCTGCTCAAGCTCGACGTGAAGCCGGAATTGATCACTCGCCTGCGCAGCATTGCCCACATTACCGGACTGCCTCTCGATGCGCGGTCCATCACCGACGAACTGCCCAGCATGGAGGGCAAGTAGATGTCATCCACGACCGTTGAACCCGGCGCGACTGCGCCTGGGCCCAAGACTAATCGTATCGGCCTCACTGTCATCGAATACAAAGGCGGCAAGACCACGCTTTGTGCAGGATGCGGCCACAACGCCATCTCCGAACGCATTGTCGAAGCCATGTACGAAATGGGAGTTGAGCCCGAGTTCGTCATCAAGCCCAGCGGCATCGGCTGCTCGTCGAAGACGCCCGCATATTTCCTGAGCCGGTCCCACAGCTTCAACGCCGTCCACGGACGCATGCCTTCCGTCGCCACCGGCGCTCTGCTCGCGAATCGAAAACTCGTGTGCATCGGCGTTTCCGGCGACGGAGATACAGCTTCGATCGGTGTCGGCCAATTCGTCCATCTCATGCGGCGCAATCTTCCGATCATCTACATCATCGAAGACAACGGCGTGTACGGCCTGACGAAAGGCCAGTTTTCTGCCACGGCTGATCTCGGATCGAAGCTGAAGACCGGCGTCTTGAACGATCTGCCTCCGATCGACACCTGCGCTCTCGCGATTCAACTGGGCGCAACGCTCGTCGGACGATCCTTTTCCGGCGACAAGCGCCAGCTTAGCGCCATGCTGAAAGCCGCCATCGCGCATAAGGGCACCGTTATGCTTGACGTCGTCTCTCCGTGCGTGACCTTCAACGATCACGAGGGCTCTACCAAGTCCTACAAGTACGTGAAAGAACACGAAGAAACCCTGCAGGAAGTCAGCTTCGTCCCGCACTTCGAGGACATCAACGTCGAGTACGATCCCGGCTCTACGCTCAGTGTGACGATGCACGATGGGTCGCACTTGCAGCTGCGCAAGTTGGAGGAGAATTACGATCCAACCGATAAGATCGGCGCCATCACGCGTCTGACCGAGGCGCACGACAAGGGCGAAGTCCTTACCGGGGTTTTCTACGTCAATCCGACGGCTCCCAGCTTCATCGATATGCTGAACGTCGTCGATCAGCCCTTGGCGACGCTGCCCGACTCACTCACGCGCCCAGGAAAAAATGTTCTGGATGCGTGCATGGAAGAACTGAGGTAAAAGCAAAGTTTCAAGGTGTCAAAGTTCTAAACAGTCGGGTCCAGGAAGATTGGGTGCCCCACTTCTCCCTGACGTTGGGAGAAGTGGGGATTTTTGATTCTTGGGAGTTTAAGAGAGGTTCTGACTGCTGGTTACGCGCTTTTGCGCTGCGTTTCGCCGGTGTGTTCCGGGTTCTGTCCCGGCTCCGGAAAATCCGAATCTGCGTCCTTCAAAATCGGATCCTGGTCGCGATGGCCGAGCTGTTCCTGAAGGCCGACGTTGCCTTCTCCGTCATGATCCTCGGTTTCCTTCGCGCCTTTCTTCGCATCCTGATCGACTGTGGTGTGTAGCATAATTGCACCTCGCCATAAACAGGGGGCAGAGGTAATTCGAAGAGCACGCCCCCGCGAAATCAGTCTACCCTTACCAAAGTCCGAATAGTATAGTTTTCGGAAGTCTGATGTAGTTAGGGAAAAGGGGTATATGAAACGGTTTCTTGCGGTATTGATTCTGGGTTTATTCTGCAGTTCTCTTGCGCTTGCCGATGTTTCGCACGCCACGCTGGTGCCCGTTCGGGCTCATCATCACCACGCGAAGCATCACCATGCCCACAAAGCGACAAAACATCACGCGCCGAAGAGAAACCGGCACGTCTAGATCCACCCGATCCGTGATTCATTGGAGCATGTGAATTCCTGAAGTTGGATCGCATGCACACTTGTCATCCTGCCCGGATCGAGGCGTTACTCTCCCCGAGAAGAAACGCCCAGCTTTCGCAGCCTTTCCTTCGCCTGCAGAGCCTCGGGCGACCGCGGATATCTCTGGATAAGATGCCGCAACTCCGCGATGCCGTCGTCCTGCTTGCCGAGTTCGACCAGCGCAAATCCCTTCTTGAGCTGTGCTGAGGCCGCCTTATTCCCGCTCGGAAAGTTCTGCAGCACCTGATCGTAGCTCGTCACGGCCTGCGCGTAGTTCCCTTGCTTGAATTGAATCTCGCCGAGATAGAAGTAGCAATTCCCCGCGAGATCGGTGTTCGGATAGAACTTGACGTAATCGGAAAATTCCTGCACGGCCAAGTCGTTGTTCCCGCCGTTGTAGTCACGGAGCGCGTTGTTATAAAGTACATCCGGCGGCGGAGCATTCTGTTGCTGCTGCTGCAGCGCCTGCTGTTTCGACTGATCCGCCTGGATGCTCTGCTGCATCGATTGCATATCCTGAATCTGCTTCGTGACCTTCGCCAGTTGCACTTTGACTTCATCCATCGTGTCGTTCAGCGCCTGAATCTGCCCGGAAAGCTGATCCGACTTGCCGCTGAAATCGCCCTGCTGCTTCTGCAGCGTCGCCTGCAACGCGCTGATGGCGGTCGCGACTTTGTTCACCGCGTCGGTGTCTTTCTCCACCAGGTTGTTCATGACGCCCATGCGCTCATCAAAGCTGCGCTGCATCGCCGTCATCTGCTCCTGCAGCTGCTGCACCTGCGTCTGCAATTGAATCATTTCCTTATTGGCGCCGAAGGCCGGAGCCGTCGTCATCCAGAGCATCGCAAACAATGCAACAAGACCGGTCACACGATGTGGTTTCATAAAGGATTTCCTGTACATGTCAATTTAGATGCCACGATTCTCCCACAGGCTGGGAGGATTCCAAATAGAAAGGAACTCCGGGAAACCGCAAGATTCAACTGAAGCGGCAACCATTTTCCCGGCATGCCAGACACAATGCGGCATGCAAGGTTGAAACAACGGGGGACGCGGCCAGCGTCCCCCGCCAAGTCTACTTCTGCAGAACAAGGTGATCGCGGCGGTTCTGCTGCCAGCAAGCTTCGTTGCTCTCGGTGCAGAACGGCTTTTCTTTTCCGTAGCTGATCGTCTTGATCTGGCTCGCATTCACGCCGGCTGCGGTCAGCGCGTTCTTCATCGAAGTCGCGCGCTGGTCGCCAAGCGCCAGGTTGTATTCCGTCGATCCGCGCTCGTCGCAGTGTCCTTCAATGGTAAAGTTCATATTCGGATGCTGTGTGAAGAACTGCGCGTCCGCCTGAACCGAGGCCTGCTGATCGCCGCGAATATCGGCCTTGTCGTAATCGAAGTAAACGTCCTTCACATTCTGATTGAACAAGTCTTCGTCGGTGACTGTGGGCGTCGGCGGCGGTGGCGGTGGCGGCTGTGTCACGGTAAGGCGCGCCGTCGCTTCCTGCGAGCCGCCCGCACCCTTGGCCACCAGGTGATAGGTAGTCGAAGCCGACGGAGACACGCTCTGCGATCCGTTGGCCTGAACCGCGCCAATGCCGTCAATCGACACGTCGGTCGCATTGCTGGTCTGCCACGTCAACGATGCCGACTGGCCCGGCTGAATCGTGTCCGGACTCACCGAGATCGACGCGGTCGGCGCCGGCGGCGGGGGCGGCGGTGGAGGCGGCGGCGGAGTCGCTTTCTTTCCGCACGCACCCAGAGTTAGTAATGCGCTTACAGCGAGTATCAAAAGAAACCACTTCATGTTCAGTTGCTTCACTTGTATTCCTCCCTGCGACCCCAAAGCTTGGGCTTCAGGGTCAGACGAAGTGTTATTTACTTCCAGCTCCAATTCGGTTGCGAATTGTGGCCGGTAAATGTCAGTTGCTGGACTTTTGATCCATCCGCCAGCATCGACCAGATCTGCAGGCTTCCGGTCCGGTTCGACTGAAACACGATGTGCCGGTTGTCCGGAGACCACGACGGAAAATCATTTCTCCCGCCGTCGTGCGTCAACTGCACCCACTGCTTGCTGGCAATGTCCATGAGATAAAGATCGGAAGCACCCGGCTCTCCCGGACCATACTTCCGCACCCACGCGAACGACAGAAACTGCCCATTCGGAGCCCAGTTCGGCGACACCGCATAACCCTGATCCGTCATCCGCGTATCGTTCGTGCCGTCCGCTCCCATCGTATATATCTGCGGAAGCCCAGTGCGTCCGCTGACGTACGCAATCTGCGCATTGGTC
Source organism: Candidatus Sulfotelmatobacter sp. (assembly GCA_035945695.1). Lineage (GTDB taxonomy): Bacteria > Acidobacteriota > Terriglobia > Terriglobales > Acidobacteriaceae > Sulfotelmatobacter. The sequence goes on along the minus strand of DASYZZ010000044.1, from coordinate 248,277 downwards.
TTCCGATTCCAGTTCGGAGAAACGTCGGGGCCTTTGTCATTCGTCATCCGATGCAGATTCCCGCCCGATGCATCCGCAACATAAATCTGCGGCTCTCCCGAGCGCGAAGAGGAAAAGGCCAGTTTCAGCCCGTCGCTCGACCATGCCGGCGAGAGATTCGTTCCGCCGTAATGCGGAAAACTCACCGGGCGATTCAGGTCGAGGGAGTACATCATGATCTCCCATCCGGCCTTGGTCAGCGCGCTGAACGCGACGCGCGATCCGTCCGGCGACACGCGCGGCGAAAGCGCGATCGATCCCAGGCCGGTAATCCGATGCTGGTTCGAACCGTCGTAATCCATCGCCCAGATTTCCTTGTGCCCCGTGCGGTCGCTGACAAAATAAATCTGCGTTTCCGCGATGCCCTGAATTCCGCCGCCCAGGCGGTAAATAATCTCGTCGGCGAACTTGTGCGCCATCACGCGCGCCGCGGCGTCGCTCGTCGTATCGGTGTACTGCTTGCCTAGAATCTGCGGATTCTGAATATTCTTGACGTCGTACAGCCACCCCTGCACCGTCAACCGGCCGTTTGCGACTCCCAGGTTTCCGAACGCAAGCATCGCCGCATTCGGCGGAGGCGCGTTCCACGCCAGGAAATTCACCTCGGGCGGCTGACCGGGAACCTGCAACGGATAGAAGCTCTTCGAGACGAGCTCGACGACTCCCGACACATCCAAGTCGTTCCACAGCGTGTTGTTAAACGTCTTGAGCAGCGCGGCGTTCTGCGGATCGGTCGTGGACGCCTTGAAATCAGGAACCGCCAAGCGCACCTTTTCCTGGCCCAGGCTCGTGCCCGTCCTGACCCAATCTTGCGCGGAAACGAATGACGAAAGAAGAAGAAAAACGATACAGACGAGCGCCTGCGTCTGGCCATAACCACTCATTGACCGTCGCGGTAAGACTGATCTAGCAGCCTCGTCCATCCGTTGGGGGAAAGAAGGTAACTCAACTATCGTATTCTGACAAAAATCGCTTTGCAACATTTTGTGCTGAACCCCAGAACTATTCATCCCTTAAAATCCCCATTCTGCGCTCCTTTTTCGCCTCACGCACACGCATGTACCTGATTGGTTACGCGCCAGAAGTACACTCTCAGACAGCTTTTTAACTACTTGTGATAGTCGAACCAGTACTCCACTGAAATCTTGTTCCCCGAATAATCCTGAGGCAACGGTCCAAAGGTATTGATACGCTGCAGCGCTCGGACCGCGGAAATATCCAGCGACGGTACACCGCTCGATTGTTCGATCTGCACATTCGACGGATGCCCATCGCGCGCCACATCAAATGTGATGTAAACGCGTTGCGCCGATTTGATCGATGGATCGACCTCGTACTTCAGCCAGTTCTCCGCCACCTTCTGCTGAATGACGCGCACGTACCAGGCGTATCGATTGCCGAAGTCTCCGCCACCACCGGTGATTCCGAATCCGCCCTTTGCTCCCCCCGCGTCAAACGTTCCATAAGGGCCGCTGACCGGCCCGCCTTCACCGAACGCCACCTGATTCGTTTCCGGCGGAGGTGGAGCCTCGCTCTTCTGCTTGGTAATGGTTTCCTGTTTCTTTTTCGGCTTGATCTTCGCGTTCTTGCCCTGAAGTTCGATCGCGTCTGGTTCTTTTTCTTCAGGCTTCGGCTGCGACTGGGTGACTCCCTTCGATTCATTCGCGAGAACGTTCTGGGTTTGCGCGGGAGTTGAAGGAATGGGAACTGAGCTCACGAGCGTCGCGCCGATAGCCTCTCCTCCCCCGCCCGCGCCCCACGCATTGCCACTACTTCCCGAAAAAATTGCGGTGTACCCCAGCAGCAACGCGGTGATTCCAACGTGCAGCACCACCGACCACGCCAGCGCGCGTCCCCATCGGTCATGCTCAAAATAGATCTCAGCGTTTGCTGCCATTCGATTCCAGAGGTTGGGTCACAATGCTGACGTTGGCAAAGCCGGCCTGCTTGACCGCGTCCATGATGGTTGCAAATGCGCCGAACGGAACATTCTCGTCCGCCCGCACAAAGATCGACTGATTCCGCGGATCGCGAATTCTCTGCCGCAGCTTGCTTCCGATTTCGTTGATGTTGACCGGATCGTTCCCCAAAAAGACCCGCTGATCCTTGTTGATGGTTATGACCAGCCGCTCCTGCGTGATTTCCTTGACGTACTTCGTTTTCGGAACGCTGACGTCAATCCCCGACTGCAGCACCGGAGCCGTCACCATGAAGATGATCAGGAGAACAAGAACCACGTCCACCAGCGGAGTGATATTGATGTCGGCCAGTGAACTCTGCGTGCGCCCGTTGGAAATCGAGAACGCCACTAGCGCCTCACATCCGCTGGGACCTGCGGTCGCGGCTGGGCCTGGCTATTCTCGACGGCGTTGAGCACTTCCAAGGCGAAGTCATCGCTGCGCGAGGCAAATTCGCGGATCGACGCGCCAATCAGGTTGTAGGCAATCACGGCGGGAATCGCGGCCGCCAGTCCGGCCGCGGTGGTGATGAGAGCTTCCGAAATGCCAGGGGCAACGGCGCGCAATGTAGCTGCTCCCGCAGTTCCGAGTCCGTGAAAGGCATCGATGATGCCCCACACCGTGCCGAACAATCCCACGAACGGCGTGACCGCCGCCGTGATCGCCAGCCACGGAACGTTGCGTTCCAGCCTTGTTATTTCTTCCGATGCCCCGATCTGCATGCCACGTTGTACCGAGACCAGGTTCCGCAGCGCGCCCGAGGCCGCAGTCTGACGGCGAAATTCTTCGTATCCGCCCTCAAAAACGCCCACCAGCGGGCTCGGCTTGAACTGGTCCGCCACCGCCGCAATATCCTGCAAACGCTGGGCTTTGCGGAATGCCCGCACGAACCGCCCGCTTTGCATGCGGGCGCGCCGTAGCAGGCTCCATTTAGTCAGGATGATCGCCCACGACACAAGGCTGAAGGCCAGCAGCGCAAGCAAAACTAGCTTGGCCACCGGGCCACTGTTGGAGATCATGTCGACGATTTCGCCGCCGACGAACACTGCCAGCAAGGGGAAAAATTCCATCTTTTTTGAGGAGAATACCTTGCTTAATTATAGATGATTGAGGCCGCGCATTTTCCCACATGTACCCGATGTGGCAATGAAAAGTTCGACTAGGAATCAGCGGTTTTAGGCTCTGTGGAGTTAGAAGTACGAGTTTTTTTTCTGCGGCTCCTCGCTCAAACCACGCAGAAATGCGCACAGCGAAACCGACGCCCTCTTACTATTCCGCGCGAGACGAAAGACCCGCGGCCACATCCACGGCCTAACGGCCGCAAAGAAACCGAACCTCGCCTCCGAGAACGTTCCGTTCGAATCGACAAACCGCTCCATCGACGGAAACGCGAAATCCAAGTCGTCGGAAATCGCTTTAGCCGCCGCGAACGCGACTCCGCGCGCCTCGGCTGCCTGTGCCACCGCCGCGGCCTCCATATCGACAGCCTGCGCCGAGAACGATTCCCGCAGCTTCCGTTTCTGCTCCGGACTCGCGATCGATTCGAAACTCACCAGCACACCGTCCCCGCCATCGATGGCCACGCTGCTGCCATCCTTAGCGCTTACAACTCGCGCGGGACGGATTGCGTCTCCGACCTTCAACGATCCATCGAGCGCGCCCGCAAATCCGACCGAGTAGATCGTCCGCGGTCCATACAATGCGATGATCGCTTCCGCAGCCCGCCGCGCCGCACCCGCGCCGATTCCCGCGCAAACCAGCACGAACTCCCCATTCTCGAAAAATCGAAACCGTCGCCCCGAGTGCTCATTCTCCGATGCCCGCCAACTCTTCACCAGCGGACGCACCTCGCGCTCCAGCGCGGCCACAATGGCGACCTTAGACATATCCGTTGGCCCGAAACCATTCGACGGCCCGCCGCAGCGCATCATCCACCGGGACAATCTTCCAGCCGAGTTCCCTCTCCGCCTTCGCAGAACTCGCGAACATCATCTTGCTGCCCATGCGCACCGTATCCACCGTCGCTCGCGGATCGCCGCGCATCAGCCGCCCCGTGATGTACTCCCCCGCAACCCCAGCCATGAATGCAAAGAAATACGGCAGCTTTACCTTCGGCGACGGCAATCCCGTAATTTCGCCTAGCTTGTCGAGAATCTGTTTCAAGCTCAGGTTCTCTCCGCCCAGAATGTATCGCTCCCCCGACTTCCCTTTCTCCAACGCCGCCACGTGCCCGCGCGCGCACTCCCGCACATCGACGAGATTCAATCCCGTCTCGACATAAGCCGGAAACTTTCGCTTCAGAAAATCCACGACGATCCGCCCGGTCGGAGTCGGCTTGATATCCTGCTCGCCGATCGGCGTCGTCGGATTTACCGTCACAACTTGCATTTCTCCGCGCCCAGCTTCCAACGCAAGTTGCTCCGCCATGAACTTCGACCGCTTATAGTGCCCGATCATATCGGCCAGCGAAACTGGAGAATCCTCGTCGGCCACCTGCCCGTCTTTCCTGAATCCGATCGTCGCCACGCTCGACGTGTACACCACCCGCCGCGCGCCATTCTTCCGCGCCGCCTCCAGAATCGCGCGCGTCCCTTCGACATTCGATCGGTACATCTCATTCGGATTCCGCACCCACAGCCGGTAATCGGCCGCAACATGAAACACGGCGTCGCAACCCGCCATCGCTTTCTCGAGCGAGGCCGCGTCGCGCAGATCGCCAGTCGCGGTCTCCGCCTTCAACCCTTCAAGATTTTTGAGATTGCTGGTCGGGCGAACCAGCACTCGTAGTTGCGCCCCCTGATCGGCTAGCGTGCGCGCAACGTGCGAGCCGAGAAATCCGGTGGCGCCAGTGACGAAAGCGAGCATTCAGCACCCAGAGTAGAAGGCTTGGCCTTGACCTTAGAAAAACGGCCGAGACAATACTCTACCTTAGTTGTATATTGCACTGCGATGAAGACAAGCATCACTTCAGTGCTTCTTCTCGCTCCTCTTGCGCTGGCGGTCTCTACGTTCCCCAATTATCCGACCAGGAACGGAAAAGAATGCTCGGTCTCAGTGGAGAATAGCGGAGTAACAATTGGATTAGAGCCCGTCGAAGATGTTACCCAACAAATGAAATATTTTGGCGCCAAGCTGGCAAAGAAAGGTTTCATCCCTGTCCTCGTCGTCATCGAAAACAGGATGGATTCGAACAGCGTCATTTTCGATAAGTCCAAAGTCACTCTCGGTCCGGCGGAATCAACCATTCCAGCTGCAAAGACCGGTTCGGGAGAAGGCAAAGCAATGGCCGTTGGTTTTTTCCCCTTCTTTGGAGGATTTGCCGCAGCTCAGGAAATTTCCGACGCGTCCCACATTCAGACGAACCTCGTGATGAAAGAACTCCAGAGTACGACGATTTCCGCCGGCGCCTCCGTTCAGGGATTTCTTTACATTCCAGCGACGACGAAGCACGGCCGCCAGAAAATCTCAGTTCGGATTCCTGTCGCCAAGGCGGGGACAGGCGAAGTAATCAATTTTGATCTGGTCTTCTGAGAGTCATGAGTAATATTTTTCCCTTTCGCTCAACCCTCATCGCTCTGCTGGTTCTTAATTGCTTGGACTCGGTCACGCTCTCTCAAGAGACGCTTCCGAAATCGCCACTGCCCTTGAAAGCCGCCCTGCTCCTAACCCCCGAGTTTTGTACTAGCCGGATTGCCCACGGTGGTCAGGATAACCCGAAAATCGGCATTGAAGTGGGCAAGGTCGCTTGTACCGAATTTGATCCCACATTGAAGGAAGATTTTGCGGCGCTCACAACAATTAGCGATCCGAAGGATGCAGGCGACGCACAATTGATCCTGATTCCCAGATTCGTGGACGTCGCGGCTACAACAGGGCTCACCGCATTCTCGAACAATCAACTAACCCTGTTCCTTGAGTGGACAGTCAAGAGTTCCTCCGGCCAAACCATCTGGCTTGGCACCGTGCAGGGCTCCGCCACACACAAGGCCGGAACGCTCTTTTCGTACAAGAAGAATTTCAGTTTGCTGGTGAACGAGACGGTGAAAGATGTAGCTTTTCAGTCCGCTCAAGAAATATCGTCCGCTCCCGAATTGCGTAAGTACACCCCGTAAAACCTTCCGGACCGGCAGTGAAGAACCAGTTGCCGCCACGCAAGCCCTTCGGCTGGTCGCGGCCTGTTTTGCAGCGGGTAACGTTTTCTTGAGCCACAGCAACTGTTATTCGATCTGCAGTTGGTACGTATCGCTGACGAACGTCCCCGACGTTTCCCCACCAAACATAATCCACTGATCGGTGGCGAAGTCATACGCGATGCCCATCGAATCGGTCGCGGGAGGCGGCGATTGCGCGTTGACGCTCACCCAGTCGCTTCCATTCCATGCCCATGTTTCATTCGAGCCCGAACCGCCACCGAAATTGATGACGCTCTGGATATGCGGATCGTAAGCCGCACCGGAATAGTAGGTCCAGTCCGGTTGCGTCGCCGGACTCTCCATCGTCCAGTTCGTTCCATCCCAAATCCACGTATTGACGGGATTCACGTCGGCGAGGCCACCAAAGATGACAACCTGCTTGCGGCGATAGTCATTGGCCACGACCGCCGCCCCGCGCGCCCACAGGATCGTCGCAGGATTCAGATTGACCCAGTTGCCATTCTTCCACTGCCAGGTGGTGTTCTGGTAGAACTGCCCGTCGAATCCGCCGACCATCTCCGCCCGCCCGTTCAGAGGATCCGTGAACAGCATCGGCAAGGTCACAGCAGTGGGCGTTGTGGAAGGACTCTGCTGCGTCCAGGTCTGCGCAACCCCATCCCACACCCACGTATCGCCCAGATAGTTGTTCCCGTTGTAGCCGCCGAACATCACCATCTTTTTCAGGGTTCTGTCGTACGACATGGCCGATGCCGTCCGCGCCGGAGGGGCGGTTGACGTATTCACCTCTACCCAGTCGGTGCCGTTGAAAATCCACGTGTCGCTCAAATACGAAGTTCCGTCGTACCCGCCAAACAGCACGATGTTCTGCGCGGCCGGATCGTAAGCCATGGCCGCGTTCACGCGCGCCGAGGGATGATGCGCCGGATTCAGCTTGACCCACGTGGCGGTTCTTGCCGAAGCCAGTCCTGTAAAGAGTGCGAGAGCGAGCGCCAGACCGACCGCACGGCCGGCGCGATTCCACAAATTCCGATTGTGCATGAGGCTCCTTTGCTGGTGTGAGTGCCTGCGAAAGCCCCACTCTTATAGCAAAGGAATGTCGTGTTCCGATAGAGCCAAACGGCCCTGTTAGCGCGGAAACTCAAGGATTAAGACAAGACAGAGGGAGAATGTCTTATACAGCGTTAAAGTTATTCAGAAGCTGCCAGCTCTCAGCCTTCAGCTCTCAACCAAAGCCGATGATGCATAGTCTGGGGCTAAACAACGGGCATACGGTTATTACTGACGGCTGAAAGCTTACAGCTGAGAGCTATCAGCTAGTTCCCGTTCTTCTCCACAACCTTCTGATACGTCGTCAGCGCCAGCAACGGGAAATATTCCCGGTAGAGGTGATACATCAGGTAGAACACACGCGGGAAACCTGTTCCTGTGAATAATTTTTCATCCCATGATCCGTCGCTCTTCTGCGTCCGCATCAGGTACGCAATGCCGCGCGCCACGCAGTCGCTGCGCGTGTCCCCGGCAGCAAGCAATCCCAGAATCCCCCACGCGGTCTGCGAAGGCGTGCTGTCTCCCTGCCCGCGCAGATTCGGATCGTCGTACGAACCAACCGTCTCGCCCCAACCGCCATCCGGATTCTGCACCATGCGCAGCCACTCCGCGCCCTGCTGGATGCACGGCTCATGCAAGTCCATGCCAATGGCTTCCAGGCCGCGCAGCACCAGGAATGTCCCGTATACGTAATTCACTCCCCAGCGCCCAAACCAGCTGCCATCCGGTTCCTGTTCCTCGCGAATGAACTTGATCGCCTTCTTCACCGCCGGATGATCTTTCGTGTATCCATAGGCGGCGAGCATCTCGAGGATGCGTCCCGTGATATCCACCGTCGCCGGATCGAGCATCGCGTTGTGATCGGCAAAAGGGATGTGCTGGAAAATCATCTCGTCGTTATCTTTATCGAACGACGCCCAGCCGCCATTCTTGCATTGCATCGATAAAATCCAGTCGATCGCCCGCTGCACCGACTCGCGTTGATAGCGTCCATTGGGATGCTCCACCCGGCTCAGCCCCAAACACACCATCGCGCTGTCATCGACATCGGGATAGAACTCGTTGTTGAACTCGAAATACCAACCACCCGGCTCGCCCTTCTTGTTTTTTACCTTCCAGTCGCCAACCGTCCGCACCTGCTTTTGAAGAATCCAGTCGGCGCATTTCACCATCCGCGGATCGTCCGCCGGAACTCCGGCCTCGCCCAAGGCAAACAGCGCATACGCCGTATCCCAAACCGGCGACATGCAGGGCTGCATGCGGAACGTATCTTCTTCCTCGATTCCCAGCTTCTCGAACTCGTCCATCGCGCGAATCACCTGCGGATCGTCGAGCGAATATCCCAGGCAGCGCAGCGCGATGATCGCGTTCATCATCGACGGATAAATCGCGCCCAGCCCGTCGCTCATCTCGAAGCGCTCGAGCATCCACTTCTCCGCGCTCCTCAGCGCGATCGAACGCAGGGGCCGAACGTGCACGCGTTCGAACCAGTGCGTCACACGATCGATCACCAGGAAGAAATTCCGCCACGAAACGACCTTCTTCGACCAGTGCAGGTGCATCCGCGACTTCTGCATGCCGCCGACGAAAAGCTCTTCCACTCCCATCTCGCGCGGAATCTTCTTGAACGGCTTCTTGGCGTAGCAGATCGAAAGAGGAACAAGAATCGCCCGCGACCACGAAGAAATTTCGTAGATGTTGAACCAGAACCAGTTCGGAAACAGCACGATCTCCGGAGGAATCGCCGGAACTGCGTCATAGTCATACTGGCCGAAGAAGCACAGATAAATTTTCGTGAACGTGTTGACTTCGGTAACGCCGCCCATTTCCAGAATCTTCTTGCGGGCAAGCACCATAGCGGGATGATCGGCCTGATATCCCGCCAGCTTCAGGCCGAAGTAAGCCTTCACCGAAGCGCTGATGTTCGATGGGCCGCCGACGTAGATGCTCCATCCGCCGTCTTCATTCTGATGCCGCAAAATCCAGTTCGCACATTTCTGGAAACGCTCCTGGTTCCCAGTTCCCAAAAGAGTGTGCAACAAGATGTAATCGGATTCGAGAGTGGTATCGGCTTCAAGTTCGCCGCACCAGTAGCCTTCTTCGCACTGCTGCGAGAAAAGATATTTTCGAGCCGCGGCAATCGCCGCGCTCACCCGGCTGCCCAGTTCCTCAATTTTGCCGAATCGAATCTGCGGGGTCGAACCAAGACTCGTGGAAGCTATATGGCCGTCGGGGGAGTCGTTATCCATGCAGTTCACTCCAAAATTTCTGTCATCCTGAGGCGGACGCTTTTTGTCCGCCGAAGGATCTAGGCGTGCCGCGCCAGGCGCCGTGTTCTATGCAACGCAATAATGGCGCGCATGGCACGCTTCCTTATCAATTCGCCGGTGCGCTGGCGATCGCTTCCACAATTTCCGGCGGAAGCCCGAAGCGCACGTTTTCCGGCATCACTTCCAGCTCCTGCACGTTGTCAAATCCCTTGTCGCGCAAAAATGTGACAGTTTCTTCCACCAGATGCTCAGGCGCCGAGGCTCCCGCGGTCAGCGCAATCGTCTTCACGCCCGTCAGCCATGCGGGTTCAATGTCGTTGCAGCTGTCGATCAGGTGCGCGTTAGTTCCGAGATTCCGCGCCACTTCCACAAGCCGGTTCGAGTTCGAACTATTCTCCGAACCGACGACCAGCAGCAAATCCGCTTCCGAAGCGACCTGCTTCACCGCGACCTGGCGGTTCTCAGTCGCGTAGCAGATATCCTGCGCCGCCGGCCCTTTGATGTTCGGGAATTTCTCTTTCAACGCCGCGATGATGTCCTTCGTCTCGTCGAGACTCAGCGTCGTCTGCGTCAGATACGCGACGCGGTTCGGATCAGGCACGCTCAACTTCCTCACCTGCTCCGGCGAACCGACCACCTGGGTCACCAGCGGAGCCTCGCCAAGCGTTCCGACAACCTCATCGTGATCCTTATGCCCGATCAGAATGAGCGAATATCCTTCTTTCGCGAACTTCACCGCCTCCACGTGCACCTTCGTCACCAGCGGACACGTAGCGTCAATCACGCGCAGCCCGCGCCGCGCACTGTGCTCCCGCACCTCCGGCGAAACTCCATGCGCGCTATAGATGATCCGCTCGCCGTTCGGCACCTCGTCTTCGCTGTCGACGAAGATGGCACCCTTGCCGCGCAGTTCTTCCACGACGAAGCTGTTGTGGACGATCTCCTTGCGCACGTAAATTGGCGGCCCAAACGCCTCCAGCGCGATGCGAACCACATCAATCGCCCGCACCACTCCCGCGCAGAAACCCCGCGGCTTGAGCAAAAGTAAGGTCTTTGTGTCGTTCTTTAACGCGCCTGTCAAGATGTGAGTCAACTCCCCCAGCTGCCAAGCCTAGGTCAAGTATCAAGGCTCAGCCCCAGTTGTAGGATGCAAACCGCCCTGAATCTGTGCATTTAGAGTACATGATCCAAGGTCGGCCAGTATCCATAAACTAACGGAAAGTACCCCTCTGGTCAACGTAAGCCACAGAAATTGCGGGGATTAGCAGTGAAATGGGAAATCCGCGCAGCGAATGGAGCCGGCCTTAAATCTTCCGCATTGACGCGTAATCGAGATCCATATCCCGCTTTCCTTCGAGCACGGAAAGCGTCCTCAGGCAGATCTCTTCGGGCGACCCCGCAGCCGGAACTCGCACCAGCAATCCAAGGTTCCGGTAGAACTCGATCAGCGGAGCCGTACTGCGGTTGTAAGCCTCAAGACGCACGCGGATCGATTCCGGCCGGTCGTCCTCCCGTTGAAACAACTTGCCATCGCAACGGTCGCATTTCCCTTCAACCTTCGGTGGACGCTCCGTCACGTGATAGACAGCCTTGCACTGCTGGCACGTCCGGCGGCCTCCGAGTCTCGCCACAATCTCCGCCTCGGGCAGTTCATAATCAACCACGGCGCTCAGGGATAGTCCTTCCTCGTCCATGAACTTCTTCAGCGTTTCGGCCTGTGCGACCGTCCGGGGAAAGCCATCGAGGATTAGGCCTCCTGCACACCGCAAGCATTCTCCCCGCTCCCGCACCATCTCCCACACCGTCGCATCAGGCACAAGCTCCCCCCGCCGCATATAGGCGAGCGCCTGCTTCATGGCCGGAGTCTGATCGCAGTCCTTCTGCTGGCCAGCAGCCCGGAAGACGTCTCCGGTCGAAAGATGGCAGGCGTGAAGTCGCCTGTGCAACAGATCCGCCTGGGTTCCTTTTCCCACGCCGGGCGCGCCGAGTAAAACGATGCGCCACGGGATCTGCAGAGTTTCCCTCACTTCGGTGCACGGCGCGGAGGGTCCCTGCAGCCATTCTGATCGGTCATCTTGCCTAGAAGCCATGTGCCGAATCTACGAGCGCCGGCCCTACTCTGCTGTGACATCAATCACACCGCGCATGCCGCAAAACACACGCCGCCAATAACATTTGGAGGCATACAGCACCGCATGGCCCGGTCGTGCCCCTATCTTCCCCACCCCGTGCCATTGTCATTACTTCCGTAACGATGCAATCTATCTGCGTCCAACGGGCTCCCAGGTCTCACAACAAATGTTGGAAATCAACTCCAGAACGATGATGCACAACGGGCCGGTTCGATCTACGGTTCCGAACCAGCAGCCGCGCCGGTTGGTCCTGGCGCTCGCTCTGCTGTTGATCGCGCTCATCGCCCTGCTGATTAAGGATCGCCAGTTCTGGTTTGGTACCGAGCAAGCCACGATTGACTCCGACGTTCCCGAGGCTACGTTGGCGACTCAGGCCACGAATGCCCGCCCGGCTCAGCCCGCAGCAGCCGCAGCCACGAAGAAAGCTTCGCACCCGGTGAAGGCCGCGACGGCTGCACAGCCCGCCGAGACTCCCGGTGTCGCCGTAACCCGGACGATCCTGCCTCCGCTCGATGTTGACGTCGTTGCCGGAGACAAGCACCACAAGGTTCATCCCGGATCGAACCAGACCCACGTCGAGATTCCGGCCGCGCAGGGCGCCTTCGCCCCGGCCACCAATGCCGCCGAGCGGCAAGCGCTTCCCAAGGCTCAAGAAGTCCCGGCGTCAGCCTCGTATCCGCTGCTGGCGCAGCACATGAATGTTCAGGGATCGGTCGTATTGCAGGCTTTGATTAGCGCGCAAGGATCAGTCGAGAATTTGACGGTTCTGAGTGGTCCGGCGATCCTGACGACCGCGGCGCAGCAGGCTGTGCGCGAATGGCGGTTCAAGCCGGTGATGCAGAATGGTCAGGCGGTCGAGACAAAGGCCATGATCACCGTGAACTTCTCGATCAAGGTCGCCGACAATTCCGCGAACACAACGCTGGCTGAAACCCGCGCCTCGGAAATCCTGATCGTCAGCCGCTAGCCGTTAGCCTTGATCATCTGCTCGGCGTGCTTTCTTGATGTCTCTGTAAGCTTTGCCCCGCTCAACATCCGCGCTACTTCTTCCGTCCGCTCTTCGCCCGCAACTTCGCGAATGCTCGTCCGCGTCCGCCCTCCGGATTCCTTCTTCTCAATGACGAAGTGATGATCGCCAAAGGTCGCGATCTGCGGCAGATGCGTCACGCACAACACCTGATTCGCGCGCGCGAGTGACTTGAGCTTCTTGCCCACAGCCTCCGCAGCCCGACCGCCAATCCCCGTATCAATTTCGTCGAACACGAGCGTTTTCTGCGCGGGGATCTTCTTGCGGGAAGATGAGTCCTGGGTGCCCCATTTCTGGCCGGTTTTGCCAGAAGTGGGGCTTTTCCCCGCCTCGACGCTAGCCTTCAGAGCGAGCATCACCCGCGATAGTTCTCCGCCGGAAGCGATATGTTCCAACTGCCGCATCGGCTCCCCCGGATTGGTCGAGATCATGTACACAACCTGATCAAATCCCGCAGCGCTCCACTCGCTTTCTTCCTCGGAGCGCGTCATTTCGATCCGGAACGCCGACTTCATCGCCAGATCGTTGATCTCGGCCTCGACCATTTTCTCCAACCGCCGCGCCGCCTCCGCCCGCTTCTTCGACAGAGCCCGCGCCGTCCGTAGATATTCCTCCGCAGCCTTCGCCAGTTCTCCCCGCAATTGCTGCAGGATCTCGTCCTTGTTTTCGACCTCAGCCAGCTTCTGCGAAACCTCTTCTCCAAAACGAATCACATCATCCAGAGTCGGACCATACTTCCGCTTCAGCCGATCAATGAGCGCCAGCCGATCCTCGACCTCCGCCAGATGTTCCGGCGAGGCGTGAATCCCTCCTGCATAGTCGCGGACCGTCGCGCCTACGTCTTCCACGCTGATCCGCGCCGAGTCCAGCGCCGCCAACGCATCCTGAAATTTAGGCTCAAACCGCGCCAGTTCTTCGACCTGCTTCTGCGCCGCTCGCAGCGACGATGCTGTTGAGCTATTTCCTTCATACAGCAGATCAAACGCATTCATCGCGGCGTTATAAATCTTCTCGGAATTGGCGAGGACTCTTTTCTCCGCCTCCAGCCTCTCGTCTTCCCCGCTCTGCAACCGCCCTTCTTCGATCTCGCGGTTCTGAAACGTCCACAGATCCACCAGTCGCAGGCGATCCTGTTCGCCGCGCTCCAGTTCATCGATTCGGGTACGAATCTGCTTCCATCGCGCGAACGCGGACGCCACTCCCTCAAGTTCACAGCCTGCAAACGAATCCAGCAGCTCCAGCCGCGCCGGCCCATCGAACGACAACATCGATTCGTTCTGCGCATGAATGATCGCCAGATATGGTGCCAAAAGCCGCAACACGGCCACAGTTGCCGGCTGATTGTTCACGAACACGCGCCCCTTGCCCCCAGCCGCAATCTCGCGCCGCAGAATCAGCGATCCGTCATCCGATTCATCCAACCCATTCGCCTCAAGAATCTTCGCCAGTTGCCGTTCCGTGGTCTCATTCGCCTCAAACACCGCGGCCACGACGGACCGCTCGGCCCCAGCCCGGATGACGTCGCTCGATGCCTTCTCCCCCAGCAGAAGCGCCAGCGCGTCGATCAGAATCGACTTCCCCGCCCCGGTCTCGCCCGTCAGCAGGTTCAGTCCCGAACCGAATTCAACCACCAGATTGTCGATGACCGCGTAGTTTTCGAGCCGCAGTTCAATCAGCACAAGCAGTCCTGGAAAGCGGAAGTTTTGCGCAGCATAGCACGAAATCACTCTGTCGGCGGTGTTGAGAAGGTCTCCTCTGTGGGCCTCTGCGCCCCCCAATTGGTGATGTGCATCGGTCCCATGCCGAAGCCGTTCGGGGGATTTGAATCACGCCCGGCTCCAGCATCATCTACAATCCTTCTATGTCCATTGCCGGACAACCTGCCGTCGACGACCTGCCGCATTCCATCCCCACCACCATGCGCGCCGCCGTCTACCGCGGCGTCAATAACGTTCGCCTTGAAACGGTCCCCGTCCCGAAGATTGGGCCCGGCGAGATGCTCATCCGCGTTCACTCCTGCGGAGTCTGTGGCACTGACCTGAAGAAAATCGCTACCGGATCGCACTCTGCTCCGCGCATCTTCGGACATGAAACTTCCGGAGTCGTCGCCGCCGTCGGCGGAGGCGTCCGCGGATACCGCCCTGGCGACCGCGTCATGGTCTTCCACCACATCCCCTGCCGCGAATGCTTCTATTGCCGTAATAAGACGTTCGCCCAGTGCGCCACCTACAAGAAAGTCGGCTGCACTGCCGGTTTCGAGCCTTCCGGCGGCGGATTCGCCGAGTCCGTCCGCGTCCTCGACTGGATCGTCCAGCATGGCACAGTCCGCATCCCTGACGGCGTTTCATTCGAGCAGGCCTGCTTCGTTGAACCCGTAAACACCTGCATGAAGGGCATCGAGGCCCTTCGCCTGCAAAGGGGTGAAACCGTCTTGACCATCGGCCAGGGTCCTATCGGCATCATATTGAGCGCATTGGCTCGCCGGACAGGGGCCACCTTAATTACTTCCGATTTATATGCTGAGAGGCTTAGAATAGGGTCAAGTTTCGGATTAAACCTTACGATAGACGCCTCGCATGTAAATGTG
Source organism: Candidatus Sulfotelmatobacter sp. (assembly GCA_035945695.1). Lineage (GTDB taxonomy): Bacteria > Acidobacteriota > Terriglobia > Terriglobales > Acidobacteriaceae > Sulfotelmatobacter. Next base: position 233,063 of record DASYZZ010000044.1, on the reverse strand, counting down.
GTCGAGCGAGTCCGTGAGTTGACCGACGGACGCGGCGCCGATGCCGTGATTCTCGCCGTCGGTGGTAACTCGCTGATCCGCACTGCAATGGATGCGGCCCGGCCCGGCGGTCGCGTCCTGCTGTTTGCTCAAACACAGCATGGAGAGGCGATGATTGATCCCGCAGCAATTTGTGTCGACGAAAAGACGTTAGTGGGCTCTTACAGTGCATCGGTCGACCTGCAGGAAGAGTCGGTGCGTTTTGTGATGAACCGTGAAATGGATCTCGAACGGCTGATCAGCCATCGTTTCCCCCTTACGGAAGCGCCGCAGGCCTTGGATTTGGCTGCTCATCCGCAGCCGTCGTCGATGAAGATCATGATTCAACCGGGTTGCAGTTGGGAAGGAAACCAGCAGTGAACGGAAAAATGACGGCTGCCGTCCTGTACGGCAAAGAAGACCTGAAGATTGAGAAAGTCCCCATCCCTCGCGTTAGCGACGGCGAGGTCCTGGTCAAAGTACAGGTCGCATTGACCTGCGGTACTGATCTTAAAGTGTTTCAGCGCGGCTACCACGCCCGCATGATTGTTCCTCCGGCTTTGTTCGGCCACGAACTCGCCGGAGTCATCGACGAAGTCGGAGCCGGGGTCAACGGCTTCAAAAAAGGCATGCGCGTTGTCGCGCTTAACTCCGCCCCTTGCCAGATGTGCTTCTACTGCTCCAAGCATCAGGAGAATCTTTGCGAAGATCTGCTCTTCAATAACGGAGCCTACGCCGAATATATCCGCGTGCCGCGCCGAATCGTTGAAGCCAACATGCTCGTGATTCCGCCCAACGTCTCGTTCGAAGATGCCGCCATGACCGAGCCTCTGGCCTGCGTGCTCCGCGGCCTGCATGAAACCGGAGTCGAGATCGGCGACACGGTCGCGATCCTCGGCGGCGGACCGATCGGCCTCATGTTCGTTCAAGTCGCCCGCGCTATCGGCTGCAACGTGATCTCAGTCGTCAAGCGCGATGGACAAGTCGAAGCGGCCAAGCAGATGGGCGCTCACGAGATCATTCAGACGACAAAAGTGCAGAACGTAGTAGAAGCTGTCCGCGCTCTCTCTCCGCAAAAGCGCGGCTGCGACGTCGTGATCGAAGCCGTCGGCAAGCCCGAAGCCTGGGAGTGGGCCGTCGACATGGTCCGCAAAGGCGGTACCGTCAACTTCTTCGGCGGATGCGCCAGCGGAACCAAAGTGCAGCTCGAAACCAATCGCCTGCACTACTCCGAGATCACGCTCAAGGCGACCTTCCACCACACTCCGGAGACCGTCCGCCGCGCTTTCGGATTGATCGCCGCGAAGAAGATTCGTCCCACGGACTACATTACAGGCGAAGCGCCTCTGTCGCGCTTGCAGCAGGTTCTGCGACACATGCTGAATCGCGGGGGTGACATCAAAACCGCCATCATCCCCGGCCACTGACAATTGCATGCCGATTGTTGATTTTTGATTGTTGAATTAAAACCGAAGCCCTGTCGCGTCTTTAAGTCATCAATCAAAATTCAACAGTCAACAATTCCCTTAACGTGACGCTCGCAACGCATAATTCGTCCGCTCTCGGCTGGAGTCGCCTTCCCGCGGCGTATGCGATCCCCTCCGCCGCTCCCACCCTCGACGAGGCCCGCCAATATTGCTCACGACTCGCCCGTACGCATTACGAGAATTTTTCGGTCGCAACCTGGTTTCTACCCAAGCGCCTGCGCCAGCACTTCTATAACGTCTACGCCTACTGCCGCATCTCCGACGATCTCGGCGACGAAGTCGGCGACACCGCCGCCTCGCTCCAACTCCTCGATCAATGGCAGCGCGAGCTAGATGCCTGCTACGACGGCGCACCGAAGCATCCAGTCTTCGTCGCGCTAGCCGAAACGGTCCGCAAATTCGACATCCCCAAGCACGAATTCTCTGATCTACTCATCGCCTTCCGCCAGGATCAGACGGTCACGCGCTTTGAAACCTTCAACGATGTCCTCGGATACTGCCATTACTCAGCCAATCCTGTCGGACATCTCGTTCTCTATCTCTGCGGATACCGCGATCCCGAGCGCCGGCAACTCTCCGACTTCACCTGCACGGCCTTGCAACTTGCGAATTTCTGGCAAGACGTCAGCATCGATTATGCAAAAGGGCGCATCTATCTTCCGCTCGAAAGTCTTCGCCGCTTCGGCGTCACCGAAGAAGATATCGCTCGCAAGCAGAACACTCCCGCCTTCTGCGAAATGATGAAATTCGAAGTCGATCGCGCCCACGACTGGTTTCGGCAAGGTTTGCCGCTAGTGGGCAAAGTCGATCACGAACTCGCGCTCGATCTGGAGCTGTTCACTCGCGGAGGCCAGGAAATCCTGCGCGCCATCGAAAAACAAGGCTACGCAGTCCTCGGAAATCGCCCGGCTATCTCGAAGCCGCGCAAACTAGCGCTGGTCGCCCGCGCCGCCGTGGGCAAACTGTTTTCAAATTCACGCAGCTCAGCCCCGAGTGACAGCGATAAAAGCGGCGAGAAAAAGGAGCGATCCGCGTGAATCCGTGTAAATCGGCCAACGACTTTCCCGAGGCAGACGCATGAGCGCCGGCACCCATCAGGTTCCCATCCCGTGGACGCCCGCGCCTCCGCAGCTCGTCATGGCGTACTCCGTCTGCAAAGGAATCACGCGCAGCGCCGCCAAGAATTTCTACTATGCGTTCCTCGTGCTGCCGCGCCGCAAGCGCGAAGCACTCTGTGCTGTCTACGCCTTCATGCGCCGCTGCGACGACATCACTGACGATCCCAAGCTGAGCCTTCCCGAACGCCGCCAGAAACTCGACGCATGGCTTGATGCGCTCCATAACGCGCAACAGGGCCAACCGACCGATGACGCCATCCTGCTCGCGCTGACCGATGCCCAACGACGCTTCGCCATTCCTGCCGGCCTGCTCGATGAACTCGCTCACGGCACGGCCATGGATCTCGAGGAATGCGCAACGTCGGAAAATTCCTCTGCCCTGACCGTCCAATACAACACCTTCGAAGACCTCCGCCTTTATTGCTACCGTGTCGCCTCCGTAGTCGGACTGGTCTGCATTCACGTCTTCGGATATCGCGATCCCGCCGCCGAGCCTCTCGCGGAAAACTGCGGACTCGCATTCCAACTCACGAACATCATCCGCGACGTGAAAGAAGACGCCTCTATGGGACGCGTCTATTTCCCCCAGGAAGACCTCGCGCAATTCGGCCTCGCCGCGCAGGATTTTCTGAACACACCGGCTCCCGCGCGCTTCCGCCCGCTGCTCGAACACGAAGCCGTTCGCGCCCTCGAGTTCTATCGCTCCGGCGATGAACTGATTTCCTATATTTCCGAAGATAGCCAGCCGGCGCTCTGGGTTCTGGTGAATATCTATCGCAGTCTCCTCGAAAAGATCGCCGCGAAGCAATACGACGTCTTAACCGCCAAGGTGTCGCTGAGCACGTGGGAAAAGCTGCGCATTCTGGGGAAAGGCTTCCTCAAGCGCCTCATGTAAACTGAAAGGCTTTGTCATCCTGAGGCGTGCGATTTGTGCGCGCCGAAGGATCTGAGCGAGCCGCGCGATTCGCCCGGTCTTTTGCGGGCGAACAAAACGCGCGTTTGGCTCGCTTCCTTATTACAAATCACAATCGATGGCCTCGTCCCCCCAACCCACAGTCGCCGTCGCCGGAGGCGGTCTCGCCGGACTCGCCGCCGCCTGCGCGCTCTCCGACCTCGGCTTCCGCGTCACGCTCTTCGAGAAGCGCCCATTCCTCGGCGGCCGCGCCTCCTCCTACGAGCACCCCGGCACTGGCGAAGTCGTCGACAACTGCCAGCATGTTCTCTTTCGCCTCTGTACGAACCTGATCGAGTTCTACCAGCGCATTGGAGTCGGAGACCAGATCCACTGGTTCGATCAGATGAACTTCATCGAGCCCGGCGGACGCACTTCGATCATGAAGTCGTCGATTCTTCCCGCACCGCTGCACACCGCGCCGTCTTTCTGGAATTTTTCCTTCCTCGGCGCCGCAGACAAACTCTCCATCTCGCGCGCCCTGATTCCAATCACGCTGGCCGAGCAACGCGACACCGGCGAATCTTTTCAGCATTGGCTCGATCGTCACGGACAATCTCCAACCGCCGTAGCGCGCTTCTGGCATCCGATCCTCGTCAGCGCGCTCAGCGAAGAACTCAACCACATTTCGATTTCCGCCGCAGCACAGGTCATTCGCGAGTCGATGAAGTCCCCTGCCGCGCGCCAGATGGGAGTACCTAAAATTCCGCTCACCGATCTCTACAATGCCGCCGGAGACTACATTCGTGCCCGCGGAGGAGTGCTCCACTTTCGCAGTCCTGTAGAAGACTTTGCAGCCCAAGACTCTCGCGTCTGCCTCGAAGTGCGCGGCCGCGAGGGAGAACCGAGCATCGATAAACCAGCCGCGTTCGACTATCTCGTCGTCTCTCTCCCCTTCGACGCCCTCGATCGCGTTTTGCCAGATTCCAAGGAAAGCGCTCCCATTCGCGAGAAAATCTCCCACTTTGAAAATTCCCCCATCACCGGCATCCATCTCTGGTTCGACCGCCAGATTTCTGATCTCGACCACGCCGTCCTGCTCGACCGTACGATCCAGTGGATGTTCCACAAATCCCGGCTGCAACCCATCCGCACTCAAGCCAGCGCATCCAATGCCGGCAGCTACCTCGAACTGGTCGTGAGTTCGTCGAAGACGCTGATCGATAAATCGCGAACCGAGATCGTCGACCTTGCGCTCCGCGAAGTCCGTGAATTCTTCCCCGCCGCGCGCGAGGCCAATCTCCTGAAGTCCACCGTCATCAAGGAAGTGAATGCCACCTATTCGCCGCGTCCCGGCATCGACGCCCACCGCCCCGCAAGCGTCACCGCCTGGCCGCGCGTCTTTCTCGCCGGAGACTGGACCGCCACCGGATGGCCCGCCACCATGGAAGGCGCCGTCCGCAGCGGATACCTCGCCGCCGAAGCCATCGCCCGGTCCGCCGGAATGAAAGACGCACATTTCATCTCACCGAATCTGCGCCCCAAGGGCCTCATGCGCCTGTTCGCCTGAGCGCTCCCCAAATTTTGTCATTCCGACCGGAGCAAGCCATTCCTGAAAGGAATGGCTTGCGGAGTGGAGGAACCCTTTGTTCTGCGCTTCGCAATTGGCTCCCTCTAATCTCCGCCCCGTCCCATGAGTAATCTCAACTTTTCGTTGCTACGGCCGATACACTTGGCATGGACGGCCGGGAAATCGAGCCGAGAATTGTAATGTGGGCAGTCGCCGACGTTTGCTGGCTCGACTCCACCGGACACCCCATTCACGCCGCGGCAACTCTGGAAGACACTTCGCGCTCGGGCGCGTGCCTTCGCATGAAGTCCCCCATTCAAGTCGGATCCCAGTTGACGGTCAAATGGCATCGCGAACAGTTTTCCGCCATCGCCCGCAATTGCCGCCGCGAGGGCCGCGAATTTTTATTGGGAGTCCATCGCGAACCAGCCCTGCCCACGAGCACCCCTGCGCCGCCCGTACCGAAAGGAACTACGCAGAGCGCAGCCGCACAAGTATTAGAGTCATCCTCTGCGAATGCTGCGATCAGTCGTGCTTCTTCCATAAGAGCTCAATCGGCCCAGCAGGCACTTCGGACGCCAAGAATCTCTCGCACGGCGCCCGCTCCCCCGATCTCCGGACAGCGCACTGATTCTCCGCCCCCTTCGCCGCGTCACGAAAGGAATCCTATGCAACCGAAAAAACTTTTCCCGAAATTCTGGCGCTCGCAACCCAGCGCGGAGACATCACAGCAACCCACTCACACGGAGGCTCCAGTGAACAAACCCACGACTCACGCCACGCCCGCGCCCAGCACTCCGCGCGGCGAACTGCTTTCTTATCAGGACATCTACCACGCGGCCGGCATCCTCAACCCGCCCTCCGGCTACGGAATCGACAAGGTTGTTGACATGCTCAACAACGAGCACCTGCGCGATCTCTCGAAAGATATCCGCCGCGCTTCCGTGCTCATGGCCCTCGACGCCGCGGGGATGTCGGTGAACGATTTGCTGCAGGACGCAACCCGCCGCCAGCAGGCACTCGAATCCTACGAAGCCGCTAAGCGCAAGCAACTGGAAGAATTCGAATCCATCAAAGCGCAGGAAATCTCACTCATCGAGGCGGAACTCGAGCGCCTCAAGACGCACTACACCGAGCGCATCCAGAGGAACCGCGAGCAGGTCGAGCAGGAAAAAGAATCGCTGCGCAACTGGCAGATGGCCATGCAGCACGAAACTCAGCGCATCTCCGACGTGATCGAACTTTGCCGCAAGCCGTCAGCCGCAAGCCCCGCAGCGTCCGCAAGCTCGGAGAAGCCGTCAATAGAAAAAACGTCCGCCGATTCCGCTGCGGCAGCGATGAAAGCGAGTGTTTAACCCAGTTTCACAATGTCATCCCGACCGGAGAGCGCGGTCTTGAAGAGAGCGCGCTCGGAGTGGAGGGACCCTGTGTTCTCAGCGGATGCTGAAGCCCCTCAAGGCCCCTAAGGAATGATCTCCGCGAGTGTTACTTCGCCCTTCTGCAAGCCACCAGCAGGCGCGTCCACGGATCGTCATCCAGCCTGCTGATCTGCACCACAGGATGCCCATTCGTCGTGTCGTGGATGAACTGCCCGTCCCCGATATACATTCCCGTGTGCGTAATATCCTTCGCCGACGATCCGAAAAACAAGAGATCCCCAGCCTGCAGATCGTTCCGATCGATCGCGACCAATCCCTTCCACGCCGCCTGCTGATCGGCATCGCGCGGCATGTGGATGCCGCGTTCGCGCATCAGCATCTGCGTGAATCCCGAACAGTCAAAGCCGAAACTCGACCGTCCTCCCCACAGATACGGAAATCCCAGAAACCGTTTCGCCAGATCGATCGACTCCGCAGTGGTCAGCGGCTTCGGATCAGAAATCACATCGCCATCCTGAATCCACCCATTCGTCATCCCCGCAAGTCGCACTTCAATCCAGCCCTGCGGAATCTTTTTCGCCGCCCCACTCTTCCCCTTCGCCCCTTTCGCCGCGCTTTCCGGCGGAGCCACCTCCAACCGCGTCTCAAATGGAACCGTGATCAGCGGCTTATGCTTCGTGATATCGGGCTCGCGATAAACGTTCGCGAACAGGCTCTCGACTTCGACCGTCGGTCCCGATGTCGCATATCCCGTTCCGCTCAAAATCGTCCGGATGTGCCGGCTCGCAACCCAACCCTTATAGTGATCCGAAGTCTGTATTCTCGACCACTCTCCGCGCGCAACCAGCAGCGTCACATTGCTGCCATAGATCGCCTGCGACACCACATCGGACTGCTCCGTCGGACGCGAGTACATGTTCGCTACCGGCACGACGACGACCTCAATATTCGTCTTCGCAAAAGCAGAGCCGGCAAGGAATACAGCGGTTAAGAAAAGAATGCCGAGATAAAGACGCATCGTGTTCATCAAGAGATGGCGCACCTTGGAAGTAGCCAACAGCTTGCGCAAATGGTACCGGATACTGAAACGATCTGCCACCGGGAACGTTTCGCACGAAATTCAAATTCCATCCCTGATTTCCACAACTTTCTTGCAATCGGTAACGCCTTTTTCATACTCCTGTAACGTTCTGCGACGACACTTCCGCGCATGCAACCTCACGCGTTTCCTGGTCATGAAAACAAGAAAGTGGAAAAGCTTCTCGCGCGGCTTGCGCTCAAAAAAGCCGCCATGCGTAGCTGCAATAAGCCGCCAGTGGCCGGCAGCATCCCTTTAACCCGCGGAGCAAGGCTCCGCTCTACCCCTCGAATGACAACTCCATCGTCGTAGACGCGCCATCTCGCCCCGACACTTCCCCCTGGCTCTCTTGCGGCGGCTGTGCAATTTTCTGCAAGCATGCAAGAAATTGCTTGCTCGTTGCAGTCACAAGTACACATTCCCCTGAAATTAACTGCTCGCACTCTGTAATTGCGGATAGAATATCCGGCACTTGGGGAACGACCTGAAAATCCCCTGTGGACTCATTTCACTGCGGTACTGTGCTGGGACTTTTTGTGGGAGAGAGCTTCATGGCATTTCTGTCGATACGAAGGGTTAGCGCCTGCTCGTTCGTCGTAATCTTTTCCGCGCTCGTCTGCGCTGCACAGCGCCCAACCATGACGACCCACGTTCCGGAAGCAGTTTCCTCTGGCGTCGCTCCCATGGTCGGATACCTTCCTGCCGATCAGCGCATCAGCCTCGCCGTCTCGCTTCCACTGCGTAATCAGGACGAACTCGAACGTCTTCTCGAAGACATTTACGATCGTCACAGCCCGAACTTCCATCACTACCTCAGCGTGAAGGAATTCACCGAGCGATACGGCCCCACCGAATCCGATTACGCCGCACTCCAGAACTACGCCGAAGCGAACGGGTTGAAAGTCGTCGACAAAATGGCGAACCGCATGGTCCTCGACATTGACGGCCCGGTCGCCAACATCGAAGCGGCGCTTCACGTAAACATGAAGATTTATCAGCAGCCCGGCCAGGCGCGCACATTCTTTTCCGCCGACCGCGAGCCGAGCCTCGATCTCAACGTTCCCATTCTTCACATCTCCGGCCTCGATAACGAAGTCCTCCCCGTCGCCAAGAATTTCATTGCGCCCCCATCCGTAATTTCGAGTAAGGCCACCGGCTCCGGCCCCGGCGGATCGTTCTACGGAAGTGATCTGCGCGCTGCCTACTACGGTTCCGGCACGCTCAACGGCGCAGGACAGAAGCTCGCCATCTTCTCCTTTAGGGGATACAACAGCAACGACATCAACACATATTTCAAAAACGAAGGGCAGACCAATACCGTCCCCATCAAAGTCATCTCCGTGAACGGAGCATCCACAACCTGCGGCTCGGGCTGCAGCGACGTCGAGCAGGCGCTCGATATTGAACAAGCGCTTTCCATGGCGCCCGGTCTCAACCAGTTGCTGTTCTATGTTGGCAAGAGCAATGTCTCGATCTTCAATCAGATGGCCGCCGACAACACCGCGTCTAGCATCAGTTGTTCCTACGGCTGGTCGAAGAATCAGTCCTCTCTCGATCCGATCTTCGAAGAAATGGCTTCGCAAGGGCAGAGCGTCTTCGTCGCGACCGGCGACAACGGTTCTGCAACCGCCGCCAACGTCACCTGGCCCTCGGACGACGCATGGGTCACCGCCGTAGGAGGCACGGTGCTGACCACCAAGAGCGCCGGAGGTGCATGGAGTTCAGAAATCGGTTGGTCGCAGAGCGCCGGCATGCCCTCGAAGAACAACATTCCCATCCCGAGCTATCAGCAACTCGTCGGCGTCATCACCGGTTCGAATCAGGGATCGAACACCCTCCGCAATATCCCGGACGTATCTTCGGAATCCGCATCGGAGCAGTATGTCTGCGCCAACGGCACATGCCGCAATCAGGGCGGAGGCACCAGCTACGCCGCGCCTCTCTGGGCCGGCATCGCAGCCATGATGAACCAGCAGGCCGCCAGCAACGGTCAACCAAACGTCGGGTTCCTGAATACGGCGCTCTACGATATCGGCGTCGGAACAAGCTTCACCGCCGACTTCCACGACATCAAAAGCGGCAGCAACGGCGCATATACCGCCGTCGCCTATTACGATCTCGTCACCGGCTGGGGCAGCCCCATCGGCGCAAACCTGATCAGCGGAGTCGTTCCAAAGCGGCGATAACGATCGGCATCGTTACTCTCCTCTGCTCGACCCGCCTAATTGTGTTTCCACTTGCTGCAGGAGCGCTGTCGCTTCAGCATCCGGACCAATCCCCAGTTCCAGTTCAAATTGTTTTTTGGCTTCACGCAGCCTACCTTGGTACTTCAAAGCTGCACCCAGGGCAACGTGATAACCGAAACCCTTCGGCTCGAGATCGACCGCTCGCTGAAGCGTGCTCTCGGCTTCTGCCATCTTTCCCTGCGCGTACTCTGACAATCCGAGCCGGTAGAGGGCGTAGTCATACGACACCACGTCTTCGTTCTTTGCCGTATCCAGAGTGCGCCGGAAATATAATTCCGCGTCCGCCATATCCTGCACCTGGTAGTACGCCGCGCCTAGACGATAATTGTTCAGCTGGGCGTCCGGTTCGAGTGCTTGTGCACGGCGAAACGAGGCGATCCCGTCAGCGTATTGCCCAACCGTCATCTGCTGCTCTCCCAGCAACCCCCACGCCATGGCACTTTCGGGAGCGAGTTCGACTGCACTTGAGAACAGCGCGATATTGTCGTGGTACGGCCGCTCTTGCGTGCGAATCGAAAAGACGCATCCCAGAGCGGCAACTCCCAACACTCCATTCGCAATCAAGACGCCTCTCTGCCCCTGTCCCAGCAATCTCCTGCTCAGTGTCCGCAGCACGAGGGCAACCAGAATGCAGGCGCCCGCCGAAGGCAAATAGGCATAGCGGTTGTGCATGAGATCATGTCGCGGGAACACTGATATCCCCATCAAGGGCGGCACAAGAGAAACCATCAATAGCAAGACCGCAAACGTCCCCAGCGCCGTCTTTCGTCCGAAATACCCGAGCGCCAGAGTCACAGCACACACAGCGAGCAAAGACAGAACAAAGTGCGCCGAAGCAAACGAGAACGTCTCCGCATAGAAATACAGTTGAGAAAGAGCCAGCGGAGCAAGCAGCTTTTCAAGATAGAACAGAATTACCGACGGGGCGGCGCAGACGATCTCCGAGAACGTGTGCGTGGCCTCACCCGCTATTCCATGCAACGCGTGGAAGCGAAGCGCAAAGTATGCTGCCGTAATTGCCGCAAACGGAATCTGCGTCTTCAGTGCTGCCAGGCCCGTTGATACAGGCGTCCGAACGCGCACTTCTGTATCCCACCAATCGGCGGCTGCCATCAACGGCCAGATAATCAGCGCCGTTTCCTTTGCCAGCAGCCCAATCGCGTACAGCGCCGCTGCTAAGCATAGAAATATTGTGCGTTCTTCTCGCCGATACCGTAGATATGCATAAATCGCCGCCATGCCCGCGATCGAGAACTGGATTTCGGGAACCGCCGAAATCCACACAACGGATTCAATATGAATTGGATGGAGCGCAAAAAGCAGCGTTGCCCAGCCCACAACAGCCCTGTCCGGAGTCAGCGAACCCACTAGAATGAAGAAAACCCAGATCGCCGTCAGGTGCAAAAGAATGCTCGTGAAGTGGTAGCCCCATGCATTGGCGCCGAAAAGCAGGTAGTTCAGCCGCAACCACACAAGAAAAAGCGGCCGATAGAAACTGCCACGAACATTTGGAAAACTTCCTGCTCCCACGTGAGCAGTGAAATATTGCGGCAAGTAGCTCCATCCCTTAACAGCAGGGTTCTCCACAATCTGCTGAACATCGTCGAACACGAAGCCATATTTCAGGGAAGGCAAATACGCCAGCGTGGCTAGAAGAATCGCAAAGATCAGCCAGAAATAGCGTCGATGGGAAAGCCTCTCATCGGTGTCGATGGTGCTGGCGGCCTTTTTCTTCAGCTTTGTGTCGCCGCGACGTCCATTCATGGGGAGAATCCTTCATTATCTTTTCTCTCGACGAAGACGCTCTGTGATCCCAATCACGCCCGGTGGGAGACTTCGGAAGTCGTTGAACTTAGCCCTATTACGGGCATTCCGGCGGCGTTTCTGGCAGCGTTCCCCGTTCACGGCACGTTAAGATTGTGCGAACTTATTTTCATCCTGTTAATCATCAATGAACCCGAAGCCTCTAACTGAAACGCCCAAGGCACCACAGAAGTCCCACATCCGAGTCGGCGTTCTCCGGGTACCGCTTCTTTGCCTCGTTCTTGGACTCCTGTTTCTTTGGTCGCTCTTCGCAATGACTCTCGTCGCCGCCCGCTGGATCGATCCTCCGACTACCACCGTGCACATGGAGCGACGCTTCCAGGCCTGGATTCACGACAAGCCCTATCGCGATCGCTACACCTTCCTTCCGCTCAGCCAAATCTCTCCCAATCTCCAGCACGCCGTTATCGCCGCCGAGGATGCCAACTTCTACCATCATCACGGATTCGACTGGCAGCAGATTCAAATCGCCGCCAAGGAAGACTTGGAAGGCGAGCGCACTCGCGGCGCCTCCACCCTCACGCAACAACTCGTCAAGAATCTTTTCTTCGGAACGAACCGCTCTTTCCTGCGCAAGGGCGTCGAAACTACGCTGGTGCCCGTCGCCGAATTCGTCCTCGGCAAAAAGCGCATTCTCGAGCTCTATCTTAACGTCGTCGAATGGGGACCGGGCATCTACGGCGCACAGGCGGCCTGCCGTTACTATGACAACACTACAGCGCGAAATATCAGCCGCGAACAGGCGGCCCGCCTCGCCGCCATCCTGCCCGCGCCGTTGAAGCGCCGCCCCGAGCGCATGAACAGCTACAGCGGCATCATTCTGAGGAGAATGAACCAAATGGGATGGTGATGCCATTTCACTCAGCGCTTATGTTGTAACCTCCTTGCGCTCTGGCGCATCCCAGTAGCACCGAAACTCATAAGCCGTTTAAGATTGCGAATCTCTCGTTACAGAATCGGATCGCTGGGGAAAACCTACAATGCCGACGAACTTAAGCTCAATGCAAAGCGAAGCAGCAATATCGGCCGGCGCACTCTCCGCCGCCAACGGTCTGGCCATTGTGCGCGTGACGATCGGCGCCATGTTCGTCTCCGTCTTCTTCGAGAACATGCGCAAGGGACTCTATCGTCCCGCGGGCTACTCGGGCCTCATCAACTTTTACCTCAAGCAAGGACACGCTCCCGCCATTTGGAAATCGATCATGGCTATGGCCGCGAGCCACGCTGCAATCGCCGCACCCCTTCAGGCGGCGACGGAAATCTCGCTCGGCATCGTGCTCATCATCGGACTGCTGACGCGCCCGGCCGCATTCATCGCCTTTCTCTACCTCGGCAGCCTTTGGATGTCAGAATGGGGCACGGCCTGGATCTGGGAACTGTTGGTTCCAGTGCTGGCTTCGCTCGGACTTGCCATCGGAAGCGCAGGGCGAAAGTGGGGCGTCGATGCCTGGCTGGCAGAACGGTGGCCGTCGTCGCCGCTGTGGTGACAACAAATTCTCGTGCGAGTCTCCGTCATTATTCCCACGCATAATGAAGCGCAGGCGATCGAGCGCGTCCTCGCCGATCTGCCGCGCGATCTCGCGACCGAAGTCATCGTGGTCGACAGCAACTCGACCGACGGAACTCCCGACATCTCCGCCCGGATGGGAGCCCGCGTCATTCCGGAACCTCGCCGCGGCTACGGACGTGCCTGCCTCACGGGACTGGCTGCAGCGAGTTCTCCCGATATTGTCGTATTTCTCGATGGCGATTACAGTGATCGACCCTCGGAACTTCCGATTCTGCTGGCTCCAATCATGGAAGGCCGTGCCGACATCGTCCTTGGCTCACGCCTGCAAAAGCCGCGCACTGAAGGAGCGCTGCCCTGGCATCAGGTATTTGGAAACCGCCTCGCCGCCAGTCTCATCCGGCTCTTCTATGGCCTGAAGATCAGCGATCTCGGCCCCTTCCGCGCCGGACGCGCCGACGTACTGCACGCGCTTGGACTCGCAGAACCCACCTACGGCTGGGCGGTGGAGATGATCCTCAAAGGCGCGCTCGCCGGATATCGCCTGGTCGAAGTGCCCGTGAGCTATTACCCGCGCATCGGAAAATCAAAAATCAGCGGCACGCTGAAGGGCACGCTCGGCGCCGCCTGGTTCATCCTCAGCCTGATCGTGAGATATTATTTCCGACGACGAAGAAGCGAAATGCGCCGACCTGCCTGAAGAGGTGAGTCCCGTTCGCGTATACAGTCCCAAGCTGGCCCGCGATTTATAAGGGGAATTCAGCCACAATTGAGTTCGGATACAAAACCGGGCGAACGTTATGCAAAAAAGACAGTCTGGTCGCGGCGCTTGCGCTGTAATTGATTGTGAATCACCTTGGACGCTCAGGCGAAGAAACTGGACGGGGGCACATTCCTATAGAACGTCTGCGTCCGAATGGCGCTCTCTGCTGGCACGAGCGAAAAGTGGCGATCCGGAGTCAGAATGGGGAGTCGCAGACAGGTATGCGGATGGATGCAGGGACAGTCGAGGAAAGATAATTGTGAGGCGGTCCGCTACGAAAGAGGCTCAGTGGCTTCGGCGAGCGGCTGAACACGGCAGCGCGCCTGCGCAAAACAATTTGGGAGTTCTGCTCAGCAATGGCGATGGAGTCCGAAAAAACGTCGGTCAAGCACTCTTGTGGTTAACGAAAGCTCACGCCTCCGGGGACTCCTGCGCTGCGCAGAATATCGCAATGACATATCGTGAGAACGGAGACCTAAGAGCGGCCGTCAGATGGTTTCGAAAAGCTGCGTCTGCTGGCGAGGGCGATGGCGACGCGCTGGTTGAACTTGGGATTCACTACTACTGGGGAAAAGGTGTTCGGAAGGACGCTACGGTAGCTGTTGATTGCTTCCGAAGGGCAGCTAAATCGAAAAATATTTGTGGGTTCGGAAGAGATGACGCCTTCTTCCTTCTGGGAATCGCCTATTGCGAAGGTCGCGGCGTGAGAGCATCAAATCCGGACGCAAAAAGAATGTTCAAGCAGGCAAACGTTGACGGTGATCATCCTTTAGCAGGCAAAATGTTAGCTCGACTGCAACGATAGCTCGCCATCCATTATGGAGCGCGGCTGATGCCCCTATACTCTCCAAACCCGGGCTGCACCCTGGTCATCATGGCCAAAGCGCCACGGCCGGGATCGGTCAAGACCCGCCTCGCGGCGAGCCTCCCTCCTGACGCCGCCACGGATTTCTACCGCTGCCTTCTCGACGACACGCTTACGCTGGCGCAGTCATTAAAGAATGTCGAAATCGCCATCATGTGCCCGTTCCCGGACGTAGATGCCCTGATCCAACTGGCAGGCAATCGAGCAAGCGTCATCGCACAGCAAGGCAGCGGACTCGCTGCCGGCCTGACTTCGGTTTTCGCACACTTCGCTGGACCAAATCCGCGGTGCACCATTGCCTTCAACAGTGACAGCCCGCACCTTCCGCGATCAGTTCTGGAAAATGCGTTCGAGACGTTAACGACGCACGATGTGGTCGTCGGACCAACCCACGACGGAGGCTACTATCTCGTCGGCGCCAAAGCATCGCATCCGACGCTGTTCGCCAACGACGGAATGGGCACCAGCAGCGCGCTCGATCGCCTCCTGTCCCGCACGCGAGATCTTCAGCTTTCGGTAGGCGTGGCAGAGTCCTTCTACGATATCGACATTGCTGAAGATCTGACGCGACTCGCAGCGGAGTTGCGTCTGGCTCCCTCAAGAGCCCCGCGGACGGCAGCATGGCTGAGAGACCGGGAAAACGCGGTTGCCATCGGGCAGCAAATCGTCTTGGGAAAACCTTCATGAAGGAACCTGATTTTTATCTTTCGTCCACGGACTACTACAACGTGGCGATGCCTCGCCGTGTATGGTGCCTGAAGCGGATGTCCGGCCTTGGGCGGAACGATTTGCTGTTGGCAAGAGTCGATCCTCCGATCATGGATGACCCAAACGACGCTGGCCGACGGAGTATCAACATCGTCGTGTTGGCCACGAGGCATGTTGGCTCCTCACTGTTTCCGGTCAGGCCATGGCCTGTCTCAGTGCATGTCCTCCATCCTCTGATCGACAATGTGGAGGCTCGCGACAAACTGACGAAAGACGAGGTACGGAATATCGCGTGGGCCGAGCTCTACAAAACGGAAGAAGAAGCACAAAGAAAGCGACATCCGGATGGACTCATTTGATCGGACACACGTGGAGAATCTACCTGTTCGGCGCCGTGCTGTGCGTCGCTCTGACGATCTGCTCCCGCTACTTCTCCGACCGCGGCGGACCGGGATTCATGGCCTGTATGGCGTTCGCGGGCATTGCATATCTCCTCGCGATTCGTGAAATCTTCGCCACGCCGACATTTCCGCGCCACGTGGCTGTGATCGGCCTTCTTCTCGCCGCTGTCTGGCACGTCGCATTCCTCCGCCTGCCCGCTGGACCCGACGACGACATTCATCGCTACGTCTGGGACGGCCGCCTGCAGCGCCTCGGCTACAATCCCTACCTCGTCATCCCCAGCGATCCGGCCGCGCAGCATCTGCACACTGCCGAGACGCGCAACCTGAACAATCCCGACCTTCCCAGCCCTTATCCTCCAGGCGCAGAGCTTTTCTTTCGCGCCGTGACCGCGATCAGCGAATCTACATTCGCGCTCAAGCTCGCCTTCGTGCTGTGTGACTTGGCCATTGTGCTTGCCCTACTCGATCTCTTGCGCACAACTGGCCGCGGAGCACATCTGGTCCTCGCGTTCGCCTGGAATCCGTTGTTGGCGATTGAGGTCGCCGGAAGCGGTCACATAGACGTTGTCGGAGCATTATTAGTCGTCATCTCCGTCGCTGCTCTCGCGAGACGATGGCGGGCGACTGCTGCCGTCGCGCTTGGACTGGCGATCGCTGTGAAATTCCTGCCCATCGTGCTCGTGCCCCTCTACTGGAAGCGGATTCGTCTCCGCGACGCGGTGATCGCCATTTTTGTAGCCGGACTTCTCTACGTCCCGTTCCTAAGTCACGGCCACGTTCCAACCGGCTCGCTCGGAACCTATGTGCAGACCTTCCGCTTTAATGGCCCGATATTCGCGACGCTCGCCCGCATCGCGCCTCCGCAAGTACTGGCTGCACTCGCAGTACTCGTCGGAGTTGCAACTGCGGTGTGGCTGAGAAGCCGCACGCCGAAATTCTCTCCAGAAACATTTGCCTGGCCTCTGGCAGCATCCCTCTTGTTCGCGCCCGTCGTATTCCCCTGGTACCTGCTCTGGCTGCTGCCATTCCTGACGTCCGCCTCGACGCTGCTGCTCATCATCTGGACCGTGAGCATCATCCCCACCTACGTGCAGTGGCACCTGCGCGCGCAAGGTCATCGGTGGGGCGCTCTTCCGGATTGGGTCATGCTCATCGAATACGGATGTGTGGCAGTCGCAGCTGTCATGATCTGGTTCCATCGCAGGCGAAAACCGGGCGACGCTCCCGCCCTGTCCGACTGAGACTTTCGTCCGCAGATTTCAGTATCCAAACGGGGATCTCCGACATCTATGGCAAGATCCGATTCGTTTCTATCAGGAGGACTCCATGACGAAGTCAGGCTTTTGCCTTCTGGCTCTCACTCTCTTGCTTACGGCTGCACCGTCATTCGCACAGAATCGCCCAGCCATCGCCGAACAAATCGCCAAGACCTACGGCCTCGACTCGTGGGAAAAGGTCGACGCGATTCGCTACACGTGGAATGGCGTCATCCCAGGGCTTTTCAGCGTTTCCCACTCCTGGGAATGGGAGCCGAAGACGGGCAAAGTTTCGTACGAGGCAAAAGATAAAGACGGCAAGCCCGTGAAGGTTTCGTTTGTTTTGTCACAGGTCGCGAACGAACCGGCCAGTGTGAAAGATGAGATTGAGCCGTCGTTCATCAACGATCAGTACTGGGCCCTCTTCCCGCTTCATGTCTACTGGGACACAAGCGCCACCGTGACCGATGACGGCATGCAAAAACTGCCGATCGGCAAGGGCGAGGCGAAGCACGTCGTCGTGAAATATCCAACCGAGGCCGGCGGCTTCACGCCCGGAGATACCTGGGAACTTTATCTCGGCAAAGACGGACGCGTCGAGCAATTCGTCTATCGCCGCGGCGGGACCAAGAAGCCGAGCGTCGTCATCGCAACGTGGACCGCTAACAAGAAGGCCGGTCCCCTGCTCTTCTCCACCGAACACCGCGGCACCGCCGACGGCAAACCGCTGCACATCTTCCTCACTGATGTTGCCGTGAAGGTCGCGGGCTCGGACAAGTGGGTCAAAGCGGAATAACACTCAGCCCCGCTCCACCCTTGTCATCCCGACCGGAGCATGCCGTTCCCAAAGAGAATGGAATGCGGAGTGGAGGGACCCTGTGTTCGCCGCGGTTCTATCGTGCCATCACGACGGTAGTGCACGAACTACTCAGCTTGGGCAGGTCGCGGTTCGCGGCCATGCGGATCTCAAGCCGCTGCCGCTCGCCGCGAACGATCGGACAATACGAATCAGGTTCAAGCAGTGCGCCCTGCAAGCGCCGCCGTCCAGCGCATCCGCCGTGGCACGTTTCGCGAAACTCGCACGGACGGCACGCTTCCGGAAGTGTCCGCGCCTGCTCAAACGGTGTTGAGTTCAGAATATCGACGCCGACGGCAATCAAGTCCGAAAGCGGCTCGCCCGATCCCGTCCAATAGACGCACGGTTGCGTCGTGGCCCGCGGCGTCACGCGCACAGTGCTCACGCCGCATCCGGCCTGCAGCGGCGGAAGTCCGGCCATCGCGCGAACCAGAGGCTCGCCAATCGCGATGACGTCAGTCTCAGCGAAGAGCCTCCGGAATCCCTCCCAGTACTCATCGTAGCTCAGCGCGTAAATGTCCGACCGCACGGACTGGTACACATTAATTCGAAGCGGAGCGCCGAACTTTTTGGCCACGCGCGACACATCCGCCAGACGCAGGTAATTCGATTTCATCATCACCGCGATGACGGTCACAGGTACACCGAGGCTCACGCACCGTTCTGCCTGTTCATGAATAAGCCGCCAGTTCCCCGCCCCGCGCTGCCCATCCTGCTCAGCTTGGGTCGGGTAGTCGAGAGAGAATTCGATATCATGGAACGCGCGCAGTTCGTCATCCTGCAAACCCGCCACGCTGTGCCCGTTGGAAGTGATGGTCAGCTTCACCGGCCGCGATCGCAGGTACGCCAGAATTGCCTTGAAGTCCGGATGCATCCCATTTTCGCCCGTGCCAAGATTCACCGAGCGGACGGGCAGCCTTTCCATGACTGCCTTGACCTGATCAAGCGACAGTCGATCGGCGCGAGTGGGATCACGGTAGCAGAACGAGCACGTCAGATTGCACTCGTTCGTCAGGCCGAGGCCGAGGGAGATGCCATTCTGCAGATTCGTCTGACCGGAGGAAGATAAAGCCGGAAGTGCGCCGCTCACCCGCTAGCCTCCCCAGAATTCACGCAACGAGCCAGACAATGGATGTAGCGGGCAACAGCAGCAAACTCCACGCGCCTGCCCAGTTCGCGGTCCAACTGGAAGATCCTGTCATAGTCGTCATTGCGGTTCACCTTCGCGGGCAAATAGTCCGAGATGACCCGTACCCCTCGTGTCGCGATGGACTCGAGCGAAGCGGCTTTCAACGACGCCAGCAGAGTGTCTGGAGAGAACAACCGCGACTGTCCCCCGTAAAGATTTTCTTTAACCGACTCGGCGATGAGGTTCTTCTCCGCATCCTCAAGATCGCCAACAAGAATCGCAGACTTCAAGACTTCTCCGGCGCGGTTGCGGACGAGAACCGAAAGCACACTCGCCGAATCCCGCATCAGCCGGGCGAATTCGTGCAGGACAGCATCGGGATCATCGACATATTCCAGAACGTTATGGCAGAGAATCAAATCGAAAGAGTGAGAGTCGAAAAGCTTTTGCAATTGATTAGCGTCACCGTGCTTCAGCGCAATCCTGCCCTCAACGGACGCTTCCTGCGATGCGCGCCCCGCGATGTCGAGCATTTCGCGTGAAGGCTCAAGCAGTGTGACGTCAAGCCCCAGTCGCGCCAGCCGGACGGCAAGCGCTCCCGTCCCGCCTCCAATATCCAGCGCTCGTAGAGAGTTTCGGTCCGGCGGCAAGAACTCCCGCACATTGGCAAACGCCAGGTCGGTCCGCAAGCGGCCTTCGGGCGTTTCCAGGTACGCCGCATACTTCTGTGCGCCGGTCTGGAATCGTTCGCCTGCGGGACTGATAGTCATCCCGTCAGTATAGGGCTTCGCGCCGTTTACCGAATACTTCTACTTGGGAGCGGTGTGAATCACGGCCTCAAACGCCGGTTTCGGATGGTCGTTGTGGTCAAACAGCAGCGGATAATTCGTCCGGCCCCGGATCGGCCAATTGTTCTTCCACGAATCTTTGTCGGTGACGCCCCAGAACGTCACGCGCGTGACGAGTCCGCAATGTTTCGCATACGCGCCGAATAAATCTGCGTAGCGCTTCGCCAACGCCTGCTGCACGGATTCCGGCAGCCCATTCGGATACGGATTGAGTTTCGGATCGGCCGCAGCGTGCATCGCCACATCGGCAGTCTGATTCTTCGTGGCAGAGGGCAGCACATCAACGTCGAGTTCGGTGATCATGACCTTCATGCCCAGCTTTCCGAATTCACTGATCGTCGCATCGATCTGGTCGACACTCGGCCAATCCATATTGACGTGATCCTGCAGGCCGACGCCCGTAATCGGCACTCCTTCGGCCTTCAATTTCTTGACGAGCTCGAGCGCGCCCTTGCGCTTGGCCTCGTTCTCCAGCGAATAATCGTTGTAATAGAGTTCGGCCTGCGGATCGGCCTCGTGCGCGAAGCGGAACGCCTGCGCAATGTAATCCTCTCCGATGATTTTCAGCCATGGCGACTGCCGCAACCCGCCATCGTCACCCACAACTTCATTGACCACATCCCAGCCGTTGATCCGTCCCTTGTAGCGGCCAACCACAGTGCTGATGTGGTCATGCAGGCGTTCGAGCAAAGCATCGCGGCTGATCGGATTGCCCTTGTCATCTTCAAACACCCACTTCGGAACCTGCGAATGCCACACCAGATTGTGGCCGATGATGAACATGTGGTTCTGCTGGCCAAATTCGACATATTGATCGGCCGGGCCGAAGTCATACGCGCCAGGCTTGGGATGCACCACCTCCCACTTCAATACATTCTCGGGACTGATCGTGTTGAATTGCGCCTTGATGATCGCGTCCGCCTCCTGATCTTTTCCCGTGAACTCGGCGGGATTCAACGCGGCGCCGACGAGGAAGCAGCCCTTGTAAGCCTCTTTCAGGGTAGGTTTCTCCGATTGCGCGCTGAGGTGGACCGTCAGAGCAAGAGTAACGAGTACGACAGATAAATATTTAGGCATACGATTCCTCATTGTGCAGTGGCGGCGGCTGGCGCGGTCTTGCGCCGCTCTACAAGATCGTTGGCGATTGACCGATTTTTCTCGCCGGTCAACGGATAGAAGAACAGGCAAGCCGCGGCGGCCAGGAAAAACAATCCGGCATAAATGCTCGCGGTAAGAACAATACCGGTCTGCGTGTACGCAGTCTGCACATCGGCCTTGGAAACGAGTCCATAAGCTGACAGCAGCCATCCTGCCACTGCGCCGCCCAGAGCCAGCCCTGCCCATAACGCGAAGACAATGCCGCCGGTGACAGCACCAGTCGCTCGGCGCCGCAATTTCCACTCGCCGTAGTCGGCCACGTCGCCCATCATTGCCCAGAGAATCGGGCCCGAAAGTCCGAACGCGAACTGACGAAGCACTTCGGTGCCAATAATGATGTTTGTCGCGTTGGGCGGGATCACATACAGCACCATGCTGAAAATTCCCGCCAGAATCATGCTCCAGATGAACAACTGACGTTTGCCCAACCGCACCGAAACTGCGGTCGACAAAGCCACGCCGAGAAGCAACGCCGCAAGGCCGAAGCCGTTGAACCAGGCGAAGAGGTCCGCATTGCCGGCCACGAATCGAAAGTACGGCAGCATGACGTTGCCCCGCACCACAATCGCGCTGAAATAGAACAGCGTCACGAGAAACAGCGCGATCCATGGCCGGTTGCTGAAGAGGTCCGAAAGATCCTGCCCCAGCGATGTCTTCTGTTCCGGGGGCGGCTGAATGCGTTCCTTCGAAACAAAGAACGAAATGATGAAGAAGATCACGCTGAGAACCGACAGCAGCCCCATCGTCAACTGATAGCCGAGGGCGCTGTTCCCGCGCCCAAGAATACCCACGAGCGGAACGGCTAGGCTCTGCACAATGAACCCGGCGCTATTCGCCGCGATCTGGCGGTACGACGAAATGCTTGTCCGCTCGTCGGGATCCTGCGTCATCACCGCCGTCAGCGACGCGTACGGCACGTTGTTGACTGTATAAATCACGCGCAGAAGAATGTAGGTAACCCACGCGTAGACAATCTTCGCTCCCATGCTCAGCTGCGGAGTCGTAAACGTCAGCACGCTGATCACGCCGAACGGGACGGCCGTCCAGAGCAGCCACGGACGAAATTTTCCCCACTTGCTTTTGGTCCGGTCGGCGATCACTCCCATCACGGGATTGAAAAAAGCAACTCCTAACCCGACGACGAGGAAAAGCGTTCCGGCCTGCGCTGCCGTGAGGCCAAAAGTGTGAGTGTAGAAATCCAATTGCAGGGCCAGCATGGCCTGGAAAACAAAGTTGGCCGCCATATCGCCCAGTGCATAACCCGCCTTTTCGCCAACAGAAAGTTTCTGAATCATGAGAGCCTCGCGATGAGACCTAATTATTTCGTCACACTCAGCGTGACCTTCGTCAGATCCTCGTCGCGCGACGAATTGCCGACCATGACGATAAACTCTCCCGGCTCGACCGTGTATTTCATATTCACGTCGTAGAACGCGAGCGATTCCGGCGTGATGTCGAATCCGACCGTCCTCTTTTGTCCGGGACCGAGCGTGACTTTCTGGAAACCTTTCAACTCCTTCACAGGGCGCGTAACCGAACTGACAACGTCGCGAATATACATCTGCACGACTTCGGTACCTTCCCGCTTGCCAGTGTTCGTCACTTCGGCAATCACGCGCGTTGAGCCGTTCGCACGGATTGTTTTCTTCTCGAGTCGGACGTTGCTGATCGCAAACGTCGTGTAGCTCAGGCCGTAGCCAAAGGCGTAGAGCGGGGACACGTCATCGAAGAGATATCCGCGGCGGGCCGAGGGCTTGTAGTTGTAGAACACGGGCAGATGCCCCGCCGAGCGCGGAAACGTAATCGGCAGCTTGCCGCCGGGATTCACATCTCCAAACAAAACGTCGGCGACGGCGTGACCATTCTCCTGCCCCAGGTACCAGCACTCAAAAATGACAGGAACATTCTGGGCAAGATAATTGATCGACAGCGGCCGCCCGTTATACAGAAGCGCCACGACCGGCTTCCCTGTCGCAAGCATGGCCTTAATCAGTTCTTCCTGCCGTCCGATCAAATCAAGGCTGGCGCGGTCGCCCATGTGATTCAGGCCCCAGGCTTCTCGCGACGTCTGTTCGTTGCCGCCAATCGCCAGAATAATGATGTCGGCCTGCTTCGCGACTTCGACTGCCTCGACGATCTGTTTTCGGTCTTCTGCCGGATCGCTGGCAACAACGGCGTCCTGATTCCAGTTCCCGCCGATTGTGATCTTGCAGCCTTCGCTGTACAGCACCTTAGCGCGATTCCCCACCCGCGCCTTGATGCCTTCGAGCACCCTCACTTCATGCTTCGGAACGCCGCTGTAGCCGCCAAGCAGCGTGCGGTCGGCATTCGGACCAATCACCGCGATCGTCTTGTATTTGTTCAGATCAAGCGGCGCGAGTCCGCCTTCGTTCTTCAGCAGCGTGATAACTTCCTGCGCGGACTGCCGCGCAAGTTTCACATGCTCCGCGCGTCCGACCACCTGATCGGCCACGTCGGGATCCACATACGGATCGTCGAACAGCCCCAGCTTAAACTTCCACAACAGCATGGGAGCGACCATCTCATCCAGTTGCGATTCCTTGAGCACGCGTTTCTTCACCAAATCCACCAGTTCGAGATAGCAATCCGGATCGGGCAGTTCGATATTCGTTCCTGCTTCCACCGCCAGTCGCGTCGACTCTTTCTTATCGGCCGCAACGAAGTGCCCGTGCGTGTCCGGACGATATCCGAGTTCCCAGATCGCAAAATAATCCGAGACCGTGTATCCCTTGAAGCCGAATTCCTTGCGCAGCACGTCGCGCAGCAGCCACTTGTTCGCGTGAGAAGGCAAGCCATCGACTTCGTTATACGAAGGCATGACGCTGATGGCACCCGCCTTGCTGATGGCTTCCTTAAAAGAAAACAGAAAAGTCTCGCGCAGCACGCGCAGCGAAACATTGGCCGGAGCGCAGTTCATGCCTGACTCTGGCTGGCCGTGTCCGACAAAATGTTTCAAAGTAGCGATAAGGCGAGTCTTGTCGCGGAACTTCGCGTCGCCCTGAAAACCGCGCACCGCCGCAATTCCCATGCGCGAAACCAGATACGGATCTTCCCCATACGTTTCTTCGACGCGTCCCCATCGCGGATCGCGGGCTACATCAACCACCGGCGTCAACGCCTGGTGAGCCCCGCGCGAGCGGGCTTCGAGTGCCGTCGCGGTAAAGATCGATTCGATCAGTTCCGGATTAAACGTCGCCCCAAGCGCAATCGGCTGCGGATAACTCGTCCCATCAACAGCCGCGTGTCCGTGCAGGCACTCCTCGTGGAAAACCACGGGAATCCCGAGCCGCGAGTTCTCAACGAAGAATTTCTGGATCGCATTGGTCGTCTCTGCCATCTTGCGGGCGTTCAGGCCCTTTCCCGCATCGCTCGGACGCCCGACCTGCCCAAGTCCATGTCCGTCTTTGAAGGCCTGCTTCGCCTTCGCCAGATCGAAGTTGCCATCGGCATCGACCAGAGTCTGCGGTTTCTTCTGCCAGATGCAGAGCATCTGTGCGGCTTTTTCTTCCAGCGTCATGCGCGAGAGAAGATCCTTCGTACGCTTCTCCGGCGCCAGGGCACGATTCTGGTACGGTTTAAAGCTCGACTTCTTAGTAATCTGCTTTTTCGATTGCTTCGTCACACTTGTATGTAGAGCCACGAAAGATCCTCCGCAAAATAGCGTCTTGTCGAACCACACCGCAACCGCTCGGACCCGCTAGAAAAACGTTCCTGTAAGTGTTCGGACACGCAATATACTACAGCCTCGCAAAGTTCCGGTGTGACACTCGTCACCTTTAGTTTTAGTTTTACTGGGCTCTTAGCATCAAAGGAGGAAACGCGGGCTTCAGAATGGCACAATCGTTTATCCCGCATACCCTTGGCCGCGAGGTCTTCGGCCGCGATCCCGCTGGCTATGACGCTGCGCGCCCAACCTATCCCGGATGGGTGTTCGAATTCTTACGAGAGAGGTGTGGTCTCACACCCGGTGCAGCAACCTTCGAGATCGGAGCCGGCACTGGAAAGGCAACTCGCCGATTGCTCGATCTTGGCTGCAATCCGCTGCTGGCCGTTGAGCCCGATGCGCGACTTGCAGCCTATCTCCGGAGCAGCATTCCGGATAGCGCCCTCATGGTCGTCGTAGCGCCCTTTGAAGAAGCCGTTTTGGCAGAGAACGGTTTCGATCTCGGCCTCAGCGCAACCGCATTTCATTGGGTCAACGAGGATCTCGCCTTGGTCAAGGTCGCAAAGCTGCTCCGTGCGGGCGGCTGGTGGGCTATGTTCTGGAACGTCTTTGGAGACTCGAATCGTCCCGATCCTTTTCACGAAGCCACAAAAGACCTCCTCGGTAATCTATTGAGTCCTTCCGAGGGAAATGGCGGCGTGCCCTTTGCGCTGGATGTCGAAGCCAGATGTGCGGCATTGGAACGCAATGGGGCTTTCTACAACATCGAGCACCGAACCAGCACATGGTCCCTTGTTCTCGATCCGGATCAAACCGTTGCACTCTACGCAACTTATTCGAACATCAATGTCCGCGATGATCGCGAGGAAGTTCTACAGCAGTTGCGTCGCATCGCCCGCGATGAGTTCCAAGGTTGCGTGACTCGCAATATGGTCACGAGCCTGTACATTGCACGCCGCCGGCCTTAATCCTTCACCCAGAGCGTTAGCCCGCCGGGAAAGATTCGGAATCCGCTCCGTCTGAGAAACGGTTCCCTCAACGATGTCAGCGCTGGAGGAAAGGTTTTTGGGTCTGCCTGCCGTGGTACACTGCTCGCAATCATGCCGCAGTTCGTTATCGAACGCGAAATTCCTGGGGCCGGATCGCTGACTGAAGACCAGATCCGAGAAGTGTCGATCCGGTCGCTGGAAACGCTGAAAGAAATGGGCCCGCAGATCCAGTGGCTCCACAGCTACGTCACCGAAGATAAGGTTTATTGCGTGTATCTCGCTCCGGATGAAAACAGCATTCGGGAGCATGCCCGGCGCACCGGCATTCCCGCAGACCGCGTTTCCGCCGTCCGGCGTCTGCTCGATCCTCTGAAGCTCAGGTAGTCAAGGGCGATTCCTCGAGCGAATACTGAATTGCGCTCTCGGTCGTCATCGCCGATCCTTCCGCCCACGCGCGCTTCGCGCCCGCTTCGTCGAGCGATTCCCACGCGGCTGAAAGGTTCCGGTCCAGCTTCAATTGGTCCGCCTGCTGCAGAGGCGAACCGATCAGGCGCCGGAGTTGCTCGGCGGCTCCGGCCAGCTTCAGCGCGCGCTCCGCCTGCCCGCGAGCCGCTGCCAGGCACGCGGAACCTTCCAGCGCCCGAGCAATTCCGCGCTTGTGCCCGAGTTCAGCGAATATCTGGAGCGCCTCCTGATAAGCCTCGCGCGCCTCGTCGTACCGCCCCTGCTCGCAATAAATGTACCCCAAGTCTGCCTGGGACCGGCCGACGCCCCATCGATCGCCGGCAGCGCGAAAGATGCTCAGGGCACGTTCATAGTGCCCGCCAGCAGCATCCACGTCTCCCTGTTCCCGCCTGATATCACCCTGCTGATTAATGGACCAGGCTGCACCGCTCCGATCATTCATCCGTTCAAAAATTTCGGTCGCTTCGCGCAGCGCACTTTGCGCGCGCGCATCATCGCCGCGGAACTTTGCCACATTCGCCAGGTTGTGCAGGCATCGCGCGGTCGCCACCTGATCTGACAAGCTGCGCCAATAAACGAGGCTGCGTTCGAAATCCTGCTGCGCCGATTCGTAGTCGCCTCGGTCCCGCGCTGAGATGCCTGCTGCGTTCAGGGATGCGGCGATTCCCCAGTGATCGTTCAGCTGTTCGTACAAGCTGAGGCTCTTTTCGATAAACGCTTTGGCCGCCGCAAAATCGCCCTGCGGCGTGGCCAGCGCTCCGAGAAAGACATTCAGCTTGGCCCGTTCTCTGACGTATTCGGTACCCGCAAGCTGAACTACCGTTTCGAGCCGCGCCCGCCCTTCCGTCAGGTGTTCGCGCATTTCCCAGAATCGAAACAAGGCCGTACAAATACGTAAGGCCCAATCGAGATCCTTCGTTCCGAAAAGCCAGTCGAGGGCAGAACGAAAGTTGTCGATTTCCAGATCGCAGCGCGCGAGCCATGTTGCGCGATCCGCGGAATCCAATTCGGGATTCCCTTCCTCCGCCAAAACCAGACAATAAGCCGCATGCGCGCGCCGCGTCGCCGACTCCTCCCCACTCGCGGCTAGGCGTTCGAGCGCGTATTCGCGAATCGTCTCCAGCATGGTGAAACGCGCCTCGGAATCGAACACGTCCATGCGCTGGATCAGATTCTTATCGACCAAAGACGAGAGCCCTTCGAACAAGTCGATCCCCAGATCGAGGCTGGTATTGCAAGCCGCTTCCGCAGCTTCCAAAGTGCCGCCGCCGACAAAAACCGAGAACCGCCGGAATAGCTTCTGCTCGGCTTCGTTCAGCAGGCCATGACTCCAATCAATTGTGTTGCGGAGCGTCTGTTGACGTTCGGGCAGGTCGAGCGCGCCGCCGGTCAGCAATTGCAGCCGGCTTTCCAGCCGATCGAGAATCGCCTTGGGCGACAGCAGTTTCGTTCTGGCCGCCGCGAGTTCGATCGCGAGCGGCAGTCCGTCCAAGCGTGCGCAGATTTCCTGAATGGCGCCGGAGTTCTCCGGAGTTATCGCGAAATTCGGACGAACCGCCGTTGCGCGCTGCACGAACAACTGCACTGCGGAATTCTGCTCCAAGGGCGCAACTGGGAACTCCTGCTCTCCATAAATCCGCAGGCACGCGCGGCTGGTCACGAGCACCTTGAGCCTCGGAAAGGCCGCCAGAATTTCGGCCACCAGAGTTGCGGCCGGTAAGACTTGCTCGAAGTTGTCGAGCACAAACAGGAATGGCCCGGAGTCCCGCAGGTACTCGCTCAGCAGCTGCGGAATCGTCCGGTTTGCAATTTGCTGGATGTTCAGCGACTTTGCCAGCGCGGTCGCAACCAGGCCTGCGTTTGTGATCGACGCCAGTCCGACGAACTGAACCCCCGCAGTGAACTTGCCGGCGATTGTCGAGGCAACAGCTATCGCCAACCGTGTCTTTCCTGCGCCCCCTGCACCGGTAAGGGTCAAGAGTCGAACATCGGGCTGACTCAGGAACTGAACAGCCTCGGCTACTTCTGTTTCGCGGCCAATCAGCGAGGTACGCGGAGTTGGAAGATCGATCAGCTTCCTCTCAAGCTTTGGAGCACCGGAGGTCGAGCCCTCTTCCAGATCGAGTCGAAAACGGGGAGCTTCGGCCTTCGGAATCGATCGCGTAATCTGGGCGGCGAAGATATATCCACGCCGGGGCACTGTCTTGAGCACCTGCTGGTCGCGATCGTCGAGAGCTCGCCTCAGTTCGACCGTGCATTGTACGAGGGAATCGTCCGTCACAAAGCTGTCCGGCCATACCGCCTGAATCAGCTCCTGCTTGCCGATCAGGCGGCCGGGGTTCTCTACCAGGTATTTGAGCGCCTCGTATACCTTGGGCCGCAGCTTGACCTCTTCTCCGGCGCGCAGCAAGCAGCCCCGCGTCAAATCAAGGGTAAATTCGCCGAAAAGATAGGTCGAAGGAGTCGTTGCTCAGCGCCTCCCCGCGCTGCCGAAAGCCATATTCCTGGAATTTTGGCGTTTCTTTGGCCTTACTTCGTTACGCTGCATACCCCAAGCCACTAACTTGACCACAGCAGGCGAGAACAGCACGGTTCAGTGGCCTCCCAGATACCGCGAAGGCCGCGCATAGTGCGGATTCTAGCAAAGCTGCTGTGGCGAAAAGAAGCTGCTATCAAATTCAGGTGCGGACACGATCCGGCCCAGAACGAAGGAGATATCCAACATGAGCACCGCACAAGCCCCCGCTCTCGACATGAACAAGCTTCACGCATTCATCGGACAGTTCGTCACCGACCTCGGCGCGTCGGTCCACGCTGGAATGGTCGTCATCGGCGAGAAACTTGGCCTCTACAAAGCGCTCGCTGTAGGACCGATGAGTCCCGCGGAACTGGCCGCGCAGACCGGCACGGATGAGCGTTATCTGCGCGAGTGGCTGGCTTCGCAGGCGGCCGGGGGATACATCACCTACGACGAAAAATCGAAGAAGTTCAGCCTGAGCGAAGAGCAGTCCTTCACTCTCGCCCAGGAAGATAGCCCCGCCTACCTGCCCGGTGCTTTCGAACTCGCGCTCGGATCTCTGGCCGCCGTCCCGCGGATTGCCGAATCATTCCGCACCGGCGCTGGAATGGGCTGGCATGAGCACGACGACGGCGTTTTCCATGGCTGCGAGACCTTCTTCCGCCCCGGCTACGCCGCTAACCTGGCCAGCTCGTGGATCCCTTCTCTCACCGATGTCAAGGCGAAGCTCGAGGCGGGAGCCCGCGTCGCCGACGTCGGCTGCGGCAAGGGAGCTTCGACTCTTCTCATGGCAAAGGCTTTTCCGAAGTCGAAGTTCTTCGGATTCGATTATCACGACAAATCCATCGAAGGGGCGCGCGAATCCGCCCAGAGACAAGGTCTGACCGATCGCGTAACGTTCGAAGTTTCGAAGGCGAAAGATTATCCCGGCAAAGACTATGATTTCGTCGCCGTCTTCGACTGCCTGCATGACATGGGCGATCCGATCGGCGCGGCGAAGCATGTCCGCCAGTCACTCGCGAACGATGGCACGTGGATGATCGTTGAGCCTTACGCGAACGACGACTTGAAGGACAACCTCAATCCCGTCGGACGCATGTACTACTCGTTCTCGACCCTGCTGTGCACGCCCTGTTCGCGGTCGCAGGAAGTTGCACTCTGCCTCGGCGCGCAGGCGGGCGAGAAACGGATCCGCGAAGTCACGGCGGCAGCCGGATTCAGCCGCTTCCGCCGGGCTACCGAGACCCCTTTCAACATCGTCTACGAAGCGCGGCCGTAATCGAATGAAGGCTGAGCGCTGTCTAAAAAAACGGCTGCTCAGCCTTGTTCGCGGGTAGAATACCCGGAATTGAATCACCTGGGGAGATTCCGATGACCGCATTTTCTGACACCACAGCCATTGGCGCTCGCGATTTGGCGCAGCCACCTCGTGCGGATGCTCCGATTCAGTCGAATGAATCCGTACTCACCCAGGAAATGCTCGAGCGCTTCGATTCGCGAGCTGCCACCTATGACCGCGAGAACCGTTTCTTCGATCAGGATTTCGAGGAACTCCGCGCCGCGAAATATCTCACCCTGCCTCTTCCCGCAAAGTTCGGCGGAGCCGGATTGAGCCTCGCCCAGATGTGCCGCGAGCAGCGCAGGCTTGCCTATTACGCTCCGGCCACGGCATTGGCCGTGAACATGCACGTGTACTGGCTTGGCGTGGCTGCCGATTTCTGGCGCCGCGGCGACAAGTCCCTGGAATGGCTGCTGCGCGAAGCTGCCGCCGGAGAAATCTTCGCGGCCGGACACGCAGAGAGCGGCAACGATGTCCCCGTCCTTCTCTCGACAAGCAAAGCCGAACGCGTTGACGGCGGCTACCGATTTACCGGACGCAAGCAATTCGGAAGCCTGACTCCGGTTTGGACTCGCCTTGGTCTGCACGGAATGGATACGAGCGATCCCAACCAGCCGAAGATTGTGCACGCCTTCATGCCCCGCGATAGCTCAGGCTACATCATCAAGGAAACGTGGGATGTGCTGGGCATGCGCGCCACCCGCAGTGACGACACGATTCTGGAAGATGCATTTATCCCCGATCGTTACATAGCTCGCGTTGTGCCGGTCGGAGCCGCAGGCCTTGATGTGTTTGTCCTCTCAGTTTTTGCCTGGGCATTAATGGGCTTCGGAAACGTTTATTACGGTCTCGCCCGGCGCGCCTTGGACCGCTGCGTCACTTCCGTGAAGACCAAGCGCTCGCTGGCCGTCACGCGCACGATGGCCTACCACCCTGAAGTGCAGCACTCGATCGCGGAGATGGTGATCGAACTGGAATCCATCGGCGCGCATCTCGATCGCATTGCCGACGATTGGTCGAATGGCGTGGACTATGGCGCGGAATGGCCGTCAAAAATCTTCGCCGCCAAGTATCACGCGGTCGAGGGATCGTGGCGCGTGGTCGATCTCGGCCTCGACGTTGCCGGTGGCGCGGGAATCTTCCGCTCTGCCGGATACGAGCGCCTACTCCGCGATGCGCGCCTCGGACGAATTCATCCGGCTAATTCGTTTCTCACGCACGAAGTCATCGGCAAGACCGCGCTGGGCATCAGCCTCGACGAGCATCCCCGCTGGGGATAAGGTTTGGGTTAGTGTTTGTCATCCCGACCAAGTCAACGGTTCGGCGAAGCCGATCCGCTGGCGCGTGGAGGGACCTTATGTTCAAGGCCGGGTAGTGATGCCCGGCTAAGCCCGCGCCTTGTCGATCATCTCGCCCCAAATGCCCTTCGATTTGAGGATAACTTCCACCGCTTCGCGGATCGCCCCGTGTCCCGCAATCGCCTTCGTCGTATAGTGCGCGATTTCTTTCACCTCCGGCACCGCATCTCCGACCGCAACCGCGAGCCCTGCGCGGCGCAACAGGGGAATATCCGGCAGATCGTCCCCGACGAATGCGACTTCCGCATCGGACACTCCGGCCTTTCGCAAAATATCTTCATACGCCGGGACCTTCAGGGGCTGCTTCATGTAGATGAATTCCATCTTCATCTCATAGGCGCGGCGGAGCAGCGCCGCACTCTCGCGGCCTGTGATGCAACCGGTCCGCAGACCCGCCGTCTGCGCCAGCGTTAATCCCTGGCCGTCGTGCGCGTCGAACGTCTTGATTTCCAGAGCGGTGCCGTCAGTTTGGGAAAGCAGCGTGACGCTGCCGTCGGTCATGGTGCCATCGACATCCATGAGCAGCACCTTGATTCGGCTCGCGCGCTTCTTGAGAGCCGGCGAAATCTTAAGAGAACGCATGAAGGTTCCTCCCGGAACAGAATAGGAAAGTTTACGCGAAAGATTGTCTTTCACAGGTGCGCCGCGATATTCCGTGACCGCCACCGGTGGTAGACTTACCGGCATGGCTGCCAGAAAGAAAGCAAAGAAAAAAGCGAAGAAGCCCGCAGCAAAAAAGACCCGCACCCGGCGTCCGGCTGCGAAGAAATCCGCGCGCAAAGTCTCCCGGCCGAAGAACAGTCGCAAGGCCGCTCCACGATCACGTAGATCTTCGCGCCCTCGGCCGCGGCGTGAACAGATGGTCACTGATTCCGATTCTCAGGGCCTCTCTACCGCCGAAACCGCCGATTCGGAAAGCGTCGGTGAACTGATCGACGAGGGGAACACGTTCGAGGCAGGAGTTGTCGAAGGAGTTGAGGAAGCCGACAACGCCGACGAGCAGGAAGTTCGCACCCGCGAATTCCCCGAAGATGACGTTCCCGAAGAGTATTTGGATAAGGATTAGCGACGAGTTCTGAACAAACGGTCTCTCCGCTCCGTGATGCTTTCTGCTGCGCAGAACGCGACGCTCCGGTCGAGATGACAGTGTCAGGGCCTGATCAATCGGCGAGTCACTTTGTACTGTCGCGGTCAGGCTGGCTTCTCCGTCGAGACTCGACGGAACAGGAATTCGCTGCTCAAGTTGGCACTCCCAGCTTGGGCAGCAGCCACTGCGTCAGGAATAGATATGCAACAATCACCACGACAAACCAAACCCAGTCCGGCATCTAGTTCCCTCCCCTGATTGACGAGGCTGCAGCCCGTCGAGTGCGGATGCGAGGACCTCGGAAGCTCGCAATCCGCTGTACACGTGCAGCGCGGCGCGCCGTACTGCGGCAGACCAGTTCACAGAGCTTGAACACCATGGGATCTGCAATGCTGTAAAAAATGCTGTTGCCCTCGCGCTCGCGCCCAACCAGCCCGGCATCGAATAGAA
Organism: Candidatus Sulfotelmatobacter sp.; assembly: GCA_035945695.1. GTDB lineage: Bacteria > Acidobacteriota > Terriglobia > Terriglobales > Acidobacteriaceae > Sulfotelmatobacter. Next base: position 200,066 of record DASYZZ010000044.1, on the reverse strand, counting down.
TCTGCAGGTGCTTGGAAACGTTGGGCTGGGTCCCAGCCAACTCAGTGACGATTTGTCCCACCGTTTTCGGGCCGCGCTGCAACTGTTGCAGAATTCGCAGGCGGCACGGTTCTCCCAGCACCTGGAAGCGGCGGGCAACGACTTCGATCATGCGGTCGTGAATCATGATTGTTTAACTATATAATTATACATTCATATAGATCACTTTTCATACGAGCGTGAAACGTGCGATCTGACATTGAACAAGCCATCCCTTTGCTGAAGCAGGGCGACCGCAAAGCCCTCGAAAAGGCCCTGGCACTGCTGCAACATTCCGTATTCGCCTTTGGCATGCGCGTTTGCGGCCAGCGCCAGGACGCCGAAGACACCATGCAGGAAGTCCTGATGAAGGCGATTCCCTACCTGCCCAAATTCGACAATCCGAAAGCTCTCGGCACATGGCTCTACAAAGTCGCCAAGAACCGCTGCCTGATGAGCCGCCGCAAGAGCAAGTTCGCCCCGAAAGAAGATCTTTCGCTCGATGAGCTGATGCCCGATCGTCAGGAATTGGAACAACTCGAATCTGTCCCTGAAATCAATCCCGAGAGCGCCGCGATTCGAGGGCAAGAGGGCCAGCGCATCCGCCAAGCCGTGCGCAATCTCCCTCCTCACTACCGCATCATCCTCGTGCTTCGCGATATGGAAGGATTCACGGACGACGAAGTCGGAGAGATCACCGGATTGCGTCCGGCGACCGTCCGCGTTCGCCTGCATCGCGCCAGGTTATTCGTGCGCAGAGAGATCTCTAACGCGCGCGAAAAACAAACGGCCGCCGACAAGCGCCGCCAACCCTCCGAGGCTTCACGAACGCGACGCTGCCGCAGCATGTTTGCCGGGCTCTCGGATTATCTTGACGGCGAACTCGACGATTTTTCCTGCGAAGAGATCGAAGCGCACCTGGAGGGTTGCGAACCCTGCAAGAAATTCCTCCGCAGCCTGGAAGAATCGATCAAGCAATGCCAGCAGTCGCCGGCAGAGTGTCCCGACCGCTCCAAGGCAGCCGATATGCGGAAGCAGTTGCTGTCGACCTACGGACGCGCTCTCGCTTCCGCGGGCAAGTAGAGGTTGCAAACCCGCAGGTTGGCTCGTGAACTCGATTTCGGCTTCCCTACAGTAAATCCTCGCCTACAGTGAATCATGGATAGCTTGCTACTCCACTGGCCGGATACGCTTCCGCTTCTGAGTCAAATCGCATATCTCGCCCCGCACGTGCCGGAGCATCAAAGCTGAGCGCGTGTGCACGCCCAACATGAAACCATCACCCGGGTCGATAGCCCGCAATGCCTGCCTGCTGTTGCTGGTCGCGCTCTACGCGCTCCATAGCTCCGCATATTCCGTCTTGACGCACGAAGAACTGATCGATCTGGCGTGGAACGGATCAATTCGGCCTCTACTTCTGCAGCGATTCCCGAACGCCACGCCGGAGGACCTCCGCGAAGCTCATGCCTATGCCTACGGCGGCTGCTCTATCCAGGACATGGGCTATTACCCCTTCGGGAAGAAATTCTTCAGCAACCTCACGCATTATGTGCGCACGGGCGACTTCATCGACTGGATGTTCAAGAACGCCCGCACCATCGACGAACTGGCATTCGCCATCGGAGCGCTCTCGCACTATCTCGGCGACTCTATCGGACACTCGCAGGCAATCAATCCCGCAACTGCGATTGAATTTCCGAAGCTGGAAGAGAGATTCGGCAAGTCCGTGACCTACGGCGAAAGTCCGCACGGTCACATTCGAACCGAGTTTGCCTTTGACATCGACGAACTCACCGACACCAAGTTCGCTCCTCCGACCTATCTGGAATTCATCGGATTCAAAGTTCCCAGGAGATTTCTGGAAGAGGCCTTTGTGAACACCTATGGATTCGATGTTCACGAAGTGCTGGGGCGCGCGCATCCTGCGCTTCGCAGCTACCGCACCAGTGTGCGCCGTTTCATCCCGGCGTTTGCCGAGGCGGAAGTCGTTCTGCACCGGCACCAGTTCCCTCCACATCCGGACGACGATGCCTTTCACGTCTTCAACCAACGCATTGCGCAAACAAATTATGACCGGGGCAAGTGGAAGCACAGCTATCACGGGCCGGGAATCAGGGCGCACCTGCTCGCGGTACTCGTGTTTCTCGTACCGAAAATCGGCGCCGCGTCAGATTTGGCGATCAAAATTCCGACCACTGCCACCGAAGACCGCTACATACGCAGTTTGAACCATACCCTGGATGTGTTTCGCGAAGCCGTAGACAAGCTGGCAACGAGCCCAGATTCACCGGCAGAACTCGCAAACCTTGATCTCGATACCGGCGCGAAGGTGAGGTTAGGGGATTATGCCTTGGCCGACCAGACGCACGACGACCTGCTGGCGCGCCTGGCTTCCCGCCCTGGACGAATCATCCCAGCATCTCTAAAAGAACAAATGCTCGCCTACTACTCGGCGATCAATGATCCTCCTAAACAGACGCTGGAGCGGCTTGCCATCCTGCGAACGATGAAGACGCGCTGATTGTAAAGAGCGGGATTCGTACGCTTTACTGATCAGCCTGCCCCTCGTTCCCGCGATTCATATTTTGATCGGCGTTCTGCGCAGCCAGGGGCGGGGCTTCAATGCTTAAGGTCTGTGAGGTCAGTTCGCGTTCGCCGAAGCAACGGATATCGGCAACTGCCTTCATGCTGGTCTGGGCCCATCCGTCATGGAAATTATCGAAAGTGACGGTAACGTGGACGCTCCGGACCCACCATGAGGGAGACTTCGCCAGTGTGCCTTCGATGCGCCGAATCAGAAATGACTGCTGATCGATCCACGCCCGGCCCGAAACCAGTTCCACCTGCTGCCGCTTCGGCGTGATCTGCAGGATGTAACAAACATGGCCATCGAGCATTCCGGTTGCAATGTAGCCAAAAACATAGTTGTCGTTCGTGAATGCCTTGGATTGCGATTTCTGAACCGATCCTTGAACTTCAATTTCGTGCTGCAGCAGCCGTTTCACAACCTGTTCGGCCCTGCCGCTGCCATCGTGCTTCTCAATCACGTAGCGGCCCGGTGGAGTGAAATCGACCGCCGCCACCACGTCCGAAAGATCATTGGCAGAACCAACCTGATATTCACGCGTAATGCGCACCGGAAGCTGAATGCCCGATTGCGCTTTCTGCATTCCATGGACAATAACCGCGAGCAGATCCGCTCCAGAACTCTGATTGTTCTGTTGCGCAAATGCCAGCGAAAATGGAAATAACACAACAATCGCCAGCATTAGTGGAGTAACAGACTTTGTAGATGGCAGGGAGGCGACGAGAATTCGATTCGGATTCCGATACCGCATTGTGGCCCTTAGCTCCAGTCTTTGCACGCCAATGGCCACCTGAAAAACTCCCGTGTTTCGTCGCTGGGCGTACCTTCCGCGAACGCGCACTGCGAATATTTTTGAATCAAAAGGGAAAATATTAGATAGAGCGAAAACCGTAGAATCGCAGCGAGGGACACGGTACCAGAACCACACCAACTCCCGCCCCTCGCTTCTCACCCTCGCCAACGTTGTAGACTAACGGCAATGTTCGTTGATTCCCACGCGCATCTGGATGGACGGCAATTTGACTCCGACCGGGAACAAGTGATCGCTCGGGCTCGCGAATCCGGGGTCCGCACGATGGTCGCGATCGGCAACGGCGATGGTCCACCGACGCTCGATGCCGGCGTCAAGCTCGCCGAAATGTATCCATTTTTGTACGCGACGATGGGAATTCATCCCCACGAGGCTCGGCTGGCTTCCGACCACGCTTACGCCGAAATGGAGCGTCTGGCGCGGCATCCCAAGGTCATTGCCTGGGGAGAGATCGGCCTCGACTATTTTTATGATCATTCGCCTCGCGACACGCAGAAACAGGTTTTCTCCCGGCAAATGGAACTGGCCGCCGCGGCGAAGTTGCCAATCGTGATCCACTGCCGTCCCTCAGACAACAGCGAAAATGCCTGGGACGATTGCCTGCAGATGATCCACGATCAATGGGCGCCGCACGGCATCGGCGGAGTTCTCCACTGCTTCACCGGGAACTGGGCGCAAGCCAGGCGCGCGCTCGACATGGGATTCATGATCTCCTTCGCCGGCAACGTAACCTTCCCCAAGGCGCAACAGATACGCGACGCCGCTCTCGAGGTCCCGCTGCATCGCATGTTGATCGAAACGGATTGCCCCTATCTCGCTCCCGTTCCCCACCGCGGCAAGCGCAATGAGCCCTCGTTCGTGAAAGAAACCGCCCGCAAACTCGGAGAACTGCGAGGGTTGTCGATGGAAGATGTCGGCGAGCAGACCGCCCGCAATTTCTACAATTTTTTCAAAATATCTGAAACGGTTGAAAGCAAAGTTCCCGCACGCCAGCCCTGAATTCTGTTACCCTCAACTAAACATTCCCTTGTTTCAGAAAGATTAGAAATGTATGCCCGATAACAGTTTCGACGTGGTCAGCAAAGTCGATATGCAGGAGGTCTCCAACGCCATCCAGCAGGCATTGAAAGAGATCCATACCCGCTTCGACTTGAAGGACTCGAAGTCGAATATTGAACTCGAAAAAGACGCAATCGTGCTGCATTCGGCGGACGAGTACAAGTTGAAAGCAGTGAATGACGTGCTGCAGCAGAAACTGGTCAAGCGCGGGGTCTCCCTGAAAGCTCTGACTTACGGCCCGGTCGAACCCTCCGCGGGAGGGACCTCCAAGCGCCGCGCGACCCTGCAGCAAGGCATTGCCATCGAAAAGGCGCGGGAGATCGTGAAACTGGTCAAGGATTCGAAGAAGAAAGCGCAGGCTTCGATTCAGGGCGACCTGGTCCGCATCAGCGGCAAAGACCGCGACACGCTGCAGGAAGTCATCGCCATGCTGCGCCAGAAAGATTTTGGGATCGATTTGCAGTTTATTAACTATCGAACGAATTAAATGACCACCGCCGGGTACGCAGAGGACGCGGAGAAAATTTTTAGTTTTTTTTTCTCGGCGGTCACGGCGGGCTCAGCGGTTAAAAGAATTCAACGACTCGAGCAGACTTGAGCGCGCCAGCTACCATTAACGGAAAAGAAGTTTTCGATCTGCTGAGGGATGACCTCGTAGCGCTCGAGGACGAGTTCGGACGCGACACCGTCTCCCGCGTCGGGGCGATCACCGAGATCGGCGAATACCTGCGCGCCGGCGGCGGCAAGCGCATCCGCCCTGCCCTGCTGCTGCTCTCGGCGAAGCTTCTCGAATATCAGGGCCGGGGCGCTGTGCGGCTGGGAGCAGTCGTCGAGATCATCCACACAGCCACGCTGGTGCACGACGACATCATCGACGAGGCCAAGACGCGCCGCGGCCGTCCCGCCGCCAATACGCAATGGGGAAACTCCAAGTGCGTGCTGGCCGGCGATTGGCTCTACATGCAGGCGTTCAAGATCGCCGTGCAGGAGCGCAACTTCCGCATTCTCGACACTCTCATCGAACTCACCCAGCAGATGGTCGAAGGCGAACTTCTGCAGATGGAGAAGCTCGGCAAGTTCATCACGCTGGAGGAGCACTTCGACCTGATCTTCCGCAAGACCGCGTGCTTGTTCTCCGTCTGCATGCGGCTGGGAGGCATTCTCGGAGGGGCGGCTCCCGAGCAGGAATCTGCGCTCGGCAAATACGGCCATGACCTGGGCATGGCATTTCAGATCGTCGACGACGTTCTCGACCTGACGGCATCGGAAGAGGTTCTCGGCAAACCCGTCGCCAGCGATCTGCGCGAAGGCAAAATGACGATGGCGGTGATTCACGCCTCCGAACGCTGCACGCCCGAGGAGCGGCGGAAGATCGAAACCATTCTGCAGCAAGGGACATTCAACGGCGTCACCCATCGCGACATTCTGGACATTCTCGAGCGCTACGGATCGCTTGAGGCCGCAGCGAATCGCGCGGCTGAGTACGCGGAATCCGCCCGGAACGCGATTTGTACCTTCCCCGATTCAGAGGTCAAACGGGCCCTGCTCTGGGCTCCGGAGTTTGTCGTAGCGCGGGAGAAGTAACTTAATCCCGCCCCCCTGCGGGAAACCACCAAGGCCACAAGTCCCACGAAGGCCTCACCAGTAATTCCTTCGTGATACTTCGCGCCCTTTGTGGTTATCTCCCGATCCCTCCAGCACTTCCCCTCATGATTGCGGTCACTCTGCGCGGTGATTCCAGCCACTGATTTTTCGGCCAGGTCTGGCACACAATGCGGCCAGTTGATGGGGGTATCCGCCAGGGCGGAAGGCTAACGAGACGCACTGGCATGCGGTGGGGCGCAAACCCCACTTCTCTCCCCTTGGCGCCTGAGAAAGGCAGGCCGCTGAGGTCCTTTCGGCGGCGGAACGAGCCATCAACACGGCGGCGGCTTCAGTCGAAGCTTTGGACGAAAAGGCGCCCAGGTTTTTCGACGCGCCGGCCCGGACAGGGCCGGAGAGACTTCGAGTGCAAGCCGCCGTTTCTTGCTCACCCTGTCGAGGAAAAGTCCTCCTGAGAGACTCGCTCCTCGAACTTTGCCGGGCGCGTTCATCGGACGCGCCCGGCTTTGTTTATACTGAACCCTATCCTGTGCTCGGCGAATCGAATCCTGCTTTAACCCATAAACCCCGATGACCGCACTGCTCGCGATCCTGGCCCGTCATATCTATGTCCTGATATTCGCCCTGCTCCTGGGCGAGGCAGTTGGATTCCCGTTTCCCGCCGCCGTCGCGCTGATCGCGGCCGGCGCGGCATTGGCTTCGCATGCGTTATCGGGAACCGGGATTCTGGTTTGCGCCACCTTCGCACTGCTGATTGGCGATACCGCCATGTTCTGGCTTGGCCGATACACCGGATGGGCTCTGCTCGGATTTTTGTGCCGCCTCTCGATGAATCCCGAGACCTGCATGCTGCGTTCGGCGGAATCGTTCTACAAGAGAGGCAAGACCACCCTCCTCGTGGCCAAGTTCATTCCCGGCGTCAACACAATGGCGGCGCCGCTTGCGGGCAGCATGAAGATGCGCTACATCCAGTTCCTGCGGCTTGATCTCGCGGGAGCGCTCTTGTACACGGTCATTTATGTCCTCGTCGGATACATCTGCCGCGATTTTCTGGCCGCTGTCCTGAAAAGCTTCTACGCCGCCGGACGCGCCATGGAGTTCGCCCTGAGCGCGGCCATCATTATTTACATCGGATACCGCATCGTACAGTTTGCGAAGTACCGCAAGTACAACGTCGTTCCGCGCGTCCAGGTGGGGGAACTCGCGCAACGTATCGCGGATGGAGAACGCGACAAGATCCTGATCGTCGACGTCCGCAGCCACGGCTACTACGACATCGGCGCGGAACGCATTCATGGATCAATCCGCATTGAGCCCAACAATCTGGATGAAGAGATCAACAGTCTTCCCAAAGACAAGGACATTTACCTGTACTGTACTTGAGCGCGCGAAGCGACCAGCGCCCGGGTGGCGCATCTACTGCGGGAAAGAGGATTCAACGCGTTCGTGATCGTCGGCGGCCTCGCCGCCTGGCGCAAAGCCGGAGAACCGCTGGAGTCGGTTCCAAAGGACGATCTGGTGAAGCTGCCTACCTTCAGCTAGATAAGCAACGGTTCACACTCCGAACTGGCGCAGGTGATGATCCAGGTGCTTGTACATCCCTCTCGCCCACTCCTCGGGTCTAAGCGGCCCGAAGAACGGATGCGGATGTCGCGTGCACTTCGCTTCCCCTCCCGCATAAAACTCGCCCACACACGATTTGAGCCTTTGCTGCTCGAGCGAAAAGTTGCGCTGATCATGAATCCGCAAGTTCTTATCGGTCGGGCCATTCCTGGAAAACGGCTTTTCGTTGGTGAAGACCGGCCGCACCAGAGGCGCGAGTATGCGGCCGATGAAGATGCGCGGAGGATTAATCCGGCCCGACGCCATATCGATCGTGGCCGAACAATGCGCCATCATCTGTGCTACCTCCATCTTTCCCCACTGGCGCTGTGAGGAGGGCTGCAGCTTATCAATGCGCGATATAACCTCTTGAGCCGTTTCTTTCTCAAACAGGTTTTTCATCGTCCGCTCCCGCTCGGGCAAAATGATAGCATCGGCTGCTGCGGCGTTGAGCACTGCGAATTCACATGCGAAATCAATTGGGACGAGCTTTCCCCAGCAAGTCTTCCGGCGGCCGCAACTGCGCCGTAATCATCGCCGGCGTAATACACTCGTCCCATGCAGAAGGAAATCGAAATCAAATTTCAGGTAACGAACCGGCGCGCGATTCAGCGGAAGCTGCGCGAGGCCGGATTTCGCCTGAAGACCAGCCGCACGCATGAAATGAATACTCTCTACGATCTTCCGGGCGAAGTCTTGCGCAACCGCAAAGAGCTGCTGCGGCTCCGGGAATACGGCAAGTCGTGGAAGCTCACGCACAAGAGCGGCAGCAAGGCGGCCAAGCACAGCAGCCGTGTCGAACTCGAAACGGCAGTCGACGACGGCAAGAAGATGGACGCGATCCTGCGCGAGCTGGGATACGCTCCGTCATTCCGCTACGAAAAATTCCGTGCCGAATGGACCGACGGCAAAGGAGACGTCGTCGTCGATGAAACTCCGATAGGAGACTTCTGCGAGATCGAGGGGCCATCGCGATGGATCGACGCCACGGCAAGAAAGTTAGGCGTGGCGAGCAGCGAGTACATCACCAAGAATTACGCGACACTTTTTTTGGAATGGAAGCAGCAACAGAAGAGCCCCGCCACCGAGATGACGTTTAAAGCATTGAAACGATGAAGCGAGGCAAATCCGAGGCCCTTTCCTGAGGAGCCAAAAGTCAAGCCCACGACAGTAGACTCGCTGCACCGTAAATGATGCAGGGCTAAGCTAAAGAACTGATTCGCCAGCGCTTTCGAGATGAAAGTCCTGTGTAAATAATTCATTATATGTTATTGATAATAAATGAGATAAATACTTGAGTTAAATCGATTTAAAATGCCGCGGGAGCGCGGCAAAGCAAGATCAAGGTTCAGGTCGAGCAAGGTGTGGATCACTCGCCTGACGCAATCCTGATCGCCGCATAATGGATTTCACGAGGCGACATGGCCTGCCATTTTTAGCCTCGTTCTGGCTCAGACGTGCGGTGCACCATGCGACGACAACGGCCACTCTACCGCGGCCACACCAGTTTGTAAACGTTGCCCTTATTGTCGACCGCTGCGCCTCGATAGAAATCCTTGTTTCGGTCCGGGTCGAGTTCTTCCCGCATCTCCACCTGCAAAACCGTTCCCTGATTCCCTTTGAAAATTCCTCGCCAGATCTTTACGCCGAGAATGTGCGCATTGAAGTAACCCGGACCGAAAATGGCGTCCCAGGCAAATGCCAGGTTCGGTTGCGGAGGGAAACTCTCGGGCGTGCCCGGAGTCTTGCTGTCGGCAGAGGCCGCTGTCACTTCTGTGCAGTTTCCCTCGAGCACCTCTCCGTTGGCGACGGTCCATGATTTCAGTACCTTCGCCATTGCACCTACCCCGAACATCGGCCGCTTGAGGTGCCCGGAAAAGACCGGCGGCGGTGTCTGCGAAGCCAACGGACCTTGCACGGGATAAAGCTTCTGCCCAAAGGCAGGCATGGCTCCGCAGCCAATGAACAGACCGAGTACCGCGACAATGAACGCAGTTCTGTGTCTCAAGAACTTTTCTCGTCTAACGGCCTTGGCGCGGGAGAAATGAGGCCCCCGCCGGTTGCGCGCTAAGCGCCGTGGCACTTCTTATATTTCTTCCCTGAGCCGCAGGGGCAGGGATCGTTGCGGCCGACTTTTTCTTGTCCGCGGACGACTTGCTGCACTTGCTGCGTTTCGCCGCCACCTGCCATGCGGGCCTGCTCGAGTTCGCGGCGCTTGCGGCGCATGAAGGCTTCTTCGAGTTCATCGGCCGACGTCGAAACCATCTTCGGAGGACGCCGTCCGTTTCCATCTCCGCCGCGCAACGCGGGAACTCCCGCTTCCGGTCCACCCTGGCCGGCAGGTCCGGCCGGGGGCTGTCCCCCTGCCGCATCCGGGGGACGCTCCAGGATCTGCATCAGGTAGAGATACCGGACCGTGTCTTCCTGGAAGCGCTGCATCATCGCTTCGAACATGTCGAAGGATTCTTTCTTGTACTCTACCAGCGGATCGTGCTGGCCGTATCCGCGCAGCCCGATTCCTTCCTTCAGGTGATCCATGCCGAGCAGGTGATCTTTCCACTGCTGGTCGATCACGCTCAGCATGATCATGCGCTCGTGATGGCGCATGGCCTGCGGGCCAATGAGCTTCTCTTTCGCGTCGTAGCGCTCTTTCAGCTTGTCGAAAATCGCGTCGCCGAGTTCCTGCCGGTTCAACTCCTCCGGCTTCACGCCTTCGGCGAGAAAATCCACGCCAAAGCGGGTGAAGACGGCGTCCTTCAGGCCTTTGATATTCCAGTCGTCGACGTGCGCCTTCGGCGGGCAGAACTCCTCCAGCAGATCGCCGAGGATGGAAGAGACGTAATCTTCGAGGATCAGGTCTTTCTGGTCGAGGCCTTCGAGCAAGCGGCGGCGCAGGCCGTAGACGGCCTCACGCTGCTTGTTCATGACGTCGTCGTATTCGAGCAGGTGTTTACGGGATTCGAAATGCTGCCCCTCGACCGCCTCTTGCGCCTTCTCGATGCGGCGGCTGATGAGCTTCGACTCGATCGGAACACCTTCTTCCATGCCGAGCTTCTGCAGCAGCGTCGAGACCCATTCCTTGGCGAAGATGCGCATCAGGTCATCTTCGAGCGCGAGGTAGAAGCGTGACGAGCCGGGATCGCCCTGGCGTCCGGCGCGTCCGCGAAGCTGGTTGTCGATGCGCCGGGACTCGTGGCGCTCGGTGCCCAAGATGTGCAGGCCGCCGACGGAGATTACTTCGTCGTGCTCTTTGTCGGTCTCCTGTTTGTGGCGGGCAAACGCCTCCGTCCACTTGTCGGTCGGAACCGTGAATTCGTTTCCGTTGTAGTAAAAGACGGAGGTCTCGCCGCCTTCCTGCGGGCCTTCGATCTTGCCCTGCGCCACGCGCAGTTGCTGCGCGATTCCCTTCTTGACCATCTCCTGCTTGGCCATGAATTCGGGATTGCCGCCGAGCAGAATGTCGGTGCCGCGTCCGGCCATGTTGGTGGCGATCGTGACCATGCCTTTGCGTCCGGCCTGGGCGACGATCTCGGCCTCGCGCTCGTGGAACTTCGCGTTCAACACAACGTGCTTCACGCCTTTTTTCTTCAGCAACTCCGAGAGCCGCTCGGATTTCTCGACCGAGGTCGTGCCCACGAGAGTTGGCTGTCCTTTGGCAGACAGGTTCTGAATCTCATCGGCGACCGCGAAATACTTTTCTTTCTCGGTGCGGAAGACGACGTCCGGATTTTCCACGCGCAGCAGCACCTTATTCGTGGGGATGACGACGACGTCGAGGTTGTAGATCTTCGCGAATTCGGTCGCTTCCGTTTCCGCCGTACCGGTCATGCCAGCCAGTTTCTTGAACATGCGGAAATAATTCTGGAAAGTGATGGTCGCCAGCGTCTGGTTCTCGCGCTCGATCTTGACGCCTTCTTTGGCTTCCACCGCTTGATGCAAGCCGTCGGACCAGCGGCGCCCGGGCATCATGCGTCCGGTGAATTCGTCGACGATGATCACTTCGCCGTCTTTCACGACATACTCAACGTCTCGCCGGTAGAGCGCATGGGCTTTGATCGCGGTCTCGACGTGGTGCTTCCAACCCCAATTTTCGGGATCGGCGATGTTGCCGATGCCCAGCAGGCCTTCGACTTTTTCCCAGCCTTCGTCGGTCACCGTGATGCTTTTGTGTTTCTCATCGATGGCGTAGTCGCCGGTGAGAATCATTCGCTGGGGATCGCTGCCCGACTCATTCAGGTCCCGGATGAGTATTTCGCGCCGCTCGGGCGAAAACTTGCCCGCCTCCAATTGCTCGCGCAATTCGTCTTGACTGAGTTCCTCGCCCTTTTCGAGCTTCGGAACAATGCGGTTGACCTTGTAATACTTGTCGGTGGACTCCTCGCTCGCGCCGGAAATGATCAGCGGGGTGCGGGCCTCGTCGATCAGAATGGAGTCGACCTCGTCGACGATCGCGAAATTGTGTCCGCGCTGCACGCAATCGCGGATATCGAACTTCATGTTGTCGCGCAGGTAGTCGAAACCGAATTCGTTGTTCGTGCCGTAGGTCACGTCGGCAGCGTAGGCAGCGCGGCGCTCTTCGTCATCCAGATCATGGACGATCACGCCGACGGTCAGCCCGAGAAAACGATAGAGCTTGCCCATCCATTCGGAGTCGCGCTTGGCCAGGTAGTCATTGACGGTGACGACGTGGACTCCGCGGCCGCTCAGCGCGTTGAGATACACCGGGAGGGTCGCGACGAGCGTTTTGCCTTCGCCCGTCTTCATTTCCGAGATCTTGCCGCTGTGCAGGACCATGCCGCCGACCAGTTGCACGTCGAAGTGCCGCATGTTCAGGACGCGGCGTCCGGCCTCGCGGACGACGGCGAAGGCCTCGACCAGGATGTCTTCCAGAACTTCCTGCAGCGCCTCGTACTGCTCTTTTTCCTGCCGCTTGATGCGGTCTACATCGTCTTCATCTTCGGAATCCGCGCCTCCTTCGGCTCCGCTGGGGGGATTGCCATTCGTGCCCCCGAAGCGGCTCATTCTTTCCTGGATGCGCTGGCGGAATTCGTCGGTTTTGGCACGCAACTGGTCGTCCGAGAGCTTCTGCATCTCGGGTTCGAGAGCATTGATGGCGCGCACGTTCGGCATCAGCGACTTCACGACGCGCTCGTTCTTCGTGCCGAAAACCTGACCTAGGAATTTGTTGATCAAACGGGAAATCCTTCAAACGGGCGGACTGCACCCAAGCTATCTTCTATCGTTAGAAGCTATCTTTAGAAGCCTAGCATAGATATTAGATGCGCCAGCATCCCCTCGGGAATGTGCTCGTTACCTTTGTTGTAAAAAGGCGCGTTTAGAATAGCACTTGGTTTTTACGTTTGAGTCCTCCGAAATGGGAGTTATGTCCAAATCACGCCGTGAATTCCTGACACTCAGTTCGCTCGCAATGCTTGGCACGCCGGCGCTGGCGCGCCTGCAAGCGCAGAGTCCGTCGAATCTGCCGCCGGGGGCGCCTTCCGCATTCGGGGCCGGGCCCGCGTTCGGGCCGGAAGTGAGCGTAACCACCTTCGCCGAAGCCGAGAAGCTCGTGCAGTTTCCGATGAATGATGCGGAGCGAGCGGAAGCCGCCGGCAGCTGGCAGAAGACCATGGCTTCGGTTTACGAGCGGCGAGTGGGTCCGCGGAAGCTGGCCCTGGAATCGACGCTTTCTCCCGCGACGGAATGGAATCCGATGCTGCCCGGCGTTAAGACCGGCCCGCAACGCGATCAATTCATCCGAAGTAAGGCGGCGAATTCTTCCCTGCCTGCGAAAGATCAAGACATCGCCTTCGCGACGGTCAGCGAGCTGTCACACTGGATTGAAACCCGTCAGCTGACTTCCGAGCGGCTGACGCGGATTTATCTGGAGCGGCTCGATCGCTTCAATCCTCAATTGCGATGCGCGATCACCATCACGCGCGACCTGGCGCTGCAGCAGGCGAAGCAAGCCGACGAAGAAATCGCGCGCGGAAAGTATCGTGGACCGCTGCACGGCATTCCGTGGGGCGGAAAAGATCTGCTCGATACGGCGGGCATTCCGACTACTTATGGCGCGGAGCCATACCGCAATCGCGTTCCGAAAGATGATGCGGCGGTCGTGAAGCGGCTGCATGCGTCGGGCGCAGTGCTGGTTGCGAAACTGAGCATGGGCGCGCTGGCGTTGAACGATATATGGTTCGGCGGGCAGACGATGAATCCGTGGCTGCCCGAAGAAGGATCTTCGGGATCAAGCGCCGGCCCGGGCGCAGCGACTGCGGCTGGTCTCGTCGGATTTTCCATCGGCAGCGAGACCGGAGGCAGCATCGTCAGTCCCTCGATGCGCTGTGGCATCACAGGATTGCGTCCGACCTATGGGCGCGTGCCGCGAACCGGCGCGATGACTCTGTGCTGGTCGCTCGACAAGCTTGGGCCGATGACTCGGGGCGTAGAAGACGCCATCCTCGTGCTGCAGGCGATCACAGGCCCGGACGCGGGAGACACGGCCAGCGTTCACGGCCATCTAGACTTTGACGCGAATGCGAGAGTGCAAGGGCTGCGCGTGGGCTATTTCCCCGCGTGGATGAAGCAGCCTCCGGCAACCGATGTGGACCGGGCCGCGCTCGAGACGGCGAAGAAAATCGGAATGGTTCCCGTTGAAGTTTCGATTCCCGACTGGCCTTACGATTCGCTCAACCTGATTCTGTTCGCGGAAGGCGCGGCTGCATTCGAGGAACTCACGTTGAGTGGCGGATTGCGAGAATTGAAGGAGCAGGTTCCCGACGCCTGGCCGAATCTGTTCCGACAGGCGCGCTTCCTTTCGGCTGTGGACTTCGTTCAGACCGACCGCATGCGGCGCAAAGTTGCAGAAGAAATGGCGCGCGTGATGGCGGAAGTCGATCTGCTGCTTGTGCCGTCATTGCGCGACGAGATGCTGGTGATCACGAACAACACGGGCCATCCGTCGCTGACGCTGCGCGCGGGATTTGTAGAAGTCTCGAAGGCGCGCAGCGATTGGGCGCCGAATCCGGAGCATCCTCTGCCGACGTTTTCGCCGCCGCGGCGCGTGCCGCATGGAGTGACCCTGATCGGCAGATTATTCGACGAGGGCACGCTCGGGACGGCTGGGATCGCGATGGAACGCGCGTTTGCAGTGGCGGGGGAAAGGCCGGCTGGATTCTAGGATCACCTGTCGCAGACCTCAGCGGCTAAAGCCGATTCCTGTTTGCGGGCTTTACGACACGACTGGAAGTCGTGCCCTTCCCAAAAACAGAGCTGTAGGTCGCAGATTTCACTCAGGTGCGACTTACGGCAAATCCACATCCAGCGCGTAAATGTCCTGGGTGCTGACGTCGCGCAGGAACATGCGTGAGCCGTCTGGGGTAAGGTCGCTCCACGGACCGAAATCCGCAGCCATAAAGCGATTCACGGAGTCGGTGCGGAAGAGATCTTCGGGATAAGTTTCGCCGAGCTTAATGCGCTTGCAAATCAGACTGGACGGACTCTCGTATTGGATCGAGCGACCGTCCGCGGCCCACGCGGGATAGCCGATTCCCAGCGGGTCTGTAATCCAGTCCGACCACTTGCCGGTTTGGAAATCGTAGAGCAAGAGCTTTTTCGAGACGGTTTCAAGATCGAGCGCAGCCAAATAGCGATTGTCGGGCGACCATCGGGGACTGAACATGCGTTCCGATCCGGGGATGACGGTCACCTGGCGAGTCTTCAGGTCGATGATCCGGATATCGGATTTTTCTCCGGTGTTGGGCAGACCGGCCGAAAACACGATGCGCGTACCATCGGCCGACCAGCCAGGATCTCCCTCGGACTTGTCGTCGGGAAGCAGTTCGTCCGCAGTTCCACCCTGCGCTGAGATGATGAAGACCTTCCAGGGTTTTCCAAGCTGGGTACCGATAAACGCAATCCGCTTTCCATCAGGCGACCAGCGGGGCAGAGCCACATGCTGAGGAGGAAACGTAAGCTGAACCTTCTCGCTTCCATCGGTGCGGCTCACCCACAACGTGTTATCCGTAAGGCTGACATACGCGATGCGATCGCCCTGGCGCGTGAACGCGACGTCGTACGCGGCGATGCCTCCGAGATAGGGGACGATCTGCTTCGATGACAAGTCGTAGTGCACTAATTCGCCACGCGATTCGTAAGCATCGACCAGGAGTTTCTTGCCGTCGGGAGTCCATCCGCCAAACGAATAGGCGAGCGGACCAAACGTCAGCTGAGAAGGCGTGGAGGATGACCGGCGCAGGATGCCGGCGCGATCGGGCAGTGCGTAGATATCGCCAAAGCCGCCGCTGTGGTCGGTGCTTCGAAACAGGTAGTAGCGGCCATCCGGACTCCATATCCCGCAACATTCGCGCGCGGGATTGTGCCAATTCGGCAACAACGGATGAAGGCCGGAGCCATCGGAACGAATCTCCCACAGCGAGTAAGTGTGCGCTGCAGAGTCTTGCTGCGTGAATCGAATACGTTTGCTGTCGGGAGAGAACACGGGGAGCACCGCATGCCCGGCTACCGTGGTGAGGCGGACAGGCGCAGTTCCGTCGGCGTTGGCAATCCACAGATCAGTACCCTTCGTATAGACGAGATGCTGACCGTCGGGAGACCATTTTGCGCTCGAGGCAAACAGTTCCTGTTCAATGTTCCCGAGTCTGCGCGGAGAACCAGCGGGCAGCGGCATGGTCCAGAGCAAAGATCTGTTCTGCGCGAACTCCTCCGATGCAACCAGAAGCTGGGAGCGATCGGCCGAGATGTCGAGAATGCGCGGCCTGTCGATCGGGATCGGCGTCTCGAGCGCTTCGCCGCCGTTGATCGACACCTGTGCGAGCAGCGGGGCTCCTTTTTCGGTATAGGAATTGAAGTAGATTCTGGAGCCGTCGGTTACCGTGCAACATTTCGCCTTGCCATCGTGCGTGAGTTGGGCCGATCCGGCGATACGCGGTGGCTGCCTCGGCACAAAGAACCAGATCGCAAACGCCACAAGCAGCATGCCGCAGAGCGCAATCGACGTCCAAAACGCAGTGCGCGGGGGCTTGACACTCTGTACAGCAGTCGGCGCCGCGGCGGACAAGGCTCCCGAGGTGCTGTCGCGCTTCAGTCGCTTCAGGTCGGCGCGTATCTCGGCGGCGCTCTGGTAACGGACGTCTTTATCCTTCTCAAGCGCCTTGGAGATGATGCGTTCCAATTCCGCCGGAATTGCCGGATTCAATCGCAGCGGAGGCGCGGGCATCTTGTTCAGGATCGCGTCGAATAACGCGGCCGAGGTTTCGCCGCGGAAGGGAAGCGTGCCGGTCGCGGCTTCATAGAGCACAGTGCCGAACGAAAAAAGATCGGTGCGCGCATCGAGTTCTTTGCCCAGAGCCTGCTCCGGCGACATATAGGCGACCGTTCCCAGGGTGCTCCCGGCGCTGGTCAGGTGCTCCTCGGTCATAGTCGCGACCGAACTGCTTTCGCCGGGCAGCAGGTTCATTTTGGCGAGGCCGAAATCGAGAATCTTGGCGTGTCCGCGTTCGGTAACGAAGAGGTTCGCCGGCTTGATGTCGCGATGAATGATTCCCTTGCTGTGCGCCGCATCGAGCGCGTCGGCCACCTCGATGCCAAGATCGAGCAGGCGGTCGATTTCCATGGGACGGCCGAAAATCATCTCGCGCAGAGTCTTCCCTTCCAGGTACTCCATGACGATGAAGGGACGTCCCTGGTCTTCGCCGATTTCGTGAATCGTGCAGATATTGGGATGATTCAGCGCAGATGCGGCGCGGGCTTCGCGGCGGAAGCGCTCGAAAGCCTGCTGATTGCCGGCAACGTCGTCGGGCAGGAATTTGATGGCGACGAAGCGTCCGAGCTGGGTGTCTTCGGCTTTGTAGACCACGCCCATGCCGCCGCCGCCCAGCTTCTGCGTGATGCGGTAGTGGGAGACGGTCTGGCCGATCGGCGTCGCGTCGGACATGTGAGGATATTAGCAGAGGTGGAGTAGGGAGCTATTCCATTGTTTCAAGACGTCTCTTCGTACGCGGGTGCCGTTGAAACTTCAAGGGCGTCGCCGCATCTCTTCGATGCAACGTCCAAGAAAATACCACCAGGCGGTGCCGGTTACGCCCCAAGCGAAGGCCGCATATGGAACGTATGCATCGGAGTTAAACATCACGCCAAAAGCGACTGCGGAAATTGGAAAATCACCGAGGAATACGGCCGCAAATGGCCAGCGAGAAGGGCCGTCCAATAAAGGCTGCGATTGGACGCTGTAGAGCAGCCATGTAAGTCCGAAGAGAAATGCGTGTACGATCGGAGCAAAAGCCCGCGGACGTTGAAGAAAGAGTTTCACCTGCAACTGAGGACTGATGACTAACCACTAACCACTAACCACTGCTCCTACGCTCCGACTGCCGCGTGATCGGCCATTCTCCGCTTGTTGTAGCGCAGAGCGACATTCATGAAGACATTGCCAAGGGAGGTCTCGAAGCAGATCATGAGCGCTTCGGTGTCTTCACTAGTTTTGTCGCCCTCTTCGGCGGTCAGTAGGTGCGGCGGATGCACGCGGAAATGAAAGCCCTGGTCGTTGAGGGCGGAAATGGCGTTGCCCACGACCTGGTTCGCGAGTTCGAAGATGGTTTCCTTGATCAGGCCGTCAGACTCCGGCAATTCGGCGCCGGCGTAGTGGCTGGCGACCTTGACCGCGGTCTGCGGCTCCAGATCGAGAATGATCC
Source organism: Candidatus Sulfotelmatobacter sp. (assembly GCA_035945695.1). Lineage (GTDB taxonomy): Bacteria > Acidobacteriota > Terriglobia > Terriglobales > Acidobacteriaceae > Sulfotelmatobacter. Next base: position 181,675 of record DASYZZ010000044.1, on the reverse strand, counting down.
GGCCTTCAATGTCGCCCGTCAGCGCAATCATGCCCGCCACCCCTTTGCGGCGATAGGCGTCCTCTTCCATGGTGAGATTGCCCACCTTGGTTGTGCCCTGCAGGCCTTGCGACAACACGGCATCCGCCGCGTTGATGAAAGGCTGAATCAATTCCATCTTCATGGACTTACGCTCCCGCTCCCGCCGCGCTGACCACCGCGCCATCTTCTCCGAGCACGTACTTGATGACTTCGTAGAGCACTTCCGGCTTGACCGGCTTCTGCACGAAATGACGGGCGCCCCGCTGCAGCGCAGCCACGATGTTCTCCTGGTATCCGACCGAGGAGACCATCACGATACGCGCTTCGGGATGCTGCTGGACGATCCGTTCGGCAGCCTCGATACCTTCCATCTGCGGCATGGTGATATCCATGAGCACGATGTCGGGATTGGTGCGGTCGAACTCGCTGATGGCAGTCAAGCCGTCCCCGGCTTCGGCCGCCACCTGCCCGCCGAACGTTTCGATCATGCGGGCGAGATTCTTACGGGCGAACACCGAGTCATCCACGATCAAGTAGCGGACCGGCTGCCCATCTTTGCTGCGTTTCACTGGTGCGAACTGCTCCATACAGACCTCCCCTTTCTACTGCATATCATGGCGGGCGCGCAGTGGCCAGATAACCCCGGTCACGCGTAGAACCCGCGCCAAATCTTCAGTTTCCGGCGCGCACGGCCCGTCCGGCGGATCCCATCTCCGATCCGCCGCGGCCGCAAATCGCCTGCAAGGTGGCGCCCATGACGTCGAGTCCCACGACGCGAATGGCATATCCCCGTTCGATCGCCGCCTTGGGCATGCCATAGACCACGCAGGACTCTTCGTTCTGCGCGACCGTCATGCCTCCTTCTTTCCTAATGACTCCAAGGCCTTCTGCGCCATCGTCGCCCATACCCGTCATCAACACACCCACAGCATTACTGCGAAACTCTTCGGCCAGGCTGCGCAGCAAGACGTCAACACTGGGACGATGCCCGTTGACGCGCGGCTCGTCACTCAGCACGGCGATGTCTCCGAGGGGCAGGCGCTTCACTTTCATGTGGCGGCTGCCGGGACAAATCAGGACACGTCCGGGCTGCAGCAGATCGCCTGACTGCGCTTCCTTCACCCGCAGGGGACAGACTTCGTCCAGGCGGCGCGCGAACATATCGGTGAACCCGTCCGGCATGTGCTGGACGACTGCGATCGCGCCGGGGAAATCTGCGGGCAGCTGCGACAGAACATATTCGAGTGCCTGCGGTCCGCCGGTGGAGACGCCGATGCCGACAACTTTCGTGGGCGATCCCGCGGCGGCTGCGGCTTTCTCCGGCCGAGGCGGAACTCCGCTCAACATGCGCGGCTTGAGCTTGCACTCGGCCGCGGCCTTTACCTTGGCGATCAGTTCCCGCGCCGTCTCGGCCATGTGGGCCGTCGCGTCTTTGGGCTTGGTAACGAAATCGAAGGCTCCGAGGCCCAAGGCCTTCATGGTGACGGTGGCGCCTTCCGTACTGTGCGAACTGAAGACGATCACCGGAACCGGCTGTCGGCGCATGATCTCTTTCAAGGTATCGATGCCGTTCATGCCGGGCATTTCAAGATCCAGCGTGACCACGCTGGGCCTCAACTCCTCGATCTTCTTGAGGCAGAAGGAGCCGTCCATCGCGGTTCCGACCACTTCGATGGATTCATCGTGCGCCAACATTTGCGGAATCAGCTTGCGCATCAGCGCCGAATCGTCGACTACGAGCACGCGCACGGATTTGTTCGTCATGCCTGGCCTCCTACGGCTGGAGTCAACGCCAGGCGCATGCGGTCGGTGTGAGTCAGCAGCAGTCCGGAATTGGCGTGTCCGGTCTCCTGCGGCCGGGAACGCGCCACGTGATCTACAACTGCGGGCAGGTTCAGAATGAGCACGACTCGCCCGTCTCCCAGGATGGACGCGCCAGATACAAGATCGGTCGAGAATGTCTGGTCGTCCAACGCCTTGATTACCAGTTCTTCTTCCCCCTCAAGCGCATCGACTATCAATCCGTACTTCCTCTCTCCCACGGTAATGACGAGCACAAACAGCTTGGCCTTGCGGTCTTCGAGCGCAGGCCTCCCCAGACGCAACAGCGGCAGAACCTGATTGCGGAGTTGCAGAACTTCGTAGTTGTCGACCTGGTGAACCTCGGTTTCGAAGGTGCGCGCGATCTCGATGACGGCATTCAGCGGAATCGCGTAGAGCCGCTGTTCGACCCAGAACAGCAGCGCCTTGATGATCGCGAGAGTCAAAGGCAACTTCAGGCGGAATGTGGTGCCCTGGCCGGGACGAGTATCGAGGCTGACCGACGCCTTCAGGCGGTGCAGCACGCTTTGGACAACGTCCATGCCAACGCCGCGCCCGGAAACTTCGGTGACCTGCTCCGCCGTACTGAAGCCGGGGCGGAAGATGAAGTCGAGGGTTTCAGCCTCGGTGAGGCGCGCCGCTTCTTCCGGCGTCGTCAGGCCGAGCGCAATGGCTTTGGCGCGGATTTTTTGTGCGTCGATGCCGCGGCCGTCATCGCTGACTTCGACGATGACCTGATTGCCGTGGTGATAGGCGTTCAGGCGGACAGTACCTTGCTGAGGCTTGCCGAGGGCACGACGTTCTTCGGGCGACTCGATGCCGTGGCTGATGGCATTCCGGACCAGGTGCGTCAGAGGCTCGGCGATGGCGTCGAGGATGCCCTTATCCAGATCGGTGTCCTGCCCGCTGACGGCGAGTTCGACTTCGCGCCCGCACTGGCGGGAAACGTCGCGCACCATGCGCGGGAAGCGGCGGAAGAGCTGATCCACGGGCACCATGCGGATCTTCATGACCGAGCGCTGCAGATCATTGAGCACGCGGGCCTGGAAGGCCATGGCGTCGGCGAACTTGCCGCGCAAGAGTTCCTTGGGATAACGCTTGGAAAATTCGTTGAGCGCCTGCTGCAGCATCGATTTGCCGATGATCAGCTCGCCGACAAGGTTGAGGACATTATCGATGCGTCCAGCCTCGACGCGGAGCAGATTCTCCTGCGTGGCCGGAAGGCCTGCGGCGGGAGCTGATGCCGGGGCTGATTCGGGAATCGGAGCGACATCCGCAGGCTCGTGATCGAGCGATGTCGTGTGAGTCTCGGATGCGGCTTGCGCGGGCTGCGGAGCCGGATTCGCCGCCAGCAGCAGGTCGATCATGACCTCTTCGGAAATGGTGGGAATGCGCCCCTTGGCCGAGATCTGCTCAACGGTTTGCGAACTCGCGAGAACGAATTCGATCTGCTTGGCAGCCGCGGGCGATTTCGCGTCGGGACGAACCGCGATGACCATCCCCGTGCTCGCAAGCGCATTCTGAATCAGCTGGCGTCCGGCGATCGGCATGGCGCAGTGCGGATCGATCTTGACGACGACGTGGTAGACGGCTTTGCCTTCGGCCTGCGCCTTGGTCATGGCGAGCCGTTCGTATTCGGTCCACTGCTCGACGACGTGCTTGGGGGACTTCGACCCGGATTTGGCGCCGGCCTTTTTCGTCGCCTTGCGGCCTTTGGCGGCCTTGGGAGCGGCGGTCAACTCCTGAATCCGCCGGCTCAGCGCCTTGGTCGAAGGCAGCCTGGAATTCTTGTGATACGCCGCGATCATCTCGGCAAACACGTCAGCGGCGGCGAACGCAATCTCGGCAACGGCTGCGTGAGAGGCGGCGCCTTCAAGCGACAGTGCGTCCTCGAACTGGTGCGCCAGTTCGCTGAGCTCGCGCAATCCGCAGGCAGCGGAGTCTCCCTTCAGCGTGTGCACCGTGCGGCGGATGCTGCGAACGATCTCCTCGTCGCCGGGATTCTTCTCCAGCTTCAGCGCCTCTTCGTTCAGCGCCTGCAGGAGTTCCGCCGAGGTCTCAAAGAAGAGCTCGCGCAGTTCCGCTCCGCGTTCATCGTGAGAATGCGTCACTCCCGCACCTCAATCCGCTGATACGCCGTGCCGCTGTCCTTGTGAACCATCTGGAATTTCTTGGTCAGGCCCAGCAGGCTTTCGGCGTGGCCCACGAAGAGATATCCTCCAGGATTCAAGCAGCGGTAGAACTTTTCAATCAGCCGCTTCTGCTCGGCCTCATCGAAGTACATCATCACGTTGCGGCAGAAGATCACATCGTTGCGCTGCGGCAGGTACTCCGTCTTCAGGTTGTGGAAGTCGAAGTGAACCATCTCCTTCAGCGCCTTCTTGATGGCGTATCTATCGGCTACCTTGTCGAAGTAGCGCAGCCGGTATCCGTAATCGACCATCGACATCTGATGCTCGCTGTAAGTTCCTTCCTGGCCGGCGCGGAGCACGGAGTAGCTGATGTCGCTGGCAAGAATTTCCACGCGCCACGGCGGCGGCACCAGCGGCTTCGGCAGCGGCAGATCCACCGGCAACGGATTGCGCAGGTAGTAGTAGGCCAGCGCATCGGTCACCAGCATGGCCAGGGTGTAAGCTTCCTGACCGGTGGAGCATCCCGCGCTCCATATGCGGATCGAATATTCCCGCCGCATACTTTTGTGCTTCAGCAACTCTTCCAGGACCGACTTCTGGAACAGATCGAGTTGAGCTTTGTGCCGAAAGAAGCTGGTTTCGTTGACCGTCAGGTTTTCGAGCAGCTTGGCGAGTTCCTGCTTGCCTTCCTGGCTGATGAGCAGGCGATAGTAGGAGTAGAACGAGTCGACGCGGCACTCCTTCAGCCGGCGCAGCAGCCGGTCCTGGAGAAAGTGCGTGCGGCGCTCGTCGAAATGCATGCCGCATTCCTGGTAAACCAGCGCCTGCAACAGCTTCAGTTCCGCGTCCGTCAGTATGGGAGCCGGTGCGGCTCCGGATGTGCTCATGCATTCTTTCCTGGACTCAGTGGTTAGTGGATAGTGATCAGTGATTAGTGGTCGATATTCCGCCACTGACCTGAACTCCACGCACTCACCACTCGTTAACTAACCACTAGCCACTAATCACGAATCACTTTCTACCGCGCTGCTGCACCCCGCGCTTCCGCTTTGGGGGCATTCTTCTTTTCTGCCGCTTCCGGTTTGCCCTGCAGGCTTTCCGGAGCCAGCAGCTTGCTCATATCGAGCAGGACGATGAGCCGTCCACCGACCTTTCCCAATCCCGTGACGCAATTCAGTCCACCGTCCTGAAACACGGCCGGCGGAGCTTCGACGGCGTCGGCTGGAATCTTCAGCACCTCGGAGGCCGCGTCGACAATGAGACCGGCCAGCCTGCCGCTATGCTCGACCACGAGAATGCGGTTTGGCTTTTTCAGCGCCGCATTCTTTTCTCCGAAACGTTTGCGCAGGTCCATGACCGAGACGATCTTGCCGCGCAGGTTGATGACGCCTTCGAGATAGTCGGGCGCATCGGGCACGGCAGTAATCTCGGGAACCCGCACGATTTCGTGCAGCGAAGTGATGGGCACGCCGTAGGTCTCGCGGCCCACCTGAAATCCCACGATATGAAGTTCACGGCTCATGGTTCAGGCTCCTCCGGAGACGGCGCTCAGTATTGCGCTCCCGCCGCGGCTTTACGCGCACCGCGGCCGCTCTCGGCTGCGGGCTGCTGGCGCGACGCTTCCGCGAGGCCGAAGCGATCGATGAACTCGAGCAGGCTGCGCGACATCTTCGACATCTGCTCGGAAGACGCGGCCAGTTCGGTCGAACTGGAAGTCGACTGCTGCACCAGTTCGCGCATGCGCTCCATGGCTTTAACCACGGCCTGCGCGCCCGAAGCCTGCTCTTCGACAGCCGAGTTGATTTCGTGCGTGATTTCGTTCAGCCGGGTAGTAGCGCGGGCGATTTGCGACGATCCGTGCGACTGCTCGTTGGTGGCTGCGCCGATTTCCTGCGCGAACTTGTAGACCTCGGTGACCACGTTCGAGATCTTCTTCAGTGCGGAGTTGAGTTCGTTTCCGAGTTCCAGGCCTTCATTCACGATGGAAGTCGACCTGTCCATGTTCTCGACCGCCTTGCGGGCTTCCTTCTGAATGCTCTGGATCAGCTCGGAAATTTCCTTGGTCGATTGCGCCGACTTTTCCGCCAGTTTGCGGACTTCGTCGGCAACGACTGCGAAACCGAGTCCGTGTTCTCCGGCTCGGGCCGCTTCGATAGCGGCGTTCAGGGCGAGCAGGTTCGTCTGCTCGGCCAGATCGTCGATGACCTCGATGATCTTGCCAATATCGTCGGCGCGCTGTCCGAGGGCGCCGATGATCTCGCCCGAGGAATTGATGGTGGTGTTGATGCGGTTGAGGCCGTCGGTCGCCTTTTCCATGGTACCGATGCCGTTGTGGACTTCTTCGCGCGAACGGTTCGAAATGTCGAGCAGAACCTTCGCCGTGTCGGCCACGCGCTGGATCGACGCGACCATCTGATCGATGGAGGCCGAGGTCTCGCTGACGCTGGAGGCCTGCACCTGTGTCGACTTCACCATGTTCTGGACGTTGACGCTCATCTCGTGCATGGTGCTGGTGACTTCGTCGATGGCGGAAGAGGCCTGCAATCCGATCTTGGCGGAATCGTCGGACGCTCCGGCAACCTGGTTCGAGGCGCTGGCCACCTGCGTTGATGCGTCGCGGACGCTGCGCACCAGTCCGGCAAGGCCGTCGACCATCTTGGCGAAGGCGTTGCCCAAAGTATCGTGCGTAGACCGCGGCTTTACTTCCAGTGTGAGATCGCCGCCGGCGATGGATTCGGAGACTCCGGCCATTTCCTTCAGATAGGTGACCATCTTGTGGAAGGTGCGGGCCAGTTCGCCGATTTCATCGTCGCGGGTGGTGTCGATGTTATGTTCGAGATCGCCGGTGTTGCCGATGCCGCGGGCGACGTTCATGAGGTTCGTCAGCGGTTCGGTGATGGATTTCGCCGTACGGTAAGCGATCACGATGCCGAGCGACAGCGCCAGGATCGTGCTGAACAGCGAAATGATGATGGTCGCGGTGGCGGCGGTCTCATCCGATTTGCGCCGTTCTTCCACCAGCTTGCGGTTCTCGGCGTCCGCGACGTCCAGGGCGTCGGTGGAATTCTTGACCCAGGCAGAGGCGTCCTTCTGGAGGTAATAGATCTGGAGTTCGGCGACGGTGGCGTTGCCGGAGTCGACGTCCTTGCGCTTGTCGATGAGGGGCTGTGCGAATTCCTTTCCCCATGCCTGTTCGAGCTGCTCCACCTTGGCCAACGCGGTTTTGACGGTGTCGTTGTTGGCGAGGTTCTTGCCCTGGTCGAGCTTCTCGTTGAGGACGCGCAGTCCGTCGTTCATGCGGTCCACCTCGCGCGTGTCGCCGCTCAGCAGGTAGTTGCTGAGATAGAGGCGGTTCTGCATCATCTGGAAGCGCGCGGAATTGGTCGTATCGGCCAGTTCCAGGGATGCGGCGGCTGCCGCCTTCGCCGAATGCTCTCGTTGCACGGCGAACCAGTTGACGAGGAACAGGATCAGTACCGTCGTCAGGATGATGCCGAAGTTCAGATATAACTTCTTGCCGATTGTCATGCCTGTCTCCTCCGCGGATTCGCCACTAGCGCGGCTCAAATCTGAAATCGATGATTCCCGTGCTCTCGGCCGGAGCTGGATCGAACCGCCATTTCTTGGCGGCATCGAGCGCCGCGCTTGCCAGTACCGGGTGTCCACCCACGATCCGCGCTGTTTTCACCGTGCCGTTCGGCGCCACTACCACTTCGATCTTTACGGTTCCCGTGATGTTCATTTTTCGGGCAAGTTCGGGGTAAATGGGATCTACCCGGCTCTTGGCCCGGCGCACGATTTCGTCGTTCTGTGCGTTCTGCGCCCTCAGATGGCTTGGGCCCAGTGTTACTGCCAAACTAAGGGCGACCAGCACGGCCGCCACGAATCGTCGAGACACAATTCCTCCTCGGTGAGAAAGCCAGCAAAGCCAACGTGCAAAGTCCGGGCCAAGGGAACCTTCTTGAAAAAACCAAAGTAATGAGGTCTATGTCTTTGAAAGCGAAGGAGTAGCTAACGCACGATGGCTGCCTGATTTGAGACGCCGGCGCGGGAGCCGTCTCACTGGGCTAGAATGAGCGCGTGATTCTCAGGGTGAGACAAAGTCTCATCGAAAATCTCGGGATTTCACAGGAAGGCACCTCCATTGCCCATTTTGCTTGACTCAAAATGAGATGGCAGATACTTTCCCAAATAGATTCAAGCACTTGTGAATCGCGAAACCTACTCTTCTGTGCTCGGCGCAGCGGTTGGAGTTTCTGGTGGCAGTCCGATCATTCCCGCGGGATTCAGCAGCGCTCCCGGGTCCGATGAGGGCTTCCAGAAGCTTCTGCTTGGCATTGCCGCACAGGCTGGGGCGCGGGCCGATTCCGCGGCCCTGATCGAGTCCTTCTGTCGGGCCACCCGCGATTTCTTTCAGGTTTCCGGCGTCTATTTCTGGCGGTGCTATCCGGGCGAAGAACTGGTCGGGGAGCAGGCTTGCGGCAAGATGGCCGAGCGTTTTCGGGGCGTGCATCTGCGGCCAGATCAGAGCGCAGCGGCGGCCGAGGCCGTACGGCAACGGCGCACGATCTTCTCCAACCACGTGGAATCCAAAAATTTCCCGCTGGCGGCGGAGTTCGGGGCGCGATCCCTGTTGGCCGCTCCTTTGATGGTCTTCAACGAAGTGATTGGAGCGGTCACATTTCTGCACGACTCCAAAGAAGATTTCTTTAATGAAGACCTGGCGTCGAAAGCGACGATCCTGGCCGGCCAGCTTGGAACCCTGCTCGAAGCGGCGCGACTGGGGGACGCTTCCCGCGAAGAGCACCGCCGCGCGGAGATTCTTGCGGACGTAGCGAACGCGCTGCACGCCACCCCCGATATCACGTCCGTGATTGAGGCGCTGGCGGATCGCCTGCGTCTTCTGCTGCGCACACGCCTTGTTTGTGTTCTGCTGCGCAGAGAGGGGCCGTTCGAGTTGAAAGCAGTTTCGGCCGAGACTCCGCAACTGGCGACCTCGGCCCGATCCCGGCACGACCGGCAGACGCTGCGGTTTGCGGCCGATCTGGCACAGAGGGCCGTCAGCGCAGGAGAGCCCGTTACGTTGTCGATCGGCGCAGACGTGCATTCGCTGGGGAATATGGTTTATCCCGGAATGCTGATTGCCGCGCCGTTCCGGACCTCGCGAACACAGGGAGCAATCCTTATTTATCCGCGGCAGGATGGCCCTTTCAGCACCGAGGAGCGGGCGCTCGTCGCAGCGATCACCGGATTCGGCGCGGTCGCGATCGCGCACGCAGAACTGTATGCGACCTCGCATGCGCAAGCCCGAGAATTGCATCAGCTGCTGGAAATTTCTTCCGAGTTGAGTTCGAGCAGCGATCTCGAACGGTTTTTACAGGCATTCGTCACTCGCGCCGCTGATTTTCTCGGCTTTGGGCGGTGCTTCATCGCGCTGCTCGAAGAGGATCAGTTCCGGGTCCGCTACGGAGTCGAGCGTGGCAAGCCGCAGCGGGTCGATAACATTTTTCCGGAAGGAATCGCCACCAAAGCCCTGCGCAATAAAGAAGTCTTCTGGACCGATGAGGCGAACCGGGTGCCCGGGGCCAACCTCGATGTCGTCAGCAGATATAAGGTGCAGCAGGTCCTGACCATACCACTGCTCGGCACAAACGGCAGGCTGCTGGGCATGTTTGGAGTGCTCGACCGGCTCGATGGAACCGGCATTTCGCAGGAGGACATTCGCCGGGCGCGAGCGCTTTCCAATCAAGCGGCTGTCATGCTCGAAGTCGCGAGCAACCTGCATTCTTCTGAGCAGCACCGCCGCCGGGCTGAGGCGCTGATCGAACTGGCGCGCGAGATCGATGGCGCGTTGCGCCTCCCCGAATTTGCCAAACGGTTCGTCTGCCGGATCGCCGAACTAACATCTTGCGATTCCGGGTTGCTGGCGGTTCTTCAGGATGGACGCTGGCAAGTCGCGGCAATTCATCGGCGCGGCGACAATCCTGCTCCACTTTCGCTTCCTTCGGGCAACGAACGAGGTTCAGAGGGCCATGGAACTCCAGCGAACGCCGCGCCGCATGCGGACCGCTCCGAACCGCCCGTAGACCCGGAGACGGACCGCGACATTGGCGCAGCCCTGGCGGAATTCCTGCCGCTGCATTCGGAGACCGTTGTTCTGGGAAAAGCGGAACAGGTTCTCGGGAGCAAAGGCGCTGCGAATCTTGGATGGAACGACTGCACGCTCGTGCGATTACGCGGGGCGAATGAACAGCTCGATGGAGTGCTCTGCCTGCCGGGGGGCTCGGCTTCGCCAAATCATGAAGATCGAATCTTCCTTGAAACGATGGCTGGCCACGCCGCCATGGCTCTCGAGAACGCGCGGCTGTTCACACAGATCGAGCAGGCGAACCGTCACTGGATGGAGATCTTCGACGCCATCTCGGATTTCATCGTGGTGCACGATCAGGCCGACCGTGTGCTGCGCGTAAACCGGTCGCTGGCGGCGATGATCGGCGTTGCTCCCGGCGAGTTGATTGGGATCAATATGCGCGCTCTGATGGCGCTGACCAACGATGCCGCAACCTATTCCTGCCCGTTCTGCCGTTCGATGGCGGGGGACTCAGACGAGTTCGCACATCCTGTGTTCGACCGGACATATCTGGTCTCGACGTCGCGTGTGCATGGAGCATCCGGCGAAGGTCTGCAGACGATTCACGTCCTGAAAGATATCTCGGACCGGCGCGAGGCCGAACGCCGCTACCGCGAACTTTTCGACAACATCCAGGAGGGACTGTTCTTCAGCACGCCGGTGGGCCGCTTCATCGAAGTGAACGATGCGATGGTGCGGATGCTGGGATACGCCAGCCGCGAAGAACTGCTGCAAGTCGACATTCCAACGCAGCTTTATTTCTCGGTCGAAGAACGCGAGCGGCATTCGCGCATCATGGAAGAGCAGGGCAGCCTGCGGAACTTTGAGGCGACGCTCAAGCGCAAAGACGGATCGCCGATCCATGTCCTGATTAATGCTTTCGGGCTCTATGACAAAGATGGACGGCTGCTGCAGATTCGCGGGCTCATGCTCGATGTGACCGGACTGCGCACGTACCAGTCGGAACTGCATCGCGAGCGCGATTTTTCGGGAAAGATCCTGAGCAACACGCAGAGCCTCATCCTGGTGGCCGATACCGCCGGGCTGATCAGTTATGCAAACCGGCGCTGGTATGACGCGGGATTCGAACAGCGCGAGTTGCTCGGCAGGCCGCTGCTGGAATTGGCTGCTCCCGGATGTGTGCACGCACTTTCCGAGGCGATACAGAGCACGCTCAATAGCCAGCAGGTCGACAACCTGGAACTCGAAATTGTGCGACGGAACGGGGCGGTCGGAAAATTCTCCGCTAATCTGAGCCCGATGCGCGACGAGCAAGGCATTGTCACCAGCATTATTGCCGTTCTCACCGACATCACGGATTCAGCCGTGCTGCGCGACAAACTGGTTCACGCCGAGAAGATGGCTGCGGTGGGCCAGCTGGTTTCGGGCGTCGCGCATGAAGTGAACAATCCGCTGACCGCAATTCTCGGATTCGCGGACTTGTTGATGGAGAATCCCGATCTGCCGGATGGCGCGCGCAAAGATCTACGCGTGATTCTGCAGGAGGCGCAGCGGACCAAGCAGATCGTGCAGAACCTGCTCAGCTTCGCGCGGCAAATGCCTCCGCAGCGAAGCGCATTGCAGTTGAATACGATCCTGCGCCGCACGATTCAGCTGCGCTCCTACGACTTCAACAGTCACGGCGTGGACGTGATTGAGCATCTCGATGAAGGATTGCCCGACGTTCTCGGCGACGCGCACCAGTTGCAGCAGGTGTTCCTCAACATCCTGAACAACGCCTACGACGCGGTGCACGAAGTCGGACGTCCGGCGCGGATCGAGATCATGTCGACGAAAGCTGGCGATGTGGTGGAGGTTTCATTCTCCGATAACGGCAACGGCATCACGCATCCCGACAAGATTTTCGATCCATTCTTCACCACGAAAGAAGTCGGCAAAGGAACGGGCCTCGGCCTGAGCATCTGCTACGGAATCGTGAAGGAGCACGGCGGAGAAATCCTTTGCCATAACAACATCGGCGGCCAGGGAGCGACGTTCATCGTCCGGCTGCCCGCCCTTTCCCACACTGCGTCACTCAGTGTGGCTGCAGGAGTGAAACAACCATGAGCCTACCTGCCTTGCAGCCTCAGCCTTTGCCCGTGCTGCTCATCGAGGATGAGCCCGCCGTGATGGCGTACGTTCAGGCCGCCCTGGAGCGCAGCGGATATCCCGTGATCTGTTGCGAATCGGGCGTCGATGCCTTGCGCCTGCTCGAGAACGGGTCGTTTCTGGGAGTCGTCTCGGATATGCGCACGCCCGGTGGAGTGGATGGCGGACAAGTGCACGCCTGGATTGCGCGCCACCGGCCTGACCTGGCTTCGCGCGTCATCTTTATTACCGGCGATATCGCCAATGAAGAAACGGTCGCGACTCTGCGCGAGACGGGCGCGCCGTGCGTGGAAAAACCTTTTCGTGTTCAACAATTTATCGATGTGGTCTCAAGGACCTTTGGGAAGGCCGAGTGAATAACGCTGGGAATAAAGACGATCTTCGTATAAGGCTGCTCGTGGTCGACGACGAGCAGAGCATCCGCAAGCTTTGCTGCACGGTGGGCGAGGCGCTGGGATTTTTCTGTCTGGAGGCGGAGAGCGGCGAATCGGCGCTGGCTCTGCTGGAAGAGCAATCCGTCCACATGATTCTGACCGACATGGTTATGCCGCGTATGTCGGGCCTGGAGTTTCTGGAGAAAGTAAAGAAGCTTCTGCCGCGCACCGAAGTGGCGTTGATGACCGGGCACGGATCGATTGAGACTGCGGTGCAGGCGATGAAGCTCGGGGCTTACGACTACATCACGAAGCCATTCTCTCCGCTCGAGGAGCTGCGGCTGTTTCTGCGGCGGATGGCGGAGAAGGTCCGGCTGGTCGAAGAGAATGAATTCCTGCGGCAGCGCACGGATTCGGAGACGGCGGTGCATGGAATCATCGGGTCGTCGGCGCGGATTCAGGAAGTGCTGCGCATGGTGGCACGGCTGAAGGACACGCGCACTCCGGTTCTGATCTATGGCGAGAGCGGCACAGGCAAGGAACTGGTGGCGCGGGCGATGCATTTCCGCGGAGCGTTTGCCAACCGTCCGTTTGTTGCCGTTGATTGCGGATCGCTGGTGCCCACGCTGATCGAGAGCGAACTGTTCGGCTACGAAAAAGGAGCGTTCACCGGAGCGCTGAAATCGAAGCAGGGACTGTTTCAGGCGGCCGATGGAGGAACGATCTTCCTCGATGAAGTGGGCGAGTTGCCGCTGGAATTGCAGGCGAAGTTGCTGCGAGTGCTGCAGGAAAAAGAAGTGCGGCCGGTGGGCAGCAACCAGCGGGTGAAGGTGGATGTGCGCGTGATTGCCGCGACCAACCGCGATCTCGAAGCCGCCTACAAGAATGGAACGTTCCGCAAGGATCTTTATTTCCGGTTGAACGTCGTGACCTTGTTCGTCCCTTCGCTGCGCGAGCGGCGCAGCGATATCCCGATGCTCGTGCACTGGTTCCTGGAACGTTATGCCCCCGGGTCGGAGATGCACGTTGCCAGCGCCGCGATGAAGGCGCTGATGCAATACGAGTGGCCGGGCAACGTCCGAGAACTGGAGAACTGCGTGGAGCGCGCTGTGGCGCTTGGCAACGGCCGCGTGATCGATCTGGGAGACCTGCCGCCCGCGATTGCCGCTGGAGGGATGTTGCCGGGTCCGGCGGTGATCGAAGCGGCGTCGAAGACGACGGTGCTCGATCCGGATCTGGCCGAGGCGGAGATGGTGACGGAGAGCGCGCGTCCGGCGCTAACGAGCACGGATTTGGAAGACATTGAACGCGCCACGATCCAGCGGGTATTCGAGCAGGTGAAGGGCGACAAAGCTCTTGCCGGACGCATGCTCGGCATCAGCCGCGCGACGTTGTATCGGAAGCTGAAGCGCTACAACATCAGCATGAGTTCGGCGGAGGCCGGGTCGAGCCACGCGTTGCAGTGAGGAGGTGGAAGCTTCTAGCTGCTAGCTCCTAGCTTCTAGCTAAAATCTTGTTGTCCCTTGCTGCTTCCTAGCCCCAGCCACCCCTGTGGTTCTTTGGAATCACTGGGTTAGGGGAAAACCGCGGAAAAATCTAGGTGGCTCAATATTTTACGGGCAAAATACTGGAAACATTGGGCTTACTCGTCAGTGCCCCGTCTCGCTTTTTTCCAGACCAAGCTACGTAAAATATTGAATCCGCTGGAGTTATTAGACAGGACAGCATTTATCGGTGCGCAAAATCTTGATTTTGCAGGACTTGCTTGTAAAATATTGCAGAAAATAGACTTAGCGCAACGTCTTACGTTTGACCTTGACTTGGGACCCGAACCCGCCGCGATCCGTTCGGTTTCGCTTTTTTTTGGATCACAACTCTCAAAATTTTGATTTCAAAGAACTTAGATGGCTCCGATCTCCGCTTGCCTCCGCAAAATCTTGAGCGCCTAGGACTTACACGCAAAATCTTGCGAAATAAGGACTTAGCTGCAGACTGGAGAATCTTGCCACGCCTTTTGGCTGTGGCGATGATCGGCTGTTTGGCCTGTGGAAGGCAAGGTCAGATGTCACATGGCGGAGTGCGAACCTGTGGATAACTTGTTGGACCTCGGGTTTTCCCCTCCAAGTTTCCTTACTCTCACAGCGAGCCGCGATCAGTGATGGTCACTGAACCGCGGGTGACTGAGTTGCACATTCGGAAAATCTCCTGCTGTCGGCAGCACGAGTGCCCAGGCTTCGAACATCGCGAAGCCTGGGGCAGCCGGATTGATGATCTTCCCCAGTAAGTCTGGGCCAGCGCCCAGGTTTTTCGCAATCGGGATCTGGCTTTCCAGTTCAAAGATTGATCCTCCCCCAAAGGGCTAGGTCCATCTATCTCCCAACCCTGCTTCCAACCTTGAGGCTTCGAATGTCGCGAAGCCTTGGGCAAACCCGAGATTACGTTCTGGTGCTCTCAAGAAGGAGGGTGCAGCGCTATCATCGCCGAGTGTTTGTCCGCAGTCTTAAGGATCTCCCTAACCCTGTCAAGCGCTCCGCCGACGCCGCTCGCATCGTATTCTGCGAGGATCTGTCTGCAGATTGAGGTCTCGAAGAACGGTGGCTGGTCATTCGTCTTAGGAGCACGACTGGGCGTCATCACGTAGGATCGCAAGTCGTTTAGTCTGGAGGCAAAGCCGATTTCGCCGCCATCCTCGTAAGACTGCAACAGGCGATCGAGGCCACGCAAGATTATCTGCCGTATCGCAAAGCTATCTTTCGCTTCAGCCGGGTCGCCAAAGACTGAGCCGTCTGCGAACTGTACAAAGTAAAGCCTGTACTCGGCAGAGGGGGCGTGGGTCTCGGACAGTGGGTTGACGCAGCACCCCACACTTGGAACTCCGGGCTTGGTATCCCGGAGCAGGAGCGACTCGCCCGGTTCTATTAACTTTTCGCTGAAAAACCTGTCGTCCTCCAACCGATATGTCGACCCACTTCCCAGCGCGGCCCGCCGACCATCGGGGGAAGAATAACGGCCGACTTCACTAATAGTGGCCCCAAACAAAAGAATCGCCTTTTCGGAGGTGTTCTTGACTACGACTTTCTCTCCCCAGGACCATTCCAACTCATTCGCCCGCAAGGATTCTCGTAGCGTAAAAGTCCCGCTAACCTCCAAGGGAGCACCTGCGGTGCTCTTGTCGATAATCGGCGCAGAAAAGAGACCCTGTTGTAAAGCCGCGGACGGAAAAAGATACAGGGTGTACAGTATGAAAGCGACGCAGAACCTCATCGCGTATCCTCCTAGCCCATAGATTAACTGGGCATGTGCCAGCGCAGCGGAGTACGTGCAAACTCCTGCTATGGGCACTGTGATGTTGCGGTAACGTAACGTGCTATGTCCGTACCGAGACTGTCGAAATAAAGGTCGAACGTTACGTCGAAAGTACCGGCAGAGCCATCCGGCAGCTTGGGACCTGCAAAATAGCTGACCATGGCTGTTGGTGGACCCAGATTGAAAACGCACGTTGGACTGCCAACGATATCTATATTCCCCGAGACCCAGGTTGCCGCACATTTGGACTTTACTGAGTCTGGTAGACACGACGAAGGAGTGATGGTAGCGCTGAAGTTGTTGCTGTTTTGGCTCTGTCCTGTGCAGTTTTGCGCGTACACGGTCGAGGGCCCTACGGTGAAGTCGCACACCGTAACCGGCTGTTGTGGAGTGTAGTAAGCCATGGGACACCGCGGCGCTGGCTTGTCGGCTTGGACATACACCTCCCCGCTGCCAGTTGCCGTGCCATTAGCTACTGTGTGGAGAACCTTAGTGGCAGCGTGGCCACTGAGGTATTAGTGCTCCTCCAGTTGTAAGCGTCATCGGCGAGGTCGACCAGGTCGCCGCCGCACTGTTCAGTGGATTGCATGACATCTGTATTGTCGATTCCTGGCGGGCCGCCAAAGGGATCAGGCAGGAGCGTAGGAATGCTGTATCCGCAACATGTTCCGCAGCCATACGAGGCATGGCCGTAGGTCTTGTCGATAATCAATTTCCCCTCATACAACTGCCCTACAGTTTGGTGATCCACGTCTCTCAACTCATACGAGCCACTCATCGTGTCCGACGGCAAAGTTTGCCCGTCCGAGTCCGCGAGCTGATCGTGAATCACCTGCCCCACATCGAGCCATAACTGTTGGCCGGGAGACAACTTTTTTTCGAGCCTGTACTTGCTCTTTCCACCATTGTAGAAGAGCGTGACCTCGGCAGTGGTAGATTCTGGACCAGCGTTCCCCGTTGTGATGAAGGTGTTGTGTGTTGCATCTACGTGCCACATGCCGCCAGCCCATTTGTGACTCAGGTTTTCGGAGAAGGGCGTTTGCAAGCCATACCGATAATCCCCATCGTAGCTTAGGGCGACTGCTACCAACTCCGCTCTTTTGCCAGAGTACGTGAGCTTCACAGTGCCCCAGGCAGCATCTCGCGGAATTTGCAATGATTTCTGCTGATCCGACAAGTTGAGGACCGTCACCTCTCCCGGCGAGAGCACTATGGGTGGCGACGCAACACTCCCGGTTTTATTCTCGCTGCGCCAATCGATGCTAAGTGAAACGTGAACTGCTCCGGCACCAGCATTTCGCATAAAGATGCGAGGATTCAGTGTCGTTCCAGCAGGAAAACCGAGACCTTGATCCGGTTGGCTGAGAGCCATCATTGGAGCGCGTAACGTGTGAACTGCTGGTTTGTCCTCGGGCTCGCGATCGAACAATTTCATGATTGCCGTCAGCCCCGTGATCTCATCGAAGACAATCTGGGTGGCCGAGAGCGATTCGTGGCCCGGAAGCGACAGCGTCAGACCGCCAATGGCTGCGATGTTGGACGGACCGAGAGCTTCACGAAGATCGATTCGGTTGGTTTGGTGTGCGTCGATTTTAAGGGGTATGCGGAAATTCTCAGACGGCGCAGAGAGAACCAGGCTGGCGCTGACCCGTTTGTCAGATGGATTGCTGAGGATCAGATAGCTTGTGGAACTCTTGGCCGGCAGCCACCAGATGCCTTCTAAGCCGTCCATTCTATAATCCGGAGATCCCGCGACATCTGCATCGAAGTGGAAGTCTATAGGGCGGCCCTCGCGGCGGACGATGGCAGCTGCAAAGAGGTTCCCCGTGTTCAGTCCCATAAAGCGAAATGCGGCCGAACCGAAGAGTCCGTTGTAATTAAGAATTCTCGGATCAGACTGGGCAAGGCTTCGTAGATCCAGTGACACGACGTGTTGCGGAGCCACAGGGACCGGCGCCAGTGATAACTCCGAGCCTGCAGCTGTGCGGAGTACGGGCGTGACGGTGAGCTCTCGCGAAGGCAAGTTGTTGCGCATTTCCAAAGTGGTGGTCCAGCCCGGCTCGAGAGTCCAGTATGCAGCAGAAATCTCTTGCGGCACGGGGTTCCACTTGGCCGGGCCGATCACTCTCGGCTTCGGTGGGTGGGCTGGTGGACCATTCTGAGCACAGACAAAGGTTGAGCACAGAATAAGAAAAGAGCACGCCAGATGGACTGATCGAGAGCCTGAATAAAACATTGCGAGACCTCCGAGAACCCCCAGAACTAAGAGGAGCTCTGCTGCTTAATGTTCGGGGCCTAGGAATGGAGACGTACGGCAATTAAAACTGTGGTGAACTTTTACAATGAGGATCGCAGATGGCGACGAGAAAATTTTCGGTGTTCCAAAATCAGGACACGATAGGCTGCGCTGGCCTCGCGTCAAATCCGCAAGCCAAGAGTCTCGATTGTCTTTGGCATTGCTAATAGGGTGACGGCGCGAGTCGCACCGTTCGACAGATAGCGGGATGGGCTTTGCTGCTTGTTACAAAAAGCGGAACTCGTCAGAGGTTTTGCTATCCCGTATCGTCGGGCATTCTCAACGGCTCGCGCGATCGCGTCGGTCTATTGCAGTGCAATTGAGACTGGTGTCTCAGGCTGAGACGATGATTCTCCGTATCCTCGACTGATACGTCTCAAACTCCGCTTAACTCTCTGAAAAATCATTCCCCTCGGTGCTAGTACTTCCGTTCTTTGCGATGGTTCTCACGTTGCTCCATTTCTGGTGAACCGCGGAAACCGGCTCCCCAACAGCTCTTCCTAACCGGGAAGAGGGGGAGCCCGACCGCATTTAGCTCGGCGGCGAACGGGAGAAACAAGCCGAGGATTAGAGGACATTGATCGTGGCGCATCACGCCGCCGCACCTGCACGCAACGCGCACGACGCCAGCCCAGTGGCTGGACTGGCCCGCTTTTTCCCGGACGCCACTCCGATGCGGATGCCGGTGCAACTGGCGCGCATTCATCAACCGGGGCAGGCTGGCGACTTCAGCGAAGGCACGGTGATTGAATTCGGGACGCCGCGCGAGGTGCTGTTCTCGTCCAACACTCCTCTCGAATTTGCCGATGTACTTCGGTTGCGCAACTCGGATGGCTCGTTTGATGTTGAGGCGTCTGTGGTAGCGGTGCAATACCATCCCGGCAAGACTCTCGTGGCCGCGCGCTTTCGTGGCGATGTGCCCAACTGGATCGTGAAACCATGACTCCTTCCACACCTGTACAGGATCTCGCAACCCAATGGAATACGGCCCGCCGTCTATATCCCATTTACTTCGAGCTCGCGCGCGAGTTTGCCATCGATGTGAAGCCCTGCGGCGATCTCGAGGCTGGCGTGGAGACGCCCGGGAAAGAGGCAGTGCAGCAGGCGAATCAATGGATTGAGCAGATGGATAACTCCGTCCAGGTGCACCAACTGCGGCAGTTCCTGCAGACCAGTTCCCTTGTCACTCCGGAAAGCCTGGTTGCCCTGTTGCAGCATTTTCTGGCGAAGACGCCAAAAAGCGACGCCGTCCGCGACAAGACGGATTTTCTGCTGGTGCAGTACTTCAGCCAGATCGCTCCGACTGGCGTTGACGATGCCGAAGTGGACCTCGCATATGTTGCGCAGGCCCTGGAACCAGTGGTTGGGCAAGTCGACCTGAAGCCTCCGGTATGGCTGAACTCGCTCGACCGCGTGCTGGAATCGGCGCGGCGATGCAAATCGCTCGACGAATTGCTGCATGGAGGCGTCCTGGAGCAGGGTCGCAAGGCCAAGGGTCTGGCGGGAGAACTTTTCTATATTCCGGTGGCTCTGGTGGCGTTTACGCGCTTCGGATATCTGATGCGGCGCGCGTTCTTCCGGCTGATGCTGGGCGATCTGAACATCATCCTCGATGGACTGACGGAACTCGAGGACAAGGGAATCCAAACGATTGATTGCCGGCGGGCTCAGTTTTCGGCGCAAGAGCCCGTTATCCGGCTGCGCATGATTTGCCAGTCGTGGAAGGTGATGTTCCAGGCGGAATATTCGTCGGGCTCTCCGCTGCGCATGCTGGTCGATCTGCGGGCATCTGTAGAAACGGCGCTCGGACGCGGGAAAGCGGAAACGCCTGCGAAGGCGGCTCCTGCTGGTGTGAAACCAGCGGCTGCGACGGTGGCGAAAACGGCCGCCGGCATGGCCAAGCCAGCGGTTGCAGCAAAGAGCGCTCCGGTTGCGGCAAAAACTTCCGCAGTGCCCGCCGCAAAACCTCTGGCCAAAGCGGCTGCTGCGCCGGCGGGGATCAAACCGGCCGCCAAGCCAACTGCTGCAAAGGCTGATCCTCCTGAGTTCGATGTGTCGGGCGGAGCGAGTTGGGATCCGGGCTCTTCTCCTAAGCCGAAAAAGTAATGATGGGTGAAACCGTGGAAACGCCGACAGTATTGATCATCTCCGACGACGCGGATTTCTCGCGGCGGATTACGGCGCGCTGGCAGATGGAGCGGTCTGTGCCGACCTTCACGCTGTTGAGCGGAGAGTTATGGCCGCGCTTCGCGGCGGATGTGTTCGATGTCGCCATCGTCGGGGAGGTGCGGCGCGATCTGTTGTCGGTTGTTCTGGAACCTCTGCACTCAACCGGGCAGCCGATTTTCTGCGTCGGTCAGGATGCTGAGACGGCGCAACTGGTGCGGGAGCGGTGGCAGAGAGTGGTGATTCTTCGTCCCAGCGAGCATTGGCTGGAAACGCTGGTGCTGGCGGCGGCTGAAGCGGTGCACCGGTCGCGTGCCGAATCGCGCGCCCGATCGGCGGAGCTTTCGTGCGCCAGGCTGGAGCGGGAAGCGACGCTTGGACGGTACATGCTCGAGATGCGGCACAGCATGAGCAACGCGCTCACGTCAGTGCTGGGAAATTCCGATCTGCTGCTGCTCGAGCCGGGCAGCCTGTCGGCGCAGACGAGGGCTCAGATTGAGACGATCCGCAACATGACGCTGAGAATTCACGAAATCATGCAGCGGTTTTCGTCGCTGGAAAAGGAAATGAACGTCGTCGCGCAGCAGCAGGTCCACGATTCCGGCAGGGCATATGCGGCGACGGTCGGCGGAGCTTAGAAAAAGGACTCCTCCCCGAAACGGGCTGACCGAGATCAGCCTTTGTTTGAGGAACATTTATGCATCGATTGATGGCCGGCGTCACGATTCTTGAACACGAACTGTCGGAATTGCGCCTGCTGGTTGAGCGCCAGACCGGAGTGCTGCTCGATTGTCCCAACAGCGCGCTGGCCGCGCATGTGGCGGACTATCTCGAGAAGCAGGAGATCGATTCGGTAGCCACACTGCTGAACCGGCTGCGCGGTGCGGATCTCGATCCGGCATGGCTGGCGGCTTTCCTTGATGGCGTGCTCAACGTGAACACCGGATTCTTCCGGCATCCGGGGGCGATGAATGCGCTGGCCCGGCACGTGATGCCCCAGATTTATTCGAGAAAGCCCTACGACGGCGCGTGCGCCTTGCGCGTGTGGAGCGCGGGCTGCGGAACCGGAGAAGAAGCGTATTCGATCGCGATGGCCCTGTGCGACGCGCTACCTGGCGGGAATGGAAACGGATCGAGCAACGGAAACGGCAGCAAAGACGCAAAGAGCGCCGCGAAAAATGGGGGTATTGCGGAAGCTTCCGTTCCTGCATCGGCGACGAAGGAGTGGTCGATTCACATTGTGGGGAGCGACCTGCTCCCTTCGGCGATCAAGACGGCGGAGCGGGGGTTGTATCCGCACTCGGCTCTGGCGGGGTTGCCGCCAGCGATCATCCGCGCCTCGTTTTCGAGGATTGGAATTACGAGCGGAGGAACTGGAGCTGCGGATGGATCTGCAGTCGCTGGGTCCAGCAACGGAACGAATGGGAATGGATCCAACGGCAACGCTCACCTGCTGGTCAAGCCGCGGCTGCGCAGCCTGGTCACCTTCAACACCATGAACCTGACGCGGCCGGTTTACATTGGACGCTTCGATTGCATCTTCTGTATGGACGTGCTGCCGCACCTTTCGCGGACGCAGCGCGCGGCACTGATCGAGCGCCTGCATCTTTATCTGGAGCCGGGCGGGTATCTCTTCCTGAGCCAGACGGAAAAACTTTGCGCTCCCAACCTCAACTTCCGCCCGGAAGCTTACGACGGGTATACCTTCCACCGAAAACCGCTGGCCGCTAGCGCGGCGTATGGGCGATAACTTCTAAGGCGCAACGCAGAGGACGCGGAGTACGCAGCGCGATTCGCCTCAGTTCTTTTGCGCGATGCCCAGTAGCACGCCTTCACAGAAAATAGACTCTCAACGACGCTGAGATTGGTGGTTAGAACGCAAGGGGACGCACTCGTGCGCCTCCTCGCGAGTTAAATATCGCGCCGTGCTCCGCAGAATGGGCTTGCGCTTCAAAGCGGCTCTCATCGCCCGACTGTACGAGCTTTGATATTCGCGCTAATCGCCATTTGACGTCAGCGACTGAGTGTAGCCCCCGGTTTTCCATGGGCTCAAACAACTCGCGGGGATGAGGGCCGCCTGGAAACGCCAGTCAAAGAGCCTTGCGACCCTTTCGCGCACGGGCGCGTTCCTGGCTCCGAAAGGCGGGGCTCTTCGTGCGCTCCTTCCAGTATGATCGCTTGTGCTCGAGGCGATGTTCGACGAAGCATTCTTCGTGATACACGGGCCTGCCGGCGACCCAGCGGGCGCGTTGCCGATTCCCGGTCGGTGTCGGGGGACAAGGTAGTGGCTGCTTGCATCGGCTGCAACGGAGTACCCAACCGGTGCGCTCAAGGGTTTGCATGAGGTCCACATAGAGGGCGCACTCGAAGTCCTCGGGAACAAGGTCAAATCGCTGCGCAACGAGTCCGCCTTTGTCTCGAATTCTCTGTAACCGGGCCTTGTGCTCAGCGAGCGCTGACTCGTTTAGTCTCTTGAGTTCTGCAACCCTCGCGGCTCCAAGTGCCAACTCCGCAGACCCGACCTTCTTAGCCTCGGCCCAGATGAGAACGTCCCGTCGCGGGAGTCGGAATGGCGTGTGCTGCCGGAATCGCGTCAGCACGTCCGCAACAAAATCATCGCGCAGCTTCTCTGCGATCTCGTAGTCCCCGCCTACTGCGTCAGCAAGTATGCTGACGGCGAGGTGGGCCGGACCCCTACCGGGGTATCCCCAGGAGAAACCGGTGCCTGGGCGCTGCCGAAATGGATAGCGCGGATAAGCAAGCGGCCTTCTCTTGCCGTCGGCGTCCACGATCTCGACGAACTCTCGGAACTGCTGAAACAGGGACCCGACGTATGTTCTCTCGGAATCTTGACTCTCGACCTCGAAGTACGGAACTGATGCGTATTCCATACAGTCTTCGTAGGAGGAGCTTTCTTCGATGAGGTCAGGACGGGCCCGGCGGATTTGCTGCCGTAGGTAAGCAGCCTCATCCCGCGGAAGCCACCAGTCTTCGCCCCAGCTCCCTTGGCCGATGCTGACGTCTTCGCGCTCGCGCGCGATCAGACCGTTCAGAATCCAGTTCAGGTTCTGTTGGATCGGAGTTAAGTGATGAATAGAGGAAGCGATCTGCACCGCAACACGTGCGGGGTTCGTGGCGAACTGTTGGTGGAAGAACTCCGGTGAATCGTTGCCGACTAGAAACTGCCACAGCAGCTTGGCCATTCTCTTCTTCGGTGCCCCATCCCATCCCCACATCAATTCCAGCATTGCTTCGGGCTCCGGAACGGAATCGCCATCGTCACTTGGCCCCGGTCGAATGCCCCAGTCGGAAAGCCAAATGACGAAATCCGCGACTTCCTGAGGCGAGGTGACGTCGATTCTAGCGAATCTCAAACTGGGCCAGTCACGACCGGTCTTTCTCGTTGATTGCATAAGGTGCGCCCTCCTTGTTCAATGAGGACTTTCTCATGGTCGCACTAGACATTCAATAGTCAGTATACTGTCTAGTACGAATCTCAAGATATCGGCAGATTTCTCGGAAGGTGAACCTAGGAGTGGCGTTATTACGCGAAGAGAAATTCTTTCGTCCGTAGCTCTTTGATCTGATCTCTGAGCTTCGCGGCTTTCTCGAATTCGAAGCGCTTGGCGGCTTCGCGCATATCTTCTTCCAGTTTCGCGATGTATTTGTCGACTTCTTCCTGCGATTTGAATTCGGGGATGCCTTCTGCTTCGCTGACTGACACGTCGGCGTAATCGGCAGCGACGATTGCCGCCAGCGACATATCCAGCGGGCGAACGATCGATTCGGGCGTGATGCCATGTTCCTCGTTGTAGGCGCTCTGGATGGCGCGGCGGCGCGAGGTTTCGTCCATGGCGCGCTTCATGGAATCCGTCATGCGATCCGCATACAAGATCGCGCGGCCGTTGAGATGGCGTGCGCAGCGGCCAATGGTTTGGATTAGCGATCCCGAGGATCGCAGGAACCCTTCTTTGTCGGCGTCGAGAATTGCCACAAGTGAAACTTCAGGCAGGTCCAGACCCTCGCGCAGAAGATTGATGCCGATCAATACATCGAACTCGCCTTTGCGGAGATCGCGAAGAATCTTCACGCGCTCGAGTGTTTCGATTTCGGAGTGCATATAGCGACACTTCACGCCGACTTCGGCGTAGTATTCGGCCAGATCTTCGGCCATGCGCTTGGTCAACGTCGTTACCAGTACGCGCTCGCCCTTTTCCACGCGTGCGCGGATCTCGTGCAACAAGTCGTCGATCTGTCCTTTGACCGGGCGCACTTCGACGGGGGGATCGATCAAGCCGGTCGGGCGAATGATCTGCTCGACGACCACACCGGCGGATTTCGTCAATTCGTAGGGGCCGGGTGTTGCGGACACATACACAAGCTGGTTGGTGCGGTGCTCGAACTCCTCGAAGGTCAGCGGACGATTGTCGAGCGCCGAAGGCATGCGGAATCCGTACTCGACCAGCACTTCCTTGCGCGAGCGGTCGCCGGCATACATGCCGCGGAGCTGCGGGACAGTCTGGTGCGATTCGTCGATGAACATCAGGAAGTCTCGCGGGAAATAATCCAACAGCGTTGGCGGAGGCTCGCCCGGCAGGCGTCCGGTAAAGTGGCGCGAATAGTTCTCGATGCCGTGGCAGTAGCCCATGGCCTTGATCATCTCGAGATCGAACATGGTGCGCTGATGAATGCGCTGCGCCTCGACCATACGCCCCTGCTTTTCAAGCTCCGGCTCCCACCACGCCAGTTCTTTCTTGATCGACTCGACCGCCGATGCGCGTGTCTCCTCTTTCATCACATAGTGCGTCTTCGGATAGATCGGCAGCCGGACATACTTCTGCTTGACCGTTCCGAATAGTGGATCGATCTGCGAGAGCGACTCGATCTGATCTCCCCAGAGCTCAATGCGATAGGCCATGTCGTCGTAGGTGGGAAAGACCTCGATGACGTCGCCGCGGACGCGGAAGGTGCCGCGGCGGAACTCGCCATTGGTGCGCTCGTAGAGAATGTCGACCAGCTTGCGGGTGATATCTTCGCGCTGGATCTTCTGTCCCTTCTCGACAAAAAGCATCATGCCGTAATACGCCTCGGGCGATCCTAGGCCGTAGATGCAACTGACGGAGGCGACAATTAACGCGTCGCGGCGCTCGAAGAGCGACCGCGTGGCCGAGAGGCGCAGCTTATCGAGTTCGTCGTTGATCGTCGCTTCTTTTTCGATGTAGAGGTCGGCCGCGGGAACGTATGCCTCCGGCTGGTAGTAGTCGTAGTACGACACGAAATATTCGACGGCGTTGTGCGGAAAAAAGCTTTTGAACTCGTGATAGAGCTGCGCAGCCAGGGTCTTATTGTGCGCCATCACCAGCGTCGGGCGGTTCACCGCCTCAATCACTTTGGCCATCGTGAAGGTCTTCCCTGAGCCGGTGACGCCGAGCAGAACCTGATGCTGCTCGCGATCGAAGACTCCGCGAGTGAGGGCCTGAATGGCGGTGGCCTGATCTCCCTGCGGTTTGTAGGTGGAAACTAGTTTGAAGTCCATAACGGCAGCGGTCAACTGTCAGCCCTCAGCCTTCAGTAAAACCCTGAATACTCTAGCGTGCATTTGAGGACATTTTCTGTCCTCGAGTTTCAGCGATGCAGATCGGCCGGCTTCAGGCCGACGCCTCACAGGCTCGCATCTTGGGCTGAGCGAATCTTTCTATTATAGCGGCTCCGAAAAATGCCCTGGTTTGTTGGGAACTCTTGTTAGATGCGCTTCATGAGTCGCTGCGACTCACAGCCCCAACGGGATTTGAGCTGATGGCGCGGGACCGGGTTCGTCTGTGGGGTCAGCGAATTTTCTTAGCTCTGGATACTTTTCGATCAGGGTTCTCGGCGCAGGCACGCGCTTGCCAGTGACCATTGCCTTCAGTTCAATGGCGTTGACTCCGGCTTTGCTTTCGAAATGATTGTTAGTGATGACGTAGGTTGATTGCGCCTTTTCTGCGACATTCAAGATTCGCTGTTTCCAGCCGCCGATCTCTTTTTCGCTATAGAGGTAGTTGTAGCGGTCGTTGCGATTGTCGGAATCAAACCACTGATCGTAGTTTCGTCCGTGCAGCCGGACGTAGGCCGTCGGCGCCGTAACGTACTCGGTCGGTCCCAGCGATTTCCCGAGCAGCGGCTGATCGATATTGCAGAACGCTACGTTCTTATGCGCAAAGGCGGAGAGGGTATCGGGATTGTCCCAGCTCGAATCCCGAACTTCGACGACGCACGGATACTCGATGAACTGCCGGCAGAGCCGGTCGAGATATTCGCGGTTCAGCGATGTGTTCTTGAATGAAATGGGAAACTGGATGAGCAACGCTCCGAGTTTTCCTTCGTTCGACAGCGCGTCGAGTCCTTCGCGCGTCTTGATCTCGTCTTCATCGGTGGGGCGGATGCTGGCGGCGGAAGTGGGCTCCATGATGGACATGGGGGAATGCGTGAATGCGCGATACAGCTTGGCGGTGAACAGAAACGCGGGATTTACCGCGGCGACTCTGCGGCACCAGAGTTTCACCAGTTCGGGCTTCAGCGGTCCGTAGAATGAGGTGTTGATCTCGGCAGTATCGAAAAAACGGGCCAGGTACTCGACGGGATGGATCTTGCGCTGGCGCATTCCCGGCGGATAAAAAATGCCCTCCCAGTCTTTGTAAGACCAGCCGGCGGTCCCAATGCGGACCCTGTGTACCGGCGAGATTTCGTTCGGGCTACCGCCAACGGGGCGTTCTGGATGCGTGGATTCCATCGGAAGGCCGCCTGATCAGGGTCAGCCTAGCACAAGCAGCCGGGACCCCGCGCCTGACAAGGAACTTGTCATACGCGGGGGCGTTATGCGAGATAACCATATGCGCAAACTCGTAGCTATAGCCCTTATTGCATGCTTCTTCGAGTTCGCGGCGCCGGCCCGCGCGCAAGAGGATTCGGAAGCGGCAAAGGTCCGGGCGCTCGAACTTCAGCTTACCGACTCCTACAAGCAGCGGCAGATCGAACAGCTCGCTTCCCTGCTGGACGAAGACTTTGTGATCACGTTCGAAGACGGCTCAACGTTGAGCAAGACTGGATATGTCAGCTTCATGGCTTCGCCGTCGGACCACGTTGAAGTAGCTGAGATGAACGATATGAAGATTCGCATTCACCGAACCACGGCGGTCGTGACCGGGACCTATCACGAGAAGGGCGACACCAAAGGTCAGGCCTACGACTACCACGACCGCTTCACCGATATCTGGATCAAGAAAAGCGGAAAGTGGAAGTTGGCCGCGTCGCATTATGCGGTGCCGGTGAAACCGTAAGACGAGGAACTCTGCCCTTCCGGCGAGAGTTTTCCACGTCCGACCGAGGTTTGCCTCAAGTGCTGCTGGAGTAGAATCCGGATTTGGGCTTTACCTTCCCATCGATATGGAATCGATCCTGATCGGAGCTTTGGGACTGTTGTTTGGAAGCCTGCTCGCCTGGCTTGCGCTGCGTTCCCGCGCGGCGGCGCTGCACGCCCGACTGTCCTTCACCGAGAAGGAGCTTTTTTCGCTCAAGTCCGACCTGACGCGGCTTTCGGAGGAGCGGCAAACGCTCATCGCCAGCCGGGCGAAGCTGGAGTCGTCGCTCGAGGCGGAGCGCGAGAATAGCGCCGAGAAAATCGAATTGCTCACTCAGACCACCGAACGAGCCGCCGAAGACTTGCAGAATGCATTCAAGGCATTGGCGGCAGATGCACTCAAGAGCAACAATTCGTCTTTTCTGCAGATTGCACAGGAAACCCTGAAGCGATTCCAGAGCGAAGCGAAGGGCGATCTGGATGCGCGCCAGAAGGCCGTGTCCGATCTTGTGGCTCCGGTACGCGAGTCGCTCAGCAAAGTGGATGCGCAGATTCAGCAAATGGAAAACGCGCGCAGCGAGGCCTATGGCGATCTCCGGGCGCAAGTGCAGTCGCTCATCACGACCCAGAAAGAACTGCAGTCGGAAACCGGCAATCTGGTGCGCGCTCTCAGAACTCCGAACGTTCGGGGACGATGGGGCGAGATTCAACTGCGGCGCGTGGTTGAGATCGCGGGCATGCTCAGCTACTGCGACTTCGCTGAACAGGAGACGATTCATAGCGAAAGCGGACGGCTGCGCCCCGATCTGGTGGTGAAACTGCCCGGTGGAAAGAGCGTGGTTGTCGATGCGAAAACTCCGCTGCAGGCGTTCCTGGAGGCATTCGAGACCAGCGACGAAGAAGCGCGGCGTACCTGCCTGGCCAATCATGCGCGGCAGGTTCGCGATCACATGCGGACGCTCAGCGGCAAGAATTACTGGGAGCAGTTTGAAGCGACACCCGAATTTGTTGTGATGTTTCTTCCCGGCGAGACGTTCTTCAGCGCGGCTCTGGAACAGGACCCCGGCCTGATTGAGCAGGGAGTACTACAGCGAGTCATCCCAGCATCACCGACCACTCTAATCGCGCTTCTTAAGGCTGTCGCCTACGGCTGGAATCAGGAAAAACTGGCGCGAAATGCGCACGAGATCAGCGCTCTAGGGAAGGAATTACACGACCGCCTGCGAAAGCTGGCCTCGCACATCACAGGCGTTGGTACGAATCTGGACCGAGCGGTCGAAGCCTATAACCAGGCGGTGGGGTCGCTGGAAAACCGGGTGCTGGTCTCGGCTCGGAAATTCGCCGAACTGGGCGCCTCGGTTGCCGAGGATATTCCTGCCCTTGAACCGATCGAAACTACGGCCCGGGCGCTGTCTTTTGACTGGGATGAAGAACCGCCCGAAGCGCCCAAAAGCAACAGGAAGGCTGGCTAACAGGTTTATCGCCGTACCCTCCAACATCCTGTAGCTCATATCCGCCATCTTAAATCGTAGAAATCGCGGATCCATCAAACGAGCTAAACCAAGTTAACTGCAACAATTCCAAGGGAAACTGGATACTGAATCCCACAGATACATCCCAAAAGACATAGTTCGCGTTCGAAAATGCATCTATAATCTCGGAAGTGTCTTTATCTGCGCGAGTTAGCGAGGCAAGGTTGAGGGCTCAGGTGGCAGCGAACGTGCTTAACGATGATCAGTGGGAGCTCGCTTCCACACCTCAGCCCCCACGGGGTTCGGGGCCAGTGCCGAAGCCCATGAATCGCGAAAGCCAAGCCAGGTTCGTCGCCGTCCTGCTGTCTCTTCTGACGGTCGCGGCGGTGGTGTTTGCCGGATTCAACTTCGTGAAGGAGCGGGACGCAGCCGTTCCTGATGACGGGGTCTGGTGGATCGAGCGAGGCGGGCATCTGATCGCGGACCGAGTCGATCCGCACGGGCCGGGGGCCAAAGCCGGTATCAAGGCTGGAGACGAGCTGGTCGCCGTCAACAGCCAGGACGTGAAGAGCACTCCCGGACTTGAGCGCGAGCTCTACCGCACCGGAGTCTGGTCGAAAGCGACATATTCGCTGGTCCGGCGGTCGGTTCAGCTGGATTCGAGCGTGATTCTCGTTCCAGCGGATCGGTCCCTCAATAATTCCCTGCGGCTGATCGGCCTGATCTATCTCGGAATCGGCCTGTACGTGCTCCTGCGACGCTGGACCGCGACGGGATCAACGCACTTCTACATTTTCTGCGTCGTCTCGTTCATTGCGTATTCCTTCAAGTACACCGGCAAGCTGAACGACTTTGACTGGATCATTTACTGGAGCAACATCGTTGCGTGGATGCTGCAGCCGGCGTTATTTCTGCATTTTGTTCTCACGTTTCCGGAAAAGCGCAATTTTGTAGAGCGGCGCCCATGGCTGCTGAGTCTTGCTTATGTGCCAGGTGCGATTCTGCTGGTGCGGCACGTCATCGCGCTGCGGCTGGCGCAGGCAAGCGGGCTATTGCGCTGGGACATGGATCGCCAGGAAATGGCTTACGGCGCGATCCTGTTTGTCGCGGCTGCCGGTGTGCTGTGGTATAGCTATCGGCGCGCGAGCACAACCATCCTTCGCCAGCAGTTGAAGTGGGTCACGCGCGGAACGATTCTCGCCGTCGTGCCTTACACGCTTTTCTACGTCGTTCCCTACATGATGGGCACGCTCCCCGGCATGGGGATGAAGTTATCCGTCTTGTCGCTGGGACTGCTGCCGCTGACGTTCGGATACGCGATCTTCCGCTACCGTTTGATGGACGTCGATCTGATCTTCAAGCGCGGCATGGTTTATACGCTGGCCGCAGCGGCCGTCATCGGAATGTATTTTGCGCTGGTCGCGGGCGTGGCCGAACTGGTGCACATGCAGAAGCCCAGCACCGGGCCCGTGGGATGGATTCTCGCGGTCGTCGTCACTGCGCTGCTTTTCGACCCGGTGCGGAAGTGGATTCAGGAACAAGTCGATCATCTCTTCTACCGTACGGTTTACGATTATCGGAAGACGCTGATCGAGTTTGGCCGCGAGCTAAGTTCGGAGACGGATCTCAACGCACTGCTGGCTTCGGTAGTCGACCGGCTGTCGCGCACGCTGGCGGTGGATCGCATTGCGATTTTCCTGCGCGCTGCAGAAGAGGGTGAGCAATTTTTCCTGGCGAAATCAGTGGGCATGAATCCGATGGGGACGCTGGATCTTGCGTTCCTGGGCGCGCCACGTCCCGAGCCTGCCGGACACATGTTCTTCGAGAATACGCATCAGGTACCGCGCGAAACAGCCGCAGCACAAGACGCGATCGCAAAGCTCGACCTGAATTACTACATTCCTTGCCGCGCGCAGCAACGAACAGTCGCTGTACTCGGACTCGGGAAGACCAGCAAGGGTGACTACCTCTCGAGTGAAGACGTTGAACTACTCGAAACGCTTGGCGGATATCTGGGCATCGCGATCCAAAATGGCCGCCTTTATGCCTCGCTGCAGCAGAAGGTCGCGGAGTACGAGCGGCTGAAAGACTTCAACGAGAACATCGTCGAGTCGATCAACGTCGGCGTGATAGCGCTCGACATGGAAGACCGCATCGAGAGCTGGAACGCGCAGATGGAAGTGATGTACGCATTGCCGCGCTGGCAGGCGATGACGCAGCCGGTGCGCAGCATCTTCCCTGCCGATTTCGTCGAGGAGTTCTACCGGATCCGGCAAAATGCCGGGATCAACAATCTCTACAAGTTCCGGCTGCACACTCCCGCTGGCGAAGCGCGCACCGTAAATGTTGCCATCGCGCCGCTGGTCACGCGGAAATTCCAGGTGATTGGACGGCTCGTGATCATGGATGACATCACCGAGCGCGTAGAACTCGAGAGACAGCTTTCACAGGCCGATAAGCTCACCTCAATCGGCTTGCTGGCAGCGGGTGTGGCGCACGAGGTCAACACGCCTTTGGCGGTGATTTCTTCCTACACGCAGATGCTGGCCAAGCAACTGCAGGGCGATCCGCAGAAATCGGGGCTGCTGGAGAAGATCACACGGCAGACGTTCCGCGCGTCGGAGATCGTAAACAATCTGCTCAATTTCTCGCGCACCAGCGGGACGGAATTTGCCGACGTCGACATCAACAAGGTCATCACCGATACGCTGGCCCTGCTCGAACACCAGTTCAAGACGGCGAAGATTCAGGTGCACTCCGAGCTGATGCCGGGAATTTCGGCCATCCAGGGGAATCCCGGCCGCCTGCAGCAGGTGTTTTTGAATCTCTTCCTGAACGCGAAAGATGCAATGCCGGGCGGCGGAAAGCTTAGCGTGGCAACCAGCAACGGTGAGACTGTGAGCGTGCGCGTCTCTGATACCGGATCGGGCATCGCGCCGGAACATATCCAGCGGATCTACGATCCGTTCTTCACCACCAAGACGGCACCGAAAGAAGGCCAGAACCGTGGAACGGGATTAGGCCTCTCGGTGACGTATGGAATCATCCAAGAACATGCGGGCAAAATTCGTGTGGAGAGCGATCCCGGATCGGGCACGACCTTTGCCCTGGATTTTCCGTTGAGCAGAAAGGCAGTCCATGTCTGAAGCAGCAGTCATCTCCCGCGGAACGATGAACGAAAATCCCGCGCCGGCAGGCTCGGTTCTCATCATCGACGATGAGGCCGAGATCCGCGAATCGCTTCAGACCTTGCTCGAGATGGAAGGTTTCGAAGTCGAGACGGCGATGACGGGAGAGGACGGCCTTGCGCAATTGTCGGATCGACCGTTTGATCTGATCCTGCTCGATCTCGCGCTGCCGGGCCGCGACGGAATGGAGATTCTCTCCGAGATCCGCACGCATGACACGCGCCTGCCGGTCATCATGATTACGGCTTTCGGCACAGTCGAGAATGCGGTGCGCGCCATGCAGTCGGGCGCCACCAACTTCGTTCAGAAGCCCTGGGACAACGAGAAACTTCTTGCGGATGTGCGGGCGGCGGTGGGATGGCGGCGCGCCGAAGAAGAAAATGTTCAGCTCAAGCGTGCTCTGAAGCAACGCTACAACTTCGAAAACATCGTGGGCAAGAGCGAGCCCATGCTGAAGATCTTCGATCTCGTGGCGCAGGTGGCGAACAGCCGCTCTACAGTGCTGTTGCAGGGCGAGAGCGGAACCGGCAAGGAAGTAATCGCGAAGGCGATCCACCTGAATTCGCCGCGACGGGACAAACCATTCGTTCCGGTCAACACCGGTTCCATGCCAACCGACTTGCTCGAGTCCACACTGTTCGGGCATGTGAAGGGAGCATTCACCAGCGCCATCGCTTCGAAGAAGGGACTCTTTGAAGTCGCAGATAAGGGAACGCTCTTTCTCGATGAAATCGCGACGATGGGGCTCGAGACGCAGGCGAAGATTCTGCGCGTACTGCAGGATCGGCGCTTCATGCATCTGGGCGGAATTCAGGAGATCCAGGTCGATGTGCGCATCATCGCGGCGACCAATATTGATCTGCGACAGATGGTGCGCGAAGGACGGTTCCGTGAGGACCTCTTCTATCGCCTGAATGTCATCACCGTAGAATTGCCGCCTCTGCGCCAGAGAAAAGAGGACATTCCGCTATTGGTTGAGTTTTTCCTCAAGAAATATGCCGAGGAGAATGGCCGTACCGTGCCGCGTGTGACTCCCGAAGCCTTGCGGCCGTTGATGGCCTACTCGTGGCCGGGAAATGTGCGTGAGCTTGAGAATGTCATCGAGCGCGCGGTCGTTCTGTCCTCCGGCCCAGAGATCAGTGTCGACCTGCTTCCCGAATCGCTTATGGGACGCGGATCTTCACTCACGTTGCACGATCCGCCATCCGATGCGTCGCTGTTCGAAATCATCGGAGATGTCGAGCGCCGCGTCATCACTGACATGCTGGAACGCTGCAACTGGAATCAGACCGAAGCTGCCGAACGCTTCCACGTTCCGCTTTCCACGCTCAACCAGAAAATCCGCCGGCTGAACATTGAGATCAAGAAGAAGGGGCGCGGGTAGAAACCAATTTCCCGTCGTACGTCTTCGGTTCTCGTCGACCAGTTCATCTACGAACTTGGTTCGTGCTCCTCCGACTTGCTGATCGCTGACTGCTTTCTCTGTTATATTTCGATTCAAGCCCAAGCCTCATATTTTCGCGGCACTGCGGGCTTCTGAATCGCATGGAACTGATCTCGCCTACAGAGTTCGTCAAGCAGAAGGTCCAGGCGGTTCAGGAATACACTGCGATGGCAGCGGAATCTCTGGCCAATCTCTTTCGCAGGCCTCTCTATTTTGCCGACATGGTGCAGCAGGCTGATCTGATCGGCGTGGGATCGCTGCCCATCGTCGTGCTGACCGGATTCTTCACTGGCGGCGTTCTCGCCCTGCAGACGGCCAACACATTGGAACGATTCGGATCGATCACGCTGATCGGCCAGCTGGTTTCGACTTCGATGGTGCGCGAGCTTGGGCCTGTGCTAACTGGCCTGATGGTCGCGGGACGCAATTCGGCGGGAATGGCGAGCGAACTCGGCTCGATGGTGGTAACCGAGCAGATCGACGCCATGCGCGCGCTCGGCACCGATCCGATGAAGAAGCTGGTCACGCCGCGCGTCACCGCAACCGTTTTCATGCTGTTCTTCCTGAGCATCATTTCCGATCTTGTGGGCCTTGCCGGCGGACTGATGGTCGCCAAAGTTCTGCTCAGCCTCGATGCACACCAGTATTGGTCCAACGCCTGGCAGGTGCTCGTTTTCCAGGACGTATTCATGGGACTGCTCAAGCCCGTGGTCTTCGGATTCATCATCGCAACCATTGGCTGTTTTTATGGGATGACGGCGCGCGGCGGCACGCAAGGCGTTGGACGCGCAACCACACAGGCGGTCGTGGCGGCGTCGGTCTTGATTCTCGCCGTCGATCTGTTGCTCACTCGCTTCCTCATGCTGGTGCTTTCCTACAGGTAGATATGTCCACTCCCACGCTTTCCATTGCGTCTCCTTCCACTACGCAGGAATCGCACGAAAGCGCGATCATTTTTGACAACGTTGCCATCGGATTTGGGGAGAACGAAGTGCTGCGTGGAGTGTCGTTTCGCTTGAGTTATGGCGAAACGAGAGCCCTGTTTGGAGTGGCAGGATCGGGAAAGAGCCTGATCCTGAAGCTCGCGCTGGGCCTCATCAAACCGGATTCAGGGCGCATCACCGTGCTCGGTCAGGACGTATCGGATACTCGGGAAGAAGATCTGTTTACCTTGCGCGGGAAGATCGGCATGGTATTCCAGGAAAGCGCGCTGTTCGATTCGCTCACGGTGCGCGAGAACGTCGCGTTCCGGCTGACCGAAGAGCACGGCATCTACGACGACGCAATCGATCAGCGTGTGCGGGAATCGCTACGGTTTGTCGAACTGGAACATACGCTCGACTTATTGCCCTCCGAGCTTTCCGGCGGCATGCGGCGGCGTGTTGCCATTGCGCGCGCGATCATCACGCATCCAGAACTGCTGCTGTACGACTCACCCACGGGAGGCCTCGATCCGGTCACCTCGAACACGATCATCGAACTGATTATGAAGCAGCGCGATGTGTATCGGACGAGTTCCCTGCTCGTGACGCATCGCCTGCAGGATGCGTTCACGATGGCAACGCACGAGTTCGACAGGAAAACAAATCAGCTGAAAGCGTTGCCGCGAGGACAGTATTGCGATGTGCCGATGAGCTTCCTGATACTAAGAGATGGGAAAGTAATCTTCGATGGGGACATCCACGAACTCGCCCACACGAAGGACGAATACATTCGCGAATACATTTCCTGAGAAATTTCCTCCATTCCCAGTCGACGTGGAAGTCGAAAACAGCCTCCGGATGCGGCTTCTGTGACTTGTTGATGCAATTCCTGTGACAAAGTTTTGACCAGCTGGTGACAATTTCACCGAGAGACTCCCTTCAAGATAAAGACTGCTTCGTATCTCCCCCCAGCCCGAAAGGCTTTCACCCTCAAGAAACACCTCAGGAGGTCAACTCGACCATGAAGTCACTCAAAGCAAAGTCGGGCCGTATCATCCGGGCCCTGACGATTTTTCTTGCGGCGCAGGCAATGGTTGCTGCCGCATTCGCGTCCAACATCCACACTGTTGCTTCGACGGTTCCCGCCAACGGCGATGTGAACCCGTACGGCCTGGTCACGGTACCAGCTACGATCGGCACCCTGACCCAGGGAAACCTGCTCATCAGCAACTTCAATAACAGCGCGAACCTGCAGGGCACCGGCACAACCATCATGCAAATTACGCCGGATGGTGTTGTCAGCCAGTTCGCGCAAATTAACGCCGACACTTTGCCGGGAAATTGCCCCGGCGGAGTTGGGCTGACGACCGCCCTAGTCGCGCTCAAGACTGGATGGGTCATTGTCGGCAGCCTGCCCACTACTGACGGCACCTCGGCTACGGCGAAAGCCGGATGCCTGATCGTGCTCGACAGCAGCGGCACCGTCGTTGAAACCTTCTCCGGGCACGGCATTAACGGGCCCTGGGATATGACTGCGTGGGATGGCGGCGAGAACGTATCGCTGTTTGTCACCAACGTTTTGAATGGGACTGTTGCCGCCGGCGGAAATGTCGTGCACCGCGGAACCGTTCTGCGGCTGAACCTGACCATTGAAAACGGCTCAATGCCAAGCTGGAAATCGACGACGAAGATTGGCGGCGGATTCGCGGAGAAGAGCGATCCGGCGGCGCTGGTCATCGGACCTACCGGCGTTTCCCTCGGTGGAAGTGCGGGAACTACGCTCTATGTCGCCGACAGCATCAACAACCGGATTGCGTCGATTGCCAATGCCATCAAGCGGACAACCTCGGCTGGAACCGGCACGACGGTGACCACCGGCGGAACGTTGAACGATCCTCTCGGACTCACGGTGAAGTCGAATGGCAACATCATTACTGTGAACGGCGACGACGGATTCGGGCTGGTTACTTCCCCCTCGGGCATGCAGATGTCGAAGATCCTGCTCGACAGCAGCGGGAATCCTCCGGGCTCGGGCGCTCTGTTCGGTGTGACGTTCGTAGACGGCACGGGACTTTATTACGTGGACGACGCGACGAACACACTCAACCTGTTTTCCACTCCGTAACTGTGGTGGGCAAGCCGGTCCGGGTGGATCGGCTTGTCCGCACCCACTTCTGGCAAAACCGGCGAGACGTGGGGCACCCGAAGTTATTTCGGCGCAGCCAGATTCTTTCCCGCCTGGATAAACGACTGCACATTACTCTTATCGATCAGATCTGAGCCGGTATCGACGAAGCTGGGGATCGGTGCGTAGCTGTCTTTCGACCAGTCGGTGGTCAGCGACGACGGCTTGTGATGATAGAGATTGTCGAGCATCTGCATACCGACGAAAGCCATGGTGTAAGGCTTCTGAGCGATCGTGGCGGCGATGACGCCCTTCTGAACCCAATCAAGCGTGTCCTGGTCCGTATCCATCGCGATGATCGTTTTCCCGGTCACGTGATAGCTGTTGAGTACGCCGGCGACTTCTTTTCCTGACTGCGCTTCGAGACAGACAAAGCCGTCAACCTTGTCGCGTTCCTTGCCGACGATCTGGGTCGTCGTGTCGAAAGCGATCCGCGGGTCGCCCTGTATGTCGACGACACGCGTAATTTTGACGGCAGGCGTGCGGGCGAGAGCGTCCTTGTAGCCGCGCAGACGATCCTGCAAATTCGGCTGGTCGGGCATGGTGAAAACGACCACATTGCCCTTGCCCTTCAACTCCTGCGCCAACCGCAGTCCGCCGGTGAATCCGGCCTGATAGTTGTTGGTTCCGATAAAGAACAAGCGCTCGCTCGATGGCGCATCAGAGTCGATCGTGATGACAGGAATGCCCGCCGCCACCGCCTTATTGATGCTATCTTTCAGCACGGCGGGATCGGTTACGCCGAGCAGGATGCCGGTTGGTTTCTTCTGCACCGCCTGGTCCAGTGCATCGCTTTCGGCTTTGGCATCGTAGGTCTGCGGCCCGACAAAATCGGCGCGAACCTTGAACTGGGCGGCCGCGTTGGAGAAGCCCGTTCCGGCAGTCTTCCAGTACGGCACCTGCAGATTGGCGGCGACCAGAACGTAGTATTCGGCGGAGTCATGGGCGCTGCCGCAACTGAGCGAAGCCGCCAGCAGAACCGCAAGACAGGAGAGGTGGAGAATTCGATGCGATCGGAGCATTGCATCCTCCTCGAAAATTCCCGGCGTCAGGCTGAGAAGGATTCGTCTGCGCAAGAATTTTCAGACACTGGATTGTAAACGAGGGATCAAACGAAGGCCAGAATCAACAGCGGCTTCTGGAAACTGAGCGCGCTGAGATTGAACCTATACGCCGACCGGGAAGGGCTTGGTGCGCGTGATGGCGGCGCCGGCCGCTCGTCCGAAACGGCCTTGTAGCAGCGACATCAAGCCTGTGCACCAGTAGCCAAAGACAAAGAGCAAGAGGAATGGCACTGTGATGTAGTTCTCGTTTTCGACAGCGTAGTAGACAGTCAGCGCGAAATAGGTGCCAATCAGCAATTCCAGCCACGGAACCCATCCGAGGCGCTTGCGATATTTTGTCGAGCCGACTTTGTCCTGCTTCGACTCGACGCGATATTTCGGCGTGCGCACAAACGCGGTCTCCTTGCCGATCAGAGCTTCAAGGACGGCCTTGGTGTTGGTGATGGTCAGTCCGATCCCGAGAGCCATCAGAAGCGGCAGATACAGCAGCGCTCGCGGCCAGCTTCGCGGAAAAAGTTCGCGCTGGGAAACCAGGTAGAAGCTCGAAATTGAAAACGTCGACGCCAGGAACAGCGGCAAGTCGATGTAGAGCATCTGGAACCAGCCCTGATAGAAGCGAATGATCATTGCCGGCAACAGCAGCACCGACAGCATGATCATCAGCGGATAGCTGATATTGGCCGTCAGGTGATACCACGATTCGATCTTGGTATGAAGCGAGGCATCGCTGGTCAGCACCCGCGGCAGGATCTTCTTGCCCGTCTGAATCAAGCCCTTGGCCCAGCGCGCCTGCTGCGTTTTGAAGGCTGTCATCTCGACCGGAAGTTCGGCCGGGCATTCGACATCTTGCAGGTAGATGAATTTCCATCCCTTAAGCTGCGCACGGTAGGAAAGGTCCGTGTCTTCGGTTAAGGTATCGTGCTGCCAGCCTCCAGCTTCGTCGATCGCGGCACGGCGCCACATGCCGGCGGTGCCGTTGAAATTGAAGAAGAGCCCGGTGCGCGCGCGGCCGGAGTGTTCGAGAACGAAATGTCCGTCAAGCAGGATCGCTTCAACTTCGGTCAAGAAAGAATAATGGCGGTTGATGTGGGTCCAGCGCGTCTGCACCATGCCAATTTTCGGATCTGTGAAGTGATGAACTGTGCGCAGCAGGAAATCTTCCGGCGGAGTGAAATCGGCATCGAAGATGGCGACGAATTCTCCCTTGGCGGAGTTGAGGCCTTCGGCTAGCGCGCCTGCCTTGAATCCGTGGCGATTGGTGCGGTGGTGATAAGTGATCGGATTTCCCAGAGCGGCGTAGCGCTCCACGAGTCCCTGCGCTACCTGCACAGTTTCGTCCGTGGAGTCGTCGAGGACCTGGATGTCGAGCTTTTCCCGCGGATAATTCAGCTTGCAGACCGCCTCGAGCAGGCGCTCGACGACGTATTGCTCGTTGAAGATCGGCAGTTGCACGGTAACGCGAGGCAGGTTCTCAAACTTGGCTGGAGGCTCAACCGTCCGCTTCTGGCGATGCTTGTAATAAAGATAGACCAGAATGTAGCGGTGGATTCCGTATCCTGCGAGGAGTATCAGGACGATGAAATACGGAATGAGCAGGGCAAGATCGAAGCCGTTAGCCTGGTAGAGGCCTCGAAACGTGGTGTCAAAAAAGTGCTGGCGGATGTAGTGGCCGATGCCCCTTGGGGCGACAAGGTCGACAAAACAATCGATGAGAGTGAGATTGGCGGTCAAAGAAAAAACCCGATAAGGTAGCTATTTTACCGGATTCGGTCCAGTCCATCGCTCGGAATGCAACTCCGTCCCGATTGCCTTTTGAATACGCCTTCGGTTGCTCGTCCCGCCTTGCTAGGATAAAAGAGAATATTCATGGAAACGCGCGCCGAGGCGGCAAAACTCCCCAACGAGCGGAATGCGTTCTACTTATTCTGGGTGCGAATTCGCTCTTCGCCGGGATGGATCGTCGGCATTGCGCTGGGACTGCGCATTGGGTGGATCATTCTCGGCCACACCTACCGGTTCAAAGCTGCAGACAACAACTTCGGATTCGGCTGGGAGATGGGACGCATCGGGGAATCGCTCGCCTCCGGCCACGGATTCAGCAACCCATTCGGGCCGCCGACGGGGCCGACCGCGTGGGAGCCTCCGATCTATCCATTCCTTATCGCAGGCGTATTCAAGCCATTCGGCATTTATACGAAGCTGTCGGCGTTCGTTCTGCTCAGTCTCAACAGCGTTTTCTCGGCACTGACCTGCATCCCGATCTTTAAGATCGCGCGCCGAATTTTTTCGGAGAAAGTCGCGGTCGGATCAGCGTGGGCGTGGGCCCTGCTTCCCAATGTGATGTTCTGGTCGACGCGCGCGATCTGGGAGACAACTCTTGCGGCGTTCTTGCTCGCAACGCTTTTCTGGCTCAGCCTGACATTTGAAGAGCGCGACGGTTGGATGCCCTGGATTCAGTTCGGCCTGCTCTGGGGAATCGCAGCGTTGGTCAACACGTCGTTGCTGTCGTTTCTTCCGGCCAGCGGTTTGTGGGCGTGGTACCAGCGGGCGAAGGTTGGAAAGCGATCTCTCGGCGGAGTCGTATTGTCGTCGGTTGTCTTTTTCGCCTGCATTACTCCGTGGATCGTTCGCAACTACGAGACATTCGGCAGATTCCTCTTCATCCGCGACAACTTCGGAGCGGAGCTGCGACTGGGCAACGGCCCGGGCGCTGACGGGACTTGGATGGAATATCTTCACCCCACGCAGAACGTCTACGAAATG
The DNA here is from genome assembly GCA_035945695.1 of Candidatus Sulfotelmatobacter sp. Taxonomy (GTDB): domain Bacteria; phylum Acidobacteriota; class Terriglobia; order Terriglobales; family Acidobacteriaceae; genus Sulfotelmatobacter. The sequence goes on along the minus strand of DASYZZ010000044.1, from coordinate 140,945 downwards.
CAGAAATTTGAGTCGATGGGAGAATTGGCATACGTCGCCATGCGCGGTCACGAGGCAGTTGAATATATCCGAGCCGACTACGCGCGATTCGCAGGTCTATGCATCAAGCGCTTCATCTATTTCTGGGCGGGGCCTCCGAAAGCGACTCAGCCGCCGTGGATGAGTGAGGTCAAGAATTCGCTGTTCCTGGCGTCGTCGGTGCTTATGTTCTGGGGACTGTGGCGAGCTTTACGATTCAGACGGCCTGGCTCGTCCCTGCTGTTTTGGCTGATGTTGCTCTATCCGGCAATCTATTACGTTGTCTTCCCCGCCCCGCGCTACCGCGTCCCAATTGAGCCCGAGATGGCGATCTTATGCGTGTTCGTGATCGTGGAAGCAGTCACGAGGTCTAGTGGGATTCATCCAGGTCAATCTTGAGGACGTGAATCTCGTTGACTTTCGTGTCGAGGACACCGCTGATGACGACGCGATGTCCCTCGAACCCATGCACGAGGTCAGGCCGGTCGAGCCGATAGACATTCTTCCCCGAAGAGAGCACGAGATAACCACCGAGATGCTCGATGCAATAGACCGAGCAGGTATTCGACGTTCCGCCCATGGATTTCGATTTGAGCATCTCCTGGTGGGAGCGGGTCAGCGAGTGGATATTCAAGGCGCACTGGCTGTCGGAGACTTCACCGCGATAAACGTGCGAGCTCTGGCCCGATGTCGCGCCCACGAGCAGCAGTAGCATCGTTGCGGCAAATCCAAGAATGTAACGATTCATTTCACCCTCCTGAGGGCCAACTACGGAGTAACAGTAAATTTCATGTGCATGCCTTCGTGCTCTTCGCTGCAGATGACGGTGCAGACCACTTCGTAGTCGCCGGGCTCGCTGGGAGCGGTCATGAGAAACTCCTGCGTTCCCGGTTTGAGGAGCAGGTCCCAGCCCTCGACGCGAGTGTGATCTTTGGCCCGCAACAACGTGAAGCCGTGGATCGAGCCATCGCGGTTCCACGATTTTCCGCGATGCGCCGTGATTCTCAGGAGCACTTGCTCGCCCGCTTTCACCGTGATCTCCGGAGTTTTTTGCCCGGAGATTTTGTAGCGGCTGTCGCTATCGGCGGTGATCTCGATGACGCGCGCTTGTGCGTTAAGCTGAGAAGCCCCCGTCAGGCACGCTCCAACCAGAGCGACCCACGCCACGATACGTCGAGGGTTCTTCGGTTTTGTCATAGCGAACGTTAATGTAACCTTCCTGATTACTGCGTCATGTAGAACAGGATGTACCGCTGATCTTCAGCCGTGACTAAAGCCCGCACGCGCATATGGCGTAATACGGTGGCCATTATGCGCGGCGGAAATTTTTGGGGTGCCGCGTGGCATCGCCCGCAATTGGCGTGAAAACGCTTTTCGCCTTCGATCCGCATGGTCTCGGCGTCGGTCGCATGGGCAACGGGAGTAACCGATGCATCTTTATTCGCCGAAGGACCTCCCGCAAATACGGCGGAGGCGAACGCGAAAGCGAAAAGGACAGTGAAAGTCAGACGTCTCATTGGGACTCCTGCGGTGCGGCAACGCGCCCGAGCGGGATCAGGAACCGGTAGGCCAGACCGAAGCTCCACTGGTTGAAGTTTCCAGCGGAACTGAACTGGCGCCCGTAACTGACGATGCCCTTCATCCCGTCGCGGAAGAAGTAATTGACCCCGAAGTCGGCTTCGCGCGCATTGGCTGATGGAAGTCCGAGCGCCGCCTCAGCATCGGCACCGATGGCGCCGACGAAAAACTGCTGGGCGCGTCCGACCAGTTCGGTGCGGCGCATGGCCTTGCGCCAAAAATGAACCTGACTCATCCGATAAGCGCTCTCGACCCAGTAACCGCTACCCTCAAAAGAGTGAGCGAATTCGCTGCGCACACTGAGCGGCAACTTCGAGGGCTGCCATCCCATGTGAAAGCCGAAGGCATTCTTGCGGTCGTCCTGCAAGGTGCGCTGCCAGGAACCTCCGACTTCGAGCCGAGGTCCGGGAAAGAAGAATCCGACGCGGCCTCCGACGTGGCGCTCGGAATCCACGCTGCCGATGCCGATGCTGGTCGTGGAAGCGTAGAGAGCGTAGTTCATGTTGGCATTCGGACTGACGGAGAAACCTCCGCGAAACATTGCGCCATCACTCGGAGCAGTGTTGATGGGAAGGATCAGAGGATCGGGCTGGAGAAAGCGGATCCAAACGGGATAAAGCCGCTCGTTGAAGATGCCGAACGGAGTAAGAAAGCGGCCCAGAGTTATGGTCACATACGGGTTGGCGATATAGTCGAGCTGCGCGTAATCGATGTGCTTGGTAACGGGTCCCTGATAAGGGCCGCCGCCCTGCGGACGCTGAAACTGGCCTTCAAATTCCGCCCGCGACTCGACAAGCCAGTTGTCTCCGAGAGGCACGAGCAGAACGGGGTTGATCTGGGTGTCGATGAGGTTCTGCCCGCCGGTGATAAAGCTGAAAGTGCCAATGCTGCCGCTCAGGATCGGAACCGGCTTGTCGGGCTCGGAAGTCTGGCCTATGGCCGAATGGGCGGCAAGAACGAAGGCAAGCAGGATCAGCGCGCCAGACAAAGTTGTGCGGCGCGACCTTGCGAACGCGGTTTTTCCGGAAGAATACCGCACCCCTGAACCCCACTAAGGCATTGCAAAGATTGTGCTTCATGCCCGTACCCCGGGGGAACATCACTGAGGTAACCGACGTATCTATGGTCAGTCGTTGATCGTTGGTTGCTCGCCCTATCGTCGGACAACGGCCAGCGACAAACGACCGACAGGCGAACTCGTGCTCTCACCAACCGTCGCCTGGCACGTCTAAAGCGTTGAAAGGAGTCGTCCATGAATCGGCATCGTCATTCTGCCACTTGGTTAGGAGCCGTCCTGGGATCGATTTGCGCGCTCTTCATTCTTACTCTGGCCGCACACGCCAGCGATCACCGCGGCGCCCTGACTGAAGAATTCCATCAGACCTACGCGATTACCCCCGATGGCCGGGTGGAACTCGACAACATCAACGGCCCGGTGCACATCTCGAGCTGGGATCGGAACGAAGTCAAAGTCGATGCGATCAAGTCCGCCGACACCAAGGAGCGCCTCGATGAAGCCAAAATCGAGGTTGATTCCGGTAAGGACTACGTCTCGATACGGACGCACTACCCGGAGCACGATCACACCTGGAATTGGGGATCGCACAATAATCCGGCCAGCGTGGAATACACGCTCACCGTTCCGCGCACGGTCCGGCTCGACGAGATCAAACTGATCAACGGCTCTCTTGACGTCAATGGGATGAGCGGCGAGGTGCACGCGTCATGCATCAATGGGCGGCTCGAAGCGCACGATCTCTCTGGGCGCGCGGAGCTTTCCACCATCAACGGCCGGTTGGAGGCACGGTTCAGCCAGCTCGCCCGCCAGTCGGTCGATCTGAGCTCCGTCAATGGCTCGGTCGACCTGACGATTCCGTCCGATTCGAATGCCGAAGTCGAGGCCAGCACGGTTTCGGGAGGAATCGACAATGATTTCGGCCTGCACGTGAATCATCACCAATTCGTGGGACATGATTTGCGGGGAGAGATCGGCAACGGCGGCGCGCACATCAAGCTATCAGACGTGAATGGCCGGGTCGAGATTCATCACGCGCAGGACGGTCACGCCATGAGTCCGGTGAAGGATCGCAATCATTCGGACGGCGATGACGACTCGATCTAAGGTCGTGCTCAGGGAATGTGCCGGCTCCGATTGGGCGCTAATAGATCGTGTAACCCGGAGCGGGCGTGCGCAGATCCGGCTTTGAGGCCATCAGCAGCAGCGCGCCTTCCCGCTTGAACGCGCGCAGATCTTCGAGACTGTTGAACGATTTCGTCTTGTAATCGTCCGGAGTGGGCGTGTCGTCGGGAATGCGGCGCGCCTCCACATTTTCAAACGCGTGCTTCTTCAGCAACTCGACGTACTCCGCCGCCGAGTGTACATGCACCGGAACTTTCAGCTTATCGACCCACTGCAGCGAGTACTGATTGTCTTTGTAGAGATTGATCAGGATGAACAGCTTCGCCCGCGGCGCCATCACGCGAAATAACTCCATCAGCGCGCGGTCCTGGTCGGCGTAGTAATAGAACGATTCGACCGATAGCACCTTGTCGAAGAAATTTTCTTCCCAGGGAATCTGCTGGGCCGATCCCCAAACGTAGAGAATATTGTCGAAGTCCTTCGAACTTTCGCGCGCCAGGCGCACCATTTCGTCAGACACATCGACGCCGACGACCTGGCCGAATCCCTCGGGCCCATCGCCGACAAGCCGCGCCAGAAGCCGGGTGGCCCATCCGGAGCCGCAACCGAGATCGAGCACGCGCTCGCCGGGACGAAGATTCATCAGCCGAATCGTTTTCTCGGTGATGTCGAGATGGTGCTGCTCCATTTTCGGGCCTTCGCCGGCTGAGGCCCAGCGGTTGAATTCCTGTTGCAGCTTCTCGTCGGGAGTTTGGGGCTTGTCAGGCATGAAATCCTCTCTACGGGCCAGCCACTCAATATTTCTTTTATCACGAAGCGGAGCGCCGCCGATAACGAAACGTGTCCGAATTCCGCGTTGCTTTACTACGATCTTTTTCCCAAAGCTATGCGGATTCGTTATTGACTCCTTACACTTCTGGACCTACGATTTTCCGAGAGGGGGAAGGACACTTCCCCATGAATGCGGAGCTGAGCCAACGTTCGTTGATTGGCTGTGAGCTCGGCCACTATCGCATTGTCGAGAGAATCGGCGCGGGCGGCATGGGGGAAGTTTTTCTTGCCCATGACGAGCACCTGGGACATAACGTGGCCCTGAAGGTCCTTCCTCCCGAGACGAACGATCGCAGCCGCGAGCTGTTCCGCAAAGAGGCCCACGCGCTCTCCAGGCTCAACCATCCCAACATCGTTACCGTTCTGGATTTCGACACACAGGAAGATCTGGATTTTCTTGTGATGGAGTACGTTCCGGGACAAGCTCTGGATGAGAAAGTCCAGGAAGGTCCGCTAGCGGAGAAAGATGTCGTCGAAATCGGCTTGCAATTGGCGGAAGGACTGGCCGCGGCCCACGCGCAGGGAGTAGTTCATCGTGACCTGAAACCGGGCAATCTGCGACTGACCAGCGACAATCGGCTTAAGATTCTCGATTTCGGACTGGCGCGGTCGACCCTTAGCTTCAGTCCGCTGGCAAGTACGGTCAGCATCAATGGCCCGGCAGAGTGCTCGGGAACCCTCCCCTACATGGCCGGCGAGCAAGTCCTGGGACAAGGCGTGGACGCGCGAACCGACATATACTCCGCTGGAGCAGTGTTGTACGAGCTCTGCACGGGGCGTCCACCGTTTGAGCAGACGCTGTTTGCGGCTCTTGTCGACGACATTCTGCATAAGGCTCCGCATCCACCCTCACAAGGGCGAAAGGGAGTTTCTCCGCGGGTTGAAGCCATCATTCTGAAGTGCCTTGAGAAAGAACCAGAGAAGCGCTTTCAGTCGGCGAAGGAGCTGGCCCGGGAACTCGCGGATGTTGCGGCATTGCACTCGGAGCGGGAATCTTCGCGTTTTGCAAAAGCCAGAAAATACGGCGCAACGGCTGCACTGTTGTTGTTACTGCTGATTCTGCTCATGCAACTGACAAACCGCCGCGTTGCCCCGATCCGCAATCCCGCTATCCAGATCGAATCTCTCGCCGTGCTGCCCTTTGCGAATCTTTCGGGCGATTCCCAGCATGCATATCTGGCCGACGGTATGACGGACTTCCTGATCACCGATCTGGGCCGCATGAATATTCTGCGGCGGATCATCTCGCGCACTTCAGTGGAGCACTACAAAACAGAACGCAAGCCGCTGCGCGAGATCGCGCGCGAACTGAATGTTGAGGCTGTGATCGAGGGATCCGTAACCCGATCAGATAAGGCGGTGCAGGTTTCCGCTCGTCTCGTGAGTGCAAAGGATGACCGGCAACTCTGGTCCCACAGCTACGAGAGCGACTTCCGCGATCTTATGGCATTGCAGCGCGAACTTGCTTTGGCCATCGCAAGCCAGATCCACATGAACGTGCAGAACGATGGCAGCCACCTTGCGGTAGCGCATCCGATTGAACCCGCAGCACAGGAAGCATACCTGCGGGGAAAATATCTGCAGTTTGGAACTGCCGAGCAGAGCGCCAAATCCCGCCAGTATTTTGAGCAGGCGATCCGCCTGGATCCAACTTACGCTGCCCCGTACGCGGGACTCGCCGACTCGTATTGGAACGACATAGGCCTGAACACTCAAGAAACAATGCCCAAGGCCCGAGAGTACGCGCTGAAGGCGTTACGTCTGGATGATTCACTGGCCGATGCCCACACGGCGCTGGCTACGGTCATTTTCTACGGAGATTGGAATTGGCCTGAGGCGGACCGTGAGTATCAACGGGCGCTTCAACTCAATCCGAATGACGCCGAATCTCACCGCATGTATTCCGTATTTCTGGCGGCGATGGGACAAACGGACGACGCCTGGGCGCAAGTTAAGGTCGCGCAAGAACTTGATCCGCTCTATTACTTGAATGAAACGACGGCTGGTTGGGTTCTCTATTGCGCCCGCCGCTACGACGACGCCTTGGAGCACTGTCAGAAAGCAGCGGAACTTGCTCCGAATTATGAAAGCACCCGATCTTGTCTGGCCTACAGCTATCTGGGACGCGGGCAATATCCGCAGGCCGTCGAAGAGAGCAGGAAAGCGTGGCTGCTCTCGGGAAGACAACCGGTCTGGGGAGTTCTGCTGGCACGCAGTTATGCGCTCAGCGGAGACAGCGACAATGCGCGGGAAATCCTCGCAGGCCTGCTGCAACAGTCGCGGGGGGCGTATGTTCCGCCCTATTTCCTCAGTTCGGTCTATGCGGCCATTGGGGACAAAAACAGGGCTATGAAATGGCTCGACAGAGGATATCGCGAGCGCGATCTCTACCTCGCCTGGATCAAAGTCGACCCAGGCCTCGAGCCCTTGAGATCTGAAACCGGATTTCAGGAACTCTCAAAGCGAATGGGTCTCTCGCGTTAGCTCCAACGTAGTTTCTGGGACACAGCAGCCGACCACGTTGCATGCCGGCATGTGAACTCCGACGAAAACAGAGCTCTCGGTTTCCGGGCCCGGCACCGCTTTCGTCCGTGGCGACTTTTTCGGAGTCGCTTTTTCAGAGGGGTGAGCGACGTGAGCGTCGTTCACGTCTTTGCTGAACATGTGGTTCTTGTTGATGAACTCTTTGGCATCCTTGAGCAACATGGGGTGATCATCCCTGGTAATTTGCGCGATGACAATTTCCGGATCCCCGGGGTTGGGGGTCACGCGGGCGATAATGCGCATGACGAACCTCCTGGCTTACGACTGCCACACCGAAGGGTATGCTCAAAGCTAATCTTCGTCTGTGCCGTGAATCACGTATTGGCGAGTTGTCGGATGCCTGGCCTGCGTGTTGTGCTACAGTTCTCTTCCTGATGGGCACGAACCCGCAGAATCCGCCGCCTACGCCCGGACCCGGCCCGCTATACTGTCCCAATTGCGCGCGGGAAGTGGATGATCCGCTGGTCTGCGGAGATTGCTCGGCAGTGATCTGCCGCCGCTGCGGAACTCCGCTGGAATCGCCCGACGAACTCGGAATCGGATAATGGAACCCACCCCGGTCTTGCCCGCGGTCAACAACACAAATCAAGCATCCGACTCGAAGCCCACGCTGGTGCGCGGATTAGGGTTGCTCGATTCCGTGCTGCTGCTGGTGAGCGGCATCATAGGGTCGTCGATATTTCTGACCGCGAAAGATATCGCCACGCCCTTGCCCCAGCCGCTGCTCTTCATCCTGGTCTGGGTGCTGGGCGCTCTCATTTCTCTCTGCGCCTGCTTCGCGTTTGCCGAACTCGGCTCGATGTTCCCCGACTCCGGCGGACAGTACATTTACCTCCGCGAAGCGTACGGCGATTTGATCGCGTTTCTCTACGGCTGGATGTTATTTGCGGTGGCGAACGGCGGCAGCATTGCTGCGCTTTCGGTCGCCTCGGCCGCGTATGCCGGACAAGTCGTTCCGCTAGTTTCTCAGGAACACGTGGTGTTCTCGGTTCTTGGAATTGTCGTGACCCGCGCTCATGTGTTTGCCCTCGTGTTGATCGCTGTATTGACGTACGTCAATGTGGTTGGCTTGCGGTGGGGCGCGCTGCTGCAGAACGTTTCCACGTGGACCAAATTCCTTGCGATGGCAGGATTTGTCCTGCTCGGATTCGCGATCGGCAAAGGCCACTGGTCGAACTTTCATTCGAATGGAATTTCTCCGACCATGGGATTGAGCCCCGGGCAGCTGATCTCCGCGCTGGGCGTCGGGCTGATCGCGGTGTTCTGGGCCTACGACGGATGGGTCTACATCACCTGGGTCGCCGGCGAAGTGAAGGAGCCGCGGAAGAATGTTCCGCGGGCCATGGTCCTCGGCGTGCTCGCCGTGGGAGCGATCTACATCGCGATGAACCTGACGTATATGTACGCGCTGCCGATGAAAGAGATCGCCGCGCATGAGACCATCGCGCATGCCGCGGCGGTCGCACTGTTCTCGCCACAAGCCGCCGTCTGGCTCTCGTTGATGATTGCGATTTCGTGCTTCAGCGCAGCGGCGACGTGCACTTTGTCCGGAGCTCGCGTGTATCTCGCCATGGCGCAGGATGGCGTCTTCTTCAAGCGCATGGCCGAGATTCATCCCAAGTGGCGGACGCCAGCATTCAGCCTCATCGGCCAGGGCATCTGGGCTGCGGCTCTGACTCTCAGTGGCCGCTATGACCAGCTTTACACGTACGTCATTTATGGAATGGTTCTCTCCTACACGCTGACGGTGATCGGGATGTTCCTGCTGCGCTGGAAGCGGCCCGACATTCCGCGTCCATATCGCTGCACGGGCTATCCGTGGCTACCGGCTATCTACGTCATCATCGGCGCGGCATGGACGTTGAACACGATTATCACGCGTCCATCAGAAGCATTCTGGGGAACTGCAATCGTCCTTCTCGGAGTGCCGGGGTATTTGTATTGGAAGTGGAGTGGGCGGAAGGCAAACGCATCGTGAGAAGTATTTTCGCCTTGCTCCTCCCGCGTCTCAGTGTTATTCCTCATGTTCTTGCTCGTCGCAGCCTGACCCCGGGACACGTCCTTGGCGGAAATAAAATCGCAGCCGCGCACCGATCGTATCGGCTTTCTCTCGCCCGGCGTCTCCATCGCCCAAGCCGAAGATCCCAATCGTCCGCGGCAGGTCATGGGATTCCGCGACCTGCTGCTGTTCTATGTCATCACCGGCATCAGCCTGCGCTGGATCGCCACCGCGGCTGCCGCCGGCCCGAGTTCGATCGTCATCTGGATCGGCGCCTGGTTCTGCTTCTACACTCCTCTGGCGCTGTCGGTGCTTGAGCTTTCCTCGCGCTATCCGAACGAGGGCGGGCTTTACGTCTGGAGCAAGCGGGCGTTTGGCGATTTTTCCGGCTTCATCTCGGCATGGACCTACTGGACCAGCAACCTGCCCTACTTCCCTGCCGTGCTCTACTTCGCGGCCAGCAACATTCTGTTCATGCAACGGGCGAAGTGGGAACATCTTTCCGGCAACGCAACGTTCTACATCGTGTTTTCGCTGCTCACGCTGACCGCAGCCACTCTGCTGAACATCGTCGGCCTCGACGTCGGCAAGTGGCTGCACAATGTAGGCGCTCTGGCCATGTGGATTCCGGTCGGCATCGTCATCGTGATGGGATTCATTGCGTGGCACCGCTTCGGATCGGCCACTTCGTTCACTGTGCACTCGATGACGCCGAGCACACACTTCAACGACATCATCTTCTGGTCGGTGCTGACCTTTGCCTTTGGCGGATGCGAGACCGCTTCATTCATGGGCGAGGAGATCAAGAACGCGCGCCGCACGATTCCTCTCGCTCTTCTCTCGGGAGGAATCACGGTCACCATCTGCTACATCCTCGGGACAATCTGCGTACTGCTGGCACTGCCGCCGAAGGGCGTCAACGACTTGCAGGGATTGGTGCAGGCCGTTTCGGTGACGGCATCGCGCATCGGATTTCCGGGAGTGTTGCCGCTGGCCGCATTTTTGATTGCGTTGAGCAATATCGGTGCGGCGGGTGCATATCTGGCTGCAGTGGCGAGGCTTCCATTTGTGGCCGGGATCGACCGCTTCCTGCCCAAGGCCTTCGGGTCGCTGCACCCAAGATGGAAAACACCGTGGGTTGCGCTGCTTACGCAATTCGTACTAGGCGTGGTGTTCATCTTCTTGGGACAGGCCGGAACCAGCGTGAAAGGCGCGTACGACGTGCTGGTCAGCATGGGAGTGATCACCTATTTCATCCCATATCTCTTTCTGTTTGCTGCGATGATTAAACTGCAGCGCGAGCCGGCCGGGGCAGATGTGATTCGCGTGCCGGGTGGCAGTTGGGTCGCGAAGCTCGTCGCCACTGTGGGATTCTGCACGACCGCGCTGACGATTCTGCTGTCGCTCGTCCCTCAGCCGGATGAACCGAACAAGCCGCTGGCGGTGTTCAAAGTCGTCGGCGGATGCGGAGCTCTGCTGCTGCTGGGGGTTTGGATCTACATTGCTGGAAGACGGCGGGCAACGCGAATGGCGCAGGCAGAGACGTAGCAAGCTACGTCTCTACGAGAATCTCATCTACCGTAGAGACGTTGCTTGCAACGTCTATCTTTCCTGGTGCACGGCTGCTCATACCGGCGTGGCTGTCTTCCTCGCCGGATTGAAGAACGGCAGCGGCTTCACCTTCACGTTCGTCTTCAGCCGGATCGCTTCGATCGTGATTTCCATCTGCAGCGAAGTGCCGGGCTTCGAATACTCCGTTTCGAGGCTGGCCAACGAGATCATCTTCTTCAGCGTTGGAGACCACGTCGTCGTGGTCGCTTTTCCCACCTGCTTCTCGCCTGAATACACCGGCACGGCCACGCGGGACGCTTGCGCTGGAGCGGCCGGCGTGAGCCCATACCGCTCATAGAGCTGCTCAACATCGGTCCAGTCGACTTCAAGCCCGACAAGCTGCCGAGGCACGCCATCTTTCGCATCCCTCTCGAGCGAGCGCTTGCCGATGAAATTCTCTTTTTCGAGATGGACCATCTTCGAAAATCCCAGCTCATACGGCGAATATTTCTGCGATTCGATCAGTGCCTTCTTCGAACTGGTGTAGTCAACTTCAATGAGCAACAGGCCGGCCTCGACGCGTGCCACATCGAGCGCAAGCATGCCCGCGGCGTGGAGATCGAACTGCTTTCCCTTCTCCGCGAGCGCGTCCCAGACTTTGACGCCATCATTCCACGGAACCCAGATTTCGTAGCCGAGGTCGCCCGTGTAGCCGGTACGGGAAATATCGACCGGCACGCCGGCAATCTTGCCGCGCGTCACGCGGAAATATTTTAGATTGGCGATATCGGCATCGGCCACCGCCTTGAGCAACTTCGCCGACGTCGGACCTTGCAGAGCGAGCGCGGCAACTCTTTCGGAGATGTCCTCGATCTGCACGTCCATATTCAGGCCGTTCTGCCGGAACCAGCGCAGGCTCGGATCTGCCGCGGTCCAGCGATAGACGTTTTCCTCGAGACGTGAGATCGTGCCGTCATCGATGACCTTGCCGTCTTCATCGCACCAGCAGCAATAAATGACCTGCCCGACTTTCACCTTCTTGATGTCGCGCGTGATGACGCGGTTCACCAACCGCGTCGCGTCTTTGCCGGTGATCATGTACTTGTAGAGCGGAGAAATATCGATCAGCGCGCAGGCGTTCCGGATCGCGTTGTACTCGTGCTCGTGATGCACCTCGTAGACGCTGACCGTGTAGTATCCCGACCACTCCCGGTAGCTCAGGCTGTGGCACAGGGGAAAGGTGCGCTCGTGAAATGCGGTTCCGATGGGCAAGGTATTTTCCTTTTGATTTCCTTCGTGATCCTTCGTGTCCTTTGTGGTTCAAAACCTTTTAACCACCAAGGACACGAAGTCTCACGAAGGAAAATCAGAATGCTGGATTATATTCACGCTTTCGCGCTCGCGGCAACAGTTGCTGGTGATGACTCGGAGTCAGCCGCCCTCGCAATTATGCAGACAAAATGCGGCGTTCTGGATAGAATACCGATTCGACTACAGGTCACCATGCGCGCCATTCTCCCCATTTCGTGCAGTCTTCTGAGGAACTGGACTGTCCTGCCCAGCGGCCTCTGATCCCGCTACCCCCGCCCTCTACTCCCGAGTATCATTGCGTTTCCTCAAATTGAAAGGTTCAAGCTAGCGGCTAGAAGCTAGCAGCTAGGAGCTTACAGCGAATGGCTAGTTCCACATACGATGTCATCGTCATCGGCGGCGGGCACAATGGGCTCGTGAATGCCGCCTACCTGCAGCGCGCCGGCAAAAAAGTGCTCGTGCTCGAGCGCCGTCACGTGCTCGGGGGCGCGGCTTGCACGGAAGAAATCGTCCCCGGATTCAAGTTCTCGGTCTGCTCCTATGTAGTCTCGCTGCTGCGGCCGGAGATCATTCGCGACCTCGATCTTCCCCGCCACGGCCTCGAAATTCTCCCTCTCGACGGCACGTTCACGCCGATGCCGAGCGGCGATTATCTGTGGCGCGTCAACGATCATGGTAAGACGCACCGCGAGATTGCCCGCCACTCGCGCGTTGATGCCGAGGCCTACGACGAATTCGGCAAGGCGATGCAGGCCATGTGCCGCTTCGTGAAGCCGATTCTGAGCATGGTGCCACCGGACCCCACAACGCTGAATCCGCGCGAGCTGATGAAGCTGCTCTTCATCGGACGCCGCTTCCAGAGCATGTCTAGCTACGACAAGTACAACCAGGTACAGCTCATGACCATGAGCGCCATTGACTTTCTCGATCAATGGTTCGAGACCGATGTGCTCAAGGCGACAATGTCAGCCTCGGGCATCATTGGAACATTCCTGGGCGTGCGCTCTCCGGGGACGGCGTACGTTCTGTTGCATCACTACATGGGCGAGATCGACGGTGCGTTCCGCGCCTGGGGATTCGCGCGCGGAGGAACTGGCGCCATCTCGAACGCGATTGCCGATGCGGCCCGTGAAGCTGGAGTCGAGATCCGCACCCAGGCGGGCATTTCGCAGATCATCGTCAAGAACGGCAAGGCGAAAGGCGTTGTGCTCTCGAACGGCGATGAGATTTATGCCGACGTGATTTCGTCGAGCGTCGATCCGCGGCTTACCTTCACGCGATTCATTGAAGCGCAGCACCTGCCCGGAGATTTCCTCGAAGAAGTGAACCGCTACAAATTCCGCGGATCGTCGGGCAAGGTGAACATGGCTCTGGACGCGCTGCCGAATTTCAAGTGCATGCCCGGACCCGGAGCGCACCTGCGCGGAGCGATCTCCATTTCCCCGACGGTCGTATACATGGAACGGGCTTACGACGAGGCGAAATATGGGCACTTTTCGAAGCGTCCGTATATCGACATGGTGATTCCATCTCTCACAGATCCGTCGGTCGCGCCGCCGGGCAAGCACGTGCTGTCATGCTTCGTGCAATACGCTCCCTACAAGCTCGCCCCGGGTCTCAACTGGGACACGGAGAAAGAAAAATTCGGCAACACCGTGGTCGACACGATCTCCGAATACGCCCCGAATCTGAAAGACATCATCATCCAGAAGCAGGTTGTCACTCCTCTCGATCTGGAGCGCGAGTGGGGACTGAGCGAGGGAAACATTTTTCAGGGCGAGCTTTCGCTCGAACAACTCTTCTTCTTACGCCCGGTGCCCGGATGGGCGCAGTACCGTACGCCGATCAAGAATTTATATATGTGCGGATCGGCGACGCACCCCGGCGGCGGCATCATGGGCGCGAACGGCCGGCTGGCAGCACTGGAGATTCTCAAAGACATCAAGGGGGCGGCTTAGATGGCGTCGAATGGAAACAACCAGCGGGATGTCGTCATCATTGGCGGCGGACACAATGGGCTGGTCACCGCCTTCTATCTGGCGCGCGCCGGATACAAGCCGCTCGTTCTGGAACGCAACGCGCAGGTTGGCGGAGCGGCGGTCACCGACGAATTTCATCCGGGATTTCGCTGCTCTACGCTCGCGCACACCGCCGGCCCGCTTCGTCCGGAAGTCGTCCGCGACATGCAGCTTGAAAAGCACGGGCTGATGGTCATCACGCCCGAGGTCTGCGTCACCGCTCTTTCGCCCGATGGACGCGCGCTTACGCTATATCAGGATGTGGCGAAGTCGGCCGAGCAGATCAGCGCGTTCTCCCAGAAGGACGCGGCAAAGTATGCCGAGTTTCAGCAATCCCTCGAAAAGATCAGCAAGGTGATTGCCGAGGCGCTGGCGACTACTCCACCGAATATTGACGATCCCAGCCGCGGCGATCTGTGGAGCATGCTGAAAACCGGCCGCGCCATCCGCAAGCTGGGCAAGAAAGACATGTTCCGCCTGCTGCGCTGGGGACCGATGGCCGTCGCGGATCTAGCCGCAGAATATTTCGAGACCGAACTTCTTCGCGCCGTCATTGCTGCTCGCGGAGTCTTCGGCACGTTTCTTGGTCCGTGGTCTGCCGGAAGCGCGCTGGTTCTGCTGATTCGCGCCGCCGCAGATCCACATCCCGCGGGATCAGCGTGTCTCGCCGTCGGCGGCATGGGATCGATCACCGCGGCAATGGCGGACTCAGCCAAGGCCGCCGGCGTCGAGATTCGCACGAATGCCGAAGTCATCGAGATTCGCATTCACAACGGCGCGGCCACGGGCGTTCTGCTCTCGACCGGAGAAGAGATTTACGCCAAGGCCGTCGTTTCAAACGCTGATCCAAAGCGCACGCTCTTGAAGCTGACCGACCCGGTTCATCTCTCCCCCGACTTCGTGCAGAAACTGCGGCACTATCGCGGGAATGGAACGGTCGCGAAGGTCAACCTCGCCCTCTCTGCCCTGCCGAAGTTTACTGCGCTCAACGGCAACACAGCCGCGCTGCGCGGACGCATTCACATCGGGCATGAGATCGACTATCTCGAGCGCGCGTTCGACGAATCGAAGTACGGAGAATTTTCGAAGCAGCCCTATCTCGAGGCCACGATTCCGTCGCTGACCGATCCGACGATGGCTCCCGAAGGCAAGCACGTGATGTCGATCTACATGCAGTACGCGCCTTACAAACTAAAGGGCGATTGGGAGCAGCAGCGCAAAGCGCTCGGGCAGACGGTCGTGAAGACGCTCGCGCAGTATGCCCCAGATTTGCCGGAGCTGATTCTGACGCATCAGATCATCACGCCGCACGATCTGGAGGAGAAGTACGGTCTCACCGGCGGCCAGATTTTCCACGGAGACCTCGCGCTCGACCAGTTCTTCACCATGCGTCCGCTGCTCGATTGGGCGCGGTACCAGACGCCGATTGAGAATCTATATCTGTGTGGAAGCGGCACGCATCCCGGCGCGGGGTTGACCGGGGGATCGGGTGCGAACGCTGCGAGGGAGATTCTGAAAATGCTTCGATAGCCCTACAATCAGGCAACGGTCGTCTTTTAGCAAAATTGTATGAACCGACTATTTCTAGTGCTTGCAGCTATCGCGCTTCTTACACCAATGAGCATTGCCCTCGCACGGCCAGCGACAGATAGTACGATCGGACGGATGAGTGCGGGCGAGGTTTCGGGAAACATTTATCGAAATTCGGAATTAGGCTTCCGGTATGAGTTCCCCGCAGGTTGGCACGTCAGTGATCAGCCCAAGACAGCAGAACATCAGTTCGGCTGGAAGGACGATCCATCAGGAAAGTCGGCCATAGAGCGGTGCTCCAAGACTTTGCTGTTGGTAACGAAACATAACGAGGGGGTGCGAATCAACGGCTTCGATCCGATGGCTCTCGTGATCGCTGTCGACCCAGGATGTTTCCCGCCAATTCCTTTTCCTCAGTCCCCGGGCGATCAGAAGGCTGTTGTAGATGTTGTGATGCAGGTTCTGAATCACCTGAAAACTCCGGAGGTGGCCGCCAAAAGTACATCACGAGTTCATCCTTTCGCATACGCTGGTCACGTTATCGTCGAGTTTTCCCAATCCCTCTCCGTCGCGATCCACGAATCCGGAGCCAGAGGACTTGAAAACATCCTCTCTTCAGTAGCGGTCACATCCACAGACCGGTACTGGACCATTTGGATCTTTGTTGCCGGCAACGATGCCGATCTGGGGACGCTCAAGTCCAGCAAGATCTTCTTTGAGAGTCAGTCATCCCAAGGCAACCAACGATAGTTGCTTTAACGCAATGGTTTCGCATCGTGAGTCGCCCCGTTTAGCCAGGGCCGAATTGGCAAGAACATTGCGCTTTATGGAATCATATTGCGGCGCATGAAATCCTCCGCCATCCTGCTGCTCTCCTGCCCCGACCGCAAAGGCGAAGTCGCCACCATTGCCGACTTCATCTTCCACCATGGAGGAAACATTCTCCACGCCGACGAGCACGGCGACGCCGAATCCGGACTCTTCCTCATGCGGGTCGAATTCGATCCCTCGGATTTCGATTTCGACCTGGCCGATTTCGGCAAGCATTTCTCGCCCGTTGCAGAAGCATTCGCCATGAAGTGGCGTCTGGCGCAGTCTTCGCAGCGCCAGCGCATGATCATCCTGGTCTCGAGATACGACCACTGCCTCGTCGATCTTCTCTATCGTCATAAGAGCGGAGAACTCGCGTGCGATATCCCGCTGATTATTTCCAACCATACCGACAATCAGCCAATCGCCGACTTCTACAACATTCCTTACGCCGTGATTCCAGTTTCCAAGGTAAACAAGCAGGCCGCCGAAACGCAGTTGCAAAGCCTGATCGACCAGCACAAACCGGACTTCATGGTGCTGGCGCGATATATGCAGATTCTGTCCAACGAATTCGTCAAGCGCTATCCGCAACGCATCATTAATATTCATCACTCTTTTCTGCCCGCTTTTGTCGGAGCGCGGCCGTATCATCAGGCCTTCGAGCGCGGGGTCAAGCTGATCGGCGCCACTAGTCATTACGTCACCGAAGTGCTCGACGATGGCCCCATCATTGAGCAGGACGTCGTCCGCGTTTCCCACCGCGATACGGTCGACGATCTCATCCGCAAAGGGCGCGATCTCGAGAAAGTCGTGCTCTCGCGCGCCGTGCGGTGGCACGTGGAGAACCGCGTTCTTCTCTACGGAAACAAAACCGTCGTCTTCTGACCCGGCAGTACATGTACTTCCGTGGAAATCGCTTCCCTTCTAATCCTCACTCCGGTAGTAACTTGCACCGTTGGTAACCTTTCCGCTTTACTTGAACATGAGTAAAGTTTTAGAGGAATTCTGACGATTGGGGGAATCGTTTGGCCGAAGATCTTCGGTTTGAATTAGCCATTCTGGCGACGGTCCAGGGCTTCTACCAGAAGCTTCTGCGGGACACGCTCGGCGGAGATGTGCCCATTCCGAGGGGTCTCGACGAAGACGCTCTTCGTCATTCTGACCGCGAACTTCCCAACACTCTCTCGCAGATGTATCGCTGGCTTCACCTGCTCGACATGGCGATTACTCCGGCGATGCTGCGCCAGGCGCTCACGCCCGATACCGATTCGGAAGTTGCCGAGGGATTGCTTCGCTACTTCGTTCGCCGCCGCGAAGCGACCGACGTGAATCGCGACAAGACCGATCTGATCGCGACATTTCTCTACCGACATCCGCGCGTTCCCGGTCAGTGGGAGCAGAGCGGCTACGGGCTGGATGGCGCGCTGCCTCTGTCTCCGTTCGAAATTGCGCTGATAGAAATCCTCGCCGATACCGACGTGCCGTCGCTTCCCGAAGAACACGTGCAGCTTCTGCGGCGGTTCGACCCGTTCCTCGAAGAGGTTAAGCGCTTCCGCGATTTCAATGCGCTGATCGATTCCGGCATGATCGGGCGCGTTCGCGAATTGAAGCAGTGGCTGGATTCTTCGTTCTATCATCCCGGCGTGCTGGCCACCGTTTCCGCCTACAACGCGGCATTCGGAACCCGATTCGACGAGCTTTTCACAAAGGCGATGGGCGAGATCAAGAATTTCGGGCAGGCGCTGGAAGAAATGGGCGGAACGATTCTGACCACCGTCGACGGCGTGGAGGTCACCGTGGAGCACGTGGCGGCGATCCAGGAAAAGCAACTGCTCCAAGCCGACTACAACAGCGCCTTCGAAAAATTCCGCCGTGTCTCGAAGCTGAAGAAGGAATTGGACCGCAGGCCACCGATCCGCCGTTCGCTGTTGACTCCCGCGGCACAAAACACACGCGCGGCAGGCAGTGCGGCAGCAGCGCCGAAAGCGGCGAAGGCAGCTGCAGCGAAGGCACCTGCGGCGGCTCCGGTGTTTCAGCCGCCCGCGATTACGGCCCAGCAACTATCGGCGGAAGAAGCCAAGTTGCGGCGCGTCGAAGAATCGATTCGCGTGTTCGTGCGCGTCGCCGATCCAAAATATCGACAAGTTGTCCCGATGCGCTTCTTCAACCTGACTCTGACCGCAGCGGAAGCCGACGCCTACAGCGCGGCATTCCTGGAAGAAAAGAGTCTACGCGCTGATGTGGCGCGCACGCTGATCCGCATGGTTTCGATTTCGGCGCGCATCCGTACGGAACTGGAAGAACTGAAACGCAGCCAGAAAATGTCATCTTTGTGGAAGCTGCATGCCGATTCCATCGTGGTTCTGATCGACATGGCGAGCACTTCGACCGAGGATGCAGGCAGCGTGGCTAAAACGGCTGACCAGAACGGCGCCGGAGCCGCGGCGCGCTCCATTCACGAATCGGTGCAACGGCTGCGAAACAATTCCGACCTGGCCGTGAAGACGTTGGCGAACGTCAGCTAGTCACTCATCGATCGCCGCTTCCAGCAAACGAATACATCTCAAGATTCTCCCGCATTGACTCTTTCGGCTCCGGCTGCAATGATTCGCAGACTGTCCTCCATGCCTGATTTTTCGCACGTCTCCATGAAGCTTTGCCTCGTACTCGGCCTGCTTTTCTTCGTTCCGCATGTATGGGCGCAGGGGCCACCCTATCAGATCGACGACCCCGTCCCGGTAGACCTGCATCATTACGAGTTCTATATTTTTGGCGCGGCCGATGGCACTCCCGTGGAAATGGATTCGACGGGCCCGGCCTTCGAGTTCAATTGGGGCGCGATTCCTCGCGTGCAGCTTCACGCCATCCTGCCGTGGGGAGTCGTGGCGCCGTCGAATAATCCTGCTTATCTTCCTTCTGGCGCCGGCCCGAACGAGTTCGGCCTGATCGATATGGAATTGGGTGCGAAGGTCGCCTACCTCAAGGAGACGAGACATTTCCCCCAGATCGGCAGTTTCACAATGTTCGAGATGCCAACCGGAAGTTACTCCAAGGGACTTGGCGTCGGAAAAGTCTGGTACCGGCTGCCTTTGTGGGCGCAGAAGAATATCGGGAAGTGGCTGCTCGACGGCGGCGCCGGATATCAGGTTGTGCCCCAAACCGGTTACCGCAACTTTCCCTACGGCGGATTTCTTCTGAAATACACGCTTAGCGAGCGCCTGGAACTCGGAGGGGAAGTGTTCTCGCACGGCGCCGAGGGCGAAGCTGCGCCGCAGACACGCCCTTCAACGATGATCGACTTCGGCGCATACTACCACTTCAAACACAATCCCAACGAGCAGTTTCTGTTCTGCTACGGACACTCCGTCACCGGCCAGACGGAGAACTACGCCTATGTCGGCATGTACTGGACCTGGGGCGGAAAGGGCAGCCAGAAATCCGAAGCGCCCAGCGGGTTCTATCATCCGGGAATGAGCCCTGGAGGATTGCGGTAGTGGTAATTCGTCTGGGTTGGATTTGGCGGAACCTGAGCGTGAAATCGCCCTGGTTACAATAGTTAGGACCTGAGTTCGACTCAATGACCTGAGTTCGACTCAATGGGTGTCTAATGCGAACATGAACCCAAGTCGATCGGGGTGGCTCCATGTTGCAGCCTTGATTCTCTGTCTGTTTTCTTTGGACGGTTGGGCGCAACAGGTCACCACAATCAAGCCGCACGACCTCCAGCCGGTGCCAGACCGGCAACTTTCGGCTGGCGAACGTCTCGCGCAGCTTCATAAGGCTCTCGCATCATCGGGTGATCCTCATGACGTTATTCTTGAAATCGGCTGGATAGGAGACGCCTCGTCTGTTCCGTTCTTGATCGACGCATTGGCGAAACAGGGGAACGTGCCGCGCGAAGGGCTGTACGCCTCCATTGACACTCGTTTTCACACGCTAGATGCCCTCCAATCAATCACCAATCACGATGCGGGACGTAACGCTGATGATTGGCGACAGTGGTACGAGAAAAATAAAGATAAGACGCAAGAGCAATGGATCAAAGATGGCTTCGTCGAACACGGGTTTCCCGTCTCCGATCCTCCGGGCGACGCGTTCATTACGGCGTTGATTCAAGCTTCGAATCCCAAATATCAGCCGCGGTACCTCCAAGTGAACGCCCTTCGAATCCTGCGGACAGTCCCTTCGGACAACGTCGTGCGATTGGCAAAGCCATTGAGCGCATCAAAAGAAAGCGCTACCAGAAGGGCAACAATCGCAGCTCTTGAAATAGTTGGCGGCACGGGTCGTCTGGAGGTTCTTCGCAACCTCGCAAAGGACAGCGACGTCGACATTGCAGAAAACGCACTCAGAACGCTGAACGAGGCTCTACGCTCGACTCTACCAACGATCTCAGCGGAGACGGTTTGGGACATCCGACTGGCTAAGGCGGGAGTTCACGTTCTCAACGTTCTCGACGATCACACTGTAGTCCTCGCGATCGGATACGGCATTGTAGACAAGACTCGAGTTGTGGGCTTCGACCTCTCGTCTCACAAGATAATCTGGACCTATCCGACAACACAGGCCGTACGGGGGAATGCGGTTCGGATTCGAGACGGCTTGTACTTCGTCGACGATGACCGAGTGGTTCATTGCATTTCAGTCAAAGGCAAGCCCGTGTGGGTAAAGCCGTTGACTTCGAATCCCAATCGAGGAACGAGCGGGCCGTCGATCGTTGCGGCCTCGGGCCGGCTGTTCGTGCCAGACGAGAAGTCCCTGTACGTCGTAACGACCGATGGTCAGATACAGACCTATGCGATGGGCGAGTACGTATCTCGGGATCTCGTGAGTGGACAACGGCGCGTGTTTTCGGCCATTCACAACGGTCCGCTTTTGGTGTTCGATGATCCGACCCAACCGCCAACTCGGATAAATACCGGCCTGAAGATTGCCCACCTATCTGCGTTCGGAGATGAGGTCTGCGTTGTGAGCTTTGGTCCCAGATACCAGCTCCAATGCCTGGAGCAAGATACGCTTCATGAGCTGTGGCGCGCCGACCTGCCGGATGAGATGGGTGCATATAACGGACTTGAGCAGGACGGCGCAAACGTCTACGTCCTGGCACAGGGCCGCGCACTGGCCTTCAACGTGGCGACCGGGACCCGGCTGTGGGCGACCAACGAGTTCACGAGTTTTGCATTTTTCAAGATCTTCGGCCGAATTGCCCTCACGCGCAACGGCGATTTCGATCTCGAGTGGCGTGACCCGTCGTCGGGCGAAGCGATCGCGGTATGGGGAAAGCGAGACAGCGAGTTTGCCTCGAATGTTGTGATGGTCGGCGAGAATGTCCTCGTCGGGATCAGCGACGAGATCAGCGACAACAGGCATCGTGGCGATGGCTTGCGTCTGCTAAGAGTTCCAGATGCGCTCAAGCAGCGACTCAGCGTTCGCTGACTGACAGTCAATTGGATCCTAATGCAATAAGGCAACTAGACTGTCGACCGCAAAAACACAACTGGCGTAACATCGCGATTTCACTCATCTTCCCATGGACATTGTCATCCTAATAAAAAAACGGGCGCCAAGCGCCCGTCTTCTCGTAACTCGCGATTCAGGACTCGCGGCTAATTGATATCGAACTGTTCCTGATGCACCGCCGGATCGCTCTTCACAATGATCGTCCGCTTGGTCATTTCTTCGATTTCGTTCAGCAGGCGTGCATTGTTCGATTTCAACTCCTTCGCGACATCGGGATGCACGCGCAACATGACATCCTCGTGTTCCAGGTGCTTGGCGATCTTTCGCATCTCGATGTAAATCTCGTTGCAGACCGTTGTCACCGATTTCACGTATCCCGTCGACTGGCAATACGGACAAGGCGCTCCGATCGTCCGCTCCAGAGACTGCTTCACGCGCTTGCGGGTGATGGCGACGAGTCCGAAATCGTTAAACTGCAACGTTTTTGACGGGGCGCGATCCTTGCGGAGCTCTTCCTCCAGAGCCTGCATGACCCGCTGCCGGTTGCGGCGCTCATCCATGTCGATGAAATCGATGATGATGATGCCGCCCAAATCGCGCAGCCGGATCTGCCGGACGATTTCCTTGATCGCATCGACGTTCGTCTTGACGATCGTGTCTTCCAGCCGTTGCGTCTTACCGACGTACTTGCCGGTGTTGATGTCGATCGCGACCAGCGCCTCGGTCTGATTGATGACGATATATCCGCCGCTCTTCAGCCACACTTTCGACTTGAGCGCCTTGTTCATCTCTTCCTGCAGGCCAAACTGCTCGAACAAGGGTGTCTCTTTCGTGTAGAGCTTCACGCGCTTCACCATGTTCGGCTGGAAGCGGTTGAAGAAGCGCAGGATGCGTTCGTACTCCGCCTCGCTGTCGACCCAGATGACATTGAAGTCTGCGGTGACCTGGTCGCGCAGCACACGCTCCACCACATTGAGGTCGTGATAAATCAGCGCCGGCGGTTTGGAATTCTCGGCGCGGTTCTTGATGTCCTGCCACAAGCCTTTCAGGAACCGGATGTCGGCGCGAAGCTCGTCTTCGCTGGCGCTCTGCGCGGCCGTCCGGACAATGAAGCCTCCGTGTCCGTTCTCGCGCTCGCTCAGGATGATCCGCTTCAACCGCTGCCGCTCTTCTTCGGAAGAGATCTTCCGCGACACGCCGGTATGATTCACGGTCGGCATGTAGACGAGGAAACGTCCGGGCAACGCGATGTGACTGGTGATGCGCGCGCCTTTTTTGCCGATCGGCTCCTTCGCGATCTGGACCAGGATTTCCTGCCCTTCTTTCAGCAGATCGCTAATCAATGGGACCGGGGCGGATTCGCGGCGGCGGAAACGGCGTCCACCACCTCCTCCACCACGGCGTCCGCGGTCGCGGCGATCATAGCCGGGCCGCTCATAGCCGGACCTGCGCTGCGATCGCTGCGTGTATCCGGCGTTCGCGGGAGCTCTCACTTCTGCCCGGGCATCGACCGTGCCATTGCCGCGGGCTTCGGCATCGAGCATCGCTTCGGCCTGCGCTTGCGCTTCCTCGAGCTCCGCCTCTTCGCTGTCTTCTTCCGCTTCGGTCGCGCTTGCCGCGGATGCATCCACTTCGCCGGACTCGACCACCGACGCCAGATGGATTTCCGATACGGCTTCGCGAGCCGTTCCGTTCAACTCCGAGCCGGCGGCCTGCGTTTCCTCTTCGAACTCGTCGTCGCCTTCTTCGGAAGAAGCCTGGTAATGAACCGTGTCGGCCTCGTCCTCCTCGATCGTCTCCTCTTCCATCGTCCCGGGAGCGGCGAAGGCAGGAGCATCTTCTTCGTGTTCGTGACGATTCCAGGAACGTGATTCTTCGGCACGCTCTTCGCGAGAAGATGTCTGAGTCTCGACCACTTCCTCATGCTGCTCTTCCTCATGCACTGTCGAACTCTCATTCCACGCCGCGGCCGGAGCGCTCGGCTCTTCGGGCCGGACAAACTCCTGTCCCCACGCGGTGGTAGTCGAGGCGGATTCAAGAGGCTCTTCTGCTGCAGCGCGAACGTCTTCATGCTCTTCGTGCAGAGGCTCGGCGACGGTTTCGCCGGCCGCAAAAATCGGTTCATCCTCAGGGAATGTCGAGGCGACGGCCGAATCGACCTCGCTCGCCTCGGCTTCCTGAATGGCCGCACTTGCCGGTTGCGATTCCGCAGGTTGAGCCTGCTGTGAATAACGCTGATATTTCGAAATCGATTCTCCAGGCAGCAGAATTGGCTGATATCCCGGAGGGGGACCGGCCGGAGTCCGAGAAGAACTCTCCGCCGGACGTGAGTAGCGCGGTTCCTGTCCGCGATCGCGATCATTGCCACGTTCAGACCCGCGTTCTCGACCATCCCGCCCATCGCGCCGTCCGCCACGCCGGCGGCGGCGTCCACGCCAGCTTCCCCGATCCCGCTGCGAATCTCCTCCGTTGGCGGGCTCGGCAGCCTCACCATCCGGCGCGGGTTGTCCTTCGCTCAAAGCATCGGCTTCAAACGTGCCTTCGTCCGTGATTCGGGTTTCTTCATTTTGCGGAACCGCACTCTCAGTGGCTTCGGCTGCACCGGCCGCTTGAGCGTGCTCCGACTGCGGACGCATGTCCTGCACGCCACGATTGGCCGGAACCACCTCGGTCAAGTCGTCATCGTGCTCTTCCAGATCCATGAAGTCGGAGACATAGAGGAACGCATCGCGCTCCAGTCCGATGTCGACGAAGGCCGACTGCATGCCTGGCAGCACGCGCGTGACGCGGCCTTTGTAGATGGATCCCGCTAAGGTGTACTCGTTCTCGCGCTCCAGATAGACTTCCGCGAGCAGGTCGTCTTCCACCAGCCCCACTTTGGTTTCATGAGGCGTGGAAGAGACGAATAATTCTTTGTTCATTGAACACTCCGGTCCCGCCGGAATCCGTAGAGGATCGGGGCGGGGTTCACCGGGATGCAATCAGCAGAGATGCGGGAGGATTGAAGGCGATGCTGCCCCACTCAGGGGACGGCGCTGGCACGAGAAGTCTGCTCTCGACCGGATCCGTTGCACAAGCTTTGGAATCTTTTGCACTTATCGCTTTGACTTCCGCCGGGGTTGTGACCGCACTCTCAGACCCGTTGGGGTCGGGGGGCCGTTCCCTGCCCGGCTAACTGCTCAGCTTCAATCCTGCCCGGCCCTCGACTGCTCGATTGACCGGTGAAATGCCCCCTTCACGCGAGGGCGATCGATATGTTTTTGGGCTGCGCCATTAGCGCAGCGACTGCATCCTGCCCGTCTTCCGAGTTCCTGAACCCTCTTCGCCTAACCGGCTCACCCAAGCTCGTTAGCTTAGTTAACGAAGCGGCGCATACGAACATTCATGACCATCCCCAGCGCCAGGAACATGAACAACACGGAAGACCCACCGTAACTCATTAGTGGCAGGGGTATTCCAGTGACCGGCATAAAACCGACCACCATGCCGACATTGACCAGGATATGGAAGCTAAGCACAGCCACCACACCCATTACTACGAACGTGCCAGCGCGGTCGGGCGCTGTTTGCGCGTTCTGGGTCAAACGCATCAGCACAATGAAGTATAACAGCAGAACCCCAAGAGCGCCTACGAATCCATGTTCCTCGGAAAACGCGGCGAAAATGAAATCGGTCTGCGGCACCGGCAGGAAGTTCCCATGTGTTTGCGAGCCTTTGCCCCCCCACAAGCCTCCGGAACCGACCGCAATCTTGGATTGCTCAACTTGGTACCCGGACCCCTGCGGATCAAGCTCGGGATCGATAAAGCTGGTCAATCTCTGTTTCTGATACGTCTTCAAAACATGTACCCTAGGAACCAGGAAGACGGCGCTGATCCCGACCACAGCCAACAATCCGATCACCACTCCCTGCTTCCACTGCATCCCTCCCAGAAACACGCCCATGGCGGCGATCGGAAGATAAGTCAATGCCGTGCCCAAGTCGGGCTGCTTGAGCACCATCAACATCGGTACGCCGACAATTGCACCTGCCTTGATGAGGTCTGACCACGACAGTTCCCTCTGGCGATTTTCGGCGAAATATCTCGCGACCGCCAGGATCAGGATTAACTTGACCCATTCCGACGGCTGGAAGTGATTGCCGCCCGGCATCTTGATCCAGCGCTTTGCGCCCAGGTACCGCTGCCCGAAAACCAACACGCCCATCAGCGACACAATCGCGGCGATGTAGAACCAGTGAGCCTGCTCGAGCAGCGCCTGATAATTGATCAGGCTCATGAGGAACATCACCCCGACGCCCGCCGCAACCCAGTAGATCTGCCGCACGTGCGCCCCGGCGAACTTGGTGTGCTCGGTGGCGCTGTGGATCTCCATTACTCCAAGCCCGCAGATGAGCAACACAAATCCCAGCAGGAGCCAGTCAAAATCGCGAAATGAAACGTAACGTGCCAAAGTCAGTTCTCAGTTAAAGCCGTCAGCATTCAGCCGTCAGCATCCAGCCAATGCGGAAGCTCAGCTTTTCTCGTCCTTAATCCATCCCCGGAGCGGCCGTGGCCAGCACCGGAGGCTTCTTGGTCAAAGGAACTACGAAACGTCCACCCCGGAATGTCTCGTGTTTTCCATCCGGATCAGGCACGCTCCAAAGCCCTCCGATATCGACGCTCGCAGGCCGCTTCCCTGCCACGCTCGGTTGAGTCTTCCGCTGCTTCTCGACGTACGCCTTAATCACCTGTGTCGCAAGCCGCGCGGCCAGCTTCCCGTGCTCTCCGCCCTGGAATAGCGAGACGACCACAATGTCCGGATTGCGCCGCGGCGTAAAACCGACAAACCAACCGTTCTGCGCGAACTCTTCGCTGTTTTTGTACTTGGCCCGGAGCGCCAGCGAAACCACTTGGGCGGAGCCAGTCTTCCCGGCGATATCAACGCCCGGCACGGCTGCCGATGGAGCTGTGCCGCCGGGCATCAGGACCTTGGTCATGGCATCGGTGATGTAAGTCAACCCGTTCGCATCCATGGGGATATTCTTGACGTCCGTATACCGCGCGGCCTCGACAATCCCAGGCGGCAAGTCACTCGGATTCGCAACGTGAGGCACAACCAACCGCCCACCCGTGGAGATAGCCGAGATTGCCCGCAACAACTGCACCGGGGTCACCGCGACCGCACCTTGGCCGATGCCGACCGAGATCGTTTCTCCCGCAAACCATTTCTGCTTGAAATTGCGGATCTTCCACTCTTCCGACGGCATCACACCGCTCACTTCGTTGGGCAGATCGATTCCCGTCTTCTGGCCCAACCCGAGCATGGTGGCGTATTTCGCAATGCGCTCGATCCCCAGCCTGTCGGCAAGCGTGTAGAAGAAAACGTCACAGGATTGATAGATCGCCTTTTCGAGATCTACGTCGCCATGCGATTGGTGCAGGAAGTACACCCAGCACTTGTAGTTGCGGCCATAGAAATCAGCGCTGCCGCCGCAGTGGACATGCATATTCTGCGCAATGCCCTCCTGCCAGCCCGCCACTGACATGATGATCTTGAAGGTCGATCCTGGCGCAAGTTGTGCTTGGATCGCCTTGTTCAGCAGCGGCTTGTCCGGATCGTTCACCAGCTTGTTCCAATCATCGCGCGAGACGCGCACGGCAAAATCGTTTGGGTCGAATGTGGGCCCGCTCACCATGGCGAGAATCTCGCCGGTGTGGGGATCCATCGCCACGATTGCGCCGTTCTTCCCTTCCAGCGCCTCTTCCGCTGCAATCTGCAAGTCCACGTCGATCGTCAGTTTCAAAGGCTTCCCAGGAATCGCTTCCGTCTCTCCCAGGCGCCCGACTTCGCGCCCATGGCTGTCGACCAGCGCCTGGCGCGATCCATTCGTCCCCATCAGCATTGCGTTGTACTGTCGCTCCACACCGGAAATTCCCACCACGTCACCGGGGTTGTACAGTTCGAACTGCGGCTGGTTGAGCATGTCGTCAGTGACTTCGCCCACATAGCCGATCAGGTGAGCCATGAAGCCTTTGCGTGGATAGAGCCTGCGCGCCGAGTCGATCGTATCCAACTCCGGCAACTCATTCTTATGCGCTTCGATAAACGCCAGTTCGTCGGGCGTGATGTCTTCTTTGATAAAGATCGGCTGGTACTGCGGCATGCTTGCGAAGCGCTTGATGCGCGTGCGTACTTCATTCGGATCGAGGTGCAGGCCAGCCGCGATCAGGTCGGCGTCGGCCATCAGGTCACGGGACGAATCACGCAGCAGCAGCGCAGTAGTCGAGGGATAATTGTCAACAATGATGCGGCCGTAGCGGTCGAGAATCTTGCCGCGAGGCGCGAGAATCGGGACATTGCGGATGCGGTTTTTTTCCGCCGCGAGCGAGTAGAAATCGCTCTTCATCACCTGCAGGCTCCACAACCCGTAGGCGAGAATCAGGAAGATCGCCAGGATGATGTACTGCGTCGCCGTCAGGCGGATCTCCGATACTTTTTCGTCGCGGCCTAACATCAGTTGTCTGTTCTCAGTTCCCGGTTCCCAAAAAATGCAGGACCCAGCGTGCACAAATACGCAGCTTGCGTGGAGGGCGGAATGTCAGGATCGGGAAACTCAATTCTAACCTTTGCTGGGATAACAGGTATGCCTCGGCAGGTGACGTAAGTCACAACAGACCGACTGAGAACTGAGAACCGACAACTGGGAACTGCCTTCATGTTCTTTGCTTGAACTTATCCAGAAAGAAATACAGGATCACGCCAAGCGCCGCGTTGGCCAGTCCGGCCAGAATCCCATGCAGCCAACTCCAGCCTTGCGTCATATTCACCAGAGCGCGGGCCACGGTGAAATAAACCGCCGAGTGAACAAGGTAAAACCCGAGCGTCACCAAAAAGCGCGCTCCGGCGTTTTCCACGTCAAGTTTTACCCCAAGCGAGGACGCTCCATAGCCGACCACCGTTTTGGCAATCCCATAAATACCGATCGGATTGTGGCCCAGCATGTCCTGCGCCAGGCCGATGAAAGCCCCGGTAAACAGCCCCGCAATTGGGCTGCGCCTCGCCATCGCGAAGAAAATCGTCACCAGCAGCGGCAGATCGAAATAGACGGCGAACCGCGGGAACCGCAGCGGAATAAATGCCTGCAAAAACAGCGCGAGCAGCGGCACCCCGATCGTAACCGGAATGCTGAATCGGTAAACTTCAACCTGCTCCCCGGATGTGTAAGTGATGGGCACGCTAGTGGGGGCTGTTGTCGTCGGCTGGCGGCTGAGGATTCATTTGGGTTGTCGGAGCCGCAGCAGGAACCGTCTTCGGGTTCTGCGCGGGAAGACCGGGGTTGGCCGCAGCGCCTTCCGTTTTTGCAGCCGTCGCCCCATTGTTCACCGGCTTGGCAGTCGTTGCGGAAGCGCCCGCCGGCTTAGGCTTCACTGCAGCTGTAGAGGCCCCGGTCGTCGCTTTGGGCGGCACATCCTGCGCCACAGATGCGCTCCCAGGCTGCGTCTTCACGGGATGACTCGCAGCAGTTGTCGTGCTCTTCGCTGCAGTCGTCCCGGCCGCTCCGGCTGGCTTCGCCGGCCCCTCTCCCGGCTTCGCTGGAGTAGCATCCGCGGGTTTGTCCGGCACCGATGGCAGCCGTTGCGCCAGAATATCTGCGGCGCGTACATGAGTGGTCGCTTCCGTCGTCGCCGGACGGTCCTGCTTCTGCACCAGCACCAGCACCTCTTCCAGCTTGCTCAAGCTGGCGGCGGGCTTGATCTCAATCCTCAGGAACAGATCCTTCCCTCGATCGACTTTGGCCACAGTTCCCACTGGCAATCCTTTGGGAAATATCTGGTCTCCGCCGCTGGTGAGCACCGTCTCACCCACATTGACGTTCTCGTCACTCATCACCCGCTCGAGAACAACCTGGCCGTTCACGGTGCCTTTCAACACTCCCTGTAACCGTGATTTATCGAGAATGGCGCCCACACCGCTGCTCTGATCGCTAATGAGTAGAACCTCTGCGGCAGAGGGATACACCAGCAGAACTTTCCCGACGATACCGTTCGCCGTCATCACCGCCATGTCCGGCTGAATTCCGGCCTTCTCACCCTTGTCGATCAGGACCGTTCGGGACATGTCGCTGCCGCTGGTGCCGATCACCTGCGCGGCCACAGTTTTTGATACATATTGTTCTTTGAACGCCAGCAGGTTCTGCAGCCGGTGCGCCTGTGCAGCGTCTTCCTGCAGCCGTACCTGCTGCAGCCGCATGTCCTCAATCTGCTGCTTCAGTTCGCGGTTCTCGGCGCGCACGCCGCGCAGATAAAAGTAGTTATGCCAGAGGTTCGCTGAGCTGTTCTCGATCCAGATCAGGCTGCGCTCAAAAGGAGTAATCGCTCCAACGGCCCATATCCGGATCAGCCGGGTATCCTGCAGCGCGTTGGTAGTTTTCTTGACCTGCATCGCCAATCCGAGCACCTGCAGAAACAACACCCCTACCAGGATGATCAGATTGCGATAACGGCCGAGGACGGATTCCATAAAACCAGTGGTCAGTGGCTGGTGATTAGTGGTCAGTGGGTTGACTAGCCACTATCCACTGACCACTGTTTTCCTACTCAATCGATATCTTTCTCAGCAGCTTGAAGTCGCTCAGCATTTTGCCCGTGCCGAGGACCACGCTGCACAGAGGATCGTCGGCGATCGAGACCGGCAGGCCGGTTTCTTCGCGGATACGTTTGTCGAGGTTCTTCAGCAGCGCGCCGCCGCCGGTCAGCACAATGCCCCGGTCGCTGATGTCGGCCGAAAGCTCCGGAGGCGTCCGCTCCAGCGCCACGCGAATCGCATTCATGATCGTCGACACGCATTCGCTCAAAGCTTCGCGGATTTCGCCATCGTCCACCGTAATCGTCTTGGGCACGCCTTCGATCAGGTTGCGGCCTTTGATCTCCATCGTCATCGGCTTATCCAGCTGATGCGCCGAGCCGATCTCCATCTTGATCTGTTCCGCCGTCCGCTCGCCGATCAGCAGGTTATATTTACGCTTCAGATAATTCATGACGGCTTCATCCATCTGGTTGCCGGCCATGCGCACGGACCGTGAATAGACGATGCCGCTCAACGAAATGACCGCGATGTCAGTTGTCCCGCCGCCGATATCAACTACCATGTTGCCGCTGGGCTCGGTGATCGGCAGGCCTGCTCCGATTGCCGCCACCATTGCCTGCTCAACCAGATGCACTTCGCTGGCCTTCGCGCGATAGGCCGAGTCCATGACCGCCCGCTTTTCCACCTGCGTAATCTCCGAAGGCACGCCGATCACGATCCGGGGATGCACCAGCATCTTGCGGTTGTGCGCCTTCTGGATAAAGTAGTTCAACATTTTCTCTGTGACTTTGAAATCGGCGATCACGCCGTCCTTCATCGGCTTGATGGCGACGATGTTGCCCGGCGTGCGGCCCAGCATCTCTTTCGCCTCTTTGCCGACCGCTTCCACTTCGCCCGTGTTCTTGTTGATCGCAACAATGGACGGCTCGTTGACGACGATGCCCTTGCCGCGCGCATACACGAGCGTGTTGGCAGTGCCGAGATCGATGGCCAGATCGCTGGAGAAAATGCTGAACAGCGAACGAAGATTGTGATTGCGCGTCGCGCCTGCGTGAAATCCGTTATTTGACATGACGAGGTATTCCGCCCTACAACGATCCCTTCCCCGGCTCTTCCGGGAGCTGCTCTCAAAATCTTTTCAGGGGTGACACTCTATTTTACGAGATAGACGCCAACCCTGCTTGAACCACTAGTTCTTTGCCAGACAACTCCGTCCGCTCACCTTGCTGTAACTGCACTCACTGAATAATGATCTTCTTCTGTTGCGTATTCACTCCGCCCTGCGCGGTCTGAGCCGTTACCGTAATCACAGCCTCTCCCGCCGGCAGCGGCGGCGTAAAGTAATGAAACGCGCCGTCAGAGCTGACAAACGGAACCTCGCTGCCATTCACCATCACGCGCGCCCCCACCTGTGTCTTGCCCGTTACTTCGATCACGTGCCCATGCTGAACGAAGGGATCCAACTCGAGCGCAATCGCCTCCGTCTCTTTCCCCTTGGGTATGATCGTGAAGCGGTTTTTCTCGCTCTCGACGGACTCTTTTCCCTGCGAGTCGTACGACTGCACCATCCAGTAGTACGCGCCCTCGCCCAGGTTCGTGACTGTCACGGCCGCTGTATTAACCTTTTTGTCAACCAGTGTAGAAGAAAAGTACGGATTGCGGGAGATGCGCAGACGGTAACCAACTGCATTCGCCATCGCCGTCCAGGAAAATTCCACGTCTTTCATGGAATCGCCCGCCGCGAACAGCGGAGCCATGTTGGCCGGAGCAATCGGAGTCGGAGGCCCGATCTCCTTCGCCTTCTCCATGTGCTGTTCCTGCCCCGAGAAACTGACCTTTTCCCAATTGGCCAGTGTCACGGTTTCACCATTGCGCGTGACCTCGCCGGTACCTTTCTTCATCAGGATTTCGTGCTCATCCGACTTGGGATCGTTGTGTACCTGCGCGGCAGATTGTGGGGCCAGTGAAGCCGTAGCGCCGGCAACGATAACCTGCGATTTCGATCCTTGGCTGTACGTCGCAGTGGAAAGATCTACCGTTCCGGTGCTGACTGCGACCGCGATGTTGGTCTGCTGCTGATCATTCGCCGAGTTTTCTTCAATCACGATCAGCGAATCCTGCTTCACCGTATAACTCGTGCCGTCATTGAAGACGACTTTCGCCATTCCCTCCGAGCCCGTCTGAACAACGTCACCCTTTTCCAGTGGAATGTTGTAGTCGGCCGTGAGCCAGGTATTCCCGTTCCCTTTCTTGACCCGCACTGTTCCATCGAGCGCCGTGAAGTGCGCCTGCTGCGCGGTCGACGTTCCGGAACCCGTCGTCGGCGCCATCCCCGCAACGCGCTCCAGAATCCCGCTCGCCAGATCGTCGGCTTTCTTAATGCTGTTCTGCGTGAATTGGGGGAACGTGAACCTCACCGCAACGAAGAACGCCGCAGCGACTGCCAGGATCAGCAGTGCCATGCTGCGGTATGTAACGGTCGTCCACGCGACGTGGATCCCCGGTTTGCGATTGTCGGAAGACACTTGGCCCGAAACCTTATTTACGTTCGCAGATATGTCGCAAAATTAGACGGTAGCACAGGGAAAACAGAGGAAAAAACAGGTAATCACCGTGGCGGGTTACCTTGGTGTCTCAGCGCGAGAAGGCACCACAAATTCAATGCTTTGCGCGGAAGGAAGGCACATCCTTTCGTGCATGAAACGAAGGGGCGCGACTATTTCAATCGCGCCCCGACCGGCACCTCTTCCAGGAAGCTGGCCAGAACGGGTTTTCCGCCCTCGAGCGAAGCAGCGACAATCATTCCGTTCGACTCATATCCGCGCAGTTTTCGCCGAGCCAGATTCGCCACAATCACGACCTTGCGCCCCACCAGCGTCTCCGGAGCGTACGCTTCGGCTATCCCCGCCAGCACCTGTCGGACTTCCGTTCCGATATCGATTTCGAGCCGCAACAGCTTGTCGGATTTCGGCACGCGTTCGGCAACTTTCACCTGCCCCACCCGCAACTCGACCTTGGCAAAATCGTCGATGGTGATCTTTCCTCCGTCGACTGCCGGCTGCGGTGCTGCCGGGGCTGCCGGCTTCGCAGTCGGAGCCGTCGGTAACTGCCGCTCCTTCGGTTCTTCGACTACCGGACGTTGCTGATCTTCCATCTTCTGCATCCTTTCAATGGCGCTCTTGTCGGCGCGCGGAAACACCGGACTCACCTCGCCCAGCTTCGTTCCTAGTGGAAGTTGTCCCCAGGCCAGATCGGCCAGCGCAAGCTTCTTGATATCGCCCAGCCCCATCTGCGTCCATATCTTCGCCGTCGCCTCGGGAATCACCGGATGCGCCAGAGCGGTTGCAATGCGCAAAGCCTCCGCCGACGTGTAGAGCACTGTCGCCAGCCGCGCCCGGCTCTCGTCGTCCTGCTTCTCGCCGAGCGCCCAGGGTTCATTCTCGACGATGTAGCGATCGACCGTCGCGACCAGCCCCCACGCCGCTTCGAGCGCGCGGGAAAAATGAAATTGATCAAACAGAATGCTGAACTCGAGGATCGCTTTCCGCGCCGTTTCCGCCACCGCATCATCGGCAGGGCTTCTCGCCACCGCATGCGACGGATACGGCACCTCGCCCTTGAAATACCGGTTGATCATGGTCAGCGTGCGGCTGGCCAGATTGCCGAGACCGTTGGCCAGATCCGAGTTGTAGCGCTGCACCAGCGCGTCGAACGAAAACGATCCGTCCTGTCCAAACACTACTTCGCGCAGCAGGAAATACCGCAGAGCATCGGCTCCGAGCACGTCGAGAATCGTCTCCGTCCGCACGATATTTCCGCGGGACTTCGACATCTTGCTCTCTTCAAACAGCAGCCATCCATGCGCGACGATGGCCTTCGGCAACTCCAGGCCCGCAGCCAGCAAGAACGCCGGCCAGTACACGCAATGAAACCGGACAATTTCTTTGCCGATCATGTGCACGTCAGCCGGCCAATATTTTTTGAATGCCGCCTGCGCTCCCGCGTGCGAGGATCCGTATCCGATCGCCGTGATGTAGTTCGCGAGGGCGTCAAGCCAGACGTAAATCACATGCTTCGGATCGTCCGGAACCGGAATGCCCCACGAAAACGTCGACCGGCTGATCGACAGATCGCGCAACCCCGAACGCACGAACGAAATCACTTCATTCCGCCGCGTCTCCGGACGAATGAAATCGGGATTCGCGTATAGCTCCAGGAGCTTGTCCTGAAATGCAGACAGCTTGAAGAAATAATTCTCTTCATGCACCGTCTCAGTGATGCGCCCGCAAGTCGGGCACGGATCACCCGGCTGCGCTCCATCGACATAAAGTTCATCGGAAACGCAATACTGCCCTGTGTATGTTCCCTTGTAGATGTATCCGTTGTCGCGAATCTGGCGGAACAGCGTCTGCACGCGCTTGGTATGACGCTCTTCGGTCGTGCGGATGAAATCGTCATTCGAGATTCCCATCCGCTGCCACAGACGCCCGAACTCGCCCGAGATCTCATCCGCATATTGCTGCGGAGTCTTCCCGGCGGCTTCGGCCGCACGCTCGATCTTCTGACCGTGCTCATCGGTGCCGGTCAGGAAAAACGTATCGTCTCCCAGCAGCCGGTGCCGTCGCGCAATCGTGTCGCACGCGATCGTCGTATAAGCGTGCCCGATATGCGGCCGCGCATTCACGTAATAAATAGGAGTCGTAATGTAGAACTTCTTGCTCATAAATGTTTTTCCGGCCAGTTCATACACGAATCCGGAATCCCTTCGTGTAACTTCGTGACCTTTGTGGTTAATTCTTTTCGCCGGCGCCGCTCAAGTAAGCCCGAGTAGCTTCCTGAATCACTGTCTTCAGCGGCACATGCTGCTCGGCCGCAATCCGCCGGCAATCTTCGTACTCGGGAGCATAATTCGTAACCGCCCCATTCATGCTTGCAATCTTGATGCGGACCTCGCCCCATGGGGTGCGGACATTTTCCCAGCGCCGCGCCAGCGCCTGCCGCATCTCTTCGCGCCGCCGCACTCCCAAAGTCGTCGTCTCAGTAAATAGCAACTGCGTCAGCTTGCCCGCTTCTTCCGGCTTGCACAAAACCGTCAGCAACATGCCCGGACGATTCTTTTTCATCTGCACCGGCATGCCGAATGCGTCGAGCGCGCCTTCTTCCAATAACCGATCCATGACATACCCGAATACCTGCGGATTCAGGTCGTCGAGATTCGCTTCGAGCACAGTGATCGTCTCGGATTGCGTTTTGGCCGCCAGTGCCGGTGCCGCTTCTCCAATTACCAAGCGAAGCACATTCGGATGGCCTGGAAAATCGCGTGATCCCGCTCCGTACGCCGATTTCTCAATCTTCATCTCTGGAAATGCCGCAAAACGCCGAGCCAGCGTCTTCACGATCGCCGCGCCCGTCGGAGTTACCAGTTCGGCCTGCACTCCGGACGAATACGCCGGAGCGTCCTTCAGCAGTTCCAGCGTGGCTGGCGCAGGCACGGGGAACGTCCCATGCGCGCACTTCACCGTTCCGCCACCGACGTTCAACGGCGAGCAGATAATCTCGTCCACTCCGAGCGCCTCGGCTCCCACGGCCGCGCAGACGATATCGACGATCGCATCGACAGCGCCCACTTCGTGGAAATGAATCTCTTCAACCGGCACGTTGTGAATCTTCGCTTCAGCCGCGCCGAGAGCCTCAAAGATTCGGATCGCAGTCTGCTTCGCCGATTGCGAAATCCCAGCGTCGTTGATGATCCTCCGAATCTCGCTGAGCCCGCGATGCGAATGGGAGTGAGCATGTCCGGGCGAGTCATCGTGATGATGGCTCGAGGCCCGGTGTTTATGTTCGTGGTTGCTGTGTCCGTGCTCATGCGCGTGATGATCGGCGGCCTGTTGCTTCGCCCAGTACTCTTCCCGCGGCAAGTCCTTTTCGCCATCAACCCACACGTCGACTTTCGTGGCTGAAATTCCACTGCGCACGACACGCGAAATCTCCAGCTTTGCGCCGACGTTAAGCGCTGCGACCGTCTGCTCGAGCAATTGCGGCGAAACTCCGGAATCGACCAAAGCGCCGAGAAACATATCGCCGCTGATGCCGGAAAAACACTCGAGATACGCGATGCGCATAAAAAACTCGTTTGTGGCTGGTCGTAGATCGTTCGTGGTTCCGGGCACGTCAGCGAATCCTACGGCGACGGCCAACGACAAACGGCCATCGAACCAACGACCGTTCTCCAGATTTTTCATCATAGGGAACCGCCGATACTGCGTCAAACCTCGACCGGGCTCCGACTCTGATAAAATCACTGTTTCTTCAACAGCTTAGAGGGCTTCCTTGTATCGTCATCTAGAGCAGCTTCTGGCCCAGCGAGTGCTGGAGTGTATCAACAAGCGCCATCCTGGCGTAACTTTGCCTGCGGTCGTAGTCGAGCAACCCCCGAAGGTCGAACTCGGCGATTTCGCCATTCCTCTCTTCCCTCTTGCCAAGCCCCTGCGTTCGGCGCCCCTCAAGATTGCCCAAGCCATCAAGGATGAAATCGGACCCGTCGAAGGCATCGCTACCTTGCAGATTGCTCCTCCCGGATATCTGAATGCCAGCATCGACCGCGCATGGATGGCGAAGGCGCTCTCGGCCGACCTCAAGCCGCCGACAGCGATCCCCGCAGGAAAAATCCTCGTCGAGCATTCGAGCATCAATCCCAACAAGGCCGCCCACATCGGGCACCTGCGCAACGCCATTCTCGGAGACACGTTCGTCCGCCTGCTGCGCTACGCCGACCGCCAGGTCGATATTCAAAATTACATCGACAACACCGGCGTCCAGGTCGCCGACGTCGTCGTCGGATTCACTCAAATCGAGAAAAAGTCCCGCGCCGAAATTGAAGCCCTCACGCGCCGGCCGCACTTCGATTACTACTGCTGGGATATCTATGCTCGCGTCTCGCAATGGTACGAAGCCGCTCCAGAAAACAAACAAGTCCGCCTGCAAACTCTCCACGCAATTGAGGACGCCAACAGCGAAACAGCAGCCGTGGCCGACATCATCTCAACGGCCGTTCTCCGCCGCCATCTGGAGACGATGGATCGCCTCGACATCGAGTACGACTTCCTCCCGCGCGAAAGCGAGATTCTGCATCTTCACTTCTGGAATGCCGCCTTCGAAAAGCTGAAAGCAGCGGGGGTGCTGACGTTCGAGAGTGAGGGAAAGAATAAAGGCTGCTGGGTGATGCGTCGCGCCGGGACGGCTCAGAAAGGATCAACCACAGAGGACGCCGAGGAGACCTTGGATGAGGTTCTCACAAAGATAGGCACCCAGGACCTTGCACCTCGGATTTCGGAAGAAGACCAGAAAGTCATCGTCCGCTCCAACGGCACCGTCGGCTACGTCGGCAAAGACATCGCTTATCACATGTGGAAGTTCGGCCTGCTGGGGCGCGATTTCGGATATCGCAAGTTTTACCGCTATCCCAACGAGCACTGCTGCTGGATTTCGACGACCGACGGCGAGAAAGATCATCCTCACTTCGGCGACGTAGCAGAAATTTACAATGTCATCGACGCACGACAGTCCGAAGCGCAGAGCACGGTCATTGAAGCGCTGCGCGGCCTCGGACACAATGAAGCCGCCGACCACTACACGCATTTCTCGTATGAGATGGTCGCTCTCACGCCGCGCTGCGCCGCCGAACTTGGCTACACCCTGAGTGACGAGGATAAGTCCCGCTCCTACATCGAAGTCAGCGGGCGCAAGGGCTTCGGCGTCAAGGCCGACGACCTGCTCGATCAGCTGATCGCTTCGGCAAAGAAAGAGGTCGACTCGCGCCATCCCCAACTGAGCGAACCCGAGCGCCTCGGCATTGCCACGCAGATCGCCATCGGCGCACTACGTTATTTCATGCTCAAGTACACCAAGCAGTCGGTCATCGCCTTCGATTTCAAAGACGCCCTCAGCTTCGAAGGAGAAACTGGTCCCTACGCGCAATACGCCGTCGTCCGCGCCACCAGCATCTTCCGCAAAGCCGATGTGGACGCAGGCAAGCTGTGCAACGGTGTCGCGGACAGATTCTCGGCCGCAGATTGGGAACGCTATTTAGCCGGCAAGGAGAATGACGAAATCTGGGAGCTCTGGCTTTCCGCCTCGAAGACTTCCTACGTCATCGACCAATGCATTGCCACGACCGAACCCGCACATCTCGCAAAACACGTTTTTCAGCTGGCGCAGCTGTTCAACACGTTCTATCATCGCCATCCCATCCTCAACGAACCGGATGAGAAGCGGAAAGAGTTTCTACTCGTCACCGTAGCGGTCGTCCGGCGCGAATTAATTCGCACCCTTGCAGTTATGGGAATCACCGTGCCGCCGGTCATGTAAAATGCCTGCGAACGTGCGGCGGACTTCCAGCTGCGTGCGAATCTGCTCATGCACAACGAAGCCTCCCCAACTTCGGTGTCTCATCCGCTCCTTCGCCGGATTGTGACTCTTCTCGTCCTCCTCGTTCTCTTCCTCGCCGCAGCCGGATTTATGTATCAGAACATCTCCGAGGCACGTGATCGCCGCTTCAATCCCATGGCTGGCAAGCTTGTCGAAGTCGATGGCCGCAAGATGCACATCGATTGCACCGGTGACGGAACTCCAACCGTCATCCTCGATTCCGGCCTCGGCGATACCTACCTTTCCTGGCGAAAAGTCCAGCCGGAAATCGCCAAGATCACTCGCGTGTGCTCCTACGACCGCGCCGGACTCGGCTATAGCGACTCCGCCGACGGTCCGCGAACCAGCCGCGCCATTGCTGAACAACTGCACGCGTTGTTGCAAGCAGCAGAAATCCCTCCACCTTACGTGCTCGTCGGCCACTCCATGGGCGGCTACGATGTTCGCCTCTACGCCAGTCTTTATCGCAACGAAGTTGCCGGAATGGTGCTGGTCGATGCCTCGCATCCCGACCAGGACAAACGCTTTCCGGCGGAGTTGAAGAATATGGAAGGCAGCTGGATGCGCGAAGCCGAATTCCTCGAATACACCATGCCCTTCGGCATTCCACGGCTGATGGGCTTTTGCGACCATGACCCGAAACTCCGCGCCGCCGAGTGCAACTGGAGCACTGCCCATGAAGGGCTCGCCGAGATGAAATCTTTTCCCGAGAGCGCTTCCGAAACCGCCGCCACCGGCGCGCTCGGCGACATGCCTCTGGCCGTCCTCTCG
The DNA here is from genome assembly GCA_035945695.1 of Candidatus Sulfotelmatobacter sp. Taxonomy (GTDB): domain Bacteria; phylum Acidobacteriota; class Terriglobia; order Terriglobales; family Acidobacteriaceae; genus Sulfotelmatobacter. The sequence goes on along the minus strand of DASYZZ010000044.1, from coordinate 101,387 downwards.
CACGATCCCGATAAGCCTTCCAGCGAACTCCCCGCCGACCTTGCCAAGCCAATGAACCAGGAATGGGAGAAGATGCAGGAAGAACTCTCGCACCTATCGACCCGCGGAACGCAGGCCATCGCCAAAAACAGCGCCCATTACATTCAACTCGATCGCCCCGACATGGTCATCGATGCCGTTCATGGCGTGGTCGACGAATCTCGGCAGCCTTCGCTCAATGCCCAGGGGAACCACTGATCCACTCCTCTCTGGTCAATTAAACCTGCTACTCTTTTTCCTCGCCTTGAAATCCTCGACCAAGAATTTTCTTGCTTCCGCATTTCAGGAGCACATGATGGAACTGAGGCATCGTCTTGCAATTGTTCTCGCATTCTTCCTTCTCCTTTCACACCTCTGCCTTGCCCAAACCTCTACCGCCGCTCCGCAGGACGAAGCCAAGCCTCGCCCACGAATCGGCCTGGCATTGAGCGGAGGCGGCGCCCTTGGCCTGACGGAAATCGGAATTCTCCAGTGGATGCAAGAAAATCACATCCCCGTCGACCGCATTGCCGGAACCAGCATGGGGAGCATCATCGGTGCCATGTACGCCACCGGCATGTCCCCTGATGACATCAAAGCCTTCACAGAAAAAGTCAATTGGGATCAGGTCCTCGCCCCCGGGCCCGTGTACTCCCAACTTTCCTATCGCCGCAAGCAGGACGCGCGTGATTTCCTCGTCGAAGCCCCTCTCGGCCTCAAGCACGGACTCAGCGGGCCGAACGGCTACAACTCCGGCCAGGGCGTAGGACTACTCTTCGATCAGATCGCCTTCCCCGAATCCGGCCTCCCCAGCTTCGACGACCTTCCAATTCCCTTCCGCTGCGTCGCCACCGACATGCAATCCGGCGACGCCGTCATACTTCATGATGGCTCGCTCTCTCAGGCAATCCGGGCATCCATGGCCATCCCCGGCCTCTACACTCCCGTCGAGATCAAAGGCCACGTTCTCGCCGACGGCGGCATGGTACAGAACATCCCGGTCGAAACCGTCCGCGCAATGAACAGCGACGTCGTTATCGCCGTCGAACTCCGCCTTCCTCCCGTCGATGTAGGAGAACTCAATTCCCTGGCCGGAGTGCTCTCACGCGCCATCGACGTGATGATCACGCAGAACGAAAAGCGTTCCCTCGCGCAGGCCGACGCCAAAATCAGCGTCGACATGAAGGGCTTCTTTATCACCGACTACTCCCGCGTCGATGAACTGATTCAACTCGGATACAAGACTGCATCCGCCCAGGGCGAAGCGTTGCTGAAATACTCGATTCAGGACCCCGCCGAGTGGCAGCGTTACCTCGACGAGCGTGCCGCGCGCAAAAAACAGCCAATCAGAAAAGTCGATGACATCGAAGTCACCGGCGCCAGTCCCGATATCAACAAGCGGATCGCCAAACAGCTCAGCAAGGATACGCACGGCCCGCTGAATCTCCGCACCCTCGACACCCAACTTACCCGTATCGCAGGCCAGGGCGAATTCGACAATCTCGGCTACGAAGGCTTCGTCCAGAACGGTGTCCCAACGCTCCGCGTAACGGCCCGTGAAAAGACCTACGGCCCGCCATTCGTAGACTTAGCAGTGAATGTCGACGGCTCGGGCGTCGCCGCTTTCGATTTCTCCGCCGGCGCGCGCGTCACGTTTATGGACGTCGCGCACCGCGGCGGCGAATGGCGCAATGATCTTCTGTTCGGTTCCAGCAATCTCGCGGCTACCGAGTTCTATCAACCCATCGCGCAAAGCAGATTTTTCATCGCCCCATATTCCTTCGCTTCAAAGTACGCCCGCAACTCCTTCACGGGACTCACCAGGGTCGCCGTCTTCGGTGACGAGCGCGCCGGAGGCGGCCTCGACTTCGGCTACGACTCCGGCCGCCGCAGCGAATTCCGCCTCGGGTACGAAATCTTCGAGGGCAAACTAAGCCCACTCATCGGAGCCACCGGCCTTCCGATCGTTCACGGCAGCACCGGCCTCGTCCGCGCGCGCTATGTCTGGGATGGCCAGGACAGTCCCTCGGTTCCCAGCCGCGGAACGCGCATCGTCGCTTCGCTCGCCCGCGTGCTGCAAAGTCCCGGCCTGCTTCATCCCCTCGATCAACTCGACGTGCAGACCTCCACCTTCATCCCAATCGGAGGCAAGACTTCCCTGTTCACCGACATCGCCGGAGGCACGTCTTTCCGCGGCCAAGCCGGCCCTTTCCAGGTCTTCACCCTCGGCGGACCCTTTCGCCTCGGCGCTTATCTTCCCGATGAATTTTTTGGAAACCACTACGCCTATGCCTCGCTCGGATTCCGTCGCGAACTCTACCGCCTTCCCCAACTTGTCGGAAAACGCATCTACTGGGGCGGATGGTACGAAGCCGGCTCCGCCTTCGGCACCACTGCTGGAGAACCCGGCCCATTCGTCGTGCGCGGAACATTCAATCTCGGCGTCATCGCCGACACCATTGTCGGACCAATCGCCATCGCCGGCAGCGTCAGCCCCACGGGCCAGAGCCGCGTGAACTTCTCCATCGGCCGCCTGTTCTAGATGATTCTGTCATCCCGGCCAAGCGACAGGATCGGGGAACCAAGCCAATCGCGCGGGGAGGGACCTTTTGTTCTGCAGTCTCAAACTAACTTTTACGTCCCACCGCGACGATTGATATACTTCGCCGACTCGATCTTCTCCCGGAGGAACACGGTTGCGCCTCTCCAAACTGTATTTCTTTCTTCCCTTCGCGCTCGTAATCTTCGCCGCCTCACAGAATCAACAGCCACCGTCCAAGCCAATTTTCAAGCTGCAGGAAGTCATGATTCCCGTCCGCGACGGCGTTCATCTGCAGACCGTCATCCTCACGCCCATCGATCAAACGGGCCCGCTGCCGATCCTCTTCCGCCGCACGCCCTACGGCGTTCCCGAAAAACCTCCCGAGCAGATGCCGCCTTCGCTCAAGGAACTCGCCGCGGACGGATACATCTTCGTCTTCCAGAATCTTCGTGGACGCTTCAAGTCTGAAGGCGTCTTCAATCTGTCGTCGCAAGTCGATCTCAACGATCCAAAATCCACAAACGAGACCACCGACGCCTACGATTCCATTGACTGGCTGATCAAGAACGTCCCGAACAACAACGGCAAGGTAGGAATGTTCGGCGTCTCTTACGACGGACTCACCACGGCGCTCACGCTTCTCCATCCTCATCCTGCGCTGAAGGCGATCAGCGAACAGGCTTCCCCCGTCGACCAATGGATGAACGACGACGACCACCGCTACGGCGCGCTTCGCGAAAGCTACGATTTCGAATATGCCGTCATGGAACAGTCCGATAAGAACACCAACAAGCATTTCGCTTTCGAAACCTACGACTCCTACGAGTGGTATCTCGATCTCGGCCCGCTCTCTAACATCAACGACAAATATCTTCAGGGATCGATTCCCTACTGGAATTCGACCATTGACCATCCCGATTACGACGATTTTTGGAAGAAGGAAGCGTGGGTGCGCCAGCTTCACGCCTCCACCGTGCCCAATCTCAACGTCGCCGGATTCTGGGATCAGGAAGATCCATGGGGACCGTGGCAGATCTTCCGCCACGCCGACGAGAATGATCCGCAGCACGACAACTTTATCGTTGCCGGCCCATGGTTCCACGGAGAATGGCAGACGCCGAAAGGCGAGAGCATCGGCATCATTCCTTTTGGCGGACATGAAACCGCGCGCGAATTTCGCGAGAACATCGAAGCTCCGTTCTTCCGCTACTATCTTCATGGCGGTGGCGACAAGCTGGCATGGCAGGCCAGCACGTTTCAGAGCGGATCGAACACGTGGCACACATATGCTGCTTGGCCCCCGAAAGAAGCCAAGGCCACCAATCTTTACTTAAATGCGGACGGCACGCTCTCTTTCACGCCTCCCGCGAACGCGGCGAAAGAATATCGCGAATACGTTTCCGATCCTGCGAATCCCGTGCCCTATCGCCAGCGCCCAATCTCGCCGACCTATCCCGCTGGCGATTGGCGGACATGGGAAGTTGCGGATCAGCGCTTCGTCGATCACCGCCCTGACGTGTTGTCGTTCGTCAGCGCGCCGCTCGATCATGATTTGACGATCACCGGTCCGCTCGCTGCCGATCTGTTCGCGTCAACCTCCGGCACAGACAGCGATTTCGTCGTGAAACTGATTGACGTTTATCCGCAGGACGCGCAGAAAAATGCGTGGAATCCCGACGAAGGCCCAAACCCGGGCCAATACGCGCAGTCTCTGAATGGATACGAATTACCGATCGCGATGGAAGTTCGCCGCGGACGCTATCTCGCAAGCTACGAGACGCCGCATCCGCTCTCGCCAAACAAGCCGACGGAATGGAACGTTCCGCTGCGCGATCACGATCATGTATTCCTCAAGGGACACCGCATCATGGTGCAGATTCAGTCGACATGGTTCCCGGTGATTGATCGCAATCCGCAGAAATTCGTGCCGAGCATCTACAAAGCGACCGCCGCAGATTTCGTTCCGGCCACGCAGCGAGTCTACTGCTCGCCAGCGTTGCCATCTCATCTGGTTCTGCCGGTGATGCCGTAAAGCACGTTCACAAACTCTGTGATCCCGACCAAAGCCGATGGATTGCCGCAGGCATTCCATCGGCGGGCGGAGGGACCTTTTTGTTTCCGCGCACGACAAAAAAACCGGGAGAATCTCTCCCGGGCCATGCACAATCCTGAGCCTTACCTCCCGCTAGCCACCTCATGCTGTCCCAGCCACGAAGCCAACTGCGATCCCTGTTGCGATTTCAGATCGACGCAAGCGTTGATCCGCTCGATCGATTGCTTGTACGTTCGCTCGGCCGCCGGGACCTTGTGCGCCGTGAAGAACTCCGTCACCTGATCGCGCATTCCCGTATTGCAGAAGATGCTGGTCGCACCGACAATTTGGGCACTGGCAAACGGACCACCGGCTTTTTCCAGTTCCGGCCAGTGCTTCTGGATGAAGTCCCAAGCCAGATCCCTGCCCGCGGGATTCGCGAGCACTCCCGTAACCAGTTGCAGGGCATCCTGCGAACGCACATCCGGAGATATCGCAAAATCCAGAGTGCGTTGCAAGAGCTTCGGATCCGTGAACTGCGATAAGGTGAAGAAGTAGTTGTAATAGTCCTCGGGCGATTTAGCATTCTTCATCGCGGCCATGATTTTGTCGTACAGGTCCGGGCCGCCATTGATTGCGGCAACCGGCAGAACACTGAAGGCAAGATCGTGATCGACCGAAGACGGATCGTTCAGGTACTTGTCAGCAATCTTCCGCGCTTCAGCCAGAGTCTCCGGATCCCGCGCGTCATGTCCAAGTGCAATGATGACGTGAGGCCGGAACGTCTTCTGGTCGTCACTTTCTCCCGGTTTAGGCTCCCAGCCGACTTCCTTCATCAGCGGCGTTAGATATTGCCGCAACCACGCCCGGTATGCCTCGCGATCGGTGTCGCTGACCAGATACTCGCCGATATAGTTCAGCCTTCCGAGCACATCGTCCATCACAGCCCCGCTGCGGTCGGATTGCAATCCTTGCGCAAAGGCAAGATAATCGCCGACCGGTTCACGCCCGACGCGCACCGAAGCCCAAATATCGTTCTGCAGGCTGATACGCTCTCCAGGACTCAGCTTGGTTTCCGCATCGGTTGCCAGTGTCCGCACCGCTTCCGGCTGATATCCAACGCGGTAGTATCCCGCCGCTCCAGCATTGCCCAGAACCCATTTCGAGCATCCCGGTAACGTGAACGTCTCTTCTTTTTTGGACAGCAACTCGCACTTCATGTCACCTTTTTCGCCTGCCGATCCCTTCATACAGAGCGGAATCTGCCACAACTGATCGGCCGGATTCTCGAACTTCGCGCGGTCGAAGTAATAGCGCTGCTGCGTGAGCGTCACCTTGGTCGAATCGCCCGCGCATTGCGCCTTCACATTCACGATCGGCGCTCCCGGTTGCTGCACCCACGTCGGCATGATCTTGTCGACGGGTTTGTGAGAAGTCTTTGCCTGCGCGTCCCAGAAATCAGCCGCAGTCGCGTTGCCATATTTATGTTGGCCGATATACGAATTGACGCCGGAGCGGAAAGTCTCTTCTCCGAGATAGGCCTCGAGCATCCGCAGAACAGCCGCGGCTTTGCCGTACGCAATCCCGTCGAACAACTCCTGAATCTGCGCTGGAGTCTCGGCCGCCTGATGAATCGGTCGCGTATTCGCCAGCGAGTCCACATTTAGTGTTCCGCCCGCGTTGCTCACATCGTCGAGGTTAAAGTTCCATTCGGGCTTGAATGACTCGATCGGCTTGCTTGACATCCACGTGGCGAAGCCTTCATTGAGCCAGATGTCGTCCCACCACTTCATCGTGACCAGGTCGCCGAACCACTGGTGCGCCATTTCATGCGCAATCACGCTCGCAATCGTCTTCTTCAGATCGACGGAGCCTTGCTTCTCATCGATGAGCAGCAGCACGTCGCGAAAGGTGATGCAACCCGTGTTCTCCATCGCGCCCGCGGAGAAGTCCGGCAGGCCCACCAGATCCAGCTTTGCATACGGATACTTGATCGCAAAATAATGGTCGTAGTAGCGGAGAACATCGCTCGCAATCTGCAGCGCGAACCTTCCCATTTCTTTCTTGCCGGTCGTCGCGTAAACGCGGATCGGAATTCCGTCGGCTTCGCCTTCGACGTATTCGAACGGGCCAACGACCAGCGCCGCCAGATACGACGACATCTTCGGAGTCGTCGCGAAGCGGACCGTGTGCTTGTCGCCGGGTCCGGGCATGTCGGACGCGATCTTCTCATTCGAAATGGCCGTCATTCCCTTATCGGCGATCACCGTGATATCGAACGTCGCCTTGTAATCCGGCTCGTCGAACGAAGGATACGCGCGGCGAGCGTCAGTCGCCTCAAATTGCGTCGCAGCATACTTTCTTCCCTGCTCATCTTTGCCGAGATAGAAGCCGCGCATTTCGTTGTTAAGAATGCCCGAGTACTTGATGTGAATCGTTGCAGAGCCCGCAGCAAGCGGCTTCGCAACACTCAACACAACCATCTCGTTCTGTTTCTGCGGCGTGACCTTCGCCGTCTGGGTCGCTCCACCGCTCTTGATCGTGAGCTCGTGGTAGTCGATGTCGGCGGAATTCAGCGTAATCTCCGAAGTCGGCTTCAGCACGTTGATCGTGAGCACTTCATCGCCTTCGAATTTTGCATTGTCGAGATCGGGCGTGAAGGTCAGCTTGTAATTTTCCGGCCGCGCTATCTCCGGCAGCCGCTGGGCAGAGGCAAGGGTAATCGTGAGCACAACAAACGTCAGTACCGCAAATGTTCGCTTCATTCTTTTTCCTCAGAAGAATTGAATCGGATCAGTATCTGTGGGCAAGTTCGCTTGTCTGGAGTGTACCCGAGCACACTCTGTCTGTTGTCATTACGGCATTTGTCCTTCAAAAGTTCAATGGGAGCCCGAAATCTCGCCATTCAATACGGTCAAGGCGCAATGATTGGCTCCAAACCAGTACGGGATTTCCCGATAATCCCGCACGGCAAAGACCGCGAGATCGGCATCTTTGCCGGGCTCGACGCTTCCCTTCCGGTCTGCAACTCGCAGCGCCCACGCTCCGTTGATCGTGGTCGCCACAATCGTTTCCGCCGGAGACATTTTCATCTGCGTGCACGCGAGCGTCATTGCCATCGGCATGCTGATCGTCGGGGACGTGCCGGGGTTATAGTCGGTTGCCAAGGCAACGGCGACTCCAGCATCAATGAACCGCCGCGCATTCGGATATTCCTTCAGACCAAGGAAATAATTTGCCCCGGGCACAAGCGTCGCAACCGTGTCGCTCTCGGCTAATCGCGAAACATCGCTGGCGCTGACGTGATCCATATGGTCGAGCGATGCCGGACTGAACCGCAAAAACGGCTCCAATGCGGTCTCCGAAAGCTGGCCCACGTGGGCGCGAACGTTCAACCCATGCGCCTTTGCTGCTTCGAACACCTGCTCCGACTCGGCAGGCGCAAAAGCTCCCTTATCGCAGAAGACGTCCACAAATTGGGCGAGCTTCCGCTTCGCCGTCCGCGGAATCATCTCTGTACAGACGATCTCCAGGTATTTTTGTGAGCAACCCTGAAATTCTTTTGGCACAACGTGCGCGCCAAGCAAGGTGGGGACCACTGTTCCGGGCCATTGCGCCGCAGCTTCTCTTATGGCCTCTAGTGATTTCAGTTCCGACTCGAGAGTCAGTCCGTAACCGGATTTCGCCTCGACGGTGGTCGTGCCGTAAGCAGCCATGTCTCTCAAAACGGCAAGCACCTTGTCGGCCAGTGCGGCCTTCGCGGACTTTCGTACGCCTTCGAGGCTCGACCGGATTCCTCCACCTGCAGCGGCGATTTCTTCGTAAGAAGAACCTTCGATGCGCTTCTCGAAATCCACTAAGCGAGGCGCCGCGAACACCGGATGCGTGTGCGAATCGACAAATCCCGGCAGAACAACTTTCCCGCGGCAGTCAACCTCGATGACCCTCTTACGATTCTTCTGTAACCACGGATCGCCCAGCGCGTCTTTGGTCTTCCCGACCGAAACGACTTTGCCTCCAACACAAAGCACCGCCGCATCGGAGATGATTCCAAGTTCTCGAAGCTCGCCGCCGCGTCGCGGACCGAGTTTTGAAGAAGGAGAGCGCAACGTAAGAAGCTGGCCGATGTTGGCCAGCACGAGGCATTCTTGATGGTGAGAGCTTCTCTTTTTGATCTTCACGCGTGCATCGTTTATGAATGCCAGTCAAAGCCACAAGCGCGGCATTGCCTTGCCTTCGGCGTTCTAGCCAGTTCGTTGCACTTTGGACAGCGATTCAAGAATACCTGATCTCCATGCATCTCAAGCATTCGGGCCGCAACCCGTGCTCTGAACGCTTGCAGCCCATCCTTGCACAAGTCAATAACTTCCGGATCGCGCGACAATATGGCGAGGTCCGGCCTACCCTGAATCGCCTGTTGCTGCGCAATAGGATCGTCGCGTCCGTGCATCAACTTCAGTATGGCGATCAGATGTCGATTCGCGCGGAGTTCGAGTTTCGTCATCAGATTGTGATAGTAGCGGACGACATAGTATGCGAGCTCTGGATTCATTCCTCACTCATCGGAATTCTCACGCCACTCTTCTTCGCGAACTCCTTCGCCTCTTCATAACCAGCATCGGCGTGGCGAATGATTCCCATCCCTGGATCTGTAGTCAACACTCGCTCGATACGCTTCGCCATCATCTCGGTGCCGTCCGCCACCGTGACTTGACCGGCGTGCAACGAGTAGCCGATGCCAACGCCTCCGCCGTTGTGGATCGAGACCCACGACGCGCCTGCGGCCGTGTTCAGCAAAGCGTTGAGCAGCGGCCAGTCGGCGACCGCGTCCGATCCATCTTTCATGCTTTCGGTTTCTCGAAACGGGGATGCGACCGATCCGCAATCGAGGTGATCGCGGCCAATGACAATGGGAGCCTTGATCTTCCCTTTCTTCACCAGGTCGTTCATCGCGAGGCCGAATTGCGCTCGCTCTCCGTATCCGAGCCAGCAGATGCGCGCCGGCAGTCCCTGGAACTTGATGCGCTTGCGCGCGAGGTCAATCCAGCGGCGCAGAATGCGGTTCTCGGGAAACAGTTCGAGCACCAGATCATCGGTCACATGAATGTCCGAGGCCTCGCCTGACAGCGCGACCCAGCGGAATGGGCCGCGTCCTTCGCAGAATAGAGGCCGGATATATGCAGGCACGAATCCCGGGAAATCGTAGGCATTCTTCACGCCGCGCTGAAAGGCAAACGTGCGGATATTATTGCCGTAATCGAACGTGACGGATCCCATTTTCTGCAGGCGCAGCATGCCTTCGACATGCCGCGCCATTGCGTCGAGCGACTTCTCCTGATACGCCTGCGGATCCCGCTTGCGCAATTCGAGAGCGGCTTCGAACGTCATGCCGTTCGGAACATATCCATTGAGCGGATCGTGCGCCGAAGTCTGATCAGTCAGAATGTCAGGAACCACGCCGCGCTCGGCAAGTTCGGGAATGATGTCGGCGCAGTTGCCGACGAGCCCGACCGAGACGTTCTCCTTCTTGCGCACCGCGTTCTTCAGGATGCGCAACGCTTCATCGAGCGTCGTCACCATGAAGTCGCAGTATCCGGTCTTGAGCCGCTTCTTGATGCGCTCGGGATCGACGTCGATACCGAGGAAAGCCGCGCCAGTCATGGTTGCGGCGAGCGGCTGAGCTCCGCCCATTCCGCCCATTCCGCCGGAGACGATCAGCTTGCCGGCGAGATCTCCGCCGAAATGCTTTTCGCCCGCGGCCGAGAATGTCTCGAATGTGCCTTCGACAATTCCCTGCGAACCGATGTAGATCCACGAACCGGCGGTCATCTGTCCGTACATCATGAGACCGGCGCGTTCGAGTTCGTTGAACTTTTCCCAGTTCGACCAGTGACCGACGAGATTGGAGTTCGCGATCAGCACGCGCGGCGCGTGATCGTGCGTCTTGAAAACGCCGACGGGCTTTCCCGACTGGACGAGCAGTGTCTCGTCATTCTCGAGCTTCTTCAGCGTCGCGACGATCGAGTGAAAGGCTTCCCAACTGCGCGCGGCGCGTCCGGTTCCTCCGTAGACGACGAGGTCTTTGGGACGCTCGGCGACTTCTTCGTCGAGGTTGTTCATCAACATGCGCAAGGCAGCTTCCTGCTGCCAGCTCTTGCAGGTGATCTGATTTCCACGGGGCGCGCGAATCGAGGAAGCTTGCACTTCTGTTTCGACGGGCATAGGTCAATGGTAGTGCAGCGCAGTGCGCGGGACAAATTGGAGACAGTGGCTAGTGGTTAGTGGCCAGTGATTAGTGGCTAGTGGATCGTCGCTCGGGGCGGCTACTGTCGTTACGTAGTCTGAAAAAAATTTGGATGCGCTTAGTGGAGAGATGTTTCTGGGCGCTTTCATTTCGGCAGTTTTTTCAGATTTGAGGGGTATCCCCCCCTCCCCCCTGATCTCTGGAATCATCAGCTTAGCGGCAAATTGAAAATAAAATATCCGGAATCAGCAACTTAGGGGCAAAATCTTGATTTCAAAGATCTTAGCTCAGGCGGCGAGAGTCGGTCGTGTACCGCTAGCGCCTTGGCGATGATCTGCCTCGTAGGCTGTGGAAGGCAAGGTCAGATGTCACAAACGGTGGTGTGGAAAACTTCACGAGTTCGCTGCCGCTTTCGTCCCGAAAGCTTTCTTACCCTCTGACCCGGCCTTCGAGGCGGCAGTCCTCGACGATTAGAACGATAGCCGCGCACTTAGCTGAATTTGCCGGCCAGGCGTCATGGGCATGGTGATCGTGCCGAATTGCGGCTCGTTCACGTAGCGGTTCGGCGTTCCAAGATTCACTTTGTTCAGGGCGTTGAACGCCTCGCCGCGGAACTCGAACGATGATCGCTCTGTAAGGTGGAAGCTGCGGACGAGGGCGATATCCATCGTCTGCAGCGGAGGCCCGTAAACCGAGTTGCGTCCTACGTCGCCGAACGTGTAAGCCGCGGGAGTTGCGAATGCCGCGGGGTTGAACCATTCGTTCGCGTTGCGCGTGCCGGACCCGAAGATTGGCTGGCCGGTGGCGTTGGCGCGAATAGGATTCTCTCCGAGCACGGTGCCGGAATTTGCCGTGTCGCCGAAGACCGAGATCGTGAACGGCATCCCAGATTCGGCTTGATACACGGTGCTGAACTGCCAGTTTTGCGTGACGACGCGGGTCAGAGCCGAGTGCTGGAATGAAGGAATGTTGTAGACCGCGCTCAGCGCGAGGCGATGGCGAACGTCGCAACCTGGTCCTTTTTCGGCTGCGAGATCGTTGTTGTTTTGGGGAATCGAGCTCTCGTCCATGGGCGAGCGGAAATCCGGAGCGTTGGCCAAATTTTTCGAGAACGTATAGTTAGCGAGCAAGCTGAGACCGTGCGAATATTTGCGGCGCACGTTCACGTAACCGGCGTCATACCAACTCTGAGCCGTATCTTCCAGAAGATTGATCGTGCTGACCGGGAACGTCTGACTCTGAATTACGGCGCTGGTGCTGGTCGGAGTGAGCACAGTGCCAGGCACGAAACTGAGAGTCTTGAAGGGACGGCGCGGGCCGAGCGGGCCGGGCCCCGGAGGCGCGTTGTTGATGAGGTGCGCGCGCTGCAGATGGAATCCCCGCGCGCCAAGATATCCCACTTCGATTGTTGTGCTCGATCCCAGAGTCTTCTGAATTTGCGCGTTCCACTGCTGGATGTATTCGGCAGGCGCGTGTGGATCGAAGGCCGTAAAGCTGACGGTGGTTGCGGGCAATGTGCCGGTGCCGAGCACGGGTGTACCGAAATTCAGTCCGTTAGCGAAAAGAGATGCCGGGGGAGTGAAGTTGTCAGCCTGCTGCGTTTCCGGGAAAACATAAGGCACGTTGTGACGCTGATTGCACCACGTGTTTTCGTCGACCGGGGTGAAGAAGATTCCGTAACCGCCGCGGAGTACCAGCCCAAACCGCGGCAGATTTTTCGCGATTCCCACGCGCGGCGCGAAATCGTGCTTGTTCGAGTACATCAAGCCGGTCGGATATCCGTTCTCGCCGCCGATGAATACGGACGGAACGCCGTTGTTGAAAATCAGATTGCTGTTGGTTTCCTGGAGGTCATAGAGCGGGCTGGTGTATTCGTAGCGAACGCCGAAGTTGACGGTCGTGGTCGGCGTGGCTTGCCAGCTGTCTTCGGCGAAAGTGTCGTATCCCCAGTTGCGCAGATTCATCTGCGGAACGCCCGCCTGGCGCTGCTTCACGGTCGGCAGGCTCAAAAGGAGACTGGCGAATCCATTACCGGTGCCGTCGTTGAATCCAAACTCGGTTGTGTAGCCGTTGGTGTACTGATAGTAGCCGCGGTTCTGGAAAAATCCCCACATCGGCCAGATAAAGCGGCGGCCATCACCGCCAAAGCGAAGAGAGTGCCGCCCGTGCTGCCATGAAAATGTGTCGCGGAGTTCGAGAGTTGTATCCCACGCATGCATCGGTGTGGCGGCGAATGTGTCGCCTATGCCGGTGTAGCCTTGTGCGGCAAACCACGGAGCGCCCCAGGCTCCCTCTCCTCCGAAACCCACGCCCTGAATCCCCAACTGGCTGACGATGTCGTTTACGCCGTTATTTTGCGAGGTGTGGTCCATCGACAGGCGGGATCCAGCCAGCGAGGCGGTGTTGAGCTTGTTGCTGGAGAAAACGTGAGTCCAGGCGATCACGGCCTGCTGCGAGAAGTTGTCGAATGGCGAGCCGAAGCCCGGAAGATTCTCCGTCGTAGAGGTGCTCCCGTTGCTCGGTGAGAATCCCTTTTCCGACCCACCTGAATATCTCGCCATCAGCGTGTCGTTGTTGGAAAAATCGTGATCGACGCGCGCGGTGCCCTGATTCTGGAAGTGCGTCTCGTTGCGCACATCGAGATAGTTGTTCGAGTCCGCGCCCATGGAATTCATCATCATGTTAGGCATGGGAACGTATTGCATCAGAAACGCTTCCAGTTGCTGGTTGATGCGAGTACCGGGAATCTGATTGTTGGGAAACTGGCTGCGTGTATATGGATAGTTCGAAGGGCCGGTAGGAAGAGCGGGATTGTAGTTTGGATTTGCGACCGCAGTGGTCGGATCGTAAATCTTGACGTTGCTCATGCTGAAGTCGCCGGTGATCTCAGCCTGCGTGGGGACGGTGAGAACCTGCGCGTCGGCTTGCGCCAGGCGTAGTCCTTCGTAATTGAGAAAGAAGAACGTCTTCTTCTTGCTGCCGAGGAGCGGTCCGCCGAAGGATGCACCGAAATTATTCTGGACGAGATGATTGTTACCCATTGCGGCGAAGGGGCTGGCGTCCATCGCACCGTTGCGGAGAAATTCATACACCGTGCCGTGATACTGGCTGGTGCCGGAGCGGGTGACGATGTTGATCTGTCCGCCACCGGCGCCGCCCATGTCCGCGGTATAGCTGCTGGTCACCACCTGGAACTCCATCACGGCGTCAGGAGACGGGCTGACATTCTGGGTGTTGAAAGTCGGATCGGTATTCGTAGCGCCGTCGAGCAGAAAGTAGTTCGCGTTGTCGCGAGCGCCGCCAATGACCACGGCAGAACGCTGTCCGGGGCGCCAGTAGAGCGGATTGGCCGTTCCAGTCTGAGCGCCGAAGCCGACGTGAGCGCCGGGAACGGTGAGAACAAGATCGATCAGCATGCGCCCGTTGAGGGGTAGTTCCTGGATTGACTTGGGCTCGACGACCTCGCCGACGCTGGCATCAGTGGTGTGCAGGATGTCATTCGCAGCGTTTACATTGAGGCCTTCTTTTACCACGCCGATCTTCAAGGCGACGTCGAGAGCCGCCTTCTGTCCGACTTCGAGATGCAGCGTCTGCTCTACCGGCGCAAACCCCGCGGCGCTGGTCGTGACGTCGTAGTCGTCAGGAAGAAGCGCAGGAGCGGAAAACACTCCGCTCTGATTGGTCGTGACACTCCGGCTGACTCCTGTGGTGAGCGATCTGAACTGCAGCGTGGCATGAGCGACGGGCAAAGATTGAGCATCTTTGACCGTTCCGGAAACCGCTGCGTAGTTGCTTTGGCCGAATGCAGCCGCCGAGAGCCCCAATGCACACAACAATAACCAGAGAGTTCGCATGACTGACCCCACAGAAGATTCTCGTGCGGTATTCCGCGTTATTTTCCTGAGACCCCAGAGCACACCGCGCGACGAGTGTCCGACACTCTATTAAGGAGTGCGGTTCGACGGCAATAATCAGAATGCATTAGCAGAGTGGATTTCGGAGGACGGGATCGACGGACGGGGGCTCCCTGTTTTTCATGCATTCCGGTAACAGGCCTCGGGTATGCAGATTTCCTCGCGAACGCAACTCCGTTCTCGCGCAAACATGCCGATTTGCATCCAAACGCAGGGCAAGGCAGTTCCATGGCGGTCTTCCTCACAATTCTCGGCATTGTCGTCGTTTTTATTGGGTTGCAGGATGTGTTTCACACCCTGTTTCATCCGGCCAGGCACGGCAACATCAGCGACTGGATCGCGCGGCGCATATGGCGGCTTCTTCAGCGAATTCGGCGGAAATCGTTAAGCTTTGCGGGCCCTGTTGCATTCGTCACCATCATGCTGTTCTGGGCCGGGTGCATAATTGTTGGCTTCTCGCTGATACTCCTGCCGCGGCTCCCTCAAGGTTTTGTGTTCGTGCAGGGGCTCGACACCCGCAGCTACGGCTCGTGGCCCGGCGCACTTGATGTTTCCATCGGAAGCCTGATCACTCTTTCGACAGGCGCATATTCGAAAAACCTCGGCATCCAATGGCTGATGGGGATCGAAGCAGTCATTGGCTTCGCTCTTCTGACCGCGGCCGTGTCGTGGCTGCTGTCGATTTATCCTGTATTCGAACACCGCAAGTCGCTCGCGCATGAAGCGACGCTGATCCACTTCTCCGAGGTCACAGGCATTCGGCGACTGGACCAGGTGAGCGACTCGGATCTCTCCTATATTCTCGAAGGCCTGGCGTCGCAGCTCATCACTTGCCGCAATGAACTGTCCCAGTTTCCCATCACGTATTACTTCCATGAAGATGAAACCAAGACGGCGCTGGCAGGAATCTTGCCTTATCTGGCCGATGTGGCGGAACAAAGTGTTCGCCGGAACGGGTCCGCGGCGCTGGCGGCAACCGTGCTGGGTGGCGCCATTGACGACTATTTGAATTTGATAGCGCGATCGTTTCTGCGGCGGCCGTTTACCGATCGCGGTGAAATTCTGAGAGCATTCGCCGCCGATCACCAGCGTGAGGTTGTGCGCTCGCCCAGGCCGGTGCCGCGGGCGGCCTGACGGGGTGTCGCCTTGCCAGGCCGCACTGCACCGTTACATCCTGCTGGCAATCAGTTTTCCCGTCTTCTCGAGGGCCGGTGTCATTGTAGCCACCGTTCGCGGCAGGCCCACTTCCACGAGTCGTCCGCCTTTAAAGATGTCGAGCCTGGTGGAGAGTTCGCTGTGTGCCCAGAGCGCCTGGTCTCCGATCCCAGAGACATGTTGAATATCGGGCATGTGGGTGTAGCTGTCGAAAAGCACAGAATCCGATTCCGGAGCAGTTTCGTTGTGCACATCGAGGAACAGGTCCTGCTCGGGTACCCGTTTGTTGGAAAACGTGCAGCGCGTAATGACCCCAAAACGTTTTAACACGCCGGGCTCGAGACTGGCGCCCATAGCCTCGGATGCTTCCGCCTGCGTAAGCAGCTTGCAGGGATCGGCGATTCTGGCCACAGAAGCCGCCTGCACATCTGTGGAGGAACTGGCCTGCTCTGGCGCCGGCTTCTTGCTTGAGCATGCGCAGGCTGACGCCAGCGCAGCTGCTATTACGATGAGTCGTGCAAGTTTCATGGAATCTCCCCTCCGAGGTTGAAACGAAGCATGGAACTCGGTCGAACTCGTGGATAAACTCTTTGATTCCGCCGCATTCGGCAGCGGAATCGGCACGGGAAATGCCGCTCCCCTGTCCCCTTCCCACGTTAAAGAAAGCCTAACCGCTACACATAATATCGAAAATTTTTTGCGTTTTGCCTGTAACAATTTGAGGCGGTTTTGAATTTTATTGGTTAGCTGGAAGAGGGCCTGCCCGCATACGGCGACCCAGGCAATTCCCAAGGAGGTATTCATGAGACAGATCAGACAGACTTTCATCGTAACCATTGTGACGGCCATCGGGTTCGTCGTTCTCGCGCAAGGCCAGCGCGGCATGCGCAACTACGATCCAAAAACCGAAGTCACTGTGAAAGGAACCATCGAGGAGGTTCAGGAATTCACTGGGCGGAATGGCAGGGCCGGAACGCATCTTCTGCTCAAGACCGATTCCGGCACTCTGCCGGTGCACGTGGGCCCGTCCACCTATATCGCCAAACAGCAATTCTCGTTTGCCAAGGGCGATGAGATTTCGGTTTTGGGATCCAAGGTACAGACGGCCGGCAAGGAAACTCTGCTCGCCCGCGAAATTACAAAGGAAGGAAAGACCCTGGTGCTGAGGAACGCGCAAGGGATTCCCGAGTGGGCAGGAGGACCACGCTAAACTCTATGCAGCAGCTCAGATAAAAGGGGCGCACTCCCATGGCCCCTTTTTGAGGTAAGCATCGGCAATCTCGCGTAAGTCCGGAATTTTCGCGAAGCATTCGAAGCGGACCCTTACGTTGTCCGCTGAATTGCCAGAAGTGTCAGGTCATCCAGTGCGGGGCCGTCGATAAAACTCCGAAGGTCATCGAGACAAGTCGTGATTACCTCCGCCGGGCACCGTGAAGCTTGCCGCCGTAAGAGATGTGCGACGCGCTCCACGCCATATTCATCGTCACCGCGGCGTGCTTCCGAAAGGCCGTCGGTGTAGAGGAACAGCGTGTCCCCGGCTTCCAGGTGCAGCCGAGTGGCCGAGAAATCGAATTCATGAAACATCCCGAGCGGCAAGCCAGTGGATTCGATACGCAAAACGCCTCCTCGCCCGACAACAATTGCCGGCAAATGGCCTGCATTGTGAATTTCCACCTCTCCGCCAGGTTTTGCGTGTCCGCAGACGAGAGTGGCATACTGCCCGGCCAGTGCGCTCTCGCAAAAAATGCGATTGGCCTGGGTTACCATCTGGCCAAGCGGCAGGTTCATGCCACTGAGGCTGCGGAATAGGGCGTGGAGCTGCGCCATCAGCATGGAGGCGGCGACGCCTTTGCCGGAAACGTCGCCGAGCACAAAGAAGAGGTGCCCATCGGAGGGAATCAAGTCACAGTAGTCACCGCTGACAGGGCCGACGGGCGCGTAGTGATAGCTGGTCTCCCAGCAACCGGCGCGCAGGTTCGCTTGTGGCAACAGATTGCGCTGGACCTCGGCGGCCAGATCAAGATCCCGTTGCAGCGCGGCCCGTTCCGAGGCGCTCAGATGGTCGAGGCAGTAACACACCAGCGGATCTGACAGCAGCCGGTCCTGCTCTATCGTTTCGTGGCACTCCTGGCACAATCCGTAGCTGCCTTTGTCCATCCGCTCCAGCGCCGAATCTACTTCGCGCAGCAGACCTGCCAGTCCTGTCTTCTGCGGCGCCAGAGCGATTGCAGTCTCCAGGCGGCGCTTGCGTTCTTCTAATTGGTTCTGCAGGAAAGCTACTTCCAGCGTGGCCATGACGATCTCCAGTGGGATCCCCGTTGTTTTGATTACGCTCATTGAGACTACGTCGCAATTTAGCGCTTGGCGCCGAGGTTCGCAAATAGCAGCAGATAATAATCGGACGCGCGACGTGGTCAGTCACGTCTCGTCTTGCCTCGCAAATTCCTTCATCTTGCCGCTGCACTCGGGGCTGCTGTATGCTCCGCAGAAAGTACGACCACTTCGGCATGCACGTAATTACCTTCAGAGGAGTTGCCGAAGTCACAGATCCTGCGTTTTTCGCGCCGATGGATGAACCAAATCGCCTCCAGCTTTTCCGTATTTGTTTTTGTTCTTCTTGCATTTCAGACCAGCCCCGCACAGGTCATTACTGACATTCTCAATTTCAACGGGACCAACGGAGCGGAACCGTTCTATGGAAATCTCGCGCAAGGGCGCGATGGAAAGCTCTACGGAACGACTTACCTGGGTGGCGCAAACCAGGACGGGACGGTGTACCGCCTGAATCCCGCGAACAATTTTTACAGCATCCTGCATAGCTTTGATGGCACGGACGGGAGCAATCCAGGCGCAGGACTGACTCTCGCCAGCGATGGGAACTTCTACGGCACCACGGAAGGTGGCGGCAGCAACCAACTGGGCGTGCTTTATAAGATCAATCCGAATGGAACGTACACCGTTCTTCATAACTTTGAGGGAGGATCTGACGGCAGCTACCCCTTCGGGCCTCCGATCGAGGCGAGCGATGGAAACCTGTATGGCGTGACTAGCGGCTTCAACTCCGAAGCGCCGACCCTTTACCAATACACGCGTTCCGGTGTGTACAACGTTCTCTTCAACTTCGATAGTGCTACGACCGGTTCGATCGCCTACGGATTGATCCAAGGCAGCGACAATCTGCTCTACGTCACGTCCGAGATGGGCGGTCCGAATAAGTGCGGGACAATCACGAAGTTCACGCTTACGGGAACTGTGAGAGCTGTACACAGTTTTAATTGCAAAAATGGCGGCAAATTTCCGTATGCGACATTGATCCAGGCTACAGACGGCAATTACTACGGAACAACCCAGGCTGGCGGCTCCTACCAGGGGGTTGTTTACCGCATCAATGCGTCAAACTTTGGCGAAAATGTAATCGTTGATTCTTCTGCCGATGGCGCGTGGGAGGCCATACCCGGCTTGGTGCAAGCGAGCGACGGCAATCTTTACGGAGTAACTTTTGGGGGGCAGGGAGGAACCCATCTCTACAACTGGAGCCTCACCGCCGGGTACACTGATCTCGGAGCTTTTCCAATATCAGCCGAGGCTTCGCAGGGCTTAGTACAGAATACGAATGGTGTGTTTTATGGAACCTCGGAGATTTACGGCCTCGACAACTTCGGATACATCTACTCGGCCGATCTGGGCTTAAGCCCGTTCATCACCTTCGTGCGCGCGCAAGGCAAAGTCGGCAGTGTGGCACAAATTCTCGGCAACGGACTTACCGGAACCGCGAGCGTCACGTTCAACGGAATACCCGCGACCTTCACGGTCGTTTCCGATACTTACCTGACCGCTACGGTCCCGACTGGAGCGACGAGCGGACCCGTTGTGGTAAGCACATCCACTGGAACGCTGACCAGCAATAAGAATTTCAAGGTGACGCAGTAGAACCGGTCAGGTCAAAGAAAAATCCTGACGAACCCGGCAGCCGAGTCGCCACCACCCTCACCAGGTGTTGTAGGAAGTGCCGTCGCTGGCCGTGGCCGTCGAGGCCGAATGGACATCAATGATGCCTGGGTCTTGCTGATCGGGAGACAGGAGAACATCTTCCTGCACCACTTCCCAGTTCGGCTCGTGCGTCATCGGATCATCCGGAATTTTGGTGATGTATCCTGCGGCCCGGAGATCGTCGAGCGATTGCGGCGCCTTCTGCTTGTCGAGCGTGTATTTCCAGATATCCTGACGCAAAAGACTAAGATCCGACCGCAGGGCTCGTTCGTTCGCCGCGACAATAGAACGGCTGTAAGTCGGAACGGCGATTGCCAACAGAATCATGATGACGCTGATAACCACCATCAGTTCGAGCAGAGTGAAACCCCGATAGGTGCCGCTGGATGCATCGCGATCGCCAACGCGGTTCCTGCTCATCATCGAACTCACCATGTGCTGTAGGCTTCGCCATTCAGCGCCGTTGCTTGCGAGGCCGAGTGAACACGCGCTATGCCCGGTTGTTGCGGATCGACCGCATTTTCCGGATCTTCCTGCTCGGTAGTCCAGTCCGCCTTCCCCGTCATGGGGTCGACGGGAAGTTCACGAAAATAGGTGGGCACAAGATCGTCGAGACTCTGGGGAGATTCGTGCTTGTCGAGCCGGTATTGTTCGATGACCTGGTCAATCGTGTGAATGTTCTGCCGAAGGACAGCTTCGCGGGCTTCCACGATGTGATGTTGATAGAGAGGCACGGCGACCGCCATCAGGATCATGATGATGCTGATGACGATCATCAGTTCCAGCAGGGTGAATCCGCAAATGCGTCGCCACGCGCTTTGGCGCGGGGACACTCCGGCAGGAATTCGCGCAACGCTGTCGGCGGTTTCCTCGCCCCGCACGAAATTTGTGGCAGCCACTGACATTCACCAGTCCTTATATTTCGTGCCGTCGAGCCCGGTGCCCTCTGACTTGGAGTAGACGTCGAACACGTTCTGGCCGCCCCATGAGTCAGAGTCGGGATCGTCCTGCATCGAGCGCAGGCCCCATTCCTTGCTCTTGGTCATCGGATCCTCAGGGATAGAACGCAAAAAACGGATCTTCTTGCCACCCTGGGCCTCGACTCCCTTGACAAGAGTGTCGAGGTCGGGGGGATATCCCTGCGTGTCGACCTTGGTCTGAAACATCTGACGGTCAGCGGCATCTTTGTAGCGGTCGATCGCGTCGCGCATTTCCCACAAATCCTGGCGCAGTTCCTTCTCTTTCTCGCGCTGAATCGTGACCCGGGCGAGCGGGAGTGCCATCATGGTCAGAATGGAGAGGATGGCTGCGGCTACGATCAACTCGAGCAGGGTGAAACCCCGTGAATTCCTTGCCGCCACGAGTTGAATTCGCTGACGCTTCATTTTGGCTCTTGACTTCCGGCTCCTGGCTTTGGCCGAGAAATCCTCACCCATTATTGGATGCGCTCCGGCCCTTTGCCAGAGAACTGTCGCGCAAGTCCGTTGGTCACACTACTGGATCGTCACTGCCGCCTGCGCCCCATTCACCGTGATTGCCTGCAGACCGGGATCGCGCGCTCCTCCACGGGTAATCGTAATGGGAGTCTGTCCAGTTGCCTTTGCCAGGAAAGTAAGCGTTACAACAGCACCCTGGCCCGAGACGCCCCCCGCGCCGGGTGGACGCGTGGCAGTAATCTGCGACTGGCCCACGGCCTCGTCCTCGCGGTGCACGACTGCAACCGCCTGGCCGTCCTGCGAAAGGAATCCGCCATTCGAAACATTCACCAGTTGCAGCAGGTTCGGGTTGTAATTGAGCTGAACCGGCACCGAATACACGTTCTGCGCGCCGGAGATCAGCAGGTTTACCGCAAATGTGTTGCCCTTCACTGCCTGAACGGTTGGCGGGTCGAACAAGAAACTTGGATTGCCTACCGGATTTGCGTTCTGTCCCGTGGGTGCGGTCGAAGCGGGCTTCGCACTGGGCTGACTCTGTTGCGGAGTCGCCTCGCCCTGCCCGCCATGTCCGGCCGGAGCTGCAACGGGCGCGGCAGTCTGCGGCTTGTCCGAGGGATGCAACTGGATCGTCTGCGCAGTGCCGATATCGATCGCACGCTGGTTGTCGGCCGATACATCGGGACTGCGAATGATGTGCGGAACGATCGCAAAGACGATCTCGTTATCCGAGTGATCGGTGGTCGTCTGTCCGAACAAGTATCGGAGGATCGGGATCTGCGCGAGTCCAGGAATGCCGGCGAGAGATTTCGTCTGCTGGTCTTCCATGATGCCGCCGAGCAGGTTGGCTTCGCCGTCCTTCAGGCGGATCTCGTGCTCAATCTTGCGTTGTCCGATGATCGGCTGGCTGATGCCGCCAATGTTGGACTGTCCCGTGACGGCAGAGACATCCATGGAAATCTTCAGAGTGACTTCCCCATTGGCGTGAACCCGGGGAGTGATATCAATATTGACGCCAACATCGAGATACTGGAACTGCGTGTTGACCAGGGGATTGATGCCGACGCCGCCAATACCCGGCTGGAATGATCCGGTAGCGACGGGAACCTTGTCGCCGATCTTCAGGGAAGCTTTCTGCCCATCGAGCGCGCGAATCTGCGGATTCTGAATCAGCTTGGTATCGCTGTTGTTCATCAGAGCCGACAGGTTGGCGGAAGGAATCGTGACCTGGAAGTCGGTCGCGTTCAGATTGCCAAGCGTGTTGAGCACGATGCCATTGCCGCTCGTCGTTCCAGTAACTCCCGTTCCGTTTGTCGTCCCGGTCGTCGTATTCGTTGGGTTGATGTTGCTCTGGAGCGTAACCGTGGCGCTGGTTGGCGGATTAAAACCGAGAGTCTTCGAGCGGTCGCGGCTGACCTGCATGATCGCGATGTCAACGATCACTTCCGGACGCGGCTTATCGAGGTCATCGACTAATTTTTCTGCGAGCGCGATCTGATCCGGAGTCCCGCGCACGACCAAGGCATTCTGCGAGAGCAACTGCTGCACGCGCTGCACATCGAGCACGGCGCGAATCGCATTCACGACATCCTGAAGTTCGGTGGGCTGGGAAAGATTCGAAAGATAGAAAGTTTTGAGGACGCTTTGTTCCAGCTCTTTGCGCTTCGCGGGATTATCGGTAGCGACAAAAATCGTGTTGGACGTGACCGGACGCCAAAAGGTCTTCGATTCGAGGGCGGTAATTTCCAGCGCCTGCTGCAGAGTCACGCCGTTCAGGTCGACGCTGATGACGCGCGGGGTGTAGTCGGGATCAAACAACACGTTGACGCCGGCCAGTTGTCCGATCGTGCGGTAGACCACGTCGGACTTGGTGGAGAGCATCTTTACCGTGATCGGAACGTTGGAGATCGGCGCGAGTTCAGTGGGTCCGGCAGCCTCCTGGATGCGCTTCTCCAGACTACTGGGCGGACCGGCCGCCTGCGGCGGCGGATTCTTCTGGTCGTTAATCATCTTCAGCGTGCGCGTCAGTTCCTGTTGAGCGATGAACAAAGACGGATCGATGGCCAACGCTTTTTGGAAGTTGGCCACGGCTTCGTCGAGTTTGCCGTCGGCGCGCAGCTTTTGTCCTTCATGAACGAGTTCTGCGGCAGCCTGGAAGCGCAACCGTTCGAATGCCGCGCGATAGCGCAGATCTTTCGGATGAAGGTTGTAAGCCTGCTTGTAGAGGTCGTAAGCGACCTGATACTGTTGCCGAGCCTCGGCGTCCTGACCTTTGACGTAAAGATCTTTCGCTTTATCGGCGAGGGCGGGGAGAGTTAGAACCGCGACCAGCGACAAGAACAGCGCCGGGCGCATTAGGCGTCTCATTCGATAATCCTCACGAGATGGTCCACTTGAAAAAGATTTTCGCCGGGCAAGCAGTTTCCCCACGCCTTCGCCGTCCCGTGGACGCACTCGCGCGGGAAATCTACTCATTGCACAAAATAACTTCGCGGTATCGCGATTATAGCATCGCGATTTCCGGCTCCCGATGTGACTGCGTTTGCGGGAGTTACACTCTTTGGTCGTAGGCCCAACGGAAAACGAGCCAGGTTCTCGGCTGAATTCTGCGCCACAGGAGTGTCGGCGCCAGTTGCCGCCGGAACTCCGAGCCCAAGCACCGCAAGCCGATTCCATGCGCTAAGATAACTACTTCGTACCTCCATGGCTCGCCAATCCACGCACCAGACCAAACCGAACCCGGAGAAATCCCCGCGTCGCGATCCCACCGCGAGCGGGCAAAGGGATGCTGCCGTTAATAGGATCGCTTCGCATAACTATTTCTTGCTGGAAAAATTTGAGGCCGGGGTCGCCCTGACGGGGACCGAAGTCAAATCGATCCGGGGCGGCAGCGCCAACCTGAAGGACTCCTATGGCTTGATCAAAGATGGCGAGCTCTGGCTGCTGAACTGCCACATCGGCCCTTATCAGCACGGAAGCTACTCGAATCACGCCGCCCTGCGGACCCGCAAGCTGCTGATGCACCGCGAAGAGATCCGCAAGCTGATCGGCAAGACGATGCAGAAGGGACTGACGCTCATCCCTACGCGGATGTACTTCAAAAACGGTAAAGTAAAAATTGAACTTGCCCTGGCCAAAGGCAAGCAGCTGTGGGACAAGCGGGAAACTGAGCGTCGACGCACGGCGGATAAGGAAGCGCGGGAAGCCGTCGCGCGCGGCAAGAGCCGAAGCTAACTGCAGACATTATCAAGACGGTCAATCTCAAAGACGATCGGCCTCCAGTGCACGAGGCCTTGCAGCGGCTGGACCGCGCCATCGCGCAAGCGCGGGTGCAGAAGCATTCCTGCCTGAAAGTGATCCACGGCTACGGATCGACTGGAGCCGGGGGGGACATCCGGATTGCGGTCCAGAAGAAGCTTCATGAACTCGCGCAGGAAGGAGTGATTCGTGGCTGCATCTTTGGCGAGAACTGGTCGAAGGCAGATGAGACTACCTGGCGCCTGCTCCAACAGCGCGCTGAACTAAAGGACGACCGCGATCTGGGGCGCGGGAATGCCGGGGTCACCATCGTTCTGCTCTAGAACTCATGTTCACGCGGTCGGGGCCGGAGTCGGAGTCGGACTCACCGGCGGCGGCTCCGGAGTAACGGGTGTTGGCGTGACTTGCGCCATCGGCTGCACTGGAACCACCGGCGCAACCATGTACTGCTTCCAATACGACACGGCGACACCGCGCTGCCAGAAGCGCGGGATCAGCAACAACAGCAGCGTCAGTTGGCCGACGGCGAACGCCCCGAGAATGCTCTCAGGGGAGACGGCGTGGCTCCATATCCAAAGGCCGGCCCAAAGCAGAATCACCGCCACAATCGCCGCGACGATGTAGCTTCCCAGCAATCGTCCTAGTCCACGAAAGGTATGGCGGAATCCTGCTGCAATCGACTTGCGCACCGCTTTCTGATCGTTCAGAACAGTATCAGTCTCGGCGAGATCGAACCAAATCCGCAGCGTGGTCATGATCAGGAAAATCACTCCCAGCCCGATCATTCGCAGTTCGAAGGGCAGGACTTCGTTCGTGCTCTCCCCAGCTTTCTTCGCGACCGCGCCGTTGATGCCGAACAGTATTCCGGCGACGATTCCCATGACGATGCCGGAGATGATCAGGATCCGGATAAAGCGCCACAAATTGCGGCCGCAGGCGCGGAAGAAATCTTCGCGCGGTAGACGGTAGGTCGAGGCGTATCCTGCGATGATGCCCGGCAGAAAAAGCGCCATGGCCAGGAAAAATACGACTGCGGAATACACCGCCGGTAGCGTGGTCGTCATCATCGGGCCAAATTCCGGACGGATCAGCAGTTCGATATACACGCTCAGATCGAAGCCGTGCGTGAGTTTCTCGGCATACAAGCTGTGATCGAGAATCGTGTGCGCGCTCTCGCGCAGGCCCACCGTCCCGATCGCTGCAAGCGCAATGCTGAGCAGCCAGAACCAGACGATATAGCGCTTGTTGTGAGTCACCATGCCGAGCCCGTTGCCCAGCAAATTTTTCTTTTCAGTCATTGGAATTGTGCCCTTCCGAAAGTTCCTGTCGGAAATATGAATTTTCTATGAGTCGCGCTAAATCGCCCACCACGACAATGCCTGGCCGCACCATTGCGTCAGGAACATCCAATAGTTGTTCAGCTTGTAAGTCGGCTTGGTATTGGGCTCGACGACGTAGCTGTTGTTGAAATTGTTGCGGTCAATCTGAACGGTGTGATCGGGATCGAGCTCCGCCGAAACGACTTTCGCTTTCTTCTGATAGCTGTAGCGGATCCAGCGGCTCTGGCCGTCCCAGTGTTCGCGGACTTTCTCGCCGTTCGAAAACTTGATCTCGACCTCGACCGGCATGGTGAAGTCGCCCTTGCGATGCAGGGCCACGTAGGTTTGATAGACCGTATCGTCCTTCGCGTTCTTCTCTGCCTTCTTATCTTTTTTATCTTCGTACCAGTTCGCCGGGAAAGATTCGGCCTGGGAAACTTCGTAGTCCATCACCTGCGATCCATACACCGCCTGGTTGAAGTACCAGTGCAGGTCTTTTCCTGCGGTTTCCTCGATCGTCTTCAGGAAATCTTCTTTCGTCGGATGCGTGAAGCGATACTTCATGAAGTACGCATGCATCGCCTTGTCCATGGTGTCCTGGCCGATGATGCCTTCGAGCGTGAGCAGCACGCTGGCAGTCTTGCCGTAGGTAACCCCGCCATACGAGTTGAAGCTGTAGTAGTTGTAGGCGTTCTCGGCCATGGGATCCATCTCAGCCACGCTGAGATAGCTGTCGCGCTGCTCCTCGCGCTCACTCACCGTCGCGCCGCCAAGATTCAGGACCGACGTGTTCTTGCCGAGGATCGAATCGAGCACCTTCACTTCGGTGTAGCTGTTGATGCCCTCGTCCATCCAGGCATCTTCGAATTCGTTGGTGGCGACCATGCCGTACCAGTACTGATGTCCGAATTCGTGCTCGACCACGAGTTCGGGAAGATGCAGCCCTTGCGGCATGAACCAGCTCGTGTCGCCGGTGATAAAGGTCGGATATTCCATGCCGCCCGCGGCCGAGTCTGGCTCGGGATCGACCACCGTCAAAGTCTTATAAGGATACGGACCGTACCATTTCTCGAAGTGGTCGAGCGTTTCGCGCGTGATTCTTTCGTGGCGTTCGGCCTGGTCCCAGTGCGCGGGCTGCATCAGGAAGCGCAGCTTCACCGGCCCCATCTGCGCCTGATAGGTCGCTTCCCTCACCTTGTAGCGCGGGCTGACGGTCCATGCGAAATCGTGGATGTCGTCGCCGTGATACGTGACAGTCTTCGTGCCGTCGGAATTATTCACGCTGCTGACTTCCACGCCGCTCGCGCCAATCACTTCGTATTGCGGCACGGTCAGCTTCACGTCATAAACGCCGAAATCGGCAAAAAATTCAGTCGTGGCGTGATACTGGTGGCAATTCCATGCGCCGTGCCACCAGACTCCAACTTTTGGGAACCACTGTCCGCCGAGCAGGAAATCGCGCTTCCACCCGGAGCGAGCCTGCGTCTCGGGAAAGTTCGTTTGAAACGCGATCTTGAACTGCACGAATGCCCCCGCCGGAATCGGTTTCGCAAGATGCAGATCGACCACCGTCTTGTCATCTTTATTGCCGTCATCGGGAGCGATATATTGCAGATTTTTCGTCAGATCGCCCTGACCCACGACCTCGATGCTCTTGATGTTCTCAGAACCGTACTCTTTGCTCTCCCATTTGTTATAGCTGGTATCGCGGCTGCCCTCGAGCTTCGACTCGCGCACGAAGGTTGACTGCGGTTGAAACGCATTCTGATATAGATGAAATGGAAAGTGATCGAGCGCCTGTCCGGTCAGGTTGTGATAGGTGAGCACCTCGTCTGCATTCACTGCGTGTTTTGAGGCGTCATATTTTGCATCAATCTCGTAGTGCACCACTCGCTGCGACATCGGTGTGGGCGAATTGATCGCAATCGTGGTATCGGGAATCGAAAGCGTACCTCCCTGCGCGGACGCCGCGGGCGCTTTCGTTTCCGTTGCGGGCGGAGCCGCGGCCGCGGTCTTTCGGCTGACAATGGCCGCCGTTGAGAACATCACCAACAGGGCAGGAATGATCCACTTCCATCGAATCGACATGAATGTTTTCACCTGATGAACCCTATGTCGTGGAATGATACTCCACGCGGCGGAACACCGTCACCCATGCGGAGTCCGCACCGTTCTTGGGAATACGGCGAACCGTGACAAATGGTTCCACCGATTTTGTACTATGAAACCGCTGATCGACTTGGCGCGACAGGAGCATCCTGATGAGAATCGTTCTGGTGTTAGCTCTTCTTGCCGCAACCGCCGTAGCTCAAGACAACGTTTCCTTAATGTCCGCTGAAGCGGCCTGCGGGCCTGCCAAAATAAGTTTCTCGGCTACCGCCGACGCAACGCAGCATCCGGTTCCGCAGCCTGAGCCGGATAAAGCTCTGGTCTTTGTTATCGAGGACCTCGGTCAATGCAGCGACTGTTTCCACGGCCACTTCATCGCCAGCGATGTAAGTTCCGCGGTCGTAAAATTCGGAGTCGACGGCTCCTGGGTGGGCGCCGATCGCGGAAGTTCCTACCTGTTTTTCTCCCTCACTCCGGGCGAACATCATATGTGCATAAACTGGCAGTCGCGGCTGTCGATTCGTTCTCACGCATTTGCCATGGCAAGCCTCGCGGCGGAGGCGGGAAAGGTCTATTACTTCCGCGCCCGCGTCTTTCCGGGCGAAAACAATTTCTCATTCGACCTGGATCGCGTCGACACTGACGAAGGCAAGTTTCTTGTCGCGGCTTCGCCATACAGCGTCTCCCATTCAAAGAAGTAGCGCCGTTTCGGCCGCGGCGCCGGGCGAGTACAATCGCTTCCGCGACCTATTTTGTACGGTACCGAGGAGGAACTATGCTTCCGGTCAAGCAAGGAGATCTCAGCCTTCTGCAGCATCCTGCATCGCAAGAGCTTCTCACATCGAAAATTCCGGCGCGCCTGGCTTATGTCTGGATGGACGGAACGCCTCGCGTCGTCCCCATATGGTTTCACTGGAACGGACGCGACGTCGTGATGGCCAGCCCCCCGAAAGCGCCCAAGCTGAAGGCTCTGGCGAAGAATCCGAAAGTCGCGTTGACCATCGACGGAAATGTATTTCCGCATAAAGTGCTGCTGATTCGCGGCACCAGCAAGCTGGACAACGTTAATGGGATCGTGCCCGAATACGAAATGTGCGCAGCACGTTATTTCGACCCTGAAACGGCAAAGGCATGGCTTGGCCAGCTGAAGACCATGGTTTCGTCGATGGTGCGAATTACAGTGACTCCGGAGTGGGTCGGCCTGCTCGACTTCGAGACCCGGTTCCCGAGCGCGCTGGCCGGCTGAATCCGGGAAGTTTCCGAGGATTTTATCTGGACCGATACTTCGCGCTTAGCGTAGGCTCTGCCGCTTGCGCTTTTCCTATGTCGCCGACGATACTGGAAGGTCATTCCAATCCTTATGATGAAGACGACAATTTCTCTCTCTACTCCCGCAGAAGTTGAAACCGAATCCCTTGTTGCCGTGGTCCTGGACCACTCGAACGCGAGTTCATCTGACAAGGACAAGAAGCCCGAACTGAAAGTTGCGAGCTCGGACAAGGCCGTGAGCTCTGCCGCGGCCGACCTGCTGGCCAGTGGCGAACTCAGCGGCAAACCCTTTGAGACGAATCTTCTGCACAAACCCGCCGGCCTGAAGGCGAAGCGCCTGCTGCTGGTTTCCGGCGGAGGCGCGAAGAAATTCACGAGCTACGATCTGAGACGGCTCGCCGGAGCGGCCGCTCGAACACTGAAGTCCCGAGGCATTCGCAGTTTTGCGTTCGTCGCTCCGAACTGGATTCCCGCCGAAGAAGCCGTCCGCGCCATCGTCGAAGGAGCGCACGTCGGCAACTTCGATCCCGATTACTACCGCAGCGATCGCAAAGATCAAAAGATCGATGCCATCACCGTCGTCGCGAGCGGCGATAAGAACGCGCTCGAGAAGGCCGCGCATGAAGCGCAGATCATCGGCGAGTCACAAAACTTCACCCGCGATCTCGTCAACGAGCCTTCGAACCGCATGACGCCCACCATCCTCGCCGACCGCGCAAAAAAAATGTGCGCCGAGGTTGGGCTGAAGTGCGAAGTGTTCGGCCCGGACAAAATCAAAGAAATGAAGATGGGCGCATTCTGGAGCGTCGCCCAGGGCTCCGACGAACCGCCCGCCTTGATCGTCATGAAGTACGAGCCCGCAGGTGCGCCGGAAAAGCCAGTTCTCGGCCTCGTCGGTAAAGGAATCACCTTCGACACGGGCGGAATCTCAATCAAGCCCGCCGACGGCATGGAGAAAATGAAATACGACATGGCGGGAGGAGCAACCATGATCGGAGTCATGCGCGCCATCGCTCTGCTCAAACCGAAGGTAAAAGTGATCGGCATTGTCTGCGCGACGGAAAACATGCCGTCGGGCAAGGCGCAAAAGCCCGGCGACGTACAGATCGCGATGTCCGGCAAATCGATCGAGGTCATCAACACCGACGCCGAAGGCCGCCTCGTGCTCGCGGACGGACTCCATTATGCGAAGCAACTCGGCTGCACAAATCTGGTCGACGCCGCGACTCTCACTGGAGCCGTCGTGGTCGCTCTCGGCTACTCGAACGCCGGAGTTTTTGCCAACGACGACGACATGTACAACCGCTTCCAGAAAGCGAACGTCGCAGCGGGCGAAAAAATGTGGCGCATGCCCCTCGACGACGAATACAAAGAACAGATCCGTTCGACCATCGCCGACATCATGAACACTGGTGGACGCTGGGGCGGCGCCATCACCGCAGCAATGTTCCTCAAAGAATTCGCCGAGGAGACGCCGTGGATCCACCTCGACATCGCCGGCACCGCCTGGATGGAAGACCAGAAACCGTGGATCGCAAAAGGCCCGTCCGGAATCGCCCTTCGCAGCCTGGTGGAATTCGTGAAGGGCTTCGCGGGATAGAAGCCGCTGCTACAGCGAGTACGATTCGCATCAGCGAGTCGTGTCGGCGACTCTTATCAGCGATTCACGTCGGGGCACGAGTCAACTGCGATTCCTATTCGTCGGATTCGTATCAGGGCACGCATTTATGCGTGCCGATACTCGGATGGGAACACCGTGCGCTTTAGCGCCTGAGGGTCGCTTTTCCTTCTGGGATCAGATGGTCAAAGGCCGTTCACGCCGTACCGCCAAAGTGGGAAAATGCGGATCTCAGTCACCGAGGAAGACACGGTACTGGGCGCACGCGGCGCACTCATTGAGCGAATCTGCAGTGGTTGCTATAATCGTGAGCGTCCCACACGCTTCTGCTCTTGGGTTCGGTCGATAGTCCCGCCAGAGGCAGAGCGAAGCGGAGCGTCCTCGCAACCCGCGAGGATGAAAAAGTGGCCAGGTAGCTCAGGTGGTAGAGCGCAGCCCTGAAAAGGCTGGCGTCGGCGGTTCAACTCCGTCCCTGGCCACCATGTTTCCGAATGGCTTGATAGCAGAGCGCTTCTCTCCGCGACATGCATCTCGATGACCGTGCATCGCGCCGGGCCAAGCGCAAAAAGCGGCGTGACGAAGAGCGATTCGAAAATGAGCGAACGGATGCCAGCGTTGTTCATTGGCCACGGAAATCCGATGAATGCTCTTCTGGCAAACCCTTATGCGCAGCGGTGGGCGGGCATCGGTGCAACCCTGCCGAGGCCGAAGGCGATACTCTCGGTATCCGCGCACTGGTACATCGAAGATGCGGCCGTCACCGTGAGCACGGCTCCCAGGACGATCCACGACTTCGGCGGCTTTCCCCGCGAGTTGTATCAATTGCAGTACCCCGCGCCAGGTGATCCCAACCTCGCCGCGCGCGTCCAGAAATTGCTCGGCCCTACGCCGGTGCGACGCGACGATCATTGGGGTCTCGACCATGGCACCTGGTCGGTTCTGCTCCACGTCTATCCACAAGCCGATATTCCTGTGGTTCAACTCAGCATTGATGAGACGCAACCGCCGCAATTTCATTATGAGATCGGCCAACGATTGGCGCCTCTCCGCGAAGAAGGCATTCTCATTCTGGGGAGCGGCAACCTCGTCCACAACTTGCATGCCTATGCCTGGGGACAACACGCACCCGAGCCGTACGATTGGGCGATATCTTTTGAAACGCGAGTGCGCCAGTTGCTCCTCGCGGGAGAGTACAAGCCGCTCGTGAATTACGAGCACCAGCTCGGCCGCGAAGCGGAATTGGCGGCGCCTACTCCGGATCATTATCTGCCGCTCCTCTACGTTGCCGGTACTCGCGTGTCATCCGACCCGGTCACGTTTCCTGTTGAGGGCGTAGACGGCGGGTCAGTTTCGATGCTTGCAGTGAAAGTGGGCTGATAAACTGGCACCGCCGAGCGGTATGAGGAGAAGGGCTCGTTAGCTCCGCAATCCGGTACGATACTTGCCCGGGGCACACGCAACACGGAACTCATCCGCTCACCACACAACAAAGGACCGCATGCTCAGCCGTCGCACTTTCCTCAAGAACGGCGCAGTCTCGCTTCCACTGGCCGCTGCGCTCCAAACCCTAAACCCCTCTACGGCTTCTGCCGAAACCTTCGCCGATGCAGCCATCACCGGTGCCGCTCCAAAGCTCATCCCTCTGCCGGCGAGGCTTGCTCCGGTCGATCCGTCCACTCTGCCCTGGCAGCAGCGGATTCACCGCGTAGGTCAGAGCAATATGACCGAGCACGATCCTGCGGTGATGAACATCGAAGAATGGGCTGACTACTGGCACTCCGCAGGTGCCGATATCGTTTTCATCAGTGTGACCGGCATCCTTGCCTTCTATCCCTCAAAGGTTCCCTTCCATCGCCACGGAAAGTTCCTCAATGGCCGCGACTTTTTCGGCGAATGTTTCGGCGCAGCCCGCAAGCGCGGCATGCGTGTCGTCGCTCGCATGAGTCCCGACTTGAATTGGCCAGACGCTCTCGCCGCCCATCCGGAGTGGGCCATGCGCGACGCCAACGGATCACCTCTGCTCAGTCCCGAAGACCCGCGGCTCTTCCGCACCTGCATGTTCACCAGCTACATGGACGACTACGTTCCGGCCATCATGCGCGAAATCAATTCGCTCTATGATGTGGATTGCTTCTACACCAACGGATGGCCTCCGATCGGCAGCCTGCCCAACTGCCACTGCGCAATCTGCAGCAAGCTACCTCCGCCCACCACAACCGCCTACTGGAAACTTTTCAATGATCGTGTGCTTGATCTCTGGCACAGGTACGACGCCATCGCCAAAGAAAAGAAGGCCGACAGCTTTTACTTCGCGAACCTCGGCGGCAATGTGCGCTGCGGACCGAACCTCGATCTGCTCGGCAAAACCGCAGCCTGGTTCCAGGCCGATAATCAGGGTCGCACTTCGGATGACCCAACCGTCTGGGGATGCAGTCTGCAAGGCCGCGTGTGCAGCGCCATCATGGAAGGAAAATTCGCGGCCAACGTAACGGCTGCGTATTCGACCGGCACCGTCCGCTGGAGAAATGGATCGAAAAATCGCGCTGAAGCAATCATGTGGTTGAACGAAACGGTAGCCAGCGGCATGGCACTCTATTACCACTTCATCGGCTCCGAAGGTGGATTCGGAGAAGATCGCCGCTGGCAAAAAGTCGGCTCCGATTATTTTCAATGGGCGAAGAAACATGATGCCCATCTGAAGCCTCGCCGATCGCTGGCGAACATCGGCGTCGTCATCGGGCAGAGCACGCAGCTGCTCTATCCCGCGCCTGCCACCGCTCACGCTCCCCACTACATGCGCGAAACAACGCATGGAATCTACTCAGCGCTTCTCAACGGCCGCTTCGCCTTCGACTTCGTTCACGAGGACCGTCTCGATCTCGAACGGATCCGCAAATATCGTGCCCTGCTTCTTCCCAACATCGCCATGCTCAGCGATCGCCAGTGCCGTCAGATCCGCGACTACGTCGAGTCCGGAGGATCGCTCATGGCCAGCTTTGAAACGAGCCTCTATGACGAGAATCTGCACCGGCGAGAGGAATTCGGACTAGCCGACTTGCTCGGCATCAGTAAAGCCGGCGATGTGATCGGCACCAACGGCAACGCTTATTACGGCCGCATTGAACGCACTCATCCGATTCTTGACGGTTTCTCCAATACCAACTGGCTGCCCGGCGCACAAAACCGCGTTCCCCTGAAACCCGTGCAGGACGCGGTTCTCACGGTTGTCCCCGGATTCGTGCAGTATCCTCCGGAACTCGCCTATCCGCCGGTCTCGCACACCGATGAGCCGGCGGTTGTGCTGAGGGAAACGGGCGCGAGTCGCCTTGCCTATTTTCCCGGCGACATCGAACGCACATTCTGGCTCACCGGCCACGGAGATCTTCTGCGCTTATTGCACAACACCATCCGCTGGATCATCCGCGATGAAGCCGTTGTCCAAATCGACGGCGATGGCTTGATAGAACTCTTCGCCTGGGAAACTGCGCCAGGATACGCCATCCACCTGCTCAATTACACAAATCCGAACGCTCATCACGGATGGCTGGACGCGGTCTACCCGCTGGGACCACAAAATATCAGCATGACTCTGCCTGCCGGAGTGAAGGTCAAGGCTGTGGATCTGCTTCGCTCCGAAAAAACAATTCCCTTCCGGCTCGAAGGCTCGGTGTTGCGCTTCGCCATACCTCATGTGGACGATTACGAGATCGCCGCGGTGACCGCCGGATAAATTACCCAGTTCTGTCGAAAATTTTGTCTCTAAGCTTCTCAGTCCAGTCTTGCCACACTCTCAGCATAAGTTTTCACAAATCACTATTGCCGATCTCCCATTATGTGCATCTAGTGCATATAGGGAGAGTATCCGAGAGTCCAAAAAACTGTACTGATGACCCTGCGAATGAAAGTTCTTCTCTTCAAATACGTTTTGCTATCTTCAATTTCGCTCGTCTCGCTGATAACACTTCCACTCTTCGCGCAACAGACCGCAAGCTCGGCTGATTCCATCACGAGTCTTCCGGATGCCCCTTCTCAGGCTGGCGCTCAATCTACAAAGACTTCCTCCAATCCGGAGAACAGCGCGACATTATCGGGAACCGTGGTGGACAAAAACGGAGATGTCCTGCAGGGGGCACAGGTAACGCTATCGGATCCAGCAGGTCCGGCGAGAAATGCGCAATCTGGCCGCGATGGACAGTTCGCCTTCCCGGGTCTGCCGCCGGATACTTACAAACTTACGGTGAGCGCGCCGGGAATGACCACTTTCACCTCTTCCAACATTCTGTTGAGCGCCGGCGAGTTTCACATAGTTCCGCCAGTTACGCTCGAGATTTCACCGGTTACCGCCAGCGTGACCGTGAACGGAAACAGCAAGCAATTATCGGAAGAGCAGGTTCACATCGCCGAGCAACAGCGCATTGTCGGCGTCATCCCGAATTTTTATAGTTCCTACGATTGGAATGCGCCGCCCATGCTGGCGAAACAGAAATACCAGTTGGGCCTTCGATCGGTCTTCGATCCTGTCTCGCTGTTGAGCGTCGCGGGAATCGCCGGCGCAGAACAATATGAGGGAATCTTTCCCGCATACGGCTCAGGCTTCGAAGGATACAGCAAGCGATACGGAGCTGCGTTCGCAAATCACCTGTCCGGCACTCTATTGGCCAGAGCTGTATTTCCATCCATCTTTCATCAGGACCCGCGCTACTTCTACAAGGGCACGGGTAGTTTCAAGTCGCGCGCACTGTATGCCGTATCTGCCGCAGTCGTTGCAAGGGGCGACAACGGACGTTGGCAACCCAACTATTCTCTGGTACTCGGAAATTTTTCGGCGGCCGCCATTTCAAATCTTTACTACCCGGCTTCCGATCGGGGAGCCTCGCTCGTCCTCTTCAATGGCCTGGCCGGACTCGGCGGAGATGCCGCATCGAACCTGATCCGCGAATTCCTTCTCAAGCGTTTTACGTCGCATGCGCCGAAAGACTCGGGCCCATCCCACTAACGTCAGATCTGCGTCTGATCGGGCGATAAGGTCTTAAGCCCTTGCCCTTCCATCATCTTGCGGTTTGCTTTCAGCTAGCCTTCAGCTTCCAGATGGGATAATTACGATTCTGCCCTGGCCCGAATCGTCAACTGTGAATCTCGTCTCCCCATCCCGGAATGCAGGCTGCGGATTTGCCCGATCGTTCTTCACCCTTGCAGCGGTTGCGCTCATCAGCGCCGGAACGGCTTTCGCGCAAACCTCTGCCCTCCACGGCACGATCACTGATCCAAGCGGGGCTGTCGTGCCAAACGCCACGGTCACCATCACCGATGCCTCAGGCACGGCCCGGTCTGTGCAGTCCGACAAGAACGGCAACTACTCCTTCATCGGGCTCGTACCCGGCCGCTATACGCTGCAGGCATCCGCAGCTGATCTGATTCTTCCTGAGCCAATCGCGGTTACATTGTCCGCCCGGCCGCAAGCCATGAATCTAACGCTCAAGGTGCAGACGGAAAGGCAGAACATCAATGTCCAGGAACAAACCGGCCCGACCGTCAGCGTGGAAAATACCAGCAACGCCAGCTCTACGATTCTTCAGGGGAAAGACCTCGAAGTACTGGGCGACAGTCAGGAAGACCTGGCCGCGGATCTGGAGGCGCTTGCCGGACCTTCTGCGGGCCCAAGCGGCGGCGCTCTCTACATCGATGGCTTCAGCAACGGCGATTTGCCTTCGAAAGAATCCATTCGTGAAGTCAAGATCAACCAGAACCCTTTTTCTCCCGAATACGACAAGCTGGGTTACGGACGCATCGAGATCACTACCAAAGCCGGAGCCGACCGGTATCACGGCCAGGCTCACTTCAATCTCGGCGACAGCGTCTGGAATTCCCGCGATCCCTACACCCAACAAAAGGCTCCCTTCCTGCTGCGCGAATATGGTGGGGACCTCGGAGGGCCGCTGAATCGAAAGCTGTCTTTCTTCCTCGATGTGGATGGCGCCGCCATCGATAACGGAGCCAACATCGACACGGTAACGCTTGATCCGCAGACTTTTGCAATTACACCGTTCACGGACGTGTTCACCGTGCCTCAGCGGCGCATCATTGTCAGCCCCCGCCTCGACTATCAACTGAATGGAAGTCACACTCTCTCTTTTCGTTACCGCGTCGAACAGGCGGACATCGCCGATTCCGGCGTCGGCAGCCTGAACCTTGTGTCACTCTCGAATCACGTTCGTTACCTCAGCAACACGCTTCAGGCAAGCGACACTGCCACCCTCGGCAGCCACGCAGTCAACGAGGCGCGATTTCAGTTCTTTCGCATCGCAAGCTCCACTCTGCCCAACACTCCCGGCTCGCAGGTTCAAGTGCTGGGCGCCTTCAACGGAGGCGGTTCGCAACTCGGCCCTGTCTACGACGCCCAGAACAACTACGAGTTCCAGAACTACACGACGATCATTCACAAGAATCACACGCTCCACTTCGGAGTCAGAGTGCGAGAGACGGGAGACTCCAACGTCTCGCAGGCAAATTTTGGAGGCACGTTCACCTTCGGCGGCGGAATCGGCCCGGAACTTGATGCCAGCAACCAGCCGGTTTTGGACGGCTCTGGCAATCCGGTGCTGATCCCGCTCCAATCCATCGAGGTATATCGCCGCACGCTCTTATTCCAGAGCATGGGCGATTCCCCTGCTCAGATTCGAGCCCTCGGCGGAGGCGCAACTCAGTACTCCGCCTATGCCGGAGTTCCAGGCATTAATGCGAATCAGACGGACGTTGGTGCGTTCTTTGGCGATGAATGGCACATTACGCCTCACCTCGTTCTCAGCCCTGGATTGCGCTACGAGTGGCAGACGAACATTTCTGATTCCCGCGATTTTGCGCCGCGAATCGCAATCGCCTGGCAGCCGGGAGGGAAATCGAAATTCGTTCTGCGCGCGGGATTCGGAATCTTTTACGATCGCTTCGCGCTCGCAAACATCATCACCGCGAGACGATTCGACGGCACCGAACAGCAGCAATTTGTGATCAACAGCCCCGATTCGTTTCCCAATCCTCCGGCGATTACCGTGCCGTCTTCAATCCAGGAGGTCAGTCCTTCGCTGCGGTCGCCCTACATCATGCAATCCGCCGTGACTCTCGAGAGGCAGCTGGCGCCCCGAACCACGCTTGCCGTCACCTACACGAATTCTCATGGACTCCACCAGTTGCGCACGCTGGATGTGAATGCTCCCCTTCCCGGCACCTACGACCCGTCCGTCCCAGGCAGCGGCACTTTTCCTTTAGGATTCAATGCGCCCGTCTTCCAGATGGTTTCCGACGGCTTGTACAACCAGAATCAGATGATCCTGAACGTGAACTCAAAACCGACTTCGAGCCTGTCGTTCTTCTCCAACTACACGTTGAATCGAGCATTCAGCAACACCGACGGGCTGACCACGACTCCGGCGAATCCCTACAACTTCTCTGGAGAGTACGGGCCGGCCATCACGGACATTCGAAACTCGGTTGTATTCGGCGGGACTTTCGAACGATGGAAGTTCCGCATCGCCCCGATGCTCAGGATGCTCTCCGGGCCCCCCTTCGATATCACCGCGGGAAGCGACATTTACGGCGACACTCTTTTTAATGCCCGTCCCGGCATCTCCCCGGATCCAACCAAACCGGGGTTGATTCAAACGCAGTACGGACTGCTCGATCCCAATCCCGGTCCCGGCGAACCGACTCTTTCCCGCAATTATGGCCGCGGTCCGGGTTATGTCCTTTTGAATTTGCGCCTCACCAAGCTTTTCGAA
This sequence comes from Candidatus Sulfotelmatobacter sp., assembly GCA_035945695.1. Lineage (GTDB taxonomy): Bacteria > Acidobacteriota > Terriglobia > Terriglobales > Acidobacteriaceae > Sulfotelmatobacter. The sequence continues at coordinate 62,714 of DASYZZ010000044.1, read as the reverse complement.
TTCGGCCGTATGCCCACGTCGGCAGCGACGCAATCTGGCGGGAAAATTTCCAGTGGCTCGGAGAATCGCTACACGATTTCACTCTCGGCTTCGATGCGCAACATCATCAACCATAAAAATCCCGGCCCCATCATCGGCGACATTACTTCACCGTTTTTCGGGCAAGCCAACCAGAGTGCGGGTGCTGCCAGCTTCGGAGGCACCGGCTTCCTCGAATCCGCCAACAATCGCCGCCTCGAATTTCAAATGAAATTCAGCTTCTAGATTCAGGGATCACTCGGCGCGCGATAGCGCGTACCAGCCCTGAGAAGCCGGCATTCAACTCTGCAGGGATAATCTCCAAAACAACTTTCAAGTCAACCGGCATTGCTAAGGCAAGCATCCAATATTCCCGCTACTTCCTGGAGGCCGGGATGTGGAATGCGAGCTTTGAAGCTGCAGTCAGCAATCTTTGCCGGGAGCTCGTCGAATCGCGCAATGACCTGGACGCGTTGGAGTTGCACATGAAGGAGATCAACGAGGTGCTGGAAGAACGAATCCTGGTGCTTCGGCACATGCGCCGGCGGGAAGCGCACAACCCGATGTTCAAATCAACAGCCGGTAGCGAACGAGTGCATTAGTCGATGCGATGGCGCGCCTCTCAGAGCATGGTGGCAAAAGGACATCTCTTCCCTTCATGTCCAGTCGCATCGTGCTCCTTCACGAGTTGAATCGCAAAGCGCTCGGCGCGCGCGACGGCTTCTCTTTGTTCCGAACTCAGGCCCTGAATGGTCGCCATTTTGCGAATATCGGAAAGGTGCTGTTCCAGCTTTTCTTTGGCCTTGCATTCCATTACGTTTCTCTCCGGCTGCTTGTATGAATCATTATTAGTTTCGCAGAACCTCGAAAATAGCACGAACGTGGTGAGGGAATCGCCTCATTGTCTTTGATCTTTCACGGGATGTGGCCGGAAAAGCAAATCGTAAGATCGATGTGCGATAGAGTGCCTTCGGGGCTCGCCAACAAACCATGATTTTTTCCAAAAAACCGCTTGACACGAATTCTGAACCGCCTTATATTTAACCCATCGGTTATTTAACTGTTTGGTTTATAACAAATGCAGGATCAACTTACTTCCACCTTCGCCGCACTCGCCGACCCTACCCGCCGCGCCATCCTGGCTCGGCTGGCTCTCGGCGAAACCTCCGTGACCGAACTCGCCAAGCCGTTCGAGATGTCGATGCCCGCCGTATCCAAGCATCTCAAAGTGCTCGAACGGGCCGGCCTGATCTCGCGCGGCCGCGAAGCTCAGTGGCGGCCCTGCCGCCTCCACGCGGCCCCTTTAAAGGACGCTGCCTCATGGCTCGACGAGTACCGCCGCTTCTGGTCCGCTCACGTTGATGCCCTCGAACGCCACCTCGACCACATGGATCAACCGCCACAAAAGAGAAAGAAGAAAGTAACAACGCGGCCCGCCCGCGAATCTTAGAAAAAGGAAAATACGATGAAAATCAAACTGACGACTCTCTATGTCGACGACCAGGAAAAAGCGCTACGCTTCTACACCGATGTGCTTGGCTTCATGAAAAAGTCCGACTTCAGCAATGGTCCGTATCGCTGGCTCACTGTGGCTTCAGCCGAAGATCCGGATGGCACCGAGCTGCAACTCGCGCTCAACAACAACCCGGCGGCCAAGACCTATCAGCAAGCACTGTTGCAGCAAAATCAGCCTGCTGCCATGTTCTTCACCGACGATTTGCAGGCGGACTACGAGCGGGCGAAATCGCGCGGCGCAGAGTTCACCATGCCGCCCAAGGACGTGACAGCTTCCAAAATCGCCATGGTCAACGACACCTGCGGTAATCTCATTCAGCTCACGCAGCCGATGCGCTGGTAACGCAGGCAAAGGTATGGCAGCCCGTTGGCTCGCGCAATTTCGGCGGTTCTGGTCCGCGTACGTGAATGCTCTCGAACGCTACCTCAACCGCATGGATCCACCAACACCAACGAAAAGAAAGACGAGAAGCAGATGACCGATCGAGAGCACTACTCACCGGGCCCGGCCAACGCGGCGCACATCGAAGAAGTTGGCGGCAAGCGAACGCTGGTTCTAGTCCGCGAACTGCGCCACCCTCCTGAGAAAGTCTGGAGGGCGTTGACCGACCCGGAGCATCTCCGCGAGTGGGCTCCCTTCGACGCCGACGGCAACCTGGGCACGCCCGGAGTCACCGTGAAGCTCACCACCGCGGGCCTGCCGACGCCGCGCGTGACCGAAACCGTCGTGAAGCACGCCGACCCTCCCCGGGTGCTCGAGTACAACTGGGGAGGCTTCGACATCCGCTGGGAACTCGAACCGCACGGCACTGGCACGCGCCTGACGCTCTGGACCAATATCGGGGAACGCTATATTGCTATGGGCGCCGCCGGCTGGCACATCTGCTTTGACGTGCTCGATCACCATCTCGCCGGCGATCCCATCGGACGCATCGCCGGGCCACCGGCCATGAAGCACGCCGGCTGGCAGCGCTTGCACGTCGAATATGCAAAGCAGTTCGGCACCGAATCCACATAAGTCGAACCGGTGGCCCATTCAAGCCTGACTTTGGCTTGAGTGGGCAGCCGCCAAATCAGAAGGAGTAACTCATGGCCGCATCCGCCACCGCCGCGAATATCTCAAACCGCAGCATCCCCCGCTGGATCTTCCGCTGGATTCACCTCATCTTCAGCATTCCGATCCTCGGCTACATCTATAGCCCGTTCGACAAACTTCCCCTGTACGCTTTCCGCACCCGATTCATCTTCGTTCCCATCATGATCCTTTCGGGCTTGTGGATGTGGAAAGGCCACGCGGTTCGCCGGCTGTTTTCAAAAAAGCCGGCCTAGGATATAAGCTCACTACATTTCGGAGTATCCGCATGAATCAACGAAATCCCAAGGTGGACTCCATCCTCCGGCACGCGGACAAATGGCAGGACGAATTCGAGGCATTGCGAACCGTCGTTCTCGATTTTCCCTTGACCGAAGAATTGAAGTGGTACCAGCCCTGTTACTCGCTGGGGAAAAAGAACGTAGTTCTTATCCACGGATTCAAGGAATACTGCGCCCTCATGTTCTTCAAAGGCGCGTTGCTAAAGGATCCCCATCGCATTCTCGCCACGCCCGGCCAGCATCAGGCCGCCCGCCAGATCCGCTTCACCACTCTTCAACAAATCATCAACATGAAATCGATCCTGAAAAGCTACATTCAGGAAGCCATCGACGTTGAAAAATCCGGTCAGAAGGTAAAACTCAAGAAAACTTCCGAATACAAAGTTCCCGACGAATTCCAAAAGAAACTCAAACAAGTCCCCGGCCTGAAAACCGCCTTCGCCGCCCTCACGCCTGGACGCCAACGCGGATACCTTTATTATTTTTCTCAACCCAAACAATCCAAAACCCGCGAGGCACGAGTAGAAAAATATGTGCAGCAGATTTTAAACGGCAAGGGACTCGACGATTAGTCGGGATAACGTGGCAATACTGGCAATTGGGAAACCAGAGCGAGAAGCACGAATGGCAAACGAAAATAACCGACGTACGGTAATCCTGCACATGGTCTCCAGCCTCGACGGATTCATCGCGAAAAAGGACAACACCGTCTCTTGGATGGAAACCAGCGGCGTCTACGAAGCCGGCGTTTCCATCTCCGAAGAAGAAATCGCGGCCTTCCTCAAATCCATCGACTGTTATGTGATGGGCTCCCGCACTTATGAACACGCGCTCGAACTCGGCTGGCCCTACGGCAATACTCCAGTCATAGTGGTCACCACCAGAAAATGGCCGCCAGAGAACACGAAGAAGACCGTCGAATTCTATTCCGGCGATCTCAAAGAATTAGTGGACGCGAAGCTCGCGCCTCGCTATCGAAACATCTGGCTGGTCGGCGGAGCCATATTGTCCCAGCATTTTCTCGAACTCGGACTGGTGGACGAAATCCGTCTCACCATCGCGCCCGTGCTCTTAGGCGAAGGACTCCGCCTCTTCGGCAATTCCCGCCCAGAGAAAAGATGGACTCTGAAGAACGTCGCCGCCTACAAGAACGGCTTCGTCGAACTATCGTACTCAGCGGCGAAAGGATGATACGATGCCAAAATCGGCTCTCTCTCCGAAGCAACGCGACGAACTCCTCAAAGCCCTTCAATCCCGCTTCGAGAAGAACATGAACCGCCACCCCGGCCTCGACTGGAGCAAAATCCAGGCAAAGCTCGAAGCGACTCCTGACAAACTCTGGTCGCTTAGCGAGATGGAACGAACCGGCGGCGAGCCCGACATCGTCGCTCACGACAAAAAGGCTGGCGAATACTTCTTCTACGACTGCTCCGACGAGAGTCCGAAAGGCCGCCGCAGTCTCTGCTACGACCGCGAAGCACTCGACTCGAGAAAAGAAAACAAACCGAAAGGCAGCGCCGCAGAAATGGCCGCCGCCATGAGCATCGAACTTCTCACCGAAGACCAATATCGAGATCTCCAGAAACTCGGCGCGTTCGATACCAAAACCTCCAGCTGGATCAAAACGCCGGCCAACATCCGCAAGCTAGGTGGAGCTCTTTTCTGCGACCGCCGCTTCGACACGGTCTTCGTCTACCACAACGGCGCCGAATCCTACTACGCCGCCCGTGGCTTCCGCGGCTCGCTCAAGGTCTGACTTCCATTCCATCAGCCCGACCAGAACAGAAGATCGCAAACCATGACCTGTAAGGGGACGCTTTGTTTGCTGGGAAATAAATCACGCGAGCAACACCCTCTATTGCTCAAGCCAGAGGCAACCTGTTGACTTTGGAAACGAACCCGGATTATCGTTGCATCTCAGCGCGCGGGGCGCATCCAGTCCGCGGAAAGGGCCAAGCCCACCCTGCAAAATTGCACGATCACAATCTGACAAATCTTCTTTCTGCCTGCAATGCGGACACAGGCGACCCATGAAAGGAGATTCCATGTCCAAGCAGCTCCCGCCAAATCCCAGTCTCGAACAACTCAAGAAACAAGCCAAGTCGCTCCTGAAGCGCCAGCAAGCGGCCGATTCCGAGGCTTTGGCCCGCATTCGCGAAAACCATCCGCGCTATAAAAACGCGTCGCAAAAAGATCTCGCCACTTCCCCGTTCACCCTTGCGGATTCCCAGCTCGTCCTTGCAATCGAATACGGATTCTCCTCCTGGTCCAAATTGCAGTCTCATGTCAAAACGCTCGAAGCCGCCAGCTCCACAGCAGAGGCCTTCGCGTCTCTCCGCGATGCCGCCGGAAAAGGCGATCTCGCCCGCCTCAACGCCCTGCTCGACGCGCATCCGGACCTCATCAACGAGCGCGGCGGAGAAGGTGTGCGCACGGCGTTGCACCAGGCCGTCTTCGGCAATAGCGAAGCCGCCGTCAAGCTCCTGCTTGATCGTGGCGCCAATCCCAACATCCGCTGCGAAGGCGACAACGCGTATCCGCTCCATTTCGCGGTCGAGAAGCATCGTTTCCCCATCATTCGTCTTCTGGTCGAGCACGGAGCCGACACGATCGGCGAAGGCGACTACCACGAACTCGGCGTCATCGGATGGGCAACCGCGTGGGACTACATCCAGCCCCATCCCGAGATCGTTCCCTATCTCCTCGCCCACGGCGCGAGACACAACATTTTTTCTGCGGTTGCCATGGGCGAAGGAGAAAAGATTCGTGAGCTGGTCGCGCGCACGCCAGCCGATCTCGAGCGGCGGATGAACGGATCCATCATGCGGAGCATGCCGCTACACCTCGCCGTCATGAAGAATCAGCCGGCCTCAATTACAACGCTGCTCGACCTTGGCGCTAATACGGAATCGCTCGACGAGGCCGGATTCTCCGCTCTCGACGTGGCGGCATTCCGCGGTCAGCACGATCTGGCACAGCTGCTGCTGCAGCGCGGAGCGAAGGTGCGGCTGCCCGCTGCACTGGCTCTGCATCGCACCACCGACGTCGAAAAACTGCTGCGTAGCGATCCCGGGACATTGAACCCCGGGTGCCGATGGGGCAACCTGATCATTCGCGCCGCCGAACGCGCGCCGGGTGATGTAGTCGAGGCGCTGATCCGCAATGGGGCGTCAGTGAATGTGCGCGATAACCCGAAGACGTCGATCGACAACACCAGCGGATACACTCCGCTGCACGCCGCCGCCTGGTACGGCAACCTCAACGCGATTGACGCGCTGATGAAGCACGGAGCCGATGTCCGCGCGCGCGAAGAGAAGTATCACGGCACCCCCGCCGGATGGGCCGACTATTCCGGCCATAAAGAAGCCCGCGACCTGATTCTGCGCGGACCCATCGACATCATCGAGGCCATTCAATACGACATGCCGGACCGCGTCAAAGCCGTCCTCGAAGAAGACCCCGCAGCCCTGAACCGCCCGTTCCGCGATTACGGCCTCTTTCCCTATGACGCCGAAGCATGGCACACTCCGCTAGCCTACGCCGTCACGCGCGCTCGTGAAGAAATCGCGCGCCTGCTGATCGACCGCGGCGCAGATAAGACGGTACGCTCCCCCGAAGGCGCCACGCTGATCGAGCTAGCACGAAAAGCAGGCCATCGGGACCTCGCAGAGATCCTTGATGGAATTCCGAAAGGAAATTGATTCACGAGGGGTGGCCCATTCAAGCCCGATTTTGGCTTGAGTGGGCAAGAGCCCCAATATGCTGATCCTTTGAGGGCGACCGCAACGTAGTCAAACCATTGACGCTACAGCGGTCTCTCAGCAATACAGCAGGCGAGACGAGGTGATTTTAGGCATGTTTGTTATGGATGCACAGTTTTCCTGGCGCTTCTCCTTCAAAACCCTCGTTCCCAACAGCTTTTCCACAGAAAACTTCCGCAGAGGTATTGACACTCAATAAAGGTATACCTACGATATCGACAGAAGCCAGCTAACTCGTGCGGTGAGGGGCCATGCCACAATCGAAGGATTTTATCTCTATAAGACTTGATCAAGAGCTCAAAGAGGAGTTTCTCAAGGCAGCGGAGATGGAGCAAAGATCACTTTCTAATTTTGGCAGGCTACTGCTCGAATTTGCGTGGTCACAGTACTTGAAGGCGGGTTCGATGCGGGAGCTTATCTCGGCATCGAACGAGGAGTTCAGATATGGCGTCCGAACCAAAGATCCAGGTGCAGGTCACACAACAGGAACTGGAAGAGATCATCGAACTGGAGCGGCTAATAGCTCCGATGCAAAAGCGCGTCGACGAGCTTAAGTCTAACGTGAAGGCTTTGCTGATTCACAAGATGCCGGTCGAGATCGGGCGATTCGATGCCACTCTCATAAGGTTCACCGGTCGTCATGTCCCCTGGCGACGCGGATTTGAGGAGTACTTGGGTGAAGATGAAGCGGAGAAGTTTAAGAAGCGATTCGATGTCCACGTCCGTTTCGAATTGAAAGTGGAAGAGCACGCCGTACCGCCGCTTTGGAAGGATGGGTCGGACAGCATACAGGTGAATTGAGGCACACAGTCTGTCGATCAGGAGAGAATTTTCATGGCTGATCAGAAGAAAAGTTTTCCCATGCTACCTGTAGGTGCTTGGTGGACGATTCGGAAGAAGTTTAAACAAAGTATCCCAGGTGTGGTGACGGACAACTACATCGCGACCGTGTTGGCAATGCGGGTCGAATCTGCGCGTGGCAACATCCTCCCGTACCTAAAAGATCTGAAGATTATCGACGAGGAGGGACGCACAGGAGAACGAGCGCGCTTATGGCGAGACGATGGACACTACCCCGAAATCTGTAAAGCCATAGCTTCGGAGATTTACCCAGAAGATCTGCTCCAAGCCGTGCCTGACCCCACCACAGACCGTGCAAGTGCGGAAAGGTGGTTCGCGAACCACACCGGCCTCGGAGAAGTTGCAGCCCGCCGGATGGCTTCGCTTTACACCATCATTATGGAAGCGGATGCGTCCAAGGAGCCGGACACAGAAAAAAAGAAAGAACGCCCAGCATCGGGTGATGACAGCAGTCGCCGATCTACGCCGCGAGCTGTAGCTCGCCCTGAAAGAGACCGTGTGAAAGAAGGAGCGCCAATAACGCATATCGAACAGCCGCCGCGAAGCAAGGAACCGCCGGCGCCAGGCATAAATATCAATCTCCAGGTGCACATTTCCGCTGACGCTACGCCCGATCAAATCGATCAGATATTTGCCAGCATGGCGAAGCACCTCTACCCACGTGACTGACCCGAACACATTGTTTGAAGCTGGTCGCGCGGTAGCAGAGCTAGTAGAGAAGCTCAAGGCGGACGCACCGAAAACCTTCGTTCCACCGTCCGACGGAACTCGACCGTCGAATCAATTCATACTCCCACATGCGATGGTGCGTGACACGAGGGGTTACGTCGAGAAGATCGTGTTTCAGATAAATGGCTGCTATGAGAAGGGCTGGTTTGACGGTTGCGCTGTAATGATGCGCCGTCTGCTAGAGACTTTAATCATTGAGTGCTTTGAGGAATACCGAATTGCAGACCGCATAAAGAACCAAAAGGGTGACTTTTTCTATTTGTCTGATCTCATAGACAAAGTTTCACAAGAAACGGCTTGGAATTTAGGGCGAAACACAAAAACGGCGTTACCTAAGTTGAAGAATTTAGGGGACATGTCAGCCCACAGTCGCCGGTACACCGCGCATCGCGAGGATATCGACAAGGTCTCGACTGAGTTTAGGAACGTTTGCCAAGAGTTGCTATATTTGGCAAAACTAAAGTGATTTTGTTTGTCCCTTTCGTCGCCACAGTGTGGTCCGACGAGCTTTCGCCGACACTCGCGGTCTACCCAACCGAGATCCGCGCTTTCGGCCCTCCGGCGGCCCTCGGGGCCCGGCTCCATCCTTTCAAAGCTACCCTACTTCAGAGGGTGCTTTGCCCTTCTCCGGTTGACTCGAATGGACTATTCATTTCTTAAGAAACAACGTGTTGAAAGGTCACAGCTAAGGACTGCGGGACTCCGCATCACGCAAACGCGCAGAAAGACTTCAGCACCCTCCAGTCAAACACGCTTCGTTCTGGACGTACGCGGAAGTTTTCCACAGAAAAATCGTCTGCATTGTGACGTCCAACCTTGATTCTCACAGCCCGCACAAGCGCACAATTCCAACGTGCGCATTGCACCGCAGGAAATTCGGAGGATGTCGGACCAGATTTTCGAGTCAGTGGCCTCCAGTCTCGAGGCCCAGACCAGGACTCGGGACTCAGGACTCGGGACTAGCTAAGTCCTTATTCCGGAATATTTTGCGCGTAAGTCCTTCTTTGACAATATTTTGCCAGGCGCGACTTCGATCTGCATGACGTAACAGGCTTGGAATCAATATTTTGCGGGAATCGATCTGAAAAAAAATGGGTTGCCTAGACCAGCTCAAGGTCTTCGTTAAGTCCTTATTTTGGAAGATTTTACCCGTAAATTGTTTATTTCCAGGATTTTGCAAGCACGAAAACGAAGCAAGACCAGCAACCCGTTTATCTGGAATATTTTAGCGGGATCGATCAAATAATTTCGCGCAGCGCCTGATGTACGCACGTGCCAGCCAGAAACGTGCAGCTAGAAAACGGGCAGGTAGAACGAGGGCCCGGAAAGAGGCTGCCGCGGTTTTCTAGCCTCTGGCCCCTGAACTCAGGACTTGCAAAAAGCTTGGCTGCCCCCCAGGGATTCGAACCCCGATATGCTGATCCAGAGTCAGCTGTCCTGCCGTTGAACGAGGGGGCAGTTTTGGATTGGAAGAGCCCGAGCCACAGGCTCGTTCTGATTTTATGGGCACGGACGAATCGCGGTCAACCGCGCACTTCGCTGCGAGTGATTCACGCAATTCGAACGTTGCCTGAATGCGTCATCCCGAAGACCCGGCCGCGCTAATCAATTGCTGGTGCAGGTTTTTTTCGCAGCTCGCTGGCAATCTGGTTTGCCATCAGGCGAATGGCATCGTCGGCCGCCCGGACGTCGTTACTTTCCTCCACCGGCGCAGTGGACGTTCCTTGCGCGAACGTTCGCAGATCCGACGTATTGAAAATAGCGAAGTCAATCGCGAGCATTTGACTCGAGTTCCCGTTTCCGAGGATGACAGGGGCGGGCGCAACTCCGTCAGGGCCTCCGGAGATCCCAGGCCCCTGCCGAGGATCGAGCATCGTAGTGAGCACGAAGTAATCACATTTCTTTTGCGCGGCTTCAGTGGCGGCGTCCTCTTTGGAAGAGGCCTGCAAGGCAACAGCTTCGATCACGATGGGCGATTTGCGCTTCGTTCGCCTGGCCTTCAACTCGCGCAGAAGCTGATCGCGCTCCCATTCGGGGCTCGCGTTGCGGCCGGAGCGATTCTCCATAAGAGCAACGCCAATGCGAATCGTGCGTGGCTGGTCAGCCGAAGAGGACTTGCTTTGAGGAGCAGAGCCGGTTGATTGTGCGCCGGCGAAAATTGCAATTACAAACGAAAGAATCAGAAGACGAGAGAAGCACATGGCGTCTCCTTTGCTTCGAGCATTGTAGCGCTCGCCTTCCACGATTGTGCACGCAGAGATGCGGCGATCTGCATCTCTAAGAACGGCACCCGGGCGCTACTCCGGAGCCCCGGCGTACTTGTCGAGCCACTTCAGCTCTTCGCGCACTTTGATTTTTCCGTGCCACGGATTTTTTGAGAGCGAGTGGCCTTCGCCGGGAAAAACCAGCAGTGCATTTGGAACGCCCAGCGAGTAGAGCGCATGCTCGAGCAAGTAATCTTCGAGCACCGCAACGCGAATGTCATCTGCGCCTGCGACCATGTGCGTGGGCGTCTTTACTTTATCGATCTGGAAGATGGCGGCTTCATCGTGATAGCGCTGTTGCGCTTCCCACGGACGTCCGCCGAGGAAGTAGGCGTCGTCGTAAGTCGTGTCGTCATTGCCCCAGTTGCCGACGTGCTCGACAGCGCCCGCTCCGGTGACCGCGGCTTTGAAGCGCGTGGTCTGCGTGATCAGCCAGTTGGTCATGTATCCGCCGTAGCTGTAGCCGCCAATGGTGAGGTGGTCGGGATCGGCAATGCCGTCTTTCACGAGCGCGTCAACGCCTTCGAGAATGTCGCGGCCGGGCTTGGAGACGATCTGCGGAACGATCTGCATGAGGAACTTGTCGCCGTATCCCGTGGAGCCGCGGTAGTTGGGCTCGAAGACGAGCCATCCGTGAGTCGCGGCGAGCGCTCCCCACTGATACCAGTCGGCCTCGAAGTGATTGCCATCGGCGTCGGCGGGACCTCCGTGGATGAGCGTGAACATGGGCAGATGCTTGGCCTCAAATTTGCCAGGAGGATAGATCAGCATTCCTTCGACTGTGGTACCGTCGTCAGCTTTCCACTGATAAGGCTTCCCCTGCGGAAGATCGGCTGCGGCGAGTGTGTGATTGAAGCTGGTGATGGCGCGGGCGTGATCGATGTCTCCGCTGGAGTCAGAGAGATAAACCTCGTCGGGCTTATCGAGCGAGGAGTAGACAAAGGCAATTTTCGGAGAATGCGTGGCGTTTGAGACGTTCGCGTACGTGCCCTTCCATCCTGTGAGTTCATGAAGAGATTCGGAAGACTTGCTGACGGAATACATCTGGACTTCGGTGCCGATGCGAGCGTCGGCGAGGATGTGATCGCCTTCGATGGAATAGCGCTCGACGGATCCGATGAAATCCTTGGCCCACTGCTCGACTTTGCCGCTGTCGATGTCAACCGAGTAGAGATGCGGCTGAAGGTCGCGGTAGGCGCCGAAGACGTCTCCGATCTCAACGGTGAAGAAGATGTGGCGCGAGTCGGGAGCCCAGCGTGGTTGGGTTTCGACGGCGGTGTTGTGGGTGAGGCGCTTGGGTTCGGCTGTTGAAGATCCATTTTCCGATTTCAAGTTCAATACGTAGAGTTCGACGTCCTCATATTTTTCCTGGCGCTGATTTATGGCGTTGGAAAGGATGGCGAGCTTCGTTCCGTCGGGCGAAGTGAGCAGGCGCGCGGCGCGGAGCGGAAGCGTGGCGATGGCGCGAGATCCGGGAGTCAGATCAGGCTCCGGCGCAGACTGTCCTTCTTTCTTCTCGACGCGCGCTGGTTCGGCTGCGCGGTGCGCGAGAGCGGCGGCAAGGTCGAGAGCGAAGATTGTGTCTCCACGCTCGGCGGTGCGGTATTGGACTACGTCTTTCCATTCGTGCTTGTAGTCGTCTTTCTGCTGCTTGGTCCACGGCTGGCGAGTGGCGAAGTAGATGGTTCCGGAATCGGCAGACCAGGCGAAGGAGTGGACGTCTTCGGCGCCTTCGGTGAGTTGGATGGCTTCGCCGCCGTTCGGCGAGATGACGTAGAGTTGGCTCGTGTCGCCGTCTTTCGAGTCGGAGTCGGCATCGTCGCTCTTACCGGATGCGGATTTGCGCTCGGAGACGAAGGCGATCCATTTTCCGTCAGGCGACCATTTGGGCTCGGAGTCGTGGCCGGATTGCGTCAGTTGGATGAGCGATCCGGAATTGCTGGCCTCGCGATAGAGCCAGAGGTCGCGGCGGAAGATTTGCTGATCCCAGTCGGCGCGCTCGGTTTCGATGACGATGGCGTTTCCGTCGGGAGAGATTTCAACGGACGGGAAGCTGACCGAATTGAAGAACTCGTCGAGGGTGAGCTTGGGCTTGTTCTGGGCAGAAACGGCGAAAGAACAGATGACGATGAGCGCGAGAAGAACAGCAGATTTTCGGATTGGCATAGGTCCCCGGTGGGAAAAAGCGTTATACAACGATCGATTCGGTGGAGGCAAGTTTGTGACCGGGAGTCTCGTGCGAAGTCTTTGAGATTCGCCAGAGGAGCCAGAGGAGCACGGCGAAAACCGGGACGGAGAGTTGGAGGTGCGTCCATCGGGCGAGCGGTCCGAACAGAGGCAGCAGGAAGGCGAGATAGAGCAGCGGGCCTAGCAGAGACACGGATGGAGTCTGGAAATTCTCAATGGCGAAGTTGGCGAGCAGGAGTAACGCTGGAGCCAGCGCGAGCAAGTCATAGATGTAGATATGTGGGTTGACGAGAACTGCGGCCAGGATGAGTGCGGAGAAGCGGATCGCGAGTGGAGAAGAAGATTTCCAGATCGCGATTGTGAGCGCAATGACTGCGATGGCGTTGAGAAGATACGCAACGAGCACTGCGGTCGGCCAGGGAATCAGGAGGACGAAGAAGCTGCGGAGCGAGTGCATCTGGATTGGAGAGAAGGTGAGCTCTGTGGTTTTGGGCTGGCCTGCGCTATGAAGCAGCGTGGCGAAGTAGGATCGCATCACGCCGGAGCCGAAATAGATCAGAGCGAATGCGAGTTGGGCTGCGGCGGAGACGACAAGCCCAGCCAATGCCTTCCACGATTGGGCCAGCAAGAAAATGAGAGGAATTGCCAGGAGAAATTGCGGTTTGAAGACAAGGAATCCGAGGGCGATTCCGGCGAGCCATGGATGATCTTTTTCAAAAGCGAGATAGGCGAGTGTGAAGCAGAGGAGGATAAGAGCGGAGATTTGTCCGCGGACGAAGAAGTGAAACAGTGGAGGATAGGCAATGGCACAGATCGCGGCCAGTCGGCGATGAGCCCGCAATGCGGGACAGGATTTCCAGAGGAGATGGACACAAACGAAGTACATCAACAACGAAAGTACGCCCCAGATCCATGCTTGCGAAAGAATGGAAAGTTTCGCGAGTGGGACGAAGGCGAGCGCGACTTGTGGTCCGTAAAAATAGCGCAGGAAGACGTGCGTGTCGCCGCCGGCGATGGCCCGGATGTGATCGTTTAGGACTTGATCGTTGTAGAGATCGTGCGCGCGGTCCTGCAGAATCAGGCGAGCGGAAATTGGGAACTGGATGAAATCCTGAAATTTGATATTGCCAGCGCGATCGAAGAGGCCCGGAGTAGCGAAGTCGACAGCGCAGACTCCCCAGAGACAGAGCGCAAGAATCACGGCGTGGGCGCGGAGGCGGCGTGTGGTGATCCAGTCGGTCCAGGCTGGATGTGATTTTTCTGCAGAGGGGATCACGACGAAGGCTCGGCGTTTTTGAGGGCGTCTTCCATGGACTGGCCCGGACGCAAAACAGAGGGGGCGATGCGCCATCCGTCGTCGTACTGGCGAAATCCGACGGAGGATTTGTATTGGATGTCGCTGGAATAAAGAGCGGCGCCGATTTCGTTGAGCGGGGTCCATTTCCAGGTGAATTCGACGTCGGCTGTGGTGCCATCTTTGCTGATGCCGGTGACAGCAATGAGTTCGCGGCGAGCTACCGGAATGGAGATCGAAGGCTTGGTGGCTTCATCGGAGGAGACTTGAGCGCGGACGCTATCGACACCAGCGGGAGTGAGGATGATGTCCCAGCAAGGCGGAGGCGTGAGTCCGGGTGAGCAGGCAACGGTGGTGGCGGAGATCCATCCGTGATGTTCGAGGACGAGATATTCGGGGGCGGCGTAGGCCGCGTTGGAAACAACTCCGGTGTGAAGAACGAAGTCTTGCGGGGCTTTGAAAGCGGCGGATTGCGCGATGAGGTCGGTGGCGAGACGGCGGGTGAGGAAGTCGCGCGGGGAGCAAGAGGTGAGCAGGATCGAACCAATGAGCGCGAAAATCGTTCTCTGGATGCGCATGCTGAGGTATCGCAAAAACAAATCAACCACCAAGGACACGAAGTACCACGAACGAAAATGCTTCGCGCTTACAGGTGCTTTGCGATTGTAAACAAACGGGAGCGGTTGTGTGGGAGGAAAGGGCGGGAGGCGATCTGGCCGTCGAATTCCTGGGCCCAGCGGCCGGGAATCTGGTGCGAACAGCGCGGGCAGCGGCCCTCGGGAGTCAGGTTGTAGTCTTCGATCAAGTATCCGTAGCGGCGAATCAGGATCTCTCCGCATTGGGGGCAGATCGTGTTTTCGCCGTCACCGACGCGGCCGGGAAGATTTCCGGCGTAGACGTAGCGAAGGCCGGCGGCGTGGCCGATCTCCATTGCCCGGAGAAGATCGTCGGCGGTGGTGTCGCGTTGTCGGGGGCCCTGCATCTTGTAGTCGGTGTGGAACGCTGTGACGTGCCACGGGATGTCGGGCGAGACTCCGGCAACGAATTCGCTGAGCTTCTTCAATTCATCGTTGGAGTCGTTGAATCCAGGGATGAGAAGCGTGACGATTTCGAGCCACATGCCCATTGAGTGAACGCGGCGGATGGTGTCGAGGATGGGGCCGATGCGTCCGCCGAGTTCGTGGTAATGGCGGTCGTCGAAACTCTTAAGATCGATTTTGTAGAGGTCGATCCAGGGGCGGAGAAACTCCAGAACCTGCGGCGTGCCGTTGCCGTTGGAAACGAATGCGGTGAGAAGTCCGGCGGCGCGGGCCTCTTTGAAAACGGCGACGGCCCATTCGCTGGTGATGAGCGGCTCGTTGTAAGTGCTGACGAGAACTTTTGCGCCGAGATCGACAGCTTCGCGGACCATCGTTTCCGGAGTGACTTTCAGCGGAGGCGAAACGGCGTCGGGATCGCGGAGAGCTTGCGAGGTCACCCAGTTCTGGCAGTATCCGCAATGAAGATCGCAACCAAGCATGCCGAAGCTGTAGGCGAGAGCTCCGGGATGCGCGTGGAAGAATGGCTTCTTCTCGATTGGATCGCACTGCATGCCGGCGGTGTATCCCCAGGGAACGTAGAGTTTCCCGCCGCGATTGAAGCGGACCTTGCAGACTCCGGGCTGGCCTTCGGGAATGGGACAGCAGTGTCCACAGGAGAAGCAGCGAACGCGATTATTGCCGAGATCTTCGACGAGGGAGGGGGCGGCCTCGCGGACGCGCTGGTCGAGGATTTCGCGGAGGGTGGGCATGGGAAGTGCTGCTTATATTCTAGCGCGGAGCATTGGCGCCGGGGCTCGAGGTCCGAGGCTAGTGACTAGTGGATAGTGGATATGATTAGTGCTTTGTGATCTTGGTTGCTGAATTCGGGGCTACGGCGGCGATTCGCTCCTTGGACGCCATTGCGGACTATCGATCGATACGACCTTAGTTGCGGGCTTTTAGTTGGCCGGCTGGGGGTTTGTCAGCGCGGTGTTGCTGGAGCCAGTGGTCCGCGTCAAGTTCGATGGCGGCGACCTGGGCGCGGGTGAGGCGGGCGCGAACAAATGGGGAGAGAGTTTTGCTGGCTTCGTCTCCACTGAGGCGGGCAACGACCATCCAGAAGTAGGCGCGATTAGGATCGGCAGGAACGCCGCGTCCGCTGAAATAAATGGATCCGAGCTTGGATTGCGCGGGGACGTTACCCTGCTCTGCGGCTTTGGTGAACCAGCGAACGGCTTCGAGTTCGTTGAGCTTTACGCCGTCACCAGTGGCGTAGCGGAGTCCGAGAGCATTCTGGGCGGCCGGATCTCCCTTGTGCGCCATTTGAGTGAGTTGGTCGAAGCTTGCGGAATCGATCGCGGCGGTCTCGGGAGACACGGCGTTGGTCTTCTCTGGCGGAGAGGACGCAAGCACCGTGGGCAATTGTGCGTTGGCGCGAGAATGAATTTTGGCCGCGATCCACGGAGTGGCCTCAGTCTGAACCCACGGCGCGAGATGATATCCGAGCGCGAGAAAGATAGTTCCCGCCGCACAGGCAAGAATAATCAAGTGCGCGCGCGGAAGACTGATAGCTGAGATTCCTTTCCTTTCCTCGTCCGATTTGTCGTCGGCCTTTTCGTTTTCGTTGTTGATTGAGGCGAAGAGCACGCCGCCAGGAGCGGAAGAAGGTCCCGAGCCGGAATTCTCGGAGCCGGCGGCGCGATTTACGGCGGCTAGAACGGTGTCAGCGAATCGTTGCAGGACGCGTCCATCGATTTCGGAAAATGCATTGGACCCGGTGGCGAAGGCTTCGATGAGGCCGATGGATTTTCCGTCGGAGCGAACGGGAGCGGCGAGGATGGAGCGGATGCCGAGTGCGCGGCAACTTTCGCGATCGACGCGGGCGTCGGTTTCGGCATCGTCGCAGCGGAGAAGGCGTCCCGCCTTGACGCATTCGCCGGAGAAGCCAGAGCCGACCTGCAGACGCGCACCGATCGGCGGAGCGTCGTTACCGGCGCTGGCGCGGCAGACCATGAAGTCGGGATCTTTTTCGGCAAGCGCGATGGCGGCACCTGAAGCTCGGACGAGTTCGAGAGCGCGGTCGGCAATCAGTTTCAGCGCGGCGGAGAGATCAGACCCGAGGGATTCGACCTGCCGCTGCACGACGCTGACGGCGGCGAGCGTATCGGTGTAGTTCGGACGGGGAGGAACGGCGTCGCTGAGAGCATCGATCTCGGTTTCGCCGTTGGCGACTCCGGCCATTACGTTGACGAAGAGCCATTCGCGCAACCTGGCGAGCGAATCGGGAGCGAGATCGGAGAAGCGGAGACCGGCGCGTCCGGAATCGTCGGACCAGATGACTTGTCCGGCGGTATAGATCTGCTCGGCACAATCAGCTAGATCGAGGCAGAGATTGAGCTGAGTTTTTATTTCAAGCGGAGAATGGCATTGGATGGCCATTCCGTCTTCGCTGATGTCTACGATTTCGTGGAGGTCGAGCTTGGTTTGTTGAGGATCGGAATTAAAACTGGCATAGGCCGGCGTTTGAATCTTGTGCCGCACGCGCCGGCGCCGGTTCGGGGTAGAAAGTGCCAACGTCGAATTAGAAGACATGATGAGCCCAACTGCTTTTCCGTACATATTAACGCGGATTGTGGAAAAGCAGTACCCAGTACTCGGTACTCAGTACTCGGAAGAACATCGTGGGCTTCTATCCGGCGCGGCGGAGGAGTTGCTCGCGGTGGAGGCTGGAGATGCGGGAGATGGCGGCGACCATCATCCCGGAAAGAAGCTGCATGGTGGCGACGTCGCGTTCGTCGAAGGCTCCAGGAGTGGAGGAAAGGACCTCGAAAACGCCTAACGTGCGGCGGTAATGGCGCAAGGGCGAAACGAGAATCGAGCGGACCCCGAGGCGGCGGCAACTGGCGAGGTCGACGCGAGGATTGCGCTCGGCGTCGTGGCACAACATGATTTCTCCGGAGCGGACGGCCTCGGCGGAGATACCGGCGTCGGTTTGAAGACGCACGCCGAGATCGGGGGCGGTGCGGCCGGCGCGGGCGCGGCAGACGATTTCGTCTCCGGCGCGCAGGGCGATGGCGGCTCCTGTGGCTCCGGTGAGATGCTGGGCACGCTCCGTGATGGCACTGATGGCGGGCTCGAGGTCAAGTTCCGCGGGATGAATTTCGATTTCGTCCGCCGAAACGGCGCGGAATCCGGAGGCCGGATGCGCGGCATTTGCGACGCGAAGCTGGCTGCGCTGCACGAGCGACGGCACGCGCGAATGTTCGTCGTAACTGACGGAGAGCGGGTCAGGAACGGTGCGCAAAAGATCGCGAACGAGATTGTTGAGCTCGTTATCGGTAATGAGATGCGCGGTCTGCTGATGCTGAAGAGATCCGCCGAGAATGCGCGAAAGACCCACCAGGGCCTGACTTCCGCAGGCGAGGCAGTAGGGCTTGCTGTTGATGCTGATCATTTCACACTGCACACAGAAGGTGGCGGACTGCAAAGGGACAAAAGGGACGTCCCGAAAAGTGCTGCCATACACAGTGTTGCCAAACATTTCTTCGTCCTCGCTTCTTTCGCGGTGCAGATGAAAGTAAACAGATAGCGAAGGGGGCAAAAGTAACGGAACAGGTTCCCATGTGGAAAACCGGGTGAGATATGCAAGTGGACTTGTTGATGTAAAAGATGAAATCGAAGTTGTGAGGCGATGAAAACAAGGTGGACCGTTTAGTGTGCAAGAAATTGCAAGCCGGAGTGCGATGCCGAAATTGTACAAAGGTTTGGCGGGCTTATTTTTTTACTGGAGGATTGCCTGCGGGATTGAGATTGGGTATTCTGAAGTGAACATTCACGGTCCAACTGGACCGCTGGGGGATTTATGGAATGGACGGCACCTGCTTTTGAAGAAGTCTGCCTTAACTGCGAAATCAACTCATACGCCAGCGCAAAGCTGTAACTGAAACCCTCCCCTTTTGGCTTTTCTTTATGTGAGCGAACCTCGCACGAGCAGTCGTGCGATGCGTTCGGCCGCATGTCCGTCCCAGAGCGGAACGGAGCGCGGCGACTGGGCTTGCGGGCGCTGAAGAATCTCGTCTGCGGCCTTCCGCAATTTCTGCAAATCTCTTCCGACTAGCTGATTCGTTCCGTTCGTCACTGTCACAGGGCGCTCCGTGTTTTCGCGGACGGTAAGGCAGGGTACGCCGAGGAAGGTGGTCTCTTCCTGAATGCCGCCGGAGTCGGTAATCACCATCGCAGCGCGCTTTTGTAATGCCAGGAATTCAAGATAAGGCAGAGGCTGCAGCAGGCGGAGTTTGGAGTTCGTGATGAGAGTTGAGCCGAATCCGTCGAGGCGCTGACGGGTGCGCGGATGAACGGGGAAGATGAGCTGGAGACGTCCGGTGAGATCAGCGAGGGTGGAAAGCATTTCCTTGAGCCACGGGAGATCGTCGACGTTCGAAGGGCGGTGCAGGGTGACGAGTGCGTAGGGAGAAGGAATGTCCGCGGAAAATTTGGCTTCGGCGCGCGGGAGCAGGCGGACGAGAGTGTCGATCATCACGTTGCCGACGCGGTGAATTTTCGACGCATCGACGTTTTCGCGAAGCAGGTTTTCGTCACCGTCTGGAGACGGCGTGAAGAGGAGATCGGAGAGCTGATCGGTGAGGAGGCGGTTGATTTCTTCGGGCATGGTGCGGTCGCAGGAGCGGAGTCCGGCCTCGACGTGGGCAACTTTGATTCCGAGCTTGGAGCAGACCAGGGCGGCGGCGACGGTGGAATTGACGTCCCCGTAAACGAGGACGAAGTCGGGTTTGCGCTCGAGCAGGACTGGCTCGATGGCGATCATGATGCGCGCGGTCTGCTGGGCGTGCGTGCCGGAGCCGACTTCGAGATTGCAGTCGGGCTCGGGCATTTCAAGTTGTTGGAAGAAAACGTCGGACATGGCGGCGTCGTAGTGCTGTCCGGTGTGGACGAGCGTCTGGCGAACGCCTTGTGCTGACAATGCGCGGAGGACGGGCGCGGCTTTCATGAAATTCGGGCGCGCGCCGACTACGTGAAGGATATGCATGTTCGGAGTAGTCCCCTAGTGTATCCGATTGGAACGCCTGGGGTGCTGAACACAGGGTCTCTCGAATCCGGATGAGATGACAGTGATGGGACTAGCCGGCTTGGGCGGCTACCAGCGGGGCGTCGTCGTTGGCGATGGCAACCAGTTGCGGCGCATGGGTCAGAGTGCGATGCAGAGCGTCGGCCAGAACGGTGGGGAATTCTCCCGTGAGGAGGTTGACATCGAGCTGGAGATTCCGGCGCGAGTAGAGGCGATGGATCATCAGAGTTCCACTGTGGCGATTTGTGGAATTCAGAAGGTCGAGCGAGATAGTCCAGACTGCGGAGCGATCGAGCGCCTTGGGCAGGCCGGGCTTGGTCCAGTGGAACGAACTCTTTCGCGCGTGAGGCGAGGCGGAATCGGAGCCGAAGGGCACGAATTCTCCGGGGATGGCGTCGAGCTGTAGTTCGAAAGCGTCGAAATCGTTACTGCCGAAAGCCGCGAGAAGAATACGGCGGACCTGTTCGTAATCGCGCGCGACCTTGAGTTCCTCGACAGCGCGGCGGATCGCGAGATTATTCACGAAGATCTGCGGCTGATCCAGCGTGCGGTGGGCCACGCGGGCGAGTTCTCCGAATTCAAGGTAGCCGAGGTGCTGCACTCCGATCCAGATGCCGATGCCGAGAACGCAGAGCACGAGTCCCAGCGAACTTCCAGTTGGCCAGAGAAGGAAGAGACTCAGCAGAGCAAACACCGCGGAGACGCCGTAGAGCAGAATAACGACCTGGCGGTGGGTGAGGCCGTGCTGCAGAAGCTTATGGTGGATGTGCTCGCGATCAGCGGTGAAGACCGGGCGTCCGCTGATAAGGCGGCGAATGATGGAGAGCACCGTTTCCAGAATCGGCAGACCAAAAGAGACGATGGGGATGGCAACGGCTACGATCGTTGGCGCTTTTTGCGCGCCTTTGAGGGCGAAGGCGCTGAGCAGGAATCCGATGAGCAGGCTTCCGGAATCGCCGAGAAAAATGGTTGCGGGGTTGAAATTGAAGCGCAGGAATCCGAGAATCGCGCCCGCCAGGGCAATGGTCATAATCTCGACCAGCGGCGGCCCATTCAACAGAGCAACGACGAATGCCACCATCGTCGAGAAGAGCGCGGATCCAGCAGCCAGGCCGTCGAGGCCGTCGATCAGGTTGAAGGCGTTTGTGATCGCCAGGACCCAGCCGACGGTGAGAACGAAGCCGACGTACCACGGCAGAACGCGATCGCCGAAGATAACCGGGATATTGACAATGCGCAGGCCGCCCATGTAGAGCATGGCGGCGGCAACTCCCTGTACCGTGAATTTGAAATAAGGCCCGACACCCTGGAGATCGTCATAAACGCCAAGCAGGAAAACCACAGCTGCCGGTACGAGGATTGTGACCAGAGTCTGGAGAGAGTTCGGAGCATGCGCCAAAGAATGCCGGGAGAGCCAGAGCGCGGCAATGCCCATGCATCCACAAAAGCTGATAAAGATGGCGACACCCCCCAGACGGGGTAACGGAGTGGAATGAAGGTGCCGTTCCTGGGTGGGGGCAGCGACCCATCCCCTGGAATTCGCCACATCCCGGACATACCGGGTGAGCGCGAACGCGAACAGCAGACCCGAAAAGAACAGCCCCAAACAAATGACGGTCAACTACGCCACCTCGATCCAACTTTGAGGTACTGCATCTGGAATTAACACGTACTTCACAAGAAAGTATCGCAGTGACTTTCTGCGGCTAGTAGTGTGTGAGAAGATTCCCCATGGTTTTTAGGAGTGCCAACGAATGTAGCAGCCGCAGTCGTCGAAATTCAATCCTCGGGCTGCAAAAAATCTGTGGAAAACTAACTCAGGGGTTCATGAATCGTGGGTGGCGAGAGCCTTCCGCTATGCTAAACTGCAGTTCAAATTCAAGAAACAGGTTCAGGGGTATTTTGATGAAGTTGGGCAGGTCGGGCTTCCCTCGCCGCGGTCAATTCCTTTTGGTTGTTCTTGCGGTTCCACTGGCAATTTCTACGCTGGTGAATGCGCAGCAACCAGCGAATGCAAGTGGAGCGGCGGGGCAAAGCAGCCCGATGCCGTCGGCGGCTCAACCGGTTTCGCAGGCAGACACGAGTGCCTCGGGCACGCCAACAACGACCAAACAAGCGTCGGACGACAATGGGATCCTGCCCTCGGTAAAGCTGGGGCCGGGCGATCTTGTTGAAGTCAACGTGTACAACGTGCCGGAGCTAACGACGAAAGCGCGCGTGAGCAATTCCGGCGATCTTTACCTTCCGCTGATCGACTACGTTCACGTCGACGGACTGTCTCAAGAAGAGGCGCAGACCGTCATCGAAAAGCGACTGGAGGAAGGCGGGTTCGTGCGGAATCCACACGTAACGATTTTCGTGGACGATGCGGCTTCTCAGGGCGTGACTGTACTGGGAGAAGTGTCAAAACCGGGAATCTATCCGGATACGGCAGATCACAAGCTCTACTCAATCATTTCGGAAGCGGGCGGATTCAGTCAGTCGGCGGCGCGGAAAGTGGCCATTCTGCGTAAAGACAAGCCTGAGCCGATTGAGGTGAAACTGCCGAGGAACCTGGCCGATGATACCAGTGGGAACGTGGACGTTTTACCCGGCGATACAGTCACGGTGCCCCGTGCGCCCATCATTTATGTGGTAGGAGACGTCGGCCATCCGAGCGGATTCCTGGTGGACAATGGAACTCTGACCGTACTGCAGGCACTGGCACTGGCGGGCGGTACGAACCATACGGCGAAACTGGGCGCTTCCCGGATCATCCGCAAAGGTCCGAACGGGATGGTTGAGGAAAAAGTCGCGATCAAGAAAATGCTGGAAGCCAAAGCGCCGGATGTGCAGCTCCACGCCGACGACATTTTATTCATCCCGGTGAGCGGCGGTAAGGTTTTTGCCGGAAAGACGTTTGACGCAGCCATGAGCGCCGCGACGATGGTTACGGTTTACACCGTCCATCCGTAGTTGGTGCGAGATCCGCGGATACCACACATCCGAGCGGAACATCAGCTGGGCCAGCTATTCGCGGCGATGTTACTCGCCGAGCATTCCCTCAAGGACGCCAATGTATTTCTCCGCAGTGCGGTCGCGGGAGAAATTCCTCACGATGTATTCCCTTCCTTTTTGGCCTAATGCCGGGCCGAGCGCCGGATTCCCGATCAGTTGATCGACCGCGCCAGCGAGAGCTGCGGCATTTTCCGGTTCGATGACGAGTCCAGCAGAGGACTCTTCGACGATCTGGCGGGCTTGTCCTTCGACTCCGAGGATCACGGGCCGCGCACAGGACATGAACTCGAGCATCTTGGTGGGAATCACCGTCTTGAAAACGTCGGTTCTTTTCAGGAGAACCAGACACGCATTGGAGGCGGAAATCAGGGCAGGAATTTTCTCGCGCGGCTGTTGATCGAGAAACTGGACGTTGTCGAGTCCGCGCGACAGTGCCAGAGATCGGATGCGTTCTTTCTCGGCACCTTCTCCGATGAGAAGGAAGAGCACTTCCGGATGAGAGTTGCGGAGTTGCGCGGCGGCCGCGAGAAGAATTTCGAGCCCGTGCGCCATGCCCATTGTGCCGATGTAGCAGACGAGATACTTGGATTCGGCTCCGAGTTGGCGGCGCGTCGCTGTGATGATGTCGGCGCGGGCAGGAGCGAAGAGATCGGTCTCGACTCCGTTTTCGATCACGGCAATTTTTTCAGAGGGGACACGCCAGTGATTCATCAGATGATCTTTGAATGCCGGGGTGACAACGACGATGAGATTGGCGCATTCGTAGAGGAATCCGGCGATCTTTCCTAGAACCGTGTGAAGGAGCGATCCCTCGCGTCCGGCTCCCACGGCGACGAGCGATTCGGGCCAGAGATCGCGCACTTCGAAGGCGAATGGAATCTGCCGAGCAAAAGCGAGCCACCATCCGGAAAGTCCGACGAGGAGTTGTGGAGAAGAGGCGACGATAACGTCGGGGCGCGGGAGAGTGAGTCCGCGAATAGCGGCGGAGAGGCAAAACGACGCGTAGTTTCGCATCCGCTCGTGAGCTTTTCGGTTGGGCAAGGGCCAGAGCCAAGTGCGGAAGACATCGATGCCTTCGACTTTTTCGTGAAATGTGAGACGGCGAAGACGGCTGCGCCATTCGGATGGAACGACGCCAGTCGGATGATTGGGAAATCCGGTGAGGACGGAGACCTGATGACCCGCGTGCACCCAATGGCGGGCGAGTTCGGAGGCGCGGGCGGCGGGCGCGCCCATCTCAGGAGGAAAATATTGGGAGATGTAGAGAATTCTCACGGACAGTAGAGGCTATCAGAATTGATTTGTCGCGGCAGTTTCTTACGGGTGGCTGCGGAACAGAGGGGTCGGTCCCCACGAATTCTTAGTAGTAGCAGAGCTTGAAGGCGCTTTTGTAGGCCAAGGCTCGGAGGCGTTTGGTGCGGCTGCGCGTATACCCTTCCCAGCGGTCGGCGACTTCGGTAAAGAGAACTTCGTCTGTAAGGCGATGCATCACTCGCAGTTGCACGATATGGAGGCTGTGATAGAAGCGGCTCGCGACCATCGGCAGCCGTGTACCGGATTGCTCGTAGAGCGACCAGAATCCGAGATCGTAGCGGCCGAGATTGTGCAGGAGGGTGCGGACCCCGCGGGAGAAAAGCTCGTGTACGGAGGTCTCATGCGTTGCAAGGAAATAATCATGAACGCCCCAGAGCGCCCAAATGAATCCGTTGAGGATGTGCGTGGGCGGACGCACGATGTATTCCTCGAACCAGAGGCCTCCGGATTCGTCGGTGAAGGCGACACCTCCGCGGTCGAGCGGCAGCGCGAAAACAGCGAAAGCCTGGCGTGCGGCATCGAGATAGCGCGCGTCGCCAGATTCCTTATGAGCGCGAACGAGGACGGAGATACCTTGTCCTTGCGCGAGGGCTGAATACCAGGGTGCTCTCAGCGTGTCGCGGTATTCCCAGTTGAAGTGATGATTCCAGACCAGTAGCCCTTGGGCGTTGGGCTCGAGATGGGAAACGAGCCAGTCAGCGATCAGGAAAAACTTGCGGCGGCGGTCGGAATCGTTGGTGCGCTTCCAGAGGTTGTAGTTGCCGAGTCCGTATTGTGCGATTGCGATTGGGTTGTACTGAAGGCCGATGTGGCCGTGGTAGTCGAGCTGGGGAATGCCGGAAGCATCGTAGGCGCCAGCGTAGTCCGCTTTCTCGGAGAAGGGCATGTAGTATTCGCCGAGCTCAGTTGGAGAGGCGTTGGTATTCCCGGTCGGAGTCTCGTGCCAGAAGGTGAGATGGCTTTTGCCTCCGAGGAGATAGGCGCTGAAGATGCGTCGGTAGTAATTAAGGCGGGGCAAGCATTCATATTACGGCAGGGGTGTGGTTCGGAGGCTGTTGGAAACTCTTAACCGTGAAGATCACAAGTTTTAGACGAAGGAAGCAGTAGGAGCGGGAAAGATTCGGCCGCTCCGGTTCCATACAATATTTCCGCCCTTCATTCGTCTACAGGAGTGGATGAATGAAGCGGCGAGTCTCGAGCCGAGCCTGGACCGCATGGCACGCGAACAGGACCAACACATCTCCGATGTGGTGAAGCGGGAGCGGACACGGCTGCTGAATTTTATTCGGCGCAGGGTGCCTGATCCCGGCGATGCTGAAGACGTGTTGCAGGACGTCTTCTATCGCCTCGTCGAGGCAAACCGGTTGCTGATGCCGATCGAGCATGTGACGGGATGGCTGTTTCGCGTCGCGCGAAACCGGATTACCGATCTTTTTCGCAAGCGGGAGCCGGAAACTTTCAGCGACATCGTTGCCGACGAGAACGGTGAGACGATGTCGCTCGAAGACCTGCTGCCTTCGCCCGATGCCGGTCCCGACGCCCTCTATGCACGCGAGGTGCTTCTCGACGAACTGGAAGATGCGTTGGAAGAGCTTCCGGAGGAACAGCGCGAGGTGTTTGTGGCGCACGAATTTGAAGGACGCAGCTTCAAGGAATTGTCCGCTAAGACCGGAGCCAGCGTGAACACGCTGCTCTCGCGCAAACGGTATGCGGTGCTGCATCTGCGCGAACGGCTGCGGCGGATTTACGAAGAATTCAGGAAATGAGGGAAACGAGCATGAAAAGGAAATGGTACTGGATGGCTCCGCTGGGGATTCTGGCATTTGCGGCATTCCTGTTCGTCGGCGGCGAAGTGGTGAAGCTATTGTGGAACTGGCTGCTGCCGCCGCTTTTCGGCTGGCGCCTGCTGAACTTCTGGCAGGCACTGGGATTGCTGGCGTTGTGCCGCATACTCTTCGGGCGGATCGGGGGGCACGGCCCGCGTCCGGGACCGGGTTGGCGCTTCCGCGATCGCTGCCGCAAAATGTCGCCAGAAGAGCGGGAGAAATTCCGGAAGGCAATGGCGGAGGGGTACAACTTCGCAGAAGGTGGCGGTGAGAGAGCCACTTCGTAGCAAGCGCCGGCTCCCGCCGGTGGTATCGAATATTCGTATCGAGCGTATTTTGTGAAGAAGTCCCATGATAGGGATGGTGACGATACCCGCTAAGGCACGAGGAGAACGGATCACCAAGGTCGCGGCTCTGGCGCTTATCCTTGGCTGGGCGGGGTCCGCGAGCGCGCAGACGCCAGAAATCACGTTTCAGAGCACGCCGGGGAAGAAGACCTCGGGCACAAGCCAGCTGCTAAGGCGCACATTGAGGATGCAACGGTTTCGTTTAGTAAGTGACAGCACGTGCCAGAGAAGCCCGTGTGATCGCCGGCCGCGGCTGCTTAGTTAAGAATCTGTTCATTTCCGGCTGCGAATTAGCTGTCTAGTAAACGAACACTATCCCTGAACCAGACGGCTTGCCGCGCCTCAATGGTTCTCACCACAGTGCGACGCTGCGCCCGCAGGCTCCGAACCGGCGAAAAAATAACAACTTAACCCGTTGCACCAGCAAACGGCCCTCGAATGTCTTGTTGTGGCAGGTCTCGTGCATTCATCTGGTTTCGATTCGTTACTTTCGCCTGAAACGCACACGTAACGGATTGCCTCGGTACTTCGGTGTCGAGGAATCAGATCCCATGAAAACCGGGACACGCGTTTAGGAGTGCAGTATGAAATTGCTAATCGCAGAAGATGACATTCTCTTTCAAAAAATGCTGGTGCAATTACTAGCGCCGGAGTACGAGGTGGTTCTGGCGAATAACGGGGATGAAGCATGGGAAATTTTGCGGAGTCCTGATCCTCCGCAACTCGCGATTCTCGACTGGGTGATGCCGGGAATGACCGGTCCGGAGATCTGCCGCAAGGTTCGGGCGTGCCCGTCAATGTCGTCGCTGTATCTGATTCTCCTCACCTCAAAGAACAGCGAAGCCGATATCGTTTCCGGACTGCGGGCCGGGGCCGACGACTACATCACGAAACCGCCGTCTGCTGCTGAACTTCTAACTCGCGTCCGCGGCGGCGAACGCGTGCTCGCGCTGCAGGCAAGAATTGAAGCGCAATCCACGCTTTGCGACAAGCTTACCGGGAACGAACCGATCATCCGCGAATCGTTGATGGACCTTCAATTCCGCAGCACCGCTGCGCGGCAGCGAAAGCCCGCCGCGGCCTCGTACGGGATCGGCTTCGGTGAGGTGGCGGAACATCTTCCTGCCGCAGAGAACTCAGACGAAATCGTGGCGAATGAGATTGCAATGCACTTCATGGCGAGCAGCCACTCGAAACAGTAACGATTGCGCAGGATGTCGTGAACAGGAACTTGAGCAGACACGCCTCAGCGAATGAGCGTGATCCGCATGAAGAACCAGAACGCTTCGAAGGAATGTATGAGTGCGTCCTCGACTTACGACAAACGTGTCATCTTGCGTCACGTTCTGCTCTCAATATGGTTCCTTTTGCTGTTCATGGTACTGAATCTCCCGGCGGTCATCCTGATTTCCCATCTTGGCGCCGTGGTCTGGTATCCGGCGACCGGATTATCGCTGGCCATCCTTCTGGGCGTCAGCCCTTGGTACGCGTTCCTCGTCTCTTTCGGCGGAGTACTCGCTGGCAAGTTCTTCTACGGTCAGACGTTTGCCACCTGGGGACAAACGGGTGGAGCGGTGGGAATTTCAATTTTTTATGCGGCCGCGGCCTATTTGCTGCGCTCTCGTTTCCGGATCGACTTGCGGCTGCGCCGGCGGCGCGATGTCCTGCTTTATCTGTCGATCACAACGCTGGCCGCCCTGTCTTCCACGGCGGTCGGGGTCGCATGCCTCGCTGCCGATCATGCGATTCGCTGGAACGAATTCTGGCGGGGATTTCTGACATGGCTCCTGGGGGACGAAGTCGGGATTCTTGGAATCGCTCCGTTCCTGCTGATTCATGTGTGCCCCTGGATCCGGCAGCGACTCTTCTTCGAGCCAGCCGAACCGCGGCCGCGAAATCGCCGCATGCGGAAGTGGAGTTCGAAACTCTGGTCACGGCTGGAGGTAATCGCTCAAGCCGCGACGATCGCCGCTTTGCTCTGGGTAATGTTTGCTCTCCTGCCCGGACAACTTTTCTATCTGATTTTTATCCCAGTGATGTGGGTCGCCCTGAGGCAAGGAATCCGGCGAGTTGTGTCGTGCCTGTTGGTGCTGAATTTTGGCATCGTGTTGGCGCTGCGCCTGTATCCGTTGCCTCAAGCGTTGCTGCCACGAACCGGACTGCTGATGTTCGTCGTCTCTGCGGTGGGTCTGGTGGTTGGATCGGTGGTCACCGAAAGACACCGCATCGGGAACGAACTGCTTGAGCGCTCTGCCGATCTGCTGGAGGCCAACAATCAGCTGATTGCGGCGAAGGTGAAAGCCGAAGAGGCGAGCCGGGTAAAGAGCGAATTTCTCGCCAACATGAGCCATGAAATCCGCACGCCGCTCAATGGAGTTCTTGGTATGGCGGAACTGGTCCTGAACACCGAACTCACTCAGGAACAGCGGGAGTACCTTGAAACGCTGAAATCATCGGGCGATTCCCTGCTTGGCATCATCAATGACATTTTGGATTTCTCCAAAGTGGAATCCGGCAAGCTCGACCTCGATTCCGTCGAATTCAGCCTGCAGGATCTGATGTCGGATTCGATGAAGACTTTGGCGTTCCGGGCGCACGAAAAGGGTTTGGAACTGGCCTACGACATCGACGCCAAGATTCCGGATCAGGTGGTTGGCGATCCGGGGAGGCTGCGGCAAATTGTCATGAATCTTGTCGGTAATGCGGTGAAGTTCACGTTACAGGGCGAGATCTATGTCCACGTAGAACTAATTGCGCGAATGGACCGGCAAATCGACGTGCATTTCAGCGTAAGAGATACAGGCATCGGGATTGCTCCCGAGAAGCAGAATCTTGTGTTCGAGGCGTTCGCGCAGGCCGATGGCAGCACGACGCGTCATTACGGTGGCACCGGACTCGGACTGGCAATCTGCTCGCGTCTGGCCGGCCTCATGGGCGGTCGCATCTGGCTCGAAAGTGAGTTGAACAAGGGCAGCACTTTCCATTTCACGGTCACGCTGGATGTCGCCAAGATGCACTCCGTCGTTCTTCGATCGCAGATTGCAATGGATTTGCAGCAACTGCCGGTTCTGCTGGTGGATGATAATGCGACGAATCGCAGGATTCTCCTGGAGATGACGAATGGATGGGGGATGTGCCGGTTCCCAGTCGAGAGCGGCAATGAAGCCCTCAAGGCAATCGAGGAAGCCGAACTGAAACAATCTCCATTCCGGCTGGCGATCATCGACGGCAGCATGCCCGGGATGGATGGCTTCGAATTGGCGGAGCGGATCCGCGGCGACGCTCGCTTCTCCGGTACGGCCATTATGATGCTGACTTCGGCACGTGACGGTGCGGACATGAACAGGTGCCGGAACCTGGGGATACATAGCTACCCGCTGAAACCGGTCCGAAAATCTGAACTGCTGGCGGCGATCCGGAGCGCGCTCGGACAGAGGTCATCCGGCAACGCCTCGGAACCCGCAAGTAGCGGGGATCACGCCGCGGCCAGCAAGCTCCGCATTCTTTTGGCCGAAGACAATCCAATCAATCAAACAGTCGTCGCACGGATGCTGGGAAAATCCGGCCATCATCTCACGATCGCTCAGAATGGCCAGGAAGCACTCTCGATGTTCCAATCCAGATCTTTCGACCTGATCTTCATGGATGTGCAGATGCCAGGCGTGGATGGCCTTACCGCAACCCGCAAAATTCGCGAGTGGGAACGTGGCAAGGGGACGCACATCCCGATCATCGCGATGACCGCGCATGCCCTGAAAGGCGACAAGGAGCGGTGCCTCGAAGCCGGCATGGATGGTTATCTCAGCAAACCTGTAAGCAGTCGCGCGATCGAAGAAGTGATCGCCCAATTCGTTCGCAGCGAAAGGACGACCTCGCGGGCGGATGAAGAGAATTCCACTTCGGCGGCGACGTGGGATCCTGCCGGAGCTTTAGAACGCCTCGGCGGTGACGAAGCTTTGCTCAAGGACCTGATTGGAATTTTCTTTGAAGAAACTCCCAAGCAGATTGCGATTCTCGACCAATCCATCGCGGGTTCGGACTTCCCTCTGATCGAGAGAACGGCTCACACCCTCAAAGGTGAATTGAGCTATCTCGGCCTTTCCGATGCAGCGGAGAAATGCCGCCTGATGGAGGGCCTCGGCCGTGAGCAGCGATTGGCGGAAGCAGTCGAATTGTTGGAGGCGCTCAAATCCGAATTGTCGGGCGTAATTGCCGCGATGAGAACAAGAACGAGCAGCACGGGCCAGATCAGCCCGGTTTCGACGACAAACTGACAATGCGTTCCTCTTGCAACTGTCCTGAATCCGGACGCCGTTCCACTCCCTGAACATTCCAAACCTTCGGCCTTCCTTCCGGGTTCCGAGTCATGCCAATTCACTGAGGGGTAAGGACTTACTCGGGACTGAGGTTCCAGGAATGGCCTTCCTCGTGCTTGATTTCAGATCGACCGTTCCCCCGAACACGCGGTCGGCATTTATGCGAGTGGGCAGATAGGCACTGGGGGCTTTACTCATGCAAGCATCGGGCTTCATCGGTCTTGAGGCGAAAAGCGTGGCTTACGGCACGACGGTTCGTGACCGGGTACGGCTCATTGAGCGTCGCGATTGGTGGCTGTGGGTGTGCGCTGTTTCGATCACTTTACTTTTGACAGGAGCGATCGTCTCATTTGGATTCTCGGAAATACACCTGAATCACGCAGGCCCCAATGCCGCCCCCCTTTACGACACCATTCTTGGACTCGTAGGACTGGTCCTGCTCTTCGACATATATACCGTTTACCAGCATTTCCAGATCCAGGCCGTTCGAAAGCAACTGATCGAAGGGCAAGAACTTTTTCGCCTGATTACCGAGAATGCCGCCGACATGATCGCCGTGGTCGATACTCAGGGCGAACGGGTCTACAACAGTCCTTCCTACGAGAAAATTCTGGGATACACGCCAGAGGAACTCAATGGCACGACCGCAATAAATCAGATTCATCCGGAAGACCTCGAGCGGGTGTTGAAAGCCGCTTCTGAAGCGCGCCGGACTGGAGTTGGAACAAGCCTCGAATACCGCATGCGGCATAAGGACGGAAGCTGGCGGAGTCTCGAGTCACGCGCCAGCACGATCGTAAAAGATGGAAGTGTTGAAAAATTGGTGATCGTCAATCGCGACGTCACCCAGCGAAAGAGCCTGGAAGAACAATTCCGGCAGGCACAAAAGATGGAGGCGATTGGCAGGCTCTCCGGTGGCGTTGCTCACGATTTCAATAATCTCCTGGGAGTCATAATCGGATACGGAGAGATCGTGCAGGAAGGCACTCCGGCGGAGAGTCCGCTTCGGAGTTGTGTTGACGAAATGCTGAAAGCCGGGCACCGCGCGGCCGGCCTTACCCGGCAACTGCTTGCCTTCAGCCGCCAGCAGGTTCTGGACCCTCGCATACTGGATTTGAACGCAGTCGTCCGCGACATGGAAAAGATGCTGAAGAGGCTGATTGGCGAGGACATTCAGCTCCTCACCAACCTCGATCCCGCGCTGGTGCGCGTCAAAGCAGACCAAGGTCAAATTGAGCAGGCTATCTTGAATCTCGCGGTCAATGGCCGGGATGCTATGCCGAACGGCGGCGAACTAACTCTGCAGACGTCGAATTTCCATATGGACGAAGAGTTTGTGAGCCGGTACCCGTATCCGGTTCTGGTCGGGGATTATCTCTTGTTCACCGTCAGAGACAACGGAGTTGGTATGGATGCCGCCACGCGCGCTCGGATTTTTGAGCCCTTCTTCACCACCAAGGAAAAAGGCAAGGGCACCGGACTCGGATTGTCGATGGTATATGGCGTCGTAAAGCAAAGCGGTGGATACATCGATGTTATGAGCGAGCCTGGGAGTGGGACATGCTTCAATATCTATCTTCCGAAAGCCGAAGCCGCGGCGGATAGTCAAAAGCCGTCTTCAGAGTTACAGGTTGCTCTAAAAGGAAGCGAAACGGTCTTGCTGGTAGAGGACGAAACCTCTCTGCGCACTCTGAGCCGGCACTTACTGGAGATATGCGGGTACCACGTACTCGAAGCTGAGAATGGGACCGCGGCGTTGAAGATCAGTGAAGAATGCGCCAGGAATATCGATTTGCTTCTGACGGATGTCGTCATGCCTGGAATGAGCGGCAGAGCTCTGGCCGATCAGATTACAGCGCGGAGGCCAGAGATCCGCGTTGTGTATATGTCCGGGTACACCGGGCAGACGGTTGGTCAGCATGGCGTATTGGCTGAAGGCAGTTTCTTTCTGCCAAAGCCCTTCACTCGCGAAGCACTGGCGTCCAAAGTTCGCGAGGCATTGGACGCTGATGCGTCCGTGGCAGCATCAGCGATTTAAAAAGCATAAGCATTGACACCTGGGAGGAAATATGGAGAAGATCCTGGTCGTTGACGACGATGACGCGATGCGGCGGATGATCAAAATGCGTCTGGCCGATACCTACGAGACAATCGATACGGGCAATCCCGTGCAGGCGCTGGAGTTGGCGCTGGGGCACCGTCCGAGGGCAATCCTGCTCGATCTCATGATGCCCGATTGCTCCGGCTTCGAACTCTGCCAGAGCTTTCATAACCTGAGTTATACCTGTAGAATCCCGGTCTTTGTAGTGACTGGCGAATCTGCCGCCAAATACCGCGATTACATGACAAGTCTTGGGGCAGCCGGTTTTTTCGAGAAGCCAATCGATTTTGCAAAATTGAAGAGCACAATTGCCAAGGAACTGAATAAGCGGCCCTCCGAACGCCGGGCTCACGTACGAGTACGAATGCAGCTTACACTGAAGCTAAAGGGCATTGATGCCTGTCAGAGATCATTTGAGCAGCTGACCACAACCGAGAATGTCAGCGCCGGCGGATTTCTATGCAACCTTCCCCTTGCTTTGTCGGGAGATAATACGCTGGAGGTGTATCTCTGCGGTCCAGGACAAGACAGGTATGTAGGCCAGGTTAAAGTAGTACGTAAGGAAGCACCTGAGACTCCTATGCAGCGCTACGCCTTTAAGTTCATAGAGCGGACCTCGGAGTGGATACTCCAAGGTTAATCGTTTTACATTAGCGGCGACAGGAAGTCCCCATCTATTTCCACTTATCCAGAGGTTGAATGCCGTTAGTCACTTGACTGGCTCCTCTGGCTTTGCGATAAGACTTTAATTGAGGACCTCGGGTGACCGTAGTGTTCCGGAAATAAATAGACACGAGCTTGAGATAACTGCCACATCCCCCCTTTCTCGCTGGCGGTCATTTCGCGGAAACGAGCAGTGGTGTTGATGTTGTCGATGTATCGATATTGCATACCTGGCTCAGAGCAAGCGAGCTTCAACATACAACGTGAACTGTCCTGCATACGGACCGCGTGATGAGCTCAGCCATCAATCTGAAGTTACTGGCAATTGATGACGATCAGCATAACCTGGACATGATCAGGCTGGCTTTGGATCGTCAGGGGCTGGAGATCCTGACCGAGCAGGATCCGGAGCGCGGGTTCGAACTTTTCCTGCAAGCTCGCCCGAAGGTCGTGCTGCTCGACCTTGTCATGCCCAAGGTCACCGGCATCGAGCTATTGGAGCGGATCGTAGGCGTGGATCCAGGGGTTGAAGTCATCCTGATCACGGCCCATTACTCGGCTGAATCCGCAGTCGAAGCGATTCAGAAGGGTGCCACCGATTATCTAACCAAACCCATCGAGATCGACAAACTTCGCTCGAGGGTTTCTGCGCTGATGGCCGACGCGGAAGCCCGCCAGAAAACGCTCCAGCTCGACCAGGCGCTGATCGATGCGTATCAGTTTGAAGGCCTCGTGGGGCGCAGCCCACTCATGCTTGAGGTATACGCGAAGATTCGCCGCATCGCTCCTCATTTCCGAACGGTCCTCGTAACTGGCGCAACCGGGACCGGCAAAGAACTGGTTGCCCGCGCGCTGCACCGCTTGAGCCCGGTAGGCTCCGGCCCCTTTGTTGTCTGTAACTGCTCGGCCCTCGTTGATAGCCTGGTGGAAAGCGAATTGTTCGGCTACGTCAAGGGCGCGTTTACCGGCGCGACGCAGGATAAGATCGGCCTTTTCGAGCACGCCGACAAGGGGACTATTTTCCTTGATGAGATCGGAGAACTGGCTCCTGCCGCTCAAGCGAAACTGTTGCGCGTGCTGCAGAATCGGCAGGTTCAGCGTGTCGGCTCTTTAACGCCGCGGAATATAGACGTCCGCGTGATTGCGGCCACGCATCGCAACCTGAAGAACATGGTGCGCGACGGCCAGTTTCGCGAAGACCTGTATTATCGCCTGGCTGTGGTTGAGATTCCTCTTCCAATCCTTGCCAACCGGCGGGAAGACTTGCCTCTGCTGGAACGCTATTTCATTGAAAAGTTTTCCACCGAATATAACAAGCCGATCGCGGGATTGGTTCGCAGGGCGCAAACCCGTCTGGCAACTTATCCGTGGCCGGGAAATGTTCGCGAACTCGAGAACGTGATCGGCAATGCCTGCATGATGGTGGAAGGCAACCTGATCGATATTGGGGATCTTCCTGAAAAACTGCGCAAGCCACTCAATGAAGAAATCAGCGGAGACGACACTTTTCTATCACTTGAAGAGGTCCAACGTCGCCACGTCATACGCGTACTCGAGGGAGTAGGCGGCAATAAAGCCCGTGCTGCCGAAATCCTCGGTATCGGGCGCGCAACCATCTATCAGCTTCTTTCGAAGATGAAAATCGAAGAAACAAAGAAAGAAACTGCTGCTAATTAGTTTCTTCCCGCAGGTCCCGCCAGAGTTACCAAAGGTCTGATCGCCGATTCTGCAAAGCGGACAGCAGTCTGAAAGGTAGACGGAGTCTCTGCCATTCTTTGCAGCGCCCCGACTAACCAGGCCATAACTCATTGATATTACTCCTGTTATAGACCACCTTACGGCGGCCATTCGGCAACCGCCATGCTTAATCAATTACTGAAAGCAGCGGTCCTCCCCCAATCCCTCAATTTTCTTAAGTGGAGCGAAGAACATGAAATCCAACATGCTGATGTGGGCGCTTCTGGTCACGATGGCAGCGACGGTGTGCTTGAATGGGCAAAACGTACCGCCGCGCTCGCCCGTTGCGGGATACGGCAGGCTGCCGCTTACCTTCGAGTCCAACCGCGGGCAGGCTTCGCCGCAGGTGGACTTCATCTCCCGTGGCCCCGGCTACCGTGCTTACCTCACCGGCAAAGGAATGGTTCTGTCTCTTCGCGCGGGCGAAGCGACTGCGTCATCGGCGACTCACAAGCCTTCAAATGTGAAGCGCGCTTCCATCCAGTTTCAGTTGCTTGGCTCTGCAGCCAATCCGAAGGTCGTCGGCGAAAACCAGCAGCCGGGTATCATTAACTATTTCATCGGAAATGATCCGACTCAGTGGCACCGCAACGTTCCCATCTACGGCCAGATCCGGTACAAGAATGTTTATCCTGGAATCGATCTCGTCTATTACGGCAACCATCAGCAACTGGAATACGACTTCGCGGTGGCGCCGAAGGCCGATCCGCGACAGATTAGGTTCGCAATTACCGGAGCGAGCAGCATTCACGTCTTGTCCGACGGAACGCTCGTCCTTGGAACGAATAATGGCGAACTCCACTTTCAGCCACCGGTGATCTATCAGGAACGCAACGGACGCCGCGTTCCAGTCAAAGGGAGCTTTAAAGTCAGCGAGGCAAATCGCATCGGATTTCAACTGGCGCAGTACGACTCGACGCAGCCACTCGTGATTGACCCCGTTCTGCTGTACTCAACCTATCTTGGCGGCAGCGGCAACGATCAACCGGCGGGCATCGCCGTCGATGCGAGTGGAAACGTATATGTCGGCGGCTCGACTGACTCCTCGGATTTTCCGGGGAGCACTCTCGGTTCGCTTCCCGCAGGAACCGACCACGCGTTTGTTGCAAAGCTCGATGCCACAGGTTCTAACCTCATCTACGCGGACTACCTTGGCGGCAGCGGCGGAGACTACGGTTATGCGATCGCCCTCGACGCGTCGAATAACGTCTATGTAACAGGCAGCACCGCTTCCAGCGATTTCCCCATGGTGAATCCGTTTCAGGGAACTTACCCGGGAAGTTTCAACGCGTTTCTGTCGAAGATTTCTGCCGATGGTTCTTCCCTGCTGTACTCGACTTACTTTGGCGGAAATGGCTCCGATATTCCTTCGAGCGTTGCCGTTTCGCAAACCGGCGAAATGACCATAGCGGGATATACCTCTTCCACTAATCTCGCGGTTGCCAATGCCTATCAGAGCTCGGCTTCGTCGAATCAAGGTGGCGTGTATGGCAATTACGGCTTTGTCACCAGGTTCAGCCCCGATGGTTCCTCGCTTGAATTTTCGACATATTTCGGCGGCAGCGCGAACGCGCCTCTTAGCTGCGGACTAAGCACCTGCTGGCCTCAGCCAGACAGCCAGATCATGGCCATGGCGGCGGACTCAAGCGGGAATTCATACGTGACCGGCTATACGAACACCTCCAATTTCCCCACTACCTCCGGCGCCTATCTGACGACCAACACCACACAGATGAACGCCAGTGTTGGATTCATCAGCAAGTTTAACTCGGCGGGCGCGTTGCAATACTCAACCTATTTCTACGGATCAAGCGGCCTTCCGATGAGCATAAATGCTATCGCAGTCGACGGTGCCGGGGATGCTTACATTACGGGACTGGCTTTGAGTGATTCGACGTTCCCGGTCACATCGACCAGCATCTGTGATCCCGCTACTGCCGGTTGGGCGTGCAGCTATTCCTTCGTCAGCAAGTTTGATCCAACGGGGGCGAGCTTGCTGTACTCGACATTCCTCGGGCCCAATAACGGCTCGGTTCCGGAGGCGATCGCACTCGATGCTAATAACGACGCCTATGTTCTCGGTTTCACATCGAGCAATGCGTTCAGCTCGGTTAACGGAATCGAGCCCTATGCAGGCGGCTACGATCTTCTGCTGGTGGAAATTGATCCTGCCGCAACCACGCAATTGTTCGCCACATACCTTGGCGGTAGCGGTGATGAGGAACCGGCCCCCACGGGAATGGTGGCCGATAGCAGCGGAAACGTTTACTTTACGGGATCGACCTCTTCGACGGATCTCCCAGTTACGTCTGGTGCATTCCAGAGTACTTTTGGTGGAAATACCGACGGATTTGTCATAAAGGTGGGCGCTCCGCTGGTGCCGGCGCTCAGTCTCAGTCCCCTGGCTTTGCAGTTCGGAAGCCAGGCAGTCGGTACCTCCAGCCAGCCGCAGAACATCGTGCTGACCAACACGGGGACGGGAGCCCTGTCAATCGCGGCAATCACGGTCAGCGGAGATTTCTCGCAAACCAACAATTGCGGCAATAGCATCGTTGCTGGCGGCAGTTGCAGCGTAGCGGTTACGTTCACTCCGACTGCTGGAGGAACTCGCGCCGGTTCGTTAACGATTCAGGACAATGCCAGCGGTTCGCCCCAATCCGCTTCCTTGAGCGGCACCGGTACGGTTGTGATGTCCGATTTCAGTATCACAGGATCAGTAACGAGCGCGACGGTTAAAGCAGGCAGCACGGCGACTTACATACTTACCATATCTGGTGTGGGCGGAGCATTCAACAATGCGATTCAACTGAACTGCAGTGGAGCTCCGTCGAAAGCAACATGCAGCGTGTCGCCGAGTTCGGTTACTCCCGGATCTAAGTCCGCGAACGTAACGGTCACCGTTACGACAGCCGGCTCGTCGGCGGGATTGGTTGAGCCGACAAAGGACTTCCATCCGGTCTATGCTTTCCTGTTCCAACTGCCTGGCTTCGGAATCTTTGGGATGTTCTTTGCGGGCTCGCCACGTCGGTCGAAGCGCTACTCGAAGGCAATTATTCTGACGCTATTACTGATCGCGATGCTGTTAATGGTCGGTTGCGCCGGTGGCACGGGCATCGCTCAGCAGCAGACCGGAACTCCGTCTGGCACATATACCCTTACGGTTTCCGGTGTTTCTGGATCGCTGCAGCACTCGCTTCCCCTCACGTTGTCTGTGCAGTAGGGCGTGGGCAACTGTTAGTTGCACGCCCGCATGTTCTGGGTCACGCCCTGCAAGCTGATGGCTGAATTCGCCAACAGGGGCGCGGCCCAGAATTTGCTGTGGTGCTTGCGAAGGTAGTAGGCGGCAAAGATCGATACCGCGCTCTTGGCAGACGCTACAGCATAGACGCGAGGAGCAGTCGGGTGAGTGCCATAGAGATAGGGCGACTGAACTTCAACGTTGCACACGTTGGTTTTACCTGCAAGCCAGTTCTGAGTCGCAAACATTGTGGTGTAGGAGTCGGCGAAAGTTGCACCCGCCGACATGATCGAAAGAGCAACGAACTTACGGTCTATGACGGGCTTCTCAACCACGCGGGGCGCGGTCGCTACAACGGCTGCTTCGACGATAACTGGCGAGGCTTCCGCGGCGATTACTGCGCTGGGTGCATTCGGCAGCTCTTTGGCCGATGCCACACTAACAGTAACCATCACCGCCATTACCAGCCGTATGAACGATTTCATGATTGCCCCTTTTGTGATCGGCTTCGCCATTTCGCTCGTCGCGCTTGCTGTCGTCGCCGTGCTGCGATCCGTCATGAACACACATTACGTTAGGACATGTACTTCGCACAATCGGAAGTAAGTAATGGAAGTAACAGAAATTAGTAACCACACGCTTCGGCCATGTAGTCTGGGAGAAAGCGGGTCTTGTATGTGGGTTGTTTCTCAGGGATTACAAGAGCATAGAGGAAACTGAGTGAGTGAAGAGACTCAAATCCGGCAAACTGCGAATGGCACTCCAATGCAGCTTCGCAAAATGGATGGCCGCGAGTGGTGGCTGTGGGGCTTTGTCGTTGCCGTAACGCTGGGGTTAACGTTCGGTATCGTTTCGCTTACTTTTCCCGGTTTCCAGTGGCCCACCGACGAACTGCACTCGACCAGCTTGAAAGAATGGGTTCGAGCCTTGGCGGCATTGGTGCTTTTGTTCGACATCTATAGTGTCTATCAGCATCTGCAACTTCAGCGAATGCGCCGTCGGCTCTCCGAAAGAGAGCGCCTCTTCCACCTTATTACGGAAAATGCAGCGGACATGATTGCGGTTGTAGACCGGCAGGGCAAGCGTCTTTATAACAGTCCGGCATATGAAAAGGTGCTTGGCTACACCGCGGAGGAATTGGCTGCCACGTCGTCCCTTGAACAAGTGCATCCGGATGATCGCGCCCGCGTGACGGAAACCGCACAGAAGGCGTATCGCACCGGTTACGGCGACCGTCTCGAATACCGTATTCGCCACAAGAACGGGACCTGGCGCGTGCTCGAATCCACCGCGAGCGCCATTCCTGGCAACGATGGTGAGATTGAAGGGCTGGTCATCGTCAACCGCGACATCACCGAACGCAAACACGCCGAGGTACTTTTGGCGCATCAGGCATTTCACGATGCGCTGACAAGTCTACCGAATCGTGCCCTCCTGCTTGATCGGCTCCAGCGAGCCATTGCAGTGTCCAGCCGCCACCTGGATTACCGTTTTGCCGTACTCTTCATCGATATCGACAACTTCAAGGTATTCAATGACAGCCTCGGTCATGCGGCCGGAGACGAGCTTCTCATCCAGATAGCGCGCCGCCTGACCGCATGCTTGCGCAGCGCAGACACCGTCTCGCGCGGGCAGCAGGCCAAACTTGAGGACTACATCATAGGAGACAACACGCTCGCACGACCCGGTGGGGATGAGTTTGTTGTTCTTGCAGCCGAACTGCGCGATCCCAGCGATGCCATTCGCATGTCCAATCGCATCCAGCAGCGTCTCGCCGAGCCCTTCGCTGTAAACGGCCGGGAAATCATTCTCTCCGCGAGCATCGGAATCATCATCAGCAGTAGCGCCAGCACAAATTCCGAGGCTGTGCTTCGGGATGCCGAAATCGCCATGTATCGCGCGAAGAAATCAGGCAACGGCCACTGCGAGGTCTTCGATGGCGCCATGCAGGCAGATGCCATGGGCCGCCTGCAACTTGAAACCGATCTGCGGAAAGCGCTCGACTCCGATGAATTTCGCGTGCACTATCAGCCGATTGTGTCGTGCGCTAGCGGAAAAATTATCGGATTTGAGGCGCTCAGCCGATGGCAGCGTCCTGAAGGCCTGGCAAACCCGGCGGAGTTCATTCCCGTGGCGTGCGAAATTGGAGTGATCGTTCCCATGAATCGCCAGTTGCTACGGCAAGCTTGCGAGCAGCTAAAAAGCTGGCAATCACGATTCACATCAGATGCTCCGCTGACCGTAAGCGTAAATGTCACGGCAACCGAGTTCGCGTTGCAGGATCTGGCGTCGCAAATGGGTCAGATCATCCACGAGTCCGGCATAAATCCAGCCCACATCACCTGCGAGATCACAGAAAACATTGCCATGGCTGACGTGGACCACTCGCTACGAACTCTCTCTCAGCTGAGCGAGCTTGGTGTTCGATTGAGCCTCGATGATTTCGGAACGGGCCTCTCATCTTTATACCGGCTCCGCCAGTTCCCTTTTCATACTCTCAAGATCGACCGCTCCTTCATTGCGACTTTGAACGAGTCCGCCACGCGCGAGATCGTACGAACGATTATCACGCTCTCGCACAATCTGGGTCTGAAAGTCGTCGCAGAAGGAATCGAGAAAAACGAGCAGTACGAACTCCTGAAGGAATTCGGTTGCGAAATGGCTCAGGGATACCTGTTCGCGAAACCGGTCGACGCCGCATCCGCTGAACAATTACTGAGCGCTGAAAGGAATGCTAGCGAGCACGAAGGGTGCAAGGTCACTGACAAAGGCTTGTCGCACTTTGCTGCAAAAGCACCCTAAAGACGAATTGAATAGTCCAACTGCTGTTCAGTAATTGTGCCATTTCGGAGGGCCCGATTGTATGAAGATCCTGGTTATTGAAGACAGCCGCCTGTTGCAGATCGCACTTTCTCGCACGCTGGCGAAAGCTGGTCATGAAGTGATTGCCGTTGGCGACGGGCGCGAAGGCTTGCGGCGCGCCGAGCATACACATCCTGACATGATCCTTCTCGACATGATGCTCCCCACACTTGAGGGCACGAGCGTTCTCCGGTTGTTGAAGAAGAACGCTCTTACCAAGGGCATTCCGGTCATAGTTTTATCCGGACTATCTCAGAAGAACGAGCAGAAGCTCAAACAAAACGGAGCCGCGGGGTATCTCGAAAAATCAGTCTTGAATCTGAGTGGCGATGGCGCCCCTCTGGTCTCCGCATTGAACGACCTATGGAAGGAAGTCGGGGTCGGACATTAATGACGAGAATGCAGTCCCAAAGAAATAAGGACGGTCGGCGATTCCGGGGTGCCCGATCCCGGCGGCTGCTCTTTCTCCTGAGTCGGCTATCAACATGCAGGTCGTCGACCTGAAATGTTGAGACGCCCTTAGTGCGAACGCTGTATCCGATCGCAATAATATCCGCTCGATCAAAGCAGCCGAAGCCTTCCTTCGCGCCACGAGTTGAGCGCATTCCCGCTTTGCCGTCAACCGCTCATCGAGCGCAAACATCCTAACGAAGCAAACTCTGGACGAAAGGCGCCACACCAGAGTAAAACGCACGTTCGGACTAAACCTGAACGTAGCGAGTGCGTGGAGATGAAATATGGCGGAGAGAAACTTCAACGATCCAGAACAGCGCGATGAATATCGCCGACAGTTAGAAGATGAGAAAAACCTGCCTCCAGGGAGGCTGCGAACGACTGGCCCAGGACCGACGCGTCCTCGCCGGGGGGCCGGGGCCATGTGGTGGTGGCTTCTGTTTCTTGCGGTGGTCATTGCCTGCATCTGGCTGATCCCCTGGGGAACGAGAAACAACACGGGAACAAATCCGGGAGTCCAGCCTGCAGCCGGTACCCCAACGCCCAACAACGCAAGCGGTACGAATCATGACCTCTACCAACAGAATCCCTCCCATACTGCTCCGAAACCCACGACGGTGGGGGACTTGGCCGCAAATCCGGAATCGTTCGAAGGAACGACTGTCGTGCTGCGAAAGGCCACAGTGCAACAACGCCTGGGAAACGCCGCGGTTGTCGTCGGCCCGGGAAACGGTACGCCAACCACACAACCGTCAGTGACCGTGCTGCTCCCCGCGAACCAGTCAACAGCCGACCTGCATCATGGTGCGAAAGTGCAAATCACCGGCACTCTGAGCGCTGCTCCAGCGCAAAATGATAATCTCGGATTGTCAAATACAGAGGCGCAGCACGTGCGGCAACAGGGCTATTACTTGCGCGCATCGGCAATTGCTCCGACCTCAGAAGCGGCGAATAGCGGAGGTGGAGGCGGGCAGTAGCAGGAAAGTGGCGTCGGCGCTCGGCAATAGGCCTGAGTGCCGAGGCCTCTGCGGTATTCGCGGGAGATCCCGCTTGTAAACCTATTTTGACTTTCTCCTGGCTTTTTTGGGGCTCCCGTCTATTCCCCACATGTGCAAATGGCATTTGCGGCACATGTCATTGGTCTCGGTATCCTGGTTTAACGCGTCCTCCGGAATCTCCGCTCCCGCTTTCAGAAGGTGCGCCTGCATTCCCCCGTGAGCGCGATGGCAACTCGTGCAGGACATTTCATCCCCGGTCAACGGATCGAGAACGCCGGCCACCGGATGCGTCGCATACGGATGCCCCATCCGGTTATCGCCGGTCAGAGTGATCGTGGGCAAGTAGCGCGAGGCGACACCCTCCGGATTTTGGAGATGGCAACTGAGGCACAACTGGTTCACAGTGGCGCGCAAAAGGTGAGCGTTCGATGAGACATGCGGCGAATGGCAGCGCATGCACATCGCCGACTCATAGGGCAGATGCGTGTACGCGAAGCTTTCCCCTTTGTGGCACTCCAGGCAGAGCATCGCCTTCGAAGGCTTCTGTCCAATAAACGTTAGATCGTTGCGCTGCTCGACAACGTGACAGACCAAGCATCCCTGTTTCACTGCAGCGTGAACATACTTTCCTTCGGCATGATCAGCGTGGCAATCGACGCAAGGCGACTGGGTATCCACAGGCGGATGCTCGCTCGCACGGCAGGGCATAGGAAATGCCAGAACGACGAGGATGAACAACCCGCGGACTACTCTCGTTCCCATCATCCCAGCGTCCAATTAGCGACTTTGACTCTCCCCCGCCATATTTCCTCCACCTGCCTTCAATCGAACCAGATAAGGCGAGAACGGAGTCACCTCCAGCGCCAGCTTGTCTTTCGGCGAGTAGATTCGCGGAGGCCGCGCCTTCACAAACTTCATCTGTCCGGCCCACGGATCAAGCTTCACTCTGCTGCCGAGCGGTAGAGCCGCGATCTGTTGCGGATTCTCCAGATCCAGAGCGGGGGCTGCATCCGCAACGGAAGTCATGAATGAAACGTGATTGTCCGTAATCAGGCTTTCGCCAAGATTCGCCTTGACCAGATTCGGAATCTTGTGGCCGTACCTCGCCAGTGCTTTTAAAAACAGGCCTGCCTCAGCCAGATTGTTTTTATATGGTGAATTGGCCAGAATCTTCATCCCAAGGGAGTCGGCTTC
Source organism: Candidatus Sulfotelmatobacter sp. (assembly GCA_035945695.1). Taxonomy (GTDB): domain Bacteria; phylum Acidobacteriota; class Terriglobia; order Terriglobales; family Acidobacteriaceae; genus Sulfotelmatobacter. The sequence goes on along the minus strand of DASYZZ010000044.1, from coordinate 18,560 downwards.
AGACTCCTGCTGAGGCGTGTGCTTAAAATCGAAGAGCGGCAACTGCTTCAGCGTCGGCACGACCATCCGGTCATTGAATGCAAAGCTGCTATCCAGTTCATGGCCGAGCGCAGCGTGTGCCAGGCTATGCGACAGGATTGCCGCAAGCGCGGCTTCGTTCGGCAGGGCGTCGAGCAGACCGCGGCTGACCAGAATTGTGTGTCCGATGGTCGCCACTTCAATAGGCGTCGTCGCAAGAATCCGGCACCGAATCTCCGGATCGAGATCGATCTTGTTCGTCACTTCGAGATTGTTGATTACCGTCGCCAGAACTTTGTCGACCTCACCCTCAGGCACGACAAGTCCTAACTCTTCGAGCTTGGCGATAACGTTGTCCTCCGCTCGCCGTTGCCATGCTCTCTGAATGTCGAGTGGACTCTGATCGGGATTATCCGAGAGATCTTTCGCCGCGTTCGGATCCACGGTAATCTCCGAGAACTCCGACTGCCTTCCGGCGAGCGAGAGATTGTAGCCCCATAGCCGCGTCTGAGCTTTCAGGCGAGGGTTATGTGTCTGCGGCTTGTTGGAGTCGAATTCTTCGGAATAGACGACTGCCGGCAGCCAGACTCCTTCGCGCAAATTCATGCGCCAGCTGTCGATGTGGAACGTTCCATAACTGCCGTTGAAGCGCACGATGTTATAGCTTTCGTCTTCGACCCATATCGCGCCTTTGAACCTGCTAGCCTGATCCTTGTGCGGAATGACTTCGAATACCAGGCAACGAACTTCACCGAGAAATTCACGCTGCATGAAGCGGAACTGGTAGTTCTTGCGGTCGAAGCCGGTGCGATCGACAAAAATCATGCTCGAGAAGCCCACCGGGGACAGAGAGTATAGTTTCGAAAACGCTCCCGCCATTCGTTCCACAAGCCGCTTGTCGAGAAAGAATTCTTCTTTCGTCTGCTGAAACTGCACGCGCCCGAGAAAGTAGCGATCTTCCGCAGGAACGAATCCGAGCATGGGATCCGGCTGCATGCGCTGCAGATAGGTTTCGACCATCGGACTGTAATTGCGCATCGTGTCTGAGAGCGCACGTTCGTTCGCGACGATCCGAGCGACGACCTGGTCGGAGTTGAATGTGGGCTTTTCCCCGAAGAGACTCCCTGAGAGAAGGACCAATGAAAAAATCAGCAAACAGGAGCGGCGAATCATTGTCGCCTCCTATGCGAAATCTGGTGCACCTGAGCGCGAAAATGACTTCAGATCATGCTGTTCAGAATAATGTGAATCCGAATCGAGGCGGAAGCCGGTATCGATGCACACGGGAGGGATTCGATCCGTACGAGCACGTACGGTCGTCCCAGCCACGCGGCACCGTATAAAGAGTGAGCGCGCCAATTCAGAGCTCAGGCGAGCATTCGGGGGAAGTGATACGAATGTTATCTATACGATAGAAATCAGCAGTGCGGCGGCGCACTTCGCAGCGTGACGGCGGTCATAGCGCGATCTGAGTCAGATTCAATTGGCTTGCGCGGCTTTCCTGTTGCCGTGCGCCGTCACTTCGGCGATCAGCTTCTCGACTACGTCCCTATCTTTGAAACCCGGATTTGACTTCAGCAGTTGGTTCCAAGCCGCAATTGCACCCGCCGTATCGCCTTTGCCCTTCCACCGGATCAGACCCAGATTCAGCAACGTCCCGGCATGCTTCGGATCGTAAGTCAGCGACTTCTCCAATTGTGCGATGGCGCCATCCACATCTCCCTGATAGTACAGGCATGAAGCCAGATCGGTGCGCGGCCCAACATTCGCCGGATTTGCATCGAGCGACTTCTGATAGTAGCTGGCGGCAAGCTGAAACTGGTGGGTCATGCGATAAATGTTTCCCACCTGGTTCAGCAGGTCCGGATTCCTGGGATCGGTCTTGAGCTTCTCCAGAAGCGGCTCGGCCTGCTTGTCGGCCATCCGCTTCATGTCATCCAGAGATGGCATCTGTTGCGTATCCCCTGCAGGCGCGGCCGGAGCGGCAACTGGCTGGGGCGCGGTCGCAGAGCTTACCGGAGCTGATCCACGCACCAGATAGCCCACAACCACCCCGATCAATAGACAGATCACGGCCATGACGTAGGCCTGCCATGGCTGCCATGCAGAGCCGGAATGCGAAAGCTGGCGGTTTTCGCTCATCAAGAGGAAAGAAGCATTTCGCGTTCCAGACAAAGAGGACGGCCAAACAACTGGTTTTCTGGAAGTTAGCGGCTCACACGAGCACAGGCCAACATCGGATCTCGCGCCAAAAACCGCGCCTGCTGCGAGAAAAAGCGCACCCGCACATCCGTGGCTCTGCCCGAAACCTCGATAAGCGTTTCCCAATTTGCGAAGGCGTCAACGTGACGTTCGTAATTGTGGGATACCTTCGCGCACTGGAGTACCCGGTGGACATGTCGAAGTGACCAGTAATGGCACTGCTGTCTCATCGGCATGGCTGGTCGTTGGCGGTTCTGCTCTCGATTTTTCCGTTCGTCTTCGCGTCCGACAACCCTACCGATGCCCCGCCAACGACCTTTTACTCCCGCCCCTCGGAGGTTCGCATCTCGTTCTTCGCGACCGAGAACAACCGCCTAATCAGCGAAATTGGAAAAGACGACTTCGCCGTCGTCGACAACGAGGAAATCATCCGCAAGTTCCGAAGCCTGGCCCGATCGAACGAAACTCCGCTGGATGTGGTGATTCTGCTCGACGCCAGCGCCTCGGTAAAATCGCGCTTCCATCAGACGATGCGCGAAATCGGTTCGCTGGTTTCGAGTCCGGAGCTTGCCAATACGCACATCGAGGTAGTCCGCTTCGCCGGCCTTGCTCCCGACGTGCTGTGTTCCGGAGATTGCCGGACCTCGGCCGCGCAGGAAGAGCTTCTCGCCTCGGAGCCTTCCGGAGCTACGCCGCTTTATGACGCTCTGGCATACTCCGCGGAACTGCTTGCGCGAAGGCGTGCTCCCGACGTTCGCCAGCTGCTGCTTCTCTATTCCGACGGCGACGACACGGTCAGCAAGACTTCGCCGCGCGACGCGCTGGACGCCGTAATGGCAAGCGGTGCCCTGCTCTACGCGATCAACATCAATCGTTCCGAGGACACTCCGGGCGATGCTGCTCTCCAACAATTCTCTCGCGCAACCGGCGGGCGGGCGTTTCCAATCAAGAATGGCTCCGTCTCGATTCTCGAATCTATCCTGCAGGACCTGCGCGCCTCTTATGTCGTGACCTATCCACTTCCCAGCCACGCCGCTGGATTTCACTCGCTTCGCATTCTCCCCAAACACAACCTGAACCTGCGCTTCCATTGCCGGAGAGGATATTTCTATGCAGAGAAGCAATGACATCAAAATCGTGAAACACTTTTTCTTGCTGCTGCTTGCCGCTTGCAGCGTTCCGTTCGCGTCCGCGGGAATCTATCAACAAGGAACCGTCATTCGTATGCGCATGGGAGACTGCCTGCCCGTGCGCCACGGATTCATGGTCGCCTTTGGCGGGCAACCCGCGCAAACGGCTCCTGAAGTCTGCCCGGAATATACCCTCGTTTCCGACAAAGTCGTGTTCGTAATCGTCGGCTCTTCGTCCGATCAATTGGTCCCTTTGGCAGATGTCGTGGATTTTCGTTTTCACAAAAACGAACTGGCAATGCGAATTGACGACGCGCGTCACGAGACCAAGTTCGCGATCAAAGAGATGATCCTGCGCTCCGAATGGGATCTGGTGCAGAAACACATCACCGACGAACTGAATTCACCGCACCGAGACAGCGACGTCGCCCTGCGCACCCGCAACTGAGTGCGTAGGTACAGGCGCTCGGCCGTGCGGAGCAGCGAAAGCTAGCGAGCGCAGCTCGGAGAGACCACTAGCGATGAATCGGATTTGCAATCGGCTTGGGCTTGGCCTGATTCGCTGCCCCGGTCAACTGCGTCACCGTGCCATCGTAGTTGTGGCTGTACATGTGGCACGTAAGAGTGCAGGTATTCGTGGCTCGGTTATACGCGATCCCCATTGCACCGCTGGAATTCAGGACGTTCGGGGCCACCACATTTGTATCGAAATTCACCAGGCGCTCGCCTGACACCGTCGCCGAAGTAGCCCCCATCCCATGTCCGGTGTGGCATACCGAACACGAGATCCCGACGGTGCTCACGTGATTCGAGTGATAAGCGAAGCTGGCATTCGACAATACGTTCGACAGGTCATGGCATTTTCCGCAGAGTGCCCAGGGCCCGGGCGCCCCGCCACCGGCGCTGATTTGCGCTCCGGGGAATAGAGTCGACGCCAGAATTGTGCTGCCCGGCCCGCCCGCCGGGAATATCCCGGGCGCCACCTGACTCATCTCATAGCGCCGCTCGAACAGATGCGGATAAATCGATCCGTGCGGACCGTTCGGTCCCGTTCCGCCAAACTCGCGGTTGTCGTCACTGTTGTGGCAATCCGAGCAGAAAATCTGTGTTCCCATCATCCGTCCCTGCGTGACTCCGTCGAGCTGCAGCATTCTGATCAGCAAGCTTGGCTGAGGATAAGGCGATGCGCTCGGATGTGTTACGGGATGGCTCGAAGTCGCAGTAGTGGCGAACTGCGGAATTATGTTCTGCGGATCGGAAATGTTCGACACATACCACACGGGCAGATATCCAAACGCGGAAGATGTCGGCTTGCCGGAACTCGTTCCGTGGCACCGCAGGCAGCTCTCATACTGATTCTGCGCCGGAGAAATCGTGCTGATCCCATCCGTCGCCGAAATCCCATTTAGGTTTGCCTGTGAAACTCGAATCGCGGGCGGATTTGGGAAGTTGCTTCCGACTTGCTGCGATCCATGCGGATTGTGGCAATCCACGCAGGTCGCATGACGGTTATTGTTCAGCAAAACGGCCTCAGCCGTATCGTGCGTATTGGTGCCCGCAGGATAGGGATGATATGAGATCTTCGAAAACTCCGCGTAGATATTGGGCAGCGCGGGGCTGACATTGTTATTGCCGTTATGGCACGAGATGCAGTTCTGTGAGGACGCGTCCATCGTGGAAATAGCCGGGGTCGCACCTCGCAGCAGCCGTGCCGGACCATTCGCATTGTGCTCCGTGTGGCAACTGGTACAGGCATTCGCGCCCACCGTGTTGTATGGCCCGACATACGCCGTCGAAAGTGTCACGTTCGACGCGGTCGCATGAATGCTTGTCGGCCACGGAACCAGCGGATTCGACTGATTATTCACCGTCCTCGCCGTTGTTCCGTGGCAGGCCAGGCACATCGCGCCGCCCGCGCTGTTCTTAACCAGGAAATTCAGAGAGACTGGATCGCCATTCTGCACGTGCGGATTGTGGCAACTTTCGCACTCGACGTTGCCGTTGATCAGAACTACTTTCTGTTGCGGATCGGCAGTCTGCCCGCTCGCTACAATGCTCGCCACAAGATCGGGCGAGTCTTTGATCTGAAGAAAGCTGAAGGGATGCGAATTCTGAAGGGCCACGCCAAAGATATCCTGCTGATTCATCTTTCCGGTCATCTGGATCTGACCGTAAGGCAATGTCTGGCCGGGAGCAACCGTACCATCGTGGCAACTCAGGCACAGGCTGCTGGGGGCCGCGACCGGAGGCTGCACCATCGTTTGATTCGTATTCGTCGTGCTGCTGTATAAGGTGTAGGTCTGGGAAGAATACGTCTGGGCCCAGAGCGGCCCCTTGCCGATTCCCGAGTGAGGAGCGTGGCAATATTGGCACGGAGGCAGAGCACCGCCTTTGATCGGCGACTGGCCGCCGGGAGAGAGATCGTGCGCTCCCAGCACGTCGCCGGAAAATTGCGCTTGCACGCTGCCGGCCAGGACCAGCAGAGCCGCAATCAGCCACCACCGCTTCATCCTACTGCCCCCCGCTTGCTTCATGTTTCGCGAAATAATGGAACACCTGCACGCGGCTGTTATAAGAATCGACCACATACACCATGTCGTTGTGATCAATGAATAATCCAGCCGGCAAACTGAAGGTTCCCGGCGCCCGGCCTCTCATTCCGAAGTAATAAAGAAGATCGCCCTGCTGATCGAAAATCTGCACGCGATCCCAGGCCGCGTCCACGACGTACAGGTGACCTTCGCTGTCGAAGCCGATTCCTTTCGGCCGGAAGAAGCTTCCCAGTCCGTCACCCAGGCCGCCGACCGAGTATTTGAACTTTCCATCGCGATCAAAGACCTGCACGCGGAAATTCATGGCGTCGACGACCGCCAGGTCTTGCCCGTGAACAATGACCTCCGTCGGAAAATTGAATTCTCCTGCCTGCGTTCCCTTCTTGCCGATGCTGTTCAATACTTCACCCTTCATGTCGAGGACGAACACCTTGTCCCGCCACGTGTCGGTTACATAAATGCGCTGCGCCGCTGAATCCACCGCGATTCCAGTAGGGCGCTTGAAGTAGCCTTCGCCGCCTTTCAACGCGCCGATATATCGCCTGAACTTGCCACCCGGTTCGTACACGAAGACGCGCCCGGTCTCAGAATCAGTGACGTAAAAATTGTCATCGGCATCGACTGCGACGCACTGTGGCGAGATCAGAGAATTCTCATCTTTATCATGGCGCGTGATGAACTTATATTTGTGATCCGGAAAATCGAACAGGTGAACGCCCATCGCGCCCGGATCGGTCACCATCACTCGTCCGCGCGAATCGACGGCAATACTATAGGGACGAATCGCGCGATGCCGGTCCGGCGCACCCACAATCGTGTCGAAGACCTTCGTGAAGAACCCGCGCTTGGGTTCGACGTCGCGATCCGTCTCGAACAACCGCGTGAAGACCAGTTTTCGTCCTTCGGGGAGTAAAAGATCCGGCGGCGGCGGCGGAGCATTCTTCTGGATCTTCACCTTCGACGCTCTGGCCGGCATCGCAAGAAACAGAGCGATCATGAAGAATGCGGCGACTCCGGCCGAAGCGTTCTTCAATCTCCGTCTTAGAACGGATTGAACCATCGTTGAATCCCCACGTAAAACGACGAAAAGTTAATCGGGGGCGATCCCGGCGTAATCCCGATTCCCTGCATAAGGTATGTGTATCCGCCCCCTGCGGACACCTTGCGAAACTGAACCTGCGTGAAAGCCGTGAACACCTTCGACGAGGCTGCCGAATACAGGAGCGGCGTCTTCGTGTCGCTCAAGGACCGGCTGTAGCTGCTGCTGACGCTCCAACGGTGAACCGGATTTGCCGTGACATTGAATGAATACGAAGAACCATTCACCAGTAAATACTGATCGCCGCCCAGGACCGGAGTAATCGGGGTCGGCGTCGGCACCAGCCCGCCCGCTGTGAGGAGCGCTGTTCCGTACGACTGATTGTAGGTTCCGCCGACCGCATAGTTCCGATACGTGAGGTTCGTCCCGAAACCTTCCGAATGGCTGCTCGTTCCAGTCAGGGCGCTGATTCCCGTCTTGAATCCGTGGAAGTTACTGTTCCACATCCAGTGCCGGCTCATTCGCTTGCGCGCGTTGGCGAGATAAGAGTAGTTTGATGTGACTTCGGTCGCCAGGATCGTTTGTACATCCTGGGCATAGCTGAAGGCCGCTCCCCACTCAATGCCACCGAGTCGCTTATCGAAATTCGCGCCTGCGACGAGCCCTGTTCCCTGATGGCCCGCATCGGTCGATTGATCGTTGACGCCCGCATAAAACGTGAACGCGCCCCACAGCGGCTTTTCGAAATGAAAGTTCACGATTCCGCTGAAGTGATTCACCGACACGCTCTGCCCGTACGCCGTCTCGTCGGTATGATTAAAGTTGAACGTGCCGCTCACATTCTTCATGATCTGCAGAGTGTCGAAATTGTAGATCGAGACCGCATGACTGTTCGAGCCGAAGTTGACCTGCGGAGCGATGCTGCCCGCGGCCACGAGCTGTTGCTCCACCATTCCCGAAAGGCTCGAATCGTATTGCACCCCAAAGTTTGTCGTGAGCCGCGTCCAGGGGATCAAGCTCACGTTTGCAGTCACGGAATTGTTCGAGCCCGTCGTATCCGTCCCGTCTCCGTCTCCGTGAAAATTCCCGTACGCATAATTCAACGCGACCGAACCCCGCAGGGGCAGCTTGTGCGTCGTGTTGTAGAAGAAGGTCTTGGAATTCTCATCGCCTGTATTGAACTCTCCGGCCGTGAGGAACGACGGCAATTGGGTCTTCGTATATACATCGTTGAAGCGCGCCGACATCAGCCAACCCCTCAGCATGTAATTACTGGTTACGTTGAAGTTCTTCGAGTCGGCGTGCTCATTGTCAGTCGAACCAAGTACAGTAGCGGAAGAACTGGTCTGCGAATATTGCGCGGTGACGGGCGGCAGGTTCGGCATAAGTTCCGCCCATCCGATACCGAATTGTGTGGAGTTCCCGTGCGTGGTGAATCCCTGCACATCGGGCAAACCGAAATTTCCCGTGCTGTTGAGCGTCTTACCGTAAGAAATGGAGCCGGGAAAGTGGCTGCCGCTGAAGATCCCTGCGCCCATACTCACATTCGTGCTGTCGGTGAGCGACTGACTTCCGGAATTCTCCTGCGAGCGGTTGTAAATGGGACGAACGTAGAAGTTGAGAAAGTTGGGATTGTAATAAAAGCCGTTTAAACTAAGGTCGCCATTCACGGCCGAGCTATGATCCGAAAGCTGCGTATTCCCGAAATCCCCGTTATAACCGACCCCGACGGTACCGCTCAGGGTCATGCTTAAGTTGTCGCCCACTGTCATCTGTGCCGCTGCGGGAATCGCCAGCAGCAACAGAGCCAATCCCGTCCAGAAACACGAATTGTAAGTGTGACTTCTCATTGCCCAACGCCAGCAAACGTCTCTCGAATCTCACGACTTTCTCGGTACGCCCTACTCCGGCTTGTAGTTCCGTGCCCCAACCTGCCTCTCACAATTGCTGAATCTTTGCGTTCTGGTGCAAGCGCTTGTCGAGCGCGGCACGCAACTGCTCGGTCTTCTGTTGTTGCAATTTCTTCATCAGGCTCGCGCGGACTTCAGCAAAGCTGGTTCTTCCCACCGGGATGTGAGTGTTCAGCCGCACGATCGTGTACGCATTCCCCAGCTGAATCAGCCCGCTCACCTCTCCGGCTTTCAGCGCCTGAAGAACCTGAATCACTTCCAACGGAAGATCCGCCCGCTTCACCACCTTGTGATCGCCCATGTTCACGCGGTAGTCGTCTTCCGAGACTTTTTCCGCGAGCAATCCGAATTCTTCGTAGGTCTTCGTCGCTTTCGCCTGCTTCAGGCAGTCTTCCGCCTTCTTGCGCGTGTCTTTCAGCGTCTCAGCATTGGCGTTTGCCGGAGGAAGCACCGAGATCGACTGGAACGAAAACACTTCCCCGTGCTCGAATTGCTTTGGGTTCTTCTCGTAATAGAGTCGCGCTTGGGCCGGAGTTATCAGCGACTTATTCTCGACCTCCGACTTCAGCAACGCCTCGATCAGCAGCGATCGTTTGATCTGCTGTCGCAGTTTGGTTTCCGAGCCGTCCATCTCCGTCTTGAGATAGGCGTTGTACTCCTCCCGGCTGTTGAACTGGCTCTTGAATTTCTTCTCGTCCTGCTGCAGCCGCGTGGCCGGAATGGTCATCTTCCGCCGTAGCGCTTCCTGGTAGACGAGCTCTTCAAAAATGATCATCTGCATCGCGCCTTGCCGGATCTCAGCTTCCTGCTTCTTTGGAAATCCATTGTGCATCCGCGCATACGGAAACAGCACGAACATTTCGCGCAGCAGATCACGGTCGGTCAGCACGGCGTCGTTGATTCGCACCACAGGCTTGCCGGTTGCCTGCAGCGTAACCGTCGATGGCCCGGGTTGCGCCGCTTTTGCGGATGCTACTGCTGTAGCAGGCGCAGTTCCACTATGTGAACTGGCAAGCTGCGCGCTGGCACTGATTCCCGCCAGGAGCAACGCCGTGATCGTGATCTGGTATTTCATCGTTCCACCTCTCAGGTTTCTCAAATCGGGGGAGAGAGTTTTTCTCTCCCCCGGGATGATGGCGTAATTAGAACGCCGTCGGCAGCGAGCCACCGTTGGCCTCATTCGACTCGCCAAAATGGCACTGGCGGCAGAACTGGGTCGTGGATGCAGCTTGCGTCGGCGGGACGCTGACGTTGTTGACGTTATACGGTCCGTTCACGAAGAAGTACTTCGCGTACGTTCCAGTGGTGCTGCCGGCGATCGGGCTGTTCGTCGAAGCCGCATACACGTTCATCACGTGCTGATCGTGGCAGGTGGTGCAAACCAGGTAAGGAACATTCGAAGCGTTCACAGGCGTCGGATACGAGTACGTACCCTTGAAGAGCGCCGGTGCGCCGTAGGAATTCACGAACGATTGATACTGGCCGGCGGTCGTGACGCTGGTGATCTTGCCGCCGCTGATCGTGAAAGTGATGCCATTGGTTCCGTCGCCATAGGTGCTGCCCAGAACCTTGTCCAGCGTGGCGCTTTCGCCCACCGGGTGGTCGTTGTTGTAGATTTCGCTGCCCGTGCCGTCGTTGCCCAGCAGCGTCGGGATGTGGCCCGCGCCGTAGGTGCTCGGCAGAGCACCGATCTGTTGCTCATAGGCCCAGTTCTGCATCATGGCGCCCTTCGCCAGCGATCCGTCGTGGCAAGCCAGGCACATGATGATGCTGCGGGTATCGGCGTACTGCTGCGCCGTCATCGCGGCATAATTTCCGCTGGTCGGGGTGACCAACAGGTAATTCTTCCGGCTGCCCGTATTGGTGACATCGCTGAAGTCCAGAGTCTGGTTCCAGAGAGGTCCCATATCCTGCGCGAACAAAGCGTTCTCGCCGGTGTAGGCATCCGTAACTGTGCCGTTCACGCCGTTGCCGCCCGCGCCGCGAGCACCGCTGTGCGGAGCATGGCAGCCGGCGCAACCGCGCCCGTAGTTGTTGTGCGCACCGAGAACGTCGACCAGAGGAGCGACGCTGCCGGGAGCACCCGTCGTCGTGGGAGCGCCTTGCGTAACCTGTGCTGCCGCCATGGCGCCAACCATGACCACGAGCAATACTGCTAAGAGTACTTTCCTCATGTAATACCTCCTGTTAAATGACTGCTCGGTCCCGGATAATTTCCCGTTTCCGTTTCGGCCCCCGAAGTGGCGGCCAAACTTGCTCGCGGCCTACTTCACCGCGGATCCTTTTTCCGGCTCCGGCTTCTCGTCCGACTTCCCTTGTGGAACCGGCGCCGCCTTTTGCTCCGATGAAGCCGGTGTCGTTCCAGCCGATTTGTTCTTCTTCTCCGCCTCGCGGCGGTCGTACTCCTGGCGGGCTTCTGCCTGCGTCACATAGCGGAACATCTGCACGCGTCCCGGAAAAACTTCCGAGGTAAATACGCGATTGTTCTTGTCGATGGTGATGTACTGCAGACCGGAGAACATTCCCGGCATGATTCCCTGCGTGTAGCCCATGTAAATCAGCAGATTTCCCTCTTGCGAATAAACCTGCACGCGGTTCTGCAGCGAATCGGTTACCCAGATATGTCCATCGCAATCGATGGCCAGACCCTTGGGCATCGCAAAATATCCCGGGCCGTCGCCGCGCTTGCCGAACTGCCGAATGAAAGCCCCATCTGCATCGAACACCTCGATGCGCGCGTTGAGCGTGTCGGCAACATAGAGATTTCCGTCCTGATCGACAGCCACCCCGGTTGGTTTCGAGAAATCTCCCGGTGTCAGCAGCGTGTGATTCTTTCCAGTCGTTCCGATCTTTCTCAGTAATTGCAGCGAGTCCGCGTCGTATACCAGCACCTGATCCAGATCGATGTCGGCCACATACAGGAACCGGTTCTCCAGATCGATCGCGACGCCCGCCGGAGTTAGCAGCCCTTCTTTAATAACGGCTTCCACCTTGTGCTTCGGGCTGAACACCAGGATGCGGTGCGCCCCCGCATCGGACACGAACAGCCGGTCCGTGTCATCGATCGCAAGTCCGACGATCAGCGAGAAGCTCGCATCCCGGCCGTTCTCGATCATCTGCGTATCGCGCGTTTCCGGGTCGATAATGAAGATCGCGCCCACTTTCCCGTCGGCGACGTAGAGCTTCCCCGTGGAATCGACGGCTAATCCGTGCGGCTCGCCCATGAAGAAGTGATTCTTCAGGACATCGTGGCCCTTCTCTGTCGGCGCGCCAGCCAGGCGATCCATCCAGCTGCTCTTCTGCTTTGCGGATGCTGCCGCGAAGTCAGGAAGCTTCTCTCCAGCGAAAAAACCCAGATAGCGGATGCGCGCGATGTTCGGCGGCTGCGGCCAAACGATCTTCGAGATATCAATCTTGTCGAACACCGAAACCGGTTTTTCGGGCTCGTTTTTTTTCTTCTTGTCGGAGGCAGACAACGGTGAGATGAACGCGGCTGCGATCGCAACCGCCAGCAGCCAGCCCGTTCCCTGCAGAAGCGCGTTTTCGATTCTCTTCATCGCTCTTTCTCTCTTCGCATCTCCGCTGCCGCTCATCGCGCTCCTCCAGCTACTTCTGCAAGTTCTTGTGACACCCGGCACAGAACTGGGCGTTGTTCGCCTGATCGTTCGCCAACAGAGCCGATTGCGCTGAAGCATGCGGCTGATGGCAGCTCAGGCAATTCATCTTGGTCTTCACTTTTGTGACATCTGTGGGATCGGGCACATCCGAGACAGGGTGTCCCTCCACCGGGTGTCCGAGGTTGTACTTCAGCGGCAGAATCGGAACTTTGGTGAAGTAGTTTTCCGGCAGGATGACTTTGCCGCCGAAGATCGTTACCTCGTGCCGCGCCTCCAACTTCTGCGGCTTCGAGTCGGGTCCGTGGCATTCCAGGCACAGCTTGTTGACCGATGCGGTGCGGAGCAGATGTTCGTTATCGCCGCCGTGCCCTTCGTGGCAGGTTGAGCAGCCTTGCTCGAACGCTGGCTGATGCAGATCCGCTTTTTTGTGCAGGTCCGCAATGTCAGTGTGGCAGCCGAGGCAGATGCTGACTGCGTCCGTCTTCGGCAAATACGGTTGCGCACTCGCGTGGGGATTGTGGCAGTCGAGGCAATCGCTGGCCTGCGCTCCCGGATGCGGCACCTTCGCGTTGTCGATCTTCTTTGCCTGCTCATCGTGGCAGGTTACGCAGAGGTCTTTTGCGGTCGCCTGCGTCAGCACGACCTTTCCGTCTTTTGCCGGAGCATGGCAGATTCCGCAGGTCTTATCCGCAAAGGGCGGATGGAGGAACTTCGCCATCAGCTTCGGTGCCGCCGACTGATGGGGATCGTGGCATTGCAGGCAATTCGCCGTTCCGAACGGCTGCCCTTGATGCGCCTTCTGCAGATCGGCGTCTTTCGGATCGTGGCAATCGATGCACAATGCAGGAGCCGCTTTCGTCAGATGGAACCGGTTCTCAAGCGTCGGCTCCGCGCCGGTTTTGTGTGTAACGTGGCAGGTCTCGCAGCCCATGTCGAGCGCGGCGTGCCGGCTGCCCTTCTCCGGAACATCCACGCCCTGGTTGTGGCAGGTGAGGCAGAGATTGTCTTTCTTCTCCCCGGAGGTTGGCTTCAGCAGCTGATACTTGTTGTCGGAAGTGTGGGGATCATGACATGTGAGGCAATTCCGTACTGCCGGCTCGTGCACATGCCCTTGGATCTGGGTTGCATCTTTGTCCTGATGGCAGGTCAGGCAGAGCTTGTAAGGGACAGCGGTATTCAGCTTCACGCGGGTTACATCTTTCGTGACCCGCACTTCATGGCAGCTCAGGCATCCGGTCGCGATCGCCGAATGAACGAACTTTCCTTTAGCTTTGTCTTCGTGGCACTCGAGACACTTCGCCGAATCGACATTCTTGTCGAGCGGAACAGGGTGAGTCTTCGCAACGGCTGGCAGGACCGTAATCGTCAGCACATAAGCGAGGACTGAAAGAAACCTGGGGAGGGCTTGCCTCACTCGTGCCGTGCGACTTGTAACATCTGGGACCATGCCAACATTGCTTGTGCACGACCGTCTCCTAATTTAGGAAGAACGCACCTACTCCCGACGCTATTTGTAAGTACTTACAACACAGCTACTTCAGAGTTCATTCGAGCAGTGTTGCGATTTTCCACAGAACTTTTGTCACTCCAAGTTGGGCTTTCTCCCACAGTGGGACTGGTGAAATGCCCCATGCCCTAATGTGCGTTTTGTGATTGAAATCACGCACTTAACAGTGGGTGAAATCGCAAAACCCTTCTTAATAAATGAGTGTTATGGCTCAACAACATTAGCGGGCGAAATCTGCGCACATTCCCCAACCACTTGAATTCATGGCTTTTCTGGACTTTCGCCCGAGTTGGCGCGGAACGTGCATTGATCCATGCGAGGAAGAGAAAACGATATGGCCCTGTCACTTCGCTCTGCGTCGCGAAAAGTTTGGAAGACGCTCAGTTCCGTCAAGACCGGCGTCATCCTGATTATTCTCGTCGTCATTTTTTCCGCTGCGGGCACGGTCATCCTGCAGCGACCGATGACCGATCCCGAGGACATGCAGCGAGCCTATTCTCCCGCCATGTTGCGGTTCCTCGATGCGACAGGCTTGACCGACGTCTTCCACACGCGCTGGTTCGTCGCACTGATGATCCTGGTCAGCCTCAGCATCATTGCGGCATCGGTTGAGCGCTTCCCCAACGCATGGCGATTCTTCGCCCGCCCGTATAAGAGCCCGGACGGGGCCTTCCGCAGAGCTCTGCCGACTCAGGCGCAGATCCCGATTAAAAACGAGGAACAAGCCCTCAGCGCCGCCGAGCGCGCGCTCGATCGTTTGGGATTCAAGGCCGAGCACATCGTTCGCACAAACAGCTTCTCGTTGTTCTCCGAGAAACACCGCATTTCCGAGATGGCCGTGTATATCGTGCACGCCAGCCTGCTGCTGATCTTCCTCGGCGGTATCGTCGATGCACTCTACGGCTGGCGCGGATTTGTAACTCTCAATCCGTGGACCTCAAGCAACAAGATCGAAATGCGCAGCGGACCCCCTCGCACTCTGCCTTTCTCCATCCGCTGCGACGCAACCGGCGAAGAAACCTACAAAGACGGCACGCCGAAGCGCTGGTGGTCGAAGCTCGCCATCGTCGACAACGGACGCGAAGTTCTCCGCAAAGAGATCGCCGTCAACGATCCTCTCGTCTATCACGGGATTCGTTTCTACCAGGCCAGCTACGGACGCACTGGCAAGCTCGATGCTCTGATCCTCGATGCCGCTCCAGTGAACGGAACCGCTAAGCCCCAGGAAATTTCGCTGGCGATGAATCAAACCGTCGCGCTCGATGCCGATACCAGTGTCCAGTTGGTCGAATTCATCCCTGATTACGTCGTAGAAGACGGTCACGTATACACGCGCAGCAACGACATCGAAAATCCTGCCGTGCACATGATCGTAACTTCCAAGAAAGCTAAGGCGCCAATCAACATCTGGCTGCCGGAGATTCCCGGCATCGCCGAGAATGCGTCCTCCCCCTACACATTCGATCCGAAGGATCTGAAGACCGGACTCTTCACAGGACTGCAGGTCTCGCACGAACCCGGCCAGTGGGAAGTTTGGGCCGGCGTGATCCTGATGGCAGTCGGCCTGACGTTCGTTTTCTACGTCGTTCACGTGCGCTTCTGGGCAGTTCCGGCGCGGGACGCTGAGGGAAATCTCATCCTGTGGGTGGGGGGCACGGCGAACCGCAACCGCGACGCTTTCGATCAGACATTCAAAAAGCTTGTGGAAGAAATTCAGAAAGAGTTGAAGCCCAACGCGGCCCCCGCTGAAAAGCCCGCCGCGATAACCGCCGGAAGGTGAGTCCGGCCAGGAAAGGAACAATCACGTATGGCGCGAGCAACTGCAGAACAGCATCCCGCGACCGGAACCACTCTGGTCGTCATGGTCGGCCTCAGCATCGCCTTTCTGCTGTTCATTGCTTTTCTGAATGTCGTCAAGACTGGAAATATTCTCAGCGAGGCCAACCTGCTTTATGCCGCTTTGGTTTTCTACGCGGGCGCGGGGGCCCTTTATCTTGGTTTCGGCATTACCGGAACCGATGCTTATGTGAAGTTTGCTTCCCTCGCAACGTGGGCCGGCCTCATCGCCAATACTGGCGCTGTAGCACATCGCTGGTATGAGGCCGGCCATCCTCCGTTTGCGAGCATCTACGAAATGTTGCTGAGTTTCGTCTGGACTCTCGCCGCTCTCACGCTCATCGCTGAGAAGCGTTATGGAGTGAAAGTCATCGGCACCGTCACGATGCCGGTCGCAATCGTCGGCGTCGTGCTGATGGAACTCTTGCCCAGCGAAGTTCGCCCACTCGTTCCGGCGTTGCAATCGACGTGGCTGCACGTGCACGTCACCCTGGCCATGCTGGCCTATGCAGCCTGCGCTCTCAGCTTCGCGCTCGCCATGATGTTTCTGATACAGGACAAGATGAAGACGGAAACATTCCTCGCGGCCACAAGCATCTTCACGATCGGAATCTATGCCGCGGTCCTGACCCGCTTCGAGCGCTGGGGCGGACTCAACGTCATTGCATGGGATGCCGAAAACAAAACGGAAGTCTTCATCTCCCGCGGCGTCCGGCTCTTCGTGACGATTCCGGATCTCGGCTGGCTCATGTTGCTCGTATTCGCTGCTGTTGTAGCCCCGTTGGTGCTCTACATCGTCTCGCTGGTCAAGAAGAACGAAGGGTTTCTGGCCACGGCCAATCGCGCCGTCTTCGTCAGCATTCTGTTGCAATCTCTGGCTCTGGTCTTCTTCATCCTTCGCGCGCGCGACGGGAGGTATCCTTCGCTCGATGCCGAAGGCCTCTACGCCACAACGCTGGCCGCGAGTCCATTTATTCTTTCGGCGCTGGTCGGCGGCATCTTCGCCAACTTGCTTTACCTCCTTCTTCTGTGGCGCCGCAACGACCTTGAGCGACTTTTGCCCGATGCCGATGCGCTCGACCGCATCACGTACAAAACGATTTGCATTGCTTTCCCGCTGCTCACCCTGATGATCGCCGCAGGCGCTTATTGGGCGAACCGGGCTTGGGGCTCCTATTGGAATTGGGATCCAAAAGAGACGTGGGCGGCGATTACGTGGCTTGTCTACGCCGGGTATCTGCATATGCGCATCACCCGCGGATGGCGCGGGCGCCGGGCTGCATACTTCGCAATCCTCGGATTCGCGGTTGTGATGTTCACCTTCTTTGGAGTGACCTACTTGTTGCCGGGTCTCCACGCTTATGCCTGAGACGATTCCACAACGAATGACGAACCCTGAGCAGTTTCCAGACTCGGACGAAAGCGACGCAGTTCCACCATCGTGCACGAGTTCGTTCAGCACGGGATATCCGGGGAACAGGACATCTTCTCCGAGCGCAGCGCCCGAAGAAGCTGCCGGGCGCGAGACACAGGATTCCGCGTTGCCCTGGCTGCGGATCAACTGGGAAATCAAGGCACTGCTGCCGATCGCACTGGTCCTTCTCGGCGGCATGTTCCTGTTTCTGCTGGCGACGCTCTCCTGGCGCGATCCCGAGCGGCACCTTGTGTTACTCGTAGCAGGCACGGGCGCGGTCGCCATCTGCGGAGCCTTGCTCGTAGTCCTCACCTACACGGTACAACGGCCGATGGTCGAATTGCAGCAGAAGATCGCGCAACTCGGCGGCGGAGATCTCAACGTCTCCGTGAGTTTCGCCAATCGCAACGACGAGATCGGCGATCTCGGGCGCAACTTCAATCAGATGGTCCGACAGCTACGCGAGAGCCGCGACGAGATCGAGCGCTTGCACCGCACGCAGATGTCGCGCGCCGAGCACCTCGCCACGCTCGGCGAGATGGCGACTGGACTCGCTCACGAGATTCGCAATCCGCTGGCGGGAATTGCTGGAGTCATCGAGATCATCGGGCGCGATCTGCCCGCGACCAGTCCCGCGCGCGCGGTGGTCAAAGACGTTCGCCAGGAGATCGCGCGCATCAATCACATCGTCACCGATCTGTTGCAGACGGCGCGGCCGCATCCGCCGAAAGTCCGCAGAAGCGATCTCAACACGACGGTCGAACATGCCGTAATGCTGGGACGCCAGCAGGCGCTCGCAAAGTCGGTCGAGATCGCTCTGCACAAGGATCCGTCGCTGCCTGAAGTCGAGCATGACAGCGACCAGATTCATCAAGTTCTGCTGAATCTGCTTCTGAACGCCTTGCAGGCGATCGACAACAATGGCAAGGTCGCGGTCACGGTCGAGAAGCAAGGCCTGAATGTGATTGTCGAAGTTGCCGACAACGGCCGTGGCATTCCGCCCGAGAATCTTCCTAACATCTTCCGTCCGTTCTTCACGACCAAAGGCGACGGAACTGGATTGGGCCTGTCGCTTGCGCGCCGCATCGTGGAAGATCATCAGGGACGCATCGATGTGACAAGCACGCTCGGCAAAGGGACGAAGTTCGTTGTTGTTCTGCCGCTGCAGCGGGCAGCAATACCGCAGTCTGCGAATTAGGGCGTGTTCACACTAACTCAACAATCTTCAGGTATGATGCATGGCATGGAGATTACTGCCGAGCAGTACGAACGAATTCAAGATTGTTTGCCGGTGCAACGCGGCAACGTGAGGCATGACAATCTGGTCTTACTGAA
>DASYZZ010000043.1:0-193866 GCA_035945695.1 Candidatus Sulfotelmatobacter sp. | reverse complement strand
AAGGTAAGTCGGGCATTCTGGTGAAGGTCCATTCGATCAACTCCTGGGAAGCGGATTGGTCAGCACCATCAGCTTCTCCGGTTCGGAGCGAATGGACTATTCACTTCTTGGGAACAACGTGTTGAAAGATCACAGGCACCCTGTTCGGTTATGGCTGAGGAAGGGGCAACATAAAGAAACCTCGACGGCGGCTGTAGCATCTTTAGAGTCTCTCTTTTTCTTTTCGGGAGCTGATTCCCCAGGAACGAATGACTGCGGCGCAAGACAGATCGGCTACTGGTGGAATCAATCCGTGGCTGATCGCGGCCGCGGTCATGCTCGCGACCTTCATGGAAGTGCTCGACACTTCCATCGCCGCGGTCGCCTTGCCCTACATCGCCGGAAGCCTCTCAGCGACCAACGACGAGGCGACGTGGGTGCTGACCAGTTATCTGGTCGCGAATGCGATCATCCTGCCCGCGAGCACGTGGTTCTCGCTGCGCTTCGGAAGAAAAAGATTCCTCATCGCCTGCATCGTGATCTTCACGGTTTCGTCGTTCATGTGCGGCGCGGCGACCAGCCTGGGCATGATCCTGATTGCGCGCGCCGTGCAGGGCGCCGGCGGCGGAGCCTTGCAGCCGCTTTCACAGGCGATTCTGCTCGAGAGTTTTCCTCCGGAAAAACGCGGCAGCGCGATGGCGGTGTTCGCGCTAGGAGTTGTCGTTGCGCCCGTCCTCGGCCCGACTCTTGGCGGATGGCTCACCGATTCCTATTCATGGCGTTGGGCGTTTTACATCAACATTCCGGTCGGGATTTTCGCCGTATTCATGATTTCCCGCTACGTCAAGGATCCCTCGTATATCAGGGAGGCTCATCCGGGAAAATTGGACGGCATTGGACTCGGCTTGCTTGCTGTTTGGCTGGGTTGTCTGCAGATCATTCTCGACAAGGGACAGGAAGATGACTGGTTCGGCGCACCCTGGATCCGCTGGGCGTTCGGAATTCTGGTCATCTGCTTCGTACTGTTCTTAGTCCGGCAATTTCTGCACAAGCATCCGCTGGTTGACCTGCGGGTATTCAAGCACCGCAACTTCACGCTGGGATGCCTGCTCATCGCGCTGTTCGGCGCGGCGATCTACGGATTAGTGACGCTGCTGCCGCTGTTCTATCAGGAACTGCTCGGCTATACCGCGCTTGCGGCCGGTTGGGCGGTGAGTCCGCGCGGTGTGGGCGCGATCATTGCCATGCCCCTGATTGGTTATCTCACGGCGCGGATCGACAATCGGTGGCTGATCGTCTTTGGATTTTTTCTGTTCGCAATCGCGAGCCTTTGGTTCGGAGAGGTGAATCTGTCGATCGGCCAATGGACGTTTCTGTGGGCGATTATCATCAGCGGCTTCGGCTCGGGATGTGTCTTCGTGCCGCTGTCGACCACGACGATGGCGTTCCTGAAGAATGAGGAGATCGGGAATGCCAGCGGTCTCTACAACCTGCTTCGTAATATCGGAGGCAGCATCGGTATTTCGGTCGTGAATACGATTGTTGCGCGGCACCAGCAACTGCATCGGAATGAACTCGCCGGTTCGATCAATGCCGGAAGGGTGACGGTCGAGGGAGCCGTTCACGGAATGCAAGGATTGTTGACGGCGCAAGGAACGGCACCAGCGGACGCGACGCAGCAGGCCTACGCGCTCATCGGGCGCGGTCTCGATGCACAGGCGAGGCTGTGGTCGTATGTCGACGACTTCCGTTATATGGCGTTGATGTGCTTCGCGTGCATCCCGATCGTTTTCGCGCTGAAGAAATCTGTGGGGAAAAAAGGTGTACTCCGCGCGGGACACTAGAAACAGCTCTCAGCCTTCAGCCCCAGCTCTCAGCTACGCCTCTCTGAATCTCTCTCGTAAACACTCCGTCTATACCTTGTACGAAAAATCCGAAGGCCGCGACTGAGACTCGAAGCGGGCTCGTTCGACTGACAGCTGAAAGCTAACGGCTGAGAGCTGCAGATTGCCGCTGCTTGACATATTCCTATATAGGAATATATATTTGAGGCATGGCAAGGGCGGCGACCACCTCCGATGCATTCAACGCAGTGGCCGAGCCGCGGCGGCGCGAGATTCTCGACTATCTGGCCCAGGGCGAGCGGCCAGTCGGTGATCTGGTCGAGAAGCTTGGAATGGAGCAGCCTTCGGTCTCGAAGCATCTGAAAGTGCTCCGCCAGGTGGGGCTGGTCCGGGTGCGGCGGCATGGCAGGCAGATGCTGTATCAGGCCAATGCGGAGGGGATCCGGCCGCTGCATGAGTGGACGAAAACGTTTGAACGGCTGTGGACGCATCAGCTGCTGCGACTCAAGGAGCGCGCGGAGCAGAAGGAACGGCAGGCCGCAGAGAAGTAGCGAGCAAGAAGCAATGAGCGACCAGCAATGAGCAACCAAAACCATAACGCAACCGGAGGAATCATGAGCATCAGTTCAACGATCCCTGGCATTGAAAGTTTGAGCGTGGTGATCACGCGCGAAATGCGCATTAAGGCCAGCCTCGAAACGACCTTCGAGTCGCTGCTCGAGCAACTCGGTCCCGAGAACGAGACGCCTGAGCACAAGATGCCGATGAAGCTCGAGGCGTGGCCGGGCGGCCGGTGGTATCGCGACCTGGGAGATAACAACGGGCATCTTTGGGGACACGTGCAGGCGATCAAGCGTCCAACTCTGCTCGAAATTACCGGGCCCCTTTTCATGTCGTACGCCGTTGCCAACAATTTGCAGTACCGCCTGACCGAAGAGCGCGGAGGCACGCTGCTCGCGTTCCATCACAAGGCATTCGGCATTATTCCCGACGAACATCGGCGTGGGATGAATGAGGGCTGGAGTCAAATATTGAGCCGCATCGTCTCCCGCGCGGAAGGGCGCAAGAAATAGCTCGGCGCACTAGCGAAATCAATGAAGGAGGTAATTATGTGTCCAGCTTGCCTGGCGGCAGCCGGAATTGTCGTGGGCGGCGTGATTTCAACCGGAGGGTTGACCGCGCTTGCTGTAAGAGTTCTTCGCAAGAAGAAGGGTGAGAAAAGCGAATCGCAAGATAAAGAAAAGGAGTAGATCATGTCGACTGCAACAATCGAGAGGACGGAAGCGAGAGTGGTATCCCCGGCGGAATGGCTTGCGGCGCGCAAGGCATTCCTGGCGAAAGAAAAAGAATTCACGCACATGCGCGATGAGCTGAGCCGGCAGCGCCGGGAACTGCCGTGGGAAAAAGTCGAGAAGCACTACGTGTTCCAGGGAGCGAAAGGCAAGGAGTCGCTGGCCGATCTGTTCGGCGGCCGTAGCCAGTTGATCGTTTACCACTTCATGTTCGGTCCGGGATGGAAAGAAGGATGCCCGAGTTGCTCCTACATCGCCGATCAGTTTGATTCGATCGCGCTGCATATGGCCCAGCGAGACACGACGCTGGCCGCCATCTCAAGAGCGACGTGGCCGGAGATTGAAGCGTTCCAGAAGCGCATGGGATGGAAATTCAAATGGGTCTCCTCGAACGGAACGGATTTCAATTATGACTATCATGTTTCGTTTTCGAAGCAAGACGTCGCCGACAAGAAGGCCGTGTACAACTACGAGACTTCTGAATTTCCTTCTGAAGAAGGACCGGGGGCGAGCGTTTTCTTCAAGCATGATGGCGAGATCTTCCACACGTATTCGACGTATGGGCGCGGGCTCGACATGATGCTGAACGCATACAACTTTCTCGATCTCACGCCCAAAGGCCGCGACGAAGATAATCTGCCATGGCCGATGGCGTGGGTGCGGCACCACGACAAATATGGTGACCCGACCGCGCTGGATGCGCTGACACTGCTGGCTCAGCCGGCGAAGTAACGGGCGGGTTTGAGAGTTTCAGAAGATCGCAGGCCTCAAGAGAATCCCTTCTCGAAATCTTGCGACTTCTGAAACTTGAACCCGGGCCGTGTGCAAATTCCTTCATGCATGACGAAATCTGCACGATTTGTGTGGTGGCGCTGCAGGGAAAGTGAAAGCTTGTGCAGTTCGCCCGCCACTCCGCGTTGATTCTTCTTGCCTCCACAAAATCAGCCGGTCATACTTTGGATGTCTCGTCCGGACGGTGTTCGGCCTTCCTCCAGCCCTCCCCGAAGTTTTTCTGCCTCTCTAACGCTGCGCTATTGAAAAATCCATAGCGACGAACTGCCCCGGCTCGAGCCGCAAGGGAGCAGTCGGCATTATCGGCCGGGCTTCGTGCTCGCCGGCCAGCGTCACCATGAGCATCACATCCTTCCCGGGCGGCAGCAAGATCCGGTATGTGCCGTTGACGAGAACGGAATATCCATGTCCCTCAGAGTCGAGCATTTCGAGATACGCCTTAACGGCCGCACCAGTGTCGGCGTCCAGGATTCGTCCTGTGACTATGGCCGCCCGCGGCGCTGTTTGAACCGTGACTCTGGCCGATGGATGACTGCTCGTGAGCAGAATCTTTGGCGTCTGGACCGTCGCGTCGGCAAAGAAGCTGTCGAAGGGATCGGGAGAATCTGACATCCGCGAGTAAAGCTTGTAGCAGCCGAGAGCGAGCTTTCCGCGGAAATCGAACGCTCCGTTGCGATCCGCTTGAACGAAGACCGGAGGGAGATCGTCGAATCTCAGGTCCTGGGAAACCGCATAAACCGTGGCATTCGGGACCGGGGCTCCGTCCCGGGAGGTGACGGTTCCCTGAATCTCAGCAAAGCGTGTCTTGATTTGCGACTGGGCGAGCAGACTTCCCGAGAGCGCGATCAGGACGACGAGGGACTTCATCAGTGGCCTCCCGATAAGGATCGCTGCTGTTTGGGATGCGCGGCAAAAGAGGAATGGTTTCACCGTTGCCAGTGATATTTCGGAGCGGAGCTTCGCCCCTCCCGACAAGCGGCGGGGGCTGTCTCTGCAGCCGAGACGGCCGCCTCTGCACGAGACTAATTCATATCGCCGAGCGAGCAGGCGCCAGGCCCGCGAGGATCGCCGCAAGATCCGCAAGGACCGGCTGCGCGAGATGGGCTCGACGAGCCTTTGGCCGACACGGCAAATACCGACAGCTGAGGCTCGAGCTTCTTCGTGTGGCATTTCGGGCATTCGGCCTTTTCTTTGCCATAGACCAAAGCTTCAAATCGGTGATTGCATTCCTTGCAGATGTATTCGTAGATAGGCATGGGCGGCTCCGCTACCTATTAGAATGAATTTGTGGGGAGTTCGCAAATCTCAGAACCAGGTCGTGATCCCGATCCGATCAGGGAACAGCCTTGGCAACCACGCGAGCCGTTCCAGGCACGTCGATGGCTCGGGGGTGGCCACGTACAGACGCTCGCCAGTTTTCTCGCCCCGCGCAGGATTGATCTTCCTGCCGCCGAAGAGCGGCTGGTGGAAGTCGCGCCCGGCATTAAGGTCCGATGCTGGTGCCGTTGGCAGTCCGCAGATCATGCGACGCCGCTGACGCTGATCGTGGTTCATGGCCTGGAAGGCTCGTCCGAGTCTCAGTACATGCTGGGCGTCGCCCGTAACGGTCTCGCGGCTGGGATGAATGTCGTCCTGATGAACCAGCGCAATTGCGGCGGCATGAACCACTTCGCGCCCACGCTCTACAACTCAAGCCTCTCATCCGATGTGGCAGCTGTCGCGCGGCACATGATCGCGCACGAGGGGGTTTCTCATTTCGCTCTCGCCGGATTCTCGATGGGCGGCAATCTTGTGCTGAAGCTCGCGGGCGAATGGGGTGAGAACGGCCCGTCGCAATTTCAAGCAGTCGCTGCGGTGTGTCCGGCAATGGATCTGGCCGCTTCGGCCGACGCCCTCCACGAGCCCGCCAACCGCCTCTACGAGTGGTATTTCCTGGTGCAGCTTTTTCGCCGCATGCGCGAGAAAGCGAAATTTTTCCCCAAAGATTTCGACGTCTCGCGGCTGCGCGGAATCTCGAGCCTTCGCCTGTTCGACGATCGCGTCACCGCGCACTATTGCGGATTCACCGGCGCCGACGACTACTATTACAGGGCCGCCGCGGCGAATGTTGTGGACCACATCGCTGTACCGGCGCTGGTTATTCACGCGAAGAACGATCCCTTTATCCGCGTCCAGCCCGCGACCCGCAAGCGAATTCTCGCCAACCCGAACATCACGTATATCGAAACGGACGACGGCGGTCACTGTGCGTTTATGGGAACGCCCGACGGGAATGGCTATGACGGGCGATGGGCCGAGCGGGAACTGGTGGAATTTCTTCGGCGGTTTGCCTGAAAGAGCAGCGGAGGCGCGCGGCTGTCCCTTGATGCTTTAGCTCGCCCGGGCCGGTCGCAGCCAGCCTCGCAGTTCCGCCGCGCGCCCTTTCATCCAGCCCTTTGTATGCGTGCGGATGTAGGCCAGCGCCACCATCGCGACGCAGATAATTGCCAATCCCACCGATGCCCCGGCGATGCTCTGTGCACGTTTCGTGAGGATCGACACGCGCCCGTAGACGAACTCAATATGCACCCAGTACACCAGCAGCGATGCCTGCCCAAGCTGGATTAACGGGCTGAATCCCAACTGTGCTGCGCCCCAACGGCACCAGACGTAACATCCGCAGAGAATCACCAGCAGCATGCCGACCCGGATCAGGAAGAAATCCGGGCTCGTGTGCCAGTAGTCATACACGCGATAGAAATGCCACGGCAGCGCATCGAGCCAGCGCGAGAGTTCAATCAGCGCCAGCCCGACGATTCCGGCGCCGAAAAAGATTTTCGCTTCGCGGGCGCGCGCCCATTCACTTTGCAGGATGAATCCCAGGCCCAGCCCGGCGAATGCGAACGCCGCCCAGGGGAATATCGGGAACAGCCATGCCTGCGGCGTGCCGAGATTGTGCACTCCATTGATGTAAGACTCGATCGGCCACGGCAGCCAGTCCGGACGCCAGGTCGTCCAGAGTGGCGGCGAAAGCAACGAAATTGCCAGCGCAGTCCCCGTCGCGGCCAGCACAAGAAAAATCCGGGAACGCCCAGACGAATCCCCTGGTCGGTTCTTCCCAAGAGCCTCCAGTACGATCCAGCACAGCACCCCCATGAGCATCATCGACATCCCGATCGTATTCAGAATGTCCACCCGCAGCAGATCGCTCTTGGGCGCCCATCCCCAGGCAATGACGTACTCCTGCAGGCGGAATAGCAGGCCGAAACCGAAGATTTCCGCCCCGCGCCGGATCGTGCTCCGCGCGATCTGTCCCGCCCTCAAGCCCTTCAGCCGCAGTTTTTCCGTCACCAGCGCGAAGGAGATCCCGGCCAGAAAAAGGAACAGAGGAGCCGGGAATGTCCCCCCCAGTTGCGAATACATAAAAAACTTGCTTTGCCGGGCCGGTCCACCGAGCCATGAGTCGTAACAGTGGGTTTGAAACATCAGCACGCAGGCGAGCCCGCGCATCCAGTCGATGTAGGCAAGGCGGGGCTTTGAGGCGGTTGGCGCAGGCATGCAGGGGTTTACGGGGCAGTATACGGCAGTTGAGTAAACCCGTGTTGTTCCGGTTTTTATGCCGATCGCTTAGGATTAGTACCTTGGCAAGATATTAGTTTTCATGCTTTTACAAGCAGATCCGGTGGAACGCCCGGCTCCCGCCGTTGTCTTGACTTAAAGTATTTGTTAAGTGTATGTCAGCCGTACAACCTTCGAGACAAGACGCTTGATCGAAGGTAAGATAAGTTCGAAACACCCAAAATCTGCAGCCTGATATGGGAACTCTGGGAGCGTGTATGAAGAGCAGGGGTATCGTGTGTCTGTTGTCGATGGCGTTTGGGCTTTCGAGCCTTTCTTATGGCGCGACACCTGGCGCCACATCGGATCGGATTCAGGGCGCATTGGCGGGGCCGACGGTTCCGCTGGCTGGAAATGTCCATCGCCTCGCGCTGCCGCAGTTCGATCAGGGTGGCGTGGACCCCGCCATGCAGCTGGGAACCATCACCCTGATGACCGCGCCCACGATCGCCCAACAGCAGGCGCTCAAGCAGCTCCTGGCCCAGCAGCAGGATCCCAATTCTTCCAACTATCACAAGTGGCTGACTCCCGAACAGTTCGCCGACCGCTTCGGCCTGAGCCAGAACGACATTCAGGCGATCGCCGCCTGGCTTGAGTCGCAGGGATTCACCAACGTCCACCCCGCCCGCGGACGCAACTGGGTTTCGTTTACCGGGACGGCCGCGCAGGTTGAGTCGGCGCTCGGCACTTCCATCCACCACTACAACGTGAACGGTACGATGCACTACGCGAATGCCACCGCGCCAATGATTCCGCAGGCTTTGTCGGGAATTGTGACGGGATTTCGCGGATTGACGGACTTCAAGCCGCATCCGATGAACGCGAAAAGGACGCGGCCGTTGTACTACGACGCAAGCTTCAAAGCGGATTTTCTCGCCCCCGGAGACATCGAGACGATTTACGACATGACTCCGCTGTATAACTCGGGAATTGACGGCACGGGGCAGACACTCGCCGTTATGGGGCAGACCGAGATTTATCTTGCGGACTTGAACGATTTTCGCTCCGGGTTTGGTCTCTCTGCTCTAAGCTGCACGACGGACGCCAACGGCCTGATCACGGCCTGCAATGATCCGCATTTCAAGTACGTACTCGATGGAAGTTCGACTCTTTCGACAAATGGCGATATTAGCGAATCAGACCTCGATCTGGAGTGGTCTGGAGCAGTCGCTCGTAATGCGCAGATTATTTTCGTTAACTCGACTGATACATTCACATCCTATTACTACGCGATCGACAACAAGATTGCGCCAGTGATCAGTCTGAGTTATGGGTTTTGCGAGTTATACGACAATACATTAGCGGCGGACGAAGCCGAACTGCAAAAAGCCAACTCCGAGGGGATTACGTTCGTAAACTCCAGCGGCGACAGCGGTGCGGCCGAGTGCGATTATTTCGGCACCGTGACCAGCACGAACCTCGCGACTCAGGGCCTTGCGGTTAGTTACCCGGCAAGCAGTCCGGAAGTTACCGGGGCGGGCGGGACCGGGATGGTCTTTTCGGATTGGACTACCAATCAGGGTTTCGGAACGACTAATGGGTCCAATGGTGGAAGCGCTACGGGTTACGTTTCCGAACAAGCATGGAATGATGACTACGAAATCGGGCAGTACTGCCAAGCAAATCCGACGAGCCTGTTTTGTACACAGGGCGGGTCCACGAAGCAGACGGGATGGGTGAAAATAACGAGTGAAGCGACGGCGCAGACTGATATCAAGATTTCGTCAACGGGAGGAGGCGCCAGCAGTTGCACAAGTCACAATGTCGGAAACACGGTGTGCAATGCGGGTTCCGGTTTCGCGAAGCCTTCGTGGCAGACTGTGACCGTCGCAGGGCAGACGACGCGCTTGTCTCCTGATATCTCGTTCTTCGCGTCGCCCAACTTCCCGGGCTATATTTTCTGCACGCCCCAATCTGAGTTGTCGACAAGCACAAGCAGCACCAGTACCTGTTTCCAGGGGATCCAGACCGCAGTCGAGACTTACAACTCCATCATCGGCGGCACTTCCGCTTCGGCTCCTGTTTTCGCTGGAATGGTCGCTCTGTTAAATCAGTACACTCAGAGCGCGGGCCAGGGGAATATCAATCCATCCCTCTATCAGTTGGCTGCGGTTGCGCCGTCGGCGTTCCACGATATAACCGCGGCGGACAATAAGGTCTATTGCCAGCCGGGAACTCCCACCGGGCAGCTTTCGTCGTTGCTGTGCCCATCCTCCGGAGTCATCGGCTACAGCGCTGCGGCAGGATTCGATCTTGCCACCGGCTTGGGCTCGCTCGATCTGAACAACTTCGCCATCGCCCTGAAGACGACACCGGACTTTAGTGGCACCTCTTCCGCCACCACGCTGACTCTCTGGCCCTCGCAGACTGGCACTTCCACCATCACCATCACGCCCAAGAACAACTTTACGGGAACCGTGAGCTTTTCCTGCACCGGCCCGAGCGGCACGACCTGCAGCTTTAATCCCTCCACGGTAACTCCGAATGGCGCGGCTGTGACGACCACTGCCACGATTACCGCCGGCTCGACCGCCGGCAACGTCGTCATCAACGCCACAACTGGCAGCTTGAGCCAGATGACCCATCAGGCTGGCTCCATTGCGCTGACGGTGAATTCCGGAACGTTCTCTCTGACATCCAGTCCCGCCGGGGGCTCCACATTAACGGTGGTGCAGGGACAGACGGCGACTGTCAATCTCACGGTCACCAGCACCAGTACCCCGTCCTTCATCGTCCCGAACGGATCGGGGGGGCAGCAGACGGCACTCCCGGTGACTTACACGTGCACCGGCCTGCCCGTTGCTGCAGTGTGCAACTTTAGCCCGGGAGTCACGACCCAGCAGGTCAACGTCTCCATGGCGCTGGTTACTGGATCTCCCACCGGCAAATTGCAGAAACCGCTGAATCCGGGAGGAGGGATCTTCTATGCGGTTCTCTTGCCCGGATTGCTCGGCATCTTCTTCACGGTGGGCTCGCGCAAGAAATCTCAGGCCGGGATGCGCGCGCTGGGCATGATCCTCGTGCTCGGAGCATCCACGATCTGGATGGGATCCTGCGGCAGCAACTCCACCACTCCAAAGAACCTGGGAACGCCCCCCGGGTCGTACAACATCACCGTGAACGCAGTTACGACCGGATCGTCGCCGATCACGGCTTCTCCGGTGCTGACGTTTACGCTGACCGTAACGCCGTAAATGGCAAGGAAGCCGATACAGGCGCTCCGCTGAGGTGGAGCGCCTTTTGTTTTGCATCGAGGCCGCAAAATTTCCTGCAACAAACGCCTCGCCCGCTCCGTATCTCAAACGAGTGGGGGGGACCGTTCGGAAATCAGGTGACAATTCCCGCTGCACAGAGTCTTATCATTTGCATTCGCTGTGGCGGCACGTCTGCTCGCTAAAGGGGAGATCGCATGAAGGTGATTCTCGCTTCCGTGGTACTGGCCTGCGCGCTGCTGCTGGCCGCTGCGCCCGAGAAAAATAATCCCAAGCCGCAGTACAACGCCAAAGGACAGTTGCTGCGCCCTGTGGATTACCGCGACTGGATGTTTCTCTCCGCCGGATATGGCATGAATTACAGCCCCGCTCCCGGCAGCCATGAGATGTTCACCAATGTTTTCGTCCAGCGCTGGGCTTATGACGAATTCGTGAACTCCGGCAAGTGGCCCGAGCAGAGCATGTTCGTGATCGACGAGCGCGACGCCGCCAGCCGAAGCTCCATCAACCAGAAGGGACACTACCAGACCGATCTCATGGGGCTGGCGGTGGAAGTGAAGGACTCGTCCCACAATCCCGACAAGTGGGCCTATTACGGATTCGGTGCCGACGGCCAGGCGGCCGACGCCATGCCCCACGGCAATCCGTGCTGGTCGTGCCATGACGCCCACGCCGCCGTGGAGCATACCTTCGTTCAGTTCTATCCCACGCTGAAGCCGGTCGCCAAAAAATTCGGGGCCTACAACGAATCACGGGAACAGGTGACCGACGCAAAATAGGCCGGATGCATACATCGCTCCGAATGGACTTCCGGATTTTTCACATCTGGTGCACCGCACTGCCTTTGCCACGCCCCAGCCCCATCTGCGAAACTGACCATTCGAGGAACTGAGTACTGAGTACCAGGTACTGAGTACTTTCTTATGGCCCGAATTCATGTCCTTTCCGAGACCGTTGCCAACCAGATCGCCGCCGGCGAGGTGGTGGAGCGGCCTGCGTCCGTGGTGAAGGAGATGCTCGAGAACTCGCTCGACGCCGGTTCGACGCGAATCAAAATCAGTGTCGAGGCGGGCGGGAAAAAGCTGATCCAGATCACCGACAACGGATGCGGCATGGTTCGCGACGATGCGATGCTGGCCTTCGAACGCCACGCAACCTCCAAAATCAAAGACGCGAAAGACCTGCTCAGCATCGCGACCCTCGGATTCCGCGGCGAAGCCCTGCCTTCGATTGCGTCGGTCTCGCGCCTGCACCTCGAAACGCGCGCTGTCGAGGACCCGGCAGGCACGGTCGTAGAGATCAACGGAGGGAAGATCGCCCGCGTCGAAGAAGCCGGACTTCCTCTGGGAACATCGATCACGGTGCGCGATCTTTTTTTCAACGTTCCGGCGCGAAAGAAATTCCTGAAGTCGGAATCCACCGAGCTTTCGCATATCGCCTCGCTGGTGACGCACTATGCATTGGCGCATCCAGACAAGCATTTCGAGTTGCATTCAGCGACCAATGCCATGCTGGTCGCGCCTCCCGTCGGCGGATACAGCGAACGCGTCTATCAGGTCTTCGGCAAAGAAACTCTGGATCAACTGATTCCAGTAGCGGCGCGGCAGCAACTCGAGCGCATTGGATTGCCGCAGCCTCCTCCGTGGCGCCGACAGGAGATTGAAGAGGACGACGAAGAATCTGGCGCGGCCACTCCCGGCGAGATGCGGTTGCACGGATTCGTTTCGAAGCCCGAGATCCAGAAGCTCAACCGCAACTCGATTTTTGTCTTCGTCAACGGACGCCTCATTCGCGACCGCCTCGTGCAGCACGCGCTCACCGAGGCCTATCGAAACATCATTCCGCCGACGGTTTACCCGGTGGTGCTGCTGTTTCTTGAATTGCCGGCAGCGGAAGTCGATGTGAATGTGCATCCGTCAAAAACCGAAGTTCGCTTCCGCCAGCAGTCCGCGATGCACGACTTCGTGCGCGACTCGGTTCGTGCCGCACTGATGAAGGCGCGCCCGGTGCCCCAGTTCGTCACCGAAATGCGCGCCCACGCAACCGCCGGCCCAGCGTTGACGCCGGGAGCAGCCGGAGGGATTCAATCAGTCGACCTGAGCGTTCCCGAATCCGAGCGCCGGGATCCGGAAGGCGGCTTCTCGCTGCATCCGCAAGTGCCTCCGCCAATCTCTGCGCGCTTGCAATTCGACGGATCCATCGCGGTCGAAGCGAATGCCGCCATTCCCGTCGCGCGCGGGCTGGAGCGTGCTGCTCTGGAGCCGAACTTCGCGTCGGCAATTCCGCAACTCGACACGGTTCCTGATGACGGCTGCTCTCCGGTTCTCGAGGTCAACGAAGCCGAGCCGACGCTCTCGTCGTTGAGTACGCTTCATCCGCTCGGACAGATTCGTAACTCGTTTATCCTTGCCGTGAACGAAGACGGACTATGGATCATCGACCAGCACGTCGCGCATGAACGCGTCTTATTCGAACGTGTCCTGAAGCAGAGGGCGGCGCAGAGAGTCGAAAGCCAGCGCCTGCTCATGCCGATTCTTCTGGAACTTACCCCGGCGCAGCAGGCCGTCTTCCACGAGATCTCCGACGAACTGCAGCACAACGGATTCGAAGCCGAGCCCTTCGGCGCGCGCAGCGTCGCCGTGAAAGTCGCTCCCGCGGGAATTGACGCCGCAGCCGTCGAACGCATGCTCCACGAATTATTAGATCAGTTCTCGCGCGAAGAACAATCGCTGAACCTGGAAAAGATCCGCACCCGCATCGCAGCCTCAATCGCGTGCCATGCGGCCATCAAAGTCAACATGCCCCTCGAGCAAAACAAAATGCAATGGCTGCTTGCAGAATTGGCAAAAACCGACCACCCCATGTCTTGCCCGCATGGCAGACCCGTCGTACTGAGGTATTCTGTGAAGGACATTCAGCGGGCGTTTAAGAGAATCTAGCACGCAGCAATGAGCGATGAGCGGTGGGTAAGAACCTGCCCGATTGCTCATGCGTCATTGCTCATCGCTCACTGCTTCTTTATGACCGATCTTGAACTTCAACAGTTGCGGCGGGAGAAGTGGCGGCTGGATGGCAAGCCCATCCGGACGATCGAGCAGGCGCGCACGTTTCTCGAGGACGCCGGCTTCTGCTTCATGTATCCGCAGAGCCGGGCTTTGCTGGTGCCGACGTTTATTGGCGCATTTGTGGGATCCGACGACCGCTTGCCGGAGTGGCAGCATGCTTTCAAGGATCCGAGAGCGGCGGAAGCAACTGAATTGATGATCCGCCTGCTGCGCGAGCGCGCCGCCTTCGAAGCGAATCTGTTTGAAGAGAACAACGGATTTCTCGTTGCCGCCTCGGTATTTCCATATTTCTACGCACTGACGGGCGAGCGCAATCCGAAGCAGGCGCCCCGGGCTGGAACCCGTTCTCCGTATTCGCAATTGGCGTGTGACGCGTATGCGCTGATTGAACGCGAGGGAGCGATCTCGAAACAAAAACTACTGGATCAGTTAGGCGGCGGATTGTCCACGGCCGCGCTCGACAAAGCGCTGGCGGAACTCTGGTCCAAACTGCGCATTACGCGCGTGGACTACAAGGCGAGCCAGGGATCGGTCTGGGACCTGCTCTATCGCTGGGCGCCTGATGCGGTGAAGGAAGGCGTGGGCTTGTCCGTTCCCGAAGCGCTTTCGGCGCTGCTTTCCAAGTATCTGGATTGCACGATCGCCGTGGAGCAATCCGAACTCGAGATATTCTTCGGCAACTTCGTTGCGCGCTCAAAAGTCAAAGATGCCGTAAATGCGTTGCTGGCCGCTCGGGAATTGAGCTTTATGCACGTCGGCGGCAAATCCATGCTCCAGATTGCACCTGCGAGAACTGTGGTCGTTCCGCCGAGCAGCGCGGCACGATGAGTTCAATGAATTACTCAGAACGCATCAGAGAGAATGGTTTTGCGATCATCCCCGACGTCTTCACACCCGCTGACATGGATCGCATTAGCGCCGGCATCGAACAGTCCTCGCCAACCCGCAGCCGCGCTGGTGTGCGACACGCTCTACGGCTCGGCCCAGTCGCCGAGATTGCCAATGTTAAAGCCATGCTGGACGTCGCCCGAGGAGTGTTGGGCGCCGGCGCATTTCCATTTCACGCAACGCTGTTTGAGAAATCTTCCGACGCAAATTGGCTTGTGGCATGGCATCAGGACACCGCACTCCCGCTGCGAGGACAAGTCTCTGTGCCCGGATGGGGACCTTGGTCCATAAAAGAGGGTGTCGATTACGCCCACGCTCCTGCGGCGCCGCTGTCACAGGTTTTGGCACTACGGATTCACCTGGACGATTCGACTTCCGACAACGGTCCGTTGCGAGTTTTGCCACGTACGCACTCGCTCGGCGTTCTGAGTGACGATCAGATTCGTGGACTTTCGGCACAGATACTCCCAACCGAGTGTCTCGCTCCAAAAGGCGCGGTGGTTGCGATGTGGCCGCTTCTCATCCACGCGTCGTCCAAATCGCGCGCTCCGCAGCCCCGGCGAGTCCTGCACATTGAATACGCAGCATCGACTGAGATCGCAGCTCCGCTGAAATTGGCGATCGCCTGAAATTGTGAACCTCTTCTCGACAAAGACTCCCCAAAGTTATCGCGGCCGCCTCGCCCCATCCCCGACCGGCCTTCTGCACGTCGGCCACGCGCGCACTTTCTGGATTGCAGCCCAGCGATCTGCCGAGCGCAATGGAACGCTCATTCTGCGAAATGAAGATCTTGATCCGCAGCGATGCCGCCCTGAATTCGTAGAGGCCATGGTTGAGGACTTGCGGTGGCTCGGAATTTCGTGGTCCGAGGGGCCGGACTGCGGCGGTCCGTTAGCTCCGTACACACAGAGCGAGCGCCGCGAGCATTACCTCGCCGCGTGGCAACGTTTGCGCGAACTGGGAACGATTTATCCCTGCACGTGCTCGCGGAAAGATGTGGCGCAGTCGGCAGGTGCGCCCAACGATTCCGACGACGAGCCGATCTACTCGGGCAAGTGCCGCCCCACTGCAGCCGTGGCTCCTTCCGCAAGGCCGGAGCAGCCAGCCGGGATGAACTGGCGATTTCGTGTTCCAGACGGCGAGGAAGTTTTCTTTACCGATCTTCATCTCGGCCCACAGCACTTCGTCGCCGGCCGCGACTTCGGCGACTTCATCGTTTGGCGGCGGGACGATGTTCCGGCCTATCAATTGGCGGTTGTTGCCGACGATGCCGCGATGCAGATCACAGAAGTTGTCCGCGGAGCCGATCTTTTGAAATCGACCGCGCGGCAGATTCTCTTGTTCCGCGCCCTAGATTTGCCGATTCCTGACTTCTATCACTGCGACCTCGTCCGCGACGAGGCGGGCATCAGGCTCGCGAAACGCCACGATTCTCTGAGCATTCGCAAGTTGCGAGAACTGGGATGGCCGTCCGAGCGCGTGCGTACGGCATCAGGCACGATCAAATGAACTCCCATGCAACTGCGGGTCGGAGCAAGTTCCCGCCGCTCACCGTGTACAATCTTGCTCGACAATGAACGCTGATTCCACGGAGAAACCTGCCCGCAAACTGATCATTGCCATTGACGGCCCGGCCGGGGCCGGGAAGAGCACGATCGCCTCCCGCCTGGCGCGGAAACTCGGCTATGTGAATTTGGAAAGTGGCGCGATGTATCGCGCCCTGGCGCTCAAGGCAATCGACACCGACACGTCATTCGACGACGAAGCTGCCCTCGTAAAACTGGCGGAAGGTTCCCATATTCGGCTAGAGCCCACATTGGGCGGAAACCGCACGATCCTCGACAGCAAGGATGTTTCTTCGCGAATCCGCGAGCGCGACGTGACCGAAGCGGCTTCGCGCGTGTCGGTTCATCCCAAAGTTCGCGAGTGGATGGTGTCGCATCAGCGCGCGATGGGCGCCGGCGGCGGAGTTGTGATGGAAGGGCGCGACATCGGTACGAAAGTCTTTCCCGACGCCGATCTCAAGATTTTTCTGGATGCCGACCCGGTGGTCCGCGAGCAACGTCGCATGGCGCAGCAGAAGATTCAAGGAGAGGTTGCGGCCAGCGTCGCCGCCGAGTTGCGCGAGCGCGACCACAGAGATCGCACGCGCGCCGCATCGCCTCTGGTCGCCGCCCCCGATGCGGTGCACATCAATTCCACCGCGATGAGCGAGGACGAAGTGCTGGCGCAGGTCGAGGAACTCGTACAAACGAGATTGAGCCATTGAGTGATTTGGTGATTGAGTGATTTGCAAGAACCAAATCCCTCAATGACTTGATCGCCCAATTACTCAATTCTCTGTGGGCTCAACCTTTTGAGGCGGTGCCGGAAGTTCCTTGGCCTTCGGCGGTTTCGGAACGGTGATTCCGCCGGAGACATTCTCTTTCGAGCCTCCAGCGGCAGCTTTGCGAATCTCGATGTTGTCGTGCTCATTATTCACGACGATATGGGAAGCTCCATTGCCCACGATTCCGCTGGCACGGGATTGCTTATCGTCGTTGTTCACTTTTATTTCGGCGAAATCCGACTGGATCTCGCCGTCGCGCGTCTGCGCGTCCACGCGGAAGCCGGCACGTTCCGGCAGGCCGATCTGAATGTCGCCGTTACGGTTGTCGATCTGGATGTTGCCGACCTTCCGCATGCCGAGATCGATCGCCCCGTTGTCGTCCTGCATGCGAACATCGCCAGTGACGTCGTCAAGGTGAATATTCTTCGAGCGCGTGGTCAGATGCAGCGGCCCGGTAATCTGCTCGGCATGAAGCTCGTCGGAGTCGAGATTGAGCGAGCCGGCGATGCTTGAGAATTCCATGTCCGTGCGCGAGGACTTGAACGTCACAGTTTTTGTGATGCGCTCGAGCTTCACACTCTCCTGAAAATCCCCGTCGAGCGCTACCGCTCCTTTGACGTCTGCCACGGAGACTTCGTCCACACGGCCGTCCACGCGAACGTCTCCATTGACCTGCTCGATCTTCACTGAGCCCTTTTCCTGGCTCACCTTTACGCTGCCGTTGACGTCGGCGACGGAAGTGTCCGAGTGCTGGGTTGAGATGTCGACAGTGCCATCGCGGCCGACGAGGCCCACGTCGCCGCGACGAGAATTGACGGTTACCGACGCCTTGCGCGGCAGGGAAATGTCCAGATCCGTTTCGATCGGGTGATCGCCCGCACCTTCCACCTTGGCGTCGAGCGTGACGAGCCCGCCAATCGTCGTGATGACCGGCCTCGTTTCGCCATTGTATTTGTCCGCGTCGCCCTGGTTCTCGGCAGCAACCTTCTTTCGGATCACGACCGTGATCTTGTTGTCATCCGAGGCGTGAACCGTGACCGCGCCGCGATTGTCGATGACTTTCAGGCTGGCACCCGCAGGAAAATCCTGAACGAGTTGATCGTTGAAGTTATAAGTCTGCCCGCCAAATATGTTGGGGAAGTCTTCGTTATCGAAGTTGAAGTTGTCGCGCATCCCCGACCAGTCCACGTGTTCCAGTTGGGTGGCGGCGAGGCCGAAGACGACGATCATCACCAGCAGCAGGACTCCACCGGCGCCAATGCCGGAAGCGCGCGTGCCTTCCCGCTGCGCCTGCATGTGTTCGATCAGCTTGATGACGCCCCACAAAATCAGCAGCACCGGCCAATAATTGGCGAACAAGTGCGCGAGCCGGCTGACCGACAGAACTCTCATTGTGCCGAGCAGGAAAATCGTCCCGACGATGATGAGCACGAAGGCTCCCGCCATCGAGCGGTGACGGCGCGGCGGCAGAGGAGCGATCGGCGGAGGAGTCATGACTGGGCTAGACATTTTTCACCTCGCCAGAGGTGGACTGCGAGCCCGAAATCGAACTCGATCCCGGCGCCGCAGGAGGTGGCGGTGGGACATTTCCCGCGGGTAGCGATCCCACGTGTCCGGTGTAGGAAGCATTGCTCTGGATCAGCTTGACAACTCCAATCACCAGCAGAATCGCCGGCCAGGTTCTTCCAAAGCTGACTCGCGAAGTGCTGTCGAGCAGGAACAGCACGCCCAAAGTCACCAGCATGGCAGGACCCATGAGCCGCCGCGTACGGCAGCGGTCGCACTGGCAGCGCGCGATCGTGCTGCCAATCAGGCCCCACTGTTTCGCGAAGAGCCACACGCCGAGGAAGATCAGGATCAGCGGCCAGAAGCGGTCCAGGCCGAATTCAAACAACCCGGCCGTATGCAGCAGGAAGAGAACGCCGAGGCCAATCAGGATCGCAGCTCCGGCGGGAACTTTTGTTCCCTCGAATTTCTCGCCGGCCCCGAACGTCGCGGCCAGGCCGAATGGATCGGGGGCAGGTTCGCCAAGCTGAATGGCTCGTGCCGTCCGGACAGAGTCGATGATCTGGTAGACGTAGAAGAAGCCGGTCGCGATGCCCAGCATCGTGATCACATACCACGGCAGATCGGAGCCCAGGCCCAGAATCAGCAGGACCATGATGACCAGATGCGACAGGCCTTTGGCATACTGGCCGGCATAAACCGCACCCACGCCGATCGGGAAGAATCCGGCAAGAATTCCTGCCACGGCCGGGTTCGGCCCCGAATTGAGCGGCGGACGCGCGCCTGGAACGAATGGCGGCACCGATCCCGGCGGATACGTCTCTTGCGCCGGAGCAACGAATCCCGAGGCCGGCGGCGTGCCTTCCATGCGCGCAGCCAGGCAAGACTCGCAATAGATCACCCCGCGGACGTCGCGGGTGCACTGATTACAGAGTGGCTTTCCGCACGTGCGGCAGAATGCCACTGCAGCTTGATCGCTATGAGTGGCGCAGTTCATACGAACCTCCTGTACGTGGTCACCGACACTACAGGCAGATCGCAAGCATTCACTCCATTGAAACATGGACCCCGGTGAGCGGCAGCCAGAATCAATTGCCCATCCCTCTGGCTGTAATTCCGCTCCTGCTTCTGCTCGGGCTGTTGTGTTGTGTCGTTCTTGTGCTCCTTCCGTTCTTTTGGCGCAGACTCGACGGCCGGCGTCAGGTTGCGCTTGATTCCGTGCAGCGCAGCCTCCACTTCATACACGGTCCGCGCGTTTTCAAAGTATCGGACGACGCGAGCCTGCGTATTGTAGTACGTGTGCCGGATCGCCGCCGGCCGCAAGTCGATCGACCGGATATCCGATGGCTTCACCCCTGCGACCGTCAGTCCGACCGACAGCGCGAAGAATGCCATTCCGAATGACATGGCAAAG
Organism: Candidatus Sulfotelmatobacter sp.; assembly: GCA_035945695.1. GTDB lineage: Bacteria > Acidobacteriota > Terriglobia > Terriglobales > Acidobacteriaceae > Sulfotelmatobacter. The sequence goes on along the minus strand of DASYZZ010000043.1, from coordinate 173,948 downwards.
CGCGGTTGGCGGACCGTTGCCCACAGAGGCTCCAGGAACGAGGCCTGCACGTGCTCCAACCACGAGACCCGCGGCTGACGCACAGGCGTATGAGCCCAAAGGCGCTGGGTGTCAACGCCCGTTGTGGATGCCAGGATATTCGTAACCAGACTGGCCGGAGGCTCCACCTCCGTGAGACCCTTCAGCCAGCCGCGGCCCGCTTCGGCTTCCGCGAGCAGCTCCCCGCACGCCTTGCAACTCCGGGCGTGGGCCTGGAACTGGTCGAGCCGAGCCCCGCTCAGGACGCCATCAAGCGCGTCCGCAAGCAGCTGATCGAACTCGTTGCACTGCATTCCGTGATTGGTGTGATCTGGCATCACATCACCTGCCTATAGGTACGTTGTAGGAGCCTTGCAAGTTCCGCCCGACCCCGGTTTATTCTCGATTTCACTGTGCCCTCCGGAACCCTCAAAACGGTGGCAATTTCCTTGTAATCCATATCCTGTAAGTCCCTTAGAATCACTGCTTCCCGAAGCTCTGGAGACAATTTGCCCAAGGCCTGGTGCACTGCCTCGGAGGCCTCCCTTTGGCGCACGTGGGCGTCCGGGGGAGCCGACTGGTCCGGAATTTGCTCGCTAAGCGGTTGCGCGTCCTCGTGCTCGCTGGCGGTCGAGTCCATGGAGTCGGTCATCCGGTCCTGCTTGGTCTTGCGGAAATGGTCCACCAGCAGGTTCCGGGTGATGGTCGTCACCCACGTGACAAACGCCCCTTTGGATGGGTCATAGCTCGAAAGCGTGCGGTACATCTTGATGAAGACGTCCTGGGTGAGGTCCTGGGCGTCGTCGCCTGATCCGGCGAAGCGGTAGCAGATGTTGTAGATTCTCCGGTTATAGGTCTGCACGATTTCCTCCCAGGCAGCCGCATCCCCGGCGATACATCGCCGGACCAGCATCGCAACGACCTGGACGTCTTCCACTTGTGCTCCCCGGAAAAACTACAGCTGAACTGAGACTTGGGCTTGCAAAATCTGAGACCGACTCAACGCCCAGTGGTGAATACGCGTTTGCAGGCCAACAAGTTCGCAGTCCGACTCGAACTGGGACATGAAACAGGGCATTGTAGCAGCGGAAGGAAGGAATCTTCAGTGTCGGTGCAGGCGCGGATGTGACGTGAGAGGCACTTTGGGAAGTAACTTCGGGAACAAAAAAGTGGCGCACCGAAGTGCGCCACTCCAATTCCTGCAATCCGACCGAGCCTACTGCCCGAGAAACGCCAGGGTCAACTGGTTCGCATCGGTTTCGATCCCGATGACCCTGGTCGTATCCACAACGTAGTAGACGAATACGTCGGAGTTGGTTGATGTGGTAACGTCCAATCCCGTGAGTGTGCCCGGACTGAACACACCATCCGCAGATCCAGTAAATGTTCCCGAAACCGTTGCATTCGAGACCGGAGCGCTTTGACTGCGTGCGTTGAGGTCGAATCCAGTCGATGCGGGAGACGCCAGCGCCGAAGTTCCATCTGCGCTGATCGGACCGATGGCGTCGAGTTCCAGTTCCTTCACGGCATCGGCGCCGGTGGCGTCCATTACGTAATTCCCACTAAACGAGCCTGCTGTGAAGGAACCACCGCCAGTTTGTTGATAGCCGACGCCTTCGAGAACGTCACCAGTGTCGAGAGTCACTACGAGCACGTTTCCGTTTCCATCGACATACATTTCGAGATCGACATTAAGACTTCCATCCGTGAGGCCCGTGACCGTTACGCGTCCCGGTACATTCGGGTCTGCAACGTATGTTCCTCCGGTTATCGGCTTGGCAACGCCACCACCCGCGAGATCGCTGTAGCTGACATTGCCGCTTATGGTCGTAGCGCCCGGGGTCGGAGTCAGGACTCCAGCCGCTTGCAGTACACCGTGTTTGTCATTACCAGTCAGTCCCAGCACATAACTGTTACCGGAGACAGAGAGGTTGGCGGCGTTCTGGCCGAGAGCGGTGCCGCCTGTGGCCCCGCCCAGCGGATCGACGACTTCGACGAGCCGCATGTGGGTCGCGTCGATGATATAGCCGGCGAACCCGATTCCCGCGGGGATCGAGGTGTTCGACGGTACCAGCGAGAGGACGACACGCCCCGAAGCGTCAGGAGTACCGACACTTCCAGAGCTGAACGTCTGGTCGGTGAATATGGTGCCGTTGTTATTCAGGTCGAAAGCACTGGTTGTCGTCGAGATCGAGGATCCCGAGATGTTGATTACGCCGCCGATCGCGAGCGGAGCTGGAGTACTTGCCGAATTTACTCCCTGAACGGCGAAAGCGTAGCTTCCAGCCGGAGCAGCGGTGCTGGTTTGGAGATCGATGGTGCCGCTGGAACTCGCCGAAGCGTCAAACTCGATGATGCGTCCGGAGGTGCCCGACGCCATCATGTCGCCCGCAAAAGTTTCAACTCCGGAAACTCCAACCGTCGTATCCGTCTTGGTGCAATCCGTGCCACTGCACAGGGTTAACGTGATCTGCAGATTGCCGCTGGCAGTCGCGGAGAGCGAACTGCCCGTAGGATTGATCAGGTCGGTAGCATTCTGACAGCAGGCCACGAAGTCCTGTTCGCCACCCATGATCGCGCCGCTCTTCACCGTAAACACTCCGGCCACGGAGTAGGGTTCGGGGACGGCATTCATTCCGGAGATAGAGAAGACATAGCTGCCATCGGAGAGAGTCGGGCCTGACGGAGCAGTGATTGTGATCGTTGCCGACGCCGATTTGGTTGTGTCGGTGACTGATGTAGCGGTCACTGTTACTGATCCGGCGGCTGCGGGGGCCGTATAGGTAGTCGAGGCGCCACTGGCGGTCCCTGTGGGATTGAACGATCCGCAAGCTCCGCTCGGTGCGCAGGTCCAGGTAACACCCTTGGCTGCCGAATCGTTTGTGACAGTAGCGGTCAAAGAGGCAGTTGCATTTTCGGCCAGCGACGTTGGCACCGTTCCGCTCAATGCCACAGAAATCGGATTGCTGCCGCCACCGCCATGCGAACACGCAACAAGCATCGCAGCAACGAAGAAGGCAAGAACACTGGAAATCGCTCGGCAGAATTTCATTGCGCACCTCCGTTGGCCTTCGGCGTTCTTATTCCCCGCACCAGGAATCCGTTTTGGCTACGCACTGTGACCATGCGGCCGCCGAAGATCAGCTGGCGTGCCAGCAGGAACTGCTTGCCGTGGACGGTCTCCATCGCTCCGACAATCTGAATCGGAAGCCCGGTATGCAGCGCCTCTTGTACATACTTCGAGAGAAACGGGCCGACGTGAGCGTCGACGATGCCCTCAGATCCGTTGACCAGAAGGTGCATGCCTGCGGGGCTGCCGACCGAGTGCTTCGTGATGACTTCTTGCACCGTACCGGTCACAATAACCTCGTGGGCGGAGTCGTAAGGTTGCATAAATCCGTGGGCTGGATTGGCTTCCGCCGCGCTCTGCGCACTGGCTGGAATTGCCAGGCACGCCATCAGCACTGCAGGCAATAATCCTGCGAGCGCAAAGTATTTCTTGCATGTACTTCTCATGGAGTCACTCCTTGGAAGGACGGAGATTTACTTTTTTTCACGTTTTGGCAGGGGAAGAGGTGCTACGTGAGGCGGCCCCACAAAGCCGGATTCTCACGGCCCGATAGAACATGAACCTCAGGTGATTATGATCGGTGCAATGGCACAGTCAATAGGAAAAAGGGGCCAGCGCGTAGTTCAACTCTTGGTTCTCGTCACGCTCACATTCGGAAAACGACAATAACAACTTTGTTAAGAGGAGATTAGCAATAGTGCCGAAGAGCCTGGTTGGCAAAGAAACGCGGAGAAAAGACACTAGCAGATGGTTTTAACACCAGTAATCCAAACGCAATTCTTAGCAATTTCCGCAGTTACTCGCTGGTGAAGTAGTCCACCGTCACCGGATTCTCAAACAGCGAATAATCGCGCGTCACGACGGTGATGCCGCTCTCGGTGACGAAATATCTTTGCCGGTCTGCTTCGGCGTCGTAGCCGATCGTCGTGCCTTCCGGGATGTGAACATCGCGGTCGAGAATGGCGCGGCGGACGCGGCAGCGGCGTCCTACGCTGACGTGCGAAAAAAGAATGCAGTTCTCGACCTCCGAGTAAGAATTGACGCGCACGTCGGGCGAGAGCACGGAATTCTTCACCACGCCGCCCGAAACGATGCATCCGTTCGATACGATCGAATCGAGCGCAGTCCCCGTGCGGCCCGATTCGGCAAACACGAACTTCGCCGGAGGATACTGCCGCTGGTGCGTTCGGATCGGCCAGTGTTCGTCGTAGAGATTGAAGATCGGCGAGACCGAAACGATATCCATATTGGCTTCGTAATAAGCCTCGAGCGTCCCGACGTCGCGCCAGTAGAGCGCCTCTTTCTTGTTCTCGTCGACGAAGTCGTAGGCGAACACTCGGTAATCGTCGACCATTTTCGGCAGGATGTCTTTGCCGAAATCGTGGCTCGATTGCGGATCCTCTGCGTCCTTCAGCAACACCGGAATGAGCACGTCGGCATTGAACAGGTAAACGCCCATCGACCCGGCCACTTTTTCCGGATTCAGCGGTGATCGCAGCTCCGTGACCTTCGGCTTCTCCTGGAAACCGTGAATTCTTCCTTCGCGGTCTACATCAACCACGCCAAATTGATATGTTTCTTTGGGATCGATCTGAATCGTGGCCAGAGTGATGTCGGCAGCCGAGTCCTCATGCTGCTTCAGCATCTTGCCGTAATCCATCTTGTAGATATGATCGCCACCGAGAATCAGAACGCGCTTCGGCTCCTCGGACCCGATCGAGTAAATGTTCTGGTACACGGCATCCGCAGTGCCCTGATACCACTGGTCGCTTACGCGCTTCATCGGCGGCAGGACTTCGATAAACTCGCCGACTTCGCGGCCCAGAATGTTCCATCCTTCGCGGATGTGCCGGTTCAGCGAGAGGGCTTTGTATTGCGTCAGGATGTAGGTTTTTCGCAGGCCGGAATTCAGGCAGTTGGAAAGTGTGATGTCGATGATGCGGTAGATCCCGCCGAAGGTTACCGCGGGCTTGGCGCGGTCTCGAGTGAGAGGATAGAGTCGCTCACCGGCGCCTCCAGCCAACAGAACTCCGAGAGTATCTTTCATGCCGATCCTCAGATCCCGCATGTCATTCCCCAACGGAATCTCTCTGAGATTCGCCAAGTACAAAAGAAAACAGTAGATGTTAGCACAGCCGGGCGGGGTTGCCGGAAGCACGCGCCCTCGATGTGGAGAATATAATTCTGCCCATCGCTTGCCAGTTTTTCCAGCGCCGGAGGAGAGTTGGGGAAAAAAGGGAATTTCGATCGCACACAATTGCGTTGCAACCAGGATTCAACCTCAAACCGAGGCGCTGCCGGATCAACTGTCCGCACATCGGCCGATAAAGTTCTCGGCCTCGATCGCGACATCACCCGCCGCGATTTTCTGAATTCCACTCTATTGGCCTCGGGAGGCTTACTTCTCTCGCCAGTTTCGCCCGCGCAACTGCTTGCACAATCGAAACCAGGCCCCGCTGATTCTTCTGACGACGACTGGACCGGTTACGGCGGTGTTGGCGATTACTCCCATTCGAACGGTAACACCTTCGCCGTGATGAACGCCGGTCACGAAATTCGCAATGGCGATTTCGAAAACTTTCCCGCCAGCGTCATCGATACCGGAGAAACCTACGATTGCGTGGTCGTCGGCGGCGGAATCAGCGGACTCGCGGCAGGGCTGATCTTCCAACGTAAAGCTGGAGCAGGGAAGACGTGCCTTATTCTCGATAATCATCCGATCTTTGGCGGCGAAGCCAAGCGCAACGAATTCCTCGTCGACGGACATCGCCTGCTCGCACATCAGGGCTCGGCGTTGTTCCAGGTCAACTATTCGCATAGTTTCATTGAGCGCTTCTACGGCTCGATCGGTTTGAAGACGCCGCGCCTTGAATATCAGAAATGGGCCGGGCCCGATCCCGAGATTCCGTTGACGACAACGCCCTATCTCGGCGGCGCACCGGCTGGACTGTACTTCGGTGCCAAGTTCGGTCAGCCGAAGGGTCTGTGGCTCACCGATCCGTGGGGCAAGAAACTGGAAGGCGCGCCGATTTCCGCCCAGACCCGCGAAGAGTTGTTGAAGGCTCAAGGTCCTGGGAATGCACAGAAGCCCGAGTATCGCGGTGACGCCATCTCCCGGCGCCTCGATACGATCACGCTCGAAGACCACATCATGGAAAAGTACGGCATCAGCCGCGAAACGGTCCGCGAATTTATAGGACTGGATGAAGGCAGCGGCTTCGGGCTGGGGGCGGATGCTCTCTCCGGCTACACGGCTTATGCATTCGACGGCTTTGGCGGACTGGCCGATGACGAGGCGCAGATGTTTCCCGATGGCAACAGCGGCATCGCGCGCCTGATCGTCAAGACGATGATTCCAGACGCGATCGCGGCAGAGCGAACTCTCGAAGACATCTGCCGCAAGAATGTGAATTTCGCAGCGCTCGACCGCCCGGGATCTGCCAGCCGAATTCGCCTCGCCTCGACCGCCGTCTGGGTGAAACATGATGGAGATCCGGCGAAATCGGAATCGGTAACCGTCGCCTACTCGCAGGGCGGAGAAATATACCGCGTGAAAGCGCGCTCGGTGATCATGGCCGGCGGCAGCTGGACGACGAAACATATCGTTCGCGATCTCCCCGCCGACCGCAAAGATGCTTATGCGCAGTTCCATCGTTCCGCGTGCCTGCTCGCCAATGTTGCGGTGCGAAACTGGCGTTTCCTTTACAAAATGGGAATCTCCGGATGCCAGTGGTTCGAAGGCATAGGCAGCTATATTCAAGTTCGCAAGCTGGCGCTTTGCGGACCGAACCCGCCCACGATCGGGCCCGACTCGCCGGTCGTGCTCACGATCAAGGTTCTCTTCTCCTATCCGGGAAAGACAGCTGAGCAGCAGGGCAACATGGGACGCGCGGAGATGATTTCCACCCCCTTCGCCGAATACGAGCGGCAGATTCGTCAGCAGCTCACCGATATGTTTGCCCGCACTGGGTTCGACGCACGCCGCGATGTCGCCGGCATCATCCTGAACCGCTGGGGACACGCCTACGCGAGCCCGGCTCCGGGATTTTATTTCGGCAGAGACGGCAAGCCTGCGCCGGGAGAACTGCTGAGGTCAGCGCCGTTCGGAAGAATCGCTTTCGCCAACGTGGATTTATCGGGAATGCCCGATCACAAGTCTTCGATCATCGAGGCCAATCGAGCCGTGGAGCAGTTACTAGCGTGGGTATTAACGTAGGGAATCAAGAGAAAATTGCGGAGAGGCCATCCTGAGCGGAGCCGCTTTTCCGGTGGAGCGAAGGATCTCACCCAGCACATTCTCAGTGTGAGCTACTTGTCCTTTTTCTCTTCGTCGATCTTGATACGCAGAGACTTGAGGAACTTGAGATCCTGATCGCTGATCTTGAACTCCGGATTTGTCGTTAGCGTCGAAACGAGCGAGGTCTTGTCCGGCGTCTTTTCGCCCTGCTTGCTCACGCCGATGGTGGCTTCGAGAACCAGGAAAATGTCGTATCCTCCCTCTTTAATGCGAGACACAACCTCAGAGATCTGCTCGGAATCGGAAAGCGATTCGTTGATAGCGTCGCCGAGCTCTTTCATCAGTTGTTTGAGTTGTGGATCCACCTGAGCCCCCTCTAAAAACCACACTACCATTATCGCAGACTACGCGCGAACCGCGCGCACGTCCAGATATTCGCCTTTAACAGCAGTCGTTCCGTCTTGAGCGGTATTATGCTCCGCCCAAAGGCTTTCCAGTTGCGCTGCTAACGCGTCCTGCCCGGCTTCGTCGAGCCGAGCAAATGCCATCTGCGTCGGACCGAAATATTGCCGAAAGAATTCAACGGTTTCGCGCGGAGGAAACGGATACGAAAACTGCAACTGCTGGCGCGTGCAATTCACGTGCTTTGCCCCATGCCCAAGCCGCTGCTTCACTGTCTCTTCATGACCCCACAAAACTGGAGCCGGCACGGGCGGAGGCGGCACATGGTTTGCCGTCACCTGAAACGATTTGCCGACAAAACCTTCGGGCGTCCAGTTCGCCATGGCGATTACGCCGCCCGGCTTGCAGACCCGTAGCAACTCGGCCGCAACCTTTTCCGGACGCGGAGCAAACATCGCCCCGAACATCGTCAGCACGACGTCGAAACTTGAATCGGCAAACGGCAGGTCTTCCACATCGCCTTCTTTGAACTCGATCTTTAGCTTTTCGGCGTCGGCGCGCTTGCGAGCCTGCTCCAGCAGGTTGCTGGCGATGTCCACGCCTGTGACTGATCCCGCCTTCTTCGCGGCCGGAATGGTCGTATTGCCCGTCCCGCACGCCACATCGAGCACTTTTGCGCCCGGCGGAATCCCGATGCGGTCCACAAAACTCGCCGCCTCCCCGGCGGTGAAATGCGCAATTTTGCCGAAATCGCCGGCCATCCAGGTCGCTTTCATGCGGGATTTGAGCTGAGTAAGATCGGGCGCGGAAGTTTGCATGGAGTGCTTCTCCTCTTTAGATGCCCCAGAATTCGGATCGGTTCGCTACTGCGCAGAGTGCCGCTATTCTAGCCCTGCAGGCTGATAAAATCGAGGCGTGAGCAAAGTTTCCGCATGGCGAAAGGCGGGGATCGTCGCCCGCGTTGCCGGCCAGCAAGCCGGACGCAGCCGCACGTTGAACGCCCTGATGGGGGCCGTGCGCGCCACCGCGAGATCCTTCGGCCATGTCGTGCACATGCTCTGGCTCGAAGTCACTGGAGTGATCTTCCTCGTCATGGCGCTGAGCTTCGCCGGCGCCGGTTTCAAAGAGTACGGAAAGTATCACGCCGGACAAATCGGCCCCGGCCGCATGGAGATCGCCATTACCTGCGCGGTGCTCTTTGCCTGGTTCGGACTGAGTTCGTTCTGGAGAGTGCACCGGAAGAGCCAGCGTCAATGATGCAGAACCGCTGTCATCCTGAGCCGCAGTTTTTAGCGGCGAAGGATCTGTGCATTTAGCTGTTGGAAAACTGGGCCGGTACTTGGCATCAACGGATGAGCGAAAAATCAAAGTCCGCCATCGCTCCTGAAGTCGAAACTTCCTCGCACATTCCGGTCAAGCCTCTCTACACCCCGGCCGACCTCAAAGGAACAGATTACGAATCGGAAGTCGGATACCCCGGCGAATATCCCTTCACGCGCGGTGTGCAGGCCACGATGTACCGCGGCCGCCTCTGGACCATGCGTCAGTATGCCGGCATGGGCGATGCCGAAGAATCCAACAAGCGCTACAAATATCTCCTCGCCAACGGCACAACGGGGCTTTCCGTGGCGTTCGACCTTCCCACTCAGATTGGCATGGATTCCGATCATCAGCTTGCAATGGGAGAAGTGGGCAAGGTCGGCGTCGCGATCGATTCGATCGAAGACATGCAGCGCCTGTTCGACGGCATCGATCTGACGAAGATCTCCACCTCGATGACGATCAACGCGACGGCCTCCATTCTGCTGGCGCTGTACGTGGCTGTGGCGCGGCGGCAGGGCGCGGACATCCGCAAGCTTTCCGGTACGGTGCAGAACGATGTTCTGAAGGAATACATCGCGCGCGGCACATACATTTATCCGCCGCAGCAGGCGATGCGCGTCATCACCGATATGTTCGCGTGGGCGAACGACAACGTCCCCGACTGGAACACGATTTCGATCTCGGGATACCACATGCGCGAGGCGGGATCGACCGCCGTGCAGGAAGTGGCGTTCACGCTCGGAAACGGCATGGCCTACGTCGAGGCGGCAATCAAGGCCGGGCTCGACGTCGACAGGTTCGCGCCGCGGCTCTCATTTTTTTTCAACGCCCACAACAATTTTCTAGAAGAGGTCGCCAAATTCCGCGCCGCGCGGCGCATGTGGGCGCGCATCATGCGCGAGCATTTCAAGGCGAAAAACCCGCGATCGTGGATGCTTCGCTTCCACACCCAGACTGCGGGATCGACGCTCACCGCGCAGCAGCCGGAGAACAACATCGTCCGCACCGCGATTCAGGCTCTATCGGCTGTACTCGGCGGCACGCAGTCGCTGCATACAAATTCCTATGACGAAGCTCTGGCGCTGCCCACGGAACAGGCGGCTCGCATCGCCCTCCGCACGCAGCAAATTGTTGCCTATGAATCGGGCGCTCCGCAGAGTATCGATCCTCTGGCGGGTTCGTACTACGTCGAGAGTCTCACCAACGAAATCGAAACCAGGGCCGCTGAATATCTCGGAAAGATCGAAGTGCTCGGCGGAATGTTGCGGGCTATCGAGCGCGGATTCGTCCAGCAGGAAATTCAAAATGCCGCCTACGAATGCCAGCAGAAGGTCGACAATCAGGAGCAGATTGTCGTCGGCGTGAATCGCTTTGAACTCGAGCAGGAACGCCCCATCCCGATCCAGCGCATCGACCCCGCCCTCGAACCGAAACAGATCGAGCGCGTCCGGGCATTGCGCGCCAAGCGCAATGCGGATCCGTGGAAAGCGGCCCTGGCGGAAGTCGAAGATGCCGCACGTTCGGGCACGAATGTGATGCCGAAAATCCTGACCGCTGTAGAAGCCTACGCTACAGTCGGAGAAATTTCTGACGCCATGCGGAAAGTTTTCGGGGAGTACAAGGAAGCGGTAGTGATCTAGAAGAATTGTTGAATTTTGATTGTTGAATGAAAAAGCTTGGCGGCTCGGTCTTTTATTCAAAAATCAACAAGTCCTAAGCTGGCTGCGCGGCTTCCATTTCGGCCACAGCCGCATCGAGATGTTTCAGGGTCTCTTCCACGGTCAGCGAGTACATCTCGCGGCCGAGGCCTTCGCCGGCTTCCAGCGCCGATTTCAGATAATGCCCGGCAATTTCGACGCCGAGGGAATCGGTGATGCTCTTTCCCGTGCGCTTGTGGTACTCCACCCACGCCGGATGCGGAAGCGCCACCCAGACTCTCCGTCCGTCGACGAGGAATTTGTAATCGACGGCGTCGGCATGGCGGGTGGCAATCGCCACGATTTGCGCCTGATAGACGCAGTGCACCTGCTTTTTCGTCCAGCGGTCGGTCGCCTTGAAGTTCTCAAACATGCATAAAACTATAGCGGACGCGAACCGTCGCGGGCAAACACGCCGTGTGTCCCGATAGCCGACCGCCCGGCGAGCACTTCCTGTAACATAGGACCCGTGGTGACCGGGGCTCTTCCAAAAAAAACCAGCAAGCAGTCCAAACTCCAGATTCTGCGCGCCAGCCACCTGAGCGCGCTGCCGTGGCTCGTCCACGGTTTCTCTACCCGCGTCGGCGGATTCTCCCGCGTCTATGGCAAAGCCGACCTGAATCTAGGATTCACAAAAAATGATGCGCGCAAAACAGTTGAGCGCAATCGCGAGGCATTCCTGAAAGCACTCGGCGCTGGGAACGGATCGCGAGCGAGCAACTTGTGGCCTCTGATCACGTTGCGCCAGATTCATTCCGACCGGATTCATTTCGTCGACAAACGACCGGCAGAGCAGATGGCTGGCGACGGCCTCATCACATCCACTCCCGGGCTCTTGCTCGCGATCCAGACGGCCGACTGCCTGCCTGTGATCCTGGTCGATTCGAAGCATCGTGCAGTTGGCGTTTTTCATGCCGGATGGCGCGGCACGCTGGCACGCATCGTCGAGAAAGGCGTCGGGGAAATGTACCGTCACTTCGGAACCAGCCCGCGTGATCTCAAAGCCGCGATTGGTCCCGGGATTCAGGGATGCTGCTATGCCGTCGGCGAAGAAGTCCGCATGAAGTTCGAATCGCAATTCGCGTACGCCGCCAGCCTGTTCCGCGAAGTGAAGGACTCGGATCCGGTGCGGGAAAAGTATCCGCTTCTGTTTCTGACCGCGCGCGCCCCGGGCCACAGCGAGTTGCCGAAGACGATTTTTCTCGATCTGGTCGAGGCCAATCGCCAGCAGTTGCTCGCAGCGGGTGTCGCGAAGAAGAACATTGAAGCCTCGCCCTTCTGTACGAATTGCCATCCCGAACTGTTGTTTTCGTACCGGGCTGAGAAGGGCAAGACGGGGCGTCTGATGGGAGCGGCAGGCATCCGCGCGCGATGATTCTTCCGAGGTAGAAGGTTGAAAACGAAACTCCTCATCATGCTTCTGGGCGTTTTTTTCGCTGTCTGTGCCTCCGCCCAGGTTTCCTCCGCCCAGATCGATTCCATCTTTGCAGCACTCAAGTCTGGCAACGCCCCCGGCGCAGCCGTGCTGGTCGTTCATGATGGCCAGGTTGTCTTCCGTCGCGGATACGGCGTCACCGATCTGCGCACCTTGCACCCGATCACCCCGGAAACAGATTTCCGCCTCGCCTCGTTCACCAAGCAGTTCACCGCGACCTGCATCATGCTGCTCGTACGCGACCGCAAACTCCGCTACGACGAGCCTCTGACCGACATCTTTCCCGAATTTCCCGCCTACGGGCGCCACATCACGATTCGCAACCTGCTCAACCACACCTCCGGTCTGCCGGATTACGAGGACATCCTGACGAAGCAGCATCCGAACACGCCCGACGGCAAAATTCCGCAGATTCACGACGCCGGCGTACTGAAGTTGCTCGAACAGCAGTCGTCAGGAAAGTTTCCGCCCGGCTCGAAGTGGGAGTACAGCAACTCCGGCTACGCCACGCTCGCGATGATCGTCGAGAAAGTTTCCGGCGAGCCGTTCGGCCAGTTTCTTCACGACCGCATCTTTGCCCCGCTCAAGATGGACCAAACTCTCGCCTACGAAAAAGGCAGGAACGAAGTGCCGCACCGCGCTTACGGACATACGAAGGAGAAAGACGGATGGCATGAGACAGATCAGAGTTCGACGTCGGCCGTTCTGGGCGATGGCGGCATCTACACTTCGATCGACGATCTTGCGAAGTGGGATCGCGCTCTCCGCGAGCACACTCTTCTGACCGCTGCCGAAATGGAGCCGGCGCTCACTCCCGTACAGCCGACGGCAGCCAATGCGACTCTGCCTGAGGGCAAGCCCGTGCGGTACGGTTTTGGATGGTTTCTTGATCCGTACATGGGGCACCGCCGCATGTATCACGATGGCGAGACGATAGGATTCCTCACCACAATCCAGCGCTTCCCCGACGATAAGCTCACGGTAATCGTCCTGGCCAACCGCACCGACATCAGCCCGGAAGCCCTGGCGCTCAAAGTTGCTGATCTCTACCTCAAGAATTAGCTAAAGTCTGCATGGTCGGCCGCCACCTGTCATCCTGAGCGCCTTCTTTCTGGCGCGAAGTACCTATGCGTTTTGCATGCAGCACCGCGACGCCAGCGAATCCATAGATCCTTCGCGCCAGAAAGAAGGCGCTCAGGAAGACAACGAAAAAAAGGCGCTTGGGAAGACAACGGTCCAAGATGGGCGCCGGGAAAGTTGACTCAAAAAGAAACGAGACGTTGCGAGCAACGTCCCTGCACTTCGAATTCAAATTCCTGAATTACGCGCTTGGCGGAGCCGCCGGGGGCGCCGCCGCTGCCGGAGCAGCCGTCGGCGTCGTCTCGTTCACCAGATCCTTCAACTCCTTGCTGGGCTTGAAGAAAGGAATCTTCTTCGCGGGCACTTCGACCCGCTCTCCGGTCTTCGGATTCCGTCCCACGCGCGGCTTGCGCTGCCGCGTACGGAAGCTGCCAAAGCCGCGGATCTCGATTTTGTCCCCCGCCCGCAGAGAGCGCACTACGCTATCGAAAATGGTCTCCACGATGACTTCGCTGTCTTTGCGCGTAAGTTCCGCCAAACGCGACACTTCGTCAATCAGATCGGCTTTGGTCATGACGCCCCTCTCAGCCCAAGCTTTTTGGAATTCGAAACCCTAAACTTTCCGGCGCAGAACTCCCGCCCAGCCACGGCAAGCCATGGCAGTACTCATAACCTTCTCAAATTTCAGGGGTTGGATGCAAGTTAACGATCTAGGAACCCGGTTAGGGCCCCTCACCGAACCGCAGAATCGGCCTATTTCCAGAGATAGTAGAACCCGACCTGCTGCTCCATCAGCTTCTCCCGGCTCGGCAGATATTGCGACACATCGCCCAGAAGCAAGTCCAGCAAAGTGCGGCGCTCGGTCTCCGGATGCACCAGCGTCGGCTCGCCGCTGATCCCCACCGACTTCGCCGTATCCGCGACCGCCGTCTGAAAATCTCCAATCTTGTCGATGAGCTTCATCGACGCCGCTTCTTCTCCTGTCCAGACTTTTCCGTTCGCGATTGCCTTCACATCGTCGTATTTCATCCCGCGTCCGTCGGCCACGGCTTTGATGAACTGACCGAACATGTTGTCGATCAGCGACTGCATGTAGGCCTGCTCGGCCGGAGTCAGGTCGCGCGCCGGGTTCCCGGTGTCCTTGAATTCGCCCGTCTTGATCACAACATCTTTCAGCTTCGCCCACTTGAGCAGATCGCCGTAGTTGACCCACTGCGCGATCACGCCGATCGAACCAACAATGCTGCCATTATCGGCATAAATTTTGTCGGCCCCCGCCGAAACATAAAATGCGCCGCTCGCACCCACGGTCTCGATCGAGACAATGATCTTTTTTTTCTTCTCTTCGCGGACCCGTTTCACTTCCCGATAAATCTCTTCCGAGGCCGCCACACCGCCGCCGGGCGAATTCACATGAAGAATAATCGCCTTGATCGACGAGTCATCGCCAAACTTTTTCAACTCATCCACAACAGGCTGCGGCGAGAGAATCACTCCGTCGAGATCGACTACCCCAATGCGGCCTCCGCCGCCGAACATGGACGAACCCGCTTCCGTCCCCGTCGCATGCAGCGTGAGATACACCAGCGTGAAAACCGCCAGGACAAAGAGGAAAAACGCTCCTCCGCCAACCAGGATCCATAGCAAAGTGCGCGAGCGTCCTTCAGACATGAGGAGAGTGTAGCACCCGCACGTAGATGGACACACGCGCCGAACTCCTTCACTGTTTGTCATCCCGACCGGAGATTGCCCTTGCCGGAGGCAAGGGCAATCGGAGTGGAGGGATCTTGTGCTCCTGGTTGAGAAGCCGCGAGAAGCTGTCTGACAGATGCTACGGAGCGATCACTCTCAGCGCAGATCTCTGCACCGAAATCTCCACCGGAGTGCGGCACACGAATTCTCCATCAGCATAAACATCGAGAGGATGTTCCGTTTCGATCCGTACCGCGCTGGATTGAAAGTACTGCACCTCGCGAACCTTCAGATGCCGTCCGCTGTAGACGGTCGGAAACAAATAGAGCAGCCTCAACGGTTCCACGGCACCAACGATACAAACATCGAGCAGCCCGTCATCCATCTTCGCCCGCGGAGCAATCTGCATTCCTCCGCCATAAAGAGGACCGTTCGCGAACGCTGCCAGCATAGTCGGTTGATCGCTCCGGACAAGCCAGTCGCCAGTGCCGTTCTCGACATCCAGCACTTTCATCCGAAACGGCGCGAACCGAAAGATCGTCGGAGCCAGGCTGAGCGCATAACCGCCATGCCCGCGCAACCACCGTGGCAATTTGTTCGCCCGCCGCGCCACTTCGGAGTCGAGCCCGACTCCCGCCACGCAGCAGAAATAATGATGTCCGCCCGTAGCCTGATCCGAGATCGTTCCCAGATCAATCGAACGCGGCTGCACCACGCCGCTACGGTACTGTTCCCATGCGGCTTTCGAATCCCGCACAGAGCCAAGCCCCAGCGACCGCGCGAAATCATTTCCACTGCCTGCCGGCACCACGAGCACCGGCAGTCCCAGCTTTACTAATTGCCCGAGGTGCCGGTGAACCGTGCCATCTCCTCCGAAAAGAACGATGGAATCAACCTCGTCGCCAGACGAAGGCATCCCAAGCCGCCACTCGACCTTCGCATTCGACTGAAATGGTTTGAGGTCCCTCGAAGAACATCCCAACCCGAGAATAGCCGCCGCCCGCATGTGCGGGGATGAGCGTAGCAGATATCACCACGGAGACACAGAGGCACGGACGATGAATCGCAAGAACAAGCAGCCCGGCGAGCGAATTTCATCCTTGAGTGAAGAGAGGGTTCGATGCCGATTCTTCCGGCCAACTGCCCAACGAAGAACACCAGCCCGCTGCATTGGAAACGGTGTAAGCGTGCTAAGAGTGAAAATGCTTGCGAACAGCCGGAACGCGGGCGCTATAATCTGCCGCACCAGTGACCGGAGGTCAGTAAATGACCCCTGAAGCAAAGCCGCCACAACGCGCCGCGACACCCTTTGATGTCTGGAAACTGCAACTGCGCAAAGACTGCGAACGCAGGGACCGGATACGCGCCTTCAATGCCATGGGTGACTACGTTCTGAAATTGCTATGGGAGCGGGGAGTTGACCCGACCGTGCAGGCCATTCTCGACTGCGATCAGCGACTCAAGCCCAACTGACCCGAAATATTCAATCGCCTCAAGCAGTGTCTTTCAGACCTCCTCGGTCTCCTGGATCGATCGCCTGACATCTATGGTCCGCCGCATGCTGCCGCAGCGCTCCGAATGCACGTTCCTTTTTGCCGACCAGAAGTTCCAGTTCCTTGTCCACACGTGTGAATTGGGGAATATCCTGCGCCCGGAACAGTTGCAGTTGAAGCGTGGTCACCTGGGTGATGTCGGCTAGAACCTGCTCCACTTCGGATTGCAGGCGGTCATATTCTTCGCACTGGCCTTTCACACGGTTCCAGATGCCCACAATCCGGCGCAGGGTTTGCATCTGAATATCGCAAAAACCGTTTCTCGGAACGCCTACGGAATTCCCCTGATTGGCAAGTTCCCACAAAAAAGCCAAAGTGCCTTTTCAACCGTGACCTGCTGGCATACAATTATCTGCACAGGTAAGGGCCTCAAGGTTCTTCCAAAGTTGTGCACTTCCTCCCAGCCGTTCGATCGTGCATAGCAGGTACGTCCGCTGGATCGCGCGTCTGGCACGGGTTTGCTTGATTACCTAGGTCACTTGGCGGAGAGTACCTTCTCTTTCTAACATGCAAACACCGATAGAAATCAGCGAGAACCGCGCTATGCATGGGATCGCCGTCGCCCTCCTGACCGAGGACCGGGAACACTTAACTACGCTGCAAAATCGAGTAGAGGCGACGCGGCTCGGAACTGCCGTTTTCACTCACGTCGGATTTCCCAACGGCCCGACCGATTCCATTCTCCGCCAGCTGCAGGATTCACGCGCCGAAGTTGTCATCGTCGATATTCCTTCTCACGACGCGCAGCGCGCTGTGCGAACCATCGAGCTGATCCGCGCCACCACGCAGCAAATTGCGATCTTCGCCAACGGCGAGATGAACCAGCCCACGGCAATCGTGGCCGCCATGCGCGCGGGCGCCGGAGAATATCTCGATCACTCCGCCGGCTCTGATGCTTTGCTCGAAGCGCTCACCCGTTTCAGTTCGAGTCGCACTCGCTCGCTCGGAGGCGCAGGCAAGGCCCGCGTCTTCACGTTCTTGAGCGCGAAAGGCGGTGCGGGCTGCACCACAGCGGCCGTGAATACCGCGTTGGCGTTGCAGCAAGCGCACGGCGATGTGGTCCTGCTCGACTTCGCGCCCATTGGCCACGCCGCTCTTCATCTCAACCTGCGGCCGCAATTCGGAATCCTCGACGCCCTCCAGAACCTGCACCGCATGGACGTTTCCCTGCTCGACGGATTGATGACGCCGACCAAGGAAGGCCTGCACCTGCTCGCGGGGCCGCAGCAGCCGTATCCGACCGAGCCCACGCCCGGCGAACTTGCCCGCCTCTTCGACCTGCTGGTGAATCACTATCGATTCGTGGTGGTGGATGCTTCGAGCCGTCTGGATCCCACGACGCGCCTGCTCTCCGATCTCTCGAACGCTGTTCTCGTCGTGGCGCAGACTGATGTTGTGTCTTTGTGGAGCGTAGGTCGCATTCACACCTTCCTCGAAGAGGGCACGGGCCGCGACCGCCTGCGGATGATCCTGAACCGCTACAAGAAGATTCCCGGCTTCACCGACGAGGACGTGCAGAACGTCACCAACTGCAAAGTTCTCTGGAAAGTTCCCAACGCATATCAGTCGATTTCACCTTCCATCGATCACGGCACGCCCGTCGTGCTTCAGGAAGGCCCGGAGATCAGCCGCTCGTATCGCTCCCTCGCCGACACGCTGGCCGAGGCCTCCTCGAACGCCGACGGCAGTCCCGATCTCATCTACAGTCACGAAGGTGCCCGTAAGAAAGCTCCCGGTCGCCTGAATCTCTCGCCCGCCCGCGCCGGACAATAGATGCATCGCAAGTTATCGTCCCTGATCGCCCACCGGCTTGTCATCCTGAGGCGGCGTATTTTGCCGCCGAAGGACCTATGCATTTTGCCTGCAGCATTGACGCCGCCTGCGACTCCATAGATCCCTTCGGCTTCACCTCAGGGCAGGCTCTTCGCCGCTGACAACTGCGGCTCAAGATGACATCGGTTGACAGTCGTTATTTCGGCGGCGCCTGTGCTTCCTCGGGAAACATCTTAAAAAGCACATCTTGCGAGTGAGAGGTCATTTTCTTCTCTGCATCGGTCACATTCTTCGTCAGTGTTCCTTTGAGCACGTAGTACGCTTCATCGCCGGGATTCTTTCCTTCTCCGCGCTCGATCGTTCCCTTGAAGTCGTACGTCACTCCATGCACGAGTTGCGTGGTGAAGGTGAGCTTGTTGCCGTCCAGCTTGCCGGTCTTGAAAAATTGATCGAGAAAAACGCCGTTATCGCTCTCGCCGTCGCCATAGCGTGAGATGAATCCCGTGACGTGCCCCGCGTCTTCGACAGAGACCTGCACAAACTCGCCTTCCTTGAGGAAGGTATACATCCCGGAATATGATTTTTCGACCGCGGTGGGACTCGCCGCCGTGTCGTTCGACGGCTTCGCATCTTGCCCGAGGAGCCCGGTAGGACGAAGTGCGAGACAAGCAAAGAGCCAGACGTAACAGATAGTTTTCATGACGGAAACGCCCGCAACAATCCTACTATGCCGCGTGTCGCCAAGATTCCGTAGAATTAAAAAGGGCTTCAGCCCAAAGCTGAAGCCCCTCGCGTATTGAAACAATTACTTCTTGGTCGCTTTGCCTTCCATGAACGTCATCCAGTTCGTGCCGTCAACCGAGACATCAAGTTTAAAGCTATAGCTGGTTGGCGTCAGTTGTTTGATCGTCATCTTCTGCTTGATATCCTGCCCACCGTAATTCTGCGAACTGTTGAAAGTCCACGTATCTCCGCTTAGCGTGCCCGTTGAGATATTCCTGCGGCCACCGCTGTTATACGAGTCAAACGTATAGACGTTTTCATTGGTGTCATATCCCATGTACGACACTTCTTTGCCGTCTCCGCCGAGCTCCGGAGGCATCTTGAAATCGGAATGGCCCGCCAGGAAAAATCCTCCGGACATCCACTCCGATGTATCGGTCGAAGTAAATTTTCCGCCGTTTCCCCACGGGCCTTGGGAGATGGTGCCTTCACTGGTCCAGGTCCCCGCAAAATATTCGAGTTTCTTCACCTCGGCCCCGGGCTTGTCCGGCATCTGCGCCCACGCCGAAGCTGCAATCAGAACAAGAAATGGAATGACGAATTTTGCTTTCACGGGTTGCTCCTCGCTGACATTCGGTGTACGACTCGCCGCAAGATTAACCGCAGAGCCGCACGCTCGCCAGTGCGATTCGTCAACCGCCCTGCCTGACAATTGTCACCCGGCAATTGCCGCGATATCCGCCAGGCATAATCCCATCGCAAATAAACCGTTGTCGTCCTGAGCCGCAGGGTTTCGCCGCGAAAGATAGACGCATTGTGCATGCAGCGCCGTTCGTCTAGTGAAATGCAGAGGCATCTCGCGCCGGAGTCAAGACGGACGAATTCCTGATCGAGGCGATCCAGGTTTTCACGGCTCTCAATGAGAAAGTGCTTAACAATGTCATCCATGATTCCGGGCTTCCCGCAGGTGGCAGCCTTCCAACAAAAGCGGCATGCGTCCCCGAAAGCGCGGGACGGTTAAAGCATCGGCGGGGATTGGCGGAACTTGAGGGGATTTGGTAATTGAGTGATTGAGTAATTGGGGAATTGAAAAGCATCTGTGACGAGACTTTCGAATTACTCAATTACTCAATTACTTAATTTCTCAAATACTACAATCGGAGTGATTCGAAGTCTCACCGAGCCGCCGCTGCGGCAAGCTGCTCGAGGCCCGAGACCGTCAGATCGGGCTGGGCCGACGCGGATTTCACCGCACCGACTCCCGCTCTGCGCGAAGGACGATTCACCCACACCGTCGCCATTCCCTGCTTCTGGGCGGGAATTACATCGTGATAGATGCTCTGTCCCACATGCAGCACGCGCTCGGTAGGCGTATTGATCCGGTCCAGCGCCATTTCAAAAATCCTGGGAGACGGTTTATACGCGTGCGCTTGGCCGGCTGTGATCACCTCGTCGAATTCCACTTTCAATTGCGGACGCGTGCCAGCAAACAAATCGTCATCCACATTCGAAAGGATCGCCAGCCGGAAGCGTGTCTTCAATCGCTGAAGCGCTGCGACCGTGTCGGGCCATGGTCTCCAGGATGGAAGCGACGCCGCCAGCGCGCGTTCTTCCTCAGCGGAAGGAGTAAATCCAAGCTCGCGTCCGAACTGCCGCACCACCGACGCCAGAACATCGCGGTACGGCTGAAACGCGCCGCTCTCGGCCTCGGCTTCGAATTCTCCGTAGCGTTCGAGCACCGCCGCATCATCAATCCGCTTGCCGTGCGCGGAAAAAATCCGTTGGATGCTCGACAGGATGCCCGTTTCCCAGTCGATCAATGTCCCGTAGCAATCGAATGTGAGAATTTCAAAGCGGCTGAAATCGAGCATAGGGTCTTTCTGGGTGAGGAGCGTTAATCGCGTTCAGCAAAGAAGCAATCAGCACTCAGCCGTCAGCATTCAGCCCGTCTGGCGAAGACTGATTGCTAAACCCTGAGTGCTGACTGATGAGTGCTGATTGCTGGTTTTTACCGCCTGATTTCCAGAGGTTCCGACAACTCAAATGTCAAAGCGGACTCCGCCGGCAACACGATCTCTTTATTTCCGGTAAACGCAGCGCCTCCCGCGCCCGCGCCTCCGCCGGCGGCTGCACCGATCGCAGCGCCCTTGCCGCCGCCCGCGATTGCGCCAATGATGCCGCCCAGAGCAGCGCCTCCACCAGCCAACACGGCAGTACGCTTGCCTTTGCCCTTCTCCGAGAATGTTCGCAGCGCGGCATGAACCGGCAGATCCCGCCCGTTCAGCGTAATGGAATCAAGCCGCACTTGCAGCACCGCTCCTCCCTTGAATCTGCCCAGAGCCTTGGCATCGGTGACCGTGCCGCTGACGTTGGCTCCCTGCGGAATCACCACTTCCTCGTGAACCCGAACGTCTTTCGCCAGGGTGCCGCTGAACGTGTCTCCGCTGTTGCTCAGCTTCGAGCCCAGCGCCGATCCCAGACTCACTGTGATCGCGGTTCCTGCCGGAACTCGGATCGGCTCTCTCTTCACTTCCCTCGGCTCAGTCGGAGCGTTGGCAGGCTGGTTGCCGGCGTCAGGCGCGGAATTCTGACCCGAAGCTGCGGAATTTGCCGCACCGCTATTGTCCCCGGTAGCATCGTTCGCCGATTTTTTCGAGCATCCGAGCACGGCGAACGCGAGATAAACAGCAAGAGTCAATAGAACAAAACGGGATCGCATGTATCCCTCCCAGGAATTTTAAGGATTGAAGATTACTCAACTCTAACGAATCTCGAACACGAGGAGCAACCGCGCAGCTGTCTCGCGGAGAATCGTAAGTGCATGTACTGTGTGGGGGCACTGCCTCGGGTGTTCAGGCGGTTCAGCGCCGGGCTTGAGCTAGCCCTGCGTTTCAAGCCCAGGGATGATCGGAACAGGCTCCGCGGCTTCGCTCGAACTCTCCTGCCGTTCGCTCGCCGCCGCTTCACTCGGTTCGCCGCCGCTCTTCTTCGGAGCCAGAAACTTTTCGCTATTCAAAAGCGGCCGCCCCAGCGACGCGTTATAACTCGTCCACGGATTGTCGAGACTGCCCTCGCGTTCGAACTGCGCGCGCATCGCCTCCATCTTCGAATCCAGGTCGTCGAGATAGTGCAGAACCAGCGCCTCGGGAAACATCGGCAACTTGGGAGATCCGAATTCATACTGCCCGTGGTGGCTGATGATCAGATGCTCCACCAGGGTTTTCAACTCGTCGGGAAATCCCGGCAACCCCGCCAGCTTCGCCTGCAGCATCTCCAACTCGATAATCATGTGGCCGAGAAGCTGCCCTCGCGTCGTATACGAGAAAGACCGGTTGTAGGTCAGCTCGTGAATCTTTCCGATATCGTGCAGAAATGCGCCGGTCAGCAGAAGATCGCGGTTGATCTGCGGATAGTTTTTGCAGATCAGATCGCATGACCGGAATAGCGACACGACGTGATCGAGGAGGCCGCCAATGTATGCATGGTGCAGCGTCTTCGCTGCAGGAGCATTCCGATACGCGGCGGCAATCTCAGGATCGGCCATGAACGCCTGCACCAGCGCCTTCAGATACGGATTCTCGAAGCCGGCTACAAATCCCGCCAGCGTCCGCCAGAGCTCGTCGACATCTTTCGTCGTTTTCGGAAGGTAATCGGAAAAATCGATTTCCGTTTCGCCCAGCTTGCGCAGCTTATGAATCGTCAGTTGAAAGCGCTGCTTGTACTTATTGATGAGGCCTTTGACCTTCAGGAAGTCATCCTGCTCGAACGCTTCCAGCACTTCCTCGACGTTGTCCCACATCTTGGCCTCGATCTGGCCGCTGCGGTCGCCGAGCGTCAGCGCAAGATAGGGCTCGCCGGTTTTCTTAGGCTTGATCTGCTTGGCAACCACTACGAAGGTGGAAGTGACAATCTTGTTCTCGTGGCGCACGCAGTCGCAGATATAGAAGTCCTTCATCGGCTGTCTGAGTATAAAGCAATCCGCTTGCCCCAGCCTTCGCGCGTTCTCTGCGGCAGGCTTGGGCGGGATCGCGGGCAAGATCAGAGGATGCCCAGCTTCTTATGTTTCTTCTTCCCGAGTTTCTTTGCGTCTTTTTGCGCCGCATCGGCCGTTTCAACCGGCTTGGTCTCGTTGGGACTGGCTCCCGTGTCGATGAAGCCGGGCTTGATGTCGATGTAGGCGTCCTCACGCAGCTTGGTCAGGTAGGCTCGCAACGCGGGCTGCAGTTTCTGGTAATACAGCGCGTCGTCGATCTTGGGCTGCACGTCTTTCAACGGAGGGATTCCGGCCATCTGGTGATCCGTCACCTTCAGAATGACATAACCCTGCTTCGTCCGGATCACGTCGGTCAACTGCCCGCTTTTCAGGGCGAATGTTTTGTCCTCGAGTTCCTTCGCGAGCTGGCCGCGCTTGAACATTCCCAGCGCGCCGCCGTCCGCCGCAGATGGGCCGTTGGACTCTTTCTTGGCGGTATCTTCGAAACTGGCACCATTCTTTAGCTGTTTCAGAATGTCCTCAGCTTTGGCCTGGGCATCATTGAGGGCCTTGGTTTCCGCGGCTTCTTTTGCGGCTGGGTCGGGCGGAGTCGTCGCACTCGGGTCTGCAGCCGGCGGTTCCTTCGGAGCGATCAGAATTTCACTCAGCTTGATGTACTCGGGCTGTTCCATCTCCGGCTTGTGCTCGTCGTAGAACTTCTGCTCTTCTTCCTTGCTGATGGAAAGATGCCCGCCAACTTCCGACCCGATCACTTTTCGCGTGATGATCTGGTTCAGCTGCTGCTGCTTGAAGTCTTCCCACGAGATTCCCTGCTTTTCGGCTTCCTTTTGCAGCGATTCGAGGTCCGGCAGCTTCATCTCCTTTCGCATCTGATCGAGCTGTTTGATCAGATCGGTATCGCCCGTAATCTGCAGGTCTTTGCCTTTCTCGAGCAGAAGTTGCTGGTCGATCAGGTCGCGCAGCACATCCTTTTCGCGTTCGGAATACACCTTGCCGGCGTCGTTTGGATCTTGCTGTTTCACTTCGTCGCGAAGTTGATCTTTGCTGCGTTGAAATTCGGAGCGCGTAATGATCTGGTTGTTCACGCGCGCAATGATTTCTTCGACGACTTGCCCCGATGCAAAGACCGGCATGCATGCCAAGGTGATTAAGAGCAGGGGAATCTTTTTCATAAGGTATTTTGGGCCGCCACGCTTCCTGGGCTTGCGGGCAAACTGTGGGCTCTGCCGATTATGGTATTTTACTACTCGAATGGCCCCGGACAGACCCCGTCACGAACAAAGTCCAGTATTTTGGACGCTTCCGGTACCCGGTGAGTTGGCCCGCCACGTCATTTTGTCCGTATTAGGGCGAGCGCTGTACGGTCATCGCAGACCGGCGCATGCCCGCTGAAATTCCCCGCGCAGGACAATATCGCGGAGCACAGGTCGTGCGCCCCCTCAGGCGGGGCGCCTCCCAGTACCTCCTTCACCCGATCGAGCCCGAACGCGGAGCCGCTCCCGTTGCCTTCACAAGTGACCACCCCGTTGGAGACAACAACCAGAGCCGCGCCTCGTTCCAGCCCCACAATTTGAGACTCCGATGTGGCGTGCGAGAACAGTCCCAGCGGAAGCCCGGTCGAGGCCAGTTCCACGATGCCACTGCTGTCGCGCAGCAGCGCCGGAGTGTGGCCGTCATTCGTATAGCAAAGCGTTCCGAATTTTTCGTGATAACACGCGATAAACGCGGGACAGGAGAGCACTCCCGCCATGTCGATCAGCCCACGGTTGATGCGCAGGCTGAGTTCGGTCATGGCCTCCGCCTCGTTGACGTCCGGATCTGCGAACAGCTCCGGCCCGAACTTGCGGAACATATTCTGCGCCGCCACCAGAATCTGGCGATTGTCTTCCCGGCGTCCGGCAACGTCGAGCAATCCGATGAGAACCCTCTGCGGGCTCACGCGGATGGAGTCGTAGAAATCCCCGGCGATGCGCTTCCCGACGAAAACCGCAGCGACATCGGCCCCCTCGATCGTCGGGAACACCGTAGGAACGGGCTCGACCACCTCGGAGCCGCCATCATCGCGGGAACGAAAGAGAAAATGCATGAGAAACGGTAAGGGAAAACCCCAGCGAACGCAACAAACGATATAGATCGATCATGTCTTGTATCGGATGAAGTTTTTGCCTGCGGAGTTTAATTGCCGTATCGATCGGCCAGATACCGGCCCAGATCGGTTTCCAGTTGGCCGTAGTCGGAATGGATGGTAGCCCGCAGCGCGGCCTCGGCAGAGTTCCCCTGCCCGATCCGCTGCAGAATGTTTTGAATGTCGCTCATGCCGTAGGTGTCGTTGATGTAGGAAACTGCCGCCAGGGACTCGGCATACGCAACATAAGCCTGCGCTCCCGAGAAGCCCATGAAGCTGCCTTCCAGGGCATTGATAGGAATCTCGTGCTGCGAGTTGAAGAGCATCGAGAGCTGATGTCCTTCGCCGCTCAGGTTCTTGGGCTCAAGGAATTGCGCCACGCCTTCATGCAGCCACATCGGGCAGCGTCCGCCGGAGATTTGGGTAACAAACGAGTGGGTGAGTTCGTGCTTCAGAACGTGCGCCAGTTCCGGGGTCATCGCATTCAGGCCATTGATCGGAATCCGCAGCTTGCCGTCATTGACCGCTCCCGACCACGACGGCGCCTGCGTCACATCGAAAAAAGCCTGCTCCGTGTAAAGCGTGATCAGGATGTTGTCTCGCGGAGGGCTTCCCAAGTCGCGAACCAGATCGTCGTAGTCCGATTCCAGCGCGCTCAGGATCTGTTCGCGAAATGCTTCCGAAGTCTGCTTGCCCTCGTAGTGCAGCGTGAAGTGGCTGCTCTCGCCCTCCGAGAAATTGGCTTCTGTCTTCTGTTCGCGCTGCGCCTTGTCCAGAAGTTGCTGAACCGCCGCATCCGGCCGCAGCTCCAGCGATTTCTTCCACGAAGCCACCGCATCTTTTGTATGGTCCGAGGCAAACTGCGCGTAGCCCAGCATCGTGTACGCATCGGGCGACGTCGGAGCGGCGGTCACCGCCCGCTGTGCAGAAACCAAAGCCTGGCTGGCGTTGCCGGTACGCACCAAGACCGCCGAGTAGTAAATAAGGATCGTCGGGCTCTCGGCGCGGAAGCGCAACGCGCTTTCAAAATATTGCCGGGCCTGTTTGAGGTTCCCATGGTCGAACTCGAACTTGCCCGCTATGAAGTTCGCCGTGGCTGCGAGTTCCGCGTCCCCTTTGTTCTCGAGCATCGCCAGGCTGTCTTCGTCGATTTTTCCTTCTTTGACAATCTTGTCGAGGAGATCGCTTTGATAGGCAAGGCCCTCCGCTGGCGCGAAGCTGGGAAGATCCGCCATCTTCGCCGCCGCCGAGCCGTGTTCGGGCACCCCTCCGGCGTCCACGTGGTCGACCGCCGATTTCGGAATCGCGTAGGAGTCGTCGCCGATGTCGTATTCGTAGCGGTTTCCGTTTTCCCGTACGTGATCGGCTACGATAGCGCGGCCGTTCTTCAAATGGATCGTATCCGCCCAGGCAGAGGCCAAACCCAGCGTCCCTAGCAGACACAGAAAGATGACACGGAGCCGCATTCAGGCGCATTCTAGCAACGGAAGCATCCCCTACCCACGTGACTAAGGTACTAACGAAAAAGTTAGTTCTGATTGGGATCCTCGCATGTCTCGGACCTGCCGTCGCCCCTGCTTTGGACAATCCTCCGCCCAAGCCCGCGCAGGCGCTTTATTTGCAACTCGGCCAAGTCGGTCTCGATCCGGCTCGCGTCTATGAGGTGCGCGACGCCGCGATCAACCGCTCCGCCATTCAAATTTCGCTGGACGACGGAATGATCGGCTTCACCCAGGATGTCATGGGGAAGATCACCGGAGCGTTTTTCGAAGGCGATGGCGAAATCCTGCTCTCGCCTCCCAATGAAGTCGAACGCCGCTCGATGAGCCTCTTCACCGGCATGGCAATCCTCGAGGAACGCTTCTCGACTGCCTACTTCCGCTTCAACGACGACCTGGCCGATGAATTGCGCCCTGATCTGCGGCAGACCGATGACAAGCAGGAGTTCATCGATCACTGGACGAAAGCCGCGCAAAATCTCGCTGCCAGCGACGCCATGCGCCTGCTGGTAACCTTCAGCCGATTCCTCCCGGAAGATGGGGCACAACCGCCTGCCAGACAAGCCGAAACCATGCAGGCGACGAATCCGAAAGACAAGTTTCTCCACGCGCGCTTGCAGGGTACGAAGCTTGGCGTCTTCGATGTTTTCTACGACTCCAATGGGGTCGAACAAATTCAGGCCGGACAGTCGCGGACGGTCAACGACGAGACCTTCTACAACGTCTGGACGTCCTTCTCGCCCATCGAGGCAAGAACCGCGCGCCGAACCGGCGGTGAAATGCCGCTGCCTCAAACCGAGAGGGCTCGCGAGGATGAAATCAGGGTTCATCGATTTACGATCAAAACCGAAGTCTTGCCTCCGAAACAGATTCATGCCCGCGCCCTGCTCGAGTGCGATGTCCCAAAGGCCGGATCGCGAATCTTGTTCTTTGAGCTTTCCAGGTTTCTGCAGGTCGAAAGCGTCAAGCTGAACGGGCAACCGCTGGAGTTTATTCATAACCCCGCGCTTGAAGGCAGCGAACTCGCTCGCACCGGCAACGATCTTGTCGCGGTGATCTTGCCCGAGCAGCCCAAGCCCGGCACGAAGCTCAATCTCGATTTCGTCTACGGAGGCGAAGTTCTCGCCGAAGCCGGAAGCGGCCTGCTCTATGTCGGCGCGCGCGGCACATGGTATCCCAATCGCGGCATGGAGATGGCGAACTTCGACTTGCAGTTCACCTATCCGCCAGGATGGACGCTCGTCGCCACCGGTACTCCCGTGTCCACTCCGCCCCGGCCGAAACCGGACGCAACCGGCGAGCAAACATCCCGCTGGGTCTCCGACCGGCCGATTCCGGTGGCAGGATTCAATCTCGGCCAATATCGCTCGGTGACGGCAAAGGCCGGGTCGGTGACTGTGGATACCTACGCGACCCGGGGAGTAGAGAAAAGTTTTCCCAGCGCCGGGGTACAAGTCGTCACGCAAGAGCCGCTGACTCCGCTCGATCCTCGGCCACGGCCTCCCGAGGTGGTGATCCCTACGACTCCTTCCCCCGCGCAGAACGAATTGGCCGTGAGCGCATCGGCGGTGCAGGCGATTCAGTATTACTCGGAACGCTTCGGACCCTATCCCTATCATCTTCTGTCTCTCACGCAACTGCCAGGGCGCGAGAGCCAGGGCTGGCCCGGACTCGTTTTTCTCTCATCCTTTGCATTCCTGACCGACGCGGAACGCGAGGCCCTGCATTTTGATGCGACCCGAATCCTGCTGCAGCACGAGCTTCCCGCCCACGAGATTGCCCACCAATGGTGGGGCGACCTCATTACCTGGGACACCTACCGCGATCAGTGGTTCTCCGAAGGCCTCGCCAATTACTGCGCGCTGATGATGTTGCAGGAGAAAAATCCGGCGGGCTTCCGCGACATCATGAACAAGTACCGCCTCGACCTGATCACCAAAAATAAGGACGGAATGTCCGCGGAAGATGTCGGGCCGGTCACGCTGGGAACCAGGCTTCTCTCGTCGCGTTTCCCTGCAGGTTATGAAGCCATCAGCTACGGCCGCGGAACCTGGCTCTTCCACATGTTGCGGACAATGCTGAAAGATGCCCAGGCAGAAAAAGGAGGCATCAAGGCTTCCGCAGGAGGAACTGCAGACGAACCATTCGTGCGCGCCCTGCGCAAATTGCGGGAGCGCTACGAAGGCAAGACGCTCAGCACGCGGCAAATGCTCGACGTCTTCGCCGAAGAACTCCCTCCCGCTCTTCGCTATGAAGGCAAGAGTTCCTTCGAATGGTTCCTCAACGGATGGATCAACGGCACGTCGCTGCCAAAGCTGGAACTCAAGGGCGTGAAGTTTACGGTAGCTAAGAACGGAAAGTCGACGGTAACTGGCACACTCCTGCAGAAAGAAGCGCCGGATGATCTGGTCACGTCCGTCCCGATCTATGCATTGATTACAGGACGCCAGCCCGTATTCCTGGGCCGCATCTTCGCCGACGGCAACGAATCACCGTTCCACTTGTCGGCCCCGCTCGGCGCGCGAAAACTTCTCGTCGATCCCTACGAAACCGTCCTGACCAGCCCGAAATAAGGGGGATGATGCTCGGGATGGTAATCCGCATTCACTTCCGGTAAATCGCCCGCACCAGCGCGTGCACCTCGTCCATATAAGAATCCATTTCAAATGTCAGCCGCGCCCAGTCGAAATCTTCCAATCCTTTGCACTGTTCCGCGAGCACCGAAAACCCGCTCTGTTCGAGCAGGTTCACCTGCCGCATTTCGGTGTATCCATAATTCAATCCGCTCATCCGGCAAAGCAGGTCGCTGATTTCCACCAGTGCGACGAGCCCGGCATGTTCCCTGGCGTCGCCCGCGGAGTGATGCAGCGAGACTACTTCACAAAGATCGGCCGACAACTCCCACCTGTTGGCCAGCACCCGCCCGCTGTCACAATGCGTGAAGCCGAGCGCGGACTGTTCCGCTTCCTGCAGCGGAATCCCTTCCTTCCGCGCCAAGTCAAAGGCTGCTCGGAATTCCGCTGGCAGCATCCACAAATTCACGATGATCCCAAGGTCATGCAGCAACCCCGCCAGATACGCCTTCCCCGGATCAGGAAAGGAAATCTTCCGCGCGAAGTGCCGGCATACCAGCGCGCATCCCAGGGAATGCTCCCAGAACACGACTGGATCGATCCCCGAGCCGTCTTTCGGAGTCATATTCAGCACGCCGCAGGACATGGCAATATCGGTGACCCGCTGGAACCCGAGACTGACTACCGCGCCCCGCAGCGAATCAATCTTTTGCCATCGCCCGAACAGCGGACTGTTCACCATCTGCAGGCATTGCGCCGCCAGAGATTTATCTTGCGCGATCATGTCCGTCACTTTTTGCACGTCGAGCTGTTCCACCGGCTGCTCGAGATACCGAAGCAGCGGCGCCAGCACGGCCGGAATGGTTGGGATCTGGTTCAGCCCATCCATCTTCGCCAGCAAACTTTCCTTCGTGGCCGTCGTGGTCATAGCGCCTTCTTTCCCGCCGCAGACCGTTCTCCCCTCAAATACGCGGTCGCGCCCGGCAAATGCACCAGACGGAAGTCGTCGGCAACCCCGTAGAGCGACTCCGAGTGCCCCAGAAACAGATATCCGTGGGGAAGCAGGTTGTTGTAGAAGTGCTGGATCACGCGGCGCTTTGAGGCCAGATCGAAATAGATCAGGACGTTGCAGCAGAAAATCACGTCCAGGCTCTTCATGAAAATCATCCGCGCGTCGTCGGAAAGATTCAGCCGCGAAAAATTCACCAGATCCCGCACCGGTTGCTGCACCTGCAACTGGTCGCCCGCGGGCGCGAAATATTTCTGCCGGTAGTACTGCGTCACATTCCGCGTGCTGTAGGTTCCGTATACCGCATTCTTGGCGTGGGCCAGCGACCGCTCGTTCAGGTCGGTCGCAAGGATTTCCACCGTCCAGTCCTTCAGCAACTTCTGCGCTTCCTCCAGAATCAGCATGCCCAGCGTGTAGGGCTCTTCCCCGGTGGAGCAGCCGGCGCTCCATATCCGCAGCCGTCGGAACGGCAGCTTCGCCTTCGCCTCAAGAATTTTCGGAAACACGATCTGCCGCAGCGCATCCAGTTGCGGCATGTTGCGGAAGAAGCACGTCTCCCCGATCGTAATCTCGTTCAGCAACGCAACCAGTTCGGTCTGCCGCTGCGGACGGATGGTCAGCCAGTCAAAATATTCGCGCAGCGTTTGGGTCTTGAGTTCCTTCATCCGCCGTTCGCAGCGGTCCCGTAACAAACGCAGCTTGCTGTCGGGATGGAATATGCCCGCGACTTGATAGATCAGATCCCGAATTCGAATCAGGTCCGGATCCGGCGGTCCATCGGGGATCAAAGTCGGTTGTGCGGCAGCAGTCATGGCCTAAGCATTCATCGGCGGGGCAAGAGAGGGCTTTAATGCAAATCGTTCGCCGCAGAGACACTGAGGCACGGAGTTGGCTTAAAACAGCGAACGTTCCCGGATTCGGCTCTCGCATCGAGGTTTCGCCTTCGAGATGGGCGGCCCCGCCATCGAAGTACGGAGCCTTTCCTTTGCCTGTGTATCTCCTGGTTCCGAGCCTCCGTGGTGAAAACTCGGGGTACGTCGCTGCGCGGTTCAGATCACGGAACCGCTGCCGAAGGTTTCGCCGCCGCTTCCGACGACTCCCTCCGCACCAGTCGGTCGCTCAGAATCACGATATCGACACGCCGGTTCTGCGCCCGTCCTTGCGGCGTTTCATTCGAAGCGATCGGATGATACTCGGCATAGCCTGCCGCCGACAGCCGCTGCGGAGCATAGCGGTACCGCGCGATCAGCAACCGCACCAACTCGGTTGAGCGTGCCGTCGAAAGCTCCCAGTTCGTCGCCCATTGCGCTGTGTGAATCGGCACATTATCCGTATGCCCCTCGATCCGCAGACGGCACGTGCGCACCGCAAGAATCGCCGCGATCCGGTCGAGCGCCGGCAACGCCGACGCCCGAAGTGTCGACGATCCGCTGTCGAAAAAACCGAACTCCCGCAAGCTGATGACCAATCCTTCGGTCTCCCGGTGCAGCGCCACCGCGCGGGCGGCGATTTCCTGCTTCAGCGCCTGCTGCAACTCTTCCTGCAAGGTGGCGAGATTGACTTCATCCATCATTGCCTCATCCGGTGCCGTCGGCTTGTCGTTCTTCTGCTCTGCCTGCTGCAGTTTCTTTAACGCTTCCGGAGGCAACGCCGGCAAATCGTGCGGAAGATTGGCGCTCGAACCCGGAAACACTCCGAGTTCCTGAAATGCCGCCTGGATCGCCATCGCCAGCTTTCCGACTTTCCTGTGATCGACCTGCGCCGAAGCGTACAGAACTACGAAGAAAGCAAACAGCAGCGTGATGAAGTCCGCGTACGAAACCAGCCAGCGCTCGTGATTCGCATGCTGCCGAGTGCGACGTCGCCGGATCATGATGGTCCCGCTTCGAGCAGCTTGGCTCCGTTATTCTCGGCATCTGCTACAAACCCGAGCAGCTTCGTTTCCAGCATGTGTGGATTCATCCCTTCCAGAATCGACGCGACTCCCTCCAGTGTCATCTCTCGCGCGATCTGCTCCTCGCGAATGCGCAACTTCATTTTTCCTGCAATCGGCAGATACAGCAGGTTCGCCGATCCGACGCCATAAATCGTCGCCACAAAGGCCACCGCAATCCCCCGGCCCACTTCGTCGATCTTGTCCAGATGCTGCATGACCTGAATCAGCCCGAGCACTGCTCCGATAATTCCGATCGTCGGCGCGAATCCGCCTGCCGCCTCGAAGACCTGCGGCGCCCGCTCTTCGAACTCGGCCTGATTGTTGAGTTCGAATTCCATGATCTTGCGCAATTCGTCCGGCTCGGTGCCGTCGACCGCCAGCATCAGCGACTTTTTGAGGAACGGATCGGCAATCTCCGGCAGCTCCGAATCGAGAGATACGATCCCGTCCCGCCGCGCTTTTTGCGCATACTGCACCAGTTGCCGGATCATCACTTCTGCGTTCATCCTCGGACTGCGGAACACCGAGCCGAGCCGAACCATCGCATCGCCCACCACCGACAAGGGAAACTGCAGCAGCACCGCTCCCATTGTGCCGCCGAACACGATCATGGCCGCCGTCGGCTGCAGCACCTGGCCAAGATTGCCGCCCTCGAGCAGCAGGCCCGCGACAATTCCGCCGATGGCAAGCACGATTCCGCCGAAGCTAGCCTTGTCCACATTCACCTCGCGCGATTGTCCCCACCGGCAGATCTCGAAATCAACGCGTGTGCCGACGATGCATCCCACGTCAGCGACAATCCTTCCAGCACCGAATGGCGGAATTGCACGATGCGCGCCAGCACGTCTTCGCATCTTTCCCGCACCACGAGTTTTTCTCCTGTGATCAGCGTGACCACCGTATCGGGAGACTCTTCCACGATCTTGATCAGGTCCGAGTTCACCAGCAACGTCGTGTTGTTGAGACGGGTGAGTTGAATCATGAAAGATTCCTTCCCGATCGGCGGGACAGACGTATCCGCGGCTTCATGCAAAAAACATCGGCCACTTGATGCCGCGGTTTATAGAGGGACCGCGGTAGATTGGTTACCTTCGCATTACGACCGGCAGCGCAAAAAACGGAACAGCAACTAAAGCGGAACTGGGACCCGCCGATAAACAGGACAGAATTCGGGGTTCCGCGAACGGCAGAGATCGCAAGCTTCGCAGAACATCCTAAGAAGGTTCTTAGGACAACCGAAAAAAATCCGAAGGAGAAGGAGCTTCAAATGCCTATTGGAATCCTGAACAACATCGCATCTCTGTCCGCGGAGAATCAGTTGTCCATCACAAATACCAGCCTGCAAAACACGTTGTACCAGTTGTCGTCCGGCTCCCGCATCAACAGCGGCGCCGATGACGCGGCAGGCCTGGCCATCGCCAACGGCTT
The DNA here is from genome assembly GCA_035945695.1 of Candidatus Sulfotelmatobacter sp. Lineage (GTDB taxonomy): Bacteria > Acidobacteriota > Terriglobia > Terriglobales > Acidobacteriaceae > Sulfotelmatobacter. The sequence continues at coordinate 140,381 of DASYZZ010000043.1, read as the reverse complement.
GCAGGCCAACATTACCGCCCTGACGCAGTCGGCCCGCAACGCCAACGACGGTGTTGGCTTGCTGCAAGTCGCCGACGGCGCCCTGGCCCAGGTGACCACGCTGCTCAACCGCGCCGTCACCCTGGCGACCGAGTCCTCCACCGGCACGGTGTCCGATTCGCAACGCCAGGCGCTGCAGTCTGAGTTTGCCCAGATCAAGGCAGAAATCGACCGCATCGGCAGCAACACCACTTACAACGGCGGCGCTGTTTTCACAAGCTCAGGCACGAACTACAACCAGGCTGTTCTAGCCTCCGGCACGCTTACCACCAATTCGGCTGTGACCAACACGCTGGCAATCGAGGATGGAACCGGAGCCGCCATCTATACCACCAAGGGTACGGATGCGACCGTAGGTGACGTAATCAACGACATCAACACCTCCAACACCGGCCTGGTCGCCACGCTCGACGCCAACGGGCAGCTGATGATCACCGACACGCAGAACCGCGGCACGAGCGCAGCCGCACTGACAACGACGATCGGATCATTCACGCTGGCCGGATCTGCCCCGACCGCAACCACCAATACGACCGGCAGCAACACCATGAACGTGTACCTCAGTGACTCGACCACTGCGGGCAGCAGCCAGATCGGCGTGACCCTCAATTCGTTGAGCAGCAGCAACATGAACGGCATCAGTCTTGCCACCGATAACCTCGGCACGCAGGCCACGGCGCAGACCGCGCTGACCGACATCAACAACGCGATCGCCGGCGTTGCCGCTCTTCGCGGCCAGATCGGCGCCAGCATCAACCGGCTGCAGAGTGCCAGCAACGTCATCAGCAACCAGGTCCAGAACCTGACCTCCGCTGAGAACGGCATCACGGCCGCCGACATTCCGTCTGCAGTGGCGAGTATGACCAAGTATTCGATCCTCGAGCAGACCGGCATCTCGGCCCTCGCGCAAGCCAACCAGCAGCAGCAACTCGTTTTGAAGCTGTTGCAATAACCTGAACTTCCGGGGAGGCGGGCAACCGCCTCCTTCGTTTCTTTCCGGAGCTCACTGTGAGCATCGATCCGGTTTCAGCCATCAGACCTTCACCCGAGGCCAAGCCACAGGCCAGCGACATCCGCCGGCCGCAATCTTCGCCGGATGCCGCCAGTCCCGTTTCGCCCCGTCCCAATGTAGTCCGAGTTTCGAATCGGAGCGGCCCTGGCCCTTCGCGCAATTCCGAGGCGCCGCTAGCGGCCGAAGATGAAGTTCAAGTGCAACAGGGAAGCCAGACGGACGGGAAAATCGTCATCAAGTATCTCGATCGTTCGGGAAATCTCATTCTGCAGATTCCCAGCTCGCAGGTGCTGGGCCTGGCCCGGGCGATCGATCAGGCGCTCGATGAGCAGCAGAAGACCCGGGCGTCCGGCGGCGCATCAAGCGCGGAAGGAGCAAAGCACAATGGGCATTAGTCTGAATCCAGCCAGTCTTTTGAGCGGACAAGGCCTCGACGTCAACACGGTTGTCAGCCAGATCCTCAATCAAAAGAGCGGCCAACTTACCGAATGGCAGAGCGAGCAGGCTACGCTGCAGACTCAAGCCGGCCTGCTGACGCTCATTAACAACGACTTAAGCACTCTCGCTGGCGCGGTCACAGCTCTCTCCGATCCGCTTGGCGCGCTGACGGCCCAGGGCGCCTCGTCCTCGAATCCGTCCGTGCTCACCGCCACCGCCGATTCCACCGCCGTGGCCGGCACCCACAGCATCGTGGTCTCGAACCTCGCCACCAACGGAACCGTCTACACCAATGCCGTTTCAGGAGGCGCGAACGTCTCTATTCTTCCGAGCGGTTCCACCATGGGCGACCTGAAAATTCAGATCGGTGGCGCGGCTGGAACCGCCGCCGACGTGCAGATCACGGCCGGATCGAACGACACGCTCACCACGCTGGCCGGCTCCATCAACCAGCAGAGCGCGCAGAACAACTGGGGAATCACCGCCGCCGTGGTCTCTGATGCGACTGGCGCCCGCCTCACGCTCACCAGTCAGGCCACCGGAACTCCCGGCGCACTGGCTATCACCAACAATACAACGTCCCTCGCATTCAATCCTCCGACCGGTGGAACGAACGCTTCGCTCTCGATCGATGGCATTCCGTTCTCCACCACAGCGAACACGATTACCGGGGCCATCCCCGGAGTCACGCTGAATCTCGCCAGCGCCTCCCCGAACAGCGCCGTTGCGCTGACGGTGGGGCCCGCTACCGGTCAAGTCACCCAAGCCATCAACAATTTCGTGTCGGCTTACAACACGGTCATCAACGACATCAACCAGCAGTTCACCGTGAACGCCGCCACGAACTCCGAAGGTCCGCTGGGTTCCGACAGCGCGCTGCGCACGCTGCAAAGCATCCTGATGAACGACGTGACCTATTCGGTTTCAGGCAACGGCGGGCTGGTGAATCTCGCGTCGCTCGGCATCAACATGAACAATGATGGCACTCTCACCGTCGGGACAACGCCGGGCGGGCAAACCATGAGCCAGGTTCTGGCCTCGAATCCTCAGGCCTTTCAGGCTTTTTTCCAGAACTCGACCTCTACGGGATTCGCCAACAACTTTCATACCGACCTTACCAGCCTGACGGATCCCACGGATGGCTTGCTTAACGTCGATCTGGCGCAGAACAAGACGCAGCAGCAGAACCTGACCGACAGCATCAACAACTTTGAAGACCAGCTGCGGACAGAGCAGACCAACCTGCTGAAGCAATTCAGCGCCGTCAACGCCTCGCTCCAGTCCTATCCGCTGCTGCTGCAGCAGGTCACGGAAACTCTGGCGACGATGGATACGAGCAGCGGCAATGGTGGCTCGTCGCACCCGACCTTGACCTCAGGCTTATGACGATGAATCCCGGATTGTCTTATCGAGAAGCGGCCGTTGCCGGAGCCAGCCCGGTACGGCTTGTGATCCTGCTCTACGAGCAGGTAATCGAAGACCTGCGGCGGGCGCTGAATGCGCAGCGCCAGAAAGACGTCGAAGCGCGCACGCGCGAAATCAACCACTCCATCCTCGTCCTCGGACACCTGCAGGCCACGCTCGACAAGGATCAGGGAGGCCGCGTCGCCGCCAACCTCGAGCGCTTTTACAACCAGGTTCAGGCCGGATTGGTCGACGCGCAATTCCAGCAATCCGAATCGGCGCTCGAACAGCAGATCTCCTGCCTGATGCAGGTGCACGATGCCTGGTGCGAAGTCGAGCGCAACGTGAACCCAACACCCGCCCAGCCGCCCGAGCCCAGCCGATCATCATCCGGACCCTCTTCAGGATGGAGCGCTTAATGCCCGCAGCCACAGAATTCGCCGACGAACTGCACGCAACCAACGAGCGTCTCAACTCCTGGCTGACGAATCTCTCGCCCGCAGGCTCTCCCATTCGCCCCGCGACTCCCGATCAGATGAACGGCATCCTCTCGGAATTGATGCGGATTGGGCAAATCCTGCGAGCCGCGCAACAGGAAGGGAGTGACGCAGTCCAGCAAGAGCTTGGCATCTACCGCAAGCATGTCGAGCAACTGCGCTCTCTCTTGCCCTCGATTCACCAAACGCTCCTGAACGAACGTGCCCGGATCGAGCAGGAACGCCAGCGCATCAGCTCCGCCTCAGAGTGGGTGCGCGCCTCGCGCCAGACGCTGTGAGAATTCATTCGCACACATGTAGTGCGCCGCACCTTTGCCAAACCCTGTCATCCTGAGCCGCAGCATTTGGCGGCGAAGAGCCTGCCCTGAGGTGAAGCCGAAGGGATCTATGCATTCGCGTGCGGCACCGATGCTGCCGACAAAATGCATAGGTCCTTCGCGCCAGGAACAAGGCGCTCAGGATGACAAAAGCAGCGACCCGCTCAGGGACAAAACGCTGCGCTACCGGCCCTCCGCCGCACCCTCTCCGGCCTGCGGCACCACTTCCACCGCTATCCCTGAAGGCTCCGCCTTGCTGTGATACACGCGCTCGGTGGCCTTCACAAAGTCCGACGGCTTCGCATCCGGAATATTCACGAACGTCTGCGGATTACGATCGGTCAGCGGGAACCACGAACTCTGCACCTGCACCATGATGCGATGTCCGCGCCGGAACGTGTGATTGATGTCCTGCATGGCGAACTTCACTTCTTCCACCTTGCCCGGCGTAAACGGCTCCGGCTTTTCGAAGCTGTGGCGGAACTTTCCGCGGAATGGCTCGCCTCTCACCAGTTGCTGATATCCGCCCATGGTGAATGACGGCGGCCCCACATCTTTTCTCGGTTGTCCCCGTTCCTCCGGACGCGCGTCTTGCTTGCTCTCCGGATAATCCGCCGGATACACGTCGATCAGCTTCACATCCCAATCCGAGTCGGTCCCGCTGGTCGACACAAACAGTCGCGGTGAGATCGGACCGGCGATCGTGACGTCTTCCTGCAGCACCGGCGTCTCATATGTCAGCACATCGGTGCGGCTGTCGGCGAAGCGCTGGTCCGACAACATATATTCCTGCGGAACGCTGGTCGCAGGATAATTCACGAACGGCACCGGCTTCGCCGGATCGCTTACGTACTCATCGAACGATTTTCCCTCCGCGGCCGGAGCGTCGAACGAAAGCCCGCCATTCGGCTCAAAATACAGCGTCTTGTGCTCAACATTTTCCGGAGGCCACGCCGAATACTGCCGCCACACATTCGTCCCCGTCTCGAACACGTAAGCCTTTGGCAACTTCGGATCGCCCACGCCCTTCAGATAATGTTCGAAGAACGGGAACAGAATATTCTTCCGGTAATAGTCGCCGGTGTTCGAAGCGAACTCGACGCGGCCCAGATGCGCGCCGTCATAGCGTGCCCATCCGCCATGCACCCAGGGCCCGACCACGAGCGCGTTAAAGATCCCCGGATTATTCTTCTCGACGGAATGAAACGTGGTGAACGGCCCCTGCAAGTCCTCTGCGTCGAACCATCCGCCCACGGTCAGCACGGCGCAATGAATATTCTTCAAATGCGGCGCCAGGTCGCGCGCTTTCCAGTAGTCGTCATACGTATCGTGATTTACCTGGTCATCCCAGAGAGCGCTCTTGCCATCGAGATACTTCCGCAAATTCGACAGCGGGCCGGCATTCAAATAGAAGTCGTAAGAGTCCTTCGTGCCCCAATCGAATGTCGGGAAGCCCCTCTGCGGCAGTTGCGGATTTCCCTGCGGCTTGAAGAACGTGTAGAAGCCGAAGTTGGCCGACAGCATGAACGCTCCGCCGTGATACGCGTCGTCTCCCATGAAAAGGTTCGTCATGGGAGCCTGCGGAGACGCGGCCTTCAGCGCAGGATGCGAATCGATCATGCTCGCCGATGTGTAGAAACCCGGATAAGAAATTCCCCAGATCCCCGCATTGCCGTTGTTGTCAGGAACATTCTTCAGCAGCCAGTCGATCGTGTCGTAGAGATCGCTGGCGTCGTCGACATCCTGTTTCGACTTCTTGTTGTCGATGTGCGGACGCATCTCGACAAACGTTCCCTCCGACATGTAGCGCCCGCGCACATCCTGAAACACGAAGATGTACCCGGCCTTGTCGAAATCGGGCGACGGCCCAAGCTGCGTGCGGTACTGATCGACGCCATAAGGAGCGACGCTGTACGGCGTGCGGTCAATCAGGAACGGATATTTCTTCGAGCTGTCCTTGGGCACATAGACGGACGTGAAAAGATGAACGCCGTCCCGCATCGGAATCCTGAATTCATATTTCGTGTAATGCTCCTTGACGTCGAATTCCGGAGCCTCAGGGCGAGTCTGGGCGAAAAGGCCAGTTGTGAAGATCAGTGAAAATAAAACGACGAAGACTCTGCGAGGGAACATGCCGCTCCTTCGATGAATGAGAGGTGAACAAAAGCGCTTAGGCAACGTACATTTCACGCGCCAGGCGAGTCAAGCGCCGCACCCCGTCCCGACGCATTGTAAGCGGTACAATAGAAGGCTAGCCGCATGGCAGCAGCCCTGTATTCACGCCGCGCGCGCTCGGGGGATCATGTTCGAAGTTACAGTTGAGGATACGTTCGCCGCAGGACACTACCTGCGGAACTACAAAGGCAAGTGCGAGAATCCGCACGGCCACAACTACAAGATTCGTGTGACGCTGGCCGGCGCCGAACTCGACAAGGCCGGACTCCTGCTCGATTTCAAAGACCTCCGCGAGGTCATGCGCCACGTCATCGAACGACTCGACCATCAGATGATCAACGACATCGAGCCGTTCACCGTGATCAATCCCTCGGCCGAGAACCTGGCGAAGTACTTTTACGACGAGTCCAACGGACGCCTGCAGTCCGTCACCAAGGGCCGCGTCCGCGTGAAAGATGTCACGGTCTTCGAAACGGACACGACCACGGCCAAGTACAGCGAATAAGCAGTTGCCAGCCGCCGGTTGCCAGCTGCCGGGCGGGCCTTCCGAGAGATCAGTCACTTGCCTAGGAGGAAGCGAGGAAATCCGGGTGTCAACACCGCCAGAGACGCGAAGACTGCACGATATGTCGGTTAGAGGGCAATGTCCCAAGTGCGCCACGCCGCTATGGGACAGTGATCTGCGCGCCACTCCGATAATGTGCCCCGGCTGCAAAACAGAATTGCAGGTGTTGTTCAAGGCAGGTTGGATATATACAGCAGTTTCATTCGGTGTTGGTGCGGCGGTTGCTTACCTTCAAGGCCTCCAGAGCATTATTCTCGGTATATGCGCACTTTTCTACGGAGTGGTGATCCTTGGGGCAATTACGATCTATCGATGGGAATTGCATCTTCCAATCAAAATAGTGGAGAAGCCCGATCAAGGAATGTTTCGGACCGACCTACCTTGATGGCACGGGGTAGGGAGCGCCGAAATGGGTGGAATCCTAAATGGCCTCATAGCCTCAGTCACCGAGCAGTCGAGGTCTTAAACTGGCAACTGGCGGCTGGCGGCTGTTTCAATGCAGATAACTGAAATCTACAAGTCGCTGCAAGGCGAGTCGACCTATGCCGGCCTCCCGTGCATCTTCGTGCGCCTGACCGGATGCAACCTGCGCTGTGTCTGGTGCGATAGCGAATACACCTTCCACGGCGGACGCAAAATGTCTGCCGATGAAATCCTCGCCGAAGTCGCGCGTCTCAGCCCCTCAGGCGGCCTCGTCGAGATCACCGGCGGAGAGCCGATGTTGCAAGAGCGCGAACTCGTCCCGCTGATGCAGAAGCTCATCGACCGCCGATATTCCGTCCTGCTCGAAACCAGCGGAGAGCGCCCGCTTCAGAACGTCCCGAAGCAAGTGATCAAGATTGTCGACGTCAAGTGCCCGGACTCCGGCGAAGGCGAGACGTTCCACATGGCGAATCTCGAAGCCCTGACCAGCCGCGATGAACTGAAATTCGTCCTGAGCAGCCGCACCGACTACGACTTCGCGCGGGAGTTCGTAGAAACGCATAACCTCGCGAGCCGCGTGAACGCCATCCTGTTCTCGCCCGTATTTCGCAAGGACGCCACCGGGGCCCGCGACAGTTCGCACTGCCTGCTCGATCCGCAGCAACTGGCCGAGTGGATCATCGCTGACAACGTTCCCGCCCGGCTCAGCCTCCAACTGCACAAATTTATTTGGGATCCGGCCCTCAAGGGAGTCTAAGCCGATGCCGAACCGAGCTCGCGCGGTAGTGCTGGCCAGTGGAGGCATGGACTCCGCCGTATGCGCCGCGCTCGCCATCCGCGACTACGATGCCGCGGCCGTCCACGTCAGCTATGGCCAGCGCACCGAAGAGCGCGAGCGCCAGTCGTTTATTGCGATTTGCCAGCGCCTTGGGATTCACGACCGCCTCATGGTGCGCAATGACGCTTTGCGCGCGATCGGTGGATCCGCGCTCACCGACGAATCCATTCCCGTGCCCGACGCCGAGAACGTGGGCCAGAACATCCCTGTGACCTACGTCCCCTTCCGCAATGCGCATTTCCTGGCGGTCGCCGTCAGCTGGGCCGAAGTCCTTGGCGCGGAAAAGGTGTACATTGGTGCGGTTGAGCCCGACAGTTCGGGCTATCCCGATTGCCGCCCGGCCTATTACAAGGCCTTCAATGAGGTCGTCAAAGCGGGAACGAAGGACGGGCGAATCGAGATTGTGACCCCGCTCATCGCCATGCGGAAAGCGGAGATTATCCGCCTTGGCCTTGAAGTGGGTGCGCCCTTCGATTTAACTTGGTCATGTTACAGCCGCGAGGATCGCGCCTGTGGAGTCTGCGACAGCTGTGTGTTGCGCCTGCGCGCGTTTGAGGCCGCAGGAGTGCCCGACCCGATCCCGTACGCGGAGAGACATTCATAGCAGTTAGCAATGATTAGTTCCCCAAGTCGTGGAACTGATCGTAAAAACTACTTTGCCGGGAGGCAAAATGAAAAAGCGATTCGCAATCTTTCTAACCGCTGTTCTAGCGCTCGGTTTGTCCCTGCCTGCAGCTTTCGCGCAGGCTTCCGGATCGGTCAAAGGCACCTGCAAAGACGCGCAGGGAAATCCCATTGTCAATGGCGTCGTCGTTTGGACCAACATGGATAACGGCCAGAAGTACACGCTAAAGACCAACAAAAAAGGCGAGTACTTCTCTCTTGGCCTCACCCCCGGCAAGTACCTGGTCACGCTCTACAAGGACCAGGACGACATGAAGGCCAACAAAGAGCTGGACCACGTCAAAGGCTTCCCGCTGCAGCTCGACGAGAACAACCTCGATTTCGATATCAAGAAAGATCAGGAAAGCGCCGCCAAGGGCCAGGGCCTGACTCCCGAGCAGATGAAGCAGATGCAGGAGCAGCAGGCGAAGCAGCAGAAGGAAACTCTGACGGTTAAGCAGCTGAACGAGAAGCTGAATGCCGCCAAGACTGCCGCCGACGCCGGCGACTATGACACCGCCATCGCCGACCTCAACCAGGCGAATCAGGTCGATCCATCGCGCGACCTGATCTGGTTCAAGCTCGGTGACTACTACCGCATGTCGGCCACTAAGCAGACCGATCCTGCGGAGAAGACGAAGCGCCTAGATTCGGCCGTCGAAGCTTATCAGAAGGCGATCGACCTCAAGAAGGGCACGGTTAACGACAAGGATCCCAACGCCGCCAAGAATCTCGCCGCCTACTACAACAACCTGGCCGAAGCCTACGCCAAGGACAACAAGGTCGATGACGCCGTGAAGACCTACGCGCTCGCGGCACAGGCCGACCCCACCAACGCGGCGCAGTATTACTTCAACCAGGGAGCTGTTTTGACCAACTCCGGCAAGGTCGACGATGCCTTGGCTGCCTTTGACAAGGTCATCGCCGCCGATCCGAATCGGGCTGACGCCTACTACTGGAAGGGTGTCAATATGATCGGCAAAGCCACCCTGTCGAAGGATGGAAAGATGACCGCGCCTCCCGGAACGGCTGAGGCCTTCCAGAAGTATCTGGAACTCCAGCCCACCGGCGGGTATGCCGACGCCGCCAAGCAGATGCTGGCCAGCATCGGAGGATCGGTAGAAACCAGCTTCGGGAAGAAGAAGACCACGAAGAAGTAGCAAGTGTCTCCAGAACAATGACTTACAAGGGCGGCGCAGGCCGCCCTTTGTTATTTGCCGGCCGCATGAAGACTTTCGCATGGCGCACCGCGGTCCATACTCAGGTTTGTATCAGAGCCGCGCGCCAATCCCGCGGACGATTCGTATCAGGGCACCGCTTCAGCGGTGCCGTAAGTCCCGCATAATCAATGCGGCTTTAGCCGCTGCTAGGTTACCAAGGACTATGCCCTTAATGACCGTCGCTTCCCGCTCCCCATCGCGATACAGTTGAGGTAACTCCCATATCTGTGGTGCGCGCGATTCTCGCAAGCGAGGACGAATGGCAGCACCAACAATTGCTCCGATCTCTGTCGAATTAGAAGGACACATTGGAAGCGGCCGCGTTGCGACTCCGGCCCTGCTCAGCGCCATGTTGCGCGCTGCCGAGAAGATCAGCGACCTCATCTTCTCTCCCGGACGCCCGCCGCAGGTTCAGGTTTATGGCCAGATGATCCCCGTGCAGGTGCCCGGGATGACCTTCCTGACGCCCGACGACACCCGGCACATCGCCGCCGATCTTATCGGAGATAACAAGCAGGCCATCACGACTCTGCGTGAGCACGGAGCCTGCGACGTCTCCTACGGACTCCCCGGCCTCGCCCGTTTCCGCGTCAACATCTTTATCCAGCGCGGCAGTTGCGCGGTCGTCATGCGCGTGATTCCGACGGTTATTCCCGAGTTCTCCGCATTGCGGCTGCCCTCGCAATTGTCGGAGGTCACGAAGCTGCGCGATGGAATCGTTCTCGTCACCGGACCTGCCGGTTCGGGCAAGTCGTCGACGATGGCTGTTCTGATCGATGCCATCAATCGCGAAAAGTACTACCACATCATCACCATCGAAGATCCGATCGAGTTCCTGCACAATCACAAGTGCTCGACGATTCACCAGCGCGAACTGCACAGCGACACGCCCAGCTTCGCGCACGCGCTGCGCTCGGCCATGCGGCAGGCGCCGAAAGTGATTCTGGTCGGCGAAATGCGCGATCGCGAGACCATCGAAATCGTGCTCGAAGCGGCCGAAACCGGCCACCTCGTTTTCTCGAGCCTCAACACGATGGATGCTTCCAAAACCGTGGAGCGCATTGTCAGCTCGTTTTCGCCCACGGAACAGCAGTCGGTGCGCGATCGCTTTGCGAAATCCTTCCGATACATCGTCTGCCAGCGCCTGATTCAGAAAGTGGACCGCAGCGGTCGCATCGCCGCCTTCGAAATCCTCAAGGCCAATGCCCGCACCCGCGAATGCATCGAGAAAGGCGAGCGCGAAGACAACACGCTGCTCGATGCCATGAAAGCCGCTTCCTCCGAAGGCATGCAGCACTTCGACGGAGAAATCGCCGACCTCGTCCAGGACCGCGTCATCGATCTCGAAACCGGCCTGGCGTTTGCCAGCAACCCCGCGCTGCTCGGGCAGGAACTCGCAAGATAGTAACTACGCTCTGTCATCTTGAGCGAAGCAGGCCCGCGAACGAAGTGAGCGGTCCCGCGCAGTCGAAAGATCCCTACCAGAATTACTGCTCTGTCATCCCGGTGGAAAGACCTTTTGTTTGTCGCCGTTCGTTCGCTCTCATCGCCCCCAATTTTGTCATCCTGAGCGCGTTTTTTGCGCGAAGGACCTATGCATTTTGCTGGCAGCATCGGCGCTGCAGGCGAATGCATAGGTCCTTCGCCGCCAAAACCTGCGGCTCAGGATGACATGGCTGTTGATAGACTCTGCTTCGGCACTGAGAGCCCGTAGCGGGATCGTTGCTGATCGTGCAATTCAGCGAGGGCCGCGGCCGCTAAGCGGCGAAAGAATGTAGTCCTTGTCGTATCATCTCCACATGTCCGCCCCGCCCACGGTTTCTACCGTCCTGAACTTCGAAGATGCGCGCCACACGGTCGAACATCACGCTGCGCAACTCAGCCCGCGCGGAATGGAAACCGTCGACCTGCTCGCCGCGGAAGGCCGCGTCCTCGCCGAATCGGTGGTAGCCGACCGCAACATCCCGCCATTTCCCCGCTCCACGCGCGACGGATACGCTGTCCGCTCCGAAGACCTGTCGCAACTCCCGGCTCATCTCGAAGTGATCGCTGAAATCCGCGCCGGGGAAAATTCCGAAAACCTGCCCGAACTCATTGCGCCGGGACAAACCGCCGCGATCATGACCGGAGCGCCCGTTCCTCCCGGAGCCGACGCCGTCGTAATGGTCGAATACAGTTCGGTTCACGAAAACATAGTCGAGATCACCCGAGGCGTGACGGTCGGCGAGAACATCGTGCCCACCGGCGCCGAGGCGAAGCAAGGCGCCACGCTCATTGAGCGTGGAACGCGTCTCGGCGAGGCCAGCATCGCGCTCGCTGCGTCGGCGGGAAATTCTCTGCTGCTCGTGCATCAGAAGCCGCGCGTTGCCCTGCTCACCACGGGAGACGAGATCGTCGACGTCGACGCCCGCCCCGGCCCCACGCAGATCCGCAACTCGAACACTTACTCGCTCGCCGTTCAAGTTCGAAAAGCAGGAGGTGAGCCGGTACTACTGCCCATCGCCCCTGACGAGCCAGGACAGCTGCGTGTCCTCATCGAAGAAGGACTCCGGTTCGACCTGCTGCTGATGACCGGCGGCGTATCGATGGGCCGCTACGATCTGGTCGAGCAGGTTCTCTCAGAGATGCACGCCGAATTCTTCTTCACCGGCGCGAAAATCCAGCCAGGCCGCCCGGTCGTCTTCGGCAGAATTCCGCCGGAAACCGGTTCTGATCAGGCGTCCAAATATTTCTTCGGCCTCCCCGGCAATCCCGTTTCCACCATGGTTACATTCGAACTGTTTGCGCGCCCGCTGCTCGAAGCGCTCGCCGGAATGTCTCCCCGCAAATTGATGTTCGTCCATGCCCGCCTGAAATCCGAAATCCGCACGAAGCCCGGCCTCAGGCGCTTTCTTCCCGCGAATCTCACCGGAGAGTTCGAAGACGCACAGGTGGAACTCGTCCCCTGGCAGGGCTCCGGCGACGTCGCAGCTACCGCCCGCGCCAATTGCTATGCGGTGATTCTTCCAGACCGCGAATCCATCTCCGCCGCAGAGATGATCCCGATTCTTTTGCGTTAAGAGTGGCTCGCGCGCGCTCAATGTAAGATAGAAACTAGCGTAATCCGGATTCCATCACGGAGACACGGAGTCACCAAGATCACAAGAATTTGACTCCTCCGTGTCTCAGTGCCTCCGTGGTGAAACGTAGCGCCGAAATCTCTAAATGCCGAAAAAGCTCTCGCACTACGATAGCGCTGGCCGGGCCCGCATGGTGGACGTCTCCGCCAAATCCGCGACGAAGCGCGAGGCCGAAGCCAGCGCATTCGTGGCCATCAAGCCCGAAGTTCTTGCCTCGCTGCCGTCGAATCCCAAAGGCGATCCGCTTGAAGTGGCGCGCATCGCCGGCATCATGGCGGCGAAACGCACGTCCGAGCTAATCCCGATGTGCCACCCGCTTCCGCTATCGTTCGTTGATGTAGCGGTGCGCCTGTGCGAGAATGGCCTCGCTGTTACCTCCAAAGTCACCACCACCGCCGAAACCGGCGTTGAGATGGAGGCTCTGGTGGCGGCGAGCGTTTGCGCCCTCACGCTTTATGACATGCTGAAGGCGGCGGACAAGGGAATCGAGATCCGCGAGATCGTGCTGGATCGCAAAAGCGGCGGCAAGAGCGGGGAGTACCGGCGGCAGAAATAACCGAACTCATGCCTGATCAGGTCAAATTACTCGTGGTCGACGACAATCCGATGGTGCTGGGCATGCTGCAGCACGCATTGTCGTCGCTCGCCCGCGTGACCACTGCGACCGACGCCGCCGACGCATTGCTCAAGGCCGTCGATGACGCTCCCGATCTGCTCGTCTGCGACTACCGCATGCCCGGCATGGACGGACGTCAGTTGGTCGAGAAGCTCAAGAGCCGTCCTGCGACCGCGAATTTTTCTTCCGTGCTCATGGCGAGCAAGTCCGACATCGCCGAGCGCCTTTCGCCGCAGGATGCGGCCGACGATTATCTCGAGAAGCCGTTCTTCCTGAAAGATGCCACGCGCCGCATCAAGCGCATGGTCGACCGCATCTCGCTCGAGAAGATGGCCAAGACCGCTCCAAAAGACGGAGTCGTGCGCGGCAATCTCTCGCAGATGAACGTCATCGATCTGATGCAGTCGCTCGAAATGGGCCGCAAGAGCTGCCAGCTCTCGCTCAGCAATGAGGGCGACAAGTGCGAAGTTTTCTTCGTCGGGGGACAAGTCAAGCATGCGACCTATGGATCGCTCGTCGGAGACGAAGCCGTCTTCAAAGTCCTGCGCTGGACCGGCGGGGATTTCCAGCTCGATTTTGAAGGCAAGACCGACAAAGAAACTACGCAGCTCAATACCCAGGGACTTCTGATGGAAGGCTTGCGCCTGCTCGACGAGTCTTCGCGCGACGGCGGTGGAGAGCCCGAAGCCGCGCCAGAAGCCGCTGCCGAGCCTGCCCCAGTCGCTTCTCCTGCTCCGGTCGCGCATCGCGCCAAGCGCGAAGAAGAGGAAGACGTTCTTCTCGACGGCTGATCTCATGCCCGATCTCACAGCCGCAGTCGTGACCGTCAGCGATTCCTGCACTCGCGGCGAACGCGAAGACAAATCCGGACCAGCCGTTGTTCACCTGCTCGAATCGCTGCATTTTTCTGTCGCGGCGCGCGAAGTCGTTCCTGATGACCCGATCAAGATTCAGAACCTGCTGATTCGTCTCGCTCGCGAAGTGCGTTTCATCGTCACAACGGGCGGGACGGGCATCGCCGCGCGCGACGTTACGCCTGACGCGACCGCCGCAGTCTGTGACCGTCTTCTCGATGGCGTCGCGGAACGCATGCGCCTCGAAGGCGCGAAGAAAACAAAGTTCGCCGCGCTGAGCCGCGGCCTATGCGGCACCAGAGGCAAAGCGTTGATCCTGAACGTTCCCGGAAGCCCCGCAGGAGCAGTCGAATCGCTACAAGCCGTAGCCGACCTGATCCCCCACGCAATCGACCTTCTAAGCGGCAAAACCGAACATTGAAGCATTTCCTGAAATCTCTGTAGTCCACATTGTCATCCTGAGCGCCTTTTTATTGGCGCGAAGGATCCATGCATTTTCCGGCACCGTCAATGCCGCGCGCGAATGCTGAGATGTTTTCGGCTTCACCTCAGGCAGCATCTGCGAGGCGACGAAGGCCGCTCACGATGAAATCCGACATTTTTGCTTTCTCGGTGACTCCGCGGCTCCCCGATAACATCCAGCTTTATTTCCCCGCCTTCCCCGGCCCCACCAGCGCCTTCCCGGGAAACACATTCGGCACCATCTTCGAGTCATCGATCAGCAGCGTCCCCCCGACCAGCAGGTCGTGCACGCCAACGCTCGGCTCCATCGGTTTCTCGAAAGTCGCGCGGTCGGCAATCGTTTGCGGATCGAACACAACAATGTCTGCGTCGGCCCCTTCCTGCAGCCGGCCTTTGTACTTCGCCGCCGGAGTCGAGCGCTCCAGCATCTGCGCCGGCATCAGCGTCATCTTCTTCAGCGCGTCCATCAGCGTCAGCGTCTTCTTCTCGCGGACATACTGCGCCAGCACCCGCGAATAGGTTCCCGCATTCCGCGGATGCCCCACCGCCCCATCGCTCGCAATCATGATCAAGGGATTCGGAATCAGCTCATCCACCACCTGCTGCGTATTCGCATACACCAGCACCCACTGCTGGTTGCTCGACTTGTGCAGTTCCTCGAAGCGCTCTTTCGTGAGGTGCTCGCCGGTGTTGGGAATGACGAGATCGCCGTAGTCGATGCCCAGCTTCTCGCGCCATCCGGGGTTGAACAGGGCCGAGTTCACCGCCGTCATGCCGGCAATATACGGATAAGCTTCGGTCGTGACGTCGAGTCCGCGGGCGCGCGCTCCTTCAATCAGCGAGAGACATTCCAGCGAATCCTGCAGGCAGGTGCTGTTGATGTGAACAATGTGCAGCGGCGCTCCGGTGATGGCCGCCGCGCCGATCACCTCTTCGACCGCTTCAATCGCCGAGCCAGGTTCAATGCGCCCCACGCTGCGCATATGCGTATACACGGGGAGCTTTCGTTCCGCCGCGACGCGAAACATGTCGATCACTTCCAGCCGCGTCGCGCCCGGCACGTATTGAATTCCCATGCCGACGCCGAGCGCGCCGGCGTCGATTTCTTCGCGCAGTCGATCCTGAATCTGCCGGATCTGTTCCGGACTGGCGGCCGTGTCGGTGGCCGGGCCGCTCTTCGGCAGGATCGTGCCCTCCGGCAGCGGCGCGCCAAACACGAGCGCGCGTGCGGCAACGTGGCTGGCCGTCGTGCCGTAGTCGATCAGCGAATGTCCTTCTTTTGCCTTCAGGAATTTCGCGACGTCGGGAGCGCCAATCTCCATTTCGAGCGCGGTCGTGACTCCGTCGAATGCTTTGACGCGCTCGCTGGCGAGGTCCTGCCCATGCTGGTGCAGGTCGATGAACCCCGGCGCGACCACCATGTTTCCGGCATAGATCACGCGCTGGCCTTTGAGCGTCTTCGTGGAAATCTTGGCGATTTTTCCGTCGCGAATGCCGACGTTCCGGACTGCGTCCAGGCCCGTCTCCGGATCCATGACGCGTCCACCTTCAATCACCAGATCGTATTGCTGAGCGGCGAGCAGGGTATTGCTGAGCAAAAGAATGAACAGCCAAAAAATTCGCATGGGGGACTCCGGAACCACGACGATCTCCTAAACAATGATTCCCGAACCGACGATGATAGCAGCGCCCGATGTCTCTGCCCATGCAACAGCCGCTTCTGACAGCCTTATTTCTCATCACGTACACTAAGTAGTTTCCTTGAAGACGATCAATCACATCCTGAAGCGGTACACCGTGTGGATTCTGGCGCTGATGAAGGCGCTGGGCATGTGGGGTGTGTTCGTGATCGCTTTCGCCGACAGCGCGCTGATCGGCATGCCTGTGGATTTCATCGTAGCGACTTATGTCTATCAGGATCGCCACCGCCTCTTTCTCTATGTAGCGATGGCGTCGCTGGGATCGGCTCTGGGCAGCATTCCGCTTTACATCATCGGCTATGTTGGCGGAGAGAAAGTTCTCCGCAAGCGCATCTCGGAAGAGCGGTTCATGAAGATTCACCGTTCGTTCGAGCAGCACGAATTCTGGGCACTGATGTTCCCCGGCATGCTGCCGCCGCCCATGCCCTTCAAGATTTTCGTTCTCGGCGCATCCATCTTCGAGATGAACTTCCTGCATTTCCTGGGAGCGATTTTCGCCGGGAGGTTCGTCCGCTTCTTCGTGCTTTCGGTGCTGGTCCTGAAGTTCGGCCCACAGATCCTCGACCTGGCCGCGACTTTATTCAAACGCCACGGCATCTGGGTTCTAGTGGTAATTGCAGCCGCAGTCTGCGCATGGGTGATTCTGCGGAAACGGAAGTCAAATCAGAACAGAGAATAGCGGCAGAATTTACCACGGAGGCACAGAGACACAGAAATCTTTGTATTCTCCGTGGCTCCGTGTCTCAGTGGTGAAAGATTCTAAGCAGCAGCAGCGCCGCCGGAGTTTTGCATTTTCTCCGCCAGCATGTGCGCCAGCACCGGCGCGCCGAACATCACGCTGGTAAAGAGCAGATCGCCGACCACCGCATGGCGGAAGAACGGCAAGCCCGCCGCGTAGCACGTCATCAGCCCGGCGCCGGTACGCGGATACATATCCCACGCGGCCCAGACTGCGAGGTTGCTGATCAGGAAGAAAGAGACCGATCCGGCCAGGGCAGACGCCAGAATGCGAATCGCACCCGCATTTTTCGCGAGAGTCGTGCCCAGCCACAGCATCGCGGCATACCACGCCCAGGTCACGAAATGATCCCAGCTGAACGGATATTTGTAGACCAAGGTCGTCAGGATCACGTCAGAGGCCGCGAGCAGCGCCAGCGGAATCCACATCTGCCGGCGTGACGACTTCGCGCCAAAGTAGAGCAGCGCCGCTCCCACCGGCGTGAACGCCATCGGATGCGGCAGGAACCGGAACGCCAACGCAAAGACGATAAAGATATAGGCCAGCATGGATCACCTCGTAAACGAATCCTTATTCTGGTCGCGAGTGAGGGTGCGCGTCAAGCGACGGAGGCAAAAGCTACAACGATTTTACTTTTGCGAGAGAAGCGCAGCTCTCGGCAGAACAGGGAGCACGAAAATCCCCACTTCTGGCAAAACCGGCCAGAAATGGAGCACCCGAACCTGACGGGACAGGAACCATCGCTACTTCTGCCCCGGTTCCGGCACGACCACTTCGTTCTCCGGCGTGCCGAAGACGTCTCCCACGACGTGCAGGTTCTTGTCGAGTTCGACGGCGGCGCCCAGCACGTTTCGCCGCCGGCCTCCGCGAAGCGCGCTCGGCACGTTCAGGTACCGCAGATCCTGAAAACGGACGATGTATCCTTCGCGCGGGGACTCGAGCACTTCCGTCTCGGTGATCGGATACTGCGCCCAATCCAGAAACACTCGGCCCAAGTAGGACTTCTTTGCCGCAAGAGTTATCGGCGTCTCCTCGGGCTTGTAGCGAATCTGCATTTGCCCCTCGGGATCGACTTCGGGCGTCAGCGAGTCGACCTCAGCCAGGACAAAAAAATCGGTCGTTTCGACAACGCCATCCCACTGAAAAGGATTGATCGCCTTCGGATAGGCCGACACGCGCAGCGGATCGGCATCGCGATAAGTCCTCGCTTCGAGCGCATTCACGGCGCGCCGGTGCTCGTAGTCGCGCACGCCCCACATCAAGACCACGCCGATCAGGGCAAGGCTCGCGGCGAAGCGTCCGCGCGGGTCGCGTCGCTTCGCTCCGATCTCTTTGTCGATCAGGGCAAAGATCGCCGGGACCACGAGCCCGAGAAACAGCAGGCCCAGCATCACCGGCTCAACGATGAAAACGATGTCCCAGGAATACCACTTCTCTGAAAACGGCCAGAAGGGACGCACGCCGTAGTTGTTCGTGAAATCGAGCAGGATATGACTGAACCCGGCAAGACACGCCAGCAGAAACAGCACGCCCCACCGCGGCGGCAGGTTCGGATTGTTCGTCCTGCGCCCGCGCAGCCGCCACACCAGATAAACGAAGGCGACCACCACCAGGGCCACCAGCAAGACGCCGAGAAATGAATGGGTGAAGCCGCGATGGTGAGCGAAGCCGAAGGCGTGTCCGCGGAAACTTCCCAGCACGTCCAGATCGGGCGCCTCGGCCGCGAGCGTGAGTGTGAGCGTAGCAAGCCCCGTCATGCGGTTGAGTCCGGCGCGCCCCATGCACGCGCCAGTCAGAAAGTGGGTGACGGGTTCCAAGTGGTGAGATTTTATCTTATCTGCGGAGTCACGATTTTCACCACCGCGTAAACACTGTCATCTCGCATCATTGTCATCTCGACCGGAGCGGAGAGACCCTTTGTTCCCCATGGATGCGTTACCGCCGTGGCCCCAGCAACGTCAGCGCATCAGGCACGACGCTTATATCCGCCGGAAGCCGTCCGATCAACTCTCCATCGGCCTCAACATAAATTCGCCGTGGAGCAGACTCCCCAGACGCGAGCGCACTGCACGAAGCCTTGGTTGCATACGCGAGCTCGACTCCGGGAATCTTCCAGTTCGCTCCCAGCAGGCCTCGCGTTACGTACGCCAGATAGGCCGCGCGGCTCGCGGTGCGGGCAAAGACCAGCCGCATGTCGTAGCGGTCGAGCGATGCTCCCGGAGCAAGTTCGCGGACCACACCTCCGAAATTGCGAATGCGCACGGCCAGCAGTTCGGTCACGTCCGCGCTCTTCGTCGTGTCGCCTCCGGTCTCGGTATATTCCACGCGAAAGCGCGTCATATGGTAATTGAACCACATGTGCCACGCCTTGGCGTAATACGCAGCCATGCCGAGCCGCTGCTTGGTGCCACTGTGCAGCTTGTAAAAAAGATGAGCGTCGACGCCGATCCCCGCGGTGATGACGAAATAGCGCGTCTTCGGGATGCCGTTTATGTCATCGCAGATGACGCGTCCGAGAGCAATGCGCCGCGTCTCGCCCTGCAACGCCGCTTTGGCCGCGGCCGGCACGCGCAGAGGAAGTCCGAGGTCGCGGGCGAGCGCGTTCGCCGTGCCCATGGGCAAGACTGCCAAAGCAACCGGAGTCTTGGCCAGCACCTGCGCGATGTTGTGGATGGTTCCGTCGCCGCCGCAGGCAAAAATCGTGTCGCATCCGGCAGTGATCGCGCGCCGAGCTTCTTCGCCGGCATGCTCGCGGGAGTCGGTGGGAAAAAGTTCGGCCTCAACTCCCCCGGCTCGGAGAATCACGAGCGCCGCCTGCAGCTCGCGCTGGCGTTGCCGGCTTCCACCGGAGTCCGGGTTGTAGAGCAGCGCCGCTTTCCGCATAGGCTCGAAGCTGGATTGTAAATCGCGATTCCTTCGTGATACTTCGTGACCTTTGTGGTGAACGCTTTTAAAAACTAACCACCAAGGTCACGAAGTCACACGAAGGAGATAAGAGTCATTCTTCTCTATCTCCGCCACGCTGAATGCGATAAGCTGTCCACCCCCGATTTTCGGTTCCAGGAGATTCCAGGAATGAAGCGCCTTTCCGCACTCTTAGCCGTGGCTTTGATGCTCTTTGCTCTTCCCGCGTTTGCGCAGTGTACGCTGCCCGGCGCGCCGTCTCCGGCAACGATCGACAGTACCTTCGACGGATACGTCACGCAGAACGGTCCCGGCTGGACCGGCGGCGACGGCACGTACTCTTTGCTGCTGCCCGACGGAACCAATCTATGGATGTGGTCCGACTCCTACATTGGCACAGTGAATCCGACGACCCGCATGCGCTCGAGCGATCTTTTCACCGCGCACAACTCGCTGACGATCCTGAACCAGACGACCGGATCGTGGACCACCGTCGGATATCCTCCAAAGACCTCGTCGTACTTCGTTCCGAAAAATAAAGCCGACTGGTTCTGGCAGGGCGGCAGCTACCTCGTGCCGACCTCCGGCGGCGGATATCAGATCAAAATCATGCTCCTCGAATGGACCGGAGCCTTCAAACTCGTCGGACATTCCGTCGCGACGCTCGCCTGGCCGAGTCTCGCGATCAGTTCGGTCACGCCCGTGACCGGCTTGAACACGACGCTCGAATGGGGAACGAAAATTCTCCACGTTGGAAGCTACTACTACATCTTCGGCATGAAGGATCCGGGTACCGACACCAAGACGCCCTACGTCGCGCGCACCAACTCGCTCGCCAACCTGGCCAACGCCACCAAATGGCAATTCTGGAATGCGACGCAGGCGAAGTGGATGTCCGGAGAATCGAACGCGACGGCGATGACCGGCGTGGCCGCGGTCACACCCGAGTACTCGGTCGATCAGCTCACCTACAACGGCAGTACGTTTTACCTGATGACCGGCATGGACCCGCAGAACCCGCCGTTTCCCCTGTGGGACGCGGTCACGACCTGGTATTCCTGCTCGCCGCAGGGGCCGTGGTCAAACAAGACGACGGTCTACACAACTCCCGAAGCCGGAGCCAACGGCTGCAAGACCGGCACTCTCGTGACGTACAACGCCAAAGCGCACACCGAATTCACGAACGCCGACGGAATCCTCGTGTCGTATAACGTGAACGCGAATGACGGCTCCGATCTAGTCTGCGCGAATGACTACATGCCAAGATTCGTGAGGATGCAGATCCCGGGAGTAACGAATTGATCGCGTAGCGACAGCCGCCTCGGACCTCGCAGCATCTACAGAGATTTCGAGGCGCTTCATGATGACGATTCTCTGGAGACGCGTTGCCGGTGTTCCTCGTCGGGCTGGAACGCATGGCGCTCGTACCACTCAACGCTTAAATCCTGCCACGTTGGATTGACCGATACGATCAAGGCAATTTTCTTGATCCGCAGCCAGCCCTTGATTTGCTTTTCTCGCTCAATCGCATTGTGGACATCTTCGAAACGCTCGAAGTACACAAGACGGTCGAGCTTGTATTTCGTGGTGAAGCCGGAGCCGGCTTTCAGCTTGTGCTGGCGCACTCTCTGGACAAGATTACCCGTTACGCCGACGTACAGAGTCTGCGAACGATTCGACATGATGTAGACGAAATAAGTTTTCGGGGCGCGCATACGCGAAGTCTGACAGGTGCGCCTCGGCGAAAGTCTGTGACGAATGAACATTCGGCTGTGGAAAACTTCTGCGTGCTCTCGTGCTCATCACAGCCATGTCATCCTGAGCGCCTTCTTTTTGGCGCGAAGGATCTATGCATTCGTTGGTAGCGCATATGCTACCAGCAAAATACATAGGTCCTTCGCGCCAAAAAGAAGGCGCTCAGGATGACAGAGCGCGCTCTAGGGGAAGATTCCGAACTGCACCCATCCGCCTGGACAGCCGAGGCGGCTGTCGCTAGGCAACCTCTCTTATAATCTTTCACGATGCCAGCCGTGAAAGATGCCGAAAAGAAGATCGAGTCTCTCCGCGAGAAGATTCGCCATCACGAATACCTTTATTACGTCCTCGATCAGCCGGAGATCAGCGATTTCGATTTCGATCACCTGATGCAGCAGCTGAAAGATCTTGAGGCCGAGCATCCGGAACTGGTCACAGCCGACTCTCCCACTCAGCGCGTCGGAGGCAAGCCGCGCGAGGGATTCGTCAAGGTCCGCCATTCTTCTCCGATGCTCTCGCTCGACAACACCTACAACGAAGAAGAGCTGCGCGGATGGGAGCGGCGCGTCCATGAACTCAGCGGCCGCAAGGAT
Organism: Candidatus Sulfotelmatobacter sp.; assembly: GCA_035945695.1. Lineage (GTDB taxonomy): Bacteria > Acidobacteriota > Terriglobia > Terriglobales > Acidobacteriaceae > Sulfotelmatobacter. The sequence continues at coordinate 118,048 of DASYZZ010000043.1, read as the reverse complement.
GTCGATTACGTTTGCGAACTCAAGCTCGACGGCATGTCTCTGGCGTTGACTTATGAAAACGGCAAGCTGGTCCGCGGAGTCACGCGCGGCGACGGCACCACCGGCGAAGACGTCACGCTCAACGTGCGCACGGTGCACTCGATTCCGCTCTCAATCGATAAAGACAAGCTGAAGAAGGCCGGCATCCCCGCGGATTTCGAGGTACGCGGCGAACTGCTCATGCCCACCGCCGCTTTCAAGAAGCTCAACGAAGAGCGCGAACGCGCCGGACTCGCGACGTTCGCCAATCCGCGCAACTTCACCGCGGGCACGGTCCGGCAACTTGATTCCAGCATCACCGCGCAGCGGCGTCTCGATTTTTTCCCGTACATCCTGCTCGTGAATGGCCGCACGTATTTCGACCGCCACTGGGAGACGATGACCGCGCTCGACAAGGCCGGATTCAAAGTCAATCCAAACCGCAAGCTCGTCCACTCGATGGACGAAGTCTGGTCGTTCATCCAGGCGTGGGAGGCCAAGCGCGACTCGCTGCCGTACGAGATCGACGGCATCGTCGTGAAAGTCGATCGCACCGGGCTGCAGAGTGAACTTGGATTTACGGGCAAGGCTCCGCGCTGGGCGATCGCTTACAAATACGCGGCGCGCGCGGGAATCACGAAGCTGGAAAACGTCCGCTGGCAGGTTGGACGCACCGGCAAGCTGACTCCCGTCGCGGAGTTGAGCCCGGTTGCGATCGGCGGCACGACCGTTCGCAACGCGACACTGCACAACATGGACGAAGTCGAAAGACTGGGCGTGAAGATTGGCGACTTTGTGCAGGTCGAGCGCGGCGGCGACGTGATCCCGAAGGTCGCAAAAGTCATCGACGACGACGCTCACCCGCGCGGAACGGTCGAAATCGAGGCTCCGGAAAAATGCCCGGTGTGCGGAACGAAAGTTGTCCGCACGGAAGGCGAAGTCGATTACCGCTGTGTGAACGCGAATTGTCCGGCGAAGCTGATGGGCACGATCCTGCACTTTGCCTCGCGCGGCGTGATGAACATTGACGGCATGGGCGAATCGCTGGTCCAGCAACTGCTCGACCGCGGGCTGGTGAAGAACGTCGCCGACATTTATGACCTGACGAAAAAAGATCTGCTCAGCCTCGAGCGGTTTGCCGACAAGTCGGCGCAGAACATCCTCGACGAAATCCAGAATTCGAAAACACTTCCGCTTGAGCGCGTGATCTACGGACTCGGCATCCGCATGGTCGGCGAGCGCACCGCGCAATTCCTCGCCGAACATTTCGGATCGATGGAAGCTCTCGCGGGCGCAAACGTCGAAGAATTGCAGGACGTGGGCGAGGTGGGACCGAAGATCGCGGAGAGCATCGCGGAATTTTTCAGCATCAAGGCGAATCAGGAACTGGTGAAGCGCCTGCGAGCCGCCGGCCTGACGATGCAGGGCGAGAAGAAAGAGCGCGGCACAAAGCTCGCGGGGAAGACATTCGTTTTGACCGGCACGCTGGCGAATTACTCGCGCGACGAAGCCAAGAAGATGATCGAAGACGCCGGCGGCAAGGTGGCGGGTTCGGTCAGCAAAAAGACGGACTACGTCGTCGCGGGCTCCGACGCCGGATCAAAGCTGGACAAGGCGAAAGAGTTGGGAGTGCCGGTCATCGACGAGAAGGAAATGGAGAAGTTGGCGGGGTGATCGGTCGTTGCGCAGGGACGACCCGAACAGGCCCCCCCCACTTATAGTGTCATCCTGCGCGCGTTCTGTGCGCGCAGGATCTATGTAGTTTGCCGGCAGCATTGGCGCTGCAAGCAAATGCATAGATCCTTCGCCGCCAAACCCTGCGGCGCAGGATGACAACCCTGTTGATGAGTGTGGTGGCACTCGGACTCCCTCGCTGCCAGAGTGGAGGCTGCGGAAGCTCGCTCCCGCTGGATGGCTACTCTCCGAGGTCTACAACGAAGACGAGCCCCACTTACTGTCATCCTGCGCGCGTTCTTTGCGCGCAGGATCTATGTAGTCTGCCGGCAGCATCACCGCTGCCAGCGAACGCATAGGTCCTTCGCGCCAATAAAAAGGCGCTCAGGATGACAATCCGTTGATGAGCGAGAATTGTGGGGTTCAGCTAAGACAGCCGAGGCGGCTGTCCCCACATAATTCCTACATCTTCTCCCGCATCTTGGCCCACGTGACTTCCAGCACTTCCGGCAGGACGCGCGTCTCGGCGACGACCGACATGAAATTTGAATCGGCTACCCAGCGCGGCAGGACGTGCATGTGGATGTGGCCGGCGATTCCGGCTCCGGCGGCTTTGCCGATGTTCATCCCCAGATTGATTCCGTCGGGACGATAGAGTTCGCGCAGCACCGTCTCCATCTTCTGCGAGAGCGCTATCATTTCATTGGCGGCTTCCGTCGGCAGCTTGCGCAGCTCGTCGAGGTGCTGGTACGGGACGACCATCACGTGTCCGGGTGTGTACGGGAACGCGTTGAGAATGACGAAGCAGTGCCGGCCGCGATAGACGATGTGCGCCTTTTCGTCATTCTGTTCTTTGGGAGCCTCACAGAAGACGCATCCGGCGGTCTTTTCCGTGGCGGAGACGTAGGCATAGCGCCACGGCGTCCAGAGATAATCCATAGCAGGGCAGGGTAGCAGAAGCAGCCTTCAGCCGTCAGCTATCAGCCGTCAGACCTCGGACTTCAGACCTTTGAACGCGAGCGCAGCAAGACGGTGCGAGTGCAGCTTCCCTCAGGGGCTGAAGCCCGCCTGCTTTGTCGGCTTCGGTGGCACGGCTCGAAGCCGTGCCCTTCCCCAAATCTGTCCCGGCAGGAGCATCCTTCTCCAAAATTTTCTTGTTCCCTCTCCCAAAATCGTTTTAATAAGGCAAGTTTTCTACCCCGCGAAGGCTGTGGCTGAGTGCTGAATGCTGACTGCTGAATGCTTTTTGAAGTCGCTGAAAGCTGGCGGCTCACGGCTGACAGCTGCCGTTGAAACATTGCTGTAACAGCGCCAGATTTGGGTTTGACACTGTTCTCCGGCGATTGCTATAGTCGAAGAGTTCCCATTGGACGCGGGTTCTTTGTTAAACGTCCGACAGCTGGGATTGTTCAAGCTCACTCGCCAGGGTGAGCCCACTACAACCTAACGACTCATCCAGCAGTCCGCAGCGCAGGTCCCGCATCCGATACCCAGAGAGGCATAATCTTGTTCGACGAATCCACCGCCCACAATTCCGACTCTAATTCCAGTGTTATGACAGAAGCTGAACCCATGACTGCCGAACAGCCCGAAGCGACCGCGGCTGCCGCCGAGACCGCACCGGTCTCCGCGCCCGCCGAAGACAAGACAGCTGCAGGCGAAGACTTCGCCTCCGCGCTCGAGAGCTTCACCACCGAGGCCGAGGAAGCCGTCAGCGAAGACCGCGTTATTAAAGGCACGGTGCTCAAGCTGACGCCGACGCACGTTGTCGTTGATATCGGCGCGAAGTCAGAAGGCATGCTCGCGCTCTCGGAAGTTCTCGATCACGAGGGCAACCCCAAGTTCAAGCCGGGCGATGAAATCGACGTGATGCGCGACAAGGGAGAGGTCGAGGAAGGCTACGTCCACCTCTCGCACCAGAAGGCGCAGCGCATTCACGCCTGGGAAGTCATCGAGAAGGCGTATACCGAGAAGAAGCCGATCAAGGCAGTAGTGGTCGATCGCATCAAGGGCGGACTCACCGTCGATATTCACGGAGCGCACGCGTTCCTGCCGGGATCGCAGGTCGATCTGCGGCCGATCCGCAATCTCGATGGCATGAAAGGACAGACCATCGACGTTGCCGTGATCAAGCTCAACAAGAAGCGCGGCAACATCGTCGTCTCGCGCAAGGAACTGCTCGAAGGCGAGCAGAACGAGAAGCGCTCGAAGACGCTGGAGCACCTGGAAGAAGGTTCGGTGCTGACCGGAGTCGTGAAGAATCTCACCGAGTACGGCGCATTCGTCGATCTTGGCGGACTCGACGGCCTGCTGCACATCACCGACATGTCCTGGGGACGCCTCACGCATCCCAAGGATCTGGTGAACGTCGGCGATCAGATTCAGGTCAAGGTTCTGAAGTACGACAAGGACAAGCAGCGCGTCTCGCTGGGATTCAAGCAGCTCACGCCCGATCCGTGGCTCGACGCCGAGCACCGCTATCCCGAGGGCGCGCACGTTCAGGGACGCGTGATCAGCGTAACCGACTACGGAGCGTTCGTTGAACTCGAGCAAGGCATCGAGGGACTCGTACACGTCAGCGAGATGACGTGGTCGAAGCGGATGAAGCATCCGTCGAAGCTGGTCAATGTTGGCGATCAGGTCGAGTGCGTGGTGCTCAACGTGAATCCGACGGAGCGCCGGATTTCGCTTGGCATGCGCCAGCTGGCGGCCAATCCGTGGGATTCGTTGCACGAGAAATTCCCGGTCGGCATGACCGTGGAAGGACGCGTGCGCAATCTGACCGACTTCGGCGCGTTCATCGAGATCGAAGACGGCATCGACGGCCTGGTTCACGTCAGCAACCTGAGCTGGACCAAGCGCGTGAAGCATCCTTCGGAAGTGCTGAAGAAGGGCGATCGCGTGAAGGCCGTGGTGCTGGCGATCGAACCCGACAAGCGCCGCCTGTCGCTCGGCGTGAAGCAGTTGCAACCCGATGTCTGGGAGTCGTTCTTCGCGGGCCATCACATTGGCGACGTCGTACATGGCAAGATCTTGCGTGTGGCGGCGTTCGGCGCGTTCGTCGAGATCGCCGAAGGCGTCGAGGGCTTGTGCCACAAGTCGGAAGCCACGGACGGAAACGGCCAGCCGCTGCATCTTGAGCCGGGTCTTGAACACGAATTCAAGATCATCAAGATGAATCCCGAGGAGAAGAAAGTGGGCTTGAGCATCCGCGCGGTGGGCGAAGAAGCCTCGCGCTCGGAAGTCGAAGCCTACAAGCAGCCTGTCTCGAGCACCAGTTCGACGATTGGCGAGCTGATCTCGTGGAAGCGCGCGAGTAACGAGAATAATTAAGCTTTCAGCACTCAGCATTCAGCACTCAGCCATCACAGCTGAGTGCTGATTTGTTTTTGGGTGCTTTTTATTGCGTCATCCTGAGCGAAGCCGCACTTCAGGCGGAGCGAAGAGCCTGCCCTGAGCCGTATGGCGAAGGGATCTCGCGCGGGCTGGATCGGCGCTGCACGCGAGATCCCTCGCGCCGCTGGTGAAAACGCATCGCTTCGTGGATGACGCAGCTGTGAAAACTGCCAGCACTCGATTAAGCATTCAGCCACAATCAAAGCCGACTGGCTGAATGCTGACTGCTGAGTTCTGAATGCTTTTTCCCGCGTACTTGTTCTAGAATCCTTAGTTTGCCTTCACTCATCTCTTACTAAGGACGATCCCCTTGCCAGAAACCATTTACGACGTCGCCATCATCGGCAGCGGACCTGCCGGATACACCGGGGCCATCCGCGCCGGACAGTACGGCTTGAAAACCGCGCTCATCGAAAAAGACGGATTCCTCGGCGGAACCTGCCTGCACGTGGGCTGCATCCCGACGAAGGCGCTGCTGTTCAACGCCGAACTTTGGGATCATCTCAAAGAAGCCAAGGAATATGGCATTGAAGGCGTCGACGCGCGCAAGCTGAATTGGGCTGCGATTCAGGATCGCAAGAACAAGATCGTCACCAAGCACACCAAGGGCCTCGACTTTCTGATGAAGAAAAATAAAGTTGAGACCATCAAGGGATACGGCAAGTTGACCGGTCCCGCGCAGAACGGAATCCACACGGTCGAAGTCACGAACGACGGCAAGACCTCGCAACTCAAGGCGAAGAACGTGATTCTCGCGACCGGCTCGGAAGCGCGCATGTTGCCGGGACTCGAGGCGAACGACCGCATCCTGACCAACATTGAAATTCTCAGCCTGAAAGATCTTCCGAAGTCTCTGGTGATCGTCGGAGCGGGCGCAGTTGGCGTGGAGTTCGCGTCGATCTACCGCTCGTTCGATTGCGAAGTGACGATTGTCGAAATGCTGCCGCGGCTGGTTCCGGTCGAAGACGAAGAAGTGAGCAAGGAACTGGCGCGCGTCTATCGCAAGCGCGGCATCAGCTTTCATGCTGGCGCGAAGGTCGACAAGGTTGAAAAGACGAAGGCGGGAGTCGCGGTCACGATCACGGTCGATGGCAAGCAGCAGAAGATTGACGCGGAGAAAATCCTGATTGCTGTGGGACGCAAGCCGCGCACGCAGAACGTCGGCCTGGAAAAAACCAAGATCAAGCCGGAGCGCGAATTCATCAAGGTCAATTCGTGGCAGCAGACGGAAGAGCCGGGCGTTTATGCCGTCGGAGACATTGTTCTAGGAACGCCGCAACTGGCGCACGTTGGCGCGATGGAAGCTTTGGTCGCAGTTGCGAAGATTGCAGGCAAGCCGTGCAAGCCGGTGAACCGGGAGCGCATTCCGGGCGCGACGTATTGCCATCCGGAGATCGGCAGCGTCGGCCTCACCGAGACGCAAGCCCGCGAAGCCGGGTACAACTTGAAGATCGGCAAGTTCCCGTTCACGGCAAATTCGCGCGCCTCGATCGTCGGCCAGCACGAAGGATTCATCAAGATCGTGAGCGACGCCGATTACGGAGAGATTCTCGGCGTCCACATCATCGGCCCGCAGGCGACGGAGTTGATTGCCGAAGCGGTCGCGGCCATGGAAGCGGAAATGACGGTCGAAGATTTGACGTGGACGATCCACGCGCATCCGACGCTGGCCGAAGCCATGCTCGACGCGTCGAACAGCGTGTATGGGATGGCGATTAACGCGTAGGGGATTGCGTGATTGAGCGATTGAGTCATCGGGTGATTGTTCGTGCGGCTTCGAACGTGGTTTTCAAATTGCCAACTTACAAAATCACCAATTGCAGACCCTCTTTTGCGTGAAGTGATGTATGCAATCGTAAAGTACAATGAAGGTACGTGACGTACTGAAGATGCTGGACGACGATGGATGGCGGCTCGATCGGACGCGAGGCAGTCATCGGCAGTTCAAACATTCGACGAAGCCCGGACTCGTTACCGTTGCTGGAAAACCGAATGACGACCTTGGCCCGGGTACGCTCAACAGCATTCTGAAACAGGCAGGATTGAAGAAATGAAAAAATATCTCGTCGTGATTGAAAAGACCGGAACGGGCTTTTCTGCGTATTCACCCGATCTCGACGGCTGTGTCGCGACCGGCGGAACGCGTGAGGAAGTTGAGCGCGAAATGCAGGAGGCAATCGCGTTTCACCTTGAGGGCTTGGCGCAAACGGGTGAACCGATACCTGAACCGCACACCTATTCGGCATACGTCGAAGTTCCTGCCCAAAACTGAATTTCCCCCGTGCGCTTAGTGGTGAAGAATTGATCTCCATCGTCCAACTCGGAACTGTCGACTACGCGATGGGGCTGCGGTTGCAGCAGCAACTGGTGGCGTTGCGCAAAGACGAGAAGATTGGCGACGCGCTGCTTTTGCTCGAGCACAAGCCCGTGATTACTCTGGGGCGGAATGCTAAAGCGAAAAACGTTGTCGCTTCGCCGGAATTTCTGAGACAGAGCGGAGTTGAACTCTTCGAATGCGACCGCGGTGGAGACGTCACCTTTCACGGCCCTGGGCAGATCGTCGGCTATCCAATTTTTGATCTGCGGGGATTCCCCACTCCTGATGGCAAGCGCAAGACGCTTGGCGTGATTGAATTCGTTCGCCGCCTGGAAGACGTTCTGATGCGCACTTGCGCGGATTTCGGCATTTCGACGAAGCGAGTGCCGAGCCTCACCGGCGTATGGACCGAGCAAGAGCCTGAAGCGAAGGTCGCCGCCATCGGCGTGCACATTTCGCGGTCCGTCACGTCTCACGGATTCGCGCTCAACGTCAACACCGATCTCAGCCACTTCAATCTGATCGTCCCATGCGGCATTACGTCGAAGCCGGTTACGTCGATGCAGAAAGAACTCGGCCGCGCACTCGACCTCAACGGCGTTGCCGAATCCATCTCGCGCAACTTCGGTGTCGTCTTCCAATCGCAAATGCTGTGGGTCGACACGCTGGACGCGCTGCTGGGGCGGACGGTGGGCGTGCCGATGAAGATTCCCGAGGAACTGCGCAAGATTCACAAAGAAGACGAAATCACCTGGGCTTAGCAGCGGTATCGCCCATTCCCCTGACAGTATCCACGGGTAGGGATGCTTCGACTCCGAACGAGTTCGCTGCGCGATCTCGTTCTCCGCTCAGCATGACAATATCGTTCTGGGTATGGCCTTTACGGCACGCATGAATGCGTGCCCTGATACGAATCGCCATTGCAACAAGGTCTGCTGGCTCTTTTCCCCTTGCTCGCGATACCATCAATACATCGCGCTCTGCGCCGCCTTACATGGGGAACAACAAGAAGAAGTCCAAAGCTGGCTCTAACGGGAATCGTCCGCGCAACGGGACGTCGAAGTCAAAATCCCCACTTCTGGCAAAACCGGCCAGAAGTGGGGCACCCTCTCCTGAAAACGGGGCACCCTCCAACGGCTCGGGTTTTCGCACGTACGAGATTCCTGATTACCGGCTTGAGCATCCTGCGTTCACCGTGCTTCAGGTGCCGGAGAAGGATAAGCAGGGGAACGAGCACGTGCGGTATGAGGTCTCGGGAGACCTCGACGCCCCCGTCCCGCCCATCCGTGACTCCAAATATCTCGACAAGCAGCAGGCCATCGAGATCTACCGCTACATGCTGCTCAACCGCAGGATGGAGATTGCGCTCGAGAATCTTTACAAGCAGGGCAAGGTCGTCGGCGGAGTTTATTTCGGGCTCGGGCAAGAGGCTTGCTCGTGCGCCTCGGCATACGCACTCAATAACGATGACTGGTTCGCGCCGATGATCAGGAACCAGGGATCGCTGCTGGTGCGTGGCTTTCGCGCAGCGGACACGATGATGCAGTACATGGCGAAGGCCGATTCGCCAACCAAGGGCCGCGACGGCACGTCGCACTTCGGCGACATTGAGAAGCGCAACATGGTTTCGCCGATTTCTATGCTGGGCGATTTGATCCCCGTGATGTCGGGCGTGGCGCTGGGCGCGCGCTTGCAGGGACGCGATATTGCCGTGATGACTTACATCGGTGACGGAGGGCAGTCCACCGGCGTGACCTATGAAGGCATCAACTTCGCCGCGGTGCAGAATCTCGGGCTGGTGTTGATTGTGGAATCGAATCTGTGGGCGTACTCGACGCCGTCGAACATGCAGTATCGCTGCCAGGATCTGGCTGAACGAGCCATTGGATACGGCATTCCGGGCGTGATCGTCGATGGCACCGATGCGTGCCAGGTGTACGACGCGGCGCACGAGGCGGTCGAGCGCGCGCATCGGGGCGAAGGGCCGACGCTGATCGAGGCAAAGATGATGCGGATGAAGGGGCACGCTATTCATGATGCCGCAGGATACGTGCCGAAGAGCATGTTCGAGTTCTGGAAGAAGCGCGATCCGCTGGCGCGGTTTGAAAATTATTTAGTTCGCGAGAAGAAATGGTTGTCGACGAAAGAGAACGCAGACCTGATTGCCGAGGTCGAGCGGATCATCGAAGAAGAACGGGAGATGGCGGTGAATTCTCCGATGCCGACGCCGGAATCGGCGGAAGGCGGAGTCTTCTGCGAAGACGGGTGTCACGAAATCAAGCCCAAGTACGGCGTGCCGCAAGTGAAGAAAGGGACCGCGAGCTACAAAGAAACGGAAGCGGCGGCGCACTTCAAATAAGCGTTATAAGTTTTGAGAGGTAACTTTCGGCCTGAACGGTCAGCGATATACATCTTTGCGATGGCCAACTGTGAGCACCAGGATCAGCAAGATTTTCTGATGAACTTGATAGACGACACGATAAGCCCCAACACGCGCCCGCCAGGTGTCAGACAGCGCCGCCATCTTCTTGCATCCCGCTGGGAAGGGATCATCGCGAAGCGCCTCGATCTTGGCGACCAGCTTCTTCTGTGCGTCGCGCGGCAACTTTTCCAGTTGTCGGAGGGCCAGCGGTTTGAACTGAACGATATAGGCCACGACGATCGACTATCTCACAACTTCAGTTTCTTTTTGACAGTTTCCCAGGGAATCGTACGAGAGTCCTTCAAAGCCTCTCGGGCTCTAGCCAGATCGATTTCGTCCTCCAGTTTTTCCAGCAGTTCGAGGTCTTCAATCGGAACCACGGCGGCTACGGGTTTCTTGCCGCGGTGTACGACAACCCGTTCGCCGCGGTATTCTGCCCGGCTCAGGATATCGGAAAAGTTCTGGCGGGCTACGCTGGCGGTTAGCTTGTTTGGCATGGTTGTACGATAGTACTTTTTGTACAAAATGTAAAATTACGCAGTGCTGGTTGTGATCCGCAGCCGAAAGACATTTGCCTATGCAATTGACATATCTAGAAGCGATCCGGCAGGGAATTTGGGAAGAGATGGAACGCGATCCCACTGTGTTTTGCCTTGGGGAAGACATTGGGATCTACGGCGGCGCGTTCAAAGTCACCGACGGGTTTATTGATCGATTTGGGGCGGAGCGCGTGATCGATACGCCGATCGCTGAGTCGGCCATTGTTGGCGCGGCTTTCGGGGCTTCGCTGACCGGGATGCGCCCGGTGGCGGAATTTCAGTTTATGGATTTCATCGCTTGCGCGATGAATCAGATCTCGAACATGGTGGCGAAGACGCACTATCTATGGGGTGCGCCGGCTCCGCTGGTGCTGCGCGGGCCGAGCGGCGGATATGTGCACGGCGGTCCGTTTCACTCGCAGAATCCGGAAATGTGGTTCGTGCACAATCCGGGGCTGAAGGTGATTTGTCCGGCGACTCCGTACGATGCGAAGGGGCTGATCAAGGCGGCGATTCGCGACAACAATCCATGCGTATTTTTCGAACACAAATATTTGTATCGGCGGATCAAAGAAGAAGTGCCGGCCGATGATTATGTGGTGCCGATCGGGAAGGCGCGCGTGGCGCGCGAAGGCAGGGACCTGAGCATCATCACGTATGCGGCGATGGTGCATAGCGCGCTCGACGCTGCGGACATTCTGGCGAAAGATGGAATCGACGTCGAAATTCTTGATTTGCGATCGCTGGTGCCGATTGACCGTGAGGCGATTGCGCAGACGGTGAAGAAGACGAACAAGGTCATCATTCTGCACGAGCACTCGCGCACGGGGGGTATTGCGGGAGAGATTGCGGCGATCGTCAACGAAGAAGCATTCGACGATCTCGACGGGCCGATCGTGCGTATTGCCGGACTTGATTCCGCGATTCCATTCTCGCCTCCGCAGGAGCATCATTATTTGCCGAAGGTGGAGGACGTGGTAAGGGAGGCCCGGCGGTTGAAGGCGTATTAGTTTTGCGGAACACAGGGTCTCTCCACTCCGCCGTGCGTTGCCCTTCGCGGAACGCAATGCTCCGATCGAGATGACAATGTACCGAACAAGCTTATGGATGTTGCAGCTGAGGCAACGCGGAATCTGACTGGCGCGCCTGGTGGGCGTTCTGGCTGGTTGGGGTCGCGCATTTCCGGAATTATTGTTGCTGCCGTCGCGATGACGGCAGCGGCGAATTGCTTTCTCAAGTATGTCTGGTGGACGGCTTGCTACAGCGCGTGGCGCGGGATTCCGAAACTGGCGGCGCAATGGCAGGCGGCAGGCACTCGCGCATCGTTCTACGGGTGGAGCCTGCTGATTCTGGAAGTGGCGAGCGTCGCCATTCTTTTCATTCTGCTTCGATCGCGTTCAGGCGGTGTGGTGGGGAACGGGCTGCGGCTGGTTGCATCGGCTGGAATCACGCTGGTGGGAACCGGAGTGCTCGCGTGGGTTGTGAGCTTGTTGAAGCAAGGAGCGAGCTAGCGGTTTGTGTTTTGGAGTTGCAAAACAAAGGGTCTCTCCACTCCGCGCTGACTTCCGCTTCGCGGAACGCACCGCCCCGGTCGAGATGACAATGTGCAGATGTTTCTTCCTAGCGTCGTGACCTCTCCTTCTGCAACAATACGTCCGGAGGATTCATGGGCAAGTTCTTTCTCGGTGTCATCATCACGCTTCTGGTGTTGATTCTGGCGGGAATCGGTTATGCCATGCTTGGTCTGTTCCCTACTCCGGCTAATGTCGAGCCATCGCACTTCGAAAGGCATTTTGCGATGTCGGCAGTCGATGCTTCGATGGATCGTCATGCGCCGCGGGTAAGCAATCCGCTGACACCGACGGACCAGAATCTTGAAGATGGCATGAAGCTGTACACGATGAATTGCGCGCTGTGCCACGGAGGACTGGACCGGAAGCCTTCGACACTGTCGAACTCGTTTTATCCCCCGCCGCCGAATCTGATCTCGGATCCGCCGGACGATCCGGAGTGGCACATCTATTACACGATTCGCACCGGCGTACGATACACCGGGATGCCGTCGTGGGACAAAACGCTTACCGATCCGGATATGTGGAAGATTACGATGTTCCTGTCGCACATGGACAAGCTGCCGCCAGCAGTGCAGGACTTCTGGAAGGCGAACTTCAACACCGCCGGAACAACGGAAGAGCCCAAGGCGGAGGAGAAGAAGGAAGAAAAGCACGGGCACCACTGAGGAAGCTAAAGTCAGCGGGTAAGGAGAAGATAGCGAATGGCATTTCCTAACGATGATCCGACGGTGGAGCACGGCGACCGAACCATACAACTGATTGATTTGTTGGTAGCACGATTGGAAGAGTGTCTGGGCGAAGTGCTGCCGCTCGAGACGGATGATCAGTTGAAAGAGTATGCGAGAGATGCCCGCAACAATATTGCATCGGCAGTGGAACAGCTGAGCCGAGCGCGGGCCAGAAGAGAGCAGCAGGTTGGGGGCGGCGGCTAGCGGGCGGCGCTGGTGAGGAGTTCAACAGCGGGGGCCTGAAGGCGCCCCTTATTTTTTGGTGGGCGAGTTTTTACGGCACGCATGAATGCGTGCCCCGATACGAATCTCTACCGGTCAAAGTTGCTGATTTCACGCTTTGATCTTTCTTGTCAACTCGCTTTCTGTGGAGTGCTGTGGTTCTATCAGCAGATGAGCGAGATGACTGCCGAAGAATTCTTCCGTGTCTACGAAAAGGCCAACCGCGAATCGGACGTCGAGTTAGTCTCGAAGCTTTACGCAGACACGTTCCTGTTTGCAGGCCCGCAGGGTGTGCAGGCGGTGAAGAAAGAAGATTTCATGAAGGTCCTGCCACGGCGAAAAGAATTCATGAAGGCGGCGGGGCTGCTGTCTTCGCAGGTTGAGTCGGTGGAAGCGAGCAAGTTGGATTCAAAGTACACGCTGGCGAGGACGGTGTGGAAGATGCGGGTTCGGGCGAATGATGGGGGCGAGGTCTTCACCAGGACGGCGGCGACTTATGTTCTGTCGGCGGCACGGGAGTCCTACGAGATCGTGTTTCAGGTGGACCATCAAGATCTGGGGAAGACGTTGGAGGCAGTGCGAGGAGCGGTTACTAAGGTTATTCCGGACGCGCAGGATCAGTGACGAGCGGATCTCTCGACGGGCATTGTTGACGCATGGATGTTCTTGCATGGCGGAATGCGAGCGGCTCAGGAAGTGTCCCTTTTTTAGGGACCGCATGGAGAACATGCCGAACGTCAGCGAAGTGATGAAGAGAACTTATTGTCTCGGCGATAAGACGTTGTGCGCGAGGTATCAGTTGGGAGCGGCGGGAGTGGCGGTGCCTGGGGATTTGTTTACGCAGGATGCGGCGCGGATGCGGGAGATCATGCGGGGACGGTAGGCTCCGGAAGTTTTTTCAGCGCTAAAAGTCCGAATTGGTTTGCGGCGTTGTCGTGGCGCTGAAGCGCCGCTCTTCTGTGCGGCTCATTGCCGCGCCCTTCAAGGCTTGTTTAGAAGAATCCCGCGGAGTTCGGCTCCCCGGTTGTCGAAAATCCCCATTTCTGGCAACACCGGCCAGAAGTGCGGCACCGGCGATCCTTACGGCACGCATGAACGCGTGCCCGACCGATACTAATCTCCTTTCAATTCTGATTCTGAAAAACCGGTACTTCTGGCAACGCGGGCCAAGAGTGGGTCTCCGGAGTTCTGCAATGGGGTTGGAACACGAGCAGTACTCAGTACCCAGTACCCAGTACTCAGTTTGAAAACCGCACTTCTGGCAGCGGGGGCGAGAAGTGGGTATATGGGCTCTTCTTCTGACCACAAAAACAAACATCAACCACAAAGTCACACGAAGGAAGATCTTCGCTAGGCTTCGGTGGAGATTTGGGCTATGCGGCCTATCAGGCAGTCGGCGGGGGATTTGCGGTCGGGGATTGGGAGGACGTCTACAGGGGAGGACTGGCTGTGGGGACGCAAGATTAAGTTATTTCCGGCCAGTTCGACGTATCGGACCAGACAATTATCGTTTTTCAGAACAGCGTACAGATTTAATTCTCCCTTGCGATACGGCTTAAGTGAGTTGTAATGGCGGTCGACAAGCAGCGTGGCGCCGGGGGTGAGGAGGGGGGACATGGAGGCGTCCTTGGGGTCGAGCTTGATAAGGACGAAGCGGTGCCAGGAAGAACGATCCCCTTCGATTTCGGGCTTGAGCTTGCGGAGGAAGAACTTGCGGAACTTGAGGATCTCGATGACCCGGTCGGCGGTGATGAGGGGCTGGGTGGCAGCGGTGGAGGGATCGGTAAGAAGGACGTTTTCGAAGTCGTCGGAGCTGGGGGGCAGGATGGAGGCGCGTTTGTTGACCTCGGCGGGGTCGAGGAGGTCGAGGACGGAGAGGTGCTGGACGGAGAGGACCTTGTCCATGCCCTCGATGCTGAGCCCGCGCTTGCGATTGAGAAAATTCGAAATATGAGCCTGTTTAAAACCTGTTTGCTGGGCCAGCCGGAGACCGGTTAATTCGCCGGATTCGATGCGCTCCCACAGGATTTTTCGGAGATTCTCTTGCAGGATTTTGAACTTCATTAGTTGGAGTATAGCAGTCGGTGGGGAGATCGAGGGGGGATCGGTAAATGACTAGAGGCAGAGGGGTTAGCGCTCGAAGGGGAAGCGGTTTGAGCGGGAGATTGGGAGCCGGATGAGGGCGCGGGGAAAGTCCCGATCGGTGCGAGTTTCGACGCGGTGGAAGGGGTGAAAGTTTTCCACAGGCGATCGATGTTCATCCAACCTTGACCATAAAAATTGACCGCTTTAAGATCGCGGCATCCTAGGGGCCAAAACGCTCTATGGCATACGACATATCGAGTCACGCAGAGGATTTCAACGAGGAAAGGAACTTCGGGGAATTCCGACGGAAGGTAAAGGCAGCGGAAGTGCTGTCGGCGTCAATGGAGCGGCTGTTGCTGTCGCTTCGCTTCACAGGGAAGGTGAGCGTGGTGATGCAAAATGGGCGCGTATTGAAGTCAGGCTACGAGGAAGGATACTTCAGGCAACGGGATGGTGCGGGCGTGGAGTGACGTCGATCGCGCGACTGAGAAGCGAAGGAGGAAGAAAACAGCACCCAGTACTCGGTACTCAGTTGGTGGAATTCATGAAAAACAGTACTCAGTACTCGGTACTCAGTTGAAGGAATTCATAAAACTCAGTACTCAGTTTGAATTCATGACAAGTAAATAGCTCTCGCAGGTCATCGTAAGAGAAACGAGCCCTGCGTTTGGTTTCCGGCTTTTGGCTGGGGATCGGACGCGGGGCTTTTTGTTTTTGAGAACCAGGGCGCGGGATTGATCGAGGAAGTCAAAAGCCCCACTTCTGGCAAAGGCGGCCAGAAATGGGGCACCCGGAAAAAATCCGAATTCATATTCTTTTTGGAGGAGTAATGAGTAGCAATCATAAAGACGAAGTACGAGTGGAGTTGAAGTATTGCGAGCACTGTGGAGGGTTGTGGGTTAGGGAAGGCGGAGGGGGCGTGTATTGCCCGAAGTGTTTGCCGAAGGTGGAGGATCTGCCGGCGCCGAAAGAGAGAGCGGCACCGAGGAAGAGGAGGAAGACGGGGAAGAGAATTGCGAAGGTCGTGCTGCCGAAAGGGAGGCGTCCGGGGCTGAGGGAAGCGGGATTTGAGATCGCGGATATGGACGCGGTGGCTGGAGGTGTGGCATGAGCGAGGTGAAGGAGTTCGCCGGATTTATTGCAGGAGGTACAGAGGAACGAGCAAGTCAAAATCCCCACCCTGTCGCAGAAAGTGCGACAAGGGTGGGGCAACCGCAATTTGAGGATTTCGAGTGGGAGTCGTTGCTGGCGGAGGCGCGGAGGATTCTGCGCGATGACGATGAGGAGGATTCGGGAGAAGACTGGGCTCCGGAGTATGAGCAGGGAGAGCGGCTGGCCAAGGTCGATGAGGAGGCGCGGCAGAGGAGGATTTACCGCGGGCGGACGGTGGCGATGCTGCGGCGGTACATGCGGTATTCGATTGAGACGGGGAGGTTGCCGTCGATCCTGGGACGGGAGTTCTTCCGGGCGAAGGTGACGTCGTACACGGTGGTCACGTTTGAAGATCGCGTGATCTTTGTGCATGACATGGAGCGATGCCTGGACCGGTTGGATGAATTTTCGCGGCAGCTGATTGCGCGGCATATTTTGCAGGAGCATGATCAGGCGGCGACAGGCCGGCTTTTGAATTGTACGGAGAGAACGGTGAGGACGTGGGTTCCGCTGGCGCTTGATCTGTTGTCGGAGATCTTGCTGGAAGTTGGCCTCCTGGAACCGGGAATCTCGAAACGGAAAAAATCTTGTCAAGGGGGTTTCAAATCACAAAACTCTGTAAGTAGTTCAGAACAAGGGAAAAATAAATTTTGAAAATTTTCCGGTTGATTCCTTTCAATTTGCTATTCTGGATATAGAGAGTGAGAAAAAAACAAAAACGCTCTCGAGAAGGCGCGCTGCCAAGCGCGCCTTTCGTGTTTTGGTACGAATTTCTAAGGGGACGTGTTGTCGCAATGATGAAAAAGAAGGGGAAGAAGAAAAAAGCGGTGGTGAAGAAGGCGGCGACGAAGAAGCGCGCGCCGCGTCAGAAAAAAGAAAAAAATATCGAGGAGGTGCGGAAAGATCTGGTGCGCCTGGTGAAGGACGAGGCGCACCTGATGGGGGTGGCCATCGTGGGCGAGGGAAAGAAAGGGCAAGTACCGCCATTTAAGTATCTGCTGGAGATGGCAGGTATTTTCCCCAAGCCGGAAGCGGAAGAGAAGGAGCCGAGCAAAGATGAGGAGTCGCTGGCAGAGACTCTGCTGGATCGACTCGGAATTCCAAAGACTCCAGTCGTTGCTGACCAGTATGACCAGGACGACGAGATTGTGATGCTTCCGGCGAAGCAGGAAGAGACGGAGAAGGGCGCGGAGTGCGAGGAAGTGCCGGTTGGATGAGCAGTACTCAGTACTCGGTACTCAGTTGAAGTCAAAATCCCCACTTCTGGCAACGGCGGCCAGAAGTGGGGCACCGAGCTTCCGTAGCAATGCGCGTTACCGGAGTTTTCCAGAGGATGGTTCTGTAGAATGAGGCCGACGGGCGGGGATGAGCGGATTGCGATTTGGGTGGGGCCGAGGACAAAAGTCAGGGAGTTATCGCGGGAAGAGCTGCGCGGCCGCAATGGACGGAGAAAGAGTTACCGGAGAGGAATGGATATTACCTGGCTGACGGAGAAGATCGCGGTGGGCGGCGGGATATGGACCGCGGAGAACATGGAGGCGGTGGCGCGCGAGGGAATCACGCACATCATCGACATGCAGATCGAGTTCGATGACAGCGAACTGGCGGAGCCGCACGGGATTGAAGTGTTGTGGAATCCGACGGATGATGATTTTGTGCTGAAGCCGGCGCGGCTGTTCCGGCGCGGAGTGGATTTTGCCAAGACGGCGCTGGATCGAGCGGATGCGAAATTGTTTATTCATTGCGCGGCGGGAGTGCATCGGGCGCCGATGATGGCGCTGGCATTGCTGGGGTCGATGGGATGGGAGTTGAAGGACGCGATGGATCTGATTGAGGGGAAGCGTCCGGTGGCGGATTTTGCGGATGTGTACGTGGAGAGTGTGGAGAAGTTTTTGGATGGAGCGGGTGTTTAGTGAATAGTGGTTAGTGGCTAGTAGCTAGTGGCTAGTCATCACTCGTCAGTGGTCCGTCATCAATGGTTGTGATTCCAGGATGAGCAGCCTTGGTTGAGAGTTTGGAGGAGATCATGAGTTATGCGGGATGCCGCCCTTTGGGGCGGCTTTGTTATTGGGTGGTGGCAGTGGCGATGATCGCGGCTTCTGGATTTTGGCTGCGGGCTTCCGGGGCGGACGCTGGCCCATCGATGACGACTGTTGCGGATACCGTCTACATGGCGGACGGAAGCGCGGCGCAGGGGAATCTGATCATCACGTGGCCGGCATTTGTGACGGCGGACGGGCTGGCGGTGGCGGCGGGGAACACGAGCGCTGCGCTTGGAGCGAATGGCGCGCTCAGCGTGGCGCTCGTCCCGAATGCGGGGGCGACTCCGGCGGGAGTGTATTACACGGTTGTGTATCAGATGGGACCGGGGCAGGTGAAGACGGAGTATTGGGTGGTGCCGTCGAATTCTCCGGCGAACCTGGCGACGGTACGGACTACGCCGGGATCGGGACTGGCGGCGCAGCCTGCGTCGATGCAGTACGTGAATTCGGAGCTGGCGACGAAGGCGGACGACAGCGCAGTAGTGCATCTGAACGGATCGGAGACGATCAGCGGGACGAAGGTGTTTGCGAGTTCTCCGAGCGTTCCGGCGCCGACGAGCGCGAGCGATCTGGCGACGAAGGGATATGTGGACGCGAGCCTGTCGAATGTGGGAGCGGGAAGTTATTTGTCGACGGCGGGCGGGACGATGACGGGGCCGATTACGCTGCCGGGGAATCCGGGGGCTCCGCTGCAGGCGACACCAAAACAATACGTGGATTTCAATCTGGGCAATAAAGCGGATCTGAATGCGGGCGTGGTTCCTACGAATGAGTTGGGAACGGGGACGGCGGCTACGGGAAATTGTTTGCTGGGAAATGGAGGTTCGGCGGGAACGTGGGGGCCGTGCAGCGGGGGAAGCGGAACAGGGAATGTGTCGACGACTCCCGCGGGAAGCCAGAATGTTGCGCAACCTGCGGGAACACAGTTTTCGGTGAACAATCTGGCGAATGTGCGATATGTGACGCCGAACTGGAATTGGCAGCAATCACCTTCAGACGGCCTGACGAGCGCCGGGAGCAACACGATTCATCTGACGCCGTGCCCGATGGGAATTGATACGAGCAACAACGTAAACCGTCCTTATTACGTGTATGTGGCCGGGACCGGGACGGCGGAGACGGCGCTTGTCACGGGCGGAACGTGCACGGGCGGAGCGGCGTCGGGAACGATTGTGGTGACGACGGCGGGGAGCCATGCGGCGGGATACACGGTGGGATCGTCGACGTCGGGAATTCAGGAGGCGCTGAACGACGCAGGGACGCCGGGAGCGGGAGTGGTGATTCCTCCAACGGGTGCGAATGTCAATTCACTGCCGGTGTATTCGACGATTTACGTGCAGAACAACAAGAGTTGGCTGCGCGGCGAGGGAAAGGCGGCGCTGCTGTGCAAGACGAGATCGGTCTGCATGTTTGTCGGAGACCGGGTGAACAGCAATGACTGGGGTGAGATTGAGATCAGCGGGATCCGATTTGCGGCGGGAAACAACTTCGACGGCATTCCGGCGAGCAGCATGTCGTGCTCCGCGAATGTGGCGACGATTGTGCTGAATAATACGGGGCCGAACGCGATCCAGGCTGGGGACTTTTTTGATGTGAGCTTGATGGGGAATCCGCAACACTATGTGGGAATTCATCAGGCGACGTCGGGGACATCGAGTTCGCAGGTGACGTATGCGGACCCGAACTGTGGGGGAGCGGGGAGTATTGCGTCGAGTGCGACCTTTGGCGGAGTGTCGCTGGAGAACGCGGCGATCGAGGACAATGCGGGCGGAGTCAGTATTCACGATATTTTCCTGACCGATCGTTCCAGCTACGCGAACTGGGGGTATTGGCAGAACCATGTGGTGGTGGATAACGATCAGGCATTCAAGCTGGACACGGTAGATATCGACGAGGGGGCGAATTGCTCGGCGAATTATTGCGGGCAGTCGATTTATTTTCCGGGTCCGTTTTCGAAGAATGCGGCGGTGCCATGGCTGAGCCACCTGAATCTGAGCCTGCAGTGCAAGGGCAACGGAGTGACGGCGTGGAGCGGGAACACGATCCACATATCGAATTCCGTGATCCAGGGATTTGCGCAGTGGGGTGTGTATGACGGAACGCTGCGCGGGGGATATGGGGGCGGTGAGTTTAACAATGTGTATGAAGAGGTAGGGAATTGCTCGAATCCGGTGTATTCACCGAGCGCGGCCGGAATGGCGGGACTGGTCAACAGCGGGAACAGCAATACGGTGCATGGGGGAGAGTTTCCGATCGGGTCGATCCCGAGGTTTGCGAGCCAGGGCGATGGGGGGACGACCTACAACTACAGCGTCGTGATTCACGATTCGTCGTACGGATATTCGCGGCCGCTGAAGGCCGGATATGCGGCGGTGGACAGCGCGAATCCGAGCGGGAACGTGGTCGTGCAGTGGCCGAGAGTGCAGGGCACGGGGACGGTGACGTACGACATTTTGCGCTATGCGCCCGTTGGCGGATACACGATTGAGCCATACACGGGAGCATGCGGCGGAGGATCTACGACAGCTTGTGGATCGGTGGCCACGGCGGTGGCGCAGTGTTCGGCGGTGATGTGCTCGTTCACGGATAACGCAGCGAGTGCGACGTCGGCGTATGCGGTGCATGCTCCGCAGTACATGCCGGGGATTGCGTTCTGGCCGGGCGGGATTGTCAGCTTGACGAGCGCGGATTACGCGAACTCGTGGCTTACGATGCCGACGTTCCTGGACGATAACAATATGGTGAACTGGCTGTCTCCGATTGTGACGGAGAGCGGCTTGATGATGCCGCAGATCTTCACGCAGCGTTGCGGCAACATGGTTGGCGGGGAATGGATTTCCTGTCTGGCGGGAAATTCGAATGGAAATAACGCGATGCCAAACGCGACGCTGCTGCAATACGGTGTGGCGAGCGGAGGGGCGCAGGCGAACCTGAAGGGCCGGCTGAATTTCTTCGGATCGCAATCGTCGTCGATCAACAGCGGGGAGATTATCACGCTGGTGGATTCGAATCCGGCGAAAACGCTGGCGACGCCGGGGAATCGTCCGGCGCAAGAAGCTGCGGATACGTTCCTGGGAACGGATACAGGAAGCGTGAATTATGCGAACGCGGGACTGGCGATGGGGGCTCCGAGTTCGATTACGTCGTATATCAATTCGGTGCCGAACGGGTCGAACTTTCTGGAGCGGCTGACGGCGGGAGCGAAGACGTTCAATGTTCCGGTGACGGTGAATGGGAATCTTACGGTGAACGGCGCGAATGTCACGTTGCCGATTACCGGGAGCGGATCGCAATGCCTGCATGTGAGTTCGACGGGAGTGGTGTCGGGAACAGGATCGGACTGCGGAAGTGGAGGAGGCGGGACGAGCGGATCGGGGACGGTGAATAACGGCGGGGCGATGCAGGTCGCAATGTATTCGTCGAATGGGACGGCAGTGAGCGGAGACGCGACGCTGACAGACAGCGCTGGCGTGCTGAGCTATACGGGAAGCGGAGGGATTTCGGCGGGATCGGCATCGTTCACCGGAAATTTGACTGTGGGCGGACAGGTGATTGTGACGGGCCCGTGGCAGATCACGACTCCGTTAAACTTCACCGGGATCGGGGCTGCGCCGGTGGGACAGTCGCAGATGGGCGTGTCGAACGATGGGAATTTTTATATTTCCGCCAATGGGGGCACGCCGAGCCAGGTACTGACGGCGAGCACGGATGCGGTGCCGAGCGTGTTCGGAAGGACGGGCACCGTGACGGCGCAGAATGGGGATTATTCGGTGGGGCAGGTGACGGGAGCGGCTCCGCTGGCATCGCCGACATTCACGGGAACAATCACCGAGCCTGTGCCGGTGCTGCCTAGCCAGACGGCGAATCAGTTCTTCGCGGCTCCGAGTGGGAGCGCAGGAGCTCCGGGATTCCGGGCGATTACGGCGGCGGATGTTCCTCCGCTGAATCAGAATACGACGGGGACAGCGGCAGGCTTGAGCGGGCCTTCGGCACTGCCGAATGGAACGACTGGAACGACGCCGACGGCCGGAGACAGCAGTACGAAGCTGGCGACGACGGCGTTTGTGGCGGGCGGATTTGCGGGAGTGAATCCGGTGGCGAGCCTGGCGACGAATGATTATGCGAAGGGCGCGGGGAGTTCGTCGGTGACAGATAGCGGTGTGCTGGCGGGGCCGTATCCGGTGCCGTGGCTTACGGCGGTGCGCGGCGGCGGGACGGCGAGCTTCGCGCAGAACGTGGTGAAGATGTGGGGCGTGGTGCTGACGTATCCCTTGTTAACGAGCAGCGTGGCGTATTACACGACGGCAGACAATACGGCGAATCTGTACGACATCGGCATTGCGAATTCTGCGGGGACGATCGTGCTGGATCTTGGTCCGACGGCGGGGACGTCGTTTGCTCCGGCGGCGGGGACGCGGACTTTCAGCTGGGCGCAGGGGACGAAGACGCTGCAGCCGGGGAAATACTACGTGGTGTTCACGACGAATTGTGCGTCGTCGTGCGCGGCGATTACAGCGGGGGGGAGTTCGGGGGATATTACGTTTCAGAACGGAACGACTGCGGGAAGTACTTCGGGCGGAGCGCTGATCAGCTTTACGCCTCCAGCGGATGTTTGGAGCTGGGGGGGGAATGTGCCGGCGCTGGTGGTGAAGTAGGTAAGCTTTCAACGCAGAGAACGCGGAGGGCGCGGAGGAAAATCCCCACTTCTGGCAAAAGCGGCCAGAAGTGGGGCACCCGGCTTAGAGCGCACCCTGACGGTTCGATAACAATTTGAGTTTTGAGATCAACCCTGGCTTTTGGCCGGGGTTTTGTTTTGCCCTATGAAAAATCGATATCGGATTGGCGCGGCTGCGGTCGCGTTGGTGATGTGGTGTGCGCTGGCTTCGGCTACTTCTTATTACGTCAGCTCGAGTTCGGGGAATGATAGCAATGATGGGCTGACAGCGGGAACGGCGTGGGCTTCGCTTGGGGTGCATGTAAATGGCGGGACGTTTTTGCCGGGCGACACTATTTATCTGAAGCGCGGCGATACGTGGAATGAGCAGTTGATTCCGCCGTCGAGCGGGGCGGCGGGGAATCCGATTCAGTTCGATGCGTATGGGACGGGAGCGGCGCCGGTGATCACGGCGGCTGCGCCGATTCCGTTTGTGAGCGCGTCGTGGACATACGTTTCGGGGAGTACGTGGAAGGCTACGATCGCGTCGACGATCGCGTCTCCGTCGGTGAACGTGGTGCGGTTCGGGACGGTGTATGGGATGAAGCGGACTACGGGCGGAAGTTGCTCGTCGGTGATCGCGAACAAGTATGACTGGTGCGCTGCGTGGCCGAGTCTTTACGTTTTTTCTCCGGCGGGCGTGAACCCAGTGACGACTTATGCTGCGGATGGGTCGGTGACGCCGGTGGTGGCGACTCCGTCGGGACTGCAGATGATCGCGCTGAACGGTAAATCGTGGATCACGATGCAGCACATCAAAGTGCAAGTGTTCGATTACATAGGCGTGGCGGTGACAGGCGCGGCGGACAATTTGGTGTTCGCAAATATGGAATCGGATGGGATGGTTCCGTATGGAACTACTCCGCATGGGTTTTATGTCAATGCGGCGAATCCGGGAAATGTGCAGTTCTTGAATGACGATGCTTTCCTGGATTATGACGGGTTCCGGTTCGATGGAACGGCCGCGGCGATTACGGTGACGAATTGTCGCGCGTACGCAAACCGCGATGTGGGGCTGAAAGATAATTCCGGCGCCGCAACCTATAGTTATTCGCATTTTTACGGGAACAACATCGCGCAGATGTTGCCGAACGATGTGGTGGGCGGGCTTGCGGGGAGGGGGAATATTCCGTCGACAATGGCGCCGGTGGTGAAGAGCTTCAATATGTACCCGGCCCGGTTTTCATTCACCGTGGATGATGTTGGATCGTCGGCTCTGACCGAGGCGTACATCAATACGTTTCTGCCGCTGTTCAGCGCGCGGGGAGTGAAGTTTAATGCGGCGGTAGTTCCGTCGTATCCGGTAGATTGGGCGAGCGTAAATACGTGGTACGGGCTGGGGCATGAGATCGACTCGCATTCGTGGTCGCATCAGTACTACACAACGAATACGAATCCGCAGAATGCGACGCCGTATCCGAATGCGCCGGCGATGGTGATTCAGTACACGGGGAGCGGAACGGCGGCGACGCTGACGATTGCGGGGGGCGTGCTGACGACTTCGGTGACGGGAGCGAGCGGCGACAATCTGAACGTTCCGCTGGCGTCGTACAACGCGCTGACGCTCTATCAATATTTGCAGGGCGTTCCGCATTACTCAGTGCAGCAGAATTCGGCGCTGTGGACGACGAATGGGTGGCCGATTAGCCGTCCGAATACACACCTGATCAATCCGAGCACGCAGGTCATGAATCTGGTTGGGGTGTCGAATCAGGACATCAAGACTGCGGCTTACGCGATTCTTTATGACCAGACAAAATTGTTGCCGGATGAGATGACGTCGTCGAAGAGCGCGATTCAGGCGAATGTAACCGGGCTTAGTGAAAGCTTCCTGGTTTATCCCGACGGCATAGAAGATCCAACGTCAGAGCTCGACGCAGCGGCAGCGGGATACATTGCGGCGCGCGGGAGCCTGGCGATGAAGGGGCAGGACAATACGACGGCGAGCGCGAATTCGGTGTACGCGAATGGAGTGAATGTACAGAACATCACGAGTCTGGGAGCGATCCAGATTCATGGTATGTCGCAGCCACAGATCAAAGCGCTGGCAGCGAACCTGGTGTTTCGCGCGGGGGCGTGGGGAGTTCCGTACGGATTGTTCACGCACTATAACTCGCGAGGCGATAATACGCCGGACATCAGTAATACGGAGTTGGGATATCTGCTGGATGCGGTGACGTCGGCGGGCGGCACGTGGATGTCGAACATGGCGCTGGCGAGCGCGGTGACCTCGGGTGCAAATTTTGGCGGGACGACGCGGTGGGCGCAGAGCGGGAGCGGTGGAGCGGTGAATTTGGCGGTGGCGGGAGCGGGATCGCCGACGGTGGGACGAGGGATGACGACCGCGTATCCGGTGGATCTGGGGGGAGTGAACCGGGCGCTGCTGGGAGCGTGGGACATCGGGGCGAGCGCTTATGTTTCGGCGCGATATGGGATGCCGCGATATGCGGTGAATGTCGAGAGCAGCGGAGATGGGTCGGGGACAGTGACGAGCGGCCCGGCGGGGATCAATTGCGGGAGTGCGTGTTCGGCGAATTTCACGAGCGGGATGACGGTGACGCTGAGCGAAAGCACGTCGGATGATTTTGGAGGATGGAGCGGGACGTGCGGGTGCAGCGGGACGGGGTCGTGCAGCTTCATCGTGATCGGCGCGTGCAGCGTGACGGCGGATTTTGACGCGGCGAGTTATCTGATGAGCGCGTTTGCCGGGAACAATCAGACTGGGACGATTGGGACGCAACTGAAGAATAGTCTGGCGGCGCGGGCGACGAAGGATGGGAGTCCGCAGGCGGGGATCGCGATCAGTTACAGCGATGGGGGCGCGGGAGGATCGTTTTCGGTCACGAGCGGCGGGTCGAATTCGAATGGAGTGCTGCAAACGGTTTACACGCTGCCGGCGACGGCGCAGACGGTGACGATCACGGCGACGAGCGCGGGATATCCGTTGGCGACGTTTGTGGAGACTGCGACGGGGAACACCCAAGTGCTGTCGGTGAATGCGGGGAGCGGGCAGAGCGGGAATACGGGAACGACGCTGCCGACGGCGCTGAGCGTGCTCGCGACGGTGAATAACAATCCGACGTCGGGAGTGAGTGTGACGTTCAGCGATGGCGGAGCGGGCGGGAGTTTTGGGACGAATCCGGCGACGACGAATGCGAGCGGGATTGCGTCGACGAACTATACGTTGCCGGCGAGTGCGGGGGCGGTGACGGTGAGCACGGCGGCGAGCGGATATTCGGGTGCGACGTTCACGGAGACGGCGACGAGTACGGCGGGGATTCCGGCGAGTTTGTTCGCGGCGGGATGGAACAGCATTAATGCGACGCCGCCACCGCCGACGTGGTGTCCGACGGATTCGAAAGGAAATGTTGCGGCGATTTCGGTGATGCGGTTGTGGGACAGCGGCGTGAAGTGGGGCCAAGTCGAAACGGCGAATGGGACGTACAACTGGAACAAGCTGGATGAAATTCTGAAGAGCGGGACTTCGTACACCGGTGGAGCGGCACTGGTGGCGGATCCGGCGTGTCCGATGAGCGTGATCTATACGGTGGGCGGGACGCCTCAGTGGGCGACGGCATGCAATGGGAGCGGGGATCCGAGCACGTGCTTGCCGGGTCCGGCGGGATCGGGATACGGAGGCGGGACGCAGTGCGCGTCTCCGGATGACTGGAGTTGCTTGCCTCCGGTGGACATTAATACGGATGGCACGGGAGCGGATGCGAACTTCCAGAACTTTATTTATACGCTGGCGAAGCGGTATGGAACGGCGATCGATTATTTCGAATTGCCGAATGAGGCGGACTCTCCGAATTTCTGGTGCCAGGCGGGTGGGACGGTTCCGTGCGGTGGAGGGAATTCGTCGACGACGGCGAATACGGCGGCGTTGAAGAGGTTGATCCGCGTCGGGTGGGACATGAAGCAGATCGTGCACTGCGTGAATCCGGCGGCGAAGATTTTGAGTCCGGCATTTCATGTGGGGACGGCGCTGACGTGGATGCATGAGTTTGTGACGTCGTCGATACAGGCTCCGGCGGGAAGTATTAATGGATGCACGTGGTCGGCGCAGACGGTGACGGGAGCGCAGACGTTTGACATTGTGAATTTTCATGGGCGCGGGGCGGGATCGCTGAATTCGGATCCAACGCAGTTTCTGACGGCGTACAACAACGCGGTGACGGAGGCGAATAGCGATCATCTGCCGAATGCGTACTTCTTTGATGATGAGAACGGGTACGTGGGGACATCGCAGGCGGCGAATGCGGATATACAGGCGGCGTATGTGGCGATTTCTTATGTGCTGCGGGCGTCGGTGAATAATCCGCCGATTGCGCTTTCGGGGTGGTACACGTGGGATGCGAGCCAGGGTCCGCTGCAGGGGACGATTGCGGGACTGGCATATGACACGGTGGCGAACTGGCTGGTGGGATCGACGCTGAATGCCTGCACTACGGCGGGGACGGTGTATACGTGCACGGGGAAGACGGCAGGCGGCGCGGCGTTTGCGATCTTGTGGGATATGGGACAGAGCTGCAGTTCGGGATGTCCGACGGGGAATCAGCCTGCGGGCGGGTATTCGACGTGGACTGATATTGCCGGTGGGGCGCATACGATTTCTGGGGGAGTGGTGCCGGTTGGGTTGAAACCCGTTTTGGTGGAATAGAAGCAGTACCCAGTACTCGGTACTCAGCACTCGGTTTTTGAATGGCCATCTTCGATGGCCTTTTTTATTTCGCGAACAAAACCTTTCAACGCAGAGGATGCGAAGGGACCGAATCCCACGTCGTCTGTCGTGCAGAACACTGGGAATGCATAGGTCCTTCGGCGCTAAAACCTGCGCCTCAGGATGACAACGTCTTCGGATGAGGTATTCGCGGTCAGCGTTTTTCGAAATAATTTTGGAGGAATGATGAAACGTCATTTTGTTGGGCGGGTTGGAGTGGCGGTAATTTTGATTGTGAGTTTGATTTTATCGGGATGTTCTACCGATTGGATTGGCGAGGCGGAGCAGATTGTGACGGCGCTGATTCCGGCGGCGTCGAATATTGTGGCGCTGGTGGCGGCGCTGCAGGGGAAGAGTGTTTCGACGACGGACATGGCTACGATTCAGAACGTTGGGGCGCAAGCAGGAGCGGATTTGCAGCTGATCGAGTCGCTGATTGCGGCGTATGAGAAGGCGGATGACGCGGCGAAGCCAGGAATCCTAAATCAGATTCAGAGCGCCATCGGTGCGGTTGAGGGGAATCTGCAGGGGTTGATGCCGGCGCTCCATATAAAGGATGCGGCCACACAAGCGAAGGTGACGGCGGTGGTCGGGTTGGTGCTGGCTGAAGTGGAGTCACTGGCGGCGGTTGTGCCGCTGGTGCAGGGACAGGGTCGGGCGGCCGCCCTGCGCGCACATTCGGTGATGGTTCCGTTGTCAGCGAATGAGTTTGTGAAGTCTTACAACGCAACCATGACCGCGAAGACTGGGAATGCTGCGCTGGATAAGGCGGCTGCCGGGTTGCAGATTCATTTGCATGGGAAGGTGGCACGGGTGGCTTCGGCGGGAGTGTTGAAGTAGGACAAAGTTTCAAGGTTTCAAAGTTTCAAAGCGTTCAACGCAGAGGGCAAAAGGAACATCCCCACTTCTGGCAACAGCGGCCAGAAGTGGGGCACCCTTGAGCGCTTGAACACAGGGTCCCCCGAGTTCGCTCGGGACGACAAAGTAAAGGAATGATTGTGTGGAATGATTTGCGGTTGGTGGAGCAGTTTGGGGGGCATCTGGATCTGGCGGCGAATGGGGATCAGGTGCGGGATTTGCTGATCCGGTCGATGCTGAAGATCCGGGTAAAGAAGGGCGGGATCCGGTATCTGAAGCTGAACCGGGCGCAGAAGGAATATGCGCAGAGCTGCACGAAGCGAAATATTGTGTTGAAGGCGCGGCAGGTGGGAATCACGACGTATATTGCGGCGCGATTTTTTATCCAGACGATTTCGAAACCTGGGACGCTGACGGTGCAGGTGGCGCATAACGAGGAGTCGGCGCAGGCGATCTTTAATATTGTGCACCGCTTTTGGGAGAACTTGCCCAATTCGCGAGTGCGCCGGGGAGCGCTGATCAAGTCGCGCTCCAATGTCCGCCAGATTGTGTTTCCCCGGCTCGACAGCGAGTACCGGGTAGAGACGGCGGACAACAACGCGGGGCGCGGGATGACGATCCACAATTTGCATTGTTCGGAAGTCTCCCGCTGGCCTCGCGGAGCGGAGGAAACGCTGGCGTCGCTGCGCGGGGCGGTGGTTCCGGATGGAGAGATCGTGCTGGAGTCGACTCCGAATGGAGCGGCGGGACTTTTCTATGAAGAGTGGCAAAAGGCGGCGGAGAGCGGATATAGGAAACATTTTTTTCCGTGGTGGTATGAGCCGTCGTACAAAGAGAGCCTCGAGAAACGGCCAGTTGGTGCGTTGACCGACGAGGAAGTGGAGTTGGTGAAGCAGCATGGATTGACTGAGGAGCAGATTGCGTGGCGGCGATGGCGGTGGAAGCTGCTGCGAGGACAGGCCCCGCAGGAATATGCGGAGGATGAGACATCGTGCTTCCTGGCATCGGGGGAGTGCGTGTTTGAGTTTGAGGCAATCCGCAAAGCTGCGGCGGAAACGGGGCCCGTGCAGTCGGAGGACAACGACCGGTTGCAGGTGTGGTTTCCGCCGGCGAAGCAGTGGCAGTACATCATTGGAGTGGATGCAGCGGGCGGCGGAACGGACGGGGATTATGCGTGCGCGCAGGTGATCCAGCGAGAGACGGGATTGCAGTGTGCGGAACTGCGGGGGCATTTTCCTCCGTATGAGCTGGCGCGGCGGCTGGTCGGGCTGGGGCAGAGATATGAGAATGCGCTGATCGCGGTGGAACGGAACAATCACGGGTACGGCGTGCTGGCGCACCTGAAGGATCTGCGGTACGAGAATTTGTTCCGGCAGGGCGAGCAGGATGGATGGCTGACGTCGGTGGTGTCGCGTCCGATGATGATTGAGAATCTGGCGGCGATGCTGATTGAGGCTCCGCAACTGTTCCACAGCGCGCGGTTGCTGAATGAGATGAAGACGTTTGTGCGGTATCCGGATGGCCATGCGGAAGCGGCGGAGGGTGCGCATGACGATTGCGTTATGGCAATGGCGATCGCTTTGGGAGTGAGAAAAGAGGATGCGGGGCGTGGGCCGCGGAGGAAGGCTGTGGGGGTGGGGAGTTTGGTGGTCTAAGAGCAGTACTCAGTACCCGGTACTCAGTTTAGGAATTCATTAGAGCAGTACCGAGTACCCGATATTCAGTCGGGCTGTGGAAATGTTCATTCGTCACAGACTTTGGGTTTGGAGTTCGGGTAGGATGGCGGTTTCTGGGGGACTGGAGACCAGGAATTCGATTTGGTGGAAGCGGTCCAACACGTGCGGAGGATGCGGGGAGGCGCGCAGGGGCATCTGATGCGTTGCTCCGATGGGCATTTTTATGTGGTGAAGTTCAGGAACAATCCGCAGCATCTGCGGGTGCTGGCAAATGAGATGCTGGCGACGCGGCTCGCGGAGAGGGTGGGACTGCATGTGCCGATCACGGAGGTTGTGCAGGTGGATCCGTGGCTGATCGAACATACGCCGGAGTTGAGCGTGCAGCTGGCGCATAATACGATCCCGTGCGACGCGGGGCTGCAGTTTGGGGCGCGGTATGTGGTGGATCCACTGGAGGGGCAGGTTTTCGATTACCTGCCGGTGGAGATGCTTGGGCTGGTGCGGAATCTGGAAGAGTTTGCCGGGATGCTGGTGCTCGACAAGTGGACCGGGAATGCGAACGGGCGGCAGGCGGCGTTCTGGAAGAAATCGCGGGAGAAGAAGTTTACGGCGTCATTTATCGACCAGGGGTATTGCTTCAATGCGGGAGAGTGGACGTTTCCGGATTATCCGATGCGCGGGGTGTATGCGCGGAATGAAGTGTACGAGCGGGTGCGGGGGTGGGAGTCGTTTGAGCCGTGGCTGTCGCGTGTGGAAAAGATGGATGAACAAACCGTGTGGAAGGTGGCAGGGGAGATTCCTCCAGAATGGTATGGCGGCGACTGGGATGACCTAGAGCGGCTTGCAGGGGAATTGATCGCGAGGCGAGAACTCGTTCGAGGGCTGATTGAGATTTTTCGGATTTCGGCGCGGCGGCCATTTCCTGGGTGGAGAGAGAACTAAGGTACTCGGCGCCGTGAGACAGCCAGGAAGTTTTGAATCGGCAAGCGAACGAAGGAAGGACGTTCATCATTAAAGTGGCTGAGCTTCGAAAGTTCGAATTCTTTTTGCTGCGTTATGTTCCTAGCGTGGTGAGGGAAGAGTTTGTGAACTTCGGGCTGGTGATGACGGAGAGCGGAGGCGATGGAGGCGGTTTCGCAGGAGTGCATTTCACGAAGGATTGGAGATGGGTGCGGAAGATCGATCCGCATGCAGATGTTGAGGTTTTGGAAGCTCTGGGGAAAGAGGTGGAACAGCGATTGTCAGACGTGCAGCAAAGGGCAGCATTGCTGCACCAGATGATGGATTCGTACTCGAATCTGATCCAGCTTTCTCCAGTGCGTGTTTGTTTGGCGGAAGATCCGGTGCAGGAATTAAAGGAATTGGCGATTACGCTGGTGGAGATGCCGAATCCAGGGGAAGTGGATGAAGAGAAGGTCGTCCGGAAGGCTGGGAGAAGATGGATTCATGCGGAAATGAGTCAGGCATTTCGGACCGCAGGAGTTTGGGAACTGCTGATGAAAGATGTGCCAGCCGCGCCGTATACAAACGAGAAGGACGATTTTACTTTTGATTTCGGGTACGCGATTGGGAGTGAAATCAAGATATTTCATGCGGTTTCGCTGTTCGGTGTTGGGATGAAGACGCGCATGTTTCCGCTGCGCGTGGCCAAGATTGGTCCGAAGATGGCAAGCCTTCGAAAAGCAAAGCCGCAGTTTACGGCAGTCGTAGAAGATGGTTATGACGAAAAAGACCCGTCTGTGATAAGCGTTTTAGCATTCATGGAGGATGAAAGGATTCGGATTGCGCGCCTTCGGGAGATGGAAGAGATTGCGCAAACGGCGCGGCGAGATCTGGGTGTGTGATGGCGTCAGCCAGATGCAGAGGTCCTTCGCTTCGCTCAGGATGACAATATAGGTCGAGAAGAGCTCCGCAGCGGCGGGGTCTTTTGTTTTTGAACGCACATTACTTCTTTCGAGAAAAAACATCATGAACATTACAGAGGTGGTACGCGGCGCGTGGCGCCGGGTGGCGGGAGTGTCTGCGGGTTCGACGCAGGCGATTGAGAAGAAGCGGCGGACTTCGAGTTTGCCGTCCATCTTTAATTCCTATGGGCCGTTGAGCGAAGCGATGCCGAAGCCGACTCCGTATAACTTGCGGCGCTTTTCGGAGACGCCGATTGCCCGGCGCGCGATCAATTGCATTAAGGACCGGATTGCGGGGATGCGGTGGAGAGTGCAGCCGCGGCAGGGATATTCGCTGGAGTCGATTCCGAATGGAGAGGAGCGGATTCGAATTCTGACTTCGAATTTCGAATCGCCGAACCCGGAGGATTCGTTCCGGTCGCTGGCGGAGCAGGTGCTGGAGGACATCATCGTCGGGGGGTATGGGGCGATTGAGGTGCAGGTGAGTCCGGAGTGGGATGGGGTTGCCGAGATTGAGCCGGGAAATCCCCACTTCTGGAAACACCAGCCAGAAGTGGGGCACCCAGCGATTGACGCAGTTCCCGAAAATCTGCCGCTGGTGATGTGGCCGGTGGATGGGGCTTCGATACGGATGAATCTGGAGTGGGATGGGTCGCCGAGTTCGCAGAGATATTTGCAGGTGGTGGATCAGTCGAACGCGCAGATCAAGCTGGATGATGAGGAACTGATTTATATCCGGCTGAATCCGAGAACGCATACGCCGTTTGGCTTGGGGCGGCTGGAGGTTGCGTTTGAGACGGTGAATGCGTTTCTGGGAGCGCATCGGTACGCGGCGCGGCTGGCCTCGAATTCGGTGGTGCAGTACGCGTTGTGGTTGCAGGATCTGACGCCGGAGCATCACGAGCGGCTGATCCGGTGGTGGCAGGACGAGATTGAAGGCACGGGGAAAGTGCCGATCCTATCGGTCGAAAGTAAACCGGAGGTGCTGAGGTTCGGTGGAGGCACCGATGCAGACTTGCGACTGCAGTGGCAGGAATTCCTGCTGCGAGTCGTCGCTTCCGCTTTCGACCTTCCTCCGTTCTATCTGGGCGTGGAGCGGGATGTAAACCGCTCCACCGCGGAGGAGATGAACGATCTGGCGTTCCGGCAGGCGATTGTGCCGACGGCGCGGTTATTCGCGGAGTCGCTGACCCGTGGAGCGATTTCGAAAAGACTCGGGTGGAATGACCTCGAATTTGCGTTTGCCGAGTTGGATACGACGGATCCGCTGGAGGAGGCGCAGATCCAGCAGATTCTTTTGCAGAACGGAGTGCTGACGGTGGATGAGGTGCGGAGCATGCGGGGGCTGGGCTCGTTGTTGGTCGATGGTCGTTAGTCGTTCGTCGTTGAGTCGCGCTTTCGATTGCGATGACAGCGAAATGGATAGGTCCTTCGCTTCGCTCAGGATGACAAAGCAAACACAATGTCCCCGGCTGCGGAGCACGTTCACTTTGTGGACGAGCATCCTCGCTCGGATAACAGAGCCGTGTGCCGATGGCAGAGATCGTACGAGTGGATGACAGGAGTGATGAGGATGATGGAATTGGAGAGCATGGCGGTGGAGATGCCGGAGGTGGAAGGGCATCCGAACCGGGTGGAGTTTCGGGGAGTATTGACGGCGATCGATATGCCCTCGCAGAAGCCGCCGGCTGGATCGGGAGGAAAGCGCGTGATCCTGACGAAGAAGGCGGCGGAGGCGGCGTTGCCGACGTTGCTGGGGATGGCGGTGGATTACACGCCGTCGTTTGACCGGCACGATGCGCGAAGGAAAGTAGGTGTCATCACGCAGGCCGACATCGTGGGGCGGAACCTGGAGGTGGCGGGGTATTTGTATGCGAAGGATTTTCCGGAGATCGTGGATGAGATTGGGAAGATGGGCCGGAAGAAAGTTCACGAATCTCGGAAGTTCACGAATCGGAGTGTTGGCTTAGCGGCGAGCTCCGGGAGTTTGCGGAGAGAAGGCCTACGGCTGCGAGCGGACCTTGCGAGAGCGGTGAAGGCGATCCGGGAGACGATTCGACGAACGAGCGCGAAGAAGGAAGAGAGTCCGATTGTCTTGCGGGCCGAGGCTGCGGGTGGCGGCGGAGGCGCGGGGCTGGGGATGTCGTTCGAAGTGACGAACGTGGAGGTGGTGGACCGGAGCGCGCGGGTGTGGATTCTGAAGGGCGTGACTTTTACCGGGGCTGCGATTTTGCGGAAGGATAAAGCAGCTTATCAGAATACGTGGATTGCGCTTGGGTAGAGATGCTTTCGGATACGGGTGCTCAGGCGAGAACGAATGCATAGGTCCTTCGCTTCGCTCAGGATGACATTTTCTTGGGGATCGTTGAGAGGACGAACAGAAGTCCCTCGACTGCGTTAGGGAGGACAGAGTTTTGGACGTGATTGTGATTTCCATTTAGGAGGAAAGCATGAATGATGAGATGGTGCAGCAGTTGATGGCGACGGCGGAGCGGCTGGCGACGGCGGCCGAATCGCTCGATCGTGTGTTGGGACGGCTGGATGCGCAGCAGGAAACGCTGAACGCGAAGGTCGACCAGATTGTGGCGTCTGTCGACGAACGCGTGGAGCTATCGGCGAACGATGAGGCTGCGCGTCAGTTGCAGGAACGGGTGGCTGAGCTGGAGAAGTCGAATGCAGAGTTGAAGGCGCAGGCTTCGCGAATGATGCGGAAGACGCTGCCTCCGATGGTATCGGCCGTTCTGGCGAAAGGCGGAGCGGAGACTAGCGGGGAGAAGATCGAGAAGGGAGTGCTGGACAAGACGCTGCAGAGTCTGAGCGTGGAGCAGCGGATTGCGGTGAAGGCGGAACTGGCTCGGGCAGGAATGATCGAGTAAGGCAGTTGTCAGTGGTCGGTTGCCAGTGAGGCGCGGCTTTGGTCGCGCCTTTTGCCTTTGTGGGAGTTCGCTCGATGGATGACAAAGCGAAATGCATAGGTCCTTCGCTTCGCTCAGGATGACAAAAGAGTTCTTTAGGACGAGATGTGAGTTTCTTGTGCGAGATAAATCAAAACAACTTAAGGAGAAGACATGCAGGGACGATTTGTGGATTTGATGGCGGCAGCAGATTATCTTGGGCCCGGCGCGGTGGAAGTCGACCGGTACCAGACAGAGATTTTTGACATCGTGAGGAGACGCGGAGTCTTTGGGCAGCGGATCAAGCAGGTTCCGGCAACGGGGCATCCGTCGCGGTTCTTCGAAGAGACGGCGATTGCGGCGCCGACAGCGGCACAGGCATTCGTCGATCCGCGAAACATTGTGCCGACGGCACAGGCACCGACGCGAATTGAATTGTCGGTTCCGCTGAAGGCGCTGGTTTCGCAGATCAACTACAACCTGTTCGATCTTGAGGTCACTGCGCAGCAGAGCCAGTTCGCGTACCTGCAGGCAAAAGACTTGGCCGATGCGGTCGATGGGCTGATGCGGACGCACGACGTTGCGTTGTGGAATGGCAACGATACGTCGTTGAGCGCTCCGACGACCTCGCAGTATTTCGGCGTGATCGGGCAGATCGAGGCCGGCGGGAATACGACCACGATTGGAACTTCGGCGAGCATCGTGGATGGGCTGAAGAGCACGATCGCGCAGATGGTTGCAAATTCGTCGTACCAGGTAAGGCCAACGGCGATTTATGCAAATCCGGTCCTGCTGGATCTGATCGATCGCGAAATGAAGTCGGAATTCAACGTTGTGCTGAACACGGTTGAGATCACGGGCGGAGTTCGCGTGAAGGCGCTGTCGACGCAGGCCGGTGAGCTGCCGCTGATTCCGGAATGGGCGATTGGGTATACGACCGGCTCGCCGAGCGTGTATCCGTGCTACATCGTCAGCGAAGATCTGATCGAGTATCACTGGCTGACGGATCC
The DNA here is from genome assembly GCA_035945695.1 of Candidatus Sulfotelmatobacter sp. Lineage (GTDB taxonomy): Bacteria > Acidobacteriota > Terriglobia > Terriglobales > Acidobacteriaceae > Sulfotelmatobacter. Next base: position 82,103 of record DASYZZ010000043.1, on the reverse strand, counting down.
GAATCCGCGAGTGTTCAAGCTGGGGACACCGAATTCTCTGGCACAACAGCAGGTGGTGGTGAAGTTTGGGGCTCCGGTGGTGAAGGGGGGAAACTTCGCTCACTACGAAGTGAAAGTACAGAGATAGTGCTCGGTACTCAGTACTCAGAAACATCAACAACCCCACTTCTGGCAACACCCGCCAGAAGTGGGGCACCCTTCCACGGTTTACTCCTTACTAACTTCAACGGGAAATCATCATGAACTATTTGGATACTGCGGAGTACTTGACTTATGGGCTGGATGCGGCGACGGATCCATCGTGGATTACGGCGGCGTCGGCCGTGATCGATGCGCACTGCCGGCGGACGACGCTGGGAGTGAATCAGTACGAAGAGAGATTGAAGATGCCGCCGGAGTTGAACACGGTGCGGCTGAGCTATCTGCCGCTGACGACGGTGGCTCCGGGGACATCGCCGATTGTGTCGCTGCAGGGGCGATATGGAATCCCGAGGCGTGGGGAATGGCCGTTTCCGGAGTTGAGCCTGGAGTTCGCGCTGGTATTTGCGCTGCCGGGATCGTGGACGACAATCGATCCAAATTCGATTGACATTTGGGCCGAGAGCGGCGAGTTGACGTTTCCGGTGAATGCGCTGGGACTGTTCTTCAACGAAGTGGATGTGGTGTACAACGCAGGGCTCGAAACGATTCCGGTGAATGTGAAGGTGGCGTGCGCGCAGATCGTAAAGAATGCGCAAGTGACTCCGGCGTTGAATGTGAAGTCGGGAAAGATTGACCGGATGCGGCTGGATTATTTTGGCGACTCACTGGTGAATGAAACGGTGCGGAGCTTGCTGGAGCCGTACGTGGCGCGGAAGGTTTAAGAGCAGTTCTCAGTACTCGGTACTCAGAGTGAATGGAGGCGGTATGGGTGGCGGGATTTGCGGGGCGGGGTTGTCGCGGATGGCGGACGCTTTGTTGAAGGCGTTTGGCAGGGAGAGTGTCAGCTTGCTGTTGCCTGCTACGGCGATGCCTGAGGATGCGGGCGGACAGTTGGGGCTGGTGGATCCGGGGGTGCAGGAAGTGGTGATTTCACCGGTCGCGCTTCATGAGATGACGACTGGGGCGCTTGGTCCACGGAGAAGAGTGGAGTTCACGCTGCCGGCATCGGTGATTGAGAAGCAGTTACCCGGAATCGGGATTGGAAGCGCGGACGAGTTGTTTGCAGCTGTGCTTGGACTGAATTACGGCAGCGATCTTTTTCACATCGAGACTATTGTGCCGGAGAGTTTTGGTGGGACGGTTTGTTTTTATGTGGTGACGGCGGTGGAATAGCGACTCTTCCGGGAAAGTCAAAATCCCCACTTCTGGCAAAACCGGCCAGAAGTGGGGCACCCTCTCGAAGCCTTTTCAACACAGAGGACACAGAGTTCACAGGGGATTTATGCAATTTGCTAAGGATAGTTTTCTTCTGGCGCTGCAGGAGAGGTTGGCTGCGCTGAATCCGGCGAGGACGGTGACGCTGAATGGAGCGACCATGCCTGCCGTTGTGGTAGTGGAGAATCTTCCGCCAAGTTTTGCGGCGCCGCAGCCGAATACGTTTTACGTCGAGTGGGGAGCGGCGGACGTGGTCTCGGGCGGCGGAGGGACGGGAACACTGATGAGCCTGGACGTGACGATCTCGTACTACACCATGGGTTCGGTGCAGAGCATGGTGGATCGCGGACGGCTGCTGGCACAACTGGATTCCGAGTTGTTGAGCATCTGCCAAGCGACGAGCACGGAGAAGCGGGATTACACGCAGTCGCCGAGCGCGGATCTGGGCACGAGCGTGTTCTGGAATCAGCCGTCATTCAACGAGGGAAAAGGTGCGGGCCGATTTGGAGGGCGCGTGTCGTTTCCGGAGCGGGTGAGAAGCGGCGTGACTGAGGATGCGGAGAGTCATCAGGATGCGCGCGTGGAACGGAAGGCGCGGATGACTCTGTATTTCTTTTCGGAGGTGGCAGCGATATGAGCACGACTTCGTTGCGATCGGCGATGGTTCCGGTGAGCCGGAAGATGCGGGCGTTTTTTGCGCCGGTGAATCGAGGAAGCGAGACACCGACGATTTTCGATCCGGGTGCGAGCGGGATGTTCTCACTGGATGCGCCTCCTGTGCCATGGGTGGATTTGGGATGGGTGGAGAATTTTGCGCGGTGGTATGAGACTCCGACGGATGTCGTGCAGTCGGGAGCGAAGGCGATGCCGGCAGGACAATTTCGCGGTCCGCTGGAAGCGCGAGTCGAATTCGATTTCCGGCAGTGGGGCAAGTTGCAGATGGCACTGGCATGCGGGTCGGAACACATGAACGTGCTGGCTCCGGTGGCGGGAAATGTGTCGCCGGCGCCTTCGGGGGGAGCGGCGGCGGCGGCCGTGGCGGTGCTGCCGGGATCGACGGCGAGCGAGTTGATCATCGGATCGGGCGTGGGAAGCGTGTTTGCGGGGGGATGCCTGGTGGCGGTGGATGCAGATTACCAGCAGCAGGTGGGATATGTCGGATCGGGAATCGCGGCGGCATATGTAAGCAGCGCGGCGGCTGTGAAACAGGATCCGGATTACGTGCGGCGAGTTACGTTCAATGTGGGGCGCGTGGCGGAGGTGACAGCGACATCGGTCGTTCTGGCGCAGCCTTTGTTGGGTGGAGCGCCTCTTGCGGGGGCCTCGGCGCAGGTCGTTGTGGCGTTCGTCGATCGCGAGGGCGGGTCGTTCTTTCAGGAATGGTCGGCGTTGTTCGTTGCGGAAGAGGAGTCCGGTGGACGCGTCTGCTTTTATTATCCGCGGCTGAGCGCGTCGACGGCGCGGGGAGCCTCGGGACGATTTGCGCGGGAAGGCTTGGCGGAGATTGCGAAACCTGTGTCGGCGGTGGCGCTGCATGCATCGTTCCTGGCATTGCCTTTTGTCGATACGAATGATGGACAGACGGTGCTCTGCTATCGAAGTTATTTTCCGGCTGCAATGGCTGGGATGTACTAGTGACTTCAAATTCGAAACCTCTTTCAACCACAAAGGACACGAAGTAACACGAAGGATTGCGATGAGGATCACTATCGACAACTTGGAGGGGCGGGGCGCAGTGGATTACACGTCGGCGCTGGATGGGACTGTTGCGCCGCAGTTGGTGCGGGAGATCAATCAGCCATCGAAATTTTCTTGCAGCCTGCTCGGAAGTGGAAGTGGATTTATTGTGCCCGTAGCGGGTTCGCGAGTTGCTGTCACACTCGCGAATGGGGATTTTATATTTTCCGGGTATCTGACAGCGGCTGCGGAGTGTGAGTATCTCGGCTCGGGCGAGGCTGGGGCGGTTTACCGGTATGGATTAACGGCGGAGAGCGATGAGGTTTTGCTCGATGCAAAGGTGTTGCCGAACCGGGCGCCCTTTGTGCTGAGGAGTGCGGGATCGGCGTTGCGACAGCTCGCAAACGATCTGCTGCCGGGTGGATTTGATTTGAGTGCGGTGCAGGATCTGGATGTGCTGGCAGCGTATGCGGTGAATCCGCAGAAGAAGTTTTCAGATCATGCAGCGGATATCGCGATGGCTACGCGGGGATGCTATCGGGCAATGAATGGGGCTCTGATCTTCGCTCCTGTCGGAACGGCGACCTACGCGATCGAGGAGAGCGATGCGACGTTTTGTCCGGCGGGATTGAAGCTGAGTTCTCCGCGAGTGCTGGTGAACGACGTGACGCTGATTGGGCTTGATGAGCCCCAGGCTTATGTCCGCGACTACTTTGTTGGAGATGGCCTCAGTTTGCGTTTCTATTTGTCGCAAAGACCCTTCCAGCAGAATCGGACGGCACTGATCGATGAACAGTTTGCGGGGCCGGGGCTGGATGCAGCGACGTGGGTGGTGAACGATCCGACGAAGGTTGTATCAGTTGCGGCACAGGCGTTGCAGGTGGGCGGCGGATCGGGAGACGGAGCGACAACCGTCTCGTTCAGCGAGCAAATTGAGTTGGGCGGGGCGCTCGAGTTGCAGCATGGGGATGTGAGTTTCAGTGCGGCGTCGCAGGGAGTGATTGGAGGGCTGTATGCGGGAAGTATTTCCGCGGCGACTTGTCTGGCGGGATTCCAAGTGATGCCTTCGGGCACGGAATCGAAGATTCAGGCGCTGATTAATGGTACGGCGACCGGAGCCGCGGTGACGACGAAGGCGGGACATCACTACGTGCTGACGACTTACGTCTACTCGATGGAGGTTTACCGGTCGGGTGAGAAATATCATTCGTCCGTGCATGAGGCGGGAAACGGGTTGGGGGGAGCGGCGATTCCGGCGGATGTGAGGATCGTGCTGGAGTTGCAGGATGTCGATCCGGCGGTTCCGGCGTCGATGGTGGCTCCCGCGACGGTGCTTTACGACGATGTGATTCCGAATGCTCCGGGATTTTGCACGTATGCGTTGATGAACGCGGCGGACATGCAATGCAGCATAGCGTCCACGTATGTGACGCATATCTCGACAGCGCTGGTGCGGATGGCGCTGCCGGATTCGCATTACACGACGCAGCTGGTGGAGTCGCTGGCGGATGGCGGCCAATGCGGGATTGTGAGTTCGACAACGCTGGATTTTTATCCGCAGTACGTGCCGCCGCTGAACGCACTGATTGTGGCGAGTTATCGCGGGTCGGGGAGAGCGGTGGCGGAAGTCATCAACAGCGAGGCGATTGCGGCGCTGCAGAGTGGCACGGATGACGGAGTACGGGGAATGGTGCGGACGATGAAGGCTCCGAGCGCGCGGACGCAGGCGGATTGCGAGAATGCGACGCTGGCGATTCTGGATGATGGTGTCGGCTCTGCGTGGTTGGGAACGTATAAGACTTGGAGCGACTTTCTGCCTGGGGGAGCCAGCGATATTTTTCCGGGGGATGGAGTGGGCGTGGATGTTCCATCGCGGAATGCGGCGTTCACCGCAATTGTGCGGAAGGTGGCGGTGGATTGGAGAGATGCGGCGGGAGATCGCGGGATGTATTCGATCGATTTCGCGAATGATCTGGCGGAGCCGTTGGCAAGGGAAGATCAGGCCAGCGCCACAAGAGTTCCGCTGCAGGATTTGGCGGCTAGGCTCGCGACAACGGAGGTGGGCTCGTATTACCTGGCGAGTTTGACGGGCGCCGAAGTTGCCCAGATCAGTTCGACGACGGTGCAGGTGGATGCCGGGATTGCTCCGGGGACTGGGCTCGCGATCGAAGTGCGGGCACATGATTTTGGCTGGGGATCCGGGAACGATCGAAATCTGCTGGGAAGATTTACGACGCGGACGTTCAGCCTGCCGCGGCTGGCGAGGTCCCAGGCGTACTTCTTGCGGCTCTATGACAGCTCGTCGCGATATTCGAGGTATGCGGCGGCATTGCACGTGGACTATCCGCTATGAGCCAGACGAGCGTGTTGAGCAAGAGTTCAAGGATTGCAGAGAGGCCGGGTGCGGGCGGGGCGTACACGGCGAAAGATTTCCAACTCGAAGTATTGGACCTGTTGGAGGAGATGCGGGAGAAGGCGGCTGAGCTGGAAGAATCCTGGGACAAGAAACTGGCAGGAGTGAGGGAGCAACGCTTGCTGAAATTCGACAGCCGGTCGTTGATCGCGCTGGGGGCTCTGGCGCTTTCGATTTCGGGTTACATCATACAAGACGCCAGAAGCACCGCGAGGCAAGATTCGGAGATTGAATCGACGAAGGCGCGGGTGTTGCGACTGGAACAGATTGCGGCGGCGAATACCGAAGGACGGATACGGACGGAAGTACAGCTGGGAGAGCTGCGCGAGGGGCAGAACGAGATCAAGGCGATGATCGCCGCGCATGATGCTGGGAAGAAGGACGGCGGAAAGAAGTAATGCGGTTTTGGACAAAACCAGTACTCAGTACTCGGTACTCAGTATTCAGTTGAGCTGCAATTATTGGAGGAGAGATGAATTTTGTGAATCTATTGTTGAAGGCGATCAGTTTTGTACCGGCTCTGGTGACCGGGATCGAGAATATGTGTGCGAACAAGTCAGGAGCTGAGAAGAAGGATGCGGCGATGTCGTTGTTGGAGACCACGCTCAAGACGATTGATGTTGTCGCGGCGCGGGAGATTGTGGATCCGGTTAAGTTTCGCGAGGGAATCGGTCTTGTGATTGACGGCGTCGTGGAATGCTTGAATGCTTCGGCTTGGGCTAAGAGTGAGACAGCGCCGACTGTGGTGCAGTGATTCAGAAAGTCAAACCCCCACTTCTGCCAAAGGCAGGGAGAAGTGGGCCCCTTCGAAGCATCGACGCTGCGAGCGAATCCATAGATCCTTCGCCGCTAAAACCTGCGGCTCAGGATGACAAAAACGCTTAAAGCTGCGGCTCAGAATGATCAGCTAGCCGACTTCTTCGGTCCAGGCTTCGAGGTTCTTCTTCACCTGAGCCATGAACTGGTCGGCTACTGCGCCGTCGATGAGGCGATGATCATAGCCCAGGGTCAAGTGGACAACGGAGCGGATGGCGATGGAGTCGTTGCCATCTTTGTCGGTGATGACCATTGGCTGCTTGGTGATTCCGCCGACGCCCATGATGGCGGAGTTCGGCTGGTTGATGATGGGGAGTCCGAAGACGGCTCCGAACTGGCCGGGATTGGTGATGGTGAAGGTGGATCCTTCGACATCTTCGGGCTTCAGTTTCTTCGTGCGGGCGCGCTCGCCGAGATCGGTGATACCGCGCTGCAGGCCGAGGAAATTGAGATCGCCGGCGTTTTTGAGGACCGGGACGATGAGTCCCCAATCGAGAGCGACCGCGATTCCCATGTTGATGTAGCGGTGATAGCGGATGTTATCGCCTTCGATGTTGGCATTGATGATGGGCCACTGCTGAAGAGCCATGACGGCGGCGCGGACGAAGAATGGCATGAAAGTAAGGCGCGCACCGTGACGCTGCTCGAATCCCGACTTGAGTTTGTTGCGCAGGTTGACGATGCGGGTGAAATCCACTTCGTACATGCAGTGGACGTGCGCGCTGGTGCGGCGAGACTCGATCATGTGCTTAGCGATGATCTTCCGCATGTTCGACATGGGAACGAGATCGCCCGGATAGGGAGCGGGAGTTGCCGGGCGCGGAGGCGCGGGCGCGGCGGCGGCAGGCTGAGCGGGAGCAGGAGCAGGCGTCGAAACCGGTTGCGTAGATCCCTGGTGTTCGATGAACTGCATGATGTCCTGCTTGGTGATGCGGCCGCCGAGCCCGGTGCCGGTGACTTGCGAGAGATGGACTCCGTGCTCGCGGGCGATTTTGCGGACGAGCGGGGAGGAGCGGGCTTCTTCAGCTTCTTCTTCTTGACTAGAGGCGGCGGGCAGTGGGGCTGGTGCCTCGGCGCGCGGCCGAGATGGTTGTGCGGCAGCTGGCGGCGCGCTAGCTTCGGCTGCGGGAGCGGCTTTCGGGGCGGGCTTTGCGGCGGCGGATTCGCCATCGACCGCGATAGTTCCGACTACAGTGTTGACTCCTACGGTTGTGCCTTCGGTGACTTTGATTTCCTGGAGCACGCCGGACGCGGGCGCAGGGATTTCGGCGTCGACCTTGTCGGTAGAGATTTCGAAGAGGGGTTCGTCGCGCTGGACTTTGTCTCCGGGCTTCTTGAGCCACTTGGTGATGGTGCCTTCGACGATGGATTCGCCCATCTGGGGCATGATGATGTCAGTTGGCATGATTTCCTTCCCTGAGGCGCACGGTCCCAAAAAGAGGGTTGGGCGCAAACGGATATTATAGCGGGTCGATAGAGTGGGGGCTAAGGCGGGGAGTTATCGCCATTGCAACAGAGCATCGAAGCTGCCCGCAAATGCATAGATCCTTCGCCGCTAAAAGCTGCGGCTCAGGATGACATAGGTGATGAATCATCATACGCGGGCCGGGTGCCCGCGCAACGCGCTATCTTTTCACTTCGCTCATCAGGGCTAGCAGGTTGTCTTCGGAGTCGCGGAAGAAGGTCATCCAGAGGTCGTGGTCGGGCATGCGGGCGATCATGTGGGGAACGTCCTCGAAGCGGACAGCTTTTTCTTTTAATCCGGCGTGCGCGGACTGTATATCGGGTACGGCGAAATACAGAATCGAGCTGGCGTGATCGAATTCAGGCTTCTCGGGATGATCGATCATCAGGCGCACACCGCCGCAATCGAAGAACGCGAGGCCTGGAGGCGCTTTGAACAGCAGTTTCAGTCCCAGAACTTTTTCGTAGAATTCGGCTGCGCGATCCACATCGTGGGCGCGAATATGGATTTGTCCCAACCTGGTAATTCCCGGTGCCATGGTCTTGATCTCCCTTCTCAAATTAGTTAGCGTAGCTAACTATATTTGGAGATAGAAGTCAAGCCATGTCTCAGGAATATCCGGATGCCCTCGCAGTCGCTGACAAACTGCACTCGGCAGCGATCCATTTGCTGCGGCGCGTTCGCAAGCAGGATGTCGCGACCGGGGAAGGACCGGCGCGGCTCTCGGCGCTATCTGTGCTGGTTTTCGGAGGGCCGAAAACATTAAAAGAACTGGCGGCTGCCGAGCAGGTGAAGCCGCCGACCATGAGCCGCATTGTCGCTGGTCTTGCACGCAGCCGATTCGTGCACATTTCGAACGATCCCGAGGATGCACGAAGGATGAACATACGCGCTACGGCCCGGGGCATCCGGCTACTTCAGAAAGGTCGGCGGATGCGGATCGAAGCGCTTGCGGCGCGGCTGATTCGTTTGTCACCCGACGAACTGAATGATCTTGGAAAAGCTGTGGAAATTCTGGGGCGATTGCTCCAGGAATGGTGCTAATTCCGAACGGCGGGTAATCAGATGTCGCGGTACCATGGGCACTCGTAAGTACCGGGGGGATCGCACATACTAGAGGGTATTTCGGTCCGGGCACAGGTGTGCTCCGTCCTCCCCGCCAAGAACAGCTGCACATTTCATGACGAAAGGGATCGCAATGTCGCGACCGCGAACGATTGTTGCCGCAGCCGGATTGCTCTGGTTGCTGCACATTTGTGTCGCTGTTGTGTGGGGCGCGCAGGGAAACGGTCCCGTTTTCTCAGATGTGATTCAGTTTGTTCTGGGTGGATTACTGATCTTTAGTCTGGTCGAAACCAGACGCCGATCAGAGGGCATGGCGCGCGCCTTCTGGACACTCGCTGCGATAGCGTACATCTTCTTGCTGATCGCCCAAGGACTGAGCGTCTACAACGACCTTGCGGCGGTTCCGCTGATTCTGCCCTTCACGAACCTGTTGTTCTCATTCTGGTTTGCGCCCCTGGCGATGGCTTTGTTCCTGGATCCGGATCACGAAACAGGCCGCCTGGATGCGGTGATGGCGCTAGATTTCGCGCAGGGTGTGCTGGTCTGCATTGCGGCCTATTTGTATTTCTTCTATTTGCCGAAGTCGGATTCTCCGATGGAGCTGTCGCATTCGGTCTGGTTCGCGTACTTCGGCGGATATGGGCTGGTCGCGACCGCGTTCGTTCTGCGCGGACTGTTTACGCGCTCGCGCGATGTGCGCTCGCTGTTCGGGCGGATGGGAATTTTCCTCGCGCTTTCGGGATGCGTGGACGCGCTCTACTATTACGGTCCCGGACGAAACATGAAGACGGGACAGTGGTTCGACCTGCTATGGAGCGCGCTGCTGATCGCACCAATGGTGATTGCGCTGACGTGGAAGCAGGCCGAGGCGCCCGAGATCGTACCTGAGCCAATCATTCGCGAAAAGAAGATCTATTCGGAAGTTTCTTATCTTATTTATCCGCTGCTGGCACTGTTCATGTCATTTCGAATTGCGCGCGAGCGGCTGGGATTGGCCTCAGTGGTGGTATTGCTTTCGTTCGCCTTCTCGAGCGCGCGGTTGCTGGTTACGCAGCACCGGTTGATTCTGGCCAAGGAGGCGTTGCGCCGCGAGGCGTCGCGCGACGGCCTCACCAGCCTGTGGAATCGCAAGGCGATTCTGAGCATTCTGGAGCGGGAACTGCTCCGAGCTGAGCGGGACAGGCAGCCGGTAGGATTGATCATGATCGATGTGGATCATTTCAAGTCGGTGAATGACAGCCGGGGCCACGCGGCGGGGGATACGGTGCTGCGGATCATTGCGAGCGGGATCGCGGCGGTGGTGCGTCCGTACGATTCGGTGGGACGCTACGGCGGAGAAGAGTTCCTGATCGTTGCTCCGGGTTGCGGCATGACGGAAACGTGGGAACTCGCGGAGCGGGTGCGAGTACACGTGGCCGACTGCAACATCATGGTCGGAGGAGCGAGCGTGCAGGTCAGCCTGAGCCTGGGGATCGCCACAGGAGAGGCCGCCGACGAGATTGAGAAACTGTTACACGCCGCCGACGCCGCGCTTTATCAGGCGAAGAACTCGGGGCGAAACCGGGTGGAGCCGAGTATCAGCCGCGCTGCCAGCGCCACACCCGCGAGTCCCGGGACACAGTCCAGGGATTTCTGGATCTGAGAATGTTACGGGTGGCAGCCGCTGCTTACGCCCAATTGCAACTGTTCTCGGTTGCTTAAGAATTACGGAGAAAGACACGAAGCCTCACGAAGAACCACAGCGGCACACATCTCGTGTACTCTCACAAAATCCAATTCCGGTTCGGGCCTGTGAATCTGGGCGAATCCGATTCGCGCTTGTTCGCTTTTCGTAACATTTTCCTGGAAATTGCTGCGCCGAGGAGTTTGCGGACTAATATCCGGTGCGCAGCTTCCTTCCCCCATTCGCGTAGAGAAGAAACGAGCGCCGGATCAGCGAAGAGTCCGGCGCACGTTTCTTCTGGAATGGTCCCCTAAAAATTCATCGCTGAAGGAGATTCTCACATGGTGGTGAGGAAACTGGATTTGTCGCTGCCCGATTCGCGTAAAAGTGTGGCGCTACGGAATGATCCCACGCGAGTCGATCCGAAAAAACTCAAACTGGGGAAGCAGATTGCGCGGCACGATCCGCGAACGCTGCTGCTCGCATCGTACGTGACGCCGGACTTGCCGACACCTCCGGCGAGTTTTGATCTCACGACGAAAGTAACGTCGTGGGGAATGATGGAGAACGATCAGATTGGCGACTGCACGTGTGCTGCGGCCGGGCACCTGATCATGGAATGGACCGCGAACGCGAAAAAGAAAATGGTCACGCCGACCGATAAGCAGATTGTAGCGGCGTACTCAGCGATCACGGGCTACAACCCGACGACCGGGGCGAACGACAACGGCGCGGTTGAGATCGATGTGCTGAATTACTGGCGGCAGAGCGGTATTGCCGGACACAAGATCGGCGCATATGTCGCGCTGGAACCGGTGAATCACAATCACATCATGGACGCGGTGTACATGTTCGAGGGCTGCTACATCGGAGTGCAGTTGCCAATCAGCGCGCAAGCACAGGTACAGAATCATCAGCCGTGGTCGGTGCCTCCGGGGGGCGCGAACGGGGACGGTAAGCCAGGATCATGGGGAGGGCACGCCATTCCGGTGGTCGCGTATGACGCGCGAGGCGTCACGGTGGTCACGTGGGGCGCGTTGCAGATGATGACGTGGTCGTTCTGGGAAGCATACTGCGATGAAGCGTATGCGATCTTGAGCACGGATTATCTGACGGGGAAGAAAACTACGCCGCAGGGATTCAGCCTGGCGCAACTGCAGGCGGATCTGGCGGATTTGAAGTGAGCGGAGCTACATTGGTGTCATCGCGAGCAGAAGGCTCTTGGCGGCGGAAGACTCCGTGAGTTCGCGCGGCGCAGATGACGCAAGCAAAATGCATAGGCCCCTTCGTCTTCACCTCAGGGCAGGCCCTTCGCGCAAAAAACGCGCTCAGGATGACAGGGCTCGTTGACGCCATTCAAAGCTTGTTGACGATTGAAGATTATTGAGGCGCTAAAGATCGAGAGGCCCAACGGTTGCGGGGTTGGACCTCTCGTTTTGGCAGGACAGCAGCGTTAGTATCCCTTTCCTAGCATGTAGTTGTTGGCCCGCATGAACCATCCTGCTTCGGCGATGTAGAACGGCCACGGAAAATTGGAGTTTACGTACTTGCTCTGAATCGTGCTGATGTACGTCGATAACCGGCTGTTGTCTCGCATGGCAGCGGCGGCCGTTCCGACCAGACACCACGGAAAGGCATCTTGTGCATTGAACGAGAGCGTCGGCCAGTTGGGCCACGCCGCGTTGAATGCCGAGTAGGACTGTTGCGCGCGGGTGTCTGAGGAAGTCACGACGCCCATCAGCACTGGAAACACCTGTGCGCTTGCGTCGGCATACAATGTGCCCATGTTCGGCGCGGCGAGACGGCCGATGCCGTCTTTGTAGACGGCCCAGGTTCCATTCATCCACATCGTGAGAATGCCGTTCTGCATGGCGTCGGCGGCGTTGTAATAGGCTGCCTTCGTCGTGTCGCCGAACGCATTTTGGTAAATGGAAGCAAGATCGCGCAGGCCGCGATAGGCTTCGGAAAGATTATCTCTTTACAGTGGATTCCGGGTACGTTACACCGGTGCCGAGCCACATCACGATCTACAACATTCAGAATCAGCAGCCTGTGCTCGTATCCGTTGTCAATATTCCGGAGTTGGCGATTTCGACGGTGAACGATGGAATTATTTATGGCTTTGGTCAGGCCTCAACCATCGCTTCAACGACGGTTCCGGTGTACACATTTGACGTGCGTAGTGGGAGTGTCATTCAGAATCAATACAACCTGCCCCCACCTTCAGGTGCGGCAGGAGTGGTCGGAGGGTTCATATCCATCACGGGAGGCGGGAATATGATTTACGCATCCCAGCCGCACCCCGATGGCAGCGCATATGGCAAGGCCTTGGATGCGTTCGACATCTCAACTCCGTCACCGACGCTTGTGACCTGGATTCCAACAGGAGATAACGGATTCCAAGTGCAAGCGGTGGGGCAGCTCGTTTTTGACGACAATGGTGTCTATGATTTTTCCACTCCCACGCCTACGCAGGTCGGCGATTTTGCCATGATCAGCGTCAGAGCGGTTCAAGGCAATCAGGTCCTTGCGCTGGGGCAACACTTCAACTACTTGGTAATCGACGTAAGCAATCCCGCAACTCCAACCATTACAGCCAACCTTGAAGATGTCGGTAGCGAAAACCCGTATTCATTTCCAAACGGGGCGCTCGCTGGCAGCAACTTCTATTCTGCTGATGCTCTGGGTGGCTTGGCGGTATTCGATATTTCTGCACCGGGAGGGCCGGTTAACGAACCGCCGAACCCTCTCTATGAATTGGATAACGCGCAGTTTCAGCAGGTTTTTGACCAAGTCGTTCAGTCCTCCACGTTGTATGCCGCCGGGGTCACTGACCCATACGGAGACGGAGGCCTAATTACGTTCGACGCAAGTGGAAGTCAACCTACACGCTCTGGGAGCCTTCTCTACTCAAATGAATATGGATTGGCCGTGCAGGTTTCGGGAACCAGCGCTTTTCTGGGCCTCAATGACAAGTTAAAGGTTGTGGACATATCGAATGCCAGCAGTCCAACCGAAGTAGGTTCAGTTACCGTTCCCGTGAATGCGCTGGCATTGTCGGGAACTACGTTGTTTGCTGGTACGGGCGACAGCCGATTGGTTGTGTTTAACGTTTCAACGCCAGCAAGTCCCAGTCAGATCGCCGCTGTCTCGATCCCTGCTCCTCCGGTCACGATGAGGATTTCGGGAACACTCTTGTTCGTCGCTGACGGTCCTCAAGGCTTGCTGATATTCGACATCTCGAATGTGAATGCGCCCACATTGCTTTCACAGTTCACGCTCAGCACACCAGTGTGGGATGTTGCGACATCGGGAACGACGGCGTTTTTGCCAGCCGATTCTTCAGGATTGGTGATTGTCGATATATCAAATCCGGCGGAAGTGAAACAACTTAGCCAGACTGCTATGCCGGTTTTCAACCCGTTCCCCTCGTACACTACCACCGGCTCGATCACTTTGGCGGTGTCGGTCGCGATTCAGAATGGTTTGGTCTATGTGGGAACGGGAATCACCGATCCAGATGCTTCAGATGCACTCGCGGCCTTCGATTTCAGTCAGCTAACGAGTCCCAGGCTTCTCTCGTTCCGGCATCAAGTGCTCGATACTATTTCCGTTATCACCCCCTCCGGAAGTAATCTCTTCCTGGCGGATGGCACCGTAATCTCAGAATTCGACAATTCTTTCCCGCGTAACTCAATTGAGTTGTATGCACCGCCATCGCTCTTGGCGCAGTCGCTCCCTCTGACAAACCAGTCGCAGCATCCGAGTTACCCACAGCCGAAGCTGAATTTCCATAAGGCCAGAGCAACGAGACGAAGTAATCCGCGAACCCTAGGGCCTCCACCTTGTCCCGTGCGTTACTACTGTGAGCAGGTGCGATTTCTAAAGCGAACTGAATTGAGGGCAAGGTGAATAAAGTTTGCCGGGGCCGAGATTCGCCTACCCGAAGATCTGATTCACCTTCTCTTGTACTTTCGCGCTCCTAGACGGCTTCAAATACCGCATCGTGCTCTCCATATCGGAGTGCCCAAGCCACTGCTGCACGGTCCGCAGATCGACACCAGCCCAAAGGCATCGGGTCGCGAACGTCGCTCTGAACTTGTGCAGCCAGAAATCTTCCTCGTCGAGCTTGGCCCGTTCCGCGCATGCCTTGAGGCAGTCGAGAAAATCCAGCTTCGGATTGCAGCCTGACGTAGGAAACACCAGCCCGCAAGTCTTGTCCGCCTTCGCCTTCCACGCCTTCAATTTCTTCGCGAGCTTCGACGGGATCGGGATCTCGCGCTCCTTGTAAGCCTTCGGAGTCCAGTTTCGGTCGGGCTTGTGACTGACGCGCACCGTTGAGGCCGCGAAGTTCACGTCGGACCAGTACGTGTACATGACTTCTTGCTCGCGCATGCCGGTCATCAGAAAGAACTCGAACCAGAGCCGTTCTTCGTTGTTGCAGGCCTTGAAGAGCTTGTCCAGGTCTGCCTGCTCGTACATCTCGGGTTCTTCCTCGGTGTAGCGTGGCCAATCGTTCTTGCCGACCAGACCGCGAATGCCATTGGCCTTGAGGAAGGTCATCACGGTTTCGAACTTGTTATAGACGGAGCGGGGCGATTGTTTCTTCACGTCGCGGAGAAACCCTGAGAACTTCAGCAGGTCATGCCGCTCGATCTCATGCAGGTAAAGCTTGGAGCAGGACTCGGTGAAGTAGTTCAACGCGGTCGTGTATGCCGCCAGCGTTTTTGGCTTTTTCGTTAGCTCGGTTTCTTCGAGGAATGCGGCGACTGCCTTGGCCACCGACTTGTGACTGTCGTCGTCAGCCTCCGGCACAACATTGACGCCATTGTTCAGCGCGTGGAGTTCGGCTTCCTTACGCTGGCGTCGGGCTGCCGCGTCCTGTGCATCCTTGCCAACCGACAGGCGGATTCGCTTGCCGTGCTCACGCCATTCCAAGTAGTAAGCCCCTTCTACGTGCTTTTCTGGCTTGCCGTTTACGAGGACGAGGTCAGGCTTTACGCGGCCATTTGGGGAGAGAACGACTGGGCAGTAGCGTAGCCCGTTTGCGGTGTGGACTCGTTTGGTGAGGTTAACTTCGCGGGACTGAGTGTTGGCCACTGGGACTACCTCCGATCCAACTCGGTATCTCGGTAGGTATCACAGTTTACAACTTATTGATAACAAGAGATATGGCGGAGAGGGAGGGATTCGAACCCCCGGTACCCTTTCGGGTACGCCGGTTTTCAAGACCGGAGCCATCAACCACTCGGCCACCTCTCCGGCGGATCAGTTGCGTTGGCCCGCTTTTGAATGCCGCCGCACGCGGCGAACGCAACGGATTTGCTTCTGGTCAGTTTACATCACGCGCGCGGAATTTCAGTGCTGGGCTGAAAGGCCAAAGGCTTTGGAATGGAACTCCATCACTTCCTCGAAGTACGAGAGGAAGTACGTAATGCTGTGATCGCCCGGGTACGCGTGATACTCATGTTTCACGCGCTCTTGCAACAATTCCTGATGTAACTCGGCTGCGCCCTTTTCGAAGCCGTAATTGTCATCCTGGCCGCAGTTGAAATAGATCGCCATCCTGCGAAGGGCAGCAGCATTTTTCTTTGCCAGCACAAGCGGATTGTTCTCATTCCAGTGCTGGATGTTGATGGGCATTCCAAAAACCGGTCCCAGTACTCCTAATAGCGGATTGCCGCTCTGCGATGCCGCGTCGATTTCCCGCGGTGACTCGGTCATCAGCGCGGCGCTCTGCGCGCTCACCGCCGAGAACAGTTGCGGATATGCGAATGCAAAACGAAGTGCGCCATACCCTCCCATGGAGATTCCGCTGATCGCGCGATTCGCTCGTCCAGGCCGAATCCGATATGTGCCCTCGATGTGGGGCATGAACTCGTGCAGAAAGAAATTGCTGTAGGGCACCTTGCCATTCGCAGAATTGATATAGAAGCTGCGCCTGCCTTCGGGCGCAACGATGAGGAAATCGCCCATCCTGCGCTGCTTGCGAAGACCGTCGAGCAACGTCCAGCCGCCACTGTTGAACAGCGTCTGCTCGTTATCTCCGAGGCCATGAAGGAAATAGAGGACTGGATAGCGTAGCGGCGGTTTCTGCGCAGCTCCGGCGTCGTAGCCCGACGGCAAGTAAACGCAGTAATGAACAACCTGCTTGAGGATGCGGCTGTTGAGCGCGCTGCAGTCGATGCGGCTCTGCGCAGCCATCGATCCACCCAACATCAGGATGCACAGAAGAATCCAACGGAAAAACGAAACAGGAGAGATCATGCTGATCGATCTATTCGTAGCGCAACGCCTGCACGGGATCAAGTTTGGCCGCGCGCCCTGCGGGATACAGGCCGGAAACCAGGCTGACGAAGAAAGCAAAAAGAATCGCGAAGAGCACCAGCCACAAAGGCACGGCCCAGAAATGTTCCGGCGTGATGGACTGGCTTTTTAGCCAGAGATTCGTGCCGAAATTGATGACCTGGCCGATTGCCCAGCCGAGGACGACTCCAATCACGCCGCCTACAACTCCCATTGCGCCGGCCTCGGCGAAGAAAAGTTTCTTTACGTCGCCATCGCTGGCGCCGATCGCCTTCATAATGCCGATCTCGCGGCGGCGTTCAAGAATTGCCATGACCAGTGTGTTGACGATCCCGATCGACGCGACCGCCAGAGCGAGGCTGCCGAAGATTCCCAGGAATGCGTACAAGACCTTGAATACCTTCTGCAAGCTCTGGCTCGCATCGAGGATGGAGAACGTGGTGAATCCCATCTTCTTGATCGAATCCTCAACGCCCTTGATTTCCGCTGGATTTTTCACGCGCACGCTGATCGAGGAATACACCTCCCGATCGTTCGCGCCGCGGGCAATTTCCCTGAGGTCCGTGGGCTGCATCACGTGAAGGCTTACGGCCAGTTTCAAGGGAAGAAATACTTTCGCGCGAGTTGGTCCGCGCATGCTTTCGGGATCGAGATCCGCAATTCCAACAATCTTCAATTTCTGTTCGCGGGAAATCACGGAATACGATGCCGCGGCAATGTCGCTTTCCGCCGCGTTTTCTGGGCCTGCAGGAGGTCTCAAGGGCGCGGCGGTCGATTCGCGCTGCGCGTAATTCATCGTCAATTCTTTCCCAAGCAGCGGCTTTGCCAGTTCTGCTACGGCCGGCTCCGGCGCACCCAAGGGAGGAACTTTGCCTAGAAGTTCCTCTGCGAATGATTTCTGCAAGATCACTTCCGGCGCGGAATCCGAACTGAAGAAACTACCCTGCATCCCTTCGAAGGCATCGTTGGATTTTGCTGACATTGGCAGAGCCGACACCATCGACAGGTGAGGTTTGTCGTTGAACTGCAGTTCGGTTGAGAACCGGATATCGGGATAAGCTTCGCTCACATTGGGAAGGTGCTCGATCTCCACCCGTGCCGGTTCATCGAGAACGCGGCTCTCGGCGGGATTCGGGCCCGTCCGTTCTTCCGCACGGCCCATGCGCATCTCGCGCCGCGACGAAACGTAGATGGTGTCGAATAGTCCTGATTTCTCCAACCGCCGTGAAAACAGCTGCTGCAAGCCCGTTCCGAGCGAAAGCATTGCGACCAGCGAAGCGACGCCGACCGAAATTCCCACGGTGGTCAGAGAATTCCGCAGAAGCGACTCCCGCAGATTTCGCAGGGCGAGTTCGGTGAGATCGGAAATCTTCACGCCTGTCCTCCTGCAGCTGCCGGCACATTCGGTCGATCATCGACCAACTTTCCATCTGCAAGAAAAATCATTCTCTGCGCGTATCGCTCGGCCAGTGCGCGCTCGTGCGTCACCATGACAACGGTCATGCCGAGTTCGCGATTGAATTCGGCGAGCATGTTCATAATTTCGGTGCCCGTGTGGCTGTCCAGATTTCCGGTCGGCTCATCGGCAAGCAAAAGCTTTGGCCGATTAATCAGCGCCCGCGCCAGCGCCGCCCTCTGTTGTTCGCCGCCGGAAAGTTCGCTGGGACGGTGATGAAGCCGCGCCCGCAAGCCAACGCGTTCCAAGGCTTCGTGGGACAGGGATTCGCGTCTGCCGCGCTCCACTTCGGCGAAACGCAGCGGCAATTCGACATTCTCCGCCAGAGTCATGCTGGCAATCAGGTTGAACGACTGGAATACCATTCCGACCACGTGCAGCCGGTATTTGGCGAGCTCTTCGCGAGAGAGTTTGGCCAGATCGCGATCTTGCACGATCACGCTTCCCGATGTCGGCCGGTCCAGACCTGCGATCAGATTCAACATCGACGACTTGCCCGAACCCGAACTGCCGAGCAGCGCCACGAATTCGCCTGACGCGACGTCAAGCGAGACGCCGTCCACGGCACGGATCACGGTTTCGCCCATGCGGTAATGCCGGCAGAGATTTTCGCTGCGGATCGCGACTATCCCGCGTGCTGCGGAAACGACAGGCGCTGTCGCGGAAGTCATCAGCGGATGTCTCCCCGCAAGACTTGCAACGCATCTCCTTCTTTGGCTGCCCCAGACTTGCCGTCATTGCCGTTGACCACCACCGCGTCGCCCTCGCCCGGGGCAAGGAATAGATTTTCTTCGACTCCATGCTGCCGCGTATACAAATCGTAATAGCGCCCGCGCGCCGCGTAGAGCTGCGCGTGCGTTCCCCGTTCGACGATTCTGCCCTGTTCCATGACCATGATCTGATCTGCCCTGCGGATCGTCGAAAGGCGGTGAGCGATTACGAACGTGGTCCGTCCCTGCATGAGGTACGACAATCCTTGCTGGATCATTTGTTCGGATTCGGAGTCGAGGCTCGACGTTGCCTCATCCAGGATTAGAATGCGCGGTTCGGCAAGAATGGCGCGGGCAATGGAGATTCGCTGCCGCTGTCCGCCTGAGAGTTTAACGCCGCGCTCGCCGACAACCGTCTCGTACTTCTCGTCAAACGATTCGGCGAATTCGTCGACGCGCGCAATGCGGCATGCGCGCATGATCTCTTCTTCGCTCGCTTCCGGGCGCGAGAACGCCACATTCTCGCGGATTGTCCCGTCAAACAGGAATGACTCCTGCAACACCACGCCCAGCCGCGTGCGAAACGAGTCCAAGCGGACCGTGCTTAGATCGACGCCGTCAACGCTGATCGCTCCCTTCGTCGGGATGTAGAACGCGGAAATCAGGCCGATCGTCGTAGATTTTCCCGATCCTGACGAGCCGACAAGAGCCGTCACCGTCCCCGGCTGCGAGCGGAATGAAATTTCGTGCAGCACCTCGTGCGCTCCGTCGTAAGTGAAGCTGACATTTTCGAACTCGACCAGGCCGATGATATCTTCGAGCTTTATCGATCGTCGCGGATCCTGATCCTCCGGGCGCTCACTCATGATCTCCTGCGTCCGCTCGAGGCCGGCAAGGGCTTCCGTGATCTGAGTCCCGATCGAAACGACCTGCAGAATCGGCGCGACGAGGAATACGAGATACAAGTTGTACGAAATGTATCCGCCGGGAGTCAGGGTGTTCCCAATCATCTGGTGGCCGCCAACGTACATGGTCGCTGCGCCGACCAGTCCCAGCAGGACGCTCGCGGACAAACTCATCAGCGAGGTCGCGGTCAGCGTCCGCATGACGTTATCCAGCAACCGCCGCACTCCAGTGGCAAAGACGCCTTCCTCGCGCTCCTCAGCGTGATATCCCTTAACCACGCGCACGCCGCCGAGCGATTCTGTCAGGCGTCCGGTGACTTCTGCATTGATCTTTCCCCGCTCTCGGAAGATGGGCCGGATCGTCCCGAACGCCTTGTTCAGTACAGCCGCAAAGCAGCTCAGCGAGCCCACGGCGATCAGCGTCAGCGGAACACTCGTGCGCAACAGCAGAACAAGCGCAATTCCTGCCGCCACGATCCCGCCTGAGAAATCGACCAGCCCCGTCCCCAGCAGATTCCGCACTCCTTCCACGTCGCTCATGATCCGAGAGACCAAAGCCCCGGTCTTGTTCGCATCGTAGAAAGAAACCGGCAGCCGCGAGATGTGCTTCTGTACTTCTTCGCGCAACTCGGCGATCAGTCGCTGCGCCGCCTTCGACAGCAGCTGTGTCAGAGAAAACGAAGTCACGCCTTGCACAAGCGTGGCAAACAGCACGGAAAACACCAGCGGGCGCAGCATCGAAGTCTGGTGCTTCGTGACCACATTGTCGATGAGGAATCGCGAAGAGTACGGCAGAACGAAACCGGCGACCTTATTGATCACCATCAGGATGAACCCCACCGCGAGCAGGCCTCGGCGCGGGCGCATCAGCTTCCAGACCTCCGGCAGGACCGCCTTCAGTCGCTGCATCTTCGGAGGCTTAGGAACTTCTTTGGCTTGAGGACTCAATCTACCGTTGGACTCCGGGAAGCCCGGTTTGGCTTCAGTAATATTGCATTGTCACATATCTTGGCCGCCCGCGCCGGGCCTCCAGCCTGTGACATTCCCCGCGTCGGCGTTGTATGCTCGGTGCGTGTCCCGTGTCTCTCAGGAGCGCTCGCCGACCTTCGGCCTGCTGCTGGCACTCCTCATAACTCTGTCAGTGGTGGTCGCTTACTCGGCCTATATCACATGGCAGGTTACCGGCCTTCGCAAACTTCAGACCCAGCTCGTCGACCGCAACCGCAAGGACTCCCTGCAGTTGCTCCGCATCCAGAATGATCTCAACCTGCTCGCCGTCGCCATGCGCGACATGGTCAGCAGCGATGAACCGTATCCGCTGACCGCCTGGTCCGCCCAGTTTCAGCGCATTCGCACCGACCTCGACGACGCCATGCGCCTCGAAGCCGGATTCGCCGCCGCCAGCCGCACTCCCGAGCAGAAAGCCTTCCTCAGCAGTTCCTTCACCCAGTTCTGGGACGCCGTGGACCGCATGTTCGGGGTTGCACGCGACGGCCACGAAAAAGAGGCTCGCGAGCAGATTCAGCTCTCTCTGCAGGAACGCCAGGCCGCGCTCAGCACTGCGGTCGCGCGCCTGCTGGTGCAAAACAGCGAAAACGAGGAGCAGGCCGGACAGCGCATCGTCCAGATCTACGATCGCGTGCAACGGCAGGTCTACATCTTTCTCGGCGCTACTCTGCTGGCGGTCCTGCTGAACGGACTTTCGCTGATTCGCTGGAATCGCCGTCTGTTCGCCCGCCTCGCCGAGATCTCGGAGCGCCGCAGCGAACTTGCCCAGAAGCTGATTTCCACGCAGGAGTCGACTCTGCGCTACATCTCGCGCGAATTGCACGATGAATTCGGGCAGATTCTGACCGCGATCGGATCCATGCTGCGCCGCGCCGGAACTCACGCGCCGGAAGGCTCCTCGCTCAGGGCGGACCTGCAGGAAGTCCTCCAAACCGTGCAGTCCACACTTGAAAAAGTCCGCACCCTTTCGCAGGCGCTTCATCCAGTTATGCTCGATGAAGCGGGCCTTGAGAGTACGCTCGACTGGTACATCCCCACCGTGGAAAGGCAAACCGGAATTGCCATATCCTATGAAAAGCAGGGCGAGCCGTTCGCAGTGGACGGCGCCGCCGGTGTGCACATTTATCGTATTCTGCAGGAAGCACTCAACAACGTGGCTCGGCACTCGAACGCAAAAAAGGTCTGGGTGCGTTTGCGTTTTTTGCCCCGCACCCTGGAGTTGGAAATTGAAGATCATGGCGCGGGTTTCCCTGAGCGCCAAAGCCGGCGTGGCATCGGCCTGGTCGCGATGCGCGAACGCTCCGAACTGATGGGCGGGCAGATCGTGTTTTCACGTCCGCCCGAAGGCGGTACGCTCGTGCATCTGACGGTACCGAGAGAGAAAGCGGAGTCTTATGGAAAAGAAGATCACAGTCTTGCTCGTGGATGATCACAGCCTCGTCCGCCGCGGCTTCCGCCGCTTGCTGGAAGACGAACCCGACATGGAAGTCGTCGGCGAAGCGGGTGATGGTGAAGAATCCATCAGGCTCGCCAAAGAACTGCATCCCCAAGTCGTCGTGATGGATTGCGCTTTGCCCGGCATGAATGGCCTTCAGGCGACGCGCCAGATCATCGAAAACTCTCCCGAGACCGCCGTTCTCATGCTCAGCATGCATACCGAAAACACATGGGTTCGTCAGGCCATCGAGGCCGGGGCAAAAGGATATGTTCTCAAAGACGCTCTGGATCTCGAACTCGGCGCAGCTGTCCGCAAAGTTGCTGCCGGCGAAACTGTATTCGATCCTAAAGTTGAACAACGATCAGTTCTGAAAGGCGAACGCAGCGCCGCGCTCACCCAGCGCGAACTCGAAGTCCTGCAGATGATCGTTGATGGCAAGTCGAATAAAGAGATCGCCACCGCCCTCGATCTGAGCGCGAATACGGTTGCCGTTCACCGCGCCAACATCATGAATACCCTGGGAATTCACAAAACCGCGGAGTTGGTCGTCTACGCGATACGCGCCGGGCTGGTGAACGTTCCGTGAATCGCCGGTCTTTCCTGGGGTCCATGGCTGGCCTGGCTGCCTGGCCGTACTTCTCGCGCTACAACGTGCTGTCGAAGCAGACAGTGCATGCAGCCTCTCTCGGCTTTCGATTCACGGATGTTACTGCGCAGGCCGGCATTCACTTCGAGCACAATAGCGGAGCCTTCGGCGGCAAGTTTCTGCCCGAAACCATGGGCTCCGGTTGCGCCTTTCTCGACTACGATCGCGACGGCTGGCAGGACATTCTGCTGATCAACGGATCCCACTGGCCGGGACACAAAAAGAACCGGACCACGCTCCGGCTCTATCACAACAACGGCGACGGCACTTTTACCGATGTCACGCCGCACTCCGGTCTCGACGTCGAACTCTACGGCATGGGAGTAGCCGTCGGCGATTACAACAACGACGGCTGGCCCGACATCCTCATTACTTGCGTCGGGCAGAATCGCCTCTTTCGCAACACCGGCAAGGGGACTTTTGTCGATGTCACCCATTCCTCGGGATTGGGAAAACGCGAAGGGTTCAGCACATCCGCTGTGTGGTTCGACTACGATCGCGACGGCTTTCTCGATCTTTTCGTCTGCAATTACGTGAAGTGGTCGCCGGAGCGCGACGTCTTCTGCAGCCTCGACGGCAAGCACAAATCGTATTGCACTCCGGAAGCGTACCGCGGAGAGACCTGCTGGCTCTTCCACAATCGCGGCAACGGCACTTTTGAAGACGTCACCGCCTCCAGCGGAATTTTCGACAGCAGTTCCAAGTCTCTTGGCGTTGCGCTGTTCGATCAAAATCATGACGGCTGGCTCGATCTCATGGTCGCCAACGACACGCAGCCCAACAAGCTCTACCGCAACCAGCACAACGGAACATTCAAAGATGCCGCCGTTGAAGCGGGCATCGCGTTCAGCACTGAGGGCAGAGCACGCGCCGGCATGGGTATCGATGTCGCGGATTTCGACAACTCCGGCAATCCTGGCGTCGGCATCACCAACTTCGATAACGAAATGATCGGACTCTATCGCGAGAGTGGAAAGACATTCGAAGACATAGCCCCGCAATCTGGCGTCGGACTTGCCTCTCGCAACAGCCTGGGATTCGGCTGCTCATTTCTCGATGTGAATCTCGACGGCTGGCTCGATTTCGCCGTCACCAACGGACACATCGATGAGACGGTGCGCAATATTCGCGGAAACGTCGGCTATGCCCAGCCTCCGCAGCTTTTTCTGAACAACGGAAAGGGACTGTTCCACGATGTCGCCTCCGAAGTTGGAGCCAGCTTCGAACAGCCAAAGGTGGGACGAGGCCTCGCCTATGCCGACTTCGACCGCGACGGCGACCTTGATCTCCTAATTACGACGAACAACGGTCCCGCTTATCTTTATCGCAACGACGTATCCTCCGGAAATCGCAGCATCCGCTTTCATCTTGTCGGCACAAAATCCAACCGCGACGCGATCGGCGCCACTGTGCGTGTTTTTGCAGGCGGTTTGATGCAGACTCGCATGGTGAAGGGCGGATCCAGCTATTTGTCACAGTCCGAGCTTCCCGTTACCTTCGGGCTGGAAAAACACGACCGCATCGATCGTGTAGTCATCGACTGGCCCAGTGGACGAACAGAGGAATACAAGGATCTGGCAGCTGGTCGCGCTTATCAATGCACGGAAGGAAAGTCGATCACGCCGAAGAATGGCTATTGAGTCGACTTGGCAGTCGATTTCACAACACTTCCCGCCGCCATCAAATCGATGTCCACCGTATCGCTAACCCGCAAGAACAATGTGCTGGGATTTTTCATTCCCCATTTTTCATACGGAATGGTGAAGTGAACGTTGGCGGTCCAATGATCGCCGGAAGTCTCGACCTGCGCCGGAACTCTAATCTGCCGGTCTGCTCCATGAATGCTGAACATGCCCCGAACCATGACCGAAGCTTTTCCCTGACTCGGAATATTCCCCTCGACTTGCTCCGGGCGAAATAAGATCTCCGGATACCTCGCGCTTTCCAGCACTTCCTTGTGCATCTTCCGGTCGCGCATGCCGCTGCCGCTGTCGCCGCTGGTCGCATCGACCACAATCTGGCCCGTCATTTTTCCCGTCGGCTCCATCTCAAGCGCGCCCTGCTTCACCTTGAAGGTTCCATGCACAGTGTGGAGCACATCTCCCAGCGTAAACTTCACCGAACTCTGCGCCGGATCCAGCCGGAACTCGGTATCCTGCGCCGCAGCGAAAAACACGTAGCCGAACAGTAGCGCTCCTGCCGCAACCACACGCAATCCCATGGCTCGAACGCGCATTATGATGTCAATAACCCCCATCCGAGAGTAAGCCCATCCCAAACCAGATCGACAGGCGGCACAGCTCCAATGTGCAGTGCCAGCAGCCTGCGAAAAACATTCGGATGCTTTCGGAACGCTTGCAGCGTGCGATTCTGCAGCCAAGGTCGTCCATCCAGCATGAGCATCAATCGCGCCATGCATCGCGGACGAAGCCCGAGTCGCCGATGTTCCGCATCATAGTGCTCAAGATTCCGAGTCTCCAGACACCGCGCCAACACCACTGCTTGTCCAAAGGCCATGCCAAGACCTTCCCCTGTGATCGCGTCGACGGTGCCGGAAGCATCCCCGATCAAAACCACATTGCCACGCGACACGCGATGAAAACTTCGATTACCTGTCAGCGCTCCCTTCTCTGGAGATGATGTTTCGCAGCCGCGGAGCCGCGCATTCAGCCGAGGCAATCGACGCAGGCACTCTCCTAATCGCATTTTCGGATTGTGCGAAGCTACCGCGACACAAACCTGCTCGGGCCCAACCGCTGTCGCATAACCCTGACACTCCTTGCCCCAGTAGATCTCCATGTGATCGGTCCAGGGCGCAACGCGAAAATGCTGCCGGTACGCATAGCGAAATCGAGCTTGAGAATGATTCTCCAGCCCAGCCCACTTTCGAACGCGTGAGTTCGGCCCGTCGGCCCCGATAATCCAACGCGTGCGCACAAAGTGTTTGCCCATGCGCACTCGGTCGGGTTCGATTCCGGTGACAGCAGTTCGCCACAATAGTTCCACGCCCATCTTCGCCGCACGTTCGGACATGAGTCGATGCAAAGCCGGACGCCGCATGGCAAGTCCAAGCCCGCCTCCGGGAAAATCAGCTTCTGCGGAGGATTCCAATCCCACAAAACGGATGCCACGGAACGCATGCGCCTCGCCGACAGGCAACTGCATCCCCAACCGCGAGAGCGCGGCCAAGCCGTCCGGCATGAGTCCCTCGCCGCAGGCCTTGTCAATCGGCATCTCCGCGCCATCGGCGACCATCACGCGGAATCCGCGTTGCCGCGCCGCAATCGCCGCCGCCAAACCTGCGGGCCCGCCCCCGATTACAAATACATCTGTCACACTCAACAACGCCCAATCCTCACCATTGCAGAAGTACAAGCTCCGAACAGAATCCCGGCCCCATCGCCGCCAGCACTCCGAGCGTGCCCGGCTTCGGACGCCTGTTTCTCATCACGTCTTCCAGCACTACCAACACCGAGGCGGAAGAAAGATTCCCCACTTTCTTCAGGCAATCCCACGAAGCATCAAGCTGGCCGTTATGCAGATCGAGAGCCGCTGCTGTCGCTTCCAACACCTTCGGGCCTCCCGTATGCAGCACCCAGCTTCCAATATCACTGCGCTTGTATCCGTGATCTCCGAGAAAAGCGTCCACATCCTGCCCCAGATGTTCGCGAATCAACACCGGCACCTCCGGCGAAAGCGTAATGCGGAACCCCTTCTCGCTCACTTTCCATCCCATCATTTCTTCCGTCTCGGGATAGAAGATCGATCGAGTCGCAAGAATCTCAGGCCCCGCCGCTTTCAACTCGCTTCCCGTAACGATCACCGCCGCCGACCCATCCGCGAATAGCCCGGAAGAAATCAGATTCGCCACCGAGAGATCATCGCGTTGAATGGTCAACGAACAAAGCTCGACCGAAACTAAAGCCGCGGCTTGTGATGGGTACGCGCGTACGTAATCGGCGGCCCGAGCAATTCCCGCCGCTCCGGCCACACAGCCCAATCCAAAAATCGGTACTCGCCGGATATTCGTCGGCAGCCCCATGCGGTTGATCAATAACGCGTCAATCGAAGGACTCGAGATCCCCGTTACCGACGTGAAGAACAGCGCGCCGAGATTGCTTCGGCCGAGTCCGGCATGATGCAGCGCGCGGCAGAGCGCTTGCTCCCCGAGTTCTTGAGCCACTTCGATCCAAACGTCGTTGGCTTTGCCCCAGGTTTCGAGCTCGTAATATTTTTCCGGCTCCATCGCAAGATGGCGGCCCTCCACGGCTACATTGCGATGCAGTCGCGCGAGCATCTGCGGGTTTCGCAGCGAGTCGCCCCAGTATTCTTGCAGTTTCTCGAGCAGGAATTTTTGTGGATAGTAGTGTTTCGGAAAGGCGCTTGCGGCGCTGGCTATTTTCATTGTGTGGGTCCCTGTCCCGGCGCGGAGTCAGCGCCACCACCCGCCGGATATCGCGAATGACAAATTAGATGAGCCGGCGCTGCTTCCGGTTGTCCCTTCGCGGGGCTTTGCGAGGCCAAGTGCATTGTCCCAACTGGCCCGTACAGAATTGTCACCTAGTTGTTAAAAAAATTCGACGCGAAGGCTGGTTGCCTCCCTAACTGCGGAACGCTCGCCGCGCCAGGCCCAAGGCTTCCGACCAGAATGCTCCTGGCGAATTTGCAAGCTGCACAACTTCTCGCGCGGCATCGACGATGGAATCCATTTGATCTTTTGTGGCGATGAGCGGCGGCGCAACTTTCAGCACCATGAAATTGTTCCCGCAGACTTGCGTGAGGAATCCGAAATCGCGGAACAGTCGCATGACGGCGATTTGCCCAAACATCCCGGCGTGCACCGCGCAAAACGCTTCATAAGGAATCCGCAAGCGTAGCTGCTTCGGGGCTTGGAATTCAATGCCCATCAGCAATCCCATCCCGCGGACTTCCTTCACCATCCTGTGCCCCGGCGTGCGACGTCGGGATGATTGTGGCCCACGTTATGAACGCAGTATCCGGAAAGAAAATCGACAATGCGCCGGTCGTCTTCAGTAAACAACTCGGCGCCGACGCACCGCCCGTAATGAGTGTTCATCTGTAGCAGGCCTAACCCGGCGCACCCACTGTGGATTAACATGTTCCGGGTATCGCGCGGACACGTCTGCGCCGCTGCCCGAAACTACTGTACGCATTCTTCTCCCGAGGCAGAGATTAGTGTGTTACTGCAATCGAAGTCGGAATGCCTCCGGCCGAGTAAGTAGAAACTAAAGTCAATGTCCCGCTCTGGTCCACGGTGAATGACTGAATCGTTCCCGAACTAGACTGGTTCGCCAGGAACAGAACGTTCCCGGTTGGATCGCTCGCGATGAAGGCTGGCTGCGAACCCGTGCCAAACGGCGACGCTAGCAACAATGT
The DNA here is from genome assembly GCA_035945695.1 of Candidatus Sulfotelmatobacter sp. Lineage (GTDB taxonomy): Bacteria > Acidobacteriota > Terriglobia > Terriglobales > Acidobacteriaceae > Sulfotelmatobacter. Next base: position 53,782 of record DASYZZ010000043.1, on the reverse strand, counting down.
GAGGCCGCCAGCATTGGACCCCGTGGATCCTATCGAAAATCCGGCCATGTTTCCTGATCCCTGGTTTGCCGCGTAGAGAAACTTGCCTGAAGGGTCCACCAGCACCGCAACCGGACCGATGTATGTCTCCCCGATCGGCGAGCCAGGAAGTTGTGAAAGCGACCCATCGGAGTTGATGGAGAACTCCGAGATGGAACTGTCGAGCTTGTTTCCGGTATACAAAAAACTGCCAGTCGGATCGATCGCCAGCCCGAACGGATTCGCCCCTGTAAAGAACGGCGATCCCGGAACCGGCGTCGGTATTCCGTTGGTCATGGCAAAACCTTCTATGAATCCAGGGTTTCCCGGGCCAGTAATGTAAAGGAAATTTCCTGAAGGCGTCAGCGCCATATTGCTGGGGCTGAGTCCAATCGGAAACGGATTTCCCACCGCCGTCAAATGGCCGTCGCTGGAGTCAATCGAAAACACGGATACGTCGAGCGATCCGGAATTCGCGGCGTACAGATAATTGCCCGCCGAATCGATCGCCAGCAGAAACGGAGCCGTTCCTGCGGCAGTCCGCGGCGTAATCTCCTGCAGCCCTCCGGTTACGGACATGGTGAACCGGGAAATATCCCCCGGCACGTCGCCGGAATTCGCCGCGTACAGGAAATTCATCTTCGGATGGATCACAATCGACTGCACCGCTCCGCCAGCGGTGATCGGGCTGCCCGCCAATTGAACCAGGGCGCCGGAATTCGGGTCTTCGCGGAATGCCGTAATTTCATTTGCGCTGGGAATGGCCGCGTACAAAAAGTGGCTGCTCGTGCTGCTGCACCCCACGGTAATGGCTATGCTCCCGCAAACAAGCAACACAGCCGCTGCTTTCTTTAGCATCCGTTACTCCTCGTCAGATTTTTCGAAACGATTTCGGAATTTGCTGGTCCGGCCGGAAGTTCTTCGGACGAACGGGCCGCACTCAGTTTCTACTCGCGACCCCTATCATACGGGACAAGCGCTCCCTTGCGCAGCAACAGGCTGTGTATGGCTCTGCGATGCGCTATCTCCTCGCCGAGGTTGCACCCGCCAGGAACCACAGCCGAGCGTTCTTCGAGAGCCTCGTCAGGTCTCTGTGTTTTGGAAATTAATGCGCCGGGCTCGGACGCGGTGCCGCATGCGACGACGTGTCCGGCAGCGCATGATCTTCTCCGCCGCGCAAAGCAAGCCGCAGCCGGTCAAGATACACGTAAACCACAGGCGTCGTAAATAGCGTCAACATCTGGCTGACAATCAGTCCGCCGACGATCGTGATGCCCAGCGGCCGGTGCAATTCCGAACCGGTGCCCGAGCCCAGCGCCAGCGGTAATCCACCCAGCAAAGCCGCCATCGTAGTCATCATGATCGGCCGGAAACGCAGGATGCACGCATCGTAGATCGCCTCGACCGGCTTCTTGCCCTGATTACGCTCCACTTCCAGCGCAACATCGATCATCATGATCGCGTTCTTCTTCACCAGTCCGATCAAGAGGATGATTCCGATCATCCCGATCACATTCAACTCGTTGTGCGTCAGAAGCAGCGCCAGCAATGCTCCAAGGCCCGCCGACGGGATCGTCGAAAGAATCGTGATCGGGTGAATGTAGCTCTCGTAAAGCATTCCCAGCACGATGTAGACCGCGCCCAGCGCCGTGATGATCAGGATCAGCATGTTGGATTGTGAGCTCTGGAAGGCCGCCGCCGTCCCCTGGAAACTTGCGGTGATCGATGGCGGGAAACCAATCGTGCGCTCGGCTCTCTCAATCGCATCTGTCGCTTGCCCCAGCGACACACCCGGCGCCAGATTGAAAGAGATCGTGACCGACGGCATTTGCCCCTGGTGATTGACTGCCAGCGGTGTGTTCGACGGCTCGAAATGCGTGAAGGCGGCCAGCGGAATCGCTCCTCCATTCGCCGCCTTCAAATAAATATTCTGCAGAGATTCCGGAGTCTGCTGAAACTGCGGCGCGACTTCCATCACCACGTGATATTGATTCAGCGACTCGTACATCGTGGAGACTTGCCGTTGGCCGAATGCATCGTACAGCGCGTTATCCAGCGTTTGCGGCGTGACTCCCAGCCGGCTGGCCGTGTCGCGATCGATCACCAGCCTTGCCTGCAAACCCTTGTCCTGCTGATCGGAATTCTGGTCGCGCAACTCCGGCAGTTTGCGCATCGTCTGCAAAAGACGCGGAGCCCACGAGTTCAATTCGTCGATATCTGGGCTCTGCAGCGTGTACTGGTATTGCGCATTGCCCCAGCGCCCGCCAATGGTCAACTCCTGCGCCGACTGCAGGATCAACGTCGCCCCCGGCACTACTGCCAGTTTCCCGCGCAGCCGGTTGATCACGTCATCCGAGCTCGGATAGTGGCATGGTTCCCAGAAATGTTGCTTCTGGCATGCCCCGCGCTGCTCTACCGGCTTCAGGGTCAAGAAGAAGCGCCCCTGGTTGAGCGCGGTGTTTCCGCCGGTGAAGCCGGCCATCGTATCGACCGCTGGATCGGCCAGGACGATCTTCACGTAGCGTCGCATCTTCTGCGACATCGACTGGAACGACACGTCCTCAGAGCCAATTACTGTGCCCACGATCCGCCCCGTGTCCTGCTGCGGGAAAAATCCTTTAGGCACCTTGATGTAGAGAAATACCGTCACGCAGGCTACGACAATTGTGACCGTAAGAGTTACAGGTTGGTAGGCCAGCACCCACCTGAGTGAATGTCTGTAACCGGTAAGCAGACGATCAAAGACCCACTCGCTGGTGCGGTAGAAGATGTTGTGCCTCTCCCCCTCGACCGCGGGCCGGAGAAACTTCGCGCACATGGTCGGAGTCGTCGTCAGAGAAACCACCAGCGAAACTCCGATCGCGACGCTCAGGGTTACCGCAAATTCCCGGAACAACCGCCCGACAATCCCGCCCATCAGCAGCAGGGGAATGAACACGGCCACCAGCGACGTGCTCATGGACACAACCGTGAACCCGATCTCCGCCGCGCCCTTGAATGTCGCCTGCACCACGCCCATCCCGTGCTCGATGTAGCGGGTGATGTTCTCCAACACCACGATCGCGTCGTCGACCACGAAACCCGTCGAAATGGCCAACGCCATCAGTGACAGGTTGTCCAGGCTGTACCCCAGCAGGTACATCACCCCAAATGTGCCTACGAGCGAAAGGGGCACCGAGATGCTTGGGATGATCGTCGCCCGCACCGTACGCAAAAACACAAACACAACCAGAATCACCAGCACGACCGAAATCAGCAGCGTCCGCTCGATTTCTTTTACCGACGCCCGTACCGAAGTGGTCCGGTCCATCACAACGGAAAGTTTCATGGCCGGCGAAATCGACGCCTGCAGGTAAGGGATGATCGCTGTGACACGGTCCACCGTGTCGATGATGTTCGCCCCGGCTTGCCGGAAAACGGCCAGCATGACGCCCCGCTTGCCATTGATCAGGCCTAGTTGCCGCCTGTCCGAAACGCCATCGCTCACATCTCCCACGTCTCCCAATCGCACCGCAGCTCCATTGTTATAAGCCACGATTAAGGGCCGGTATTCATCCGCCGTGAACAGCTGGTCGGTGTCGTCGAGCATATAACTCGTAGTGCCCGTCGATACCTCGCCTTTCGGCCGGTTCGCGTTTGCCGCATTCAAAGCGTTCCGAACCGTGTCCAGCCCGATGCCCAGCTTGTTCAGAAGAGTCGGATTGACCTCAACACGCACTGCCGGCTGCGACGAGCCCCAAACAAATACCTGGCCGACTCCCTCCACCTGCGCCAGTTTCTGCGCCAGGATCGAGTCGGCGGCGTCGTACATATGCGGCACGGTGATCGTGTCCGAGGTCAGCCCCAGCAGCAGAATCGGTGCGTCCGCCGGATTCACTTTCCGATAACTCGGATTGCTCGGCAGGTTCGCGGGAAGCTGGCTGCGTGCCGCGTTGATGGCAGCCTGGACGTCGCGGGCGGCAGCATCAATGTTCCGATTCAGGTCAAATTGCAGCGAGATTCCCGTGCTGCCCAACTGGCTGGACGACGTCATCTGATTGATCGCCGCAATCCGGCCAAATTCGCGCTCCAGAGGCGTTGCAACCGCCGACGCCATGGTTTGCGGATCGGCTCCCGGCAGTCCAGCACCCACGCTAATCACCGGAAAATCCATCTGAGGCAGGGAAGCTACGGGAAGAAAATTAAACGCGAGTATTCCTGACAGCAGCAGCGCCGCCGTCAGCAGCGACGTTCCAATCGGCCTCCGAATAAATGGGGCTGAAATACTCATGCGTCAATCCGCTGACATCGGCTGCGAAGGAATCTCATTTCCGATGCGATACTTCGAGAACCGGTGCGCCAGCCGGTCAAACCACAGGTAAACCACAGGGGTCGTATACAGCGTCAGCAACTGGCTCAGCAGCAGCCCGCCCACAATCGTGATACCCAGCGGCCGGCGCAATTCAGCGCCTGTCCCCGTTCCAAGCGCCAGCGGCAAGCCCCCGAGCAGAGCCGCCATGGTCGTCATCATAATCGGCCGGAAACGCAACAGGCACGCCTGATAAATCGCTTCCTCCGGCGATTTGTGCTCTTCCCGCTCCGCTTCCAGCGCGAAGTCGATCATCATGATGGCGTTCTTCTTGACGATGCCAATCAGCAGAATGATGCCGATCAACGCGACGACCGTCAGATCGTTGCCCGTCAGCATCAACGCCAGAATCGCGCCAACGCCCGCCGACGGCAGTGTCGAAAGAATCGTTACCGGATGGATGTAGCTCTCGTACAGCACTCCCAGCACGATATAAACCGTAATCACCGCTGCCAGGATCAGGTAAGGTTCACTCGCCAGCGAGTTCTGGAATGCTGCCGCCGTCCCCTGAAACGCCGCGTGAATGCTGGCTGGCAGCTGAATATCTTTTTCTGCCTGCTGGATCGCTTTCGTCGCGTCTCCCAGCGATGCGCCCGGCGCAAGATTGAACGACAACGTTACAACGGGGAATTGCCCCTGATGGTTCACCGACAGCGCCGCGCTCGCTGAACTCATTTTCGTGAATGCCCAGATCGGAATCGGAGCCCCGCTGGTCGTGACCACCGCTCCGTTCGCCGTCGGCGCTCCGGTATTCGGTGTGACCGTGCTCGGCCGGATATAGATATCCTTCAAATCCGCCGGACTATCCGCAAAATTCGGCATCACCTCGAGCACCACGTGATACTGGTTCAGCTGCGTAAATATCGTCGAGACTTGCCGCTGCCCGTAGGCGTCATAAAGCGTGTTGTCGATCGCCTGCGGAAAAATCCCAAGCCGCGACGCCGTATCTCGATCGATCGAGAGTGTGGTCTTCAGCCCCCCGTTCAACTGATCGGTCGCCACATCGCGCAACTCCGGCAGCGTCTGCAGCTTGGCTACGAGCTTCGGTGTCCATTGCGCCAACTCGTTCGCATCCGCGTCTTCGATCGAGTACTGGAATTGCGTCCGGCTTACCCGATCTTCCACCGTGAGGTCTTGCACCGGCTGCATGTACAGGGTGATCCCTTGCACCTTTGCCAGTTCCGGCTGCAAGCGCCGTATGATTGCCGACGCATCGTCGGAGCGTTCATCCCGCGGCTTCAGATTGATCTGGATGCGCCCCGAGTTCGGTGTCGTGTTCGTTCCATCCACTCCGATGAACGACGAAAGGCTCTCCACGTCCTTATCCTGCAGAATTACCTTCGCCAACTCCTGCTGCCGCTGCGCCATCGCCTCGAACGAGACATTGTCCGGCGCTTGGGAGATGCCCAGAATCACCCCCGTGTCCTGCACCGGGAAAAATCCCTTGGGGACGATGACGTACAAAAAGAGAGTGAGTACTAAAGTCCCGAACGTCACCAGCAACGTCGCTGTCTGATGCTTCAGAACCCACTTCACCGTTCTCCCGTAAAACGCGATGATCCGGTTGTAATAGTCCTCGGTTACCTCGTAGAATCGCCCCTTCTCGCCTTCTTTCCGGTGTTTGAGCAGCTTGGCGCTCATCATCGGCGTCAAGCTCAGCGAGACTGCGGCAGAGACCAGAATCGTCACCGCCAGCGTGATCGCAAACTCGCGGAATAGCCGGCCCACGATATCGCCCATGAACAGCAAGGGGATCAGCACCGCAATCAACGACACGGTCAGCGAAACAATCGTGAAACCAATCTGCCCCGCGCCCTTCAACGCCGCATCGAGCGGCGAATCTCCCGCCTCGAGGAAGCGGTCGATATTCTCGATCATAACGATGGCGTCATCGACAACGAATCCGGTCGAGATCGTGAGCGCCATCAACGTTAAATTGTTAAGGCTATAGCCGAGCAGGTACATCACCCCGAACGTGCCAATCAGTGATAGCGGCACTGCCACGCTCGGTATGACCGTTGCCGAAAGATTCCGCAGGAATAGAAACACGACCATCACCACCAGGGCGATGGCCAGCATCAATTCGAACTCGACATCCTTGACTGACGCGCGAATCGTAAGGGTGCGGTCGGTCAGAATCTGCACCTTCACCGCCATCGGCAGCGATGCCTGCAGTTGCGGCAGCAGCTTCTTGATCCGGTCCACCACGCTGATGATGTTGGCTCCAGGCTGCCGCTGAATATTGACGATCACAGCTGGGGTTTGGTTCATCCACGCCGCCAGTTGATCGTTCTCCGTCCCGTCAATCACATTCGCGACGTCGCTCAGTCGCACCGGCGCGCCGTTGTGATACGCAATGACGATCGGCTTGTACTGTTCGCTTGAGAACAGCTGATCGTTCGCGCCAATCGTGTACGACTGCCGCTGCCCGTCGATTACTCCTTTGGCCTGATCGACGTTCGCCTGCACCAGCGCCGCCCGCAGATCCTCCAGGCTCAAACCGTAGGAAGCGAGCGCCGTTGGATTCGCTTGAATCCGCACGGCCGGCTTCTGCCCGCCGCTGATCGAAACCAGCCCCACGCCCGGTAGCTGCGAGATCTTCTGCGCCAGCGAGGTATCGGCAACATCCTCGACCTTCGATAAGGGCAGGGAGTCCGACGTCAACGCGAGCGTCAGAATTGGCGCGTCCGCCGGATTCACCTTGTTATAAATCGGAGGATTCGGCAGGTCTGCTGGTAAATACGTCGACGCCGAATTGATGGCCGCCTGTACCTGCTGCTCTTCTACGTCGATATTCTGGTCGAGACCAAATTGCAGCGTGATGACCGAGCTTCCGTACGAACTCGTCGACGTCATCTGGGTCAGTCCCGGAACCTGCCCAAACTGCCGTTCCAGCGGAGACGTCACCGACGACGACATCACGTCCGGATCGGCCCCCGGATAAAACGTCGTCACCTGGATTGTTGGGTAATCCACTTCCGGAAGGGCCGACACCGGCAGTTGCATGAACGCAACCCAGCCAATCAGCAGCACTCCGATCATCAGCAGCGTGGTCGCCACTGGCCGGAGAATGAATATTCTCGAAGGATTCATGAACCTGAAGATCCGCCGGAGATCGGCGTTCCAGAGAAGCTCGATCCGCCGCTGTTGGCAGCCTTATGCCGGTTGCCACTATTAGGCCCAACCCCCCTGGCTGCGGTTGGTGCAGCGGCCCGCGGTTCGATATGGCTTCCCGTCTGAAGCTTGTCCTGGCCATCGGTCACGACAACGTCGCCCGGAGTAACCCCCTGCGTCACGACTGTCGTATCCCCCTGCGTCAGGGCGATCGTGACCGCGTGATCCTGCACCGTTTTGTCAGAGTTCACGGTGTATACAAACGGCCCCTGAGGTCCGCGCAGAACCGCGGCCGTCGGAACGACGGTGCTGTTCTTTCGAGTCTCCAGCAACAGGTCTGCATTCACGAACTGATTGGGCCAGAGCCTGCTGTCCTTGTTGTCAAAAACCGCTTTGAGCTTCGCCGTGCCTGTTGTCGGATCAATCTGGTTGTCGATGGTCAGCAACTTGCCGCTCGCCAGCTTCGTCTGATCGTCGCGGCTGAACGCGTCCACCTCCAGGGTCGATTTCCTCATGCGCGTGGCCACGCTCTGCAGCACATCCTCAGGCAACGTGAAAATCACCGCGATCGGTTGCAACTGCGTCAGGATCAGCATTGGATTCGTATCGGACGCATGGACAATGTTTCCCGGATCGACCTGTCGCAATCCAACCCGCCCGCTGAACGGCGCGCGGATATGGCAATACACGATATTCAGCTTCGCGCTATCGATCTGCGCCTGGTCGTTGCGGACCGTCCCCTCGAGCTGATCGACGGTCGCCTTCTGCGTATCCACCTGCTGCTGGGCAATGCTCCCCGAGGGAATCAGCGCGGTATAGCGATCCAGGTTCAGCTTTGCATCCCGCAACGATGCCTGATCCTTGAACAGCTGCGCCTGCAGCTGTTCCACCTGCACTTCGTACGGGCGGGCATCGATCTCAATCAGCAAGTCGCCTTCGCGGACATCCTGCCCTTCGCGGAAGTTGACCTTCATGATCTGGCCGTCCACGCGGCTTTTGATATTCGCCGTATTAAAGGCAGTCACGGTTCCAAGGCCCGAGAGATAAACGGGCACGTCTTGCCGCTCAACCGGCGCTACCGACACCGAAACCGCGCGTGGACCCGCAGCGTGAGCCTTCTGCTGTTTTGAATCGGCCGCAGTGCTGCATCCAATCGCCACGGCCAGAAGCGCCGCAATCGTTATTACCACTGCTGTACGCACAACCATGACTGCGTATTTTCTTCCTTCAGAGCAATCGTTCATATTCACAGGATTAATCCGTCGCCGTTCCTTTGCCTCGAACCCATTAGGAGCCCCGAGTATTAGACGTACAATTCTAGACTCGGTTGCGGCAACTAGCCCGATGCAGGGATCCCAGGCGGGAAGATCCCTGAAGTTCCTGGAATGGCAACAAAAGAGCAGTTGCTTCGATAGAACCGCGCCACTCTAGCATCAACCGCCGGTCCTTGGCAGGTCAAGGACTTAGCGCGGGTTTTACATACTTTTACCCCGGTTGACGGTCCGTTTACCGACGGGCTCTAATTGGTGGGAAAAACCGAGGAAAAACAACCGCAATTAAGCTGATCGATGATATGGGAAATGGGAGTCACGATCTCATCGCAGCCGAAACCGGATGCTGCGATTCATACCGAAAGATCTCATCCTCATGCTGCAGCGTGAGCCCGATATCGTCCAGTCCATTCAAAAGGCAGTGTCGGACAAATTCATCGATCGGGAATTGCGCGCGGAATCCCTGTTCATCGCGCACTTCGCGCTTTTCCAGGTCGATCGTGACCGCATAATCATCGACGTCCTGCGCTCGCCGCATCAGCGTAGCCACTTCATCTTCGGTCAGTTTTACCGTCAGGAACCCGTTCTTCGTGCTGTTGTTCGCAAATATGTCCGCGAACGACGACGAAATGACCGCCCGGAACCCGAAATCTGCCAGCGCCCACACGGCGTGCTCGCGCGATGACCCGCACCCGAAGTTCTTCCCCGCGACCAGGATGCTTGCGCCTTCGTACCGCGGCTCATGCAAAACGAAATCCGGATTCTTCGTCCCGTCCGTGCCGAAGCGCCAGTCATAAAACACAAACTGCCCGAATCCGGTTTTCTCGATCCGCTTCAAAAACTGCTTCGGGATAATCTGGTCGGTATCGACGTTCACCCGGTCCAGCGGCGCCACTCGCCCGCGATGCACAGTAAAAGGTTTCATTTTGTATTCCGAATCAAAAATGTTGTGTCATCCCGAAGCCCTGCGCTTTTACCAGCGGGGCGAGGGATCTCGCGCGGCCAGCTTTACTGAAACTTCCAGTTCCTGATATCCGTAAAGTGTCCAGCAATCGCCGCCGCCGCCGCCATCATCGGACTGACCAGGTGCGTCCGCCCTCCGCGTCCTTGCCGTCCCTCAAAATTTCGGTTGCTGGTCGAAGCACAACGCTCGCCGGGCTGAAGAATGTCCGGATTCATCCCCAAACACATCGAGCAGCCCGACTCCCGCCACTCAAATCCGGCGTCGAGGAAAATCCGGTCAAGGCCTTCCTGCTCGGCAACTTTTTTTATGACTTGCGATCCCGGAACGACCATCGCTCGAACCTTCGAGTTCACGCGATGTCCCTTGGCGACGCGTGCCGCCGCCCGCAAATCTTCAATCCGCGAATTCGTGCACGACCCGATAAATACTCGATCGATCTTGATGTCTTCGATCCGTCGTCCCGGCTCCAGCGCCATATACTGGAGCGCCAATTCCGCTGCCCGCCGTTCTGCTTCCTGCAAGCCCTTAATCTCGGGCACACGCCCGGTCACCGGAGCGACCATTCCCGGATTCGTTCCCCACGTCACAAACGGACACAATTGCGCGGCGTCGATCTCGACCACCTTGTCGAACTTTGCCCCGTCCTCCGTCGGCAGACTGCGCCAGTAGGAAACTGCCTTCTCCCAATCCGTGCCGCTCGGAGCGAAGCGCCGTCCCTTAACGTACGCGATCGTGGTCTCATCCGGAGCTACCATTCCCGCGCGAGCACCCGCCTCGATGCTCATGTTACAGAGCGTCATCCGGCCTTCCATCGAAAGAGCCCGCACTGCCGGACCCGCATACTCAACGGCGTACCCGGTGGCCCCATCCGTCCCGATCTGCCCGATGATCCCCAGAATCAGATCCTTCGCGGTTACTCCATCGGGCAATTTCCCGCGCACCTCGATCTTCATCGTCTTCGGCTTCTGCTGCGCCAGGCATTGGGTTGCCAGGACGTGCTCCACTTCCGACGTCCCGATTCCGAAGGCCAGCGCTCCGAAAGCGCCATGCGTGCTGGTGTGGCTGTCGCCGCAGACAATCGTCATCCCAGGCTGCGTCAGCCCCAGTTCCGGACCAATCACATGCACGATCCCCTGCTCGGGTGCATCCATATCAAACAGCCTGACTCCGAACTCTTTACAGTTCGCTTGCAACGCGGCAATCTGTTTTGCCGCAATCGCATCCGTAATCGGGGTTCCCCGTGGCTCAGTAGGAACGTTGTGGTCGACCGTCGCGATCGTCCGCAGCGATTGCCGGACTTTCCTCCCGGCCGCCCGCAATCCATCAAACGCCTGCGGAGAAGTTACCTCGTGAACGAGGTGCAAATCGATATAAACGATCGGAGAACGCCCTGCCGGCTGCGCGACAAGATGCGCGTCCCAAATCTTTTCGAATAAAGTACGTGCTGCTGCCATAGGATTTAAGTTGAGAAGGTAGCTGCTAGTTTTTCACAGCCCGCCGGACCTGAGCAAGGCCGCCCAAAATCGTCTAGAAGCCATCGCATGACTGGTTTGGGAAGGGCCCGGCTTCAAGCCGGGCCGCCAAGGCACCGCAAGATGCTGGCTTTAGCCCCTGAGGGCCGCGAGCCCTCTCTCTTTGCTCGCTGATGGGGAATCAAGAAAGGGAGGCAGATCACGCCGCTACGCACTCGCCGCTTCCTGCCCGCCCAATGGAAGGAAATACTGTGTCCCCTTGATCGGCTCGGTAACCTTGCGCAGCAATTCTTGCAGATCTTCGTTGCGGTCCACGAAATCAATCTCCGACGTATTCACGATCAGCAGGTCCGAAGACGTGTAGTGAAAGAAGAAGTGCTCATACGCCTTTACGACCTCTTCCAGATACTCTTCGCTGACCGCCCGTTCTCCCGGAGCATTCTTCTTCTTAAGCCGCTTTTTCAGGACCTCCGGCGTCGCCTGCAGATAAATGACGAGATCAGGCGTCGGCAGTTGTTCGCGAAAATAGTTGTAGTACCGGTTATAGGTATCCAGTTCCTGATCGGTCAGATTCAGGCACGCGAACAACTTGTCTTTCTCGAAAATGAAATCGGAAACGACCGTCTTCTGCGACCGCGGACCGACATCCAGTGCCTGCAGTTGTTCGAACCGGCGCACCAGGAAGGTGAATTGCGCCTGAAACGCCGCGCCTCGCTCTCCCCGATAAAAATCGTGCAGAAACGGATTCGCCTCCGGCTCCATCACCCGCTGCGCGTTCAACCGCTCTGCCAAAACGCTCGCCAGCGTGCTCTTGCCGACTCGAATCGGACCTTCCACCGCAATGTAACGGGGTAATTCGAAAAGATTGGCCATGGACGGTTGCTGTTACCGAAGACGCAGGATATCTCGGATGGTCTTCACTGACAATTGCGCGATGAGTTAACAGCCGAGTCATTGCATTAGAAACTCCCGGTGCGTCGCGGTTTTTATTCAACAATCAAAAATCTACAATTTACAATCTGGACCATGCTCGTCTCCGCTCTGGCCGGAACGGCCGTTGCCGCCGCAGCCGTGGCTGCCGGTTATCAATCCATGGCTCCCACTGGCCAATGGTTCGGCCGCACATTCATCGGCCTGCCTCGCGGAACAAAGAAAATCGCTCTCACCTATGACGACGGACCCAACGACCCGCACACCATGCGCCTGCTCGAAGTCCTCGCTAGACAAGATGTCCATGCCACTTTCTTTCTAATCGGAACATACGTGAAACAACGCCCTGAAATCGTCCGCGAAATAGCCGCTGCTGGGCATGTCGTCGGCAATCACACCTTCACCCATCCTCTTCTGACGATGAAGAGCAACACCGAAATTCACAAGCAGCTCAGCGATTGCCGCGCCGCCTTGCATGACACGGTCGATCTGCCATCTACGCTATTTCGTCCACCTTTTGGCGGACGACGCCCCGCTGTCCTGCGCATCGCCCGCGAACTCGGATTGCAGCCCGTTATGTGGAATGTGACCGGCTACGACTGGAACGCCCCGCCAGCCGCCACAATTGAGCGAAAGTGTTCCCGCCAGATTCGCGGCGGCGACGTGATCCTCCTCCACGACGGCGGCCACAAGCAATTGGGTGCCGACCGCTCACAAACCGTCCTCGCCACTAACAACCTGATCCAACGCTACAAATCCGAAGGCTACGAATTCGTAACGATCCCGCAAATGCTGGGAAGTCGTTCGTGAAAGGTGCCCCACTTCTGGCCGGTTTTGCCAGAGGTGAGGGTTTTCGAAGCAAATCAGCAGCGACAAATTTTCGAATGAGGTTCAAAAAAGCGATGATCAAGCGCCTGCTTCCATTCATCCTGCTGGCAACCTGCGCCGCGGCCGCTCAACCCAAATCCCTCTTCTACATGGTCACAAATCCAAACTCAGTGAAGTCCTTCACCGAACACGCCGACAAAATCGACCTCATCGTCCCCGCCTGGTACTCCGTCGATGGCAATGGCCTCGTCTGGGGAGGCCCCAATCCCGACGTCCTCAAAACCGCCGCCGATCATCACGTCCCAGTCATGCCCATCGTCGCGCTGATGGTTCAAGCCGATCTCCACAAACTTCTCACGACCCCTGCCCCACAAACCGCCTTCATCAACGCGCTCCTCAGCGAATGCAAAAAATACAACTATTCCGGATTCCAGATCGATTTCGAAAACGTCAACTGGACCGACCGCGACCTCCTCTCCGCGCTCGTCGCCTCGACCGCAACTGCTCTCCACAAAGAACACCTCCAACTCACCATCGCAACCGTCCCCAACGCTCCCGGATATCCCGGCGATAGCCCCTACTCTCACTGGCTCTACGCAAACTGGCGCGGAGCCTACGATCTCAAAGCTCTCGCGCAATCCGTCGACCTGATCTGCCTCATGACCTACGATCAGAACACGCGCTGGACCATGCCCGGCCCCGTCGCCGGATATCCCTGGACCGTCCGCAACGTCGACTACGCCCTCCAATTCGTTCCAAAAGAAAAATTGTCGATGGGGATTCCAATCTACGGCTATCACTGGTACGCCGGCGAGCCTTCGAACGACAAGCCGAACCCCACCGCCGACTACATCGGCCAGCAGGAAATCGAGGAATACGTCCATGCCTACCATCCTCAGATCGAGTGGGATCCCACCGACCGCGTCTCGTGGTTTTATTTCTACCGTGATGACCAGCGCGATTGGGTCTTCTACACTGACAAACGTGGATTTCAAGAGCGCCTGAATCTGGTCCGCGACCGCGGCCTCCAAGGATTCTGTTCGTGGGTCCTTGGCGCAGAAGATCCAGAAATCTGGACCATCCTGCCCTCACATAAATGAAATTGTGACGTTAGAAGCGCAGGTTGTAGAAATTCTTAGCCGCGCACAGCCGCAAAGGCCACCTTCGCAGCGCCGATGGTCCGCTGCACATCTTCCTCGCTGTGCGCCGCCCCGAGGAACGCAGCCTCGTACTGCGAAGGCGGCAAATACACCCCGTTGTCCAACATCCCCCGGAAAAATTTCCCAAACGCCTCAGTATTCGACTTGGAAGATGAATCCCAGTCCGTCACCGGACCTTCCTGGAAGAACCACGTAAACATCGAACCCACGCGGTTACTCCAGAGTGGGATCCCCGCCTCCTTCGCCGCCGCCGCGACTCCCTCAACAAGCTGTCCGCTCAACTTCTCCAGTTGCGGATAAATCTCTGCCTTCCGGTCGCGCAACTGTTTCAGCATGGCGCATCCCGCCGCCATCGCCAGCGGATTCCCCGACAACGTCCCCGCCTGATACATCGGCCCCAACGGTGCCACCAGATCCATGATCTCCTTTGGACCGCCGTACGCACCCACCGGCAATCCTCCGCCGATGATCTTCCCCATCGTCGTCAGGTCCGGCTTGATGTTGTACAACTCTTGCGCGCCGCCAAACGCCACGCGGAATCCCGTCATCACTTCATCGAAAATCAGCACCGACCGTTCGCGCTCCGTGATCAGCCGCAGCCCGACCAGATAATCGTCCGCTGCGGGAACGCATCCCATATTCCCGACTACCGGCTCGACAATCACGCACGCAATCTGATGCTTGTATTTCTGGAACGCATGTTCCACCGCGGAAAGATTATTGAACGGCAGCGCCACCGAAAACTGCGTGAACTCCTCCGGAACCCCCGCCGATCCCGGAATTCCCAGCGTCGCCACACCCGATCCCGCTTTCACCAGCAGCGCGTCAGCATGCCCGTGATAGCACCCTTCAAACTTGATGATGTACTTTCGTTTCGTATAGGCCCGCGCCAGCCGGATCGCCGACATCGTCGCTTCCGTCCCCGAACTGACGAACCGGACCTTCTGCATGTTCGGAAATGCGCCCAACACAAGTTCCGCGAGATCTGCTTCCGAAGGCGTCGACGCTCCGAAACTTGTCCCGTTGCACGCCGCCCCCACAATCGCATCCAGCACCGTCGGATCCGCGTGTCCGAGGATGAGCGGCCCCCACGATCCGATGTAATCGATGTACTCGTTCTCGTCCGCGTCCCATATGTGCGATCCCTTGCCGCGCACCACGAAAAACGGATCGCCTCCCACCGAGCGAAACGCCCGCACCGGAGAGTTCACTCCTCCCGGAATCATGGCTTCCGCCCGCTCCTGCAGGCGGCGCGATTGTTCGGTTTTACGCGCGGAAGTGATGGGCATCAGATCCTCTCGACACGGAGACAGACATCAAACAACACAGCCAAAGTAAGCGACTAATATAGCAGTCCGAATTCATCAGATATTCATCATTCTGCAATCCGTTTGCAACATCCCGACAGTACCCTCAGGTCATCAAGTTGCCCTTCTAACCGGGAGGGTTTGAGGGGACAGTCTCGGGGGCTCCGGACTGTCCTTTTTGTTTTGCCCTCGAGTTCGCCTGTCATGCCGACGACGCAGCGCATCGCCTCGGCCGCTGCAAACCATAATTCCACTAGTATCATCGTCAGAACCTTCACCCGGCATTAACCATAATTAACTCCGCGTCGTATAATCACCCTCAAATGATCACCGTCTCCAAGGAGGACTACCTCAAGTCCATCCTCGAAGCCGAGACCGAGGGCGAAACTGTAATTTCCGCTCGCCTGGCGCACTTGCTGAAAGTCTCGCCGCCCGCGGTCACCATGGCTCTCCGCCGGCTCAAAAAAGACGGTCTCGTCCGCGTCGAATCCAGCGGCGAAGTTCGCCTCACGGCCGAAGGACGCAAGATCGCCCGCAAGCTCACGCTCCGCCATCACCTGATCGAACGCATGCTCTCCGAAATGTTCGGCATGGAATGGTGGAAGGTTCACGACGAGGCGGAGCGCCTCGAACACGCCGTCTCCCCTGACTTCGAAGCCAAACTCCTCGCCCGCCTTGGCTCTGCCGGAGCTTGCCCCCACGGCAATCTCAGCGAGATGGAAAGTTCCGCCAGTCGCCGCCGTCGCGGACTCGTCCTGCTTGCAGACGCCGAAATCGAGTCGAACTATTCCGTCAGCGGAATCTACGAGCGCGACCGCGGACTGCTCGAGTTCCTCGAACACCGCGGTATCCGTCCCGGCGCAAAGTTGAAAGTCCTCGAGCGCAACTACGATCAGACCCTCACCCTCGCGACTCCCGCCGGAACTGTTTCGCTAGGCCCGGCCGCCTCGGAGCGAGTTTGGCTCTCCCCGCTCCATGCAAAAAAATAACGCCAAAGCATTCCTTCGTGGAACTTGGTGTCCTATGTAGTGAAAAGATTTTTGTGCTCTCGCCGGGAGATAATCGTCCGTGGCCCAACTGGAAAACTTCCGCCTCAAAGTATTCCGCGCCGTCGCCGAGCATCTGAACTTTCGCAAAGCCGCCGAGCACTTGTTCCTCACGCAACCCGCCGTCACGCTCCAGATCAAGGCCCTCGAAAACGATCTCGGCGCCCGTCTCTTCGATCGCTCCAACAACCGCGTCTCTCTGACCTCCCAGGGTGCGACGCTTCTTCGTTATGCCGACAAGATGGCCAAACTCGCAGCCGAAGCGGAGCGAAGTCTCGGGTCGACAGATGGACAATTCGCCGGCGAACTCGCTCTCGGGGTTTCCACCACCATCGCTCAGTACGTTCTTCCGCGGCTGATTGGAGCCTTTCTCAACGAGCATCCACGCGTCCAACTCTCGCTCCAGAGCGGAAACACCGAACAGGTCGTGCACGCGCTGGTTGAAGGCAAGGTTTCCATCGGACTCATCGAAGGCCCGGCCCGCCATCGCGGCATCCATACACAACCATTCATGCGGGATGAACTCGTTCCCATTGCGCCCGCGAATTTCGCGCCCATTCATCTCTCTGCACCGCAATTCCTGAACTCCACGCTGCTTATGCGCGAACAAGGCTCCGGCTCGCGCCGGGTAGTTGAATCTGCTCTTGCCAAAGCCGGATTCAAACTCAAATCGTTCAAAAACGTGATGAACCTCGATTCCACCGAATCCATCAAATCCGCCGTTGAGGCCGGACTTGGTATCGGCTTCGTCTCCCGTCTTGCCGTCGTGAAAGAACTCGAACTCGGCGCCATCAAAGTAGTCTCGATCCACGGCCTCTCCATCTCGCGCCATTTCTCGCTCGTCACCCGCACCGGCCCGGAACTGACCGGCCCGCCCGAAGCCTTCCGCCTTTTCGCCCTCACCCGCGGCAAACTCCTCTCCAGCAAGTCCAATCGCCGCACATCAATAACTATTCCCAAACAATGGATCCTGGGTGCCCCATCCTAAACTCGCGTCTTTTGCGAGTTTAGGGTGGGGATTTTGACTTCAGTGTTGATTCACCGCGCTCAAATGCGCGATAAGAAAAACTTATCACCAATTGAAATTCCTGCTTGGACGCGCTTTCCGCTTCACGTCACACTTTCCGGATGAACAAGAAAGTGTTCTTCGTGGGCTTGATCCTTGCCGCGAGCGGCATCGTCTCTCCACCGTTCGCGCTTCTCGGAGGCCTGATCTACGGCCTCGCCCTCTCCCATCCCTATCACGTCGAGAGCAAGCAGCTCTCGAAATTCCTCCTTCAGGCCTCCGTCGTCGGGCTCGGCTTTGGCATGAATCTTCATCAAGTCGTCCACGCCGGCCGCTCCGGCTTTGTCTATACAGCTATCAGCATCACCGTCGTCATGCTTCTCGGGATCTCTCTCGGCTATCTCATCCGTGTCGACAAAAAAGCCTCGTTCCTCATCGCGGCCGGAACCGCCATCTGCGGAGGCAGCGCAATCGCGGCGGTCGGACCTATTGCAGACGCAAACGAGGAAGAAATGGCCGTCTCCCTGGGTGCAGTTTTCATCCTCAACTCCGTCGCCCTGTTTCTTTTCCCTGTGATCGGTTTGGCGCTCCACATGACCCAGTCGCAGTTCGGGCTCTGGTCCGCCCTCGCCATCCACGACACCAGTTCGGTCGTAGGAGCAACCGCCAAGTACGGAGCCATCGCTCTCGCCGTTGGCACAACTGTGAAGCTTGCCCGCGCTCTCTGGATCGTACCCTTGTCCGTCGCAACTGCCGCCACGCTCAAGAGCAAGGCTCGCATTCAGTGGCCCTGGTTCATCTTGCTCTTCTGCCTCGCCGCTCTTTTGAACACGGTTCTTCCGGCGTTTAATCCGGCTTTTTCCACGCTGAGCCGGCTAGGCAAAATCGGATTGACCGTCACCCTCTTCCTGATCGGAACCGGCCTGAGCAAGCAAACTCTGAAAAAGGTCGGCGTTCGTCCCCTCCTGCAAGGACTCACCCTCTGGATCATCGTCGGCACCGCGACGCTTGCCCTGATCCTTCTGAACTGGATACACATCTAGATCGGTTCTCACATTGTCATCCCGACCGGAGTGGAGGAACTCTCTGTTCGTGGACTGTTTCACGAAATCCACACCGAATCGCTAGAAACACCTCAGACATGGTTTTGGGAAGGGCCCGGCTTAAGCCGGGCCGCCAAGGTGCCGCAGCGTGAGGGCTTTAGCCCCTGAGGGCAACGGATGCAATGCTCTCAAGAAACTAGTTAACTATGGTTTACTTGCTGTTATATACTTACGCTAACTGCTTGACCCCGTCGTTCCCCCGGCGGCGGTGAGTTTCACTGCATGAGTGATTCGACTCCAGACACGAAACCGCTTCGGGGATTCCTTCATAACGTCTTAAACGGTCACCTCACGACCGACAACGGCGTCGAAATCACCCACGAAGATATCGACCGCGCCCATGATCGCGAGCGCGTCTGGGAGATGCGTGCCCAGCGCGGATTCTGGTCTCGTTCGCGCCTCCTCTGGCTCCTCGTCGGCCCTGGCATTCTCGTCATGCTCGGCGAAAATGATGGCCCGAGCATGCTCTCGTATGCTGCCACTGGCGCCCGTTATGGCGTCGGCTTCTTCCTTCCCTTCGTCGTACTCACCTTCCTCATGGCTTGCGTCGTTCAGGAAATGACAGTTCGTCTTGGCGCAGCCACGCATCGCGGTCATGCCGAACTTATTTTCGATCGCTTCGGACCGTTCTGGGGATGGTTTTCGATGATCGATCTGATGGTCGGCAATTTTCTGACGCTGGTCACGGAGTTCATTGCCATCCGGGCCGGCCTGGGATTCTTCGGTATTCCACCTTTCGTCTCCGTTCTGGCCGCGTGGCTCATTCTCTTCGCCGCCCTCATGGCGCACCGCTACTGGACGTGGGAGCGCGTCACGCTTTTCGCCGCCGTATTCAATCTCGTATTCGTGCCTGTTGCTCTGCTGAGCCATCCTCATTGGCATGCCATCGGCTCCGCCTTGTTCACGTGGAAACCACTTCCCGGTGGCATCAATCAGCAAACCGTCCTGATTCTCCTCGCCGACATCGGAGCGACCGTTACTCCCTGGATGCTCTTTTTCCAGCAGAGCGCCATCGCCGACAAGGGACTGACCACGCACGACATTCGCTACGGCCGCGTCGACACAGTGCTGGGAGCCGCCCTGGCCTCTCTCGCGGCCCTGGCAACGATCGTGGCTGCCGCGCCGCTGTTCGCACATGGCATGTCGACCGCGAACTTCGAGGCGGCTGAATTCGCGCAGGCCCTGAAGCCATTCGTCGGACAGTGGGGCGCGGCTCTTTTTGCCTTGGGAATGTTTGAAGCAGGAATGGTCGCTGCGGTTACGATTTCAACTTCATCCGCCTACGCCTTCGGAGAAGTCGCGCACCGCCCCCACAGCTTGAATCTTCCCTTTCAACAAGGAAAGTCTTTCTACCTGGTTCTGATTTTTGAAGCCGCAGCCGCAGCCGGGCTGGTCCTCATCCCGGGCATCCCGCTCGTCTACATCGTTCTGGTGGTCAACGTAATTGCAGTTCTCGCAATGCCGCCCGCATTGCTCTTCCTCTACATGTTGGTGAACGACAAAGAAATCATGGGCGAATTGGTCAGCCCGCCTTGGGCAAACATCCTCGCCCTCGGCGTTGTAGTGATTCTGATTGCGGCGGGGATTCTCTTCGGCGTCAGCGTAGTCGCGCCGCACGTTCTGGCGCTAATCGGAGGAGGCAGATAAATGCTTGAGATTCCTTTCTCTGTCATCCTGAGCGAAGCGAAGGACCTATGCATTGCGTTTCCTCCGTGTACCTCCGTACCCTCTGTGGTGAAAAGGTCGTTAATGACAAACTCGAAACCCGAAACTCCAGGAATTCCTCGTGACTGAAGATCCCCACCCCACAGCCGGATCCTCTCCTGAGAATCTCCCCGCGATCGTCGCGTCTCTCGAACCAGACCAGCTGATCGCGGCCAAGGAGAAGTATCACGTTCCGAGACGTGATTTAACGCCCATGGAGAAATTTCTCTTCTGGGCCCTTCGCATCTACCTTGTTTTTATGTTTGGAGTCGTTATTTACCAGATTTGGTCTGGATCGCACTAGGACGGTACGAGTAGTTTTTGTAGCGCGTGCTGTTCTTCCGTTCGGTCTTGAGCATTTTCTTTTCAGCTTTTTTCTGCGCTTTCCGATACTTCTTCTGGGCCTTCTCCTGCTTCTTCTCGGCCTTCTGCAGATCGCGCTGCGTCTGCTTCGAATTTATCTGAGCGCAAACAGGAATCGCAGCCACACCGCCGAAGCTGAATAACATCGCAAGAAATAACGCAGCTGTTCTCATGGGAATGTAACCATCATTCTACAGAACGTCCGCAATTACTGCTCTTGCATGCGTCCTGCTCTCCCAGCGTCCTGTCATCCTGAGCGAAGCGAAGGACCCATGCATTGGTTCTTCTTCGCGCGCCTTAGTGCCTCTGCTGGTTAAGAATTGCCCCAAGTACCCGAAACTCCCCTTGCCCCGCTACGCAATTTTCACACGAAGAATTACACTATTACATTGCAATCAAAACAGCCGCGCACCGAACTGCGCGCATTCGTCCCTGCCAAGGAAGGCCATCATGTTTTTGAACAGTTTCAATTCACGCTCCTCTCTCAAAGTCGGCAACAAAGAATACGAAATCTACCGCCTCGACGCACTCGATAAGCAGGGAATCTCCACGAAGCATCTCCCGTTTTCTCTTCGAATTCTCCTCGAGAACCTGCTGCGCACCGAAGACGGACGCAACGTCACAAAAGAAGAAGTGCGCGCGCTCGCCAAATGGAACTGCAAGTCGAAGCCCGAAAAAGAAATTGCTTTCACGCCCAGCCGCGTCCTGCTGCAGGATTTCACCGGCGTCCCCTGCGTCGTCGATCTCGCCGCCATGCGCGACGCAATGAAGCACCTCGGAGGCGACGCCGCTCTCATCAATCCTCTCCAGCCGGTCGAACTCGTCATCGATCACTCCGTCCAGGTCGATGAATTCGGCACCGCGAGCGCGCTCGACATGAACGCCCTTCTGGAGTTCCAGCGCAACAAGGAACGCTATTCCTTCCTCCGCTGGGGCCAAACCGGATTCCGCAATCTCGCCATCGTCCCTCCCGACACCGGCATCGTCCATCAGGTCAACCTCGAATACCTCGCCCGCGTAGTTTTCGTCCACGACTCCCCCGGCAAGCGCCAAGCCTACCCCGACACATTAGTAGGCACCGACAGCCACAGTACGATGGTGAACGGTTTGGGGGTGCTGGGTTGGGGTGTGGGTGGAATTGAAGCTGAAGCTGCGATGCTTGGGCAGCCGGTCTCAATGCTGATTCCGCTGGTCGTTGGTGTGAAATTGACTGGGCGGTTGCGTGAGGGAGCGACGGCGACCGATCTGGTTCTTACAATTACAGAGATGCTCCGCAAACATGGAGTCGTCGGCAAGTTCGTTGAATACTACGGCCCGGGCCTGAGGGACTTATCGTTGGCGGATCGGGCTACGATTGCGAACATGTCTCCGGAGTATGGGGCGACTTGCGGAATTTTCCCGATCGACAAGGAGACGCTGAAGTATCTGCAACTCACCGGGCGCAGCGCGGAGCAGATCGCTTTGGTGGAGGCGTATAGCCGCGAGCAGGGATTGTTCCACGACGAGAAGACTCCCGAGGCGGAGTACTCCGAGATGTTGTCGCTCGATCTTGCAACCGTTGAGCCGTCGCTTGCCGGGCCGAAGCGCCCGCAGGATCGCGTTGTGCTCTCGCAGGCAGGAGAGTCGTTTCAGAAATCTTTGCCGTCGTTGATCAAACCGAAAGCTGCGACGAAGACTGCTGCTCCTGCCAATAACAACAAGTGGGAAGCCGAAGGCGGAAGCCCGGCGGCGATTGGCGTGGAAGATCCGAATGTGCACGAGCATGTTTCTGCTTCCGTCAAAGATTCGTTGAAGCATGGCAGCGTGGTGATTGCCGCGATAACTTCGTGCACCAACACGTCGAATCCCTCGGTGCTGATTGGCGCGGGACTCCTGGCGAAGAAGGCGGTCGAGAAAGGCCTGACCGTTCCCGGCTGGGTGAAGACTTCGCTGGCTCCGGGATCGAAAGTCGTGCGCGACTACCTCGAGAAGGCGGGGCTCATGCCGTATCTCGAGAAGCTAAAATTTAATCTCGTCGGCTACGGATGCACGACGTGCATCGGCAACTCGGGGCCGCTTCCGGAGGAAGTATCGAAGGCGATTGACGAGAAAGAACTCGTCGTCGCGTCGGTGCTTTCGGGGAACCGCAACTTCGAAGGACGGATCAACTCCGAAGTCCGGGCAAATTATCTGATGTCGCCGCCTCTCGTCGTTGCGTTCGCCCTTGCCGGACGCATCGATCTCGACATGCGCAAAGAGGCGCTCGGAAAGGACCGGGACGGACAGCCGGTTTACCTCGCCGACCTCTGGCCGACCTCGCGCGAAGTCGAAGAGGCGATTCAGCACTCCATTTCGTCCGACATGTTTTCGAAATCCTACAGCGAAGTTTTTCAGGGCGACGAGCGCTGGCGCGGACTCTCGGTGCCGAAGGGCGAGACCTATGCGTGGGAGACGGACTCGACCTACATCCGCAGGGCGCCTTACTTCGACGACATGGACGTGAAACCTGCGCCCGTGCATGACATCAAGAAGGCGCGCGTGCTGGCTGTTCTGGGCGACAGCGTCACCACCGATCACATCTCCCCGGCGGGCTCGATCAAGAAAGACAGTCCTGCAGGAAAATATCTGCAGGAGAATGGCGTCAAACCGTCCGATTTCAATTCTTACGGATCACGTCGCGGCAATCATGAAGTGATGGTCCGCGGCACGTTTGCCAACGTCCGGCTGCGGAACAAGCTGGTACAGACCGAAGGCGGATTCACGCGCCATCTGCCGACCAATGCCGAGATGTCGATCTTCGACGCCTCGGAGAAGTATCGCGAGTCGGGCACGCCGCTGGTCATTCTCGCGGGAAAAGAGTACGGGTCCGGATCGTCGCGCGACTGGGCGGCGAAAGGTCCGGCGCTGCTCGGCGTGCGGGCGGTGATCGCCGAAAGCTACGAGCGCATTCACCGTTCGAACCTGGTGGGCATGGGCATTCTGCCACTGCAATTCCCGGCGGGCCAGAACACAGACTCGCTGAAGCTCACGGGCGAGGAAGTCTTCGAGATCACCGGCGTCCGCGATGTCGTGGATCACTTCGCCGCCGGTCGAACGGTAAAAGTGAAGGCCACCGCCAAGGGCAAAGATCCGGTGGAGTTCGAAGCGGTGGTGCGCATCGACACTCCGCAGGAAGCCCTGTACTACGCGAACGGCGGGATCCTGCAGTACGTGCTGCGGCAGTTGCTGACGACCAAGGCGGAGCCGGTCGGCGCGTAGCGCCGGTGGTTGTGCAGTTGCGAGTGTCAGCCTCGATGGCTGCTCGCGAACCTGATCGTTGCGGTTGGTTAGAGTTCGTTGGGTCTCAGGCGGCGCCTTAATACCGTTCCGGGTTTCCCGTAGTCGGTGCAAACGATGCTATTGAGGTCGTCGTGCTCAATGTCGATGAAATCACCTAGCTTGCTGGTCCACTTGCCGTCGGCGAGCTGCCGAGCAAAATGCTGAGGCTCACCGGACTGATCGAGGTAAAAAACGACTTTTTCGTAACCATGTTCAAGTTCATAGCTGTCACAAAGCTCATAGCCGTGATACTCGAAGATCTTTCGGATTGCTCTCAGTGACCAGACCCGCTCGACATTGGGAAACCAATAATAACCAGGGCAGTTTGGCTCTGGATCGTAGCGGGCCCAATTTATGCCCAGTGCCCAAGCAAGGCAGTTGTACTCGCTGGTTGCGTCGCTTGTTCTCTTGTATCCCGTTTGTCCCTTTAAACCCGGGAAGTAATGCTCAAGTGTGAGGACCTCCGCGAGTTCGTCGTAGCCTCCAGCGTCCTCGGTCACAGAAATCCCTCGCGCCTGCCCCACTCCAGCCAAGCATTGGCCGCCTCGCGGATTGATGTGCAGCCTTCGGCGGGGTCGGAGCCTTCTGGGACGAGGTTGTGGAGAGCCCAAAACCAGTGCCCGGGCGTCTGGGTAAGTTCCTCTAGTATGAGCGGAATGATGTCGGGACCCATAGCCATGATGCGTTGGTATGCGGGGTTCATCACGATTTTGGACAGATGCCCTGCAGTTAAGGTTTCGCGTCTCCACTCATTTGCCAATCGGGAGAACTCTGGGCGGAGCTGCTCGCTCCGTGTGCTACCTCGGGTCGCTCGTTGTTCCGGTTCGGGAAACCAGGAAGTATCGGTAGACGCGATCCAAGCGTCTACATCTTCTTGGTCCACTTGAAGACATGTTTCTTCCCGACTCCACGCGGGATTCCAGCGCTGAGGTGGTCTCTGGCAGTATTCGATCTCAGACATCTTGTTCTTCCTGTTCTTATTGGAAGTCGACGACGGGTACACCCGTTGTTTCCAATTTAGATTTTAGTGTTTTCGACTTTTCCTCAGCACGTTTGAGGGCATCTTTAAGTTTGGCAATATCGGTCTCATCTAGCGCCACGTATATTTCTTTATGTTGACCCGAATTTGCGTCGTGATAGCCCAACTTAAGGCTATGGACGATTATGAACCCGGTGGGAGGATCAGCTGCATTACTCCCGAACACTGGTCTAACGTCCGTAATCACCCGAGCTTCGCAAAGAGTCCGTTCGGCTTCAAACTGGAGTTCCTTGGCCTTTACCCTCACGACCGACAGAGCATCCATTGTGAGGGCCTCAGCGACTCGCTTCTCCAAGACGGATATGGCCTCGCCGGGGATTTTGACTGTGCTGTCCGAAGAGACGCTAGCAGTAACATCACTCGCCAACCGCTGGGTCGAGACTCCGTGACTGCTCCGCAGACGGTACAGCGATGTCAGCGAGTCAAGCACTTGGACCAACTCCGGTTTCTCCAGTTCGTTCACTTCTGGCGCGATCCACCCCGCCAGTTCCTTGTGATCCTTTGCCGCAGAGAAGGTGTGTCTGAGCGCATTTGCGAATTGCTCGTAAGCTCTTTCTGGCATTGTGGCCAGAACTGTGATTCCGGGCTTATAACGATCTGGAATTCTCAGCGGCGGCAAGCAACTCCCCCTTACTTAGGATAAACGGAAACACTTAACGCTGTCGCGCAATGACTGTCAATAGAAATGTAGCATCCTCCGCGGTAAGCTCAGGACCAACGTCTTTCATCGAGACTCATCGCAACCCATCATAGGGCTGCGCGACGCAGTTCCGTTCTCCTTTTTCCCAGCAATCCCCAGGCGTTACGGTACTGTTCGTACTTATAACGATCTTCTTTCAGCGCGGTTACCGGATAGATCATTATGCCGATCTTCGGCGTTGGCTTCAGGATCACCACGGCAGGGATCAGGTACCAGGTTTCTACCGGAATCACGTAGGCCGCAAACAGATCGACTTCGTCGAGCGAATAGGGCTTTTGGATCAGGTAGTTGCGGCGGAATTGGCAGAAGTATCCGGTGCCGTTGCGGACGTTGCTGGATTTGACCTGGACGCGGGTGATGTCGCCTCCGTGCTCGATGGCGACGTCGTATTCGAGAGAGTCGCCCCAAGGTTTGAGTACGCGGTATCCGCGGGAGGCTGCGGCCGCCATGAATTGCAGTTCTACCCATTCGCCACGCTGCTTGAACGTCTTGAAGCCCTTAAAACCCTTCATTCCGATACGCCCCGAAATTCGTCCAGAAACACGAAAGGCGCGACCTGGAGGCCGCGCCTTGGAAGTCCTGAAAAAATTGCCTATATATCCAGAATAGCAAATTGGAAGGGGTAAACCGGAAAGCTCAGAGTGCTTTATTTTTCTATTATTTTCAGCAGCTTAGCTCAATTCGTGTAATTCCTACATATTGACAAGATTTTCGAGGAAAGCAGGAACTCTGGGGGTATCAGGAGGCCTTTTCTGGGGGAACGTCGGCAGCCGGTTCGGAAGTGGCGGGAGTGGCATCGGCGGCCGCTGGCTGAAACGGAACGACCGCTGGCGGGGGAATCGAATTGGGCGAGACGAGAGGGCCGGGATCGACCGAGTCGCGGGGAACACGGTCCGGGGATTGCAGCAACTCCTGAATAGCGGATATTAGCGCAGTGCTTTCTCCTTTTGAAATGACTTTGCGAACTCCGAAACGCATGGCCTCGGTAAGAAGCTGAGGGGACCAGTACATGGTGCAGAGGAGGATCGGCAGATTAGGAAACTGAGTCGAGATCTGGCGGGCGGCGGTGAGTCCGTCCATGACCGGCATGGCGAGATCGAGAATTACGATGTCGAGTTGAAACTGGAGAGTTTTCGCAACGGCTTCGGCTCCGTCGCAGGCTTCAAAAATCTCATGATCGGGGGATTTCAATATCTGATGGAGAGTCGTTCGGACCAGGGAATTGTCATCGGCGATCAGGATTCGAACTGGCATGAGCAAAAACGTGAACCGAACACTTCAGGGAAGCAGGTCCGCACGGCTCCTCGCGTGGGAATTGTCGGATTCCCTACTGATTAACTCACATCGAATTCCACAATCGAAATACAGGAAAGGCTGTAGGTATTACGGAAAATCGAAGTGTGTCCTACAAAACGCGTTGGACGTCGTCCCGGGTTGCCATGGCATCCCACTGATTGAAGCGAGACTCTGAAAGCGCCTTCGGAGGTTTACCTTGAGCGACATAGAAATCATCGTTCCTGAAAGTGCCATGATGCAGCCAGGAGAGAGAACGAATTTTGAGGGAAAGGCGGTGGCGAACAGGATTTTGCTGTCGCTGCCGGATGAGGAGTTCAACGCGATTCGCGGCGAGCTGCATTTTGTGGAGTTGCAGGATCATGAGGTGCTGCACGAGCCTCGACAGAAACTTGAGTTTGCATATTTTTTGAATTCGGGGATGGTTTCTCTCGTGTTCATCACACGAGAAGACGATACGGTGGAGGTGGGAGTCGTCGGGAACGAGGGATTCGTCCCGGTGTCGGTGGCGGCGGGCTTGCGGCACAGCCCGCACCAGGCCGTAATGCAGATCGGAGGAGACGGGTTCAGGATGAGCGTGGACGCGCTGGAAGCAGCGTTGAAGACGAGTCCGCGGATGCAGGAGATCCTGAACCGGTATGCGGCGATACATGGAATGCAGGTGGCGCAGACGGCAGGATGCAACCGTCTGCATGACCTGGAGCAGCGACTGTCGCGCTGGCTGCTGCTCACGCAGGATCGCGTCGGGTCGGGGCTGTTGCGCATCACACATGATTTTCTGGCGACGATGCTCGGGACGGATCGTCCGAGCGTGAGCCTGGCGGCGGGCGCGCTCCAGAAAAAGAAGATCATCGAGTACAGCCACGGGGCAGTGCGCGTGCTGAATCGGAAGAAACTCGAGAGTTCGGCTTGCGAGTGTTATAGCGTGATTCAGGCGTTCAATGCGGAAATGGTGAAGTAGGGGCCAGGGGTCAGAGGCTAGGGACAGTACTCAGAATTCTACGTGGGCTCGAAAGCCTGGGATGACGACTGGGCCGCGGTCGCGATTGTATCCGGGATTGTTGACGTGCTGGACGTCGGGGGCGAGGTAAATTCCACGCCAGACGTGCAGCGTGTAGTAGGCCTCGAAAATATTTTCGCGGCCATAGTTGAGATGACCGTCGCCGAGCAGGAAGCCCAGGCCTCCGGCGGCGAGATAGTTCTGGTGATCCTTCTTGATGGCGTTCGAAACGAACGCGAGGCCGGCGCGGTCCTGCTTGCGATGCCACCAGGCGCCGCTGGCGCCGATTCCCTGATCAAAAGTCTGATCCACTTCCGTGTAAGCGAAGGACTCAGTACGGCCGTCGTCCCATCCGAAGCGGGCGAAGGCGGTGAGGTAGCGCGTAAGGTTCTGCTGTAGATTTATGCCGAATCCGTACTTGCGCGTGACGTGCCAGGGATGGTCGGTGATGTCGGGAGTCGTGCCGGAGTCCTCGGCCTTGATGACCTGATCGCGGTAGACGCCCATGTTCGCGGCGTTGGTGTAGGCGAGAACGCGAATCACGCCGGCCTGCTTAGGCAAGATGCCGTGGCGGAGTTCGTATTCGAAATTCTCGGCGTGGACCTGCCAGGGCTTCCAAACGAGATCGATGCCGTTGGCGACCTTGGGCATCAGGGCTTCGCCGAAACGGAATCCCCAATTGCGGTCTTCGAAATCGAGCACAGCGCCGACGGTATAGCCGCGCGTGTCGGCGGCATAGTCCCAGGCGCCGTTGTTGTCGATGGTCCAATTGAGGAACTGGAGGTGCGTGTCAGACCCGACGGAGTTAACGTCGAAGAAATCCGGCATGCTGAACTTGCCGAAGCGAAATTCGAGCCGGCGGCGAGGGAGTTCAGAGAACAAGGAGAACATGTTGCGGTCGTTCTCGACTTTGTCTTTGCTAAGCGCGAAGACTTTGTGGAATTCGCCGCGTCCGAGGTAGGGCGCTTTGCTGAGCAGGGGATTGCGGACGATATCGAGATTGGCATTTCCGGCGAGGCCGAAACCCAGGCTGAGCGCGGATCCGCCGGCTTCTTCGACGTCGACGATAAACTCGGTGGAGTTGTCGAGTCGGAATCCGGTGTAGAGCGTCAGAAGGCGCGAAGTGGCTTTTTCGTAACGCGGGCCCAGGCTGTGTGTGCCGCTGTAGAGCGCGGGGAAATCCGGGTGCGCTTGCGAGACGAAGTTCGCTTGCCCGGAGAGCCAGAAGCGGGTGCTCTGGAAATGGGGCAACATCGACTCGGTCTGATCATCGCCGCTGTCGGGAGGGGGAGTCGGCGTGTCGGGCGAGTTCGGAGCAGTTTGAGGAACGGAAGATGACTGCTGGGCGGCTGTAGGGACTCCGCTCAGGAAAGCGAAACAGCAGAAAACGACCGCAAGAAAGGCCTGCAATCGAGCCATTGCATCCGTGTTTGGGATGAATTTCAATTTCATTTCTCAGCGGTATTCCGTTTCCAGATGACTTTCCCCTGTCAAGTTCGACTATGCGAATCGCGATCGCAGAAAGACTGCCGGGTCTTCCTGGAACATTAACTGTATGCTACACGATATAGTTAACTATGGTTAACTACTAATTGGCACAGCGGGACCGAGCTGCAAGGGCAAACTGATGAGATTACGAAAGCAAGGTTAAAGGAATATTACGATGCAAGCGACCCTGCTGGCCGTTTGACAGGTTTCCTCGCGAACCCCTAACCTTATTTTTCTCCGAATTATGAAAGTACTGGTCTTAGGAAGCGGCGCGCGCGAACACGCGCTGGTGTGGAAACTGCGGCAGTCGCCGCGGATCAGCCAGCTTTATTGTGCTCCCGGGAACGGCGGGATTGCGGATGAGGCCGAGTGCATCGCAACGGACCTGAAGAGCCTGGATTCGGTAGTCGCGCTGGCGACGCGGTTGCAGCCCGATCTGACGGTTGTCGGTCCGGAGCTGCCGTTGACGCTGGGCGTTGTCGACGAATTCCAGCGGCGCGGGTGGAAGGTGTTTGGTCCGACGCAGGCCGCCGCTCAGCTGGAGTCGAGCAAGAGCTTCGCGAAAGAGTTTCTGCAGCGCCATCACATTCCAACGGCTCCGTTTGCAATCTGCGATTCAATCGAACAGGTGCGAGCGGCGCTGGGACATTTTCATACGCCGGTGGTGGTGAAGGCGGACGGACTCGCCGCAGGCAAAGGCGTCGTCATCGCTAAGACGAAGGAAGAGGCGGTGAGCGTCGCGGCCGAAATGCTTAGCGGCCGGATGCTCGGCGATGCGGGTGCTCGCGTCGTGCTTGAGGAATGCCTGCAGGGAGATGAGCTGTCGTTTCTCGTCTTCAGCGATGGAGAGCGCGTGGCTCCGCTTGTGGGAGCGCAGGATCATAAGCGCGTCGGCGATGGCGACTCCGGCCCGAACACCGGCGGGATGGGCGCGTATTCGACTGCAAATATTGTCGACGATCAGATGCGCGACTGGCTGGTGCATCACATTGCGCAGCCGGTCGTCGCCGGAATGAAAGCCGAAGGCACGGAATTCAAGGGCGTGCTTTATTGCGGGCTGATGATGACAGCGCGCGGTCCGATGGTGCTGGAATTCAATTGCCGGTTTGGCGATCCGGAGACGCAGCCGATCCTGATGCGGCTGGATAGCGACCTTGTCGAAGCGATTGAGGCGTCGATTGAAGGGCGCGTGAGTGAAGGAGATTTCAAGTGGTCGCCGGATGCGTCGGTGTGCGTGGTGATGTCGTCGGGAGGATATCCGGGGACGTTCGAGATGGGGAAACGGATCGACGGGCTTGCCGAGGCCGCCGCCGTTGAGGGCGTGAAAGTGTTTCATGCAGGGACGTCGAGGCGCGATGGGGTTTATTACACTGCGGGCGGGCGCGTGCTGGGAGTGACGGCTCGCGCCGCGGATTTACCGACGGCTGTGGCTCGGGCGTATGAGGCTTGCGGGAAGATTTCGTTTGAGGGCGCACACTACCGGAAGGACATTGCGGGGCGGGCGCTGAAGAGGTAGAGAAAAGCGACATTTCAAAGTTTCAATGTTTCAAAGATGCGTATCGAACCCGTTCAGAGCGACATCTAATCTTTCGGCAAAATATAAAACAATCCTAAGAACTTATTGAGAGGGGAAATGAGCAAGGCACTGGTTTCAATTGTGATGGGGAGTGATTCGGATCTGGAGATCATGCGGGAGGCGGGGAAGGCTCTCGACGACTTTGGAATTCCGTACGAGATCGACGTGACGTCGGCACATCGCTCGCCGGACCGTTCCGCCGATTTTGCGAAGAAGGCCGCCGATCGCGGGATTAAGGTGATCATTGCCGCCGCGGGCGGTGCAGCGCATCTGGCGGGAGTGATTGCGGCACACACGATTCTGCCAGTTATCGGCGTGCCGATTCCTTCGACTTCGCTGAACGGGATGGACTCGCTGCTTTCCACAGTGCAGATGCCTCCTGGCATTCCGGTTGCGACGGTCGCGATCGGAAAATGGGGAGCGACGAACGCCGGCATTCTCGCCGCGCAGATTCTTGCTGTCGGCGACGAGGCCATGGCGAAGAAGCTGCATGGGCACAAAGAGAAGCTGGCGCGGGGCGTGGAGGAGAAGTCGAAGAAGCTGAGAGAGGCGATCTAAAGTTTCAAAGTTGGATCGCGCCGAGGTAGAGATCCTTCGACTGCGGATTGCTTCTCCTTCGTCGAAGCAATCCTTCGCTCAGGATGACATTTTTGGGAACCGAGTGCCTAGCGGCGCGCTGCTCACAAGTGGAACGGTCGCGACTATTAGAGATTCAATCCTTTCAAGTATTCGAGGAATGGACCGCCGAGGTCCTGGCGCTTGAGGGCGAATTCTACTGTGGCTTTCAGGAATCCTAGTTTGTCGCCGGTGTCGTAGCGCTTGCCTTCGTACACGTAGGCGTACATTTTTTCCTGCTTGAGCAGCATTCGCATCCCGTCGGTCAGCTGGAGTTCGCCTCCGGCCCCGGTCGGCGTCTTGGCCAAGCAATCGAAAATCGCCGGAGTGAGAATATAGCGCCCGATCACGGCGAGATTCGACGGCGCCTCCTCGAACTTCGGCTTCTCGACCATGTTGCGAATTTCGAACAGGCGCCCGTTGTGGCCGCTGACGGCCTGGGCATCGAGCACGCCGTAGGACGAGATCATCCGGCCTTCGACAACTTGTGCGGCGATCACGCTGCACTGCTTCTCGTTGAAGACATCGACCATCTGCTTGAGCGCCGGGACGGGATTGTCGATCACGTCATCGGCGAGAAGAACGGCGAATGGCTCATTGCCTACGAGTTCGCGCGCCATCAGCACGGCGTGGCCGAGTCCGAGTGCTTCTTTCTGACGGACGTAGGCGACGTGCATCATGTCGGAAATGTTGCGGACAATTTTCAGCAGATCGTGCTTGCCGCGCTCCTCCAGCATCTTCTCGAGTTCGTAGCTGGTGTCGAAATGATCTTCGATGGACTGCTTCCCGCGTCCGGTAATGATCACGATCTGATCGCAGCCGGAAGCCATGGCTTCTTCAACGCCGTACTGGATGATGGGCTTGTCGACCAGCGGCAACATTTCTTTTGGCTGAGCTTTGGTGGCGGGCAGAAAACGGGTACCCAGGCCGGCGGCTGGGAAAACGGCTTTGCGAACTTTCATGGGCATGATTTTTTCGGTCGCTGGTCGTTCGTCGTCAGGTATCTGAAAGACTCGGATTATTTTAAACGCAAGAGCATTGCGGCCGCTTGTGCGAACTGCTTCAGATGCCGTTGTTCGTGCGGCAAGTTGCTTTTCTTGTGGCGTGAAAAATCCCCACCCTGTCGCACAAAACGCGACAAGGGTGGGGCAACCTCAGTCGGGATTACTGTCCAAGAACCAGTACTACGAAACTATCGGGAAGAATCGGTGGCCTGCGGTATGGGTTGTCGGCGGTCGCCGCTGCCGGGCGAGGCCCGAACTTCGCCGTCACGGTAAAGACGTTGTGCGTCTTGGTATCAAGCGCCATCGTGCGCGCTCCTTTTTCCGTGGGAACGTTTCCGAGGACGCTGAATTTATCCGGCGATTCTTCTTTGATTACGGTCAGAACGCCGTCTCCTCCGCAGGAAGCGAACGCAAGGCCCGTTCCCGGATCGTAGCGTGTTGCATCGACACCGTCACCGATCGCGGGAGTCGCCACCACTTTGCCGGTATCAGCATCGACGACGGCCATCATCTTGTTATCGCAACCGGCGAAGAGGCGGCGGTGTTCGCGGTCAATGGCGAGTCCGCTGGGCTCGGTGCAGGGGGCGAGGGGCCACTTTGCTTTGACTTCAAGTTTCTGCGGATCGATGGCGTCCAGTTCGCTCTTGTCCTCGATGTTCACGAAGATTTCGCCCTTGGCATCGCTGGCGGCGAACTCGGGCTTGCCGCCGAGAGGAATCGTCCCGAGCACCTTGCCGGTTTGCGCATCGATGGCGGTGGAGTCGTGGCTGCGCCCGTTGAAAGTGAAGACGCGTTTTGTAGCCGGATCGTAAAGGATCGCATCTGGATTCTCGCCCGCTTTCACTTTGATGCCGATGGGAGCAAGCGTCTTGATATCGAAAATGGTGACGGTTCCTTCGCGGCCGTTGCTGGTGAAGCCGCGCCCCAACTCGGGAGCGAGCGCGATCCCGTGAACTCCTGGAGTGTCGGGAATATCGCCGACAGTCTTGCCAGTTTCGGAGTCGAGAACGATGACGTGGGTTCCGCGAGAGATGTAGACGCGATGAGCATCGCCATCGGCCGTGAGGTAATCCCAGCCGCCTTCGCCGCCGACTTTGTAGGTTTTGATGACGTGATATCCCGGAGCAGCTGCGGCGAAGGCCACCGCCGCTAGGGACAAGCTGATGATGGGCATCCACCACCGGAATTTGACTGACATGTTTCCTCCTTTAATTACGTGCGCGCATGCGGGCGGGGCCCCTTCCCTGTCTGCATGAACGAAGTACCTGGGTCTTGAGACCGACTCGAATTCAAACCGAAGTAACTTTACCCTATTTCTGGTCCGCCTAGACTCTTAACAGTATGGGCGGATTCAAGCCACCATTTTCGGGGACCGGCGGAGCCGGAACTCCTGCGCTCGACCCGCGCCTCCAGCCGACTCCAGATTACGGAACGCTCGGGCCGGGTTCGGATATCGGCAACTACAGCGGCGATCCAGTGCAGTATGCGCCGCGGAAGCGCACTTCGCCTCTTGTCTCGCTGATTGCAATGGCAATCGGACTCGTGACGGCGCTGTTCCCTTTGTTCTTAGGAACGTCACACAAACCGCACCCGGCATCGCCGCGACCCGAGAGACAAGTGCAGCAGCTTAGTTCGGCACGGGATTCGGGGCAACTCGATCAAATGGATCCACAGAGCCAGGCGGAGGCGCTGCTGAAATTGGCCGTGGCGCATTCTGACGGCGCTGTCGAGCAAATCACGGCCCGGGCCGACGGATGGAACGGGCAGGTGCAGTGGAATCCGCAGATCGCGAATCTATCGGCGGCGGCGTTGAATTCCAACGACCTGCGAGTGCGCGAGTCTGGAGTGGAAGTCGAGCTTGCCGCGTACGGGCTGGCGAAGAATTCAGAGAGTCTCGATTACCTGCTAAAGACCGTTGAGTCGACCGATCACTCGCAGAAAATTTGGGCGCTGTGGGCGTTGGGATTGATGGGAAATCAAGGAGTCGGGCAGGAGCGCGTGATCTCCGTGTTGACCGATCATCTGAAGGATTCTGACGCGGACTCGCGGCGATGGGCGGTCGAAGCACTGGCGCTGACGGGAAGCGATGCGGCGATCACTCCTCTGCTGCAGACTATGCACGATGATCCGTCGCCTCTGGTGCGCGAGCGGGCAGCGTGTGGCGTGGCGTCGTCGGGATTGTTCACGCAGGAAAAACGCTTCTCAGCGATTCCAACGTTGTTAAAGGACACGGACGATCCGACACTCGACGCGCAAACACATGCGTGGGCATTTCAAGCGCTGGGCGACATCACGCACCAGCGGCTGCCGAACGATCCGGCAGCCTGGCGCAGGTGGAACGAAAAGCGAGTGGATAGTGAATAGTTAGCCATCGTGCGGCTTCGGACGTCGGACCTCGGACCTCCATTGCCAGCCCTTCACGGCGAGGGTTTTTAAATTACCAAATTACAAAATTACCCAATTACCAAATTTCTCTAATCGGCCATCTTTGCGACGTGAACCTCGAATCCTGTTTTCGGCAGAAGTGACGTAAGCGCGAATGCCTTGAAGCCATCTCCCGTAACTTCGGTGTGACGGTACACTCCGGGATCGCTCTCGATCACTTCGCGACGGCCTTCCATATCAGCTAAGAAATCTTGTGCCTGATTCACCGTGGCTCCCATGTCTTTTGCGCGCGTTACGACTGCCTCGGATGCATACGAGCGGACGAGTTTGGGCCAGTACTTCGCGAGCAAATCGGTGCTCGCAAAGATGTCGGCCCAGATGATGCGGCCGTTGACAGCGACGACAACGCCGACTGCGTTGCGATCGCGGAGCTGGTGGATGAGGCTTTCATAACTCTGTTCGATTGGCTTGGCGATGGCGTCCACTTGTTTTCTGACTTCTCCGTTCTCGTTGACCTTTGCGTAGGAACTGGTCCGCGACATTTCGGTAGCAACTGCGGGGGCGGTTGCTTCCACCGTGACGGTGATTGCCTCTTTCTGTTTATTGACGGCGTCCCATACTTCCGATTGGTTCTTGTCGGCCATTGCTTTGGAGCGCACCGAGGGCTGGGCCATCAGGGCCATTGGGGGAGGCGCTGCCCCGTGAATCGGGCCGCCAACGGCATTGCCGTACATGGATTCGGATGCTCCAAAGTTTTGACTGGTAGCGACCCAGCGTCCGGGTTCGACACAGAAAACGCTGAGGTCGATGGGATCGCTTTCCGGGGGAACGATTCGGTCTTTGCCGATTACACGATCCTGCTTGCCCCCACTGACGATTTCGCCCGCGAGCAAAAGCAAGGGACGTTTGGAATTGTTGACGAGCACGAGCCGACTCACCTCGGCGCCCTCATGGCGAATGCCCATCACGGGACGGCGCCGGATCAGGCCTTGCACGTTTCCGGCCTCGGTGATGACAACGTCTCCGGAGCGGAGTCCTTCATCGAGTGTCAGGAACTCGCCGGTCGGATAACTCTTGGCGGCAACCACGGGAAAGACAGTGAGATTGCCGTGGCGGATGGGATCGAGAACTTCGTACCCGGGATTCGAAGTGACTTCTCCCGCGCGCGCATTGCGCTGATCGAGCACGATGAACACAGTAGCGACCAACAGGACCGTCAAAGCCAAAAAAATCTTCGGACTCATAAACGCTCCTTCCGGAACGGGCGAAGCGCGCCGGGTTCCCAGGAGAGACCGAGTTACTGGCGTAACTCGGCGTTGGCGCGCAGCCCGTTTCCGATTCCGTCAGAGGAACGATGCAGACAACCACGCTTGCGCAGGAAATTTGAGGGTCTTTCGCGGTGCACTGTGAAATCTCCACTTCTGGCAATACCGGGCAGAAGTGGGGCACCCGGCGGTCAGGAGATAATCGACATGATCTCGAGATCTTTCGATTCGGTTTCGGAGTGGACGAGCACGGATTCGCCGCGCCGCTCAAGCAGGAGATCGGCTTTCTGGTCTCCGCAGCGCAGATTGCGAATCGACAATTGGGGAATGCCTTCCGGAAGACATGGTCGGTCGAAGACAATTCTTCCGCGCTCTCCATCGACGGTGATTCCGAGACATCCTGCAAGAATCAGGAATGGAGCTGCGGCAGCCCACGCTTGCGGCGAGCACGCCACGGGATAGAGCGTTGGACCTTCGGTCGGCCGGCGTTCGAGTCCGCAGATCAGTTCAGGGAGGCGGTGCAGTTCGACCTCGCCGCTGAGATCGAGCAGAGCGAGGAGCATTTTCCCGGCCAGCTTTCGAAAGCCGAACTTGGCCATACCGCTCGCAATGATTGAATTGTCATGAGGCCAAACGGAGCCGTTGTGATAGGAGAGCGGATTGTAGCGGGATTCGGTGGTGGCGACGGTGCGGATTCCCCATCCGGAAAAATATTCGGGCTGCATGAAATTCCGGGCGATCATGCGCGCTCGTTCCGGAGAGGCAATTCCGGTGAAGAGGCAGTGCCCGGCGTTGGAAGCGCGGACGCGGCACGGCTTCTTGCGGCCGTCGAGCGCGAGGGCATAGGTCTTCAAGTCGTCGCACCAGAACTGCTCCTCGAAGCTGGTGCGGAGCGCTTCCGCCTGCATTTCAAGTTCGCAGCAGTGATCGACGTTACCTAGCACGTGGGTCAGCCTGGCTGCGGCCAGTTTTGCCGCGTAGACGTAACCCTGAACTTCGCAGAGGGCGATTGGAGGGTCGGCGATTTTTCCATCGGCATGAAAGATGGAGTCGTTCGAATCCTTCCATCCTTGCTGCACCAGGCCTTTCCCGGAACGGCGGGTGTATTCGACGAAGCCGTCGCCATCGACATCTCCATAATCGTCGATCCACTTCAGAGCGTGCTGGATGTGCGGCCAGATGCGGTCGAGAAAGGGGCGGTCTCCGGTGCGTTCGAAGTAGGCGCCGGCGAGCATGACAAACAGGGGAGTCGCGTCGACGCTGCCGTAGTAGCGTCCGAAGGGAACCTCACCGAGAGCGGCCATCTCGCTATTTCGTTTCTCATGGAGAATCTTGCCCGGTTCCGAATCGGCAACTGGATCCACCTTGTCCGCTTGCCATGACGCGAGAAATTCAAGCACGCCCTTGGCAATGTCCGGGTTCAGCCAGATCGTCTGCAGCGCGGTGATAATTCCGTCGCGGCCGAAAACGGTGCTGAACCACGGAACACCGGCATACGGATAATTGCGCTCGGGATTTCCGGCGATCATCATTTCCAGATCCGAGAGCGATCTCGCGATCCAGTCGGTGAAACGAGAATTCTGGCTCGCAATCTGCGGAAAGCATTTTGATACCCCGGACAATTCGATACGCGCGGAAGCGAGGGCCTCCGTGTAGCCGACCATGGCTTCGGAAGCATCAGCGGCGCAGCTGATTTCGATTTGCAGTTCAGCTTCATCTTTCGGCTGGAGACGAAATCCGAACTCGAAACCGGTCTCGGAGATGCGTTCGGGACGAACGTTGCAGCGAATGAAGGTCTCGCGCATCACGTTATCCAGGCCTTGATAGCGCAGGCAGATAGAATCCTCGTGCACCGCGCTGGGCAAGCGCTTGCCCGACCGCTGCCGGGGGGTGCCGCGCACTTCGAAGATGTCCGCAAAATCGGCATCGAAGCTGAAATTAAGGGGAATCTGCAGAGGATCGAGGCCGTGATTCACGAGCCGGAGATTCTCGAAGCAGGATGCCTGATAGAGAAATCTTGAACGCACGAGGTGAAGCACTCCGCGATTGATCGCGATCGAGCCATCGCGAAACACGTCGAGGTTGGCGATATCCGCGGTGAAGAGGGAATTGTTGGTGGCAACGGTTGAACTGAGAAGCAGAGGCCGCGCGTTCCAGAGAAAGAGGCAAAACTCCGAGAGGTGGCGCATGCCGTCGTAGAACAGGCCTTCCTCCCCGAGACCGGTAGTCTGCACGTCGCCCAGGCGGTCGAAAACCAGAAACATGCGCCCATACTTCAGGACACGGGCACGATCATCGGAGCGAGATGTAGTTGTCGCTATGTAGTACTGGGCGTTGGCGATTCCGCTTCCATCCACGTCAAGACTCCCTTGTCGGCGATCGACGCCGATTCTGGATGAATCAGATTTTCGTAGATGCTCAAGTATTCGCGCGCCATTCGGTCATCGGTGAAGTTGAGTTCAAAATGACGGCGGCAGTCGCGGCGGTCGAGTTTGCCGATCTTTCTGGCGGATTTCACGGCTTGTTCCACCGTGCGAACGAGAAAACCGCATTTCCCGTCTCGAATGATTTCAGGCACGGAACCGGAAGGGCAAGCGATAACCGGCGTTCCACAAGCCAGCGATTCGATCGTTACAAGTCCAAAAGGTTCTGGCCACTGAATCGGGAAAAGGAGCGCCGCCGCATTGCCGAGAAACTCCTGTTTCTCTGCGCTGCCGATTTCTCCGATGAAATCAATCAAGGGATGCTTAAGCAACGGTTTGATCTTTGCTTCGAAGTACTCGCGATCGGCCCGGTCCACTTTGGCCGCGATCTTCAAAGGCATTTCAGATCGGAGTGAGATTTCAATAGCTTGTTCGAGACCTTTTTCCGGCGAAACACGGCCCAAAAAGGCGAGATATTGTCCCTCTCCCTCATGGAGGCTGAGCAGAGCTGCAGGCATGCCGTGCCGGACTGTGCCGAGCCAGTTGACCCAGGGAAGAGGATGCCGCTGAGCGTCGGAAATGGAGATCAATGGGATGTCGCGAAACTCCTGGTAAAGAGGAACCAGATCAGGAAGATCCAAACGGCCGTGCAGCGTGGTTGCACATGCAACCTGCTCGCGCCGGCTCCTGAGAAAGTGCAGGTAGTCAACGTGAAAGTGGATCAGGTCGAATTCATCCGCACGGCGAAAGACATTCTCGATCATCAGAATGTGATGGGCAAACGGGTCGACGCAGTTCGCATCCAGCCTTAGCGCCTTCCTGCACGCCGGGAACAGGCGAGCATTGGTGACGGAGTCACCGCTTGCGAAAAGAGTGACTTCATGGCCGAGTGCAACAAGAGTTTCCGTTAGCCAGGAAACTACACGTTCCGTGCCTCCATAAAGTCGAGGCGGGACGCTTTCATAGAGTGGCGCGACTTGGGCGATCCTCATTCAGCGGGCTCCTACTGATTTGTCACGCGGATGTTCCGGGTACATTGGGACACAAGAAAAAATCCGCTACTTTCGCCTTACCTACGCTCTTGGAGCTCTCGAAGTGCCTTTGCCCCTGTGACCTAGATTTCAGATGTATTTTCGCGTTATGCGGTTGGCGCACGCTTCGACGCATGTAGAACGAGTGGATGAATGCACGATTTCTTTAGCGCCAGGCGCTCAAATAAGAGTTTCGAAGGGACGTTGGGATCTTCAGTCGACATTCACCCCTCAGCAAAATTGGTTCAGGTTTTGGATTCGCGTAGTTAGGGTAGGGGCCGTATTGTTCCGGCAACGCCTACTTACCTAAAGTTAGAAGGCAGTCGTGACGCTCTAACTCGGCTGCGCCCATCGTCTTCCTCCGCTCGCTTGGTTATCCTCCGCTCGCTTGCTCGCTGTCGTCTGCCACGGCAATCCGAGGTTTGTTGGTGTGGAAATGTGTGCGCTGGAGATTCACAGATGAGCAAGAACCTTGTGCAAAGGATCTCCTGCGATGCTTCACGATTCCTGAGGAGAATCTGCGGCTGATGGCAAAGCTAAAAAGATGAGTTGAAACATTTGAAAATCTGATTGTGAATTGATTGGCGACTAATGCAGCTGAGTTAAATGTAAAAAGCGCAACGTTCGTCATTCTGGCCAGACCGCATTTCTGACTGCTCGCAGATGCAGGTCGTAAAAACAGGGTAGGCATCGGGGGTCGAATGCGCAGGATGGAGCGCCATTGTAAGCGGAAGCGTAACGCTTACTTAATTACAGCTACGATTGTGCTGGGTTCGATCCTGGCAGCACTGGCTGGATGTGAAGGCTTGCCGCGGAACGTGGCGAATTGCCCAGTCACGCCAACTCCGCCGGCGAACCTTACTGTTGTGCCGCCGGCGCCGGAACCGCCGGCAGCCGCGTTGTGCGGATTTCCCCTCTCCATCACGAGTCCCGCAAATAATGCCAGTGTGCAATCGCCGGTGCAGATTCTCGCGAACGCCAACCCTCCCGATCCGATCTACACGGTGCGGCTCTATGTTGACGGGCTCGCGGTACTTTATACGCCAAGCACGAACGTGGACCAGATGATCTGGATGGCCAACGGGCAACATACAGTGGAGATCGTCGCGGAGGATACCGCGGGATACGTCGCCACCACTTCGATGAAGGTAAACGTCGTCAGCCAGGGCCAGGGGGCATTGAACATCCAGGACAGCCCTAACTGGATTTCGTGCTCGGCTGTGATTGCCAACTCAACTTGCGCAGCCGGGCTCGGAGTGGCGCAATCCACTCTCCAGTTGCATCAGGCATCGCCCTCGCTCGACGGATCCGCGGCGAAATTCAGCCTGGGCGGCAAGCAAGCTTATTCCAACGAACTCTACTGGACGCCTATCGGAGGAGGTAACACTCCCACCCATTTCACCTACGACCTGTATTTCTACGTGAGCGACGGGAATGCCCCGCAGTCCCTCGAGTTCGACGTCAACCAGGCATTTGGCGGGACGCGATGGACCTGGGGGACGCAGTGTGACTTCGATCAATCGCACGCGTGGAACATCTGGGATCCTTTGAACGAGGTGTGGAGAGTCACCGACGTTCCTTGTAATCACTTCCAATCGAACACCTGGATTCACCTCGTATGGAATTTCGAGCGCGTCGGGAATCAAGTGCACTACATCAGCTTGAGCGTCGATAACCAGAACTACACGGTCGACACCTATTACACGGCGCAGCCGAACTGGACACAGGAAGAAATCGACATCGCATTCCAGATGGATGGGAACTACAAGCAGCAGCCCTACGACGTGTGGCTGGACGAAGTGAATCTGTTTACAAGCTGACCATTCTCGATGATGAATCCTCTAGGGCGATCAAGGCCGATCCCTACAGAAAACGGTCGATGCCTTCGGGCGGAGTTGCATGGTTACGCTAGGAGTCGGAGGTTACCGTGCCGGAACGGGAAACGATCGAACGAGCTCACGAAGACGCGCGCGAAGGAAGATCTCCAAGCACGCAAGCCGGAGAATTCGTACGTGAGGAAATGCATCACATCCGGGAAGGGAAGCACGGTGCCGCCTCGATCAAGCAGGCGATCGCGATCGGCCTTTCGAAGGCGAGAAGAGCGGGCGTAAAGCTGGGGCCTCCGCGCACGGGTAAGACTTCGGCCCGTACAAGGCAGAAAGCGGAACGCGATTACGAACGAGGGCAGTCGCATTCGAGAAAAAAATCTTCCACGCGGTCGCGCGCGACGAGCCGGGCGCTGAAGAGGGAAGGTCACTCGGCGGCGTCTCACAGTTCTCTCTCGAGGCAAGCTCGATCGGCCGCAAAAAAACGAGGCAGCGCGTCCCGCCGCAGCGCCGCCAGAAAAGCCAGCCGGACGCGCAAAGCGCATGAATAGGTCCGCGGCAGAACATCTTTTTTTAGTAAGCGCGAGAGGTCTCATGATTCGAAAATTGAAAAGCGGCGAGTACCGGCTGTATTCGAGAAAGAAAAATGCGAAAACGGGCAAGCGTCGCAACCTTGGAACTTTTTCGACAAGAAAAGCCGCCCAGGATCACGAGCGCGCGGTGCAATATTTCAAACATCATTAGAAGCGAGCGCAACGCAATGCCACGCACCAAAAGCAAAAGGAAGAAGAACCGCTGGGTAGCGAAGGTGACGACGGATTCGACGCATCCGCCGGAAGGCCTGTTTACCAGGGACGCCGCAACTATTGCGCGCACGCTCGCCAGCAAGCGCGTTTCGCCGAAAGGTCCCGGGTCGGGGATGCGAATGCTGACCTACTTCATCAATCGCGCCGGCCGCGGCCTCAGCGCGACATGGCGCGCGGAACTTGAGAGAGCAAAAGGGCTGCTTTCGGAACGGATCAAACGTTCCAAGAGATTGAAGAAGGCTGCCTGACCCGCCTCATTTCGATTCTGCACATGATATTCACTGGGTATTAGTCCTACTGATTGCCGGTTCTAGCTCATCTACAGCAGTTTCTCTTTGACTCTCCGGTAGGCCCTGTATAGAGTGGACACACTCCGCTCAGTGATATCCGCGTAGTCCCGCGTGCACAGCGGGTTCTCGTGGCCCAGCACGACCCGGGGAGTTCCCGTCCGACTGGTGAATATCCCTTTCAGACCCCGACAGGGTCTGGCTCAAATTCCAACCGGAGAAAAGCCCAAATGAAGAAGTATGCCCTCATCTCAACGGCCATTTCCGTCTGCCTGCTTGGAGCATCCGCGTTTGCGACAGTCACCGTAACCAGTCCTGCCAATAACAGCACGGTCGGCACTTCCGTCCAATTCGTAGCCTCGGCGACGTCGACCTGCTCGAAAGGGGTAGGTTCGATGGGGATCTATCCTGCGCCGTACCAACTCTCTTACGTCGTGAATGGCTCAAGCCTTAATACCAGCCTGAATTTCAATCCCGGAACGTACAACGTGGTCGTGGAAGAATGGGACAACTGCGGCGGGGCAACCACCTCGACCGTCACGAT
This sequence comes from Candidatus Sulfotelmatobacter sp., assembly GCA_035945695.1. Classification (GTDB taxonomy): domain Bacteria; phylum Acidobacteriota; class Terriglobia; order Terriglobales; family Acidobacteriaceae; genus Sulfotelmatobacter. Next base: position 10,569 of record DASYZZ010000043.1, on the reverse strand, counting down.
AACGGTGAAAGCGGGCGGGACCACAGGCGTATTCGTGACTTCTCCCGCGAACAACAGCACTGTAGGATCGCCTACGAATTTCGTGGCGACCGCAACTACAAGCTGCTCGCTCGGCGTCGCGTCGATGGGAATTTATACAGCTCCTTACAAGTTGGCTTACGTCGTCAATGGAGCGAGCCTCAACACCAATCTGACGCTCAGCCCAGGAACGTACAACACCACGGTCGAGGAATGGGACAAGTGCGGCGGCGCCTCTACAACCCCGATTACGGTCACCGTGAATTCCTCCGGCACGACCTTCTCGAATCTCCAAAGCAGCGGAGGATGGAACGGCTATGCACAACAGCCGCCGACCTATGCGGACTGCACCGGATGCACGCCGAGCGGCCCCGGTACAACTTGGGCTATGTACCAGCACATCACGTCGCCGACGCTTTCGGGCAACTCCACGCAGTTCAACATCGGCGGCACGATGGATTATTCCGATGTGCTCTGGAACAACCACCTGATCGGAGATTTTTCTTCGCAGGGACTCCCGGACACGAACCACACGCTCGTCCCGACGCTACACAACTTCACTTACGACGTTTATTTCTACGGTAGCAATCTGGGAGCGTCGCAGGCGCTGGAGTTTGACATCAATCAATTCTTCAGCGGAATGGCGTTTACCTGGGGCCACGAATGCCGCGTCGGTGGCGGCAACGAGTGGGACATTTGGGACAACGTCAAGATGAAGTGGGTGCCGACAGGCATCTCTTGTTATCCGCTAGAGAACGCGTGGAATCACCTGACGATCCAGGTCGAGAGAACGTCGAGCAATCAGCTGCTCTATCAGTCGATCACCCTGAACGGAGTGACCCACACGCTGAACTGGACCTACGCTCCTTACTCAGAGCCCGGCTGGTACGGAGTCACCGTCAATTACCAGCTGGACGGTAACTATGTGCAATCGCCGTACACGGTCTATCTCGACAAGTTCAACTTCACATATCAGTGAGGTCGAGTTGCTCCGCTCACGGCGTCGCCGATGTTCTGTACCTCGTCGGCGACGCCGTTCCGTTTCTGTTGCATAGGGACAGCCGCCTCAGCTGTCCAGCGACGCTCCGCGCTACCCCCATCGGTTCTAGGCCGATAAATACTTTGTTTTCAATAGAATCGCCTTCGGGCAACTCGGCTTCCTCTCCTCGCAACTAACAAATTAGTTGACGTTTTCCCAATTGGCACGTCTGATATCTGGGGATGAGGAGGAGCATTGGCGCGTAGCAGATCTGCGACCTTGACGGAAGCCGAGTTGCGCATCATGAACGTCCTTTGGGAGAAGGGTTCGGCGACCGTCCACGAAGTTCTGGAAGCGCTTCCGCCGCAGCCTGCCCTGGCCTACAACTCCGTCCTGACGATCGTTCGAATCCTCGAGAAAAAAGGGTACGTGAAGCACGTGAAGGACAAACGTGCCCACGTCTACACGCCGAGCATCGACCGGAAAGACGCGTCACGTTTCGAAGTACGCCATCTGGTGAGCCGGTTCTTTGGGAATTCCGATGAGTTACTTGTGTTGAATATCCTCGAGGAAAAGAGCATCGACCCCGAAGAACTCAAACGGCTCCGGCAGCTTCTGGAAAGGGGCAAGTAAGGCTCGTGATGACTCCATTCCTTGACGTACACGCGGTTGCCCGGTACTCCACGCTGAGCATTCTTGATTCGCTCGTCGAAGGCAGCCTGATTGGAATTTTCGCCGCGCTGCTACTGCGCCGCGCGCGGCGGCAATCGGCCGGGGCGCGATACGCGATCTGGTTTTCTGCGCTGGTCGCGATCGCACTTCTGCCATGTCTGGGCGCCTCGTTTTCATCTCGAGTTGGAGTTTCGGCTGCCGTGGCGAGCCACGCCGCGATCACTGTTCCGGATTCATGGGCCTTGTATTTATTTGCAGCGTGGTCTGTGCTCGCTGGATGGTTTCTCGTGGGTATCGGCAAGGCGATCTGGCGTCTGCACGTTCTGCGGCGGAATTGCGTTCCTGTCGATTGCGCAAGCACTCAGGCGATCTTCCGCGATGCGCTTGAGCGGAGTGGCATTCGGCGGCGGGTTTGTCTGTGCAACTCGGACTACGTACGCGTCCCGACCGCGATCGGATTGCTGAAGCCCGCCATCGTGCTTCCTCGATGGGTGATCGAGGAACTGTCGGCGGCCGAACTCAAGCAGGTGCTGTTGCACGAACTGGCGCACCTGCGGCGCTGGGACGACTGGACCAATCTGGCGCAGCAGTTCGTAAAGGCTCTGTTCTTCTTCCATCCGGCAGTGTGGTGGATCGAGAAGAAGGCTGCCCTCGAGCGCGAGATGGCGTGCGACGACGCCGTTCTCGCCGAGATTGAAAGTCCCCGAGCCTACGCGGAATGCCTGACGCATCTGGCGGAGAGAAGCTTCATTCAGAGGAGCGTCGCGCTGGCACAAGCAGCGATAGGACGAATTCGCCAGACGTCCGCACGGGTGGCTGAGATCCTTGATGTGAATCGTCCCAAGGCGAATTCGCGCAGTTGGAAGCCGGCAGTCTCGCTGGTTGCCGGTTTCGCGGTGGCCTGCGCCGTCGGCGCGTCTCAAGCCCCGAGTATGATCGCATTTCAAGAACCGGCATCTGCGCCAGTAGCCAATATTCCAGCTTCCACTGAACTGGCTTCGTCCGTCGTCAAGCCGAATGCAAGCGTGCCAGTCCAGATCGCATCCAGCTCTCCGCAGCCGGTTCCGGTGATTCCGGCGAAACTGAAGATTTCTCCGGCTCATCGCAATCCGCTGATCCTTCAGAACAAGGCGGCATTGCGGTACACGGCAACCAAGCCGGCGACGCCGCCGGTGCACCTGGCCAGTTCGAAGATCATGGCTGTGCCTTACACCGAAACGGTCTACCTGGTCGTGCAAGACCAGGGCCAGGACCAGCAGGGTTATCAGATCCAGATGTGGCGCGTGACTCTCTTGCGCTACATCGATCACCCGGCCACGGCCACAGCTCCCAAGAAACAGACTTAAGAAAATGCGAATGCGAAGAACAGGGCGAATTTCATTGTTTGTAACTAAGGAATTAGTTGTACGTGAATCTCTCGAAAGGATGTAATCCGATGAATGCAGGAACGTGGTTGAAAGACAGCTCAAAAAGATGGACGCGGCGGTTGGCGGTGCCGGTAATAGCGGTAGCGCTGGCTGCTTCGTTCGCAACCTATGAATGCGTGAAACCGGCAAGCGCGGCGTCGACAGCTCCGTCCGCCGCTCCGCTTGACACTAACAGCGTGGAAGCCTTGCTGAACCTCGACAAGGCAATGGAGACACTCGCGGCTCGCGTCACGCCTGCCGTGGTCAATGTCACCGTGACGTCGCGAACCAAACCTGAATCTTCCAACCAGCAGATGCCCGACGATATGCAGCAGTTCTTCGGGCAGAACGGTCCCTTCGGGCAATTTTTTGGCCCGCACATGCAGCAGCGCCAGCCCCAGATCGAGCACGGCATGGGCAGCGGCGTTGTCATCTCTCCCGATGGCTACATCGTCACTAATAATCACGTGATCGACGGAGCCGTTGACATCCGCGTCACGACTAGCAACCGCCGGGTTCTGAAGGCGAAGCTCGTCGGCGCTGATCCACTGACGGACCTTGCAGTTTTGAAAGTCGATGCCAACAACCTGACCAGCGTTCCATGGGGCAACTCCCAGGAAGTGCGGCCGGGAGAAACCGTGCTGGCATTTGGAAATCCCTACGGATTCCGCTTCACCGTGACGCGTGGAATCGTGAGCGCGATCAACCGCGCGAATCCTGATCCTACGAATCTCAACAAGCCGGGCGAGTTCATTCAGACCGATGCGGCCATCAATCCCGGAAACTCCGGCGGCCCGCTGGTCGACGCCCGCGGCGAAGTCGTCGGCATCAACACGTTTCTCGTCTCGCCCTCGGGCACGTTCTCTGGAATGGGATTTGCAATTCCCACCCAGATTGTTCGGCCCACGGTTGAAAAGCTGATCCAGTACGGCAAAGTCGAGCACGGACACATCGGCATCGGCATCACCGACGTGACGCCGGAGAACGCGAAGTTCTTCGATCAGTCGACGGCGTCAGGAGCGGTGGTGACACAGGTCGATCCGGATTCTCCGGGCGGCAAAGCCGGACTTCAGATCGGTGACGTGATCACCGAGATCGACGGAAAGAAAGTGACTGACGCAGGCGAACTGCAGGTCGTGGTCGGCGAGAAACAGCCGGGCTCGAAGATCGATCTCACGGTCGACCGCAATGGCAAGACCATGACGCTTCCAGTGACGCTTGAGGCTTTGGGCAACCACGGATCCGAAGAAGAGAGTTCGGGCCAGACTCACGGCAAGATGCGCTGGGGTGTCGGCCTGGAGAATCTGACTCCGGAACTGCGAAGCCAGATCAACGCTCCGGCCGATATTCACGGAGCGGTCGTCGAGCAGGTGCAACCCGGAAGCCCGGCCGACAACGCCGGACTGCAGCAGGGCGACATCATTCTCGAAGTGAACCGTCACAAGACGCAGTCTGCGGCCGACGTGCAGCAGGCCCTTTCGAGCATTCCCAAGGGGCAGGATGCGCTGGTGCTGGTGTGGTCGCAAGGCGGCAACACGTTCCGCGTATTGCATTCGCCGAACGACTAGAACGACAGCTGAATGTTTGGACAAACGCGCCGCTTCCTGTTCGTGAGGGATGCGGCGCGTTCTTGTTTTCACGCATCTAAGCTGGTCATGTCCGCGAGTTCGATCGCACGAGGTTTGAACGTGAAAAATGCACGACGACTTCTGCTCTGTTGTTCTCTGGTCTGTCTGCCACTCAGCGTTGCTTTTGGACAAGCTCCGGGTTCCACGCTGATTGACAATCCGATCTATAAAAAAGATTGCGCGAAGTGCCATGGCAAGACCGCCGAAGGCAGGCACTTTGGCGGACCGTCGCTGGTTTCGGAGAAGACGAAATCAATGTCGACGGACGATCTGCGGAACATTATCACGAACGGCAAGCACCGGATGCCGAAATTTTCAGGCAAGCTTTCGGCAGAGGAGATCGACACGCTTGTGAGTCAGATCAAGTCGGCTGGCGGCAAATAACTATTTCTGCTGCGTCTCGGCGTTGGCGGCTTGCGCGGCCAGGATGAATGAAGTCGCCGCATCGACCACGTATTCGTTCTCATACCAGAGGAACGGCCATCCCTCTTTCAGTTCCGGGAAGTCCGGCTGAATGACAACAACGCCGGGAATCATTCCTCCGGGAATGAACGTGTAATCAGCACGGTTGTTGCCATAAGCGATCAGCTTCGACTGCGTTCCCACTCCCGAGACATACGACACATTCGACGCCGGATGCCGTCCCAGCACGTAATCGAGTCCATCGAGCGTGTATTGCGGCCCAATAATTTCAGGGAATGCCTGATGCAGGAAATACATCTCTGTCGCGAACCGCGTCGCCAGGCCCGAACCTCCCCATGTGCCCATTGAGATGGGGACTCGGAAAGGATTCTTCGCGAGCATCTCGTCGAGTTTCGGCTTGTTAGCAGTGAGTGCCGTAGCGAGTTCATGCTTGTATTGCTGATCCATGAAGGGAATTGCCTGGACCGCGGTCCCGCCGAGAAATGGGAAATGCTCTCGAATCGCCGGAAGAAGTTCTGTCAGGCGCTTGCGATAGGCCTCGTTGCCTTTGGTCGAGATCAACAACTCAACGGTGGATTCAACCTCAGCCTGCTGCAAGTTCGATCCGGTCGTATTGAAGTACTGAAATGTCGCAGGCGGATGTTGCTGCTCGTACGCCCAAACATGTTCGGCAGCATCGAGACATTCATCTGCCATCTTGTCGTCATATCCGCGAAGAACACGGCTGGCCGCGGCCATCGCGCCGGCGAAGTCGTAGTTCAACGCAGTTGTGTGCGTTGTAAACGCCCAGCGGTCGTCCGGGACTCCTGAATAAATACCGTCGGATTCGAGCGCTCCCATCTTTTCGGAATAAATCCGGCCATCGGTCTTTGAAGCCGCGTCTCCGAGATGCGTGTACTCCTCGAGCGTCGGCTCGATGATGCCGGGGATCGCATGCCCAATCGCGTGGTACTCGCCCAGCAGAAGCAGGATGCCATGTTTGACTTGCTCGATCACGTCAGGAACGCCGTCTGGCTTGCGCATTTGCACGTAGCGCGCGGCTTCATCGACAGATGTGTCGTCGGAGTTCTCGTCGAATTTCTCGCGAGCAGTCACGAGATCGGTGATCACTCGGGTCTGCGTCTGCGTGCGCAGGTCGAAGTCGCCGGCGTCGTACCAGCCGCCGATGTTCAGGCCGGGGATGTGCTCGCCGGGCGAGAACGGCGAATCGGTCGTCGGTCCCTGCTTATAGCCGTCGAAGTGAGTGTAATTCGCAGGTGCCTGGCGAGCGTCGTCGAGGTGCGACGCGCCGTGCCAGATTCGGTATCCTTCGCGGACTTTGACGTGATCCATTTGCTCGGCGAGATAGGTGTTGAGCGACAGGCGCCAGATTCCGTCGTACACATTCGGGGCGATACGAAACGGACTGGTTCGATGGCCGGCGTATTCGATCTCATAAGTTCCGGGGTCGCGGACGGCAGAAAAATCGAATCTGGCATATTCATAACGAAGCCACTTTCCCCACGCCTTAACGTCGCCGTGAAATACTTCTGTCGCATCGCCTTGTGGCGTTATGCGAAGAATGCGCGCTGTCTTCGGGGCATTGAACAGCGGATCGAGTTCGATGACCGCGACTTTCTCTCGCGCGGGCGTATAGCCGACCTGGTTGTAGCTGACGACGGGAGGCCGCGTCCAGCCGGGAATTACGTTCGGATGAACGTGCCAGACCACGACATCGCCGGACTTCCCGGAAGGGATCAAGGTACGAAGAACGAACCATCCGTTTTGCGCGAGGTTGCGGCCATCGAACAAGTCAATCGGTCCGCTATCAGAGACGATGCTTACGCGCGTCATAGGATCTTCGGGCGACAACACGAAGCTGTTGCTCTGCGCGAGCGGCAGAGGCTCGACACTTCCGTCCGTGAGCTTCTGCATCGGACCGTCGGAATGACGAGGGAAAATGCCCGATCCATTTTCTAGTGCGTAGGATTTTCCAAAATAGGCGCTCGGAACGAATTCCAGGTTAAAGCCCACCTTTCCAATGAGCGTAGCGGACAGCGGCTGATCAAGCTGGACCGCAACCCGGAATCCCCCAGGCTCGGGGCGAATGTCTACACGGTAATTCAAACCGTGGTCCGGATAGGAGCAAATGGCGGCAACTTCATCCTGCGCCGCTCCACGCTTCCGCTCCTTGAAATCGGGAATCGGATCCCACTGCGTCGGAGTCGGCGAGAGGCGCACGTCTCCTCCGGTGGCGATGCGCTGGTCGTGCAGGATGATCTCCATGCCGTCCATTTTCTGATCGCCGAAGACGTGGTGATAGGAGTTGTGAAACAGCAGAACGCTCAGGCCGTGGCTCTCGAGAACATCTTGCTTGGTCAAATGCAGTTCGGGAGCAGAGGCCGCGAAGGCAGTCGCAGCCAGCAAGATCAGAAAACAAATTTGGGGAATGAAAAATTGCTTCGTCATAGCCTACTTTGCCGCCGGACCTTGAATGTACCGGCTTGCGAATTTCAGAAAGGTGGACCAGTTGGGCGCGGGCGTGTGTCCCTGCGAGTGCTGGCGGAAACCGAGATCGCCGTCGATCAATGCCGTTTCCATCGGCGGAAACTCCGAGGTCCCAAGATCCTTCTTGCCAAGAAGTCTGTAAACGGGCCCGGCTCCAACTTCGGCGAGAAACATGCCTTTGGCGTCAACCCACCCGTCGCCGTTGGCGGCGCCGGCTCCGATGAACACCGGCCGAGGCGCGCACAGCGCGATCAGTTCGTGCGCATCCACGGGCAGATCTTTTTCCGTCAGCGGTCCGGCGTATTTCACAAAATTCCCCGCCATCCAGTGATACTCGCCGGTTCCGGCGATATTGCCGATCTGCTCGCCAAAATTGCGCCGGTAGAGTTTCGCTCCGCTTTCACCCGACGAACTGATGTAGGCGATCGCGAAGCGCGAATCGTAGGCCATCGCCACGAGCGCGGCCTTGCCATAGCGTGAATGGCCCTCGATGCCGACCTGCTTCGCATCGACAGATTTGTCAGTTTGGAAATAATCGAGAGCGCGGCTTGCTCCCCACGCCCAGGCGCGCAACGCTCCCCAGTCGTCAAGTTTGCGCGGCTGCCCTTTGTTCGCAAGCCCGATGACACCTTCCGTCAGGCCCTCGCCGTTATCGGCTTGGACGCTCGTGGGGATGTAACTCGCGTAGCCCCATCCCTTCGCCAGAACCTGTTGCTGCCATGTGGGGCCGGGAGTCGGCTTGAAAAAATCTGGGAAGCGTTTCTTTAGAGCCTCCAAAACCTCGGGGCTCAACGCGAGTTCCATCATCACGGGTACGGGCCCGGCGGCGTTGGCGGGAGTCGTCAACGTCAAATCGATGTTGACGGTGATCAGCGGGTACGCGGCGTTATAGACGTGTCCGACTAACTTCTTCGCGATGACAGGAACATCGCCATTCATCTCTTTTGTAGTGCTGACGACTTCCCAATGAACTGCCGGAGCGTCTTTCGGAACCCTGCCGTAGATTTCGCTGTTGAACTCTTCCACAATTTCGGGACGCCGTTCGTTCCACCAGGCCTGAGGTGAGGTGACCTTTTTGCCGTTACTTAGTACAAGCGGATCCGGCAAAGGAGTGAAAGGACCGGCCTTCGATTCGTCGTAATTCGCGGCATTCGGCGACTTCGGATCTCCGTCGGCGCCGCGGCGAATCGAAGTCATGTGCAACAGGCCCATGATGCGCTGGTGGTCTTGCTCGGCGGTCAGATGCACCGGTGGCGGAAGATCTTTTTTCTTTGGCGCAGCGTGCACGGAAAGAATTCCTGCGAATAGCATCAATGCAAGCGACTCGATCCGGAGGGAAATTCGGTTCAAGGCGAAACTCCTGACAGGCAGCCTAGCACAACGAAATAATAGGCTGTCATATTCTGCAGAGCCGCGCGGGTTTCTTCTCCGCGTTGCCTTACAATCAGAGAACTGCTTCGTCCAAGGAGTCGAGCCTGCCGACATTCTCTCAATCCGCCGTCGCTTTCAACGGACACTCGATGGTTGGCCGCCTGCTGCGCGTGCTGGTCTGCTCGCCGCGAACTGCGGGATGGAACCAGCCCGATCGCGTCGCGCGCTGGCGCGAACTGGGGTTTCATCACTCGCCGGATTTTGAACTGGCCCAATCGCAGCATCAGGCATTCTGCCGGGAACTCGAGGGCGCGGGCGCTGAAGTATTGGAACTCGCTCCGGCGGAGGATTTGTCGCTCGATGCCGCATACGCTCACGACGCATCGCTCGCCACGGACTTCGGGCTGCTCGTGATGCGTCCGGGAAAGGCCACCCGCCTTGCCGAGGGGCGGAGTCATGCTTCGTTTGCCGCAAGTTCGGGTATTCCGGTGCTGGCACATATTGTGCCTCCCGGCACAACTGAGGCCGGCGACATCGTCTGGCTTGATTCGAAAACGCTGCTGGTTGGCCATGGCTACCGCACAAACGCGGCGGGAATCGCGCAGATCCGGGACTTGCTCGCGCCGAAGGGAGTCGAAGTGATTTCCGCTCCTCTTCCGTATGGGCCGGGTCCATCTGCATGTTTGCACCTGATGTCCCTGATCAGCCTGCTGGATGAAAAAACTGCCCTCGTCGATCTACCGTGGCTCGCAGTCGAAACCGTCGAACTGCTCAGGGACCGAGGATTCAATTTCGTTGAAATTGATTCTTCCGAGCGCGATACGCTGGCCTGCAATGTGCTGTCCCTCGGCGAAAAGCGGTTGCTCGCGATTGAAGAGAACCGCAAGACGAATGATCGTTTGCGGCAAGCTGGATTCGACGTGCGCACCTTTCCCGGCAGCGAAGTCTGCATTAACGGGAGTGGAGGCCCAACCTGCCTCACGCGGCCATTGCTGCGGGGCGAGTAAGGCTAATCAGATTCAAAGACGACCTTCGACGTTTCCGGGTCGAAGGGCATCGACAAGTGTTCGTGAACGATCCTCCACGCGGCCTGCTCTTTCCTGAACGCCACGGTTTGCCTCAGCCAACTCTGATTTCCCAGTCTGGTGAAGCGCATCAGGTAGTGGGCTACGCCGAGACTGCCGCTGACCCTAACGACCATGTCGCGAGTCTCGGCCCCAAACGACGCGGGGAAATGGGCAAGAGATGTCTCCCAGACGCGGCGCCACTCCTCGCCATTCGGCATCTGGTAAGGCGGCTTCACGTTAAAAATGATCGCGTCGTCCGAGTGGTGGCGCAGAATGCCATCAACGTCTTTTCGGCAGATGGCACGATTCAGGTTTGCAATCAGGTCTCGGATTGCTTGCTCGTCAGGATTCATCTGAGGCTCCGCGTAGGGGGAGTCGGGTGCCTGTGATCTTTCAACACGTTGTTCCCAAGAAGTGAATAGTCCATTCGCTCCGAACCGGAGAAGCTGATGGTGCTGACCAATCCGCTTCCCAGGAGTTGATCGAATGGACCTTCACCAGAATGCCCGACTTACCTT
>DASYZZ010000042.1:0-42467 GCA_035945695.1 Candidatus Sulfotelmatobacter sp. | reverse complement strand
TTCAGTAAGACCAGATTGTCATGCCTCACGTTGCCGCGTTGCACCGGCAAACAATCTTGAATTCGTTCGTACTGCTCGGCAGTAATCTCCATGCCATGCATCATACCTGAAGATTGTTGAGTTAGTGTGAACACGCCCTAGATGCGGGTTCGGATTTCCTCCGCCGATGTAGTGTCCCAGAGCGTCGTTTAACGTGGGGAATGTCCCATCATGCATGTACGGCGCCCGCTGGGCAATATTGCGCAAACTGGGAGTCTTAAACGCGCCCCAATCATTTTCGTTCTTCGTGACGCCGGAACGCCCCAGATCGACCATATTTTCGTTGATATCAGCCCCGACTCCGAGATTATGAAACTTGTTGTCGGTAAACAGCGCGTAGTCCTTGCCAACCGTGTGGCAGACCTCGCAGTTCGTCTTCTTCGGGTCCATGAACAGTTTTAAGCCACGCTGCGCTGACTCGGAGAGCGCCTTCATGTCATGGCCATAGTAGAAGCGATCAAACGGAGAGTTTCCCGACAATACCGTGTGCGTCCTGCCACGGACCAGAAATGGGCTTCACGGATACGCGTCCGGTTTCTCTCGGCGTCGGGGGGAAGAAGGGCAGCCGGCACGCCCCGACAGTGATCAATTCCGCGTACAACTCCGTCCAGTTCTGGGATGGGCGCGCCCCGAGTCTCGAAGAGCAAGCTAAAGGACCCGTCGCGAATCCGGTCGAGATGGCTATGACTTTAGAGGATGCGGTCAAACGCCTGCAGAGTGACGCTGCCTACGTCGCCTTGTTTAAACAGGCATGGGGCACGGATAAGATCACGATCGATCTCGTGGTGAAGTCAATTGGTTCGTTTGAACGAACAGGAGATCGTCTGGTCGCTCGAAAGAACCGGATCGTAATAGAGCTTCCAGCCGAGTGCGATGGTCTCAGCGGTCGGCGGATTGTCGGCCGGAATCGGCACAGGTGGCAGGCCGAGCGGAGCTTTAATCTGGATCGGCTTTCCGACCGGCATTTCCGCCGCACTCGCGTTGTCGACAGGACGACTCTCGGCGTCCACCGGGCGATAGAAAATGGCAAACAGAATCAGGATGGCCAGGAACACTGCAAACACCAGCACACGAACCTTCTGCGACGATTCCATGGCGCCTCCCTCGGATCTACGCCAAAATTCTAGGAGCGTAAGAAATCGCTGAATGTGCGCTCAATCACCGCGCAGTGTGGTTCTGGCTTTCCGTCCTCCTGTCGCCACAAGGATCCCGTCATCCGCATCGACCCAAGGTAGAATGCTGCGAGGCCGAAATTTGAAACTGACGGAAGATCCTCATCGCAGGCTGAACGCGCTCACAAATGAGTGGGTGCTGGTCTCGCCTCACCGCGCAACGAGGCCGTGGCAGGGAGAAGTCGCGAAACCGCAGACTGCCACTGAACCCGGCTATGACCCGAGTTGTTATCTGTGTCCCGGGAACGCACGCGCGGGAGGCATTCTCAATCCGCGCTACGAATCAACCTTCGTCTTCGAAAACGATTTTGCCGCATTGAAACCGCAAACCTCGCGCGACCGAGTCGACGTCGACAACAAAGGACTGCTCGTAGCGGAAGGAGAGCCGGGAACCTGCCGCGTGATCTGTTTTTCGCCGCGGCATGATCTCACTTTGGCAACGATGACTGCGGAGGAAATTGAACCTGTCGTCCACACGTGGATCGGGCAATTTCGCGAGCTGGGCGGTCTGGAAAGCATCAATCATGTCCAGATCTTCGAAAATCGCGGAGCGATGATGGGCGCGAGCAATCCGCATCCGCACTGCCAGATATGGGCGACGCACACGATTCCCGAAGCACCGGCCAAAGAACTGCTCGCCCAGCGGTCCTACTTGAAAGCGCATCGTCATTGCCTTTTGTGCGACTACGTAGCTCTCGAGCGGAGTCAAAATGCTAGAGTGGTTTGCGAGAACGATGGCTTCATCGCTCTGGTTCCCTTCTGGGCGGTGTGGCCGTTTGAGACGCTAGTCTGCAGCCGCCGGCACATGGGCTGCATGAATGATTTCACTCCAGAGGATTCGAGATCTCTCAGCCAGATTCTTCACCGCGTGACCTCGATTTACGACCGCGTTTTCTCTGCGCCGTTTCCCTACTCGATGGGATTTCATCAGGCTCCAACTGATGGACAAGACCATGAGGAATGGCATTTTCACGCGCACTTTTATCCGCCTCTGCTGCGCTCAGCCACGATTCGCAAATTCATGGTTGGATTCGAAATGCTGGGCACGCCTCAGCGGGACATAACTCCGGAGATCGCGGCCGAGCGGCTCCGCGAAATTGCCGGAATAACGTAGGGTGTATTCTTTTGAGTGGTTATCGAATATGTGAGGGATCGATTTTCATGAATGCAAGAAGGTGGTGCCATTACGCTCTTCTTTTGTCGGCCGTTGCTCTCGCCTCGATCACCCAGTGCCTTGGACAGGCGAGCTCCATTCCAGCGTCGAGCCTGCTGAACCCCGAGGATCTCGTCAAGATATTGCAGACGGGCAAGCAGAAACCGTTGCTACTCCACGTGGGCTCACACGTTCTGTACAGCGAAGCCCACATTCCCGGCTCTGAATATGTTGGCGCCGGTTCAACCGCATACGGCGTGCAACAGCTCCAGCAGCGGGTAAAGCCTTTGCCGAAGTCGAAATTCATCGTTCTCTATTGCGGATGCTGCCCCTGGAATCACTGTCCCAATGTGAAGCCGGCGTACGACGCTTTGGCCGCGATGGGGTTCACAAACGTTAAGGTGCTCTACATCTCGAACAATTTCGGCGCGAACTGGGTGGATAAGGGCTATCCGACAGCCCGGGGAGAATAACTCTGCGAGCGACTACAAAATGGATCCTGCTCGCCGCGATCGTAGCGATCATTGTCGGATTCTTTTACGAGCGAACCGGGAAGAGTGGCCGCAGCTCGACGAAGAACGCACTCGCGCCGGATTTCACGCTGCCTCAGCCTGACGGACAACAACTGCAGCTTTCGTCTTACCGCGGCAAGGTCGTCCTGCTGGATTTCTGGGCGACGTGGTGCGTGCCGTGCCGAGAAGAAATTCCTCATTTCGTTGAGATGCAGCAGCAATACGGCAGCCAGGGGCTACAAATCATCGGCGTCTCAATGGACGACAGTCCCGACCCGGTGCGTCCTTTCTATCAACAAATGCACATGAACTATCCTGTCGCGATGGGCAACGCGAAAATCGGGGAAGAGTATGGTGGCGTGCTTGGCTTGCCCATCGCATTTCTGATCGGTCGCGACGGGCGGATTTACAAAAAACACATCGGAGCCACAAACGCTACGGTATTCGAGCACGAAATCACCAGCCTGCTTGCCAATTCGGAAAAATGAAGTAAACCTCGGTGCGACAACAGTTTAGACTCATTCAAACGTTCCCGGTGACGAGTGTTTCAGATTCCAATCACACCCCACTGTGATTTCCGTCGTCGTACGCAAATTTCGCCCCAGATAGCCTCGATGGTTCGCATCGGAAGCGGCTATGCGAGAGACCGTCCAGCGTCTGTGGCCTGAAATCGAGTGGATTCAGAATCCGGAATTGCGCGAGCAGGTGATCCAGACATGGATCACCGCGCTCGAGCGAAGTCCACTCTCGCCCGAAGACCTAAATCAGATTCCGTTCACCTTATTAGTCCCGAACTGTCAGATCACGTTCATGGAGCACAAACGGTGCGTTGTGCATATCGCACGCGATAGCGCCAAGTCGATGCAGGAGTTTATGGGACGCGCCCTGCCGGTCGACATGGACACGGTGATTGCCGGAGCCATTCTGGCCGATGTCGGCAAGTTGCTCGAATACGAACTCTGTCCAGACGGCAATACCAGACAGAGTGAGCGCGGAGAGGCTCTGCGCCACCCCTTCACCGGTGTTGCGCTGGCGTTGGAGTGTGGCGTTCCGGACGCAGTCTGCCATATCATCGCCGCCCACGCGGCCGAAGGAGATCTGGTCAAGCGAACAACGGAAGCGTTCATCGTCCACCACGCCGATTTCATGGCATTTCTTCCATTCAAGAATCCGAAGAACATTCGGATCAGATAAGGAGCATCTTTTGTCCGCGACCAAGGCAGTGCCTCCCACCGAAACGATCACCGCGAAGATGTCGCACTGGGCCGCCGATTTGCAATACCAGCAACTCTCTTCCGATGCCATTCACCAGGCAAAGCGATTCCTGCTCGATTCGTTCGGCTGTGCCCTTGGCGGTTTTCAGCAGAATGACGTAAAGATCGCGCTCGAAGTGCTCGACGAGATCGCCGCACCAGGTCCAGCGACCGTGATCGGCACAGGCGAACGCGTTGATGCGGTCTCTGCGGCGCTCGCCAACGCGCTGATGATCCGGTGCATGGATTACAACGACATTTATTGGAAGCAGGATCCTTCGCATCCGTCAGACATCTTTCCTGCCGCGATTGCTTGTTGCGAACGCGCACGCACGGGAGGCGACGAACTGATCGTCGGTATCGTCCTCGGACACGAATTTGAGATGAGGCTCTGCGAAGCCGCTTTCCCGGGCATTCGCGAACGCGGCTGGCATCACGCAACTCTCACCGCATTCGTCTCTCCCATCGTAGCTGGACATGCCCTTCATCTCAGCGCGGAACAAATCCAACATGCAGTCGGAATTTCCGCCAGCCGCCATTGCACGTTAGGAGCAGTCACTGCCGGCAAGCTGACGATGATGAAGAACACAGTCGATCCCATGGCCACGCAGAGCGGAGTTCTCGCCGCATTGCTCGCAGAGAAGGGTTACACCGGTCCTGAGCACGTGATAGACGGCAAAGAGGGACTCACACATGTCTTCGGGCCCGAGTGGAAACTGAACCGGCTCACTGATGGCCTGGGTTACTCATGGCGAATCACGCAATGCGGAATGAAGGCCTTCCCCACCGAAGCTCTGACCCACACCGCGATCTCTGCGGTTCTTGATCTGGTGAAGAGCAATGATTTGCATCCCGACCAGGTCGAGAAGATCCAGCTCCGGTCGCTGGCGCGGGCCGCCGACATTCTCACAGACCCGAGCAAATACGATCCGCACACAAAAGAAACTGCCGACCACTCCCTTCCCTACGTGATCGCGGCCGCTCTGGTGGATCGTCAGGTAACTCCGGCGCAGTTCACGATGCAAAAGATTATGGATCCCACAATCCGCGAGCAACTGAATAAGGTCGAGGTTGTGGCCGATCCGGAGATTGAGAAGGTATTTCCAGCATTACAGAGGGTGATTGTGCATATCGATACGACAGACGGACGCTCACTCGACAAACAACTCGACTATCCAAAAGGCGATCCGCGGAATCCGCTCACGGATCAGGAAATTGAAGAGAAATTCACGGCTCTGGCGGAAGGAGTGCTTTCCCCCAGCGCCCAGAAGCGCGTGAAAGACGCAGTCTGGAATCTGGAGCGGGTCGGATCAGTGGCAGAACTGATGGCTCTGATGGAATCCGACGCCCGCAAGGCAAAGAACGCAAGATCCAGACAGACGAAGCAGGCTGGCCGCAAGAGCAGAAAGCATCCTGCGCTCGCGTAAGAATTCGGCTCGTATGTAACTCGCTTCGTTCGCGCGGAGGAGATGCCATGCCCCAATCTATCGTCGAGAAGATCGCTCAGGCTCATATGGCGGACGGCCCGAAACGCCCGCTGCGCGCCGGAGATTTTCTCTCCATCCGTCCTTCGCATGTGTTAACCCACGACAATACCTCCGCGGTTATGAGCAAGTTCAAGTCGATCGGGGCGAAGAGAATTCATGACCACCGGCAACTCGTCTTCGCACTCGATCACGATATTCAGAATCGCGACGACGTCAACCTGAAGAAATACCGCTCGATCGAAACCTTCGCGGCCGAACACGGAGTCGATTTCTATTCGGCCGGATCGGGCATTGGCCATCAGATCATGATCGAGCGCGGTTATGTGCTTCCCGGCACGTTCGTGGTCGCCTCCGATTCCCACTCGAATATGTACGGCGCTCTCGGGGCAGTCGGCACTCCGATCGTGCGCACCGATGCGGCCGCCGTCTGGGCTACCGGCGAATTCTGGTGGCAGATTCCGCGTTCGATCCAGGTTGTACTCGAAGGGAAGTTGCCGCTGGGAGTGAGCGGCAAAGACGTGATCATCACGCTCTGCGGGCTTTACAACCGTGACGAAGCGCTGAATGCCGCGATCGAATTCTCGGGGCCGGGCCTCACCAGCCTCTCCATGGACGACCGCTTCTCGATCTCGAATATGAGCACTGAGTGGGGACCCATCGCAGCATGGTTCCCCGTCGATGAAATCACGCTGCGCTATCTGCGGCGCATGCGGCTGCGCTTGCGTGAACAAGGCACCGAGAGATTCACGGAGGACGAAATCCAGCGCTGGGCCGCTACTCCTCCTCAGCCGGATCCCGGAGCAGCTTACGCAGCGCGCATCACGCTGGACCTGAGCCAGGTCACTCCGCATGTCGCAGGTCCGGATACCGTGCAGACAACGCAGTCCCTCAGCGAAATCGAAAGCAAGAAGATCACGATCCAGAAGGCGTACCTGGTTTCATGCGTGAACTCGCGCATTGACGATCTGGAAGCGGCGGCATGGGTCCTTTGTGGTAAGAAAGTCGCTCACGGCGTGAAGCTCTATGTGGGCGCTGCTAGCGCATGGGTGCAGGAAGAGGCCGAGCGCCGGGGAGTTTGGCAGGCCCTGATCGATGCCGGCGCAATCGCTCTTCCACCGAGTTGCGGCCCTTGCATCGGCCTTGGAGCTGGCCTGCTGGAAAGTGGCGAGGCGGGCATCTCGGCCACTAACCGCAATTTCAAAGGGCGCATGGGCTCCCGCGATGCGCAGTGCTATCTGGCCAGTCCGGAGGTCGTCGCGGCGTCCGCGATTGCGGGCTTCATCACCGGCCCGCGGCATT
Organism: Candidatus Sulfotelmatobacter sp.; assembly: GCA_035945695.1. Lineage (GTDB taxonomy): Bacteria > Acidobacteriota > Terriglobia > Terriglobales > Acidobacteriaceae > Sulfotelmatobacter. The sequence goes on along the minus strand of DASYZZ010000042.1, from coordinate 35,552 downwards.
TTCCTGAGCGCGCTCTGGTCGCCAATTACCAGCAGTTCGAGACTGCGGCGAAAGCGGCGGAACACGTTGAAATCTTGCCGGGATTCCCCGCGACCGTTCGGGGCCGCCTCATCTTCCTTCTGCAGGACAACATCAACACCGACGCCATCTACGGCAAGGATTACACCTATCGCGACGACGTGACTCCGCAGATGATGGCGCGGGTAGTCATGGAAAACTACGACCCTCAGTTCTCTGGCCGTGCTCGTAGCGGCGACATCATCGTCGGTGGCTTCAATTTCGGCACCGGATCGAGCCGCGAACAGGCTGTTACTTGCCTCAAGGCAAAAGGCATTCCGCTCATCATCGCGGGAAGCTTCTCACAAACTTATCTGCGCAACGCCTATAACAACGGATTTCTCTGCATCGAGGTTCCGGAGTTCGTCAGGCGACTACGCGAGCAGTTTGCGGACGAGATTGTCGCCAAAGAAAAGACGATCATTCCCGGCCAGAACGTCGAGATCGATTTCACCACCAGCACTCTTCGCTGGGATGGCCAGGATTTCGTCTTCCCTGCGCTCGGAAGTGTTCCGCAATCGCTGGTGATCGCCGGCGGCGCCGAGAACGTAGTCAAGGCGAAGTTAGGCCTTGAGCAGAAGCAATCCCGACCACAGCCCGCCGGAATTTCAGGAGACTAGGAACTTATGCCCAAGCATATCGTCATCACGATGCCCGGAGATGGAATCGGGAATCAGGTTCTCCCCGAGGCTGTCCGGGTTCTGAAAGCTGTCGGCTTCGACGCCGAATACATTCATGCCGATATCGGTTGGGATTGCTGGTGCGGCGAAGGCAACGCGCTTCCCCAACGCACGATTGATCTGCTTGCCAAACATAAGCTCGGTCTGTTCGGCGCCATCACATCGAAGCCCAAGAAACAGGCGGAATCGGAATTGCGTCCCGAACTCCGGGGCAAAGGCTACTCGTATTTCAGCCCCATCGTGACGATGCGGCAGAAATTCAATCTCGATACCTGCATCCGGCCCTGCATTTCGTTTCCTGGAAATCCTCTGAATTTCATTCGCCAGCGGGCCAGCGGAGGCTTTGAGGAGCCTCGCGTGAATGTCGTCGTTTTCCGCCAGAACACGGAAGGTCTTTACGCGGGAGTGGAATGGACGAATCCTTCCGAACAGGTTCGCGCCGCGCTCGCCACCCATTCCAAGTTCAAGCCCTTCGCCAATGTTCCGGGAGCGGATCTTGCCATCTCCGTTCGGATCATCACTCGCGCGGCAGCTCGCAAAATCAGCAAGGCCGCATTCGACTGGGCAAGAAAGTATGGCTACAAGTCCGTCACGATCTGCGAGAAGCCGAATGTCCTGCGCGAAACCTCCGGAATGATGGAGGAAGAAGCGAAATCTGTCGCAAAGGAATATTCCGGAATCGCGCTCTGGTCGACGAACATCGATGCGCAGACGATGTGGCTCACGAAGAATCCCGAAGACTACGGCGTCGTCGTCGCTTCGAACCTCTTCGGGGACGTAATCTCCGACGCCTTCGCCGGACTCATCGGTGGGCTAGGATTTGCCGCCTCTGGAAATATCGGAGACGAAGTCGCAGTATTCGAACCAACGCACGGATCAGCTCCGAAATATGCGGACCTTGATCCTCCCATCGTCAATCCCATCGCGATGTTCCTCTCTGCCGTCATGATGCTCGAACATGTCGGCGAAATCGATAAAGCTCAGCGCGTTCGCAGCGCGATTGCCGACGTTGTGAAAGAAGGCAAAGTGCGCACCTATGACATGATGCGCATTCCCGGAGGAGCGAATGCCATCACGCAAGGCGCAGCCAGCACTATTGAAATGACCGACGCGGTGATCGAAAAAATATTGGGTCGCAAGCCCAAAACTCAACACGAACTCGAGCACGTTCACGCATGATGGAAACTCTATGCCCATAGCGACAGAAACCCGGACAGGCACAGCCGGACACTGCGGTCCAGAAGTCAGATCGGACCTTCAGGTTCGAATCGACATTCACGACACCGGCGGCGTCTCCGTCGAGATTGAATCCCGCGTGAAGACTTACTATGGCGATGCGATCCGCCGCCAGGCCGAAGAGGTGCTGGAGGCGCTCGGTGTGCGGCATGCTCGCGTCGAGATTCACGACGAAGGCGCGCTTCCCTTCGTCGTCGCGGCGCGTATTGAGGCCGCGGTGCGCCGCGCCGGGCTCGGTCAGAACACCCGCGTCCTACCTGACCGGCTCCGTCTCCCGGAAGCCTCTCCGCGTGACCGCATTCGCCGCTCGCGTCTTTATGTTCCCGGCAGCGAGCCGAAATATTTCATCAATGCCGCTTTGCACGGGCCCGACGGCATCATCCTGGATCTGGAAGACTCAGTACATGTAAGCGAGAAAGATGCTGCGCGCCTCGTCGTGCGCAACGCCCTTCGCGCCGTCGACTTTCTCGAATGCGAGCGGATGGTCCGCATCAACCAGCTTCCGCTTGGCCTGGAAGATCTGAACGAAATCGTGCCGGAGTCTCCCGATCTCATCCTCATTCCGAAAGTTGAAAATCCAAGTCAGGTCCTGGAAGTCACGACACGCATCGCAGAAATCAAGGCGGATTACGGCATCACGCGCCCGATCTGGGTGATGCCGATTCTCGAATCAGCGCTTGGAATTGAAAATGCGTTGGCCATTGCAAAGGCGAGCGAAAAGACGGTGGCTCTTACGATCGGCCTCGAAGATTACACGGCCGATCTCGGCGTGGTGAAGACTTCCACCGGAGCCGAGTCTCTCTATGCCCGGCAACGCGTAGTCAACGCCGCCCACGCCGCCGGCATTCAAGCCATCGACTCCGTCTTCGGGGACGTTGGCGACATGGACGGCCTTCGAGCGTGGGGATTGAACTCCCGCGCTCTCGGATTCGAAGGCATGGGATGCGTTCATCCGACACAGATTCCGGTGATCCATGAGGCCTTCGCTCCATCCAGCGCGGAAATCGAGCGTGCGCGAAAGATCGTCACCGCCTACAACGAGGCTCAGGAACGCGGAGTTGGAGTGGTGAGCCTCGGCTCGAAGATGATTGATCCTCCGGTCGTGCAGCGCGCGCTCAAACTGATTGCGCGCGCCCAAGCAATGGGGCTGATCTCCTGATTCACAAGAGAAGACCTTATGCCTGTCATTGAAAAAACAGAATTAGCCGCGAACGCCGCTGGACGCATGGTTCCCGAGGCCGTCAACGGACGCCACCAAGTCGCTTTCATGGGCGTCGGCAAATATCGGCCGGAGGGGGCGAAGGCAGCCCCTCCCATCCGCACCGCGGCAGATTACCCCGCCAATGGCGACAAACGCATTCCCGACCTCGAAACCGCGCTGCGCAAGTGCGGCCTGCGTGACGGAATGGTGATCTCTTCCCACCATCACCTTCGAGATGGCGACCGCGTCGCCCTGATGGCTCTGGAAACCGCATCCCGCATCGGCGTCAAGGATCTGACCTGGTTTCCCAGCGCCTCGTTCCCTTCGCAAAAGGGCGCCATCGAACTGATGCAATCCGGCGTGATCGACCACATCGAAGGCAGCATGAATGGTCCCTTGGGCGATTACTGCACGCAAGGCAAAATGCACGGTATGGGCGTGCTTCGCTCCCACGGAGGCCGCTGGCAAGCCATTCAGGATGGTGAGGTCCACATCGACGTCGCCGTAGTGGCCGCGCCCACCGCCGATTCATTCGGCAACTGCGACGGATCGCACGGCAAGTCCGCATGTGCATCTCTCGGCTTCGCCCTTGCCGATTCGATTTACGCGGATCACGTCATCGTCGTAACCGATAATCTCGTTCCCTTCCCCTGTGTCCCCTGGCAGCTTCAGGGGAACAACGTCGACTACGTCGTCGAGGTCGATTCGATTGGCGATCCCTCCAGAATCGTTTCCGGCACTACCCAAATCACGCGCTCTCCCGATCGCCTCCGCATCGCCGAATTCGTAGCACGATTTCTCCGTGACGCGGGCATCATGCGCGACGGCTTCTCGTTTCAAGCCGGCTCCGGAGGAATCGCCCTCGCCTTCGTCAGCTACCTCAAGCAGATGATGAAGCACGCCGGCGTTAAGGCAAGATTCGTCCGCGGAGGTTCCACCAAGTATCTCGTCGAACTGATCGAGGAAGGACTTGCCGACTACATCCTTGACGGACAGACGTTCGATCTCGATGGAGTGCGTTCGATCGCCGGCAATCCGCGTCACGTAGCAACGTCGCCGTTCACCTCCTACAACTATCACGGCAAGGGGAACTTCGCTTCGATGATCGATGCTGTCGTCCTCGGCGCTACTGAGGTCGACACAAACTTTAACGCCAACGTGGTCACCCACTCCGACGGGCGACTGCTTCACGGCATCGGGGGCTGGCAGAACTGCCTCGACGCCCGATGCACGATTCTTGCGGTTCCGTCCTTCCGCGACCGTATTCCAGTCATTGTCGATGAGGTGACCACGCTATGCGGTCCAGGAGAACTGATCGATGTAGTCGCGACAGAACGAGGCATCGCGATCAACCCACGGCGCCAGGATCTAATGGATGCGGTGAAAGGCTCCAAGCTGCCGATTCGCCCCCTGCAAGAAATCAAGCGGGAAGTCGAGCGCGTCTGTGGCGGGAAGCCGGCGCGTCCCAAGCGAGGAGATCGCCCGGTCGCGGTAGTAAAGTGGGTGGATGGGACCGTGCTCGATACCGTCTGGCAGGTCTCTTAAAACTTTGTCATCTCGACCGTAGCAATGCCTTCCGCCAAGCGGAAGGCGTTGCGAAGTGGAGAGACCTTTTGTTTTCGCGACCGATAGCGAGCCATTCTACTTTACCGTCTCAGTGAAGTTCAAGGGTGCAAAACTCCCCGATGTCGCGTTTATTGTCACCGTACCCGCCGTCGATCCCGTGGTGTAGCTGACGGAAGCCTGCCCATTGGAACCCGTAACAGGATTGGTAGACGAGAACGTTCCTCCCGCGCCATTATCCGTAAACGTCACCGTTACACCCTGGATCGGGTTGTTGTACTGGTCAGTCACGGAGACAACCAGTTTCTTCGGCAGCAGCGTGTTCGGGTTGCCTGACTGATTGTTCCCCGAGACGATTGTGAAATTCGTCGCCGGACCGGCGACAGATCTCTCCTGAGTAGTGATGCTCACGCTGCCGTCGGAGGCGGTGACCGTAATCGTCGCTTTCGCAACCGTTGGAAGGGTGTACGAAGTGGACGCCTGTCCCTTAGTGTTGGTCACAGCCGGATTCGGGCTGAACGTGCCGCCGAGTCCTCCGTCACTGAAGCTGATCGATGCGCCGGAAACGGTTTTCCCCGACGAATTCTTGGCCGTAATCACGATCGGAAGCGGCAAGGTCGTTCCTACTGTGCCCGTCTGCCTTCCGCCCGACGTGACACTCAGAGTTGTCACTACTGTCGAAACCGCAGTCTCAGTAAACGTGATCGACGAATACCCCGGAGCCGTCGCCGTAATCGTCACCGTCTGTGCTGTAGCCGGCAGCGTGTACTTCGTGGAAGCCTTTCCGCTCGTTGCGGTGGTGACCGGGTTGGCCGAGAATGAGCCGCCTACCCCGCCATCACTGAAGGTGACAACGACGCCCGAAGTCAGCACGCCATTGTTCGTAGCGCTTACGCAGAGCGCAATCGGTAAAGTTGTACCTGTATTGCCGCTCTGCTTGTTTCCGCCGCAAATTCCAAGAACGAGCGAACTCGCAGTCGCCGTCTCCGTGAACGTCGCGGTCGAGTAACCGGTGCTGGTTGCGTTAATCGTGACAGTCTGCGCTGTCGATGGAAGCGTGTACGTCGTCGAGGCGATTCCGTTGCTGCCCGTGATCGCCACCGGGGTGCCGAAGGTGCCCCCCGCACCGCCATCGCTGAATGTAACGCTCACGCCGGAAGCCGGATTGCCGTTGATCGTCGCCAGCACGCTCAAAGCGGTCGGCAGTGTCGTTCCTGTGCTCCCGCTTTGGTTGTTGCCGCCATTCACCGCCAGGGTCTGGACACTCGCCGTTGCCGTCTCTGTGAAGGTCGCCGCCGCGTAGGCAGTGCTCGTCGCGCTGATCGTCACGGTCTGCGCTGAGGAAGGCAGAGTGTACGTGGTTGATGCCGTACCGCTGCTGCCGGTTGTGGCCGTCGGTGTTCCGAACGTTCCACCCACTCCGCCGTCGCTGAAGGTTACTGTCACGCCCGGGGCCGGATTTCCTTGATTCGTCGCCGTGACGGTCAGAGCCGTTGGCAGCGTGCTGCCCGCACTTCCGGTCTGATTATTTCCGCTTGTAGCTGCTAGCAGTTTGTTCGGAGCCAGATACCACGGGGTGGTTGTGTCATCTGTCTTGAGGAAATTCAGCAACGGACTCGCCACCTTTAACTGTCCGTAGGTCGACGAAGGATGCGTCCCGTCGGCCGAGAAGTCTTCGCAATCCCACACCGTACCGTCGCTGCGTCCCAGCATTCCATTCGACCAGTAATAAGGACCCCATGACATCCAGGGCGCCACCACCGGTCCGAGCGTTGGGTTGTAGTTCAGATTGGCGTTGCCGTTGATCTGATCCTGAATCGCCCACTTCACGGCATATCCAACTTCAAAAGCATAAGGTTCAGGATTGTCGGGGTTTCCGACGCCGTTCGAATATCCGCCGTACACACGCGACGAGAAGTAGATCAGCTTCAAATTCGGGAACAGAGTGAGCATGGTCTGCATGATCGTCTCGTACTGCGTTTGCAGATTTGAGATATCGGTCGGGAAGGTTCCAGTCGCAATGCCGTCCGTGTCTTCCATCCAGATCGCAACCACCTGCTGCGGAGTCACCAAATTCTGCGGCAGATAATTGTTCAGCACGGTCGCCCAGTAGGCAGAAGTTGTGCTCGTAAGATTATTCGGAGTAGCGCCGCCCTGCGCGCCATTGACGATTACCAGATATGGACTTTTGGCCGGATCGGAATTAGCAATCGGAAGCATCCGGTTGAATTCGTTCTGCGCCGTCGATTCGCCGATCGCCATGAAAACGTATTTCCCCGTCGGACTGTAGTTGCCGTTCTGATCGAGCGGCACAATGCCTTGGGCGAACGCTACGCCATCGGAGTCATGCGGCGCGGGACGAACATTACTGCCGTTTGGGTACAAACCGCCCTCGTATCCTTGGTACGTTCCCGTACCCAGGTCATTGAGCGCCACCATCGGACTGGTTGTATTGGGAACGTCAAAGGACAGGTCATTGCAGTTATCGCCTAGGTTCGCCCACACGCCCAGAGTGAAGGTATTGCTCGCCGTCGATCCCGTCGTGGAATCCGTGACCTGCACAGTGAACGTGTAGCTCCCCGCCGCCACGGATGGATCGAGTGTCCCGCTGATCACTCCCGACGGAGACAGCGTCAATCCGAGTGGCAGCGTTGAACCACCCGCCAAAGTCCACGTATACGGACCGGTACCCCCACTTGTCGCCAGCGTTGCCAGGTATGCGGCGCTTTGCGTCGCCTGCGGCAATATCGGATTGTTCGAGATCGCCAGAGCGGTCGCTGCAACAGCACTCCCGCTCAGAGATGCGCCTGCATCGGGAACTTCAGTGAAGGTGAAGTCCAGAGCGCCCGTTTCCGACGAGGTCTGACTCGGAGTGTAGTAAACCGACATTGGCAGGCTCGCGCCCGCTGCGATCGTAGCCGGTAAAGTCACCGCGCTGGTCGTGAAACTCGGAGAGAATGGCGTGATCGTGTCTAGCGTCAGGTTGCTGGTTCCGGTGTTCGTGATCGTCACAGTCTGCGGCGCGCTGGTCGATCCCACGCTCTGGTTCGAAAACGACAAGCTCGACGGGCTGACACTAGCCGCTGCGCCGCCAGTCAAGCCGGTTCCACTCACAGGAACATCGAGATACGTGCCGTCTTGCAGCGTAATTACGAAATTGCAACTGTAGGTTTGCGCCGCCGAGGGCTGAAAGAAGACGGAGTAGTGCGTAATCTTCTGGAACTGCCCCATCTGAAATGGCGCTATGCCGGACGAGATCCCGTACTCTCCGGGACAGTCAAAAGCGACGGTCTCAATCATGATCGTGCCGCTGGTGGTCAGATTGTTGATCGTCAGTACTTTGCTTCCCGACGCCTTCCCGACATATGTATTCGCAAATGACAGGGAGTTGGGTGTAGCAGAAATCTCGGTGGTCTGCTGGGAGAATGCAATCGAAGTGAGTACGAGGGTCAGCAGAATGCAAAAGGCAAAGGCAGGAAGAATGCGGCGCTTCAGAACGTCCATCGAATCTCTCCAGGCGGATACAAGCATGCCCATATCAGGGGCATCCCGAACCCCGATTCAAAGCTGTTTTCGGACAATCCTGGGAGTTCTGGACAGACCGCAACTGGCCGGAAACTCTAAGGAAAGTTTGTTTTGCAAAATACTGAGGCGGGTGACGTCCAGGCGCGCAAAAGTGGGCACCCAGCCCTGGGGAGTTCAACCATTCTGGGTTCGCAGACCGGAGGTGTCAATAATGAAAGTTCCTGCACACAGTAGGATGTTCTGTGCAGCAGAGAGAAAAGTTTTATACCGGAAAATCCCAGCCTTCTTCCTTCATTTTTCGGTTGGTCCAGTGCTGAAGCTGTTCGAAGAGAGCAGGCTCGATCACGGCGAAGCGGATTCCCACACGTTCTTGGTCGCCGATCCACATCAGGCGGGCCTTTGCCTGGAAATGAACGTCGGTTTCAGGAAGGTTAAAGCTGACGTCGAGCAACCCGGCAAATCGCAGCGGCTCTTTCAGGCCGTCCAGGCCCATGCCGCCGGTGCTGAGATTGACGCCCTTCACTCGGATTTCGTCGCCCTGGCCGTTCCGCACCGTGACCTCCGTTTCGACCTGAGCGCGGAAAAATTTCTGTTGTTCATTGCTGATGAAACCGAGCGATGGGCTGCTTTCGCCTGGCGCGAAGTTGATATTGTATTCCTTTAGCTTTCGGCTAAGGGTGCGCCGGGAAATCCCGAGTTGTTCGGCCGCAAGAGTTCGCTGCCCTCCGGTGCGCTCGAGCGCCTTGATAATCATCTGCTCTTCCATGCTTTCCAGATTGCTGACAGGCATGGAGGCGGTCTGGCGAAGCGCCGCCGGGCCTCCGACGAGAGCCGCCGTCAGGCGCGGGAAATCGATCTCTCGTCCCGGAGACTCCATCGCCAGTCGCGCTACCAGATTCCGCAGTTCGCGAATGTTGCCAGGCCAAGCGTGGGACAGAAGAGCCGAGATTGCCTGTTCCGAAAAGACTTTATTCGGCGACTTCAGTCGCAGAAAGTATTCAGCCAGGGCGACGATGTCTTCCGGACGTTCGCGCAAGGGCGGAACGCGCAACTGAAATTGCCCGAGCCGGTGAAAAAGATCTTGCCGGAAGCGTCCTTCTTTTACGGCTGCTTCGAGGTCCTGATTCGTGGCCGCGACGATTCGAACGTCGACTTTGATCTTGCGATGTCCGCCCAGCCGGTAGAAAGGCTGCCCATCCAGCACGCGCAGCAGTTTCACCTGCGTCTGTAGCTGCAATTCACCGATTTCATCGAGAAAGAGCGTGCCCTTGTCGGCCATCTCGAACAGGCCGGGCTTGGAGGAATCGGCCCCGCTAAACGCGCCCTTTTCGAAGCCAAACAACTCGCTCTCGACCAGGTTCTCCGGCAACGCGGCACAGTTGATATCGACCCAAGGACGATTGCGGCGATGCGACGACTGATGGATCGTTCTCGCAATTAATTCCTTGCCGGTACCGGTCTCGCCCGTGACAAGCACCGTCTCGCTGTGCCCTGCCACCCGGTCAACGAGGCTCATGAACCTGTGCATGACCGGACTCGCCAGAATGAACTCTGTGTCCTCAATTTTTCGGGAGACAATGCCCGGAGCGATCGCAATGATCGGTCCGTCTGCCCCATCGGCTGTGCTCGGAGCGAGCGGTTCAACCATGCCCACCAGCCCCATCGGCATAGAGCCGGAGTCTCGAAGCAACGTCACAGACACATTCGCTGGAAAAGTCTTGCCGGTCTTTGGCTGGGCGAATAGCTTTGAGCGATAGCTTCCTTCCGCCGTGACGGTCGCCATGATCTCCCGCCCCAGACGCTCTTCCAGCCCCGCTTTTTCCGTCTTGGCGAAAAGCGCGGCGAAGTCGCGCCCGACCAAATCGGCCGGTGAATATGAAAAGAGCTGTGCGAACGTCGTATTGCAGGCCCCAAACTCGCCTCGAAGATCGGCGTAGAAGACAGCTGTCTCAGACGAAGATGGGCATAGCCCTGCGCTGCCCATTTGAACCGACGCAGGCAGCTTCTGCTGCTCCGAGCTATAACGCGGACTCGCCATAGTGCGTTTGGGATGATGTTGACACAGGGGGAGAGCTTCGACCGAACATCCTGTCCCATAGGACATAACGAAAGTAATAAGTCCTCGCCAATGAAAATGGGGGGATGCGAATCTTCCTTCACCCGCCGAAACTCGCGCAACACTTATGTGACCGGCGGAGGTTACTTCAGTAAGCTACTGAAAACCTATTCCTTCCAATACGATTCGGGCGAGGGCCAAACCACCCCCAGGTGCGGTCGAAGCTCGGTCTCGAGCGAAAGATCTTTCTGTAATCCGATATCTACGGTCAAAGGCGCTGCGGAATTCACACGTCTTTCAGGCCGGAGTACGCAAGCCCGATGACAGAAGAAAACGATTCTCTGTCGCTGCAGACAAAAGCATTCGTCGGCATCACCGTGTCGATTGGAATGTTCGTGCTGGGGCACGCCTTGTGGCATTGGCAGTCCCAGGACCTCGTGCGATTCATCTGTTATCTCGCCGTTGCGCTTCTCGCCTCCGGACTCAAAGTGCAGCTGCCGGGCATCGACGGCACGATGTCGGTGAACTTCCTCTTCATCCTCCTAGGCGTTCTGGAACTGAGCCTTCCCGAAACGCTCGTGATTGGCTGTACTGCAACGCTCGTTCAAAGCGTCTGGCAGGCACGAAAACGGCTTGACCCCGTGAAGGTCCTATTCAACGTCGCCGGCATGATGGCGAACGCCAGTTGCCTGACCTATCTCACGTATCACTGGCTCTTGCAGAGATTCGGCGCCAACAAGCCGATCCTATTGATGGTGGCCGCGCTGGTCTTCTTCTTCGCCAACACGATGCCCATCTCTGTCGTCATTGCGATGACGGAAGGAAAGTCGACCCGCCGGATCTGGTCCGAGTGCTACTTCTGGTCGTTCCCCTACTATCTGGTCGGCGCGGCCGCGGTCGGACTCGTTGGGATCGTCAACGGCTCGGCTGGATGGCAAACTTCGTTGCTCGTACTCCCGTTGATCTACTGGGTCTATCGCTCCTACCGGTTGTATCTCGGACGCCTCGAAGCGGAAAAAGAGCGAGTCGAAGTCGAAAAGCGGCACGTCGAGCAGATCGCCTCGCTGAACATGCGGACCATTGAGGCCCTGGCTCTCGCGATTGAAGCGAAAGATCACACGACCCACACGCATCTCCAGCGGGTGCGAACCTATGCTGTCGAGGTCGCGAAAGAACTCGAATTGGACGAAGGACAGATTGAAGCCCTCCGTGCAGCCGCCTTGTTGCACGATATTGGCAAGCTGGCGGTCCCGGAACAGATCATCAATAAGCCGGGCAAGTTGACACCCGAAGAATTCGAGAAGATGAAAGTTCATCCTCTCGTCGGCGCGGAGATTCTCGAGCGCGTGGCGTTTCCATATCCCGTAGCCCCCATCGTCCGCTGCCATCACGAGCGTTGGGACGGCACGGGATATCCCGAAGGGCTCTCCGGAGAGAACATTCCTATCGGCGCGCGGATTCTTGCCGCCGTCGATTGCCTCGACGCTCTTGCATCGCATCGTCAATATCGCCCCGCCTTGCCGCTGTCCGAGTCGATGGCAAAAGTAAAGGAAAAATCCGGCACGTGGTTTGATCCGCAAATCGTAGCGATTCTCGAAAGCCGCTATATCGAACTCGAGCGCATGGCGCAAATGTCGGAAGACACCGTCGCCACCATGGGTCTCTCACGATCGGTCCGCGTGGAGCGCGGTCTGGCGCCCGCCGCCGGATTCGAGCGCACAGAACCAACGCACGGCCCGGTCGATGCAGACTTCCTGACGTCGATTGCCTCCGCCCGCCAAGAAGCACAGACGATGTTCGAACTGAGCCAGGACCTCGGCGTGTCGCTCAGCCTCAGCGAAACGCTGTCCGTCCTGTCGATGCGCTTGCGCCGGATGATTCCCTACGATTCGATCGCAGTATTCGTCAATCGCAACGGATGGCTGCTTCCGGAGTTGGTGAGCGGCGAGAATTTCCGCGCGCTATCTTCTTTGAAAGTGCGAGTCGGCGAAGGCCTCTGCGGTTGGGTTGCCGAAAACAGCAAGCCCATCATGAACGCCAATCCGCAGGTCGAAGCGGGATATGTGATCGATCCCGGCAAGCAAACGACGCTGCAATCCGCGCTGGTCGTGCCTTTGGAAGGCTTGAATGGAGTCGTCGGAGTCTTGGCCATGTATCAGGCCACCCGCGACGCGTTTACCCCCGATCACCTGAGAATCCTCCTCGCCGTCGCCTCGAAGGTCGCGCTCTCCGTCGAGAACGCATTGAAATATCAGCAGGCCGAGAGTTCCGCGACGACCGATTATCTGACCGGCTTGCCGAATGCGCGCTCGCTGTTCGTTCATCTGGCGCAGGAGGTCGCGCGCTGCCGCCGCATGAAAACATCGCTCGCGGTCCTGGTCTGCGACATCGACGGCTTTAAACAAATCAATGACTCCTTCGGCCATCTCGAAGGCGACAAATTGCTTCGCGAATTTACGGCGCGGCTGAAAGACGTGTGCCGCGGTTACGACTATGTCGCGCGCATGGGCGGCGACGAATTCGTCATCACTGCGCCCGGACTAACCGCAGAAGCTGCCCGCGAGAAGGCCGAGCGCCTCAATCAGGCTGCGATCGAGTCCGGACGACATGTCTGCGGACGCGACCTCATCACTCTGAGCGTGGGCATGTGTTTCTGCCCAGAAGATGGCACCGACGTCGAGAAACTGCTCGCCGAGGCCGACCGCCGCATGTACTCGATGAAACAGGTCCACCACGCCGAAGCAGCAGCACGCGAGCAGGACAACAAATCGCTCGGAGCATCCGCGAAATAGGAGGCGATGGACCATGCTGGGAAGGAGAATTGCGCGGCATGGACTGATGATCATCGCCGTCGTTTTGCTCGGCGGCTTTCTCTCCGCAGTCCTGGTTCGGCTCGCCCCAGGATTCGATGTCGATGAAGCCCAGCTCGATCCTCACCTGAATTCGCAAAGCATTCAGTCGCTACGCCAAGCGCGCCTCGCCGAGAACAACATCCTTCACTTTTATTTTCACTCCCTGCAACGCGCGATGCACGGTGATCTCGGCACATCGCTTTCGCTGGGACAGCCGGTGACAACGCTGCTGCGCCAAAGATTGCCGCTCACGCTCCGAATGATTGGGATCGCCCTGCTCCTGAGCTGGTCCTCAGCGCTGGCGCTTGCGCTGACCGCTGCGTGGCTGCGATTCTTCGCCTACGATGCAGCTGCAACTCTCGTCACCGGTACGTTGCTGTGCCTTCCCGCAGCTGTGCTTGCCTTGCTCTCCGTCCTGTGGAATGTTCCGGGAGCCCTCGCGATTGCACTCATCGTTGCCCCGCGCGATTATCGTTACGCCCGCAATCTTCTCTCGAAGGCCTATAGCCTTCCACACATAATTACTGCGCGCGCGAAAGGCTTGGGCAAACTTCGGATTCTCTTTTGGCATGTCATGCCTGTAGCCGGGCCGCAACTGCTCTCCGTCGCGGGCGTTTCCGTCAGCCTTGCGATCGGCGCAGCTATCCCGGTTGAAGCTCTCTGTGGTCTCGCCGGCGTCGGACAACTCGCGTGGCAGGCCGCGCTCGCTCGCGACCTCCCTCTGCTCATGAACATCACGATCTTGGTGACATTGGTAACCTTGCTGGCAAACTCCAGTGCCGATGTAATCGGTCATATGCTTCGAGGCCAGGAAGCATGACGATCTGGCGCAGGGTGGCGTGTGCGGTTCTGCTACTCGTAATCGGAGTGTCTCTGGCCGCGAACTGGGTTGCTCCGGCTGGATACGCCAAGGAATATCGTGACGCGCCGGATGCCGCTCCGTCGCACGCGCATTGGCTCGGCACCGATGACATCGGCCGCGATCGTTTCGCTCGCGTTCTGTACGGCACGCGGATTTCGCTCTTGCTCGCTCCAGCCGCCGCTTTGCTCTCGACATTGATGGCTGCGCTGATCGGCGGATTGGCAGGCTATCTCGGAGGCGCATGGGCAAAATCGGCGATGGCAGTGACGGATCTTTTTCTGTCTCTGCCCTGGCTGTTTCTGCTGATCACAGTTCGCGCACTGATGCCGTTGAACGTCTCCCCCCTGGTGTCTGTGCTCGTGACGTTTCTGATTTTGGGTTTGCTCGGCTGGACGAGTGCCGCGCGCGTCCTGTGCTCGACGGCAGGATCGGTGCGGGACTCAGATTTCGTACGCCAGGCGCGCGCTTCCGGAATCCGCGGCATGCGGCTGTTCTGGATCCACGTGCTGCCGAACCTGAAGCCGGTGTTACACGCGCAGTTTTGGATTTCGATTCCCGCGTTCATTTTGAGCGAAGCGAATCTTGGCATTCTCGGCCTCGGCGTGGCCGAGCCGATGCCCTCGTGGGGGAGCCTCCTGCGGGAACTGGAAGGAATGGTTTCAGTCGGGGACGAGCCATGGAAGTTCGTGCCCCTCGTTCTGCTGATACTCGTCGTTACGTCGTTTCAGCTTGTGCTTTCGAAGCAGGAAGAAGTGGCCGCGTAGCCACTTGAGGACGGTTTGCAGTGACAGTCAAAAAGTGCGGAAAAGCAATCGCAGCATTCATCCTTTGCCTCGGCCTTCTCGCCGGCAACGCTCTGGCGCAGGGCCAGTTGAGGTTCTGCCTTCGTTCCGAGCCCAAGACTTTCGATCCGTTGAAAGTAGAAGATGACGCCTCTGTCGCCGTGCGTTATCTCACCGGCGGAGTGCTGCTGCGTATGAATCGCCAGACGCAGGTTCTTGAGCCCGAACTCGCCCAATCCTGGAAAGTTTCGAAAGATGGCCGGCAGATCACGTTTAAACTGCGCAGCGGAATTTCTTTCTCCGATGGAACTCCATTCTCTGCTGACGACGTCGCCTACACCGTCCAGCAACTGATGGATCCATCTCTGCATTCTCCGACCGGAGACTCCTTCCGATCCGGCCCGGGCAATGTAGAAACGAAAGTGATTTCCCCGACTCAGATTTCGATCACGTTCCCCGCCGCCGTCGCGGGCCTCGACCGCCAGTTCGACCAGGTTGCCATCGAGTCGGCGCACTCGCCCAAGAAAGAAATGGCGGTGCTCGGTCCGTTCATGGTCGCCGACTATAAGCCCGGAGCCAGCCTTCTTCTCAACAGAAATCCGAATTACTGGAAGACGGATGCTCAAGGGCGAAAGCTGCCGTACCTCGATTCGATCCTCCTCGACATCCAGCCCAATCGCGACGTCGAGATGCTCCGCTTCAAGCGTAACGAGATTGATCTCATCAATACGCTCGACAGCGAATACTTCGACAAGCTTGCCACAACGTCACCGCAGGTGGTTCACGACGCGGGACCGTCTCTCGACAGTGAGCAGATGTGGTTCAACGAAGTCGCGAAAGCTCCTTTACCTGCATATAAAAAAGCATGGTTCCGCTCGTCCGTTTTCCGTCGTGCGATTTCGCAAGCGATCAATCGGGATGATCTGGCCCGTGTCGTTTTCCGCGGACACGCGCAGCCTGCCATCGGACCGATTTCTCCGGCGAACAAGTTCTGGTTCAACGCCAAGCTGAAACCCGAGGTCTATTCTTCGGATACTGCGCTGAAAGCCCTTCAGACACAGGGCTTCCGCATGGAGAATGGCACCCTAAAAGACAAAGACGGCAATGCGGTCGAGTTTTCGATCATCACCAATGCGGGAAATAAATACCGCGAGCGCATGGCCACCATGATTCAGGAAGACCTGCAAAAGATCGGCATTCACGTCAATGTCGTGACCCTCGACTTCCCTTCCCTCATCGCGCGCATGACTCAGACCTTCGACTATGAAGCGATTCTGCTCGGACTCACCAATGTCGGTCTCGATCCCAACGAACAGATGAACGTTTGGCTCAGCTCTTCGGAGAACCACCAGTGGAATCCGCAGGAGAAGACTCCGGAAACTACGTGGGAAGCCGAGATTGACCGGCTCATGCGGGTCCAGGCGTCTTCCGCCGATGCGAAAAAACGTAAGGAGGCCTTCGATCGCGTGCAGGAGATCGCGGTAGAAGAACAGCCGTTCATTTATTTGGTGAACCGCAATGCGTTGTCCGCGGTCTCTCCCCGGGTGCAGGGGGCGAGCCCCGTCATTCTCGTTCCGCAAACGTATTGGAATATTGAGCAACTCTCGGTCAGGTAGGAAATATTGAGGAACATCCACCACGTCGGCGGAAATAACATGCAGGAGTGTCGCAAAGACGTTCTCCTTTCGGCCGGCGTCACGGTCCGCTACGGGAAAAAACCGCCTGTATTGACTGACGTCGAACTAGAGGTTCGCCGCGGCGAAGTGCTCGGTCTCATTGGTCAGAGTGGCTCCGGAAAAAGCACTCTGGCTATGACGATCCTCGGCCTGCTCGACCACAAGAAAGCCACCGTGGAAGGCGCCATCGAGTTCGAGTTGCGTGACCTTCTCACTCTCCGCGAGGCCGAAATGCGCGAACTGCGCGGACGCAAGATCGCCCTGGTCCTCCAGAGCCCCCAGTCATCCCTGAATCCCGCACTCAAGATTAGAACTCAGCTTCGAGAAACCTGGCGCGCCCACGCCTCCGGACCAAGAACCGAGTGCGATCAGGCCATCCGCACCGCACTCGAAAGCGTCAGCCTGCCGTCTTCCGACGAATTCCTTCGCAAATATCCATCTCAAATGAGCGTCGGCCAGGCTCAGCGCGTTCTGATCGCGATGGCGGTTATTCATCGACCAGCGCTGCTGATCGCCGACGAAGCCACCAGCGCCCTTGACGTGATCACGCAGTCGGAAATTCTCGCGCTCTTCCGCGAACTGAACCGCAACTCGGGCATGTCGATTCTCTACATTTCCCATGATCTGGCCTCCGTCGCCCAGATCTGCGACCGCGTTTCGATTCTCCATCAGGGCCGCATTGTCGAGATCGGCTCAGCTGATCAAGTCCTGCTCCGTCCGCAGCACGAGTACACGCAACGCCTGATCGCGGCCATGCCCAAGATGCCGCAAAGAGCCGAGGTTACTCGAGCCGCAGCCGCGAGCCTGTAATAGTCTCAGCATTTTTCGAAAGATAACTGCAAACACTCCGGTCACTCAGCACAATCACCGATGTCATCTCCAACACCTGCGAGACAAACTGTCTCACGCCCACGTGCATGGGACAGAGTGGCCCACAGGCGCACGAGAAGCTCCCAACATTGCTAGCAGATTCAATAACTTACAAGCCCTGCATTGGTGGCTCGTGTGCAATACAACCTGTGGGTACGAGTTTGATCTTTCCCCCCATTCAAGAAAGGGTGAGATTTATGATCCGTACACGTAAGCCACAAAAGCCCGGGCGAGGAGAACGGCACAGTGCGGCATGGGGCAAGCGCCTCATGATTGTGCTGGCGCTGACCACGGGCATGGCATTTGGCCAGCGCTGGGTCAATCCCGCGGCCAATACAACCGGCAGGTTCGCGCGCATCGCTCCCGAACTTTCGGGAATGCTTGCGAAAGCGAAGCAAGGCACGGCCAAGGGACAGACGGTCAAGGTCATCGTGACCTACCGTGAGGTTCCGACCGCCACGCACTATGCCACGATGCGCAATCGCGGCGGCCTCCTTCGCTCCAAACTGCACATGATCAAGGGCGCGGCCTTCACTATTCCGGTGAGCGCCCTGCCTGCTCTGGAATCCGATCCTGATGTCGCTTCGGTCACCATCGACCATCCCATGAACGTGGCCGACGATCTGACCAATGGCGCGATCGGCACCAGCAGCGCATGGAATTCTGGATTCACCGGAGCCGGCATCGGCGTTGCCGTGATTGATAGCGGCATCAACGACAGCCATCCGGATCTGCACAATCCAGACGGAACTTCCCGCGTCGTCTATCACCAGGACTTCACCGGAACGCCGACCACAAACTCCAGCGGCGCGAACTGGGATCTTTATGGCCACGGAACCCACGTCGCCGGAATCATCGCCGGCAATGGATCGCTCTCGGGCGGAGAGTATGAAGGCGTCGCCCCTGGCGCAAATCTCATCGACCTGCGCGCTCTGGACTCCAATGGCGCGGGCAGCGACAGCACGGTGATCGCAGCCATTCAGCAGGCGATCGCTCTTCAGAGTGTGTACAACATCCGCGTCATCAATCTTTCCTTGGGACGCGGATTCACGGTCAGCTACACGCAGGATCCTCTCTGCCAGGCCGTGGAAGCGGCTTGGAACAGCGGCATCGTGGTTGTGGTCGCGGCCGGCAACTACGGCCGTCTCAATATCAATGGCAGCAATGGCTTCGGAACCATCACGGCTCCGGGCAACGATCCTTATGTGCTGACCGTTGGCGCAACCAAGAGCAATGGTTCTTCTGCACTCTTGGCGGAGACGAAGGCGAGCTACAGCTCCAAAGGCCCGACCGCTTTAGACCACATCGTGAAGCCTGACATCATGGCCCCCGGAAACGACGTGGTTTCTCTGTCGGCTCCGGGAGCGACTCTCGAAGCTTCGTATCCGCAAGAGTTAGTCTCTGGTACCGACGGCAACTCCGATTACTTCACCCTCAGCGGAACCAGCATGGCAACTCCCGCGGTTGCGGGCGCTGCCGCGATCTTGTTGCAGGAACAGAACACTCTGACACCGGACCAGGTTAAGGCCCGGCTGATGAAGACTGCCTACAAGATGGGAATGGTCTCCACGACGGCGTATGTTCCCCACCTGCTGATGAACTTCATCGATTTCTACGATCTTTTCTCGGTGGGTTCTGGCCTGCTGAATGTGCAGTCCGCGGAGGCGAACACCGATCTGGCTCCGGCCAACGTCGGTGCTGCTCTATCTCCAACCGCCGTCTACAACCCGCAGAATCGTACGGTTACGCTGGTGTACGGAAATTCCGGCGTGGCCAGCAACTCTGTGGTTTGGGGAAGCTCCGTCGTTTGGGGAACCTCGGTGGTTTGGGGAACCTCGATCGTGAGCGGAAATTCCGTCGTCTGGGGTAGTTCGCTGCCCTGGAGCGACAATACCACCACCGCGTTCAGCGTGGTTTGGGGTTCGAGCACCGGAACCGCGTCCGCTACGAGCGTAGTCTGGGGCTCATCCGTTGGAGATGGGAATACCGCATTCTCTGACGCCGGAGACGATGAACAATAGCAGCCGTGTGAATCGGTAAAGAAAGGAGACGAGACCATAATGAACAACACACGGCAAACCAAAACGTTCATCGGCGCGATGACACTAGCCGCAGCTGCTACGGCGGGATACGCGGCCTTCGCCAGCCATACCTCGCACGTCTATCTCACGCTCGCTGTGCTGGCATTGGCAGCGGCCACGTCGAGAATGAAAGTGAAGTTGCCTGGCATCGATGGCAACATGTCGATGAATCTTCCGTTCCTGCTGACGGCCGTCGTGAACCTCAGCATCGCCGAAGCGGCAATCGTAGCTGCTGCCTCTACCGCCGTCCAATGTTGGCCGCGGAAGGGCGCCAGACTGAATGCCCATCACATGATGTTCAACCTCAGCATGATGATCATCGCCAGTTCACTGGCCAGCCTGATCTTCCATGCCGAATGGCTGCGCAATTCCCAGCTGAGCTCCGCAACGTTCGCGCTCGTGCTGGCAACCATAACCCTGTTCCTAGGGCAAACGGCTCCCGTCGCCGGCATCATCTCCGTCAGCGAAGGCACGTCTGCCGGATCTGTCTGGTGGAACATCGCTCAACTGTCATTCCCGTACTACGTCGTCAGCGCCGGGATCACATCCATGGTGCAGGCGATGAGCTCGCACCTGGGATGGGGCCTCGCCCTCGCAGTCTTCCCGGTGATGTATGGAATCCACCGCTCGTATCGCCTCTACTTTGGCAGGCTCGCGGAGACCCTGCAGCCTCCGGTTCTGGCCAGAGCGGCAGCAGGAGCAGGAGCGTAAGCAACTCGCAAGAAAAACAGAAAAGGTGGCATGCGCACCCAGCGCTTGCCACCTTTTTTCCTTTTTATCGTGTCGACACAGCCTCAGCTATCCCGGCACAAAAACTCAGTTCGCACTATTCCAGCGACTTCTGCATCGGCAGCACGTACATGTAATACACAAATAAAAAGATGAGGACAAAGAATGCCCCGATCGTGATCGAAAGCAGGATTCCCCGAAGCGTCGTAAATGATGCGCTTTTATGTTTTCTACTTCTTCTCATGCACTGCCAACGCCCGTTATAAGAACCCGCTTCCGCCCAATCCTGATTTCCAATTTGCGCCCACCCTAATGTCAGGGCTGCACTCCGATCTCAAAGTTCAAAGTCGAGAGCGACAGCCGATACTGATATTGCGCGTTGACGTACCCAATCGCCGCATCGGTCTGCTGCAGCTGCGCCTGACTTAACTCCACGATCGATCCCAGCCCCAATTGATATCGCTGCTTTGCCAGGGTGAGACTCAGGTCCGCCTGCTTCGAAAGTTCCTCCGCGACTCCAACGCGTTGGAATGAAGTGTTCGCGCCCAGCCAGGCTGTCCTGACGTCGCGCACGACGCGATCCCGCAAGTCTCGCGTATTCTCTGCTGCCGCCTGCGCCCGGAATTTCGCCTCGGAAGCCTGCGAACTGTAAAGGAAGCCATTGAAGATGGGGATGCTCATGTTCACCCCGATGGCTCCGTACCAGCTCGATGTGAAATAGTTCGGAAAGCATCCGCCAAAGCAGTCCGGCCGGACCGGTATCCCGCCCGCCATGCCGAGCGCACTCACTGTCGGAAACAAAAGATCCCGCTGCGCTTTCCTGTATTTCTCTGCAGCCTGTTGATCGTAGGTATACGCCTGCAGGTCGGGCCGCTGCTGCATCGCCGTATTGATCATCACGTCCACGTCGGGAGGAGGCGAGGGCAGCTGGGCATTTTGTTCAACTAATTCGTAATTGACCTGCTTCTCGAAGCCTAGAACTGCCGTCAGGGCTGCAATCGTCGAATCCACATTGTTCTGTGCATCAAGCAACAGCAGCTTGGCTTGTGAAAGATTCACCTGTGCAAAGGTCAAGTCCAGCGTGGATTTCAGTTTGCTTTGAGTTAATTCATCGACCTGGTGTTCCACCGAACCACGCGTTGTCACCGTCTGCTGTGCAACCTGCAGGAGTGCCTGCGCTTCAAGCGCGTTATAGAACGCCTGATCGGTCGCGAGAACAATGTCTTCCGTCGTCGCCAGCGCGTTCGCCTGTTGCGCCTTTTCCCGGAGCTTGGAAGAAGAAACCAGATTCACCGTCCGGCCGAAATCTGTCAGCAACTGGCTCAGTGTCACTCCGGCGCCCGCATGTTCCAGTAATCTCGGAGCGTTGAGACCGCCCGCACCGATACGGCTTCCCTCATTCGCGGTGCTGGCTGTGATGTCCCCGGTGAACGTCGGCAGTTCTTGCGACCTCGTCTCGCGGTAGACCTGGTGTTCCGCCAGTGCGAGCAGACGTCCCACACTGATCCGCGGGTTATTTTTCAGAGCGATTTGCTCCGCCTGCGTCCGGGTCAATCGCATCGTGCCGCTCGCCGGCGGTTGAATTTTCTGGCCAGGCGTCGGATTCCCCATTTGCGATTGGTCCTGCCCTTGAGCGCCGGCTGCCAGCGCTATCTGCACTCCCGACGGTTTCGCAAAGCTGCCGGATTTTTGTTCCGTCTGCGGTTCCGGCGCGGAGGGCAGATGTTCCTGTACAACTGGATCGCTCGTCTGTGCCGCGGAGATCCCGGCCAACGAACACAACAACACTGGCGCACACAACAAAATCGTGACTCTCGTCATCCGTTCACCTTTCGAAGAAATCCATCCCCCTATACGTCTCTCGTCCGCTTCGAGATCCAGCCTCCTATGCGGGTTCAGCGGGCGATGTAAGTGCGGTCTGCCGGTTCCTCCTGCCATAAACCAGCAGGTATGCAGCCGGCACGATGAAAATTGTGAGCACAACCGATGACGTCAATCCGCCGATAATGGCGCGCGCCATCGGCGCATACTGTTCCGCTCCCGTCCCCATCTTCAACGCCATCGGAATCATTCCGATGATCGTCGCCAGCGACGTCATCAAGATCGGGCGCAGTCTCACGCGGCACGCGGTAATCACCGCGTCCACCGGCGATAGTCCCTGGCTCTCCAGGTTGTGCGCGAAATCGACAATCAGAATGCTGTTCGAATCCGCAATGCCGACCAGCATCAGCACTCCCATCAGCGACATCACGTTCAGGGTGCTGTGCGTCATCGGAAGAATCAGCAGCACTCCGACGAAACCCATAGGAATCGCCAGCATGATCAGCAATGGATCGATGAACGACTTGAACTGCGCCGTCAAGATCAGGAACAGCAGAACGAACGACAGCAGGAATCCGAGCCCAAAGCTCGTGAACGACGCCTGCATCCCTTCCACCATCCCGCGGAGATTGACCCGCACGTTCGAAGGAATATGCGCGTCGCTCACGATCTTCTGAATCTCTTCCCGGACCCGGCCCAGGTCTTCGCCGGATGGCGTAACGTAAACATCCGTCACGCGCTGAATCTGGTAATGGTCGACCTCCGTCGGCGTCTGAATGAACTTTGCAGTCACGACATTGTCGAGAACGGTTATGGGGCGCCCATCCGTATTCAGTTGCGGCATCGGCACTGTCTTCGGATCTGGCATCGCCTCGCCGCAGGCCCAGGACGGTTTCGGAGTGTTGGTCGCTGCGACAGTCTTGTAGTCTTCCGGCTTGACCATCGTCGGACCACAATTCATCGTGACGTTCGTCGGCTTCTGGCCGCGCAGCGGAATCTGGCCGAGGTCAGTCATATTGTGAATTGCGGCGCGGCCATGTTCGAAATACTGGACCGTCAGGTAGTAGTCGTTTCCGCTCCTCCGGTCTACCCAATAGTTCGGCGCAATCATGTAATTTGAATTCAGCGCCGTAATCACGTTGTCCACGACGTCTTTCTGCGTAAGCCCCAGTTCTGCCGCATGTACCCGGTCCACATCCAGACGGAGGGCCGGGTAATTCAGATCCTGTGGGATATAAACTTCTCCGACTCCCGGCAACCCTTGAAACTTGCTCGCCAGGTTCTGCGCCACTCCGTAAATCTGGTGCAGCGACGGACTGCTCACCTGCACGTCGATCGGCGCCGGCATGCCCATGTTCAGCACTGCATCCACCATCGATCCGCTCGAGAAGAACGTCCGGATCTCCGGATAATCCTTCGCCATGTCCTTCTCGACCCGATCCATGTAAAAGAAACTGCTCTTCTTGTGATCGTCCTTCAGCGCCACCTGCACGGTTGCCGTATACGGGCCCGCATTCGTCGTGTAAAGAGACGAGAAGTCCGGAACCACGCCGATGTTCGACACCACCATCTTCAGATCGTCCTTGTCGATGGCATTCCGGATCAGATCCTCGACTTTCGCCACATATTGCTCGGTGACTTCAATGCGAGTCCCGGTCGGAACTTTTAAGTTGATGGTGAACTGTCCGGCATCCGTCTGTGGGAAGAACGCCAACCCCAGCAGCGGATAGATGGCGACGCTCGCCAGAAACACTCCGCTCAGCACAGCGACAGTTAGAGCCGGCCGCTGGACTGCTTTTCGCACCCACACTTCGTAAAAGTCGAGGATGCGGTTGAACATCCGATTGAATGCGGCGTTGAACCGGTCCCACCAGGAATGGTCCGTCGCTTGAACCGGTTCGACCTCATACTCTCCTTTTTCGTTGTGTCCGTGCCCCCCGCTGTGCGGCACCGCTTTCAGGAACCGCGAACAGAACAACGGAATCACCGTCATCGCCACGACGAACGATGCCAGCAGCGACAAGCAGAATGCCAGCGCCAGAGCCGAGAAAAGAAACTTGCTGACTCCGTATAAGAAGGTGACCGGAAAGAAATCCACCACGTCAACCAGCGTCGCGGCCAGAACTGCCAGGTTTACTTCCGCGCCGCCGATTTCGGCCGCCACCATCGGCGCAGCGCCCATCTCCAGATGGCGATAGATGTTCTCCAGTGAAATGACGGAATTGTCGATAACGCGCGAGAACGCCAGCGCCAGCCCGGCCAGGATCATCGTGTTGACCGTGCTGCCCCACATGTAGAGCACCACGAACGTAGCCAGCGCCGACAGCGGAATCGACAACAGCACCGCGGTGGTCGCACGGAAGCTGCCCAGGAAAATCAGGATCATCAAGCTGGTCAGCGCTAATCCAATGATTCCTTCATGCAGCACTGTCTTCAGTGCTTCCTTCACATACACGGATTGGTCGAATACGACAGTCGCCTTCATCTGCTTGGGAATGTCGTACAGATGTCCGACCAGTTTCCGCACGCCGTTCACGACGTCGATCGTGTTCGTGTCGCCGCCCTGCTTCATGATCGGGATGTAGCAGGACCGCTGGCCATCTACGCGCACCACGTTGTACTGGATCTGGTTCGCGTCCTCCGCCTTGCCCAAATCGTCGACTGAAACCCAGGACGTGCCCTTGGTCTTTACCGGCACGTCTCCCAACTGCTTCATGTTGTCGACAAGGCTATTCGAGTAGACGTAATAGTCGTCCGAGCCAATCTTGACATCTCCGGCTGGCAGAATCAGGTTCGAGGCGTTCACCGCACTCACAACATCCATCGGACTCAACTGTCGCGATGCCAGCTTGTACGGATCGACGTACACCATGATCTGGCGATACTTCCCGCCAAATGGTGGAGGAATTTCTGCGCCCGGAACGACCGCAATCTGATTTCGAATCTGGAATTGGGCGTAGTCGTGAAGTTGCGTTTCGTTGAGGCCTTCGCCCTTCACCGTGACCAGCGCCACGGGCAAGCTCGAAGCGTCAAACTTCAGCACGACCGGCGGAAGTGTTCCGGGTGGCAGGCGCTTCAGATCGGCCAACGCCAGATTCGAAAGTTCCGTTACGTCCGCATCCGCGTCCGTGCCCGGCTGGAAATATACGCGGATAATGCTCACGCCCAGCAGCGAGCGCGACTCCATGTGGTCGATTCCGCTGGCCAGAGTAAAGAACCGCTCCAGAGGATCGGTGATGTCCGTCTCGATATCTTGCGGAGGCATGCCCGAATAGAATGTCGCGACTACTACCTCCGGCAAATTGATCGACGGAAACAGATCCACCGGCATCCGCACCAGGCTGGTCACTCCGATGACCAGCAGAACCAGGCAGACAACGATGATGAAGAACGGATTGCGAATCGAAAATCTGGGCATTTAAATCTGTTCGTCCTCGTTGCGATCCATCTGCGAATCGCCCCTCTTACTCGACGGCAGGAGCCGGCGCCGGCCGATTCCGATACACCAGCAGGTACGCCGCCGGCACAATGAACACCGTCAGTACGACTGAAACCGTCAGCCCGCCGATGATGGCGCGCGCCAGCGGAGCGTATTGCTCGCTGCCAGTGCCCAGTTTCAGGGCCATGGGTACCATGCCAATAATCGTCGCCAGCGACGTCATAAGAATCGGACGCAGCCGGACTCGGCACGACGTGATCACCGCTTCTTCGATCGGCCTTCCCTGCTCTTCCAGTCGGTGCGTGAATTCCACAATAAGAATGCTGTTCGAGGCCGAGATACCGACCAGCATCAGCACTCCCATCAGCGACATCACGTTCAGCGTTGTTCCGGTAAGCGGAAGAATGATCAGCACTCCAATGAACCCCATCGGAATTGCCAGCATGATCAGGAACGGGTCTTTGAACGATTTGAACTGCGCCACCAGAATCAGATAGAGCAGAATCACCGAGAGCGACAATCCAATCGCGAAGCTCTTGAACGATGCGTTCATTCCTTGCACCATTCCCCGAATGTTGATGCGCACGTTCTCAGGAACCTTCAGCTTCGGAATCAGCGCGGCAACTTCATCTGATACCTTGCCAAGGTCTTCCGACGCGGGAGTCACATACACGTCCGTCACGCGCTGGATCTGGTAGTGATCCACTTCTGTCGGAGTCTGCACGTTATCCAGTTTCACGACCGTGTCCAGCGTTGTTGGCTGCGGCAGGTTCGGAGCGCGAATCGGAATATTCGTAAGGTCAGTGAAATCGTGAATGGCCGGCCGGCCCTTCTCGAAATACTGCACCGTCAGGTAGTAGTCGTTGCCACTCTGGCGGTCGACCCAGTAATTCGGCGCGATCATGTAGTTCGAGTTCAGCGCCGTGATCACGTTATCGACGACATCTTTCTGCGTCAGACCCAACTCCGCCGCATGCACCCGGTCCACATCCAACCGCAGCGCCGGATAATTCAAATCCTGCGGGATGTAGACCTCTCCAACTCCCGGCAAGGCTCGGATCTGGCCCGCCAAATTCTGCGCCACTCCGTAAATCTGGTGCAGCGACGGACTGCTCACCTGCACGTCGATCGGCGCCGGCATGCCCATGTTCAGCACTGCATCCACCATCGATCCGCTGGAGAAAAACGTCCGGATCTCCGGATATTTCTGGCCCATCTCTTTCTCGACCTTGTCCATGTACCAGAAACTGCTCTTGCTGTGATCGTCGTGCAGCGCCACCTGGATCGTCGCGGTGTACGGCCCCGCATTCGTCGTGTAGAGAGACGAGAAATCCGGAACCACGCCAATATTCGACACGACCATCTTCAGATCTTTTGCATCAATGGTGTGCCGAATGAGATCCTCAACCTTCGCCACGTACTGCTCGGTGACTTCAATGCGAGTCCCGGTCGGAACTTTCAGGTTGATGGTGAACTGTCCGGCATCGGTCTGCGGAAAGAATGCCAGGCCGAGGAACGGATAAATCGCCAGGCTGAGGACAAACGCTCCGCTGAGCAATCCCACCGTCATCGCCGGCCGCTGCACGGCCTTGCGAACCCAGACTTCATAAAAGTCGAGGATGCGGTTGAACATCCGGTTGAATCCGGCATTGAACCGGTCCCACCACGAACCACCGCCCTCCGTCCCGTGTACATCGCTCTCACCGTGTCCGCTGCCATGCGGCACCGCTTTCAAGAATCGGGAACAGAACAGCGGAATCACTGTCATCGCGACTAGATACGAAGCGAACAGAGAGATCACAACCGCCAACGCCAGCGCGGTAA
Source organism: Candidatus Sulfotelmatobacter sp. (assembly GCA_035945695.1). Classification (GTDB taxonomy): domain Bacteria; phylum Acidobacteriota; class Terriglobia; order Terriglobales; family Acidobacteriaceae; genus Sulfotelmatobacter. The sequence continues at coordinate 8,298 of DASYZZ010000042.1, read as the reverse complement.
ACAGAAACTTGCTGACCCCGTAGAGAAACGTCACCGGGAAGAACACAACCACGGTCGTCAGCGTCGCCGCCAGAACCGCCAGGCTGACTTCCGCTCCGCCGATCTCGGCGGCATGGGTCGGCTCGGCACCCAACTCGAGGTGCCGGTAGATGTTCTCCAGCGAGATGACGGAGTTATCGATCACGCGTGAGAACGCCAGCGCCAGTCCTCCCAGGATCATCGTGTTGATGGTGCTGTCCATCAGGTACAGCACGACGAACGTTGCCAGCGCCGAAAGCGGAATCGACAGAAATACCGCCGACGTTGCTCGTACGCTGCCAAGGAAGATCAGAATCATCAGGCTCGTCAGCAGCAATCCGATCAAGCCTTCATGCAGCAAAGTCGCAATCGCTTCCTTCACGAACGCCGATTGATCGAACACTACCGTCGCCACGAGTTGCTTGGGAATGTCGAACAGGTGCTTGATCATGTCGCGGATTCCATCCACGACCTGAATCGTGTTCGTGTCGCCACCCTGTTTCATGATCGGCAGATACACTGATCGCTGCCCGTCCACACGCACCAGGTTGTACTGGATCTGATTCGCGTCCTCCGCCTTGCCCAGATCGTCCACCGTAACCCACGAATTACCCACGGTTTTGACCGGCACTTGCCCCAGCTGATTCATGTTGTTGACGAGGCTGTTCGAGTACACGTAATAGTCGAACGCCCCCATCTTCACGTCGCCGGCGGGCAGAATCAGGTTCGATCCGTTGACGGCCTTCACTACGTCCATCGGACTCAGCTGCCTTGACGCCAGTTTGTACGGATCGACGTACACCATGATCTGGCGGTACTTTCCGCCAAACGGCGGCGGAATTTCTGCCCCCTTTACCACCGCAATCTGGTTGCGTATCGTGAACTGTCCAATGTCGTGCAACTGGGTCTGGTTGAGTCCCTGGCCCTTGAGCGTGACGAGGCAGACCGGAAGACTGGACGCGTCAAACTTCAACACCACTGGCGGCAGCGTTCCGGGCGGAAGTCTTTTCAAATCCGCCAGTGCCAGATTGGAAAGCTCGGTCACATCCGCGTCCGCGCTGGTTCCAGGCTGGAAATACACCTTGATGATGCTCACGCCCAGCAATGAGCGTGATTCCATGTGATCAATTCCGCTGGCCAGTGTGAAGAATCGCTCGAGAGGATCGGTAATGTCCGTCTCAATGTCCTGCGGCGGCATGCCCGAATAAAATGTCGCGACCACGACTTCGGGAAGGTTGATCGTGGGAAACAGATCCACCGGCATCCGCAACAAGCTCGTGACACCGATAACCATCAGTGCCAGGCAGATGACGATGATGAAATATGGATTCCGTATTGAAAAACGTGACATTGTCCAACCGTTCATAGCGGCTTGAAAGCCGCCCGATTAATCCTGATTGTTGTCGTGATATTGCAGAATCTGAACTTGCTGGGGCACGACCTTCTCCCCGGCTTTCAGTCCCGCGCGGTCGCTTACAACAACTTGTTGCCCTTCCTGTAAGCCCGCGACGATTTCCGCATCGGTTGCCGTTTGTAGTCCAAGCGTCACCGGCTGATCGACAATCACGTCTTGATTGTTGACAACGAAGACCGTGGTCTTGTCTGCCTCGTGGTTAATCGCTTGCAGAGGAATTGCAGGTATATCTGTGCGGTGTTCGAGCGTGAGATCGGCTTCCGCGTAAAGTCCAGGGACCAGAACTCGATCCGGATTTTTCACATCCACTTCCGTGTGCATCGTGCGCGTGTCTTCTCGTACATCCACCGAGAAACGGGCCACCTTCCCCGGAAAGGTTCGATTCAGCGATGGCACGCGAACATCCACCGGGTCGCCCACGCGTATGAATTGCACGTAAGACTCCGGGACCGGGATTACCAGCCGGAACAAATCGTCTTGCGATAGCCGAACAATCGGCAGAGCCTGTGTGCTCGAACCCGTTCCAGCCTGCACAAGAGTCCCCAGGTTCGCGAAGCGGTCTGTGACGACTCCGGCGAACGGCGCCGTGATTTTCGAATAGTCGTACAGAGTTTGATCATGTTCCATTTTCGCCTTCGAAACTGCGAGTTGGCTCTGGGCCGCTTCCAGCGCGGCTTCGCCGGCATCCACCTGCGATGCCGCGGCCAGATCCTTTCCTTGCGCGTCGTCGACTTCCTGTTGCGCGACGATTCCAGGCTGGCTCTCGAATACGCCGTTCAGTCGCGTGTATTCCAGATGCAATGCCTTGTACTGCGCCTTGTAGCGGCCAAGTTCGTGTTGCGCCCGCATCACTTGATTGGCCGCGTTCTTGATCTCGGCGTCATCTTCGGTCAACTGCGCTTCCAATTCAGGGATCTCGAGGATCGCCATCACCTGGCCGGCTTTGACGTGCGTGCCATAATCCACCAGCAACTTCTTGACGTAGCCGGATTCCTTGGCATAGACGTCAATCTCCTGGAACGGCACCAATTCCGACGAGACGGTGAGGTTCTTTCCCAGACTCTTCTTTACCACCGGAGTGACTCCAACCCTCACCGTCGGTTCGCTTGCCTGAACCTGTTTTGCGCCCGAACAGGAGGACAGGCTCGCGGCCATTGCCGCCATCGCCAGGGCCGCCAAGATCGGAACGATTATTTTCTTGCCCTTTCGGTCTGTCCCCTTCGCTGCACCGCATCCGTCAGTCATTGCTTCCCTCACCAGCTTTCTCTGGCTTCTCCTGCCAGCAATTGCCCAGAAAAAACATCAGATCGATTTCTTCTTCATCATCTCGTTCAGCCCCGGAATCGAGAACGCGCTCGATCGGCAGAAGTCAATCACCTTCTGCTCCTCCGCTTCCATCGATCGCGCCGTTTCCGGAATCTTCGCCGCAATCTCCAGTGGAACATTCAGAACGCCATGCCGATCGCCGTGCAGCAAATCGCCCGTGTGGACATCCATCCCGCCGATCGTAATTTTTGCCCCCAGGTCGAAAATGTGCGCGTACGCGTGCGATACGGCGACATTCCCCGCAAACAACTGCACTCCCAGCGCTCGAACCGCCGGCAATTCCCGCACCGCTCCGTTCGTCACGCATCCGACACAGCTCAACGCGTGCAAGATCGACGCGTGCACATCTCCGATGAACGCTCCCCGTCCCGGCACTTCGTCCATGTCCTGCAGCACGAGAATTCGCGGAGCTGGCACCATCAGGATCGACTTCCAGAATTCGCTTCGGTCGCGGAATACTCCGCCCCTCATCGGCGGCTCGCCGCTTCGCAAACGTGCCGTCACCGCATATCCAACCATCGGTGGCGCATCTTCGAACATGCATTGAATACTCTTGTCGGTGAAGCCGGTATTGCGGAGGCGGACATTAAATGCTTCCACCGCGTTCGCCACCATGCAGGTATCGAACTCCCGAAGTTCCTCAACCTCTGTTTGCGTCAGCAACGGCGTCATGGCCATGATCGTCGTTCGTCCCTTTCCGCTCGCCACCGTCTGCGGCACACACAACTCCGCGACAGCGGGGAGTGAACTCGCGTACAGCCTGATCGAACCTTGAAAAGCAGTTTCTTGGAGCGGCAGGTCGCGGAGCCTTGGTTCAGGCGGACGGACTTACTCGGATCCGGGCCGGAAAAAAATCACACTCGGCGCTGCCGAAAAAACTACGAGAGAGAGGAAGAGAAAGGAGGCGGGCGATTGGAAAGGCTTTGCCCAAGGAAAGTGCTGGCGAACACCGGTTGCACCGGCGTCACTGATTGATATTCAGTCGGCGACTCTAGCGCGTCATCCTGCACAACCGGCGGCAGCCAGTTGGCCGTGCTCTGCGTCAGCCGTTGCCGGCTCTGCTCCGAAGACGCGTGCTTGTGCGTCACCGTGGTCTTCGCAGCCGAAGGATATTCCGGAGCGCAGTACCGCGTTGCGACGCTAATCGCGAGCGAACAGACCGCGACCAGGACCAGCATGGCGCTGAACGCTTTGCCTCGCGAACTGTCGGGATTGGTCAGCCGCAGCATCTCAGATGCTTAACTGCATTGTTTCTATCATACGCAGGGATCAGTCGCAAGAATCCGAAGTGACCGAGGTAATTTCATCGATCAATTCGTTGGATCGTGAACTGAAGACAGATGGTTGTATATCGTCCCGCATTTTCTTGAGGATAACGTCACCCGCTACGGAAAAATGCAACAGCCACAAAGGCCAAAAAAACGATCCATAGTACCTTCGTGCTTACTTCGCGGCCTTCCTGGTTAGTTTTCGGTTTCGATCTCGCTGTCATGCTGAGCGAGGATTGAGGAGAGGCCACGCGAAAGCTTAACCGCAGCTGAAAGATCCCTGACCTCACCGATGTGCCCGGCGAAGGCAGTTTCAGGTCACCCGGCGTGCATCCGGTGCCTTGGACTTTGGACTTTCTGCTGCAAAATCAACGAACCGGCCGCTCCGATTCCGCATCGAACCCATGCTCCACAGGAGGATCCATGGACGACACGCTTTCTACCAGAGACTTAAAGTCAAAGCTCGACCACAAGAGCATCACCGTAGTCGAAACCCTTGCGCCAGACCGCTTCCAGCAAGGACACATCCCCGGCGCGATCAACATCCCTCCCGAGCGCGTGAAGGATCTCGCCCCGCAACTCCTGCCCAACAGAAACGCCGCCATCGTCACGTATTGCGCCAACACGCATTGACACGCCAGCCAATACGCTGCCCGTGAATTGGCGGCGATGGGATACACCAACGTGGCGCACTACCCCGACGGGAAACAAGGCTGGATCGAAGCCGGCCTGCCAGTAGACAAAGCAGCGTGACCAAACGCGGCAGAAAGAATTTCTGACGCGAGTTCAGTACCGCCTCGGCAGCATTCTCGCGTTTATGGCGCGACTTCTGATTAATGAAAGAAGTCCGCGTCCGGATTGTCCGTCACAATCTGAATCTCAACTGTTCCATGAAGAAACCAGGAGTCGCGGTTGCTTTCATTCAACAATCAAAATTCAAACATGCGTGGTGCCGGGAGGGGGAATCGAACCCCCACAGGGCTTTTGGCCCCTGCGGATTTTAAGTCCGCTGCGTCTGCCAATTTCGCCATCCCGGCTTGCTGTTCATTCTAGCCCAGGGATGCACAGACTGCCGCGCGAACGAAATCCAACGTAGAGTCTTCGGGATTAGCTCTAGGAATTCCGCGCAGGTCTAGGCATGTGCCGCGGCGGCCGCGGCATGCGCACTCGGCGGCACAGCGCGCTGTTTCCGCAACGCATCGTGAAATTCTTCTGCCGTCAGCGAGTCTCCGTAGAAAAGCTGCAGCAGCGGATCATCCGTTTCGCGAGATGACGCACGACTCGGCGTCACATCCGTCTGCAGTCCTTCCGGCTCAACCAATAATTCCGGCATCACGCCCTGGTTTTCGTGAAGAATTCCCAGGAATTTTTCCAGCGCCGTGCGATGTTCCGCCGTCGTCTGCGTGAATTCGACACCCATTCCCTTCTCCGGATGCATTACGCGCACCATGCCCTGAACCCGCACCTCGACGCCCGCGGCCCGCATCGACAGCGTCACCAGACTTGACGCCGGAAACGGAGCCGGCATCTCCAGATAGCATCCGCCCAAACTCAAATCCGTCAGCTGGCACCGGATCGGCGGATCGTCCTGCTCCACCTCCGGAGAATTCTGTTTCAGCCATTCTTTCAGTTGCCGGGCCGCCTCGGGCGCGATCTGCAAAAACCGCAGCCCTGCCTGCTTGCTCGAGCCTTCCCACGCAAACTCCGCTGGAAGTTCCAGCGCGCCCGATGTCCCCGGCAGCGTGAATGCGATCTGCCACTGCCCTCGCGGACGGTGCTCGCGCGTGAGTTCGACCGCCATGCCGCCTTCGCTGAGGTCGATCGTCATGACCCTCATGTTTCCGCCCGCCTGCGAACTTCGCAGTATCACGGGAATCTGCACCGGGACCCGCGCATTCCGGCGGCGTTCGCTTTTCATCAGCGCCCGCGCCGCGCGGAAGCTCGACTTCGCTCGCTCGATCGACACCGGCCGATACAGCACAAAATGGGCCCCAATTTCGAACACAGCCTTGAGCCCGACCACCGGCTCGACAATCGCCACCGCGACCGCCTGCTTGTTGCATGGAGCGTTTCTCGCGCTCTTGAGCACATCAAACGCGCCGTCATCCGAGCAGTCCGCGATGATGGCCTCGAACCGCTGCCGCGTCAGTTTCCGCAGCGCCGCGTCGGCATTCGGGCACAGCTCGACGTCAATATCGAGATCGCCGAGCACGCGCCGCAGGACGCGCACGACCTTTTCATCCGAACAAAGTACGAGTGATTTCAAGCTCATGGATAGCCGAGCCTTTCGGCGTTCAACCGGGAGTCTTTCCGTACCACTCAAGAAAACGCCTGCCAGTCAGCGGTTTCCTCTTCCTGAACTCTATGTCCACTTAGTAGGACAATCAACCTTCCCGATGCGAGTCCGGTTACTCCCGTAACCGGCGAACTTTCGCCGGTTCCGAGGCCCGATCCGGCCGCCGCGTCTGCAAGAAAGCGGCTTCCGAATGTTCTACCGGCAGTACGCACGGAATCCATAGCAATGTACAGGAGGGAACCCTGCAAACTGAACATAACATGTTGTGCAGCATAGACTTATGCGGCCGGAGCGGGCTTAGGCCCGTAAAATTCCGGTTGACTTTTGAGTAAAATCGACCATAGAATACTGAGTCTCCGATTAGCTTTGGATTCTCCAGTGGAATTCCTGCGTCCTCGGTTTGTCCATCCTTGCGAGGACGCGAATAACGCACGATCCGTGAATCTATAAAGGACGTTCGAGAATCCTATAATTAGAAGACTGAACGCTGTCATCCCCTTGAGTGGAAAGGCATTTTTTCATGGCTAAGCGACGCGGAAATCCGAACTGGGGCAAGCCTGAGCCGATCGGGCCGATCACCCCGACCATCACCGAATTCGAGCAGGTTGTGCGCGAATACAAGCTCTCCCCCGACCAGTATCTCCGCTCCACGCGGCTGCGGGAGTGGGCTCGCCGCAACAAGAACTCGAAGTACATCCCCGAACCCCTTCTGGAAGCTTGGGGTTTCGAGATCGAATCGACGCTGTAAAGATTCGCAACATCAACTCCGAGGGTCGCTCACAAACGAGCGGCCCTTTGTGTTTCTGGACGAATTCCCTTGCGAATGAACCATCCGAAGCACAGAATTACTGACCAAAGAATTGTTGATTGTTGAATTTTGCTTGTTGAATAAAACCGGAGCAGAACATTCAACAATCAAAAATCCAAAATTCAACAATGCTTTTCCATGCTTGACGTCCTGCACATTCCGGGCACGGAGCTTTGCGCGCTGCTGATCGCGATCAGTTTTGCCGCCGGACTGAACGTCTACGCCACGGTCGCCGTCCTCGGACTCCTCGCCCGCTTCGCTCACCTCCCGTTGCCTCCCGGACTGCTCATGCTCCAGGGATGGCCCATCATCATCGTCAGCGTCATCCTTTTCGGGATCGAATTCTTCGCCGACAAGATCCCGGCATTCGATCTTCTCTGGAACGCTCTGCACACCTTCATCCGCGTGCCGATCGCCGGACTGCTCGCCTTCCGCGCCACCACCCAGCTCTCGCCCGAGCACCAGGTTCTCGCCACGCTTCTCGGAGGAGCCGTCGCCCTCATCGCCCACAGCGGCAAGACCGCCGCGCGTGCCGCCGTGACTCCGTCGCCCGAACCGTTTTCGAACATGGCCCTCAGCGCCGGAGAAGACGTCGTCGCCATCGGCCTCACCTGGCTCGCGACGACGCATCCTTACGTGGCCGGATCGCTCGCTGCCCTGTTCGTCGTTGTGATCATTGTGATGATCCGGCTCGTCATCAAAGCGATGCGGGCGCTGTTCGGCGGAGCGGAACGAGAACTAGCCACGTGATTGGGCGATTGGGCGATCGGGTCATTTTGACGATTGAGTAATTGGGTAATTTAGTAATTTAGTAATTGGGTAATTGGGTAATTGAAAAACCCTTCCACCTCCGTCTCGGTGTGATGGCCTCGGCGTTCCGTCATCTCCCGGGCGCGGATTTTTCTTTCGCCCCTTTCGGTGCTGGTTCGCTCTTCCTCTCGGCTACCCACGGCTTGCGCCGTGGGCTGCATTCTTTCGCCTCTCCGCGGCTTTGCCTCTGTTACCCGCTTACCCAGCGCTTGCGCGCTGGGCTGCATTCTTTCGCTCCTTCGGAGCTGCTGGGGCGCTGGCTGCGGGCTTGCGTGGCGCGATCGGCGGGGCTTCGGGATTCGGTGCGGAGTTGTTTGCGGCGCTTGTCGTTTGGCGTTCGGCGGATGCTGTCGGTTGC
>DASYZZ010000041.1:0-1856 GCA_035945695.1 Candidatus Sulfotelmatobacter sp. | reverse complement strand
CCCGAACATCTGGCTTTTCTCCAGATATTCGTGCGCTGCCCGGAGTTCGCTCAGGGGAAAGGTTCGGTCGACGACCGGCTTCAGGCGTCCGGCGAAAACGTGGCCGAGGACTTCGTTCAGTTCCCCCATCGTGCCCATGTAGGAGCCGAGCAGGCGCAACTGTCGCGCAAACAGGTGCCGCAGGTCGAGGCTCACGTTCGGGCCGGTGGTCGCGCCACAAGTCACCAGCGTTCCTCCGGACTTGAGCGAGCGCAGACTTTCATCCCAGGTGGCAGCGCCGACGTGCTCGACCACGATGTCCACTCCCGCTTTGTTGGTAATCTTGCGAACTTCTTCGGAAATTTTCTGCTTGTAATGATCGATGCCGTAGTCGGCGCCGAGGGCACGCGCCTTTTCCAGCTTGGATTCATTTCCGGCCGTAGTAATGACGCGGCAATGAAACAGCTTCGCGATCTGGATCGCCGCAATGCCTACGCCGGAACTTCCGCCCAGCACCAGCACCGTCTGTCCGGGACGTACGCCCGCCAGTCCCACGAGCATGTGCCATGCCGTGACAAAAACAAGCGGAACGCTGGCCGCCTGATTGAAGTCGAGCGCGTCGGGAATCGGGATCACGCTCGCGCCCGGAACCGCGATCAGCTCGCAGTTGCCGCCATCCACCGCATTGCCTAGAACGGTGAACTCGCGACAGTGATTCTGCAATCCGGCAAGGCACTTCTCGCAGTGCCCGCAGAAATGCATGGGCGCGACGATCACTCGCTGGCCGGTTTTGAATCCCGTGACGTACTCGCCGACCTCGACGATTTCACCCGCGATGTCGCTGCCCAGAATGTGCGGCAGCTTCACGCCCGGCAGCCCTTTGCGCACCCATAGATCGAGATGATTGAGCGAGCACGCCTTTACCCGCACCAGCGCCTGATCCTTGCGAGGCTGCGGATCGGGAATGTCTTCGTAGGTCAGAACTTCCGGTCCGCCAAATTGATGAATGCGAATGGCTTTCATAACGAGATCCCCTCTAGCTTGAATGGTGCGATCTATCTTCGCATGCCCAGATTTTCCCGGCGATCTCTGCGAGAACTCGGCTCTCCCTGCGTTTAAAGCTTTTCACCGCGAGCGCGCAGAGAAATGCCGCCGAGTTCGCAGAGAACGTCCGCCGTTTGACTCCCCCTTGTTAACCGACTGATAATCAATAGAGCAGGCTGGCTTTCCCAATGGATATCTACGAACAAATCGTCGAGCTTCGCCGCCAGGGGCGCCGCGGAGCCGTCGCAACCATTGTCAACGTCCGCGGCTCGATCCCATCGTTTAAGACCGCGAAAATGCTGGTGCGCGATGATGGCTCGATAGTCGGCACAATTGGAGGGGGTTGCGTCGAGGCTGACGTCTGGCAGGCCGCCCGTGAAGTCATGGAAACGGAAAAGCCGCGCACCTTAAAGTTTGACTTGAACCAGGATCCGAAGTTCGACACCGGCTTGGTCTGCGGCGGCACGCTGGAAGTCTTCGTGGAACCGGTGCTACCTCCAGCATTACTTTATCTTTTCGGTGCAGGCCACGTGGCACTCAACGTTTGCCGGATCGCTGCGAATGCCGGATTTGAAGTCACCGTCACCGATGATCGCTCTTCCTATGCCAGCCGCGAGCGTTTCCCTGCTGCTCAGGAAGTCCAAGCACTGGATTTCGACGAAGCGATGAAGAAGATCGATCCCAGCGAATCCTCCTTCATCGTGATCGTGACGCGCGGCCACCGCGATGACATGCGCCTGCTGCGCTGGGCGGTGCAGACGCGCGCCCGTTACATCGGCATGATCGGATCTAAGCGCAAAGTGATCGCGATCTTCAAAAACCTGCTGGCCGAA
>DASYZZ010000040.1:0-1779 GCA_035945695.1 Candidatus Sulfotelmatobacter sp. | reverse complement strand
TGAGCGGTCGCCCAGGGATTTGATTTTCTTGGCTGTCGCCTGTACCGATGCTCGAATGCGCTGCATGCCGTCCAACGTATCGCGCACCGCGCGGTTGCCCTGTTCCGCCGCGTCAAGCGCGCGACGAGCAGCTTCAGCACTAGCCTCTGCGTTATTGGAAACCTGCTTCATTGAAACCGTCAGCTCTTCGACCGCTGATGAAGTGTTGGTAATCTCCTGGTCCTGCTGAGTGGCTCCCGTGGTCATTTCGTCCGCGGCGAGAAGAATCTGGCTGGCGCTCGTGCTAACGTCAATGGCCGCTTTGCGAACCCGTTCGATGACCTTGCTGAAATTTTCAAGCATGAAATTGACCGAGTCGGTGACGTTGCCGAGCGCATCGTTTGTCACGCGACCGCGCATCGTCAAATCACCTCGCGCGACCTGGTTGATCAGGTTGAGCAGATCCGTGATGCTTCTTTGCAACGAATCAGACGCTTCTTGAGTCACCGAAGAACGGGCTATCTTCGACGCGCTCCGATTCAAATTCTCCGCGATGAACCCAAATTCATCGGAAGAATGCACTTCCGCCTTCGCGCGCGAGTCTCCCGAAGCTAGCCGCTCAGAAAAACCCGCCAACTCGGAAAGTGGTCCTAAAATGCGTTTGGGCAGCAGAATCACGTGCAGCAGGAACGTAAAGATGACGAGCATGGCGGCACCAAGCAAGCTGCCAGACGCGTTCCCTGAAAACGACGAGAAATTCGCCAGGGATTGTCCGTTCGCCCCGGCCCCGGCGTGGAACGCCAGGGCAAAAACTCCGCAGAGCGCGGCCACATCCCACAGGATCAACATCCAAATGGTCGTGCTGAGACGCGATTTCATGACATCCTCCGAAAGTCGAAAAACGAAATGGCCACGTAGCCCGCGGCGAGTTCTTGCACCTTGTATCTGATTAATTTCATATCACCGGTACCGGAAACACTTCGATCATCTTGGGTAAATCGAGAACAAGCGCCAAGCGGTCGTCGTGCCGCAGCATCCCGCGGCAATGCGGCACATCGCTGGGCATTTGATCGAGCAGCGCATCATCAGCCGCCGTGTATGTGCCAATCACTTCATCGGCGGCAATGCCGAAGCGCAGGCACGTCGGGTGAGCATCATCGAGCAGCGCGGCAACGACCACGTGCCGAGGCGACAAGCCCGCGCGACGACCCTCGGTGAAGGCAATGTCAACGAGCGGAACAATCGAGCCCCGCAGATTGAAGACTCCCATCAGAAATGACGGGCCAAGAGGAACGCGCGTGAGCGGCGGCCAATCGACGACTTCCTCCACCAGGAGGACAGAAAGGCAAAAACGTTCTCGGCCTGCACGAAAAACGCAGTACTGACTTTCGGGTGAACGCTGCGCCGCGATGGCCTCGCCATCCATCGGCTCAAGTGTGTCAGAGAACTCTCGCAGATCTCCGCCGGGCTCGACCGCAAGAAGGCCCGGCTCGCGTTCAAGGGCACGCTCGGCCTTGTATTCGTCGGACATCACGTGAACCTCCGCACAGTTTCCAGAAGTTCCTCGGGAGTGAAAGGCTTTGCGATATAGGCGTCCGCGCCTTGTTGCTGTCCCCAAAATTTGTCACTCGACGTATTCCGCGAGCTCACAAGAATCACCGGGATGCTTCCGAACAGCGAATTCCCTTTCAGTTCACGGCATATCTGGAAGCCATTGCGGCTGGGCATGACAATGTCGAGAAGGATCACGCCGGGATGCTCGAGCGTGATGGTTTCTTCAATTCGGAGCGGATCACTCAA
>DASYZZ010000039.1:0-317458 GCA_035945695.1 Candidatus Sulfotelmatobacter sp. | reverse complement strand
GAAGCGATCGACTTTTTAGCCGTGCGGCGTGGCGGGACCTATATCGACGCCACGGTGGGCCTTGGCGGGCACAGTTACGAAATCGCAAAACGCCTCGGCGCACCGGGACATTTGATTGGGCTCGATAAGGATCCGGCAGCGCTGGAAATCGCGCGGAAGAGGCTAATCGTTGGCGAACAAGCCGACTGGCCCAGTATCACCCTGCTGCATCGGTCATTCGCCGAAGTGGCGAAGGGCCAGCGACCGGCGAGCATCGACGGTTTGCTCGCGGACGTTGGAGTGAGCAGCCTGCAATTAGACGATGCGGCGCGCGGATTCAGTTTTCAGGCGGAAGGACCGCTCGACATGCGGATGGACCCGCGGAGCGAGCGTACCGCCGAACAAGTGGTAAACCACCTCGACGAGCGACAGCTTGCCGATGTGATTTACGAATTCGGAGAGGAAAGGAGGTCGCGGAGAATCGCCAGAGCCATTTGCCGGTCGCGGCCGATACGAACTACCGCACAACTTGCGGGCATCATATCTGCCGCGGCCCGGCCAATGAATCGAGGCGAAAGGATTCATCCCGCGACGCGAACTTTTCAGGCTCTTCGAATCTTCGTAAACCGCGAACTGGACGATCTGAAGGCGCTGCTTGCGGCGGCGCCCGGGATACTGAAGCCAGGAGGACGGGTGGTGGTGATCAGTTTTCATTCGCTGGAAGACCGCATCGTGAAAGATGCTTTCCGCGAAGGGGTGCACGAGGGTTACTTCAGTCTGCTAACCAAGAAGCCAGTGACGGCAACTGAAGAAGAGAGCGATCGTAATCCGCGGGCGCGCAGCGCGAAATTGCGGGCGGCGGAAAAAGTTTGAGAAGCGGCGCCGGACCTCGGTCCTCGGACCTCAGCAAGTCTGACCGGGATCAGGGTTGCCGAAGTCAGAGGTCCGAAGTCGGACGCCGCTTCTGAAGGGTTTAGTTCCGGAAAACCTGCCGGACTACCCGGCATTCGCTGTAACGGCAGTGCCGGGATATGAGATCAGGTTGGATCAGGCGGACAAAAGATCCGCTACGAAGTGAGAACTGTTGCGGGTTCCGTGGTAGGAATCCAAATTTGAGGTTGCGGGTATGTATACGGGCACATTGATCAGCGGTTTGATGGCGATGGTGGACCAGGCCGAACAGAAGGTCCAGCAGCAGAAGGTCGCGGAGGAGTTGCACGAGATTTTCACGATGCAAATCCCTGTTTCGGATATCGAGCGGGCATATATGGGGGCGGCATAAATGGCGGCAGCGGCGGCAACAGCGGACATTCGAATGATGGGCCGGGCGGAAGAACGTCGGTCATTTTGGACGGGTACTCCCGAGATCTACTTCTCCAAGGCGATCGACAATTCACGTCTGGTCAAGGTTGAAGATCCCCGCCGCAACCGCGAGATGAAACAGTTCGGCACCGCGCTGGCGTGCCTGTTTCTGCTCGTCTTCACCTATGCGTGGCAGCATTTCAAGGCGATTGAGTACGGATATCAGATCGAGTCGGCGAAGCGCGAACTGAGTTCTCTCACCGACATGAACCGCGCTTTGCGACTGGAAGATGCTTCGCTGCGCGATCCGGAGCGCATCGACGTCATCGCACGGAGAATGGGACTCGTACCGCCCGCGCCGGGACAGGTGATCCGCATGGACGCGACGTCGGGCGAGACGCAGGGTCCGGTGATGGCCAGCAATGGTCCGATCATGGTGATCGCGGGCCAGTAACGAGAGGCGTTGGTTGTTGTTCGCCGGGCGAGGCTCGGCCAGGATTTTCGTCGGCGGCCTGTCGAAAGCGGGCCGCCGGATTTGTCTAAAGGTTGAAGAACGGTCGCGCCCATGGCCTCTGAATCCACTTCCGTAAAAAGCTCCCGCCTGCTTCTTCTTGCTGGCATTCTTTTCCTGTGGTGCGTCGCGATCTGCGTCCGCCTGGTGTTTCTGCAGGTTTTCGACTACGGATCGTTCGTCAAGCAGGCGGGGCATCAGCAGCAGCGCGACATTCCGCTCGCTGCCAAGCGCGGCGTTATCTATGACCGCGCCGGACGCGAACTGGCGATGTCGGTCATGGTGGATTCGGCGTTCGCTGTTCCGAGTGAAGTAAAGGATCTCCCGACTGCGATCTCACTGATCTCGCGCATCACCGGCGACGACTACAACGTCGTTCTCGCCGACTGCCGTGCGCACAAGACTTTCTGCTGGGTGGCGCGCAAGGCGGACGATGAAACTATCGAGCGTATCAACGCGCTGAAGCTGCAGGGGATTCATTTTCAGAAGGAACCGAAGCGGTTCTATCCGGCGCGCGATCTGGCGGCGCAGGTGTTGGGATCTGTCGGGATGGAAGACACCGGGCAGAGCGGGATTGAGCATGAATTCGATCCGGAACTTCGCGGGCGCCCGGGGAAAATGTATATCTCGGTCGATGCGCGCAAGCGGTGGTTTGCCGATGTCGAGACTCAGCCGGAGCCCGGCGAGAACATCGTCCTGACGATCGACAAGAACATTCAGTACATCGCCGAAAAAGAGCTCGAGCAGGCGATCCATGATACGCAGGCCATTGCCGGGACCGTGATCGTTGAGAATCCGCACACGGGAGAGATTCTCGCGCTGGCGAACCGGCCGACGTTTAATCCCAATGCGCGGAAGCAGATTACTCCCGCAGCCCTGAACGATCGCGCGGTGAGCGACGTGTACGAGCCCGGATCGGCGTTCAAGATGGTGACGATTTCCGCCGCGCTCGAAGAGAAGGTCACGAATCCCAATGAAATTTTCGATTGCCAGATGGGAGCGATTGTCTATAACGGCATGCGGATTCGCGATGCCGAGCCGCATGGACTCTTGCCGGTATGGGGAGTGCTCGCGGAGTCGAGCAACGTGGGCGCGATCAAGATCGCGCTGCGGCTGGGCGACGAGCGATTCTACAAATACATTCGGGCGTACGGATTCGGGCAGCAGACTGGCATCGAACTGCCGGGCGAGACGCGCGGGATCACGAAGCCTCCAAGCCGCTGGTCGAAAGTGTCGATTGCGGCGATGGCGATGGGACAGGAGATTGGAATCTCGCCCATACAGCTGGCGGGCCTGGTCTCAACGTTTGCGAATGATGGAGTCTGGGTTGCGCCAAGAATTGTTGCCGGAACAGTGCCCCCGCAAGCCGGACTTCAGACGGTGGCCTTTCACTCGGGACCTTCGCACCGCGTGATTTCTCCGTACACTGCGGCGGAAATGCGCTCGATGATGCAGAAGGTCGTGCTCATGGGCACGGGCCGCAAGGCTGCTCTGCAAGGCTATTCGGCGGCGGGGAAGACCGGCACGGCGCAGAAAGTCGATCCGAATACAGGAGCTTATTCGAAGACGAAGTACGTCGGATCGTTTGCCGGATTCGCGCCGGTGAACAATCCGCAAATTGTGGTCGCCGTGATCTTGGACTCAGCCGTTGGCTTGCACCAGGGTGGACAGGTTTCCGCGCCGGTGTTTCGCCGGATCATGCAGCAGGTGCTGGAATATCTGCATGTTCCGCACGACCTGCCGCTGAAGAGCGAACAAGAATTGCTCCTGGCGCGATCGAAAATTAAAGAACGTGACCTGGATGAGGACACGCCGGATCATCCGGGCGAGCCGCTGGAAACGGCGCAGGTGAACACGGAGAATTCTGAACCAGCCAGGCCGCAGCATCCCACGCCTTCGACGGTCGCGCCGGGTTCTGATGGAGAAGTCGTGCAAGCTGCCATTCGCGAGCCGATCGGCCAAACTTCAGCCGACCAGCCGATTCCAGCCAAGCCTGCAGATCGAACTTCGGCGCAATCATCCAAGCTGCCGTCTACCGGAACGGTCGTGCTTGATGTGGAACAGGGCGGGATCGAAGTTCCATCGTTCATCGGCAAGACCGTGCGGGGCGCAGTCGAAAGCGCGCAAGACATAGGGCTCGAACTCGATGCCGTCGGCAGCGGTGTGGGCCGCCAGCAGTCTCCTCCAGCCGGAACGCACGTTGCCGCCGGGGCGCGCGTCACGGTTCAGTTCGGGCCGTGAACTCGATTTCTAACATTCGATTCCTCTGTGCCCTCCGTGGCCTCTGCGTTGAAGGTTTTCGGGTTTGACCCGCTGAAAAACCGCGTGTTAGGGTAATCAGTCACACCATCCCGGCAGCCAGCCACTGCTCGCACTTTGAGGTTTCGATTGTCTTCGGTTGAGGCGCCCGCCGTCCGCAAAACTTCGCTGAATGCCGTCCATCGCCAGATGGGCGCAAAGATGGTGGAATTCAATGGCTGGGACATGCCGGTCGAATATCCCGCGTCGATCGGCGGCGGTATCATCAACGAGCACATGGCTGTGCGCACCGGCGTCGGAATCTTCGACGTCAGCCACATGGGCGATATTCGTCTCGCAGGCCCTCAGGCGTTAGCCGCCGTCCAGCACATTTCGATGAACGACGCCTCTAAGCTGGCGATCGGGCAGGCGCAATACTCAGCGCTCCTCTATCCGCAAGGCACGTTCGTCGATGACGTGATCGTGCATCGACTTGGCGAAGATGAATATCTGCTGGTGATCAACGCCGGCACGCGGGAAAAAGATTTCAACTGGGTCCGCGACAATACGCGGCAGTTCAACTGCGCCGTTGAGAATCTTTCGGACGACTATACGCAAATCGCAATTCAGGGCCCGAAAGCCGTCAATCTCCTGCAGAAACTGACCGACGCCAATCTGAGTGCGGTCAAGTTCTACTGGGTCACGCGCGGGCGGCTATGCGGTCTCGACAATATCCTGCTGGGCCGCACCGGCTACACCGCCGAAGACGGCTTCGAGATCTACATTCCGTCCGATGAATCCACGAGCGCGCGCGTCTGGTACGCGATTCTCGATGCCGGGAAGGAATTCGGCGCAGTCCCGTGCGGCCTGGGGGCGCGCAACACGCTGCGGCTCGAAGGCAAGCTGCCCCTCTACGGCCACGAGATTTCCGATACGATTAATGTCTGGGAGGCGGGGCTCGACCGCTTCTGCAAGATGGAGAAGCCGGAATTCATCGGGCGCGAAGCCCTGGAGAAAGCCAAGGCCGCGGGCATTAAGCGGACACTGGTCGGCCTCGAAATGGTAGAGCGAGGCATTGCCCGCGATGGTTATAAAGTTCTCGACGATGCCGGCAGAGAGATTGGGTACGTGACGAGCGGGTCCCCGGCCCCATATTTAAAGAAGAACATCGCACTGGCCTATGTGCCGGTGGAGCATTCGGCGATTGGTTCGCGCGTCAAAGTGGAGATTCGCAATCAGGGCGTCGCTGCCGCCATTGTGCCGACGCCGTTTTACAAGAGGCCGAAAAAGTAGCACCGACGTCCTCGCCGCCGTAGCGAGTGATTCGCAACGATTTAGAAGTAGCAGGAGCTAGAAGCCTTTATGCCCTATCCCACAGATCGCAAATACACAAAAGAACACGAGTGGATTCAGGTCAACGGTAATTCCGCCACGGTCGGGATCACCGACTATGCCCAGGAGTCGTTAGGCGACATCGTATTTGTCGAAACGCCGAAGGTCGGCGCGGAACTGGCGGCGGGCAAGACATTTGGGACGGTCGAGTCCGTCAAGGCCGTTTCTGACTTGTTTGCCCCGGCGTCGGGTACGGTGACCGAAGTCAATGCCGATCTCGCGACTTCGCCCGAGAAGGTGAACAAGGATCCGCACGGCTCGTGGATGGTGAAGATGACCTTGAAGAATCCCGGCGAACTCGATGCGCTTCTTTCCGCCGCCGACTATGAAAAGTTCGTGGCGGAAGAGGGCGGCCACTAGGTGTTTCCTTCGTGCACCTTTGTGTCCTTCGTGGTTAGAAGTTCTTTGAGGTTAGCGACCGTGGGCGGTAACACGAAAATCCAAGTGACCCCGAGCCACATCTATATAACTTCCTATGCGCTATTTACCTAAATCTCCGGCCGACCGCGAAGCCATGCTGAAAGCCATTGGCTTGCGCTCGGTAGATGATCTGTTTGCGCCCATTCCTGCCGAATACCGCCTGAACCGCGACTTGAAAATTCCGCGGCAAATGGCGGAATCGGAAATCGTTGACTTCTTCCGCCAGCGTTCCCGCGAGAACGGAGACGGCTACACCAGTTTTCTTGGCGCCGGCGCGTACTCTCACTATCGCCCCGTCATTATCGATTCGTTGATCTCGCGCGGCGAGTTTCTCACCGCCTACACTCCATATCAGGCCGAGATTTCCCAGGGGACGCTCCAGTCCATCTTCGAATTTCAGACGATGATCTGCGAGTTGACTGGCATGGAAGTAGCCAACGCTTCCATGTATGACGGGTCGACGGCCGCGGCCGAGGGAGTAATGATGGCTGTCCGTTTGACTGGACGCCGGTCGGTCGTGGTCGCGCGCAGCCTGCATCCGGAATATCGAGAAGTGCTCGCGACCTACGCGACGCATCAGGGCATGCCACTCTCGCTGGTGGATTTCGGTGGCGACGGCCGCGTGAATCTCAAAGATCTCGAAAAGTCGATCACTCCTGAGACTGCCTGCGTTTTGATTCAATCCCCGAACTTCTTCGGGACGATCGAGGATGTCGACGCCATCGCCGAAATCACGCATCGCCACGGTGCAATGCTTGTGGTCTCGATCGCCGAAGCAGTTTCTCTCGGAATCATTCAGCCACCGCGGCAGGCGGATGTCATCGCGATGGAAGCGCAATCGTTCGGCGTGCCGCTCGGATTCGGCGGACCTTACTGCGGCGTGATTGCGACCCGCGAAAAAAATGTCCGCCAGATGCCCGGCCGCCTCGTCGGACAAACGGTCGACAAGCAGGGCAAGCGCGGATTCGTTCTCACGCTCGCCACGCGCGAGCAGCACATCCGGCGCGAGAAAGCGACTTCGAATATCTGCACGAATCAGGCGCTGGTCGCACTGATGGTCAACATTTTCATGACCGTGTACGGCAAAGTCGGCTTGAAAGAACTCGCAAAGCAGAATCTGGCCAAGACCGCTTATGCTGCTGGTCAATTCGCCAAGCATGGGCGTTTGCTGTTCGACGGTTCTCCGCGGTTCAACGAATTCGTGGTCGAGACGAGCGAAGATCCATACGCAGTTAACGGGCGCTTGCTCGGACACAAGATTGTCGGCGGACTGCCTTTGAAGAAGTTCTATCCGGAGCTGGGAAATGCCGCTCTTTGGTGCTGCACCGAGTTAACCACGCGCAGCGCCATCGATACCGCCGCTGGCCTCGTCGCCGAGAGTGAGCGCTCGGTGCGCTCGGCGAAAGAAGAAGTCGAGGAGGTGGCAAGATGAGCGACCCCCGTTGTGAGGTATGTAGAGGGAATGGCAGGTGTGTTGCCTGCAACGGGACAGGAGTCAATACTCACTTGAATGAGGCTGAGCCCAAGTGCAAGAGCTGTGCGGGAACCGGCGTATGCCGGAGTTGCAACGGATCAGGGTGGTTCGGCAAGAACGGTGGACTAGCAAATTTATGAAGCACATGACTCCCAAGGCAACGCGCCACGTCAATCAGAACGAAGGACTGATCTTCGAGAAATCCTCGGCAGGGAAGGCTGCATGGAAGCTGCCGCCGCTCGATGTCCCCGAAGTCGATTCTGCAAAATTGCTCGGATCCTCCGAGCGCAAAGATCTCGGCAACATGCCCGAAGTGAGCGAGATTGAAATCATCCGGCATTTCACGCGGCTTTCGACCTGGAACTACGCCATCGATCTCGGGATGTATCCCCTCGGATCCTGCACGATGAAGTACAACCCACGCGTGAATGAAGCGGTCGCGCGCGTCGAAGGCATCGCCAACGGGCATCCGTATCAGCCGGAAAAGATTTCGCAGGGCGCTCTGCTCATCATGAATACGCTCAGTGAGTGTCTGATCGAGATCACCGGCATGGACGCGATCACGCTGCAACCCGCCGCCGGCGCCCACGGAGAGATGACGGGCCTGCTGATGATCCGCGCCTATCACCAGGCGAAAGGAAATCCGCGGAAGAAAATTCTGATTCCCGACTCGGCGCACGGAACCAATCCCGCGACAGCCGCGATGGTCAACTACGCAGTCGAGAATCTGAAGTCGGATTCGCGGGGCATGGTCGACATTGCCGCGCTCAAAGCGCAGATGAACGAAGATGTTGCCGCCTTGATGCTGACGAATCCGAATACGCTCGGTGTATTCGAACAGCAGATTCATGAAATCGCCGACATCCTGCATGCCAAGGGCGGCCTGCTCTACATGGACGGGGCAAATATGAACGCGCTCGTCGGAAAAGTGCGCCCTGGCGATTTCGGCGTCGACGTGATGCATCTGAACCTGCACAAGACGTTCTCGACGCCGCACGGTGGTGGAGGTCCGGGATCGGGCCCGGTGGCAATCAAGAAGGCGATCGAACCATTCCTGCCCACGCCGGTTGTCGTTTCGAAGCCGGATGGCACGTTGGGTTTCGATTACAACCGCCCGCAATCGGTGGGACGCGTTCGCTCGTTTTATGGAAACTTCGGAATGTTCGTTCGGGCGCTCGCCTACATTCAGGCCAACGGTCCCGACGGACTGCGCCAGACCACTGAAGACGCGGTCCTCAACGCGAACTATATCCGCAAGGGACTCGAGGGCACGTACGACCTGCCCTATGACACTCCGAGCATGCACGAAGTTGTTTTCAGCGACAAACTGCAGGCGAAGAAAGGCGTGCGCACGATGGACATCGCCAAGCGGCTGATTGACTACGGATTCCATCCCTACACGACAGCGTTCCCGCTGATCGTGCCGGGTGCGCTGATGATCGAGCCGACCGAAAGCGAATCGAAGGAAGAGATGGATCTCTTCGTCGAGGCGATGAAGTCGATCGCGCAGGAAGTCGAAGAAGATCCGCAGACCGTGCTTGATGCGCCGCATTCGACACGCGTCTCGCGCCTCGACGAAACGCAAGCGGCGCGGAAGCCAATCCTCCGCTGGAAACCGTAAACCTTGGATTTCCAGGTCTCGCTACAGTTGCGAGACCTGGGAATCGCAGGTCTGGTACTTGTTAGCTCTTCCTGGAAGTCACGGCGAAAAATGCCGCGGCCTCCTGCTCCACGTTCTTGCTCCCGCAATGCGGGCACTTCGGATTTTCCTTGTCGTGTTCGTTCAGGGTAAGGGCTAGTTCGAAGGGTTTATGACAATCGAGGCAGACATAATCGTAAACGGGCATGGGGACCTCCCGCGAAACCTCTCAGGGAAATTGTACGCCCGGAGAAATGCCGATTGTTGATTTTTGATTGTTGAATAAAAAACCCCGCGGCGGCAGCGCAGGGTTTGATTCAACAATATCATTCAACGATCAACAATTACTTGGCTTTGATGTCGACCGACGCCTTTGTCGTCGCCCACTCGATATTCATCGTGCAGCCGTTGCCGGACTTCTCGTACGAGATCGTGAAGTCCTCTTTAGGCGACGACAGCTTCGAGACTTTCATGGGCACGCGCGCCAGTTCGTCGCTTTCATACTTATAGGGAATTCCCCACTCGCCGGTCTTCTTGTTGATAATCAGCGTCCACTCATTCTGGTTGGGTACGGTGAAAATCGTATAGCTGCCGGCCGGGACGGACTTGCCGCCAACTTCGACTTCTGTGCTGGGGACGAATGTCGTCGCTTCATTGGCGCCTGTCCGCCAGACTTTTCCGTAGGGCACGAGGGCAGAGCCTCCATTGCCGAAAATTTCGCGTCCCTTCATGCGAGGGCTGGAGTAATCGGTCTTGATGGTCTGGCCGTTGCCGAGGTCGCAGGTGGCCGATTCCGGAGGGCTGGGCCGCTTCGATTTGTCGCCCTGCGAAAACGACAGCGCGGTGACGGTGAGAAGGAACAGCGTGACGAGTGCGATCTTCTTCTGCATGGTCTCTCCTTAGAGTGATTGGTTCTGCAAGGGATTGGACGTGTGAGCCTGAGTTATGTCAGCGCGCCCATTATGCTCCTCCAGACGGCGCGGTTACAATCTTGCCATGCCGGTATTCGATGAGAAACAGGAAGAGTTGGAACATTACGAGACGATGATGGGCGTTCCCCGCGGACGCCTCGCCGTCACCATGGACACCATCACCGACGCCATGGCCCTCGTCGGCCAGCACGGCGTCTATTGCCAGAGCCAGCGCTGGCCGGGCAAGCCCGTCATGGACATCCAGATCATCATGAAGAATCTTACCGACGCGAAAGAACTCATCCAGAGCGTGATGGAAGAGTTGAAGAAGGCGCGGGAATAAAGAAATAAATCACAAAGGCCACGAAGTCTCACGAAGGAAGAACACACCCCACAATTCTTCGTGTTACTTCGTGTCCTTTGTGGTTAGTCTGATTTTTACGGTTTTACCGTCACCATCACCACGCCATGCGAGGCTACCGGAGCCGAGAACGATCCGGTGAATTTTCCCAGGTCTTTATGTGCCCACAGGTCGCGTACCGCGGCGCTGATGCTCGCAGGATACCCAATCTCTTCCCACTTCACTGAGATCTCATGCTCGGCGCCCCCGCGATTCAGTAGCACGACCGCGCGGCTGCCATCGTGCATCTGCTTCGACCAAACCTCCAGGTCTCCATTTTTCGCGACGCGCTCGCCTTCGTGTCCCATGGGATCCTGATCCACCGCGATCACTTCTTTATTCGTCAGAATGTCGTGAATTTCCGGACGCATATTGCGCAGGTCGTTGCCCGCAATCAGCGGCGCGGCCAGGATCGCCCACAAACTGAAGTGCGAACGATACTCCGTGTCGGTCATGCCGCCGTTGCCCACTTCGAGCATGTCCGGATCATTCCAGTGCCCCGGACCTGCGTACGATTGCAGTCCGACCTGCTGATCGAGGATCGCCAGCACTCCATTCGAGCAGCAACTCCCATCGGGCCACTTCTGCTGCTCGCCCCAGCGATCCTGAATGTCGCCGGTCGTTCTCCACAAGTTTCCGCCAACTTCTTTGCCCCACAACCAGGGCTTGGCCGTGCCCCACTCGCAAATGCTTAGGACGATCGGACGCCCCGCAGTGTCGAGCGCCGCGCGGATATTCGCATACGAAGCGCGTGCATCCTGCGTGGTCGTGTGGCACCAGTCGTATTTCAGATAGTCCACGCCCCATGCTGCGTATTGAATCGCGTCCTGATATTCGTGGCCGAGACCGCCAGGGCGTCCCGCGCATGTTTTTGATCCCGCGTCCGAATAGACACCGAACTTCAAGCCTAGCGAATGAATGTAGTCGCCCACTGCCTTCATCCCATGCGGAAAGCGCTGCGCGTCAGGCACGATATTTCCGCTGGCATCGCGGCTCACCTGCCAGCAGTCGTCGATGTTGACGTAGACGTACCCCGCATCTTTCATGCCCGACTTGACCACGGCGTCGGCCATGCTCTTGATCATGTCTTCACTGACATTGCAGGCGAACTTGTTCCAGGAGTTCCATCCCATGGGCGGAGTGGCGGCCAGGTTGGCGGAAACAGACGATTTCTCCTGCGCAGAAACGGATGAAACAACGGCGCAGGCGAACAGGCATACCAAGGCTAAGAAGGATGTCTTCATTCGAATGTTGTACCAGAACAACGTTCGACGTTCAGCAGAGAAATAAGACAAAGGGCGATCTGGGAGGATCGCCCGCCATTTGTTATTTCTTGGGTTCTTCGGTCTTTGTAGCAGGTGCAGGTGCGGTCGCAGGTGCGGTTGCCGGGGGCGCTCCTGCTGTCTTCTGTTTCGCAAGCGTTTCATCGACGCGCTTCTTAAAGTCGCCATAGTCATCGTGCGTGAAGCCGCTGAACGCGGTTTGAAGCTGCAACTCGCACTTGTCGCCCTGCGAATTGAGTACAAGGGAGTTTATGCGCTTTCCTCCAAGTGAGCCGCCAATGTTGTAGGACGCAGTCATCTCCTGGCTGTCGATCCCAATAATGCCGTACTTCCCCGAATTTCTGAGAACATCTTTTACTGCTGGCCAGAGTGTGCTGCAGGAAACGTCGTACACATCTTTGTGAGTCTTGCCGAACGCCGGAACGGTCAGGGACGACAAGAGTAACGTCGCGATCAGAGTGTATTTCAATGGTTTGCCCTCCTCTTCCTTGGTTGATATCACTGCACCATCGAATCAGACCGTGATCCGAATCACATCGAGCGTCGGAAAGCAATCCTGCAACTAGGGGCTCGGATGGAAGGAACCTCAGGGGACTTGTAAAGTGACCGGCGTCGTCATGTTCCTCGACGATTTGCTCAAATGCACATTGAAGGTTGCCGATGGCACGAGCCACGGTCGATGAGATTACGGCTCACTTCGAAGCCCCGATGCTACGCGCCGCAGTGACGGCGTAAACGTCACATAACCTCTGAGCGCCGCGCGTTTTCCGATTACAATCGTGCGTTCGGCATCTGCGGATTCATCCCATTGAGGTGACTTGATGCGCTCGCGCTGCAGCTTATGGTTATCGGCAATTCTTACGATCAGTCTGTCGATCATCAGTTCTGCTCAATCCAGCTCAGAATCTCTCGGACTCTTTGAAGGCCACCAAGATGTCGGCACGGTGCTTCATCCTGGGTCGGTTGACTACGACGCGGCGAATAAGAGCTACACTATCTCCGGCAGCGGCGAGAATATGTGGCTCGCGGCCGACGCCTTCCAGTTCGTGTGGAAGAAGATGTCGGGCGACGTTTCCCTCACCGCCGACATCAGCTTCCTGACCAAGACCGGCAATGAGCACAAGAAAGCCGCGCTGATGTTCCGCCAGACCCTCGACGCGGACTCCGTCTATGCCGATATCGCGCTGCACGCCAGCGGCCTGACTTCGCTGCAATTTCGCGATGAGAAGGGCGCCATTACGAGGGAGGTTCAGTCAAATCTCACCGCGCCGCAACGCCTGCGCATCGTCAAGCGCGGAGACTATGTCTACATGGCGCTCGGTACGACTGACGCCAATCTCAAGCCTGCCGGCGGCTGGCTTCGCATTCCCGTGCAGGGCGAATTCTACGTCGGCCTCGGAGTTTGCTCGCACGATAAAGACGTCCTCGAGCAGGCGAAGTTTTCAAATGTCGAACTGGCGCAGCCTGCGGCCACATCCGGTCAGCCTGCTCTCTACAGCACTCTTGAAACCGTGACTGTCGCTTCGGCCGATCGTCGCGTCGCTTACATTTCTCCGGGACGCTTCGAGGCTCCCAACTGGACGCGCGACGGCAGCGCATTTCTGTTTAATCGCGATGGCCACATCGAGCGTCTCGCCGTTGGCCGCGACAAGCCCGTCACCGTCGACACAGGATTTGCCAACCGTTGCAACAACGACCACGGCATCTCTCCCGACTCCACGCAGCTTGCCATCAGCGACAACTCGCAAGGCGACCACGAGTCCATGGTTTATCTCGTCCCCATTGCCGGAGGCACGCCGCGCCGCATCACCGAAAAATCTCCGTCGTACTGGCATGGATGGTCGCCCGACGGCAAGACGCTGGCCTTCGTCGGCGAGCGCAACGGCGACTTCGACATTTACACGATTCCCGCAGCAGGCGGCACGCGCGCAGAAACGCGCCTCACGACGGCCAAGGGTCTCGATGATGGCCCGGAATATTCTCCCGATGGCAAATACATTTACTTCAACTCCGAGCGCACCGGCCACATGCAGATCTGGCGCATGAACGCCGACGGCAGCAATCAGGAGCAGGTCTTCTCCGACGATCTGAACAACTGGTTCCCGCACATCTCGCCCGACGGCCAATGGATGGTCTTCCTCACGTATCAGCCCGATGTGAATGGGCATCCGGAAAATAAGGATGTGATGCTGCGACTGATGTCGCTCGCCGACAAGAAAATCACAGTGCTGGCCAAATTGTTCGGAGGGCAGGGAACGATCAACGTTCCCTCATGGTCGCCCGACAGCAAACAGGTTGCATTTGTGAGCTACATGCTGATCCCGCCGGAATCAAAATAAAGGCACGGGCGGAGGTTACTTCTCCACCTTCTGGTCCAGGAACTTCGCCATCAACTCCAGCGCCTCTTTCGTCTCCGGCAACTCGAAGTGATACCAGAACGCGTGCGGCAGAGCCTCGAAGACGACCAATCGCGCATCGTCTCCCGAGCGCAGCATAGCCCGCTGCAGAATCGTTGTTCCGCTCAACAGGATGTCTCGCGTGCTGGTCACCAGCAGCGTCGGAGGCAGTCCATGCAGATCGGCGTAAACCGGCGAGAGCACCGGATCCTTGCGGTCAGTCTTGCCGACGTAGTGGTCGTCCGGTAGATGATTCGCATCCGTCGGCTGCAAGTCGCCCGGAAAACCGTTCAGCGCGAACAACTGCCACGAATCTCCAACCTTGCTGAAATCCCCGTGTCCGGAAAAAATTCCCAGCGCTGCCGGCTCCGGTAGGCCGAGTTTCTTGAGTTCGACCGCGACTTCACCGGTCAAAATCGCTCCCGCCGACGTTCCGAAAATCCCGATGCTGTGCGGCTTGTAAGTCTTCAGCAGTTCCTTGTACACCGCAACGGTGTCGTCGACCGCTGCAGGGAAAGGATTCTCCGGCGAAAGCCGGTAATAAACCGACACGACTTTTGTCTTCGTCAGATTCGCGATCGGATCACCCTCGATCAGCGATCCGGAATCTCCGTTGAACCCGCCGCCGTGCAGATTGATCAGCACGCGTCCGCGGTTCGTTTCCGGCATTTCGAGCGGCGTGATGATATCGGTCCGCACGCCCGCCATAGTCTTTTCCTCGATATTTACGGGATAGTGCTTACGCGCCTCGGCCGAGCCGACCTTCAGCCAAGCATCAAGATGGGCGCGCCGTTCGGCCAACGTCTCGTGTCCTGATTTCTGGTGCGTCAGTGACTCCAGCCACTTCTGCGCCTCGGGAGAAATTGTCGCGGGCATCGGCACGACGCGCGTGATATACGCGGTTCCATCAGGATCGAATGTGGCCGAATCTTTCTGGGGTGCCGAAGCCGATTGGGCTGACAACGTCGAAGTAAGAGACAGAATAAGCGCGACGGATAAAAGTCTGGCTGTCATGGGGAATAGTCGTATCAGACTTACAAAGACTTGTCATCCTGAGCGCCTTTTTTGTGGCGCGAAGGACCTATGCATTTTCTCTTGCAGTATCGGGGGTGCCGGCCAAAATGCATAGGTCCTTCGGCCCGCAAACAATGCGGGCCTCAGGATGACAAAGTTGGAATAAGGGTTACGCCAGCGTGAACTTCCCACGCTCGATCGTCTTTGCGGCGATCTCCTGCCGCAAAGCGACCGTGTTGAACGGCTCATACTTCGCCAGGCGCCGCAGGATGGCAAGCTGCGTCCGCAGCATGTCTCCATCCGCAACGGCAGCAATTACCTTGCGCGCCGCCGACTCGACTTTCTCGAACGCCTGCGACATGTAGACGCGAGTCATGGCAAGCGGCAATGCCGCTGCCGACTCGCCCTTGGTGTCGACGATCTTCTGCGCGCGCAGCACCGCCGACTCCATTGCATAGGTCTCGATCGTCATATCGGCGATCGCGCCCATGATCTCCTGCTGATCCTGGATCGCCTGCATGTATTTCTGCGTGGCCGCGCCCGCCGCAAACAGTCCCAGCTTCTTGGCTTGTGCGACCAGTTTCCGTTCTTCTGCCAGCGAGCCCTCGACGTCCTCTGCCATCGACGGCCCCGAGAGCACCTCGTCCATCAATTTCTTGATGGCAGGCATCAGTGGCAATTGCCCGCTCATCGCCCGTTTCAACAGGAATCCGGTGATGATCAGGCGGTTAATTTCGTTTGTCCCTTCGAAGATCCGGTTGATGCGGGCGTCACGATACGCGCGCTCCGCGGGATATTCTTCGACGAAGCCATATCCCGCATAGATCTGCACCGTCTCATCGACGATGTAGTCGATCATCTCCGATCCCCATACCTTGATGATGGAGCACTCGACGGCGTATTCCTCAATGGCCTTGAGCGTCTGCTTGGCCGCATCGGCTGCCGCCTTGTCGACCTCGCTCAGCGCGTTGTCCATCATTCCAACCGTTCGATAGACGAGCGACTCGCCGACATAGAGCAGCGTCGCCATGTTGGCGATCTTCTCTCGCACAAGCCCGAAGTCGGCGATCACCTTGCTGAACGCCTTTCTCTGCTTCGCATAGCCGATCGCGTTCTCGAGCGACACACGGCCGCCGCCCACGCACATCGCTCCGAGCTTGAACCGCCCGATATTGAGAATATTGAAAGCGATCAGGTGTCCCTTGCCGACATCTCCGAGCAGGTTTTCCACCGGAACTTTGCAATCGTTGAGGATGATCGGACAGGTCGATGATCCGCGGATTCCCATCTTGTGTTCCTCCGCGCCGACCGAGAATCCGGGGAAATTTCTTTCGATCAGAAACGCCGAGAATTTTTCGCCGTCGACCTTGGCGAAAACCGTGAACAGATCGGCGAACCCCGCGTTCGTGATCCACATCTTTTCGCCGTTCAAAACATAGTGCTTGCCGTCAGGCGAGAGTGTGGCACGGGTGCGGCAATTAAGCGCATCCGAGCCCGAGGTCGACTCCGACAACGCATACGCGCCCACGATTTCTCCCGAGGCCAGGCGAGGAAGGTATTTCTTCTTCTGCGCTTCGGTTCCGAAATATACGATCGGCAGGGTGCCGATGCCCGTATGTCCGCCCCAGGTCGTGGCAAAGCCTGCATATTTGGCAATGTGGTCGGCGATCACGGCCGCCGTCACCTTGTCCATTTCGAGCCCGCCGTAGGCCTCAGGAATTTCTACCGAACTCAATCCGAGTTCGCCCGCCTTCTTCAACAGCTCGCGCGTTACGGAAAAATCTTTGTGTTCAATCTTCTCGACATTAGGAATGATTTCGTTCACGGCGAACTCTTCCGCCGTTTGTCCGATGAGTTGATGCTGCTCGCTGAAATCTTCCGGAGTGAAAACTTCCTCTGGCTGTCTTGTTTCCAGCAGGAAACTCCCCCCGGCAACCTTGGTCTTGGGAACTACCGTTGTTGACGCCATGTCTTACCTCCCCATAACCGTGCCGCGCCATCTCTTAAGAACAAGAGGAGCGGCGCACGATGTAATTCTAATGCTGACCGCAAAAGGAATGATAGTTCGCCTGAAAGGGACGGAACTCTACAGATCCGACTCGACGAAATCTGCAAGCGAAAAAGCTCTTTTCTATGCAGTAAAGAAGTGCTGCGAAAAGCCGCGCCTAGCGCGTCAGTTGAACCGCATTCGGTTGCGCCGTCTTCCACACGCGATAACGGTTCGCCGGACGGCAAGTGGAATAGCCCACCAGATGTGTCGCATCCGAATTCTTGCTGTCGCGAGCGACGACATAACTCCGAATCGAATAGCACGCGCCCGCGTCCGCCATCTGCGTCGTGAGAGGCGGCATCGGCATAAAGACGGCTGGATGCGTCGGAACGATCGTGCCGGAGTTGTCGATCTTGAACGGCTGTCCCTCGAATCGATCGAGATTGTTGGGGAATGCGGGCTTGGTCTGCTGCTGTGCATCGGCCGCAGTAATAGCATTGATTTCAGTTTTGGCCAACAGCTTTTCAGAGTTTGATTTCACCTGCGCAATCGCGGGCAGGCACGACAGGGAAGCGAGAGCAGCCATAGCAAGAAGGCGCGCGAGGGACATAGAAGCCTCCTAGGCCCCCATTATAGAACCGGAGGCAATTCGACGGGTATCCCTAAACGGCTGGTTGAAGAGACCGCCTCTGTTTCCAGGTGCTGCCGTTTACGAATCGCTTAATACCGTCCCGAAGGTGAAGAACGTTGAAATTGATTAACAGGCCAAGCGATTTGCCGCTTAGCTTCAGGTAAGAAATAACTTGAGCTTGGTGCACCGGAGAGATCGCGTTCACAGATTTGATCTCGACCACTACCAGATTTTCAACCAAGAGATCCATCCGGTAACCGAGATCCAGTCTTACCCCGCGATAGACTACGGGAAGTCCAACCTGTGCTTCCGATCGTAATGCTCCGCGCAAAAGCTCGTGCTGCAAACAGGCTTGATAGGCACTTTCCAGCAATCCGGGACCTAGCACAGAATGAACTTGCATTGATGCAGTGATGATGGAATGACTGACCTCGTGAGCACTCATCTGCCGAGCCGTTGCCATGATCCAGAATTAGTCCATGCGCACATTGGAGTCCAGAAGATTTGTAACAATTCCTTGAAAAAAAGAAAGACAGAACCCAAAACGGGAAACCACAAAGGACACGAAGTCACACGAAGGAAAAGAATCCTAAGTAATCCCTTCGTGATACTTCGTGCCCTTTGTGGTTAATTTTGGCTTTACTGTTTTTCGAAGATTCCCGCGGCGCCCATGCCGCCGCCGACGCACATCGTCACCATGCCGTAGCGCGCGTTGCGGCGCTTCATCTCGCGGATCACAGTTGCCGTCAGCTTCGCTCCCGTGCATCCCAGCGGATGCCCCAGCGCGATCGCTCCTCCATTCGGATTCACGTTTTCCGGGTCGAGTCCCGCTTCTTTGATCACCGCCAGAGACTGTGCCGCGAAGGCTTCGTTCAACTCAATCACTCCGATGTCATCGAGTTTCAGCCCTGCCATCTTCAATGCCTTCGGGATCGCGAACACTGGCCCGAGTCCCATCTCTTCCGGCTTGTATCCAGCGGTTGCGAACGAAACGTAGCGCGCCAGCGGTTTGATGCCCAAAGCTTTCGCGCGCTCGGCCGACATGACGACCGCGGCCGCGGCGCCGTCGGACATCTGCGACGAATTGCCCGCCGTCACCGTCCCTTTCACATGAAATGCAGGCTTCAGCGCGCTCAGCGCTTCGAGCGACGTATCCGCGCGCGGACCTTCGTCCACCTTGAACACGATTTCCTGTCGCTTCGGCTTCGATCCGTTCGGAGTGCTGAAGCTCACGGGCACCGGCACAATCTCGTCGTCAAACTTGCCGGCTGCAATTGCCGCGAGCGCTTTCTGATGGCTGTGCATCGAGAATTTGTCCGCCGCGTCGCGCGTGATCCTGAACCTGTGCCCGACTCGTTCCGCTGTCAGCCCCATGGAAAGATATGCGTCCGGATAATGATCCACCAGCCACGGGTTCGGCGAGATCTTATGCCCGCCCATTGGGATCATCGTCATCGATTCCGTGCCGCCCGCTACGATCACCTCCGCTCCGCCGCTCATAATTCGCTCGGCAGCCATTGCGATGGCCTGCAGGCCCGACGAGCAGAAGCGGTTGATCGTCAGCGCCGAGACTTCCACGGGCAATCCTGCCCGCAGCGAGGCGATGCGGGCAACGTTCATGCCTTGCTCCGCCTCGGGCATGGCGCAGCCGAGAATCACGTCTTCAATTTCTTTAGGATCAAGCTGCGGCACGCGCTCGAGCGCGCCTTTGATCGCGACCGCACCGAGTTCATCCGGACGCGTTGCCCGCAGCGTTCCTTTATAAGCGCGACCTACCGGAGTTCGTACTGAAGAAGCAATAATGACTTCACGCATAAGATTTCTCCCAGACTCTTACCCGATTACTTCACCGGGGCAAAAAAGTAATAATCCGCCGTGTAATTGCTCTTCGACTCCGACCCTTTATGCGCCTCGTCGCAGACGTCATTGCCGGGCATGCCGCCGTGGGTGTGAACTCGTTGAATCTTCGTCACGTCCGCGAGCGCGCCCTTTTTGGAGTTCGTCACAACATCGAGCAGCAGCCACGGAACCGACTCGGGATCGAGCGAATCGACGTGCGCCACCGCTTTGCCGGTCACCTCGCTGCCGTCTTTCAACTTCCACGTCGGACCCGCGGAGTGCTGCCCAATTACTTTGTCTTTTCGATCTTTCAGTTCGGCGTCCGGCGCCTTCAGCGTCCACGCGTATTTGCCGTCCGCACCGGCGGCGCAGGTATAAATCTGCGCTCCCGAAGCGCGGGCGAACAGCACCGGCTCCAGGCCGGACCCTACTTCGATGGCATCCGGCACGTCGGGAGCGGATTCTTTCGCAGGAGCATCTTTCTGAGCAAAACCCAAAGCGCATGCCAAGATCAGCAAACTCATAGGCAGAATGAATTTTTTCGAGACCGGCATGTGGATGCATCCCCTCAACATGAAATCGCCTAGTTCCTCAGTGTTTTCCCCGTCTTGAGCGTGTATTGAATTCTCTCTTGCGTCTTGCGTTCGCCGCAGAGAGACTTGAACCCTTCGCGCTCCAAATCGAGAATGTATTGCTCACTCACCGGTGTACCCGGCGTGACGTTGCCGCCGCACAACACCTCGGCAATCTTGCTCCCGAGTTTCACTTCGTAGTCAGTAATAAAGTCTCCCTGCCGCATTAGATGCACGCCCATCTTCAGGGCAGCAAGCAGGCTCTCGCCCGGCGCCGGAATATCCTTGCGCGGTACCGGCGGCTCATATCCGGCTCGCACCAATTCCAGTGCGCGCGCCTTTGCATCCGAGAGCACGCGTTCGCGGTTCATCGTGATCCGGTCGGAGTCCGAAAGAAACCCGAGTCCCCGCGCCTCATGCGCCGAGGTCGCGACCTTGGCCGTAGCGATCGTCTCAAATGCTTTTTTCATCGCCTCCATCATCTCGACCGATCCAGCGAGCGCTTCGGGCGAAGCCTTTCCGCGCGAAACTGCCGCGCTATCGACCGCGCGCAGCAGCATCTCTTTGCACCCTCCGCCGCCCGGCAGCAGCCCGACGCCGATTTCTACCAATCCTGTATAGAGTTCAGCGTGCGGCTGCCGTGCCGGAGCGTGCAGCGAGATCTCCGTCCCTCCGCCCAGGCATAGCCCGAATGGCGCGGACACAACTGGCTTCGGAGAGAACTTCACCGCCTGCGTCATTCCCTGGAACTGCCGGATCGCGAGATCGACGTCGTCCCACTCTTCTTCCTGCACGCTCATCAGCAGCAGCATCAAGTTAGCACCCACGGAAAAGTTCGCTGCGTCGTTCGTGATGACAAATGCGTCGAAGCTGTCCCCCGGCCCCCCGGGCTTGAGCGTCTGCGTGATCAGGCCAATGATGTCGGCTCCCAGAGAATTCATCTTGCTGTGGAATTCGAGGCAAGCCACTCCATCGCCGATATCCACGAGCGACGCGCCGGAATTCTTCTTCACGACTCCATTCGATTTCTTCGCTACTGTCACCGACCAGACGCCCGCAGGCACTTGCACCGGCTCCCAACTTTCTGTTCCGAGCTCCCAATACTTCTTTCCAGCCGGCGATTTCGGATCGTCGATGTACCAAGACTTCTGTCCCGAAGCGAGCAGCCTCTCGACGTTGGCCGCCACTGGCTTGCCTTCTTTTTTCATGCGCGCGACGGTAGCCTCGACCCCGGCCGCATCCCACAGCTCAAATGGACCAAGCTCCCAATTGAAGCCCAGCCGCATGGCGCGATCGATTTCAACCACGGAATCAGAAATCTCCGGCACGCGATTGGCGGCGTAGGTCCAGAGATCCGAAAGCGCTGCCCACAAGAAAGCTCCAGCCTTGTCACCTTTTTGCGGACCGCTCCCATCCAGCCCGAGCAGGGTGCGCAGCCGCGCTCCAGTGTCCTCGACGGTTTTCGCCATGTCGAGCGCGGCGAATTTCGGTTTTTGCCGCGGATGATATTCCAGCGTCTTCCAGTCCAGCGCCAGACGCTCGTCTTCCTTACCATCTCCTCCCTTTACCTTCTTATAGAATCCTCCCTTCGTTTTGTCGCCCAGCCATTTTTTCTGCAGCATATGCTGGAAGAAATCGGGCAGACGCAGATCGCTGCGCTCATCGTGCACGTTCGTTGTCATGTTTCCGACGACGTGTCCCAAAATGTCGAGCCCGACCAGATCGATCGTTCGGAATGTCGCCGACTTCGGCCATCCGACGGCCTGCCCAGTCAGTGCGTCGACCTCTTCGATCGTGAGCCCCATTTCCTGCATCAGCCGAATCACGTTCAGCACCGAAAATGTTCCAATCCGGTTGCCGATGAAGTTGGGCGTATCTTTCGCGATGACCACGCCCTTGCCCAGCCGCACATCGCAGAAGTGAGCGATCGCGTCGATCGCGGCGCGATCCGCTTCCGGCGTCGGAATAATTTCCAGCAGCCGCATATACCGCGGCGGATTGAAGAAATGTGTCCCAAACCATGCCCAGCGGAAATCGTCGGAAAATCCTTCCGCAATCTTGCCCACGGGCAGGCCGCTCGTGTTGGTCGTGACGATCGTTCCAGGCTTGCGAACTGCTTCGACTTTCCGCAACAAAGCCCGTTTGATCTCCAGATTTTCGACGACCGCTTCGATGATCCAATCGACTTCCGCCAGTTTCTTCAGATCGTCGTCAAAATTTCCCACCGTCACGAGCTTCGCCAGCGAAGGCTCCATGAACGCGGCAGGTTTGGATTTCTTCGCGGCATCGAGTCCGGCGGCGGCAATCTTGTTGCGCGCAGGCGCGTCCGCGTCAGGAGGAACAATGTCCAGCAGATAACTGGGAACGCCGGCATTGGCAAAATGCGCGGCGATGCGGGCGCCCATCGTTCCGGCACCCAGGATGGCGACTTTGCTGATGCGCTTCATATGTAGGCCTCGAGATGAATCCGGTTTTATCGTGGAAGACATGAGGAAGATAATAGACGTTCGTGAACGTGCGGGACATGGACGTGGCCCAGGCAGGACTTGTGAACTGTTAATGGTAGTCTCGCCGCCAGAATTTATCTAGCGGCCCAATCACACCTTGCTAATGTACCTCCGCATGGCTCGCGAGATATTCAATTGCCTTTTTCGCCATCTGCTTTTCTCCCCGATAGGCAAGCAGTTTCGGCGCCTCTCCCAGCCTCACCCACTCGGCCTGTGCGACCTCGATTCGCATGTCCTGGGAAATATCGTCGATGCGTCCCGACTCATAACGCAGCAGATAAAACGTCACGATTTTGAATACGCGCTCTCCATCGCCCCACGAGCGCACGTAAACATACTTGATGTCGGCTAATTTCGTGACGAGGCTCGCCGTCACGCCAGTCTCTTCGCGCACCTCGCGCAGCGCTGCCTCCAGCGCCTTTTCTCCCGGATCGACCAGCCCCTTGGGCAGGCAAATGACGGCCTTCTTTTTCGCCTTTGCTGCGCCTTTGCCCGGCTCCACGGCTGCCCCATCGCCGGCCGGTTCGATCGCCGCCATCCACCATTCGCCGTCTTTATGCTGGACTACCACCCCGCCAGCTGAAATCTCTCGCACCATACTGTCCGCAAGTTAGCAGGAATACAGGAATCTCGTCATCTTTCTGCCATCCCAACCGTAACCATTACCTCTGTGCGGCCGCTCTATTCGGCCTGCAACCTGGCACAATCGTGCCCTTACAGCCTCCTGTGGAAATATGGCATCTTATGGTCAAGTAGTGGTTCAGCTGTTCGGCTGATCACGGGCCAGAGACGTGGGGTTCTCTGTGAGCAGTTTTCGAAAGATTGTTCGCTCCGTACAAGCATTCCGCCGCGGATTCTCTCGTCCAACGCCGCCGCCGGCGGCGTCTCGTAATCCTACAATCGGAATCGCATTAGGCGGAGGCTTCGCCCGCGGCATCGCTCACCTAGGAGTTCTCAAGGTTCTCGAAGCGGAGAACATTCCCATTCGGGTCATCACCGGAACCAGTGTCGGAGCTCTGCTCGGCGCGGTCTACTGCAGCGGCGTTTCCATCCCCGAACTCGAAGAGATCGCGCACACTTGCCGCTTCACCACCTTCGCTCGCTGGACGGTCTCTCGCTATGGTTTCGCTTCCAACGACCGCATGGTTGCGTTCCTAAGCCGCGCGTTGAAAGTCAAAACCTTTGAAGAATTGCGCATTCCTCTTGGTGTGACCGCCACCGATTTCAATACCGGCGAAGGAGTCGTCTTCCACTCCGGATCGATTATCGATCCTGTACGCGCCAGCTGTGCCTATCCTGGGATGTTCCTGCCCGTAGAGATTCGCGGCCGTTACTACGTTGACGGCATGCTCTCGCACCCAGTCGCAACGCGGCCTCTGCGCGAAATGGGTGCCGACAAAGTGATCGCCATTCACCTGAAAGGCAGCTGGGCTGGCGGCGGAGCCCCTCGCCATCTATTTGATGTCATTGGACAGTCCTTCGCCATCGCGCAGGATGCCATGTCTAGTATTTGGCGCAGCGCAGCAGATCTGGTTATCGAACCCGACGTCGCCGGATTTGCCTACGACGATTTCAAGCGTTGCGATGAACTGATCCGCGTCGGTGAAGTGGCCGCTCGCGCCGCCATGCCCGCGATCCGTAAGTGGATTGAATCTCCGGCCCAGCCCACCGTCGCTGCCGACAGGGCCACAGCCATCCCGCCGCCAGCCCCCATGCCCGCGGACTAAGCGCTATCACCGCCACGAGAGCGCCGCTTTCCGCGAAGCGGAAGGGACCGTGACTTGGATTGACCTTGTCGTATTTCATCATCGCGACCGCTATCGGATTTCCGGTCAACAGGAAACTCAAGACCTAGCAATGGCGATTGACGAAAGAACTCTACAAGACTGTTGGATTCTCTAGTTTTGTCCACCTGCTTGGAATTTTCATCAGCAACCATTTGTTTTGCCCTCCGATTGACGTTTGATGAACCGTCATCCCCGCCCCGCCTCTTCCTGTATCCGCTTCCACGCTTTCTCCACGTGCTGTTCTTTGGTATTCGTCTGCCCGACGCATAACCGCAGCGTCAATTTGCCATTCAATTTTGTATGCGTCAGGAACAAATCGCCGCTTCGGTTCAGCCGCTCCATAATTCCCTGGTTCGCGGCATCTCCGGCCTTGTGCCGGAAGCACACCAGGTTCAATGGCGCTGGCGCTGCCAATTCGAAGCGATCGTCCTTCCGCACCCACTCCGCGAACTGCTGCGCCAGCCGGACGTGTTCGCGAATATGATGCTGCAATCCCTCAACCCCATAATGCCGGATTACAAACCACAACTTTAGCGACCGGAATCGCCGTCCCAGCTGGATGTGCCAGTCGCGGTAATCGATCACCGCCCCCGACTCCGTCGCCTGGTTCCGCAAGTACTCCGGCAGAATGCTCAGCGTCTGGATCAGCGCCTTGCGGTCCGCCACCCAAAAGCAATTGCAATCGAAGTTCGTGAACATCCATTTATGCGGATTGAAGTTGTAGCTGTCGGCGAACTCCACGCCAGTCTGCAGATGCCGGAACTCCGGACACAGCATCGCCGTTCCCGACATCGCCGCGTCCACGTGCAGCCAGAGCTTATTTTCTCTGCAGACTTCTCCCAGCGCCGCCAGTGGATCCATCCCATTCGAAGATGTGGTTCCCACCGTCGCGCACACAAAGCACGGAGTCAGTCCCGCCCGCCTGTCAGCTTCGATCTGCGACGCGAGCGCCTCCGGCTTCATCGCAAACTTTTCGTCGACCTCAATCAGCCGCAGATTGTCGGTTCCGATTCCCGCAATCATCGCCGCCTTCTCGATCGAAGAGTGTGTCTGCGTCGATGCGTATGCGACGAGCCGTCCATCGCATCCTTTCTTATTGCTCATGTAACCGGTGGCCCGCTCGCGCGCAGCCAGCAGCGCGCACAGCGCCGCGCTCGAGGCAGTGTCCTGAATGACTCCTCCACCGCTGCTCGTGGAACGAAATTTCTCCGGCAGTCCGAGCATCGAGACCAGCCAGTCCATCACATGCGTCTCGAGCTCCGTGCACGCGGGACTCGTCGACCACAGCATGCCCTGCACGCCAAGCCCTGAGGAAAGCAGATCCCCCAGAATTCCGGGACCCGAAGCATTGCAAGGAAAGTACGCAAAAAAATTCGGCGACTGCCAGTGCGTCACTCCTGGCAAAATCACGCGGTTCATGTCTCCCAGAATCGTTTCAAACGCCTCCCCCTTGGCTGGAGGATTTGTCGGCAGCGTCGCGCGAATCTGTCCCGGTTTCACCTGCGACAGCACAGGAAACGATTCAACATGGGATTGATAATCCGCGATCCAATCGACCACGGCATGCCCGTAGCGCCGGAATTCCTCCGGCGTCATATGAAAAGATTTTTCGTCAGACACAAGCCCTCTCGATAGAACAGGAAATGCTACCAGAGGATTTCCTTCGTGTGACTTCGTGTCCCTGGTGGTGAGGTGTCGTACTGCAGGAGGCTTCCCGTGTGAGGGAAGAGGGTGCCCCATTTCTGGCCGGTTTTGCCAGAAGTGGGGCTTTTGACTTTCTGTTTCGAACAGATCACTTACGTCCAAGCCGTCCAAAGTAAACGCGAGTCTTATAGCCAACCGAAACGCGCCCATCCGACGCATGCTTCTCAAAGATCCGCTTCAACTCCCCAAGCATCGGCTCATGTTTCGGATGCCCCGGCCCCGGTGCATACGAAGAAGAGAGCAGCCGTCCTTCGAGCCCTGCGTAATCGAACTCCTGCCGCATCGCAAAAGTCCGCTCCTGATACGGCAGCGGATCGAAAAATTCATTCACCGCGTCGGTCGTTCGCTCATGCCGCACGTCCTGATAGTCCGTGCCGTAATCGAGTAGAAGTTGCTCGTAGTCGCGCAGGAATGTCGTCGTGTCAGTCTCGCGTTCATTCCAAATCAGCACGAGCCATCCGCCCGGCTTAAGGATTCGAACAAATTCCTTCCGCGTCCGCGCCCGGTCAAACCAGTGCGCCGCCTGCGCCGCCGTTACAAAATCGACGCTCGAATCCGCAAGCGTCGTTGCCTCAGCCGTTCCATCGACGCTTGTGAAATTGGGGAATCCCACCAGCAGCCGCTCCCCGGCCTCGCGCATGCCAACATTTGGCTCGACCCCATACGCGGGATTCCCATTCTCCAACAGCATCCGCGTCCAAATCCCGGTTCCGGAGGCGATATCTGCGACCACATGATCGGGCCTAAGGCCGCATTCGCGCCGCAGCGCGTCCACGACATCCTCCGGATATCCCGGCCTGTAACGTACATAGTTTTCAACGCGATCCGAGAAGCGGCTGGTAGCATTCGTGGCAGGCATAGAACCATCATCGTAGCATTGCAGCGCTCGCCGATTGTCATGCAGAGCGTCTACCCCGCCCGCGACGACTGCCCGGCATTTTCGACTTGCCAGAATCCAGTTCTAACGGCAGGATATTGATATTGTCCCTCCCCGCCGGGGCGCCGGTTGATCCCAACCGGGGCGTTGCCAAAGACAAATAAAAGGCGAATCCGGCCAGCAGACTATTTTTCTATGCGCGTGGTCATAAAAGTCGGCACTAGTCTCATCGCACCGGGAGGGCAGGTCGATATCAACCTGCTTCGTGGCATGGTCGATCAGTTCGACCTCTCGAAGAACGAATACCTGATCGTCACCTCGGGCGCCATCGCCGCCGGAATGTCCGGGCTCAATCTCAACCAGCGCCCCAGTGACGTTCCCCGCATGCAGGCCTGCGCTGCCGTCGGCCAGAGCAAGCTCATGCACACCTACGAGCGCCTGTTTTTTGGGAAGAAAGTTGTCGCCCAGCTTCTCCTGTCGAGCGATGACTTCACCTCGCCCGTCCGCTACCGAAATCTGCAGAATGCTCTGGCGGAGTTACTCTCGCTCGGTGTCGTCCCCATCGTCAACGAAAACGACAGCGTCTCGGTCCGCGAAATCGAAGGCGCCTTCGGGGACAACGACGAACTCAGCTCTCTGCTCGCCACCGCCGTCAAAGCCGATTGGCTGCTGCTGCTGACCAATGTCGATGGATTCATGGTTCCGAACGGGCGGAAGAAGCCTAAGCTCCAGCGCGTAATTCGAAAGCTGACGCCTGCGATCGAGGCGCAGTGTAACGGCAAGAGCACTCTCGGCCGCGGGGGCATGATCTCGAAGCTGCGCGCCGCCAAGCTCGCCAGCGAAGGTGGAGTCCACGTCGCCATCGTGAATGGCCGCCATCCGCAAGCGATTACACTGGGAATGGCGCGCAAGATCGGCACGTACTTTCCGCCCGCGAAGGGAAACTAGATGGCGACTCTCACCACCGCCACGACGACCCAGGAAAAACTTCTTCGCACCCGAAGTGCGTCTTCAAAGCTCGCGCTGCTCTCGACGGAAGAAAAGAATCGTCTTCTGCTCACGATTGCCGATGCTGTCGAAGCGCACGAGAGCGAGATTCTCGCCGCCAATCGAGAAGACATCGAGACCTCCGGCCTCGAAGGCGCCATGCGCGATCGCTTGCTGCTGACTCCGTCTCGGATCAAAGACATGGCGTGCGGAGTTCGCGAGGTCGCTGCCTTGCCCGATCCCATCGGCGAAACGCTCGCCGAATGGACCAAGTCCAACGGCCTGCGCATTCGCAAGGTGCGCGTGCCCCTCGGAGTCATAGGCATCATCTACGAATCGCGGCCGAACGTCACAGTCGATACCGCAGTGCTCGCGCTCAAGACGGGCAACTCCATCGTGCTCCGCGGCGGCAAGGAATCGGCTCGCAGCAATCAGTGCCTCGTGGACATCACGACGGCCGTTCCCGGCGTGCCCGAAGGCGCGATCGAACTGCTCGATTCTTCCACACGCCAGTCCGTGCACGACTTAATCAAGGCTCGCGGGCTCGTCGACGTCATCATTCCCCGCGGCGGAGCTGGCTTGATCACGTTCGTCACCGAAAACTCGGCCGTGCCGGTCATCGAAACCGGAGCAGGGAACTGCCACATCTTCGTCGATGCCTCGGCCGACTTCGACATGGCCGATGCCATCGTGATCAATGCCAAGACGCAGCGCCCGTCGGTCTGCAACGCTGCCGAAAAGCTATTGGTGCACGAGAGCATCGCAGGAGAATATATTCCGCGAATCGTAAGAAAGCTCATCGATGGCGGGGTCGAAGTCCGCGGCGATCATCGTGCGCGGGCGCTGGCAAGAGAACTTCCAGTCGCGCCTGTAACGGATCAGGAGTGGTACGAAGAGTATCTGCGTCTTTGCATGGCCATTGCCGTTGTGTCAGATGTCGACGCCGCCATCGCGCACATCAACAAGTTCTCCACCAGGCACTCCGACTCGATCATCACCAGCGATGAAGCGAATGCCCGCACGTTCCTTCGCGGCGTGGATTCTGCTGCGGTCTATTGGAACGCCTCAACCCGCTTCACCGACGGCGCAGAATTCGGCTTCGGCGCTGAAATGGGCATCAGCACCCAAAAGCTCCACTGCCGTGGCCCCTTTGCTCTGCCGGAACTGACATCGTCAAAGTACGAAATCATCGGAACCGGTCAAGTTCGGAAGTAACCAGCACAATGTCATCCCGACCGGAGCATGCCGTTCCGAAGGTCGGCATGGAGTGCAGGGACCCTGTGTTCGTTGCGCACTATCGCCACACCTTTACTCGCATCACGTCGAAATGATGATCGTAAGTCCAGACCTCGAGTTCAAGCCGCGTGGCTAGTGTGGCCACGGTCGCGTCAGTGATTGTGATTTTCTGATCGGCCAGAGCTCGAACGCGCGCGAACGCTCCGCGATAGTCCTCCGTTCCTGGATTCAGGAATGCGGCTTCCGCCATCTCTGTGAGCCAGGCCAGAGCCGCACGACCTCCCAGCCGAAACAGAATCAGCGAGTAGCACTCGATCAGAACGGGATAGGGAACGACAATCTCCCGCCTGTCGCGGGCCAGTTTCTGCAGTTCGCGCAAGGCGCGTTCGTGATGTTCGTCGTCCTCGTCATTGGCCGCGTAAAGAGGTCCCGTATCCGCCAGTACCGCGCGGATCATTTCTTTGCGCTCGCCAGATATGCATCATGATTTTGGCTGACATCTCGGCGCCCGCTGCTGCCCTTGGGGGCAATCTTCAGAGGTTTGTAGGGCCGCAGGTAACCGCGCTCGCGAAGATACTCGCGCAAAGCCGCTTGCACAACGGTCGTCAACGCCGGCGGCACCTCTTGCGCTTGCACATAGCGGTCTACCGCCGCGGCAAGATCGTCCGGAAATGTCATGGTGGCGCGCTTCATGTGTCCTATTGTATCACCATTTGGTGAATCTGGTGAAGTTGGTGAACTACCCCTGGAGCGATGAAGCGTGTCGTTGGAACTCTCCCTATGACTCCTGTGCTACCTTACTAGCTTTGACCGATCTCCATGAGACTTCTGATCACTACGCTGCTTTCGTCTGCCATTCTGATTTCCGGCTCGTCCGCCACCAGGCATCCCGCCTCTACGCCACAAAATTCGGCAGCAAGCGTCTTCGGTTTCCGCGATTCGGCCGGCGAAGCAGCCATCGAATCCCGCTTTCTTGCCGCGCCAGATGCCAAGCTCGCCGAGGAACATCTGCGCATCCTGACCAAAGCTCCTCACATGGCAGGAACCATCGAGGACAAGCAGACCGCCGACTACGTCGCGCAGAAATTCCGTGACGCCGGCCTCGACACCGAGATCGTCGAATACAAAGCCTGGTTCAACTATCCCGTCGAAATCAGCGTCGATATGGCTGCGCCGGCCGGCGTTGAAATGCATGGGCCGACGCGCGAGCATGTCAGCAACGATCCCTATCAGGACGATCCGCGAGTCGTCATGCCCTTCAGCAGCATGTCGCCTTCCGGGGACGTCGAAGCCGACGTCATCTACGCCAACTACGGCTCACCCGAGGACTTCGAGAAACTCGAGCAGATGAAGATCGACGTCCGCGGAAAAATCGTGCTCGTCCGCTACGGGCAGAACTTTCGCGGCGTAAAAGAATTCGTGGCGCAGGAACACGGCGCAGCCGGCGTCATCATCTACTCCGACCCGGCCGACGACGGCTGGAAGCGCGGCGACAAATATCCCGACGGCCCCTGGCGTCCCGATACCGGCGTCCAACGAGGCTCGGTTGGATACATGTTCGAATTCCCAGGAGATCCAACGACTCCGGGAATCGCCTCGACTCCATCACTGCCCGACTCCAAGCGCATTTCGCCGGAGCAATCGGCGCAAGTGCCAAAGGTTCCTGTCACCCCGCTCTCGTATCACGATGCCTGGCCGATCCTGCAACATCTGGGCGGTCCGGATTCGCCGCGCCAATGGCAGGGCGCGTTGCCGTTCACCTACCACGTTGGTCCGGGGCCTTCGAAAGTGAAGATGCATCTCAAGCAGGACTACCAGTTCCGCACGCTCTGGGACGTCGAAGGCCGCGTGAAGGGTACGGAATCTCCGGACGAGTGGGTCGTCGTCGGCAATCATCGCGATGCCTGGGTCTACGGCGCGGTCGATCCCAATAGCGGCACGGCGGCAATGCTCGAGAGCGTGCACGGCGTGGGCGACTTGCTGAAGTCGGGATGGCGGCCGAAGCGCACGCTCGTCTTCTGCAGTTGGGACGGCGAAGAAGAAGGGCTGATGGGCTCGACCGAGTGGGTCGAGCAGCACGAGAAGCAGCTCGAAAATTCTCCCGCATATTTCAACGTCGATGTGGCCGTAACCGGACAGAAGTTCGGTGCCTCGGCCGTTCCCAGCCTGAAGCAGTTCTTGCGCGAAGTGACCAAGGCGGTGCCGAGCCCGAAGGGCGGAACGGTTTACGAGCAGTGGCAAAAGGCCTCCTCGGAAACACAATCAGAACAAGGGCCGGAACGACGGAAGCCCGCGGCTCAAGTCACCGGAGACGTTCCAGTCGGCGATCTGGGCAGCGGTTCCGACTACACGGCATTCCTGCAGCATGCGGGTGTACCCTCAAGCGACGTGAGTTCGAGCGGCCCGTACGGCGTCTACCACTCGGTGTTCGACAATTTCGCGTGGTTCAAGAAATTCGCCGATCCGGATTTCCTTTACGAACAGCAAATGGCGCGTGTGCTCGGGCTCGAAGGCGTTCGCATGGCCGATGCCGACGTTCTGCCCTACGACTACGAGGAATATGGGAAAGAAGTCGCGGCGTACCTCGATGCGGCACGCAATCGCGCGCAGGACAAGTTCGGCAAAGGCGTCCTCGATTTCGATGCAGTCGATGCGGCGGCGCGTCATTTCCAGACAGCCGGGGCGAAGATTCTCGCGAAAGAAAAGAATCCGCCGGCCGATGTTACCCGCCTGAATCAGGCATTGCTGCATGCGGAGCGAGCGCTGCTGGTGCCTCAAGGATTGCCGCATCGTCCGTGGTACAAGCATGCGATTTACGCTCCCGGAGAGTACACGGGCTACGCGGCCGTGGTGATTCCGGGCGTGAACGAGGCGCTCGACAAAGGTGACAGCAACCGCGCCCGCCAGGAACTCGCGGCCCTCGCGGCGGCGCTGGATCGGGCGGCCAAGGCGCTCGAATCCTATCGATAGCCCGGAACTTCTTTGGGGCTCGCTGCGTATCCCCATCAGGCGCTTTCTGCGCCCGCGAGGTATTCCATGCCCGGAAGGTCTCATCTCCAGATCCGTAGAACTCAGCTCTACAGGGCAGCCCTGTTGTGTTGCGTGCCGCTGCTGCTCGTGTCCCTGGCAGCCGCCAACGACTGGAACTACCAGGAGACGCGCCATGACTCGCGCGACTTCGTCAGCGGCGGCTCCGTGCACGTGCACATGAGTGTCGGCGACATGCGCATAAAGCGCGGCGATTCCGACAAGATCCGCCTGGAGTACACCGTGAAGTCGCGGCGCGAGCAGAACATCAAAGACGCGCGCGTAGATTTCGACGTCCGCGGAAAAGACGCAGATATCGAGTTCCATGCTCCCACCGGCAAAAACACCCAATTCGACGTCATCCTCGAGGTGCCGCAGAACACCAACCTCGACGTACACGAGAAAGTTGGAGACGTGACCGTCGAGGGCGTCGAAGGCGACAAGGACCTCGAACTCAGCGTGGGCGATATCCGCATCGAGAAGGGAAACGCGAATTACAAGCTGGTGCGGGCCAGCACCAGCATTGGCGACGTCCACAGCGACGACTA
Organism: Candidatus Sulfotelmatobacter sp.; assembly: GCA_035945695.1. Classification (GTDB taxonomy): domain Bacteria; phylum Acidobacteriota; class Terriglobia; order Terriglobales; family Acidobacteriaceae; genus Sulfotelmatobacter. Next base: position 284,794 of record DASYZZ010000039.1, on the reverse strand, counting down.
CGGCGAGCCCAGCGGCTGGCTGGGCAAGACGCTGAAATATAACGGCGACGGCAAGTACGAACTCCGGGCCCACGTCTCCGTGGGGGACATTCATCTCGACGGCAAGTGAGCTGATCTAAAGCCGACCGCACTGCCTTAGACGTATCATGCTCTGGGTCGAGGCTGAACGCATGCCAGGCCCCGATCAGGAGGGCAGATTCTTGAAACGATTCGGCCAACAGTTTTTGATCATTTACTCGGCCGTGCTGAGCACGGTGTTTGCGGTAATTCTGTTGTCTGGTGCTACCGTTCGCCGCAAGCAATTCGATGAGATTCAGGTACACAGGATCGACGTCGTCGAGCCTGACGGAACCCTTCGCATGGTGATCTCGAACAAGGATCGCTTGCCGCCGATGATTGTGAAGGGCAAAGAGCATCCGGAGTTGGGCGAGCCAAGGCCCCAGGCGGGAATGATCTTCTACAACGATGAAGGATCTGAAAACGGTGGACTGATTTTCAGCGGCCGCCAGAACGAAAAAGGCGAGATTGTCGATTCCGGGGGCAGCCTTTCATTCGACAAGTACGGCGCGAGCCAGGTGGTTCAGCTGGCGGGTGTGGACGACAAAACAGATCGATTTGCGGGGCTCGCGATCAGTGACCAGAACCGGCGGGTCTGGGTGGGCAGAACCGATGACGGGAATGCCGCGGTTTTGTTGATGGACTCGGAGGGCCGCCCACGAATCAGAATGCAGGTGACAAAGGACGGCGCGCCGACTCTATCGTTTCTCGATGAGAAGGGCCAGGTGATTCGAAAGTTCTGACCCGATTTCCCGCAACGTTATTATCGCGGTCAGCTTCCGCCCAACACCTTGGCAGCGGCTTCGTAGGCCTTCTGATATTCCTCGTGGTGCTGTTCATAGTCCGGTGACGACGGATCGAAGGCCACGTACCAGTCTTCCGGATAAATCTCGATGATCTGCGTCTTCATGCGCAGCGCGAACGGCACCAGTTCGACCATCGACCCGATCATGCCCGAGCGATCCGGATTGCTGGCCTTGCGCGTCTGCAGTTCGAGCGCGACCTTGCCTTGCCAGCGATGAAAGTTGCGGCACCAGTCCACGGCGCACGGCCGGCCGCTCTGTTCGTTTTCTTCATCTTCGACCGAGAGGCTCTGGCTGCCGAACGCAATTCCGTTGCGCGCGGCTCGCTCTGCGACTGCATCGGCAAAGTCCAGATCCTCAGGCCGGCCGAAGCTGTTGATGCCGACCATCAGTTGCTTCGGAGAATTTATCGACTTCTCGTAATCCAGCATGTCGAGGATGTACTTGCGCCACACGCCGGGAGAGAATCCGTGCCGCTTCAGCGCGTACATGCAGGCGGGATAGGTCTCTCCGCCGCCGCCCAGTCCGAAGCGGATGTAGCCCACATTCGGATTGCTCCCGTAATGCTCCACGATCGCGGACATGAAAGCCTGGTAGCCCTTCATGAAGTCTTTCTGCCAGAAGACGGGAACGCGCCCGAAGTTCGGGCACTCGACCGAGTCCACTTTGGAGAAGACGAAGTCCGGAGTCGCCTTCGATCCGCCGCTGTAGCCCGTGGCCCAGGTGACAAAATTCACGCGTTTGCCGGCTGCGACCCATGGCGCGATTTTTTCGTCGATCTCGGACCAGTCGTAGCGTGGATTCGCGTCCGGTCCGCGATCGATCTGGTTCCAGATCAGATAGAAATTGGCGCCGCAAACGACCGGATTGTGCAGCAGCAGTTCGGTCGTTCTCGCCTGCTTGCGCCGGTCCGGAAACATGATGGCGAACAGCCCATGCGGCGCGTCCGGGACCGCGACCGTAGAAAGCGGATCGGAACACTTGGGCATTGGCTCGGCCGCAGCAGGATTTTTCGCCGGTGCTTTTTGTTGTGTTTCCTGAGTGACGGCAAACGGCGATGCCCAAAGCATGGCCGCGACAACCGCGACGACAAACGTCCATTTCATTCGGCTACCTCGAGACCCGGGAGTGTGCGATGTTGAAATAGAAAACACGCGCGCAGGGAAAACGACTCGGAATTGGCCCTTGTGACTTCTTCTTGCGCGAGGGCGTGTTCATGATTTTCTGATACCTGCACGCAAACCACAAGTTGGCGGCCGAAGATAATGGATATCTGTGAAACCAAATAACCAGCCGTTGCGCTCAAGCGCCGCTGAGCATGAGCAATGGGGATATTTCGCCAGTTGACGATTTGGAAAGGATTCCATGCTGATTCGGTTGGGTTCAACCGGACAGAAAACGGATGAGCATTACGATGGTTGCGAGTGCTCCGCCGATTGCCACACACATCAGATGAAATCCAGTCTGAGTTCTCAGATCGGGATAGTAAAACTTTGAAGGGTTCTTAGGGTTGTAGCGAATTTCAAGAGTGTCTCCGCGATGGAAGTCTTCCTCAGATTGGAGACCGAAATCGACGAATCGCCCGGTATAGATTTCGCCCGCGACAGTGTACGAAATTACGACGTGATAGTGGCCCACCGGACTGTCGCGTTCCTGCCGCGTACTGAAATCACAGGAATATACAGTTGCGGTAGTCTTCGGCCACTGATCCTTGCCCGTCCAACGCAACCACGTTTTGTTCAATGGGGCTGCGCCCGCCGCGAGATAACGTTCGGTCACCACGGGATTATGACATGGGTTTAGCACATTCGTGGCCTTCGTCTTGTGGGAATTCGTCAAAGCCAAATGATGATGCGTGACATGGCGATTTTGCAACATTTCTGCTTGCCCAACTACTCATTGGCATTGCGCAACTCTAATTCCAGTACCTTATTCTCGATGGGCCACGGCGAAAATGCGAAAATCCCAATTGCGACAAGATTGAGAATTGGGATGAGCATCACGAGACTGTGCCAACGCGGGTAACCCGCTTTCGACGAAATATTTCCGAATACAACGTACGTGAAGAGACTTGAGACGACGAGCCCGATCCAATCTTTAGCAGTGAAGGCCATTGGCTACCTCTTTCGGCAGGGTATGCTATCGCTCGAATGACGCTTTGTCGAGGCCGACCGGCGGTTTGAGTGTAACCGCCATGTTTCGCCAACCAAGCTGATGTACACTCCGGTTCGATGAACGCTATTCCGCTGATCCTGATGGTGGGCCTTGGGAGTTTTTGAAAACTGGGGACAAACGGAACGTTTTTCGATTTCCAGTTGTCGCCATCACATCACGATCGAACTCAACAAGTTATCCACAGCCCCTCCCTCAGCCGTGTGACATCTGACCTTGCCTTCCACAGGACCGATATCCGATTATCGCCACAGCCAAAAGGCGTGGCAGCGATCTTTTAAAGGGAGCAGAGCTAAGTGCTTATTTCGCAATATTTTGCGTGTAAGTCTCAGGCGCTCAAGATTTTACGAGGCGCAAACAGAGATCGATGCCATCCAAGTTCTTTGAAATCAAGATTTTGAGAGTGGCGGTCCGAAAAAATAAAAATGAAGACTGCCCGGGTAAGCCGCCGAATCCAAGACCGCACCCAATGAGCGCTAAGTCTTTATTCCGCAAGATTTTGCAAGTAAGTCCAGCAGAATCAATATTTTGCAGTCCACAAAATCTGGCGCGAGCCAGCAAATCCTCTGGATCCAATATTTTACGCCGACCGGCCCGAAAAAAACGCGACGCGGCAGCCAGATGTAAGCTCAATGTTTCCAATAATTTAGCCGTAAAATGTTGAGCCACATAGATTTTCCCGCGATTCTCCCCTAAACCGATGATTCCAATAGGCCGAGGAGGGAGGGTAGGTATGTACGATCACCGCGGCCCTAAGCTCTTGGCGAGAAGCTTAGGAGCCAGCCGCCAGCAGCCCAGACGATCGGAGGGCAGGACTCAACTTGCCGATTTCTTTGTCAGCCGCCAGACCAGCGTCAGAGCCTCCCGACCTTTGCCAGGAGCGATGACACCCCGCTGTTCGAGTGCCTTGATCGTGTTTTGGGTTGCAGAAGCGGGACGAATCACTTCGCCGTCTTTCAACCGACGCAGCAGCGGATCGCTTCCGAGCAGATCTGTCTGCAACTGGTAGCCGTGCTCAATGTGAGAAATGAGATCCAGTTCAGCTTCCGACAGTTTTGGCAGTACGTTACCGGCTTTCTTCTTCGGCATCGATTCTCTGATGATCGTACCGCAGTTCTACTTTTGATGGGAACGTATGCCGATGAACGGATTGTCGAAAAAAAAGGACAGCACGGTGGAACACTGTCCACCGTGCTGCTGGGGCGAGCTATCGTGGGAGGGAAAAGGCGAGTACGGCGTCTCCGATCGGATTGGGAGGAAAATGTTCGTGGTCCTCGGAATTGCCGCCGAAGGCATTGACCACGAACTCGCGTCCGGTGACAGTTAGGCCACAGGCGCTGATCCCGAACGCAGAGGAGAGGACAGCAAGACGTCTCATGGTGGGCACAAGCTCCTTGCAGGTGTGTGAAGGGTACTTTCCAAACGATCAGGACAAGCGAACGAGACAGCAACTTAACTGAGGTGTGGAGACCGGACAATCGGGAGAATTATGTATAGCTTGGTCGATATATCATCTAAGTTATAAATGAAAACTAAATTCGTTAAATTGGACATCTGGGCACGGGTTTTGCTGGATGACAAAAGTTTCAGTCTTGACCCGTAAATTCGCAGACGTGTAAATTCGCTCCTGCCCTCCCCCCAGGTTTGGAGGCGCAAGTGAAGACTCTTATTCCTGGGCCCCAAGTTGGTTTTCTCCTTCTGAGCACGATCTGTTTAACCTTGTTAACGGCCGTAGCTGCGGCGCAAGATGTTGCAGGTTGCCCGACCACCTCTACGAACAGTTTTTGTTTGACAACCTATCAGGGCGGCATCAGCCGTCTCGGATATAACTCCAGCGAGCCTACTCTCACGCAGGCGGCGATTACAGCGACATCGGGGCAGAAGTTCAAAAAAGAATTTTCGGTGGCGGTGAATGGCGCGGTTTATGCGCAGCCGCTTGTGCTTCCGAACGTCACGATCAACGGCACAACCTACGCCTACGTCGCGTACGTCGCAACCGAGCAGAATTGGGTGTATGCGATTGATGGAACTTCGGGAAAGATCCTGTGGTCCACGAATCTCAAGCCCAAGGGATACACGTTTCTCAAGAGTTCTGATGTGAACGGCTGCGCCAATATTTTGCCCAGTCCGGGGGACATTGGCGTGACTGGAACGCCGGTCATCGATATCAGCGGCAATCGCAGTACGACGAGCATCACCAGCGGTGTTCTGTATGCAGTGGCAAAGCTGAAGACGACCGGCACTCCGTACAGCTATAAACAGAAGCTTTATGCTTTGAGCATCATCGATGGCGGCAATGGAGTGAGTGCGACGTCTCCGTACGCATCGATCGACATCGGCGGGACGTTCAATGGGATCTCGTTCAACCAGGGGACAGTCGGCACCAATCCTCCGTATGCGTTGACGCAGAATCAGCGCGGCGCGCTGCTGGCGCTGCCGCAGTCAGGCCAAAATCCGCAGATCGTCATCACGTGGGGAGCGCATTGCGATCACACGAATTTTCCGTATAACGGTTGGATGATGGCGTATCAACTCAATGCTGCGCAGACTGCGCTGACCCAGACTGCGATCTGGGCATCGGTTCCGTCGAAAACGTCGTACGAAGGAGGTATCTGGGCGGGAGGATCGGGGCCCGCGGCCGACAGCAGTGGACACATTTTTCTGTCGGTCGGAAATGGGGATTCGAATGTGAAGATCAGCCTGCCTCCGAACGATAATCCGACGTCGTGTACGAAGTCTCCCTGCGACTATGGCAATTCCATCCTCGAATTCCAGTTGCTGGGAAATTCTTTCAGCGTTCTGGATTTTTTCACCGCGTACGATTGGACGACCCGGAATAAGTATGACTACGATCTCGGCGCGGGCGGCCTGATGCTGCTGCCGACGCAGGAGAATGGAAATCCGGAAAGTCTGCTGGTGCAGGCGGGGAAGGAAGGGAATGTTTATCTTGCTCAGACTTCTCCGACGGGTTCTCTGGGTGGATACACCGGGAATGGCGCTTCCGATTCAACGACCCAGGCGTTGTATCACGCTGTTTGCTACGACGACTCACAAGAGTGCGGCATATGGGGATCTCCCGCCTGGTGGAACACGACTTCGGGCGGAGGCGGCTCGACCGGTTACGCGTATTTCGGTGGGAAAAATCTGGGGATCATGCAATTCGAGTTCTATCCCACCGGAAGCAGTTGCACAAAAAGCAACGGGAAAGCTGGATTCTGCACGACACCGACCGCAACCTCGTCGCACACTTTCAGCTGGCCCGGACCGACTCCGACCGTTTCCACGGCAAGCACGACTGCGACGCAGGCGATCGTATGGGCCATCGACTCGCACCGGGCGCCGAGCGGCGGAGTCGCGGGGCTGTGGGCCTTCGACGCGACGAAACTGACCTGCCTCTATACGACGGATCAGGGCGTGGCGAAATCGGCATGCACCAGAAAAAGTGCTTCGACAGATGTGCCGTCGGGGATAGCAGTGAAATTCAGCGTGCCGAGCGTGGCGAATGGAAAAGTGTATGTGGGAACGGCCGGCGGCACGAGCGGCGGGTATCTGAATATTTACGGAATCGAGTGATCAGGGCTCGACGGCAACGCGTCAGCAATTCTCAATTGAGCGGGGAAAAACGTCAGGCGATGCCGAGCCGTTTCTGAATCTGTTCCAGCGGCACGCCTTTCGTCTCGATCACCATGGTCTTCACCCATAGAAGCTGAAGGACCATCATTCCTGTAAAGAAGGAGAAGATGTATCCGGGCGGGAAGGCGGCAACCATCTTCGGGAAGAATGTCGTGAGGGCAGCGGCGCCGATCCAGTGCGTGGAACTGCCCAGGGTCTGACCTTCGGCGCGGTGGCGGTTGGGGAAGATTTCGGAGATAAAGACCCAGATCACGGCTCCCTGTCCCACGGCATGTGCTGCGATAAACGCAAAAATGCACGCGGGCACGATTGCGTAGTGCTGGGTGAAGAACGCCCACGCCACCAGTCCAAGCGATCCGATATAGCCGAATGAGCCGATATAAAGGAGAGTGCGGCGCCCAAGTCGGTCGATCATCCAGAGGCCGACGAATGTGAATACCAGATTGGTGATGCCTATACCGATGGATTGTAACAGCGCGGCTTTTGCGGCAAGCCCCGTCAACTCAAAAATGCGCGGAGCGAAATAAAGGATCGCGTTGATCCCCGACATCTGATTGAAGAAGGCAATCAGAATGGCGAGCAGGATCGGCTTGCGGAGGCGATGAGTCCAGAAATGACCGGACGATACCTGCTCGGTGGAAGCGGCGGCGATCTCATCGGCCTGAGCGGCAATTTCAGATTTTGAAAGTTCGGGCTCGGTGCGCTCCAGAACTTTGATCGCCGCATCGCGATCGTTCTTTCTGCTCAACAGCCAACGTGGGCTTTCGGGAAGACCAAGACAGAAAAGAGCGTAGAGAACCGATGGAAACGCGGCGACTCCCAACATCCATCGCCAGGCGTTTACTCCGATGCCGGACAGGAGCGCGTTGGAAACGAAGGCGATCAGAATTCCGAATACGATGTTGAACTGGAACATGCCAGCCAGGCGCCCGCGGTGTTTGGGAGGGGCAATCTCGGAGATGTACATGGGCGCAACGACAGTTGAAATGCCGATGCCGAGCCCGCCAATCGCGCGGGCAACAATAAAGACAATCACATTCGGGGCGAGTCCAGAGCCCACCGCACCCACAAAGTAGAGGATGCCAATCCAGAGCAGCGTGGCCTTGCGGCCGAATCTATCGGCAGGCCAACCGCCGATTAATGATCCGACCACGGTCCCGTAGAGCGCGGAAGCCATTGCTATGCCGTGGAGTCCGGGGCTCAATCCCCAGATTGCTTGAATCGTTTTTTCGGCGCCTGAGATCACGACGGTGTCAAAGCCGAACAGAAATCCGGCAAGAGCCGAGGTGAGCGACCAGAAGAAGATGCGACCGTTCATGGGCGTAAGGAGTAAGAGGCGGAGCTTACCACAGAATGGATCGATTCGCGGTGATTCTAAAGATGGCTACGAGGGCAGTCCTTAATCGCTGGTCAATGGGTATCCCTGTTCCCTCCAGCCGCGAATGCCACCATCCATTGAAATGACGTTGGTGTAGCCCATCTTTTGGAGGTTGTCGGCGGCAAGGGCAGAACGGTATCCGCCGCCGCAATAAAGGACCATCTCCTGCTTGAGGTCGGGGACGCGTCCTTCAATGTCGCGTTCGATAACACCCTTGCCCAGGTGAACGGCCCCGGGGAGATGATCTTTGGCGAACTCACTTTCTTCGCGAACATCGACGAGCAGAAACTTATCGCCGCGGTCCATTCTTTTCTTAACCTCGTCTACGTTCGTTTCACGGATGCGCGAGCGGGCGTCATCAACAATCTTGAGAAAACGCGGAGGGTGCTGGTGGGCCATGAGGGGCTCCTTTCGATCGTTTCGAGCAGATATCGTATCAACTTTGACGTTCGCGGAGTAATTCCGCATTCGGTTAGCATGGACCTGTACGCATGGCAGGCGAGCGGAAAATCGGGCTGGCGCGAGCGTTGTCCAAGTTGGGATATTGCTCGCGCTCCCAGGCCAGCGTCCTGATTCGCGAGGGCAAGGTGCGCTTGAATGGGAGCTTGCGACGCGATCCGGAGACACCGGTGGTTCTGGGGCGGGATCGGATTGATGTCGACGGCACGTTGCTCGAAGCTGCGGCAAAGATTTATCTCCTCATGAATAAGCCGCGGGGGTTGGTTACGACGGCATCGGACGAGAAAGGGCGCGAGACGGTTTATTCCATTCTTGAGGCTTCGAATCAAATTCTTCCGTGGGTGGCGCCGATCGGGCGGCTTGATAAGGCCAGCGAAGGACTTCTGCTGCTGACAAACGATTCGGAATGGGGATCGCGCGTGGCGGCGCCCGAAACGCATCTCGAAAAGAGTTATCACGTGCAGATCGGCGCAATTGTGGACGAAGCTTTTCTCCAGTCGATTGTGGGCGGCGTGAAAGTGGAGAACGGAGACGTTCTCCGGGCAACCAAGGCGAGAGTCTTGCGTTCGGGCGAGAAGAACTGCTGGCTTGAGATCACGCTCGATGAAGGCAAGAACCGGCAGATTCGCCGGATGCTGGAAGCATGTGGCATGGAGGTCTTGCGGGTGGTGCGAGTAGCGATTGGTCCGCTGCAACTCGGGAGCCTCGCGAAAGGTTCGTTTCGCCAACTGACTTCCGCGGAGAAACTGGGTCTGGATCGCGCGCTGGCGGCTTGCCCTGGGCGTTCGCGCCGGAACGCATGCTAGACTGCGCTTTTGTTCGGAGACCTGCGTGGCCGATCTGACATTTCTTCCTGCAGTAGAAATGGCGCAACAAATTCGCGAGAAAAAGATTTCCCCGGTTGAACTGGCGGAAGTCCATCTGGCGAAAATCGAGAGGCTGAATTCGAAGCTGAACGCGTTCGTTGATCTGAACCCCGAGCAGGTCCGGCGCGAGGCGCGAAATGCTGAAGCGACTCTAGCCAAGCGGGGAAACCTCGGCCCCTTGCATGGCGTGCCGGTCAGCATCAAAAGCTCGGTCGACGTCGCCGGGATGAAATGTGAAGCGGGTACGAGGCTGCGTGAAGGATTCATCGCAACCGAAGATGCGCCGCTGGTTGCCCGCTTGCGAAGCGCGGGAGCGATTGTGTTGGGCGTAACGAATACCCCCGAATTGCTGATGGCGTGGGAGAGCGACAACCTTCTGCACGGGAGAACAAACAGTCCATGGGATCTGGAGCGAACTCCGGGGGGATCAAGCGGCGGAGAGGCGGCGGCGATCGCGGCAGGTATGTCAGCGGGAGGAGTGGGGAGCGACGGCGGCGGTTCGATTCGCGTCCCAGCTCATTTCAGCGGGATCTGTGGGCTGAAGCCGACTCCGGGGCGGATTCCATCGACCGGGCATTTCCCGGCTTCGGGTGGGCCGTTCGCGATTCTGGGTGTTGTCGGGCCGATGGCGCGTACGGTCGAGGATCTCAAAGTGCTGTTTGAAGTGATGCAGGGTCCGGATGATGGGGATACGTGCTCCGCGCCGGTGCCGGTGCGGTGGCCGGCCGAGTCGGAAATCAGAAGATTGAAAATCGGCTATTTCGAAGATGACGGACGGACGCCGGTCACTGCCGAAATTCGAGCAGCGGTCATAAAAGCAGCGGAGGCTCTAACGCATTCTGGGTTCACCGTCGAACCGTTTCGCCCGCAAGGCCTTGAAGAAGCGCGGGTGCTCTGGAAAAAATTCTTCGTGAAGGTTGGAGGAATGCTGATTGGGCCGATGTTCGACCGCCGCGAAGGCGACGTCAGCCCGATGCTCCGCCAGTTCCTGGAGTGGTCGGATGCCGAGCCGCAGTTCACGGAGAATTCGTTGCTGGCTGCATGGTTTCGTCGCGATCAGTTGCGGGTGGAGTTCGTGCGGCAGATGCGGGAATACCCGATTCTGCTCTGCCCGCCGGCGGCAATTCCGGCATTTCGGCACCGGGAGCGCAGCTGGGTCGTCGAGGGGAAGGCGATCCATTATCTTGACGCGTGGAGCTATACGGAGTGGTTCAATCTGCTTGGAAATCCCGCCGCTGTGGTTCCGGTGAGCGAGACCGCAGAGGGCCTTCCGGTCGGCGTGCAGATCGTCGGACGACCGTGGGCGGAAGAAGAGGTGCTATCGGTAGCTGCTGCTATGGAGAACGAGTGTGGCGGGTGGAAGGCGCCCCCAATTCGTTGAGTGCTTTCGCGCCTTGCAGCGGGACCTTTCCGCTAGTATTTTTCAATTATTCCAACCGGCGGAGTCTCTGTATAACGTTGGGAACGCGCAACTTCAGCCACTGTGGGGCTGAGCGGTTCGAGGTGGATCTCGATATTTGCGCAGAGCTTCAATGACACTTCCAGGGAGAATTTTCGGTCGAGCCCTGCCGGGGCTGGTGTTTTTCCTTGCCGTTTCCGCTATTTATCTTTATGCCGTTCCGCAGCCCAATATTTTTTATGCAGGCATAGTTCTGCTCCATGCTTTCGCGGGCGTGATCGTTTCGGTTCTGCTCGCACTGAAGCTGTTCAAGCTACTGCGTACGCAAAGTTGGTTCGCTCGAATTGGCTGGGTGCTGGTGGCGGCGGGGGCCGTTGTCGGATTGATTCTGATCAAGACTGGCACTCCCCGGTCGGAGTGGAACAAGCTCTATCTTCATATTGTGGTTTCGACCGCGGGAGCCGGTTTCCTGATTGCCGATTGGTTAAGCCGGCGGGGGCAGGGGCAGCTCCAAGATCCCGCGAAGAACCTCGCAGGTGGAGTGATCAGGCTTGTTGCATGCCTGGCCTTGCTTGCCGGAGTCGGGTACGGAGCGCAGTATCTACGGCAAAGTTGGGAGACGCGCAACCGAATTCAGAATCCGACGATGGCGCCCGACAACATGGATGAAGAAGGGGACGGTCCCAGTGGTCCGTTCTTCCCGAGTTCAGCCCAGGTTTACGGACACCAGAAGATTCCAAGCAAGTTTTTCATGGAGTCGGATTCCTGCAAGCGCTGCCACGAGGACATCTACAACGAGTGGAACAGCTCGGCGCACCATTTCTCTTCGTTCAACAATCAGTGGTATCGCAAAGCGATCGAGTACATGCAGGACACGGTCGGCACGAAGCCGTCGAAGTGGTGCGGCGGGTGCCACGATCCGGCAGTGCTGTATTCGGGGCTGATGGACACGCCGATTAAGAAGATCGTGCACCGTCCGGAGTCGCAGGCTGGGCTGGGCTGCATGATGTGCCACTCGATTGCCAAGGTGAAGAGCACGATGGGCCAGGGAGATTTCTACCTGGAATATCCGAAGCTGCACGAGTTAGCGGCGACGAAGAACCCGGTCATGCGGGCGATTCACGATTTCGTAATTCAGCTTAACCCTGAGCCACATCGGCGAGTGTTCCTGAAGCCGTTTATGCGCGATCAGACGGCCGAATTCTGCTCGACATGCCACAAGGTTCACCTGGATGTGCCGGTGAACGATTACCGCTGGCTTCGCGGATTCAATGAATATGACAACTGGCAGGCCAGTGGCGTTTCCGGGCAGGGGGCGCGCTCGTTCTACTATCCGCCGAAACCCGCGCAATGTGCGGACTGCCACATGCCCATGACCGCGTCCAAAGACATGGGGAACGTCAACGGCTTGATTCATTCGCATCGGTTCCTGGCGGCCAACACGGCCATTCCGACTGCAAATGAAGATGCGACGCAGCTCAAGTTGACGGAAGATTTCCTGAAGAATGACATTCTCTCGGTAGATATTTTCGCGCTGTCGCAAGCGCAGGCTCCGCTGAAGCCGGGAGCGATGAGCCAATCGGATCTTTCGACCACATTCGCTGTCGGTGAAGAGTCAGAAAACAAAATTAATGCCGAGACTCAAGGGGAGGTCGCGCCTGTCACGGCGCCGCTAAATCGCATCCAGCCTCCGCTCCGCCGCGGCGACACGGTGCGCGTGGATGTTGTGGTCCGCACGAAAAAAATCGGCCATTTCTTCCCGGGCGGGACGGTCGACGCTTATGACACATGGCTAGAGCTCAAAGGAACCGATGACAAGGGCCAGACAATTTTCTGGAGCGGCATGGTCGAGGACAATGGGCACGGGCCGGTCGAAAAGGGAGCGCACTTCTACCGGTCGCTGCAGATTGACGGGCACGGAAATCCCATCAACAAGCGGAATGCTTGGGCCACGCGGGCTGTGGTGTATGTGCGGCTGATTCCACCCGGTGCGGCTGACACCGTGCACTACCGTATGTTCATTCCCGAGAGTGCGGGAAACAAGATCACACTGCACGCGCGTCTTTGCTATCGCAAGTTCACGTGGTGGAATACGCAGTTTGCGTTTACCGGCGTGCCCGCTCCCAATGAGCCGAACCGAGTTGCGCCCGATTTCGACGATCGGCCGGTAACGTTCACTGGATCGCTACAAGGCATTTCGGCAAAGGAAGAGAAGGTCCCGGACGTACCGATTGTCGCCTTGGCAGAAGATGAAGTTACGTTACCGGTGATCGCGCACAACGCGCCGATGCCGCAGCCGAAAACGATCGCCTTGAAAGAGGAATGGCAGCGCTGGAACGATTATGGAATCGGCCTCTTTCTGCAGGGAGATCTGAAAGGAGCGGCGGCTGCATTTCGGAAGGTTACAGAAGCCGATCCGAACAATCCGGATGGATGGGTGAATATTGGCCGCTGTGCAGTACAGGAGGGCGATATGGCTCGGGCCCGAGTCGTGCTCGAGAAGGCGCTCGCGTTGTCGCCGAAGCTGGCCCGAGCCAATTTCTTCTACGCAAAGGTTCTGCGGGCGGACGGCAATTACGAAGGCGCCGCACAGCGCTTGCGGATCGTGCTCGACCAGTATCCACGGGATCGCGTCGCCTTGAACGATCTTGGCAGGATTCTCTTCCTTGAGCGCAAGTACGCCGATGCGGTCAAAATCCTGCAAGCTGTGCTGCAAGTGGATCCCGAAGATCTGCAGGCGCATTACAACCTGATGCTCTGCTACAACGGCCTGGGCAACGAGAAACTGGCGAAAGAGCATGAAGCGCGCTACTTGCGATTCAAGGCGGACGAGGCTTCGCAGGCGATCACCGGGCCATATCGGCAGTTGCATCCGGAAGATAACAACGAGCGGCAGCAGGTGCACGAGCATGTCTCAGTACCGTTGCCGATTCTGAGTGCACGGTCAACGTTGAAAGCTGTTCGTCACGAGAAGTTACCTATGTTGGCTGCTGGGGCCTCCAGATAAATGTTTCTTTCAATCACGCGGTCTTCGGGCGACATCCGTCTTTGCAGGCGAACGAATAGTTCTTTCCCGCGGCTTTGTGGCGCGTTCTCCTGCTTGTTCTTGTTTCTGATGGCAGGTGCGTTCAGCGCCGCTCAGACGGTGCATTTCCGCGACGTCACCGCACAGGCCGGAATTCACTTCATCCACAACAATGGGGCCTTCGGCAAGAAGTGGCTACCGGAGACGATGGGGCCTGGGTGCGCATTCATCGACTACGACAATGACGGGTATCCCGACATCGTTCTGATCAATGGCGACGATTTTCCCGGACATCCGCATGGGGGCGCAACGACTCTGAAGCTCTACCACAACAATCATGACGGCACGTTCACTGACGTAACGCGGAAGGCGGGACTCGCGATTCCGATGTACGGTCTTGGAGTCGCTATAGGCGATTACGACAACGACGGCTTTGACGACATTTTCATCACCGCATTGGGCCAGAGCCATCTATTCCACAACAATGGCAATGGAACCTTCAGCGACGTCACGAAGTCGGCGGGGATGTTGGCCCCGCACGAATTCTCAACCGGCGCGGCGTGGGTGGACTACGATCGCGACGGCAAACTCGACCTGGTCGTTGCGAACTATGTGCAGTGGAGCGAGCAGGGGGACCTTTACTGCACGATCGATGGATCGCACAAATCCTATTGCACGCCCGAATCGTATAAGGGTACGTCGCTGCGGTTGTGGCACAACCTGGGCGGAGGAAAGTTTGAGGATGTGACGCAGAAATCCGGGTTGGGCGATCCCACGTCGAAAAGCCTGGGTATTGCGATCCTTGACGTCAATGGCGATGGTTGGCCCGACATCCTGGTTGCCAACGATACTCAGCCGAACAAGCTTTACGTTAACAGGAAGAACGGGACGTTCGAGGAGCGCGGGGTCGCAGCGGGAATTGGTTTCAGCGAGGATGGAGTCGCTCGCGCCGGCATGGGCGTGGATGCGGCGGACTATGATCGCAGCGGACATCCCAGTGTTTTGATCAGCAACTTTGCGAATCAGATGGTTTCTCTGTATCACAACGAAGGGAACGGATTGTTTGTCGATGAGGCGCCGGAATCGGAAGTGGGGCGTGCCACGCTCGTCACGCTGGGCTTTGGTTGCTTCTTCTTCGATTACGACAACGACGGATGGCCCGACATTTTTGTGGCCGATGGCCACATTGAAGATCAGATTGAGAAGGTTCAGAAGCGAGTGCGGTATGCCGAGCCGTCGCATTTATTTCGCAACCTCGGAGGCGGCAAGTTCACTGAGGTCACAGCAGAGATGGGCAAGGCATTCGCCGCTCCACGAGTGGCGCGGGCCGCGGCGTATGCTGACATCGACAACGACGGTTATCTCGAGATTCTGATGACTACGAATGCCGGGCCCGCCTATCTGTTCCACAACGAAGGCGGCACGAATCACAGCCTGCGAATCAAGTTGGTGGGGACGAAATCGAACCGGGATGGAATCGGAGCCGTCGCTTGGGTGAGCGCCGGGAATGATAAGCAATCGAAGATGCTGCGCTCCGGATCCAGTTATCTTTCTCAGAGTGAGTTGGTACTGACTTTCGGTCTAGGCGCGCACGCCAAGGCCGACGCAGTGGAGATTCAATGGCCCAGCGGGCTGGTGGACAAACTCTCGAATGTCGAGGCGAGCCAGACTGTCACGGTACAGGAGGGGAAGGGAATTATCGGCAATCGTGTGTACTCGGCGCATAGGCAGAGAGCCCAGCCAAGCATGGCTAGAAAATAGCCCCGAATCCGCTGTGTTCCACCATCCCTCTGTGTTTAAATCTTTAGCGGAATGAATCTGAAAATTTCAGCCGTTCTCCTCGCCGCGATTGCAGCGGCTGTCAGTCTGTTCGCCCCCACGTCCCAACCAAATCCCGTCGAAGCTGCCCGGCTTAATGACCTGGGCTGCGCGTATATGAATCAGCAGCTTTTCGAGAAAGGGCTGAAGGAGTTCCAGCAGGCGCAGGAGGCGGATCCCAAGTTCACGATTGCGCGGCTGAATGAGGGCGTGGCATATCTGAATCTGCAAAAGGTCGATCAGGCCAAGGCAGCTTTGGATGACACTCTGAAGCAGGATCCGAAGAGTCCGAATGCGTGGTACAGCCTGGGTTTGCTGGCGAAAAATACGGGTGACGCGCAGGATTCGATCAGTGCTTTTCAGCATGTGATCGATATCGACCCGAAGGATGCGGACACGTGGTATTTCCTCGGGACGGCATATGCGCAGGCAAAGGATTTTCCGAGGGCGATTGAGGCTTTTCAGCACGCGTTAAAGATCAACCCGACACATGCGTCGGCGGAGTTCGGATTGTCGCGCGCGTACCAGCAATCGTCCGACACGGCGGATGCGCGCGAACATCTGAAGAAATTCCAGTACATCACGCAAAACAAGATCGGCTCTCCCATGAGCCTGGCGTACGGCGAACAGGGGAAATATTCGCGGGCGGTGGAATCGCCGATGCTGAAATTGAAGCCTCCGGCGGAGATCAAGGTGCAGTTCGTGGATGTGACGAAGGAGGCGGGAATCGTCAGCGGCCCTAGCGATTCCAAGGCCCCACGAACAGCAGCATGTTTTCTCGATTACGACGGAGATGGTCTCGTGGACATTTTTCTCGGCGGAAATGGTCCAGCCGGGGGGATCGGGCTCTATCACAACTTAGGCAATGGGAAGTTCCAGGAAGTGACGGCGAAGGCAGGACTAGATCCCAGCGCTCACAGTTCTTCGTGTACGGCTGGTGACTACGATAATGACGGGGCTACAGATCTTGCTGTGAACATTAATCGGCAGCTAGTTCTCTTTCATAATGAAAAAAATGGAACATTTAAAAACGTGACAGAAGTGGCGGGCCTGAGCAATTCCGAATCCGAAAATCTTACGTTCATTGATTACGACCACGATGGTGACATTGACTTGTACGTCACGGATATATTCTCTGACGTAGTTGGCAATGTTCCGGATGTCACAAGCCACACAAAATTGTGGCGCAACAATGGGAACGGAACTTTTACCGACGTAACAAACGAGACCGGGTTGGCCGTCGAGAGTGCGTTCGGGTCAGTTGGAACAGACTACAACAACGATCGGGCAGTTGATCTACTTGTCTCAGATAGCGGTCCGACTATCTTCGAGAACCGGCGTGAAGGAAAGTTCCTGCCGCGCAAGCCTTGGTCCGCGCCGATGCCAGCGGGAGTGGAAGGTATGGCCGTCCTAGATTTTGATCACGACCAATGGATGGATTTCGCCTTCACGCATTCTGGCGGAACCATTTCACTCTGGCATAACGACGAGGGCAAGAAGTTCGATGCCGTGCCATTTCCGAAAGTTGACTGGACGAAAGCGTATGGCATCGCAGCGTTCGATTACGACAACGACGGCTGGGTCGATCTGGTCGCTGTTGGTGAGACGAAGGACGGCAAAGGCGAAGTGCGCCTGTTCCGGAATCTCGGGCCGGATGGCTTCAAGGATGTTACGGCGGATGTCGGGCTCGACAAGATTCATCTGAAAGATCCGCGCGCTATCATCACCGGGGATTACGACGGAGATGGGACGACCGACCTGCTCATCACGCAGAATCACGGTCCGGCCGTGCTGCTGCGCAATGAGGGAGCGAACAAGAACCACTGGCTGCGACTTTCGCTCAAGGGGTTGAACGATAACAAGTCTGCGATCGGTACGAAGGTGGAAGTCTTTGCAGGCGGCAATCGGCAGAAGTTTGAAATCTATGGTTCGAACGGATATCTCGGGCAGAATGCTCTCGATTTCGTCGTCGGTCTCGGCCAGTCGAAGAATGCCGACATCGTGCGCATGCTCTGGCCGACCGGTGTGCTGCAGGATGAAGTTGATGAAAATCAAGTTGCGGGCGACAAGCGCCACGAGCTTCTCGAGATCGATCGGCGGGGTAGTTCCTGTCCAACGCTGTTCGTGTGGAATGGCGAGCGGTACGAATTTGTGGCGGATACGCTTGGCGCAGGCGTTGTTGGACACTGGGTCGGGCCGGGGCAGCGAGACATTCCGCGGCCGGTGGAGTACATCAAGATCAAGCGGGATTCGGTGCGCGAGAAAAATGGCAAGCTGAGCTTCCGCTTTATGGAGCCGCTGGAAGAAGCTGTCTATCTCGATCAGGTGCGACTGATGGCCGTGGATCATCCTGCCGGGATTGAGGTGTATCCGAACGAATACTTCGCGTCGAATCCGCCGTATCCGCCGTTCAAGATTGTGGTGAGCCGCGACGCGCAGCCGCCAGCCGGAGCATCGGACGATCATGGCCATGATGTGCTGCCCGATTTGCTGGCGCATCACTACATCGGCGATTTCGCGCTGAAGCAGTTCGCCGGATTTGCCGAAACGCACAGCCTTACTCTCGATCTCGGGAAGCCATATGATGGCGGTCCACTGTGGCTGCTCATGCATGGCGAAATCGAATACTTCACAGCGAACAGCATGTACGCCGCATCGCAGTCCGGGTTAGAACCGGTTGCCCCTTACGTTGAGGCCCTGGGCGCCGATGGTAAGTGGAAGCGCGTGATGGATGATATGGGATTCCCGGCAGGTGGTCCGCGGACGATGACCGCCGACCTTACTGGCAAGCTTCCGAAGGGAACGCGCAAAATTCGCATCACCACGAATCTGCAGGTCTACTGGAACAGCATTCTGGTCGACCGGACGGAACAGCCAAGTAGCGGGCAGGAGAAGATGACACGTCTGAGCGGAATTCCGTTGATCCACGCCGATCTCGAATTTCACGGATATCCGTACAAGATCGAAGGCACGCCGCCGGGCAACGTGGAATACATCTACGAGAAGGCGAGCGCTACGGGACCGTACACGCGCCCGATGGGGACGTACACGCGCTACGGGGACGTGTTGCCATTGCTCACTTCGAGGGACGATAAACTCGCCGTCTTTGGATCGGGGGATGAAGTCCGGCTGGACTTTGATCCGTCAAGACTTCCTGCCTTGCCGAAGGGCTGGGTGCGCGACTATTTTTTCGCGGCGAACGGCTATGAGAAAGATATGGATTTTTATGCGGCAGACGGAAACTTTGTTGCGCCGCTGCCGTTCGTTAGTATGGGCGAATATCCGTATTCGACGAAGAAGTCGTTCCCGCTCGACGATGCGCACGTGAACTATCTGCTCGAATACAATACGCGGCACATGTCAGGGAATGAGCAGCGGGGATACTGGTTCGACTACAGCGGGAAACACGAGCCATAGATTCAGGCCTATGGAATCGTTTTAATATTGACATTTTTGGGCGTTCCATAATCCAATAGCGGTTCCCATGGAAACCGCAACTCCTTCCGCTTCCGCCGTCCCGCGCCTACGCCGCACGCTCACCCTTTGGGACCTGATCTTCTACGGGATCGTTCTGATTCAGCCGATTGCGCCGGTGCCGCTTTATGGAGTGGCGCAGAAGCTCTCTGACGGACATTTCGTTACGATCATTTTGATCGCGCTGGTCGCAATGATGATCACCGCGGTGAGCTACGGGCGCATGGGCACCCTTTATCCGACCGCCGGATCGGCCTATACCTATGTCGGCAAGGGGTTGAATCCGCATCTCGGATTTCTCGCCGGATGGGCGATGATTCTCGATTACCTGCTGCAGCCGCTGATTAATACTGTGTGGATCTCGACGGCGCTGCACGAGCGCTATCTGCACCAGGTTCCTTTTGTTTTGTGGGCTGCCATCATTGCCGGAATCATGACCATCCTCAACCTGGCTGGGGTGAAGTCGTCGGCGCGGGCGAACAAGGTACTGCTGGCAGTCATGTCAGTCGTCGTAGTCGTTTTCATCGTGCTGGCAATCAAGTTCTTGTATGGCGGACAGGGCTGGTCGGGACTATTCTCGCTGCAACCGATTTACGATCCTCGGACGTTTAACTCGCACAAGATTCTCACTGCAACGTCGTTCGCGGCGCTCACCTATATCGGATTCGATGGCGTGACGACGCTCGCGGAGGACGTCGAAAACCCGAAGCGTAACGTTCTGCTGGCCGTGGTGCTGACGTGCGTATTTGCCGGAGTCTGTAGCGGAGTGGAGGCGTATCTCGGAGCTCGCGTTTGGCCGAACTGGCGGACGTTCCCCAATCTCGAGACCGCGTTCATGGATATCTGCAGCCGAGTCGGTGGCGTGGTTCTGTTCAACGCTATGGGAGCGATTCTGATTGTCGCCGCATTCGGCAGCGGTTTGACCGGAACGCTTGGCGCGGCGCGGTTGCTTTTTGGCATGGGCCGCGACGGCGTGCTCCCCAAGAAGTTTTTTGGATATCTCAAGCCCGGCAGCAATACTCCGACGTACAACATTTTGCTGATCGGCGCTCTGGCGTTTGGCGGAGCGGAGTTGCTGTATCACATCGGCAATGCCTATGAGCACGCCGGGGAGTTGCTGAATTTCGGGGCATTCCTGGCATTCATGGGCGTGAACTTTGCCTGCTTCTGGCAATTCTGGATGAGACGCCAGGAAGGAGCGCGCGCGAGTCTCTTGAAAGATGCGGTCCTGCCGATTATTGGATTCCTGTTCTGCGGCCTGATCTGGGTGAATCTCAACATCATCGCCAAAACTGTCGGCGGAATCTGGTTCGCAATCGGAATCGTCTACGTCGGATACAAGACGAACTGGTTCCGCTCCGCGCCAGTGATGATCGATTTCAGCGACCAGTGAAGAAGATTGAGTAATTGGGAATTGAGTAGTCGAGCGATTAAAAACCAAGCGAGGATCGCTCTCGCTGAGATTTTCTATTACCCGATTACAAAATTCCCCAATTACCAAATTTCTTATTCCACGTTCCAACCGCTCACTTCCACGGCCGGTTTTGCATTGCCTAACTCGCTTGCACGATAGGTGGCCGTCACTTCTCGCTTCTCGCCGGGTAAGAGCGAGATGTAGTTGTCCTCCCAGATGACCGGAAGGATTTCCTCGCCCTTAGCGCCCTTGTCCACTTTCAGACGGACGAAGAATGCCAGGCTCTTGCTCGGATTCTCCAGAGTCACGTGCGTGACGGCATCTTCGCCCTTCCGCTCGGTGTGATCGGCCACTCGCAGCTTCACCTTGGGGAGCTGAGAAATTGCAGTGAAATCCGCATACGACGCGGTCGGCGTCATCCACCACGTGCTTTTGGCCCAGTCGATCGTCTCTGGTTTAGTCGAGAGCCAATAGAAGTTGGAGCCGACGACTTTGCCGGTCGAATCCTGCAAGTGCAGCACGAGGAAATAGGTCGGACTGAGACCTGCGACATCAGGTAGCGCGAAGATTTTCGCAGTGCTGTCCGCCGGGGCATCGACTGAATTCTCTTGCGAGAATTTCTCGGTCATGTCGAGATTGTAAATTTTCGTGGTGAGCTTCAGTCCCTTGGCGTCCTCGTACTGGCTGCTGACCAGCCAAATCGAATGGTCGTCATAGCCGTAGATCGGATGCAGCGCTTCCATGGCGCGCTTGGCCCCGAAGTATCCTCCGGCCGGGCGGAGATAGTAGTCGTAGAGATGCCAGATCATGGAAGGCCAGGCATTGTTCAGCATCCATTGAATGACGCCGGTTGACTCGTACTTATTACGGCTATAGGCCTCGTACATGGCGCGGACGCCTTCATAAGTCTGCATCTGCGACTTGATGGCGAAATCGTTTACGTTGCCGGACTTCCCATAACGATTGGCGAGCGCCTCGCTGAACACGTTGATGGTTTTGAATTCGCCGCCGCCCGCGTGGTAGTTCCAGACGTCGTCAATCGGCCAGAGGTGATCTTTGCCCACCATCTCGCGGATGCTCTCCACGGGCGGAACGGCCGGTCCCATGCTGGTTTCGGTGTTGAATCCGTAGGCGCCGCCGCAACCGCCGGCGTTGCATTGCCTGCGGCCAGGCTGGCCTTCTGGCGTGTCGGTTTCCCAGTAGCTGGGCGCAATGTATTCATAGGGGCCGCTCATTTTCACGCCACTATTTCCGGTGACGCTCGTTTTCTTGCCTGTCGCGGAGGAGACAACAGGGTTCGGCCAGAGCAAATCCTTTTCGATATCCAGATACATCTGCTCAACGTCTGGCGGGGGTGCATTGTCGCTGCCGTTGAGCCACATGACGAGACTGGGATGGCTGCGCAGACGATAGATTTGATCGCGCAATGATTGTTTGGCGATTTCGAAATCCTTCGGCTGCCAGCGCGGCCAGCGCTCCCAGAAATCGCAGCAGCACCAGCCGGCCATCACCAGGATTCCTTCGTGGTCCGCCACATCAAAAAATTCCGTGGGCTCGAGCTTGCCTTCGAGCCGGACCGTGTTCAGTCCCATGTCACGGACATAACGGAACTGATCGTGAAGGCGCTGCGAGTTCCAACGCAGCATCATGTCGGGAGTCCATCCGCCGCCACGGATCAAGATGTTCTTGCCGTTAATGTGAAAAGCGCGGCCGCCGACCGAGTTGAAATCGGATGTGACCTCCCGGATTCCGAATTCCGTGTGCGATTCGTCGCTGACGGCGCCATTAACTTCGAATTCCATCTGGAGCGGGTAGAGGTTCGGTGTACCCATTTGGGCGGGCCACCACAGGCGCGGCTTCGAAAAAACGAGCTGATCAAATTTGTCAGGCGTGAAGGTGACGTCTTTCGCTTCGTTGGGGGCGAGTTCCACATCCTGTTCAAAGGTGACGTTTTCGATCTGGCCTTTGAGTTTGCCTTTGACTGGCTCATTCGTGCCGTTTTTTAATTGAGCCGTGACGGTGAGTTGTGCCATATCGTCGGCTGGGAGACTGAGTTTGGAAACGACCGTGGGATAACGCAGAGCGACCGGCCCGCTGGTCGTAAGATATACGTCACGCCAAAGGCCCATGTTCTTGTCGGGCGGCGCGGGATTCCAATCGACGAAGGTGATCGCGAGATCGTGATCGGTCGGAGAAAATGCCTGGACGGCGAGGACGTTCTCTCCACCTGGTTTGGCGGCGCTCGTCACGTTGAATTCATAGGTGCGCCACGCGCCAGCAACGTCGTCGGAGTTGGCAATCTGCTTGCCGTTCAGCCAGATGTTCGCCTTGTAGTTGATTCCGTCGAACTTCAGCCAGACCGTCTTGCCTTTGTACGCTGCTGGCATCGCAAACTGCTTGCGATACCACCACGACACGGCAAAGGGGCTGTCGGGGGCCATGGGAATATTGGAGAAGTTCCCGCCGATCGGATAATTCATCCCCGGAAAACTGCGCAGGTTCATGCCGAAAAAGGGATCCGGGTAAGTTTTATCTTTCACCAAGGCTGCAACGACCGTTGTAGGCACGGTTGCCTCGTGCCAGCCCTTCGGGGAGAAACTGGGGGTGGAAATAACTTCACCTTTGGCTTCGACCTTAGCGGAGGTCTGGAGATTCCAGCCCTCATGCAGCATCAGCTTGTTCTCTGCCGCGTGGTGGCTGCCCTGAGAGTGCGAAGGCTTTTCTTGTGCAATCAGGAATGAAGTCAGAACGAATGGGATCAGAAGGGAAACTGTGACGGCGACCCGCTTGCGTGAGTTCATAGCGCTCCTGTACGTGCGCGTCGTAATTGAATATGAGGCAGGATTTGAGAAAGTGCCCGGCAGAATGAATAACATTTCTATTAATTCGTTTCAATAGCGGAGTTTGAGGCTACGGATGCCGGGCCAAAACAAACCAAGAACGAACCAGCAAGGACACGAAGTCCCACGAGGGCACACATGAACGTCTTCATATTGCCCTCACTCCGGGCGACCGCACTACGGAGGCCGGAACTCCAACTAGTTTATAATTGAATCTTCCGCTCTCTTTTCTGGAGTGATAAGAACATGATTCGATTTCTGCAAACCGAGGGGCCGTTCAAGAAGTTTGTCCTGGGAGGCCTCCTCATACTGATCTGCGCCGCGATGGTGATCGCCTTCGTTCCAGGCGGCCTCGGCTCGGAATTAACCGGCACGCCGGGCAAGGGCGTTGTTGCCAAAGTGGCCGGTAACGACGTTACCGTCGACGAAGTGCGCGACACCGCCAAGCAGATGCTGCAACAGCAGATGCCGCAAGGCGGCCCCAACATGAATATGTTGCTGCCGTTTTTCGCACAGAGAGCCGCCGAGCAACTGATCACGCGGCAGGCTTTGATCGTCCAGGCCCAACGTATGGGATTGCGCGTAACTCCCGCCGAAGTGCGCGACGAACTGGAGCACGGCCGATATGCCGCGACATTCTTTCCGAACGGTAATTTCATCGGACAGGTCGAGTACGAGGACATGCTCTCGCGCGCAAACCTGACGCCCGTGAAGTTTGAAGAGTCGGTAGGCGACGACATCCTGCTGAACAAGCTGGAAGCGCTCGTTGCGGGCACCACCGGCGTGAGCGAGGCGGAAATTCACGATCAGTTCGTAAAGCAGAACACGAAGGTGAAGTTCGACTACGCCGTTCTGAAGCAGGACGACATCAAAAAGGGCCTTCATCCGACCGATGAAGAACTGAAGGCGTATTACGAGAGCCACAAGGCGAGCTACGCCAATTCGATACCCGAGAAGCGCAAAATCAAGTATGCGGTTCTCGATACGGCAAAGGTCGAAAACAGCGTTCAAGTGACGCCGGAGGATCTGCGGGCTTACTATGATCAGCACCGCGAAGAGTATCGGGTGCCGGAACAGGTAAAGGTCAGCCACATTCTGATCAAGACGCCGCTTCCGGGGCCTGACGGCAAGGTAGACGAAAAGGGAGTGGCCGAAGCGCAACAGCGTGCGGAAGACATTCTGAAGCAGTTGAAGAGTGGCGCTAATTTCGAAGAACTGGCGAAGAAGTATTCGGAAGATCCGGGTAGCGCAAAACAGGGTGGATCGCTCGGCTGGATCGGTAGAGGCCAGACCGTTCCTGAATTTGAGAAAGCTGCATTTTCACTTCCGGTGGGACAGATCAGCGGATTGGTGAAGAGCAGTTACGGGTTCCATATTATTCGGGTCGAAGGCAAACAGGATGCGCACCTGAAGCCGCTCGACGAAGTGAAGGATACGATCGAGCCCATCCTGAAGCATCAGAAAGCGCAGCAGATCGTCCAAAACAAGGCGCAAGATATGGTCGATCAAGCGCGCAAGCAGGGTCTGGACGCAGCAGCTGCTGCTCAGGGTGTGCCGGTCATCACCTCAGATTTCTTCGGACGAAAAGACATGCTGCCCGGGCTTGGGCCTTCGACTCAGTTCATGGACGCAGTGTTTACGACGGAAGAGAACGCAAAGCCGGATGTCGCTCCTACATCACAAGGATTCGCGGTGTTTCAACTGCTCGCGATCAAGCCTCCTTCAACCCCGACCTTTGAGGAAATTCGAAGCAAGGTGGAAGAGGAGTTCAAGAACGAGCGTTCCAGCGTGCTCCTGTCGCAGAAGGTGCAAGAGCTTTCGGACCGCGCCAAGGCTGAGCATGATCTGAAGCGTGCTGCGAAAGAGCTAGGGGCGGCCTACAAGACGAGCGACTTCGTGCTGCCGGACGGGCAGGTTCCTGATATCGGTTCGATGTCCGGGCAGGCGTCTGTCGCCTTCAACATGAAGCCGGGCGAGATCAGCGGGCCGATCCACAGCGGTGAAGATGCGGCGGTTCTGCAGATGGTAGAGAGCCAGCCGCCATCTGAAGCGGATTATGCCGCCAAGCGCGATCAGATTCGCGATGCGCTGCTGCAGCAGAAACAGCAGGAGCGTTTCGGACTCTTCGTATCGAATCTGATGGATCAGATGACGAAGTCCGGGAAGATCAAGCGAAACGAAGAAGAACTGAAGGATCTGAGCCGCAGCGGAACTAACACGGGAATGTAAGCGGCGGTCTCATGTCCTTTCCGCGCGCCGCAGGCATCTTGCTCCACCCCACGTCGTTGCCTTCGCGCGGCGGCGTGGGCGACTTTGGTCCCGCCGCCTACCGTTTTGCTGACTTTCTCTCTTCCGCTCGACAGGGATTGTGGCAGGTTCTGCCTTTAGGTCCCCTTGGCTACGGAAACTCACCTTATTCCGCAACATCGGCATTCGCGGGGAATCCGCTGCTCATCAGCCTGGAACGCTTGTCGGATCATGGATGGATCGACAAGTCAAAGATCGACAGCCTGCCTGCACAGTCCGGCCCGGTCGAATACGACCGCGTCTTTTCTCAGAAGATGCCATTGCTGTTTGAGGCGGCGCGGCATTTTCTTGGATCTGGTTCCTCTGAACCTCTGGGGCGCTTCGAATCATTTTGCAACGAAAATTCGTGGTGGCTCGACGATTTCGTGTTATTCGACGCTCTGCGGGCGCGGCACAAGCTGGAAACTTGGAATCGATGGCCTCGCGAGCTTGCCCAACGTGAGCCGTCGGCGTTAGCACAAGCGAGAGAAGAGCTGGGCGACGACATCCGCATCCGAAGCGCGCTGCAGTTCGCGTTTTACGAGCAGTGGCATGCGCTGCGGCGCTATTGTGCCGAACGTGCGATTCGCGTCGTGGGCGATGTCGCGATCTTTGTAAATCACGACAGCGCCGATGTCTGGACAAACCGAGAACTGTTCCGCCTCAACGAAAATCTTGAGCCTGAAGTAGTGGCGGGAGTTCCGCCCGATTTCTTCAGCAAGACCGGGCAGCGATGGGGAAATCCCCTATATCGCTGGGACATCATGAAGCAGCGCGGATACAAGTGGTGGATCCAGCGCCTGCGATGGGCAACGCAGAATTGCGATTACATCCGTCTCGACCACTTTCGCGGATTCGATCAATTCTGGGAGATTCCTGCGAGCGACGCTACTGCCGTGAATGGCCGATGGGTGGATGGGCCGCGCGACGATCTTTTCCTGAAACTCCGCGAAGCGCTGGGGGGATTGCCTTTCTTTGCGGAAGACCTGGGATACATCACGCCCGAGGTTCACGCCTTGCGCGACCGCCTGCAGATTCCCGGCATGTCCGTCTTGCAATTCGGATTTGGTGACGAAGGCGCGCACATGTACCTTCCTCATCGCGCCGAAGGGAAAGTGATCTATACGGGAACTCACGATAACGACACTGTCGAGGGTTGGTGGCAATCGGGCGCGGCTGAGCACGAAAAGCGAAATGCCGAGTCTTACATGGGCAGGTGTGACGACGGGGTTCACTGGGCATTCATACGCGCTGCGCAATGCTCGCCGGCAAGCCTAAGCATCATTCCGTTGCAGGATGTGTTCGGGCTGGGCAGCGAGGCTCGAATGAACACTCCGAGCATCTATGGTGGGAACTGGCGGTGGCGATTTGATGAGAATCGACTCGCCGCTGAAGTGGCGGCGAAATTGGCTCTGCTGGCTGAAGTCAGCGATCGCCTTCCGAAGCCGTTTGCCTCTCACTCCGCCGAAAGCTTCTTCGCCTGAAAAAGCCGGTAATCTTTAAATTGCGAAAATAGTGTTACGGCAGCGCCGTTAGGGCTGCTGATCGTGTATAGATGAACAGGGGTATTGGGTGAGCGAAGCGATTATCGAGGCTGTTGCAGTCGAGAAGTCCTACCCACAGCCGGATGGAACACGCATCCAGGTAGTGGGAGCGACCACCCTCGCCATTGAATCGGGCAAGATCATCGCTCTGCTGGGCCCCTCCGGTTGCGGGAAATCTACGCTTTTGCGGATTCTGACGGGGCTTTCCGAGCCTTCATCGGGAACGATTTTGTGGCATGGCAAGCCGCTTGACGGACAAGTGCCGAATGTGGCCATCGTCTTCCAAAGCTTCGCGCTTTTTCCCTGGCTTACTGTGCTTGAGAATGTGGAGGCTCCGCTGGAAGCAAAGGGAGTGTCCGCGGTGGAGCGTCACAAACGCGCTCTAAGAACGCTGGACACGGTCGGCCTTGACGGATTCGAAACAGCCTATCCGAAAGAGCTTTCGGGCGGCATGAAGCAGCGTGTCGGATTCGCACGTGCGCTCGTTGTTGAGCCGGAAGTCCTGTTCATGGATGAGCCCTTCTCCGCTCTTGATGTTCTGACCGCTGAAAACCTGCGCGGCGAACTTCTGGAACTCTGGCTGAACAAGAAGATGCCGACCAGCGCCATTTTCATCGTGACGCACAACATCGAAGAGGCTGTGATGCTGGCTGACCGGGTAATGGTGTTGGGCAGAAATCCGGCGCGAGTTCGTTCCGACTTCAATATTCGTTTGAAACATCCGCGCGATCGTAAGTCAGCGCGTTTTGTGGAACTTGTCGACTACATTTACAAAATCATGACGGAGCCGGACGTTGAGCACGCTCCGCCGGACGCGGAGACGACTGCTGAGATCATTCAGCCGAAAGGCGGGCTGACGAAAGAGGTTTTGCAGAAGCAGGAAGGGTCCATTCGCACGGCAAAATATCAGATGCTGCCGCACGCGCGCGTGGCGGGGATTGCCGGCCTCACCGAACTGTTGCGGGATCGTGGCGGGCGCGAGGACTTGTTTCGCCTCGCGGAAGATTTGGTCATGGACGTGGAAGACCTGTTACCGATTCTCGAAGCGTGCGCGCTGTTGGGATTCGCTTTGCTCAAAGAAGGCGACGTGCAGATCACTCCGGCGGGCGTCCAGTTCGCCGATGCCGATATTCAGCAGCGCAAGGTGCTCTTCCGGCAGGCTGCCCTGGGGCATGTGACGATCCTCAAGCAGATTGAAAGCGTCCTGAAGAGAAAAGCTGACCACTCGATTGCCGATGAATTCTTCCACGATATTCTCGACGAATATTTCGCGGAGGACGAGGTGCAGCGGCAGTTTGAGACGGCAATGAATTGGGGGCGGTACGCCGAGATCTTCGACTACGATCGCGAAAGCGGACGGCTGACTCTGAGCGAGACTCCGGCGGAGTCCGCGCCTGCTGCCGAAGCTCAGTCCCCAACGCCAAAGTCGTGAAAACCTGATCGAGCTCGACGCATGAAGAAGACCATCAGCCTGCGAGGATTCTCGGCGTATCGCGTCTGGACGCAACTGCCCAGCCTGGAGATCTCGTTCTTGCCCGACCTGCTGATGTTCGCCGCGGCTCTGGCTTTGTTCTACGGCGTGTTGGTTGTGGGACGGCATTGGTTGGGTCCGTTTACTCCCGAAGTTGAGATCTCCCGCAGTCCTCTTGCACTGCCCGCGTATGCCGGATATTCGTTGCTCCGCATCACGGTCGCCTATGGTCTGAGCCTCGCGTTTACGCTCGTTTACGGCTATATCGCGGCCTACAATCCGCGGGCAGAGAAATTCATGATTCCGCTGCTGGACGTGCTGCAGTCAATTCCCGTTCTCAGCTTTTTGCCGGGAGTCATGCTCGCCATGGTCGCACTTTTTCCTGGTCGGCAACTGGGAGTGGAGGCGGGCGCCATATTACTGATCTTTACCGGGCAGGTCTGGAATATGGCTTTCAGCTTTTATGCATCACTCAAAAGTATCCCGAGAGAGATGCGGGAAGCGGCAAAGATTTACGGATTCAGCTGGTGGCAGCGCTTCACTGAAATGGAACTGCCGTTCGCTGCGATTGGTCTCGTCTGGAATTCGATGATGTCGGTGGCCGGCGGCTGGTTCTTTCTTATGGCTTGCGAAATGTTCGTGCTCGGGTCACGCGACTTTCGATTGCCAGGGCTGGGTTCGTACCTGCAGACGGCCGCGAGTAATGGCGATACACCGTCGATCCTGTGGGGCATCGCAACCATGATTGGCGTGATCGTTCTGCTCGATCAGTTCGTTTGGCGACCGGTCATCGCTTGGGCCGAGAAGTTTAAAGTTGAGCAGGTGGAAAGCACGAACGCTCCGCGCTCATGGGTGCTCGATGTTTTCCGTCATTCCCGTGGAATTGCCCACCTTCAAACTCATACCGTGCATCCTGTGCGGGAACGAGTCATGATGTATTTCTCTCGTCCGCACCAGGCGAAAGAAACGGGCAACCGAAGTGAATGGAAAATCTGGCTAATGAGAACCCTGGCGGTGGCGCTGCTTGCCAGCGTCAGCTACGGGGTGGTTCGCATTGTAATCCTGCTGACTGGGCTGCAAAGCGCAGAGCTGCGGGAAGCTGGACTTGGTCTTCTCGCGACTTTCGGTCGTGTGAATCTTGCTTTGCTGATTGGGGCGCTCTGGACAATTCCTGCAGGCGTAGCGATTGGATTTAATCCGCGCCTGGCGCGCGTCGCGCAGCCGCTTGCGCAGATTGCGGCATCGGTTCCGGCAACTGCGCTCTTTCCGGTCGTCCTGCTCTTGCTCATCCGAGTGGGCGGAGGCCTTGGCATCGGGTCTATCGCACTACTCTTGTTGGGAACGCAGTGGTACATCCTGTTCAACGTCATCGCTGGCGCAATCGCGATCCCGACGGACCTGAAGGAGGCCTGCTCGATTTTCCGGCTCACCGGGCTCGAGCGCTGGAAGAAACTCATCCTGCCCGGGATCTTCCCCTACCTTGTCACTGGGCTTGTCACAGCTTCCGGCGGCGCCTGGAACGCAAGCATCGTCGCCGAATATTTTCACTTCAAGGGGAAGATCTACACCACTATTGGTCTTGGAGCCACAATCAGCCAGGCTACAGACACCGGCAACTTCGATCTTCTTCTTGCTGCAACGATCATGATGGCCGCAACTGTCGTTACCATCAATCGTCTTGTCTGGCGCAGGATGTATGCGCTGGCAGAAACGCGCTACCGTCTCGAAACTTAAACCGTCACCGATGGAGGCGCGCTCGCCATCCTTCCTGCACGCGAAGTTTCACATTGGCAGGTGCCGGCTGCACAAGTTTCTGCGCGGCTTTGAATGCAGTCCGCTAACTCATTTCGTGCTGCGCAGCCGAGTCTTCTCATTCGGCAATGCGCATGCCTGCACAGCCTTCTTGAGTGCGCGATCGAGTTTATGGCCCACGGCGGTCATCTCTCGGGGGCCCATCAGTTGCTGCAGACGCTCGAAGAGCAGTCGCTCCTCTTTTCGAATGTGGTTTGAGAGTCGGTTGGCGAAAGCTCTCAGATCGCTGCCCGACGACATCCTCTTTTGTGCCGCATTGTTGAATTCCGTGCGAAGCTCTACGTGTTCGGAAATCAGTTCTGCGACTAGTGAGGTTAACTCTTTAAACTGACGCGCGACCGGGAACAAAATCTCTTCCTCCGCCGCGAAATGGATTCTGATTTCGTTCTCAAACTGTTGTGCGACCTCCGCCTGCCAGGCCGGAAGGTCGGCTTCGGGAATCGGAGAAGCGCGTTCGATTCGCACGCACAACGCCAACGCATGTTGGTGCTGATGAGAGAGCGGAATCAGATTCTTATCGCGCAGCATGCGGTTCTCACGAGTTCGCTATCTCCAGTTTCGGCCCGGCCGTGATGCTTTCCGTCGGGGTTGGCTCAGCCGCCGGACGCACGGTCAGCCAATCCGTTCGTACTCGCTCCCATTCCTGGATCAATCGGCCATTCGCCTCGAAGAAGGTTCGAATTCGATAGCGCTCCCATCCGGCAATCTCTTCGAGAATCGGCGCCAGCACTGCGAGCGCGCTGCTGCTCAGGACCGTGCGTTTGGCGATCTGTGACACGTTCGGAGACTCGGAAACGGCGATGGTCAATCCGTCGCGTGAATTGATATGCAACATGACATGGATATCGGAGCTCCCGTCGCCGGTGTAGACGACGTGATCGGGTCCAGCCACTCGCTCAACTAGCAACTTGTCGAGAACGGCGACTTTTCCGTAGCCCGCAGTGGCACGAATGATCGTGTCGATCTCGCCGGAGGGCTTGTATCTGAATTCGGTGCCGTAAATGTGATCCTCCGGAACCATGTCCTCCAGCGCCGATCGCACAATCTCGACCGGCGCAGCAGAAAGCACGTAGAAATCAAATTGATGTCCGTTGATTCCGGTATCGAGCAATTGATAAAGCAGTTTGATGTCGCTCTTCAGGCGAATTCGTTTCCCGACCTCGCGCAGATGTTCTTTGCGAACCTTCGCCTGAAATTCCGGATCGTGCAAGAGCAAATAGGCGAGTTCGGCGCCCTGCTGCACGAGATTGATTTTCGCCATCCCCTTTGCTTTACGCTCAAATTCCTCGGTTGAAATGCCGACGAGTTCGGCGAGTACGTAGCCGGAATCGTTGAAGGTGAGCGTCTGGTCGAAATCGCTGGCAAAGATGTAGCGTTTCAGGAGATTGTCTGCCATATAGCTATTCGATTCTTTCCCTGGACGGATGGCTTATAAAAAGAATTGATTGCGATTATATGCCCGCATCAGAAATCGCCGATTCAATAGAAATTCGCTCAAACGGGAGAATGATTCGTGGAACATTCAGAACGTTTTTTCGTCATCACCGGCGGACCGGGATCCGGTAAGAGCACGCTGATCGATGCGCTGGAAGCGCGTGGATATGCTCGTTCGATCGAAGCCGGTCGGGAGTTGATTCAGGATCAGGTGGAGATCGGAGGAAATGCTCTACCCTGGAGAAATCCAGCTTTCTTCGCGGATCTGATGCTCAGCTGGGAGATGCGTTCCTATCGAATCGCGCAGCGATCCTCGGGCCTTGTGTTCTTTGATCGGGGCGTTCCCGACATTGCCGGATACCTTAGGTTGATGAATCTGACGGTGCCAGCCCATGTTGTCAAGGCGGCCGAGATCTTCCGTACAACCGGAAAGTATTCATCGCCCCACCGTGGCCCGAGATCTTCGTCCAAGATCGCGAGCGCAAGCAGGATTTCGATGAATCTGTCCGCACATGCCAAGCGATGGCTCTGACATATGAGAACCTCGGACATGAGCTGATCGAACTTCCTCGCGTCTCTGTCGAAGAGCGAGTAGCATTCGTACTGAAATTGGCGGTGGGTGACTCCAGGCTCAAATAATCCTTCGTGCTCCTTCGTGTCCTTTGTGGTTGATTCAGTCTCTGACTTTACTAAAAGCACGAAGCGCGTCCACAATAGAAGGTTCGACTGGAAATTCGAAATCGAGAAGGAGCGTCATGGCCGTTGCAACAGGTGAACTTATTCGCGCAATGAATTATGTGGATGACATTAACGCGACCCTCCGCCGGATCGCGATCTACATTCCCAGCATGAGCACCGAGGAGCGCAAACGACTCGCCGAGTCTCTGCGGGGAGCCGCGACCGCCGTGAACAATGCAGTGGCTGAACTCGAGAAGGCGGACAAGTAGGTGGCGCAAGTCCAGACGATTGCTGTCATCGGCGCCGGAATCATGGGGCGCGGCATCGCGCATGCGGCGGCGCTCGGGGGGTATCGCACCATCCTCGAGGACCTGCTTCCGGGAGCACTACGAAAGGCTGAAAGCGAGATCCGCGCAAATCTCGACAAGGCCGTCGAACTCGGCAAGGTCACCGCTCCTGATGCCGATTCTGCCTTTCGTCGGCTCGAATACGCAGGTTCGGTCGAGGAAGCGGCTCGCGAGGCTGATCTCGTCATCGAAGCAGTTCCGGAGGAGATGGAATCGAAGATTGAGATTTTCACTCTTCTCGACAAAATCTGCCGTCCCTCCACGATCCTCGCCTCCAATACGTCTTCGCTGAGCGTCACCGAAATTGCCAGCGTGACCTATCGTGCAAAAAAGTGCGTCGGAATGCACTTTTTCAATCCTGTCCACAAAATGAAACTTCTCGAGATTGTTCGCGCGCTCGAGACCGACGATGAAACGCTGGCGACCGCCGTTGAAGTTGGAAAGCGAATGGGCAAAGAGGTTGTCGTCATCCGCGAATCGCCGGGCTTCATCACGAGCCGCATCAATGCCATGATCGGCAATGAAGCGTTCTACATGTTACAGGAGGGAATTGCCACGGCCGCGGATATCGACAAGGCATTGAAGCTC
Source organism: Candidatus Sulfotelmatobacter sp. (assembly GCA_035945695.1). GTDB lineage: Bacteria > Acidobacteriota > Terriglobia > Terriglobales > Acidobacteriaceae > Sulfotelmatobacter. The sequence continues at coordinate 251,296 of DASYZZ010000039.1, read as the reverse complement.
GGCCTCAATCATCCGATGGGGCCGTTCGAGTTGGTCGATCTCGTGGGCCTCGACACGCGCTTGAGCATTTTGGAGTATCTGCACAAATCTCTGGGGGAAAAGTATCGTCCAGCCCCGCTTCTCGTTCAGTACGTCAAGTCCGGTCGACTGGGTAGGAAGTCAGGGCGCGGAGTGTATGAATATCCAGAAGCAAAGGACGCAAAGCCAGTTTCCGCGAAATAGTTTCTTTCTCCTGCTACCGGCGTCCAAAACTCAAGCCGGAAAGTGCTGAAGTTTTCGCCGAATCAATTCCCTTGCAAGCCACGAGCACGTGAAAACTCTCCCCCATGCCTGAGGGTGTTACGAGATGTTTCAGTTGCAGTGCTACCTTCGCCCTCTCCTGCGGCAAATGCGCATCTTCGAACGCATCGGCAAACTGATTCGCCTCGCCGATTCCCATGAGGAACTGCGACTGCGTAATCAGTTTTTGCGCATGCATCCCACATTGCTCTGCAGTCGCCGTAAGCGCCGAGAAATTAACATCCGCCGTGATGTCCTGTTCCCCGGGAGCTTCATACGGATTTCCGCTTACAGAATGCTGCCGAATGGCTTTTAGAGTTCCGCGATGACGGCCCGCCAACTGCTCCTCGCGGGTGTAGCCGTAATCGACGACGATCACAAATCCGCATTTGATTGCCGCTGCAGCCGATCGCATCGCGGCTTGTGATTGGAGCGGAACCTCGATTCGTTCACCAGCTTCCGGATGCACCGAATAACGATCAAGGAATTCCAATTCGTCCGCAGAGGCCTTCTCCCAAGTCTCCGCAAAATGTACATCCTGTGCCGTGATTCGCAACGAGCCTTGAGGACTCACGATCTCGACTGGCAGCGCATCAAAAAACTCGTTGGCAAAGAGGATGATGGGCACTTGCTGATCTTCGTTTAGGGTTGCGAAAGCGGCCTTACCCGAACTGAAGTGCCGGTCCAGTGTCTGACTGACCTTGTTGCGCAAAGCGGGCGAATGTTCGACCAGCAGATAGCGCACCGCATGGAAAAACCCCGGGAACTTCTTTTCCGACCAGTCCAGCACATCCTGGGCAAACAGCCCTCGGCCGGGGCCGAGTTCCTTTACAACAATCCGTTCAGGTGATCCCATCAGGCGCCACATCTCGTCGAACTGCCGTGCCAGCAACCGTCCGAAAACAGCGTGGACATCGCTCGATGTAAAGAAGTCTCCCGCCTTACCGAATTGCGCTGCATTGCGCGAATAGTATCCGAGGTCCGCATGGTACAAACACAATTCCATGTACCGAGAAAACGGAATCGGTCCATGCTCCCGAATCTCCTGCTCGATAATGTCTCGGAGTTCTTTCACAGGCCTTTCTTCTGGCGGTCAATACGGTCCTGCGGTGTACGGATGAACATCTCGACGAAGTAATCGTGCAGCGCGTCGTAGAGTTGGCGTTGGAAGCTCCACTCAAATTGAGCATCGTCCAGATCCCGCGGATGAAGGTCGAAATAATAGGTGTGCACGGGAATGCTCTCGTCCCTGAACTTGATGATGACCTCCACTCCGTCACCTTTCGCGCGTGCGGAGAAACTTAACAGAGGATGCTCATAAAGACGGAGTTGAGCCAGGACGCGGTCGAGGCGGCCGTTCTGAACCATCCGTGGATTCTAGCGGAAGCGAATGGAGTTCTCCACGAATCCTTGCCACTCAGAGGGAGCGGAGTTCGCTACAAAATCATGCCCCCACGCCTCCGGGGAGGAGCGTGGGGGCACCCGGGTAACGTTCAGGCGAGGGGTCTCAATCCCGCCTAACCATCTGATCAGAAATACGCAGCCGGACTCTCAGAAGTTCCCGCTGGCATGTACAAACTTAGACCCCGCGAATTCGAAAAAGGTTAGCCGAGGCTTAGAAGAATTTGGAAAAGGCGCTCGGCACCCAATTTGTTGAAGGTTTTAATAGTGGGGCTAATGAAGGTCTTACGATCGTTTGCCGATCAAGTCAGGTACACCCCATTTTCAACACCAGAGGCGCGCTTTGGCTGAAATCATAGTGATGAACCGGAGAGGAGATCCGCATGGCGCGTGTCGATCGCAGGACGATTTGCCTGCAAAATTTGAAATTGACTCAGAAAAGCGGTTGGTTGTTGTCCGATTCATCAGCGAGGTAACGGTTCAGAAGATTACCGACTATGCGGCAGATCTACGAGTGCATCCCGCGTTTCGGCCCACCTTCGGAGAGATCGCAGATTTGCGAAAGGTCCGAGAGATTAATTTGCAGGCAGACGACTTTCTCAGGCTTGCGGACAAGATTGATCCATTTTCGTGGGAAGCAAGGCGAGCATTCGTCGTGCAAAATACGCTTCAGAGCCATGCAGCGCGAATGCACAGAATTCTCCGCCCCAAACGGAACATAGAAATTTTCGAATCTTTCGAGCAGGCAGAGCGCTGGGTCCGCGAATAGTTCATTCACGAGAAATCCCGCCCAGCTCTGGCGTTCTATTGATTTTGCGGTTTCGGGCGCTCGTACGCCTTCTGAAGATATCGACGCGCCTCTTCCAGTGCGCCGAATGTATTGTCGTTGGTCTGGAGCGCCTGGCGATATTCATTGACCGCGCGCTCCCGCTGCCCGGTGATGTCAAAAATCTTTCCCAGCTGAATGCGGCTCCAGACTTCGGTCCACCGAGGATCGCCGTCGCCGTCGATCGATTCTCGATAAGCATTGGCCGAGGACTGGTAATTCCGCTGCAGGAAGAAGACCTCCGCGATGCGATAGTGGGCGAGCGAACTATTTTTGTTGAGGTCGAGCGCCTTGTTGAACTCGGTCAGCGCGCCGGACAGATCGCCCTGCTGCTGCAAGGCTTGTCCTCGCAGGATGGAGGCTCGCAGCTTCACATCGCTCGAATTGGTCAGAACGTGATGATCGGGATCGATCGAAATCTTGCGCGGTCGGCCGAATGTCTCGATCGAAAAAGGAGAGTTTGTTCCCACAACTTCGACGTTCTTGTTTTCCGTCTTACCATCCGTATCGACTCTCAGATCGACCGGCATGCGGAACAGATCGAGGTCCTGTGAAACCTCTCCCGTGACGCGGAAACCGGGCACTTTGTCTGCCGATTTCGGGTCGGCGGCTGCGCCCCCCAGCCGATAGACCGTGTATTTCAGCTTGAATTCCGGCGCCCCCGTGGAATCCAGCCATTGCGAGAAGAACCACGTCAACTGGCTGCCGTAATACTTCTCGGCGATGGCGCGAAAATCATCGGTGGTGGCTGACTTTCCCGCATATGTTGAGGCGAACTCGCGCATAGTCTTGTTGTACTTGTCTTCTCCCAGCACCCACCGGAGCATGTGGAGGATCATCGCGCCCTTGTCGGTCGCGAGTGATTGAAATTCGGTTGAGAAAATATCGAGCTGGGCGATGCTCGAAAGCGGCACGGTATCGTAGGCCAGGGCGCCGACGGACATGTCCTTTACCGCTTCTTCCAGTCCTGCGGCGCCGGCAGCATTTTCCACGTACATTGCTTCGGAGTAGCGCGAGAAGCCATCGCTGATCCACCAATCATCCTTACTGGCCGGGCTTACCGAGACTCCCCACCACTGGTGCGCAATGCCGTCCGCCAGCAGTCGATAATTCGTCTTTTCGGTAATCGAAGGACCTGCGAGACCAACGATCTGTGGAGCCCACGCATAGGGCAGCGTATCGCCTGGGAGTTCTACCACGTTCAATCTCTGCGACTGTGGCAGCCCGTACAGCGTGATGAAATACGTGAATTCCTGAACTGCGGTATTGGTGTACGCCGGAGCCAGATTTTGATGCGTTGGCTTGAAGAAGACATGCAGATCCATTCCGGCATCGTCACTCTTGTATTCCTGGAAAATACCGGCAATGATCGTTCCCGGGAAGCTTGGCTTGTCCGAAACAAATGTGTAAGTCTTCGTGGGCAGCGGGCTGGCATTCGCCTTTTTCGACGGTGGATTATCGACTGCTGTTGCCTTGCCGCTTCCTATGACCACCATGTGCGCCGGCAAGGTAACACTGATGGTCGAGGTAAATCGATTGAGCCCGAAGCCGCTGACGGGGAACCAGCGACCGGCGTATAGCAAATAGCTCGTGTCGTCGCCAATGTAAGCGAGGCTAAGCCCCGGAACAGGGCTGTTATCGGCGTTCTGTAGCTGGCCTTCGTATTCAAATGTCAGCGTCGTTGAGGCATCCTTCGCCAATCCTGAAGGGAGCGGTACACGCACGCTCGAATCCTGGGTAACGCGCTCTGCCGAGAGCTGCTGGCCTTTTTCGTCGAGAACCTTCGTTACGCGCAAATCATTGTGCAGTTCGAAGATCGCAACGCTTAAGCCCTGCAGAGCCGTGAACTTGACCTTTGCCGTTGCCGTGATCTGGTGGAGGTGCGGATCCAGAACCGCGTTGATCTGATAGTCATCAACCCGGAGGTGGGCCTTTTCCTGCGCTGCCCAGGAGGGCGCTGCAAGCAGGACAAACAGGGAGAGGGTCAGGGACGTAGTGAGGGCGCCGAGCCAGCGCCGCTGGTCAATCGACATTCAGGAGAATCTCCAGGGAATGATAACCCATTTTCTATGATGAAGATTCTGACGCAAAAGATGCTGGGAGCACAAGCACGGCCCCCCTTAGCCTCTCATTCTGAGGGGCTTCGCCGCAAGGACTCCCGTTTCAGGATAATCCCCGCGGCGCGGTCGGCCGGATGCTCCATCGCGCTACCCACGGATTCATGACCGCGGAGGCGAGCTTTTACGACAGCCAAGCCCTCCAGCATGCGGTCTCGCACGGGCCCGTCCACCAGGATCGCCTTCAAACGAGCCACAACGTTCTCTGCCGTGAAGTCCTTCTGAACCAGTTCCGGCACGACTTCTTCTTCGGCAATCAGGTTCACCATCGCAAACCTCGGAACCTTGACCCTTGGCTTCCCCAGCAAATATGTCAGCGGGGAGACCCGGTAGACCATCACAAACGGCGTATTCATCATGGCAGCCTCGACCGTTGCCGTTCCGCTCGCAACAATCCCGGCGCGGGAATGATGGAGCGCGGGAAGAGATTCGGGCACGAGCGTGATTTTCTGGCCGCTGATTTGTTCTGAGAGGAAGTTTCGATCCAGAGTGGGGGCAACAGGCAGTAAGAATTCGTACCCCTCGCCGAGCAAAGCCGCTGACTCCAGAATCGTCGGCAGATTCATGCGGACTTCCTTGACCCGGCTGCCGGGCATGAGCGTGATCCATTGCTTCGAAGGATCCAGCCGGAACTGCTTGGCATACTCGGCACGTTCGATGGTTGGGAACGGCAGTTCGGCCAGCGGATGTCCCACAAAAGTCGCGTCAACTCCTCGATCTCGGTAGAACTTTTCTTCGAACGGGAAAATCACCAGTGCCTTATCGATGTAGTTCCGGATGAGCCGCACGCGTCCCTGCCGCCATGCCCAGAACTGCGGCGCAACGTAATACACCGTAGGAATGCCGCGCCGTTTCATCTGGCGAGCCACACGCCAGTTAAATGCCGGGGAATCGATCACAACGGCAAGATCGGGTTTGCGCCGGTCGGCTTCGCGGATGAGATGTTTGTAGAGCCCGAGAATCTTTGGCAAATGGCTCACAATCTCGGTGATGCCGACGACGGCCAGATCTTTGGCATCGACTACGGTATCGCAGCCTGCAGCACGCATGCGGTCCCCACCCACGCCGAAGAAGGAAAAATCTTGTGCGCAGTCGGTTCCCGCCTGCTTGCCCTGCGCGGAGGAGAAGGGGCGGGCAGAGCGAAGCTCCGCGGGATTTCGCTCAGCCGCGCGCCGCAGCGCCTCAATCAGCTGCGCGCCATACATTTCCCCCGAAGCTTCGCCGGCCGAGATCAGGATTCGCACACAGCATTGTATATGTCGGGATGAAGAGAAAAGGTCAGCTGATCGGCTTCGCGAGTGGCACGTAATGCGGATTCTTCTCAATCCATCGGGCAGAGTTCTTGAAATCGGCGTGCACATTCGGAGACAAGTGTCTCGCCCAAGCTGGTTTCTTCTCGCCGCGCTCAGCCGCGAACCTTGCCAATGAGTACCCGAAGACAGGCTCGGGAAGATAGCCGAGCCGCTGCATCGACCACCCCATTTTGCGCTCATTCTGAAATTGTTTGAACCGAGCCGCAGAATTGGCGGTGAAAATTCCAAGGCCCAGGAACACGGTGAGCAGGTCAGTCATCGGTTCGTGGTCCGCGGTTTCTTGGCTCATCAGACCTCCGCCAAGCAGAATCACATGTCCAAGCTCATGAGCCGCGGTCGCCACCAGGACCATGGGATCATTTGTAAGGCTGCTGCGCAGCGCGACGTGCATGCGTTCTTGAGGATCCCCATCGGTCTCAGTTCGGTTATGTGCGTGCAAGTAAAGGCCAGCTGCGTTCGTACCTCCGTCACTTCGCCACGCAGGCAGCATTTCCCTAAGTTCCTCAACTTCATCTGGGAATATCTCCAGTTCGATACTCTTACGATCCACGCGCATGTACGCGCAAACGCGCGAAAACAGCTGCTCGACGCTTTCTGGTGACTTATCGTAAGGATCTGGAAAATGTTCGGCGGTCGGCTCGATGACCTTGGCCTTGAGCATGCGGCTACTACCCATGAGTTTCTCGAGTCGGCGGAACCCCTGGTCGACCCACTGACGTTCTTCTTCGCAGACTGGTAGCTTCGTGGAGCGACCGAACATAATTAGATTTGCATAGTACGCGAAATCGCCACGTGCACGCGAGGTCTCGGCGAGGAGGGCGCGGCGGGATCAGTCGTCAGCGCTGACGCTGGAAGTGGATGGCGTTTCCTGCAAACTCGCGGCCGGAATTTCCTGATCCTTGTACTGGAGTTGATACAGCTTGTAATAAATGCCGCGCTTGGCCAGCAATTCCTGATGAGTCCCCATTTCGCGGACCTGGCCCTTGTGCATCACGATGATCTTGTCGGCGCGCTGGATCGTCGACAGCCGGTGGGCGATGATCAGCGAGGTGCGCCCTTCCACCATCCGGGCCAGCGCCTCGCGCACGCGGAATTCCGTTTCCGTATCGACGCTTGAAGTCGCCTCGTCGAGGATCAGGATTTTCGGTTCATGCGCCAAAGCCCGCGCGAAAGAGATCAACTGTTTCTGCCCGGTCGACAGCGTGGACCCCCGCTCGCGGACCTCTTCGTCGAATCCTTTCGGCAGAGCCTGAATGAAATCCGCGAGGTTCACATCCTGCGCCGCTCTCTCGATGTGTTCATCCTGAATGCGCTCGGTGCCGAGACGAATGTTGCCGCCGATGGTGCCGGTAAAGAGGAATGGATCCTGTAATACGACGCCGAACCGCGCGCGCAAGTCCGACAGGTCCATCTCTTTGACATCCACACCATCCATCCGCACGGCGCCCTTCTGCACGTCATAGAAGCGCATCAGCAGGGAAATCAGCGTCGTTTTGCCCGCGCCCGTATGGCCGACGACAGCGACGGTTTCTCCCGGCTCAATCGCGAAACTGACGTCGCGCAACACCCAGTCGGGGGGCGCCGCGTGCTGTTCGCCATTGCTCGCGGAATTGCCTTCTTCATCCTCCAGATCCCGATAGGCGAACCACACATGCTCGAACTCGATGCGGCCTGGTCCATCCGGCTTCTTCGTGACCACAGGAGAAACGACGTCAACCGGGGTATCCAAGAGCCTGAAAATGCGCTCGCTTGCCGCCATTGCCGACTGCAGGATGTTGTATTTCTCGCTGAAGTCCATGATCGGACGGAAAAACCGCTGCGCGTAAAAAGTGAACGCGATCAGGACGCCAAGGGAGGCCGGAGCCGCCACAGTATGGAACGAGACGGCGTGCAGCGAAAACAGGGCATCACGATGGAATTCGACCGAAATGCTCTTCGAAACGATGCCGCGAATGATGTCCTGTCCGCCGTACCAGATCACGCATGCAATCGCGATCGCCGAGAAGAAGTCGACCACGGGATAGTAAATTGCATACGCCAGGATCGCGTCCTTATAGGCATCCATGTGGCTGCGGTTGATCTCCGAGAAACGTTTGTAGGCCCGGCGTTCCCGGTTGAAGAGCTGCAGCACGACCATACCGCTGACGTGCTCCTGCAGATAGGAATTGATGCGGGCGATTGCGACCCTGATGCGCCGGTACGACTCCCGCACCTCGTCGCGAAAGATCTTGGTTGCGATCCCGATGAATGGCAGCACGGCAAAGGTAATAAGAGCCAGCTTCCAGTTCATGCACAGCATGATGCCGACGATGCCGACCAGCACAAAGATGTCTTCAAAGATCGAGACCACGCCGGACGTGAACATTTCGTTTAACGCGTCCACATCCGTTGTCACACGTGTCACGAGCCGCCCAACAGGATTTTTGTCGTAAAACGCGACGTGCATTCGCTGCAGGTGTCGAAAAATCTGGCTGCGAAGATCGAACATCACCTTCTGCCCGATCCACTGCATGAAATAAGTCTGCAGGAACTCGAGCACAAAAGTGATCAGCAGCATCGCAAAGTAGATTCCGGAGATCTGCGCAATGCCGGGCATCGGATCTGGGCTCAGCCAGCTCCACAGCCCAGAGGCCGCATCTTTCACGGGAGCCAGGTAGCGGTCGACGGCGACCTTGATCAGATAAGGGCCGAGAATGTCGGCGAATGACTTCAGAATGATCGAGACCAGCGCAATCACGAGCGGCCATCGGTACGGACGCAGGTAGGTCAGCAGCCGCCGCATCAGCCGGCTGTCATACGCTTTGCCTAGTATTTCCTCTTCCTGGGCCATCGATTCCTGGTCGCGAAAATTCCCGGGTGCAAAGGCGTTGGGGGCGCCTTTCACAGGTTACCTCAAATAGATGGCAGAAACGGCGGCGAGGATGGAAAAGCTTTGGGATGGGATAATGAGCTGAGTGAGCCTGGGTATTTACATTTCCGTGCCTTTTTGCCGCACGAAATGCAGCTACTGCAATTTCGCTTCGGACGTGTTTTCGCGTGCCGTTTTCGACCGCTATGTGGATCGCGCTTGTCTCGATATCAGCAGCGCGCAGCAAACGGCGCAGGAGATGGGTGGCCGGATCGAACGCGAAGTCGACTCCATTTATCTCGGCGGCGGTACGCCCACGGTGCTCGAACCGGATCAGTTGCTGAGAATGTTCGAAGCCGTTCGCTCGCATTTTTTTGTAGGGCCGGAGGCCGAGATTACGGTCGAGTGTGCTCCCGGGACGCTTCCCCCGGCCGTGTTGGACACATTGCTTCGCTGTGGTGTCAATCGAGTCAGCCTCGGCGTTCAGTCCTTCATTGATCAGGAAGCGGCTGCCGTGGGGCGCCTACATAAGAAGGCAACAGTTCTCGACGACATCTCTCGCTTGCGCGCGGCGGGAATTACCAACATCAACGTCGATCTCATCGCAGGCCTGCCGCATCAGACCGTCGAAGGTTGGCGAGAGTCCCTGAGCCAAACGATTGCGACGGGCGCGCCGCACGTCAGCGTCTACATGCTGGAGGTCGACGAAGACTCGCGCTTGGGCCGAGAACTCATCGCCGGCGGCACGCGTTATCACGCGCATTTTGTCCCCGACGAAGATACTACTGCTGATTTTTATCTCGCCGCTTGCGACGCTCTGGAGCGTGCCGGGATCGCTCAATATGAGATTTCGAACTTCGCTCGCGGCGGGTCTGAATCCCGACACAACCTGAAGTACTGGACCCGCCAGCCGTATCTCGGATTCGGCGTAGACGCGCATTCCATGCTGTGTTCTTCCTCGCCAACAGTAGATGCGGTCCGCTTCGCAACTGCCGACTCTCTCGAACGATACGTCCCCGGCGCGCCGCTTCAAAAGACGGAAATCTCCCGCACCGCTGCGCTGGAAGAATCTTTCTTCCTCGGCCTGCGTCTGAACCGCGGCCTGAATCTGAAGACACTGGAGACAACTTTCGGCGCACAACAGCTGGCCAAGTTCCGCCATGTAGTCGACGAGCAGTGCGAATTCGAACTTCTCGAGCAACACGGCGGCGTCATCCGGCTCACCCCGCGCGGCCGCCTGCTCTCCAATGAAGTTTTCGAAGCGTTCCTGACGTCGGCTCACTTCCCGGACAATCGCGTAAGCGTATAATTCGCTCTGGATCTTCCGCGCTGGTTCCAGAAGAACGGCGCAAATGCCAGACCATCCGGTCGGTTGGGTGGGACGCGCAGATACGCAGAATCGCCAGTGTTCATGCGGGTCATCCCACCTCACTCCTTTCTCCTCCGGACGTAACTTCTTCCCGTTCCGGCGCTATGTTCTAATCAAAAATTCGGAGCTTTGAGGGAACTCCTTCAACGGGGTAGTGGTCGCGCCCGATTCTCCGGGAGGAATTGTGGACTTCCAACTGAACGACGAACAACTGCAATTGAAAAAGAGCGTGCGCGAGTTTGCCGAGCGCGAGATCAAGCCCAACGTGATCAAGTGGGACGAGGCCAGCGAATTCCCGCTCGCGACGATCAAAGAGCTGGGCAAGATGGGCTTGATGGGCGTGATCTTTCCGCCCGAGTACGGCGGCGCGGGCATGGGCTATGTCGAATACGTCACCGCGATCGAGGAACTCTCGCGCGTCGACGGTTCGGTCGGCATCATCGTGGCCGCGCACACCTCGCTATGCTCGAATCACATCTTCCTTGCCGGCAATGAAGCACAGAAGAAGAAATATGTCAGCAAGCTCGCCACCGGTGAGTTCATCGGCGCGTGGGGATTGACTGAGCCCTCCTCCGGATCAGATGCCGGGAGCGCCCGCATGACCGCCGTCCGCAAAGGCAACAGCTGGGTCCTGAACGGCACCAAGACCTTCTGCACCAACGGCCACTATGCGGACGTGGTCGTCGTGCTTGCAGTTACGGACAAAGCCGCACACACGCACGGAATCTCGGCCTTCGTTGTCGAAAAAGACACCAAGGGATTTCGTCCCGGCAAGAAAGAAAACAAGCTTGGCCTGCGCGCCAGTGACACGGCGGAGTTGATTTTCGAAGACTGCGTCATTCCAGCCGACAATCTGCTTGGCGCCGAAGGCCAGGGATTCCCCGACGCCATGCGCGTGCTCGACGGGGGCCGCATCTCGATCGCTGCCCTCTCTCTCGGCATGGCCGAGGGCGCCTACGAGTGCGCGCTCAAGTATTCCAAGCAGCGCCACCAGTTCGGCAAAGCCATCAGCGACTTTCAGGCGATCCAGTGGAAGCTGGCCGACATGGCAACCGAAATCGAAGCTGCGACTTTGCTGACGATGAAGTCCGCTTCAATGAAAGACGCCGGCATGAAGACGACGCAGGAGTCCTCGATGGCGAAGCTCTACGCCAGCGAAGTCGCGGTGAGATGCGCCAATGAGAGCGTGCAGATTCACGGCGGCTATGGATTCATCAAGGACTATCCGGCGGAGAAGTTTTACCGTGATGTGAAGCTGTGCACAATCGGTGAAGGGACTAGCGAGATTCAGAGGTTGGTGATTGCGCGGCAACTGCTGAAAGACTGATTTCGCCTAGCTCCGCTCTGAGTCCGGTCTATCTCTCAAAGTGTCGTGCGCCACTCACATTTTGCGAGGAAAGGTGTGGAACCTGCCATAGCGCACGTGTTGTGGGTTGCTATTCCGCTCCAACTCTTCGGCGATCGCCAAGATTTCTTCTGAGGTATTGTCGGACTCCGACAATCGCCGCACGTCCTGAAACTCCAGAAGCTCCAGTCGGTAGTAAGAAAGCGCTCCAATCACCTTTGCCCGATATTCCTTGTCACTGGTTGCCAAGGTTAGGAAGTTGACATAGGCTCCTTCTTCATGCGACAGCAGTTCGCAGTTCTCCCGCGGAACGACCCCCACAATCCCGATCCACACGATTGAATCTGTGGCATCCAATTCCATGCGTGCAGTATAGGACCAAGATTCAGATTCGCGGAAATGCTCCTTTGGCATAGCGACATCGCTCACTATCCCATCCTAGATATGTCTTTCTCTACCTCCTCTGCTTTACACTGATCGCTTGGCAAGCCAGACTCATTCCCTGATCGATGACGTCCGTTCCGGCGACCCGCGCGCGCTTGCGCGTGCCATTTCCACTGTCGAGAACCGCGCGGCCGGATGGTCCGATCTGTTGAAGGCTCTGTTCCCGCACACGGGCAAAGCCCGTGTCATCGGCCTTACCGGCGCTCCCGGAGCAGGGAAGAGCACACTGGTTGATCAGCTCGCGAAGCTTTATCGCAAGACGAGAAATCCCCACCCTGTCTCGCAAAATGCGCGAGATAAGGGTGGGGCAACCTCACGCGACGACAATTACACCGTCGGCATTATCGCCGTTGACCCGACCAGTCCCTACACCGGCGGGGCGATTCTCGGCGACCGCATCCGCATGCAGGATCACTTTTCCGACCCCGGCATCTACATTCGCAGCATGGCTACCCGCGGATCGCTCGGCGGACTCGCGCGCACAACCGCCGACGTCGCCTCTGTGCTCGATGCCTCGGGACGCGACATCATTCTCATCGAGACTGTCGGCGTCGGTCAGGATGAAGTCGAGATCGTCCGTCTGGCCGACATCACGATTGTGATTCTGGTTCCGGGCATGGGCGACGACGTGCAGACCATCAAGGCCGGTATCATGGAAATTGCCGACATCTTCGTGATAAACAAGAGCGACCGCGAAGGAGCCGAGCGGGTCGAGCGCGAAATTCGCGCGCTGCAGTCGCTAGCCACGCGCAACGACGGCTGGACGCCGCCCATTGTGAAGACAGTCGCCAGCGAAGGGAAGGGCGTCGTGGAATTGGCCGCCGCGATCGGCGAATACGAGGCCTATCTTCAGAAAGAAAATCGCGCCCTGAAAAAGAGCGTCGAAAACTGGCAGGAGCGGCTGGTAGAAATGCTGCGCGACGCGATGCTCGAGAAAGCCCGGGCGCAGATGTCTGACGGAAATCTGCGTCAACTCGCCGCCGAAGTCGCCGAGTACAAGAAAGATCCGTACACGCTGGTGGAAGAGATCGTGGGTAAGAGTTAGTTTTCCTTCGTGTGACTTCGTGTCCTTTGTGGTTTAAAAAAAGCGGTTCAAAAAATTAACCACGAAGGACACGAAGTCACACGAAGGAATAAAGAGAGACCGTGGACTTCAGCATCGATCATCTCGGCATTGCGGTGAAATCGCTCTCGGCGGCGAAGGCGATCTATGAAAAGCTGGGCTTGAGCGCCTCTCCGGAAGAGATCGTCGAGCACGAGCAGGTGAAGCTCGTCATGGTTCCGGTGGGCGAGAGCCGCCTGGAACTGCTCGAAGCGACTTCAGAGAATTCGACGATTGCGAAATTCATCGCCAGGCGCGGCGAAGGATTGCACCACGTCTGCCTGAAAGTTCCCGACCTGCGGGCTGCGGTCGACCGCTTGAAGAAAGATGGAGTGCGGCTTGTCTCAGAAGAGATCAAGACCGGCGCCGGCGGACATCAATATGTTTTTGTGCATCCTGCCAGCACGGGCGGAGTTCTTTTGGAACTCGTTCAAGCTTGGTCGGCCACGGATTCGCGCGGATTTTCACGGATCAAAACCTAGAATGCTTCTTCTCGTCACCGACACTTCGGGCAGGAACGGCAGCGTCGCGTTGGCGCGCGCGGACGAATCCTCGAATGACAAAGTTCATGTCATCGACCCCGTCCCGCTTACCGGTGGAACATTTTCGGCGCAGCTTGTACCGCAGATCGCCGGTCTGCTGGCGAAGCATGGATTCAACAAAACGCAGATCGATGCCTTCATTGTCGTGTCGGGACCGGGTTCATTTACCGGACTCCGCGTCGGCTTGGCGGCAATCAAAGCGCTGGCGGAGATTCTTACAAAGCCGATCGTCGCGGTGTCATTACTTGAAGTTCTCGCCAGCGCGGGGAACGGCAAGGTCTTTGCCGCAATCGATGCCGGGCGCGGCGAAATGTACGCCGGAGAATACGACATGGCTGACAGGACGAGGAGCCTGATTCGCGAACAACTGTTGCCGAAAGAGGAATTCCTCGAGGCCGCACGCGGGCTCTCGGTAGTGACGACAGACGGCAAATTTGCTGATCAAGCTCGCGCCGCAGGCGTCACGATTTCGTACCTCGACACGATCAGCTCTGAAATGATCGCTCGACTCGGTTGGAAAAAGCTGCGATTGGGCGAAACCATCGATCCCGCGCAACTGGATGCCAACTACATCCGCCGCACCGACGCGGAAATCTTTGCGAAGCCACATTCGAAGTCCTAAGCCACTTGCATCGTGAGAATCCGCCCCGCTACTCCCGATGACGTCGATTCGATGCGAGAACTCGCGGGCGCCTCCACCTCGGCAGCCCACTGGACTCGAGGCCAATACCAAGAGTTGTTTTCCTCAGATGCGCCTTCGCAGCGACTTGCGCTCGTAGCGGAGGGCGAACCCTCATCTGTAATTTCGGTCTTCGGTTTCCTCATTGCGCACCATCTCGCTCCCGACTGGGAACTCGAAAACATCGCCGTAGCTCCGAGCGCTCAACGGAAGGGAATCGCCAAACGCCTTCTGAAAGCCCTGTTTGCCGCCGCTGGTGAAACAAACAGTGAAACAGTGTTTCTTGAGGTTCGGGAATCGAACACTCCCGCCCGCCGGCTTTACGAAAGCGCCGGGTTCCAACAGCAGGGTCGCCGTAAGTCCTACTACAGCAATCCGATAGAAGACGCCATTCTTTATCGCCACGACCTCCGCTAGAAGGAAACTGCACAACTTTTTTGGCATTGCTACGATTTCACGCGTGTGCTAACTTGGCCCAATAATCCCGGTTTGGAGGTCTGCTGGATGCTGACTCCGAAAGACCAACTCCTGACCAGTCACGAAGAATTTCGCCGGCTGGCTCATGAGCATACGCAATACGCACAACGTCTCGATTCACTCACCCAAAAACGTTATCTCAGCGAAGACGAAAAGCTCGAAGAAGTACGTCTGAAAAAGCTGAAACTCCGCCTCAAAGATCAAATGGAGTCCATTGAGCGGGAGTATCGGCAGCAATACGGCGTCAACGTAGCGTAGTTGAACCTTGGCCATAGCTTCGGCGGCATCTGCCGCCCAGGACAGATTTACCTTCTGCAGGGCGCGATAAAGCGCCTTTTTTTATTTATACTTACGACGCTTCATCCGGATGCGCCGGTTAATGCCGCCAGCTATAATGAAATAACTCCCCATGGTTCGCGATGGTTATTTCTACGCTCTGCCGCTGATTGCTGCCGCCGTTCTGCTGGGCTGGCTCACCAACCCGGCGTGGGCGATCATTCCGCTTCTCCTGGCGGCCTTCTTCTTGTGGTTCTTCCGTGATCCGGAACGAGCCATTCCTTCCGACCCGGGAGCCGTTGTCTCTCCCGGCGACGGAAAGGTCACCGACGTTTCTACTGTCAGGATTGGGAGCCGCGAGTGCCTGCGGTTCAGCATTTTCCTGAGCGTCTTCAACGTTCACGTGAATCGCTCGCCGATTAGCGGTGTGGTGCGCGAGGTTCGCTACCAGCGCGGGAAGTTTCTCGACGCCCGCAGCCCGAACTGCGCTGATCAGAATGAGCAGAATGCCGTTACTGTGGAAGGCGATGGCCAGACCGTTGTCTTTAAGCAAATTGCAGGCCTGCTGGCCCGCCGCATTGTTTTCAATCCGAAAGTTGGAGATCGCCTCGAACGTGGCCAGCGCGTCGGCCTGATCAAATTCGGATCGCGTGTCGACCTAATACTCGACGCCTCCGCTCGAGCCAACGTGAAGGTCGGAGATAATGTGAAGGGCGGCGCGACCATACTTGCCTACCTGCCGGCGCACGAAACTCTCGCTGCCGGAAGTGCATCTGCCGCGCTCGGAGATCGCCGATGAGCCAACTCCCAACTCGGCCGCGGCGCAGGCAGAGCAAGGGGATGTACATCCTGCCTTCGCTGTTCACCACGGCGAACATGGCGCTGGGTTACTACGCCATTCTCGAGGTGATGCACGCGACGCTCATCGATTTCTGGCACCTCGACAATGCGGCCAAGGCCATCGGCTTCGCAGTTCTCTTCGACGGACTCGACGGACGCATCGCGCGCATGACTGGCACCACCAGTGAGTTCGGCCGCGAACTCGATTCTCTGGCCGATGCCATCACATTCGGCGTCGCCCCGGCGATGCTCGCTTGGACCTGGGGATTTCACCTTGTTCCACCAATGTGGCTCGCGCAGGGCCAATTGCACATTAAGCTGACTCAACTCGGCGCGATCGCCAGCTTTCTTTTTCTTATTGCCGGAGCGAGTCGTCTGGCGCGCTTCAACATCACTTCCAATCCGCAGCCCTCAAATCCCGGGCGACCCGGCAAGAAATACTTCGTCGGGATGCCGATTCCAGCAGGTGCTGGCGTAATCGCCGCCGTCGTCCACTTTGAAAGCGGAGATCCTCGCGCGGTCTTCTCGCCCTATACGGCGCTGGCTTGGTCAGCGATGGTTGCCACAGTCGGCTATCTCATGGTGAGCACCTGGCGCTTCTACAGCTTCAAAGACATTGATTTCCGATCGCGGCACCCGTTTCGCCTGATCGTTTTACTGGCTGGCCTTTTCGCGCTGATCTTTTTCTTCTCGAAACAGATGCTGTTCGCGATTGCTCTGCTCTACATGGTTTCCGGAGTCTTTTGGCGCTTGCAGTGGATCTTCCGCCGCCACCATGATCCACCGCCCCCGCCCTACAAGGAGGCTTCGCAAACATCATGAGCGAGCCCGCACGCATCACGCCTCCAAGTCCGCCTGCTGCGCGGGGCAAGCTCTACCGCGCCGCTATCGTGGGCGCTGGATCACTCAAGGGCAAAGAGGTCGCCGAAGTCCTGAACGAGCGCAACTTTCCAGCAGCCGATATCCGGCTGCTCGACGATGACGAATCCATGGGACAGCTCGAGGCCATGGGCGACGAGATCAGCTTCATCCAGCGCGTGCGTGCCGAGCAATTCGAGCATGTCGATTTCACGTTTTTCGCCTCCGATCCCGAAAGCACACTCCGCAGTTGGAAAGACGCTCGCGATGCCGGCAGCACCATTGTCGACTTGTCGGCGGTGCTCGAAGATCAGCCTGGCGCCACAGTTCGTTCGTTGTGGATCGAGCGCGAGCGGGCGCAGGTTGTGAAACCGGAACTCCAACCTGGACCCTGTGTTACGGCGCATCCTGTGGCAATCACGCTGGCCCTGCTGCTGTTACGCGCAAATAAAGCGGCCGTAATTAAGCGTGCTATCGCAACGGCCCTCGAGCCCGCCTCCGAGCACGGGCAGCGCGGCATGGACGAACTACATCAACAGACGGTGAATCTGCTGTCGTTTCAGCCGCTGCCTAAAGATGTTTTCGACGCGCAGGTCGCGTTCAACATGATCGCCCGATACGGCCCGAAGTCGCAGCCGGCCCTCGATTCGGTGGAGTCGCGCATCCTCCGCCATTTCCGCAAGATTGTTGGTGGCCAGGCGGTGGAGCCTTCGCTGTTTCTGCTCCAAGCGCCAATCTTTCATGGCCACGCAATAGCCTTGTTCCTCGAGTTCGATCAGGCCGCCGATGTCGTGGAAACGGCGCGCGTGTTGGCGGGAGATCATACGGTCGTTTCTGCCGGGGAAGACGATTGGCCGACCAATGTAGGCTCCGCAGGCCAGAACGAGATCCACGTCACGTTCAAGAGCGATCCTGTGCATCCCAATGGCATGTGGCTATGGGCTGCGGCCGATAATCTCCGCATTTCAGCGCTTACCGCGGTTGAGTGTGCGGAGAGCATGACGGCCACTCGTCCGATGGGAAAAATCCAGTGAGGACTTACCTGCGGAGCTTGATCGGATTCTTGCTTCTCGCGATCGCTTCAAGTCTCGCTTGCGGATATCACACTGCTGGCCACAACGTCGCTCTTCCTCAGGACGTCAAGACGATCGCGATCCCGTCATTTAAGAACGAAACGCTGACCTATCGCATCGAACAGATGCTGACCGCGTCCGTCGTGCGTGAGTTCACGACCCGCACCCGCTATCACATCGTGAACGATCCCGCCGACGCCGACGCGGTCCTGCACGGGACGGTTGTCTCAACGGTCGAGACTCCGTTGGCATACGACACAGCGACCGGCCGCGCTGCCAGCGTCCTCATCGTCGTCAGCATGCGAGTGAAACTGGTCGACCGTCATGGCCGTGTGCTCTATCAGGATCCGAGCTACGTTTTCCGCGAGCAATATGAAGTTTCGCAGGACCTGGCCACGTTTTTTGAAGAGGATACGCCCGCGTTCCGCCGCCTCTCCCAGGACTTCGCTCGGACGCTGGTGTCAAATATTTTGGAGGGATTCTAGTTTGTGAAGCAGTTTTCTACTGTTGCGGCGCTTGCGGCGTGCTTGTCGGCTATCGCCTGTTATAGCGGAACACGCCCCGCTCACATCGGCAATGCCGCCAAACAATTCACAGTTCAGGATTCCGACCGAAAGGTTTCACTTGATCAATTCCGCGGCCAGGTCGTCGTGCTCAACTTTTGGGCAACATGGTGTCCGCCGTGCCAGGAAGAACTTCCTTCGCTGATGAGCATGCAGGAACGAATGCGTGGCCGGGGGATTGTCGTAGTGGGGGTGAGTATCGACGTCGACGGCAATGCCTATCACAACTTTCTTAAGGAACACGGGGTCAATTTTCTAACGGTTCGCGATCCGGAGCAGAAAGTCGCCAGCCTATACGGCACATCCGGATGGCCGGAAAGCTACATCATCGATCGCCAAGGCATCCTCCGCAGAAAAATAGTCGGGCCGATCGATTGGACGCAACCGGACATCGTGCAACTCCTGGGTAAGCTGTGATGTGAATGTTCTGACCCCTGGTGCATGGTCCCCAGCCTCCGACTCCAATGCCGTTACTATGCGAATCGCCCGACGAATGCTAGAGTCGGAGTGAGCATTTTTTTTCGAGACATAGTGAAAGCCTTTGCCCAAGCCGAACGTTTCGTCAGTGACCTGCAGGCGCGCAAAATGCGTCCAGCCTACGTCTTCGTAGGGGACGAAGCTTTCTTCCGCAAGCGCTTTCGAGATGCGATTCTCGAACACCTCGTGCCGGCCGATCTGCGTGACTTCAGTCTCTTCGAATTTGATCTCGCCGATAATGACCTTGCCGAAATTCTTGACCGCGCGCGCACGCCGTCGTTGATGGCACCCTTTCAGGTGTTCTTCGTGCGCGGTGTGAAGAATCTCTTCGGCCGCGGATCGAATGAGGAAAAGCTCGCGGCGATTGAAGAGTACTGTAACAGCCCAAATCCCGACGCCCTCCTCATCTTCGTTGCCGACCACATCAGCATTCCCGCCGACGTCCGCAAAATGGAGATGCAGGACAAAGAACGCTATCAGCGCATCCGAGAAACGATGGGCCAGTACTGCGGCATTGTCGAACTAGCTCGCGTGGAGGAAGGCGAAGCCGTCCGCTGGCTGACCGATTTCTGCGCCACTCGCGAAGTGAAGATCGAACCCGACGGCGCCCGCGAACTCGTCGATGCACTCGGCGGCGACATGATGATGATCTCCAACGAACTCGAGAAACTCATTCTTTATGTCGGCGAGAAAAAGCGCATTACGCTGGGCGACGTGGAAACCATGGTCCTCGCCGCTAAGCAGCGGTCGCTCTACGAGCTGACCGATGCGATTTCCAGCAAGGACCGTGTGAAGGCTCTCGAAGTTCTCGATGCGATTCTGGCCTCCGGCGAAGGCGAGGAAGCGTCTATTGGCCATGTGTACATGCTGGCGAAAACGTTCCGCCAAATGCTCATCATTCTTGAACGCAATGTGCGCGATCAGCGCATGCTCTGGGCCGCGCTCTGGCAGGGATTCCGCGTGCCTCCGTTTGCCGCCGATGACATCATCCGCCAAGCCCGCCGCTACAAGAACCGGCGCGAACTCACGCGCGCCATCCGCCTCCTCGCCAAAGCCGATCTTGCTCTTCGTTCAAACCCAGTCAGCAAGCGCATGGTCCTCGAACGGCTTGTCATGGACCTGACCACGGAACCAAAAGTCGAAACTCCGGGCTGGATGCAAGAACATCTGCCGGTGTAGAAGGAATGGACGGTTCGTCTCAGGGATTGCCTTCAGCCATGCCCTGAAAACGAGCCGAAACGAAACAGCGCTTCAGCGCCTGAGGGTTCGAAATCCCTCCCTCAACCCATCGGTAACTTGTGGTAGCGGCATCGCTGATAGAACATACCAAGGTGTCCAGCTTCGAGGTCGCACCAGTCCCGCAATCACAGCTCTCGAAGTTAACGGCCCGGCCTTCTCCCGTTATCGTCGCATTACTTCTTTTCGCCGCGACGCTCCTGCTCTATGTTCCATCGTTTCATAACGATTTCGTCAACTTTGACGATGGCCGCTACGTCACGTTGAATCCTCACGTCATGGGGGGTGTTTCCTGGAAAAACATCAAATGGGCATTCACCGCGAGCACTGAAGCCAACTGGCACCCGCTCACGTGGATCTCCCACATGGAGGACGCCGAATTGTTCCGGCAGAATCCCTTGGGGCACCATCTTCACAGTGTCTGTTTGCACGGTTTCAACGTTGTTCTCTTATTCCTCGTGCTTCTGAGGGCGACTGGATGCTCCATTCGCAGCGCGGTGGTGGCAGCATTGTTTGCGGTTCACCCGTTGAATGTCGAATGCGTGGCGTGGATCGCTGAGCGCAAATCTGTGTTGTCCATGTTCTTTCTCTTGCTGGCGCTACTCGCGTACGGGTGGTACGTCAGCCACCGGAATTGGCGGCGTTACTCGCTCGTGCTCGTGGCCTTCGCTCTGGCGCTGGCAGCCAAGCCCATGGCAATAACGCTGCCCCTCCTGCTCCTTCTATGGGACTATTGGCCGCTCAGTCGTTTCGTTTCGGATTCGGAATCCTCGGCCACCCTCTTCTGGGCTGTTTTCGAGAAACTGCCGCTCCTTGCCTTTTCAGCCGCCAGCGCTTGGATTACGATCTATGCGCAGCACGCCGGCGGCGCTCTGGGATCAAGGCAGGTGCTGCCCCTGAGCCTGCGGATTCAAAACGCGATTTACTCCTACGCGGCTTATCTTGGAAAAGGGATTTGGCCCGCTCGCCTTGCAGTCTTCTATCCGTACCCGGAAAGCTCGATTGCCGCATGGAAGGTGATCGCGGCGGCGATTCTAATTCTCGGTATCTGCGGCCTGGCCTGGAAAAAACGGCGGACTCTTCGCTATCTGCTCGCCGGTTGGCTCTGGTATCTGGCCGCCATGCTGCCAATGATTGGCCTTGTTCAAGTCGGGCGCCAGGCGATGGCAGACCGGTATGCTTATTTGCCCTTCGTCGGATTATTCATTATCGCCGTCTGGGGTGGCGCAGAAGTCTTTGCTCAACTAAAGCTGACGCGTCCTGTGGTGGCGGCAAGTGTCGCGGCCCTGCTGGTCGCATTCAGTTCGGTAACGCTTGTTCAGATCCGTTACTGGCGCGATAGCTATTCATTGTTCACGCATACGTTGGCTGTGACCAGCCAGAACGGCATCGCCGAGCAGAATCTTGGCTCGGCGCTGATGGATCTTGGTCTGACCCGGCTTGCCCTGCCTCACTTCGAGGCAGCCGTTCAGTTTGCGCCAACCCTTTCCACGGCGCACTACAACCTTGGCGTCCTGCGGCAACAACAGAACCAGGTCGATGCCGCAAAACACGAATACCAGGCGGCGCTGGGCTACGAGTCCGACCCGGTTGAAATTGCTCAGACGCACAACAATCTGGGTTTTTTGTTGATGAATGGCAACGATCTGAAGTCCGCCGAGCAGCAATTCACGGCGGCCCTACAAGCAGATCCACAGAAGCAGAATAGTTTGCTCGGCCGCGGCATGGCTGAATACAGGGAGCAAAACTATGACGCGGCCCTGAATGATCTTTCTAACGCCGCGAAGATCGCGCCCTTTGCTCCTGCTGATTTTTGGCTGGGACGGGCTCTCGAAGAAAAGGGTGACGCGAAAGCCGCCGCTGAGGCCTATGAGGCAGCGTTGCAGTTAGCGCCGGAAATGACGGAAGCGCAGCAGCGGCTAAATGCACTTCGCCGGAGCCCATAACGGCTCAGTGGGTTTTGTTACCTGAAAGAAAACCGGCAGATCCTCTGACCTGCCGGCTTTTGAAAACAAAAAATCCGACGACTACTTCATTGCCGTGACGCGCGCGCCCAGGCGGGACTTATACCGCGAAGCCGTGTTCTCGTGCAGTGTCCCCTTCTGGATGGCCTTATCGAGTACCGATACGGTTTTTCGGTAGACCTGCTCGGCAGCGGCTTTGTCGCCCTTGGCGATGCTTTCGCGCATATCGCGCAGCTGGGTGCGTAGGGAAGAGGTGTTAGCGCGATTGCGCGTCGTACGGCGTTCGGTCTGGCGGGCGCGCTTCAGCGCCGAAAGATGATTTGCCATGTTGAGTTCGTTACCTTCGTGTCTTCAGAGAGATATTCGGGTGGGTCCGAATTTCTTATTATAGGGGAGCAGTTCCAAGCCGGTCAAACGTTGGCGTGGGCCCGCATAGACCGGACAACTGGAGCATTATGCCGGAAGCACTTGATCGCCTGAAGGTCCTGATAAACTCCTCGACACCCATCCTCGTGATGGAAACGTCGGAAGAGATGCGCGCCGTCAACATGGTGCGCTCAGCGTGTTCTGAACTGAACATGGCGACCTTTGAGTGGAGCATCGCCGATGGCCTGCAGCGCTCCGGCTCCGTTTTGCCCGTTGAAAGCCAAAAAAACGCGCAACCGCGCCCCGACCAGGGCGTCTGGACTCCGGTCCGCACTTCCCCGCAACCGCGAAGCATTCTCAGTCCTGGCAATAACGAAGCAGAACGCCTCACCCGCGCCGTGATGTCTGCCATGGGATCGGACCAATCGGCAGCAGCCGCCTCAGGCTCCATCTACAACACACGCGAACCCGTGCAAGCCCTCGCGAATATGGAATCTATGACGACCGAGGCGGTGTTCATCCTCAAAGATTTTCATCGCCATATGGATGACCCCGTGGTTGTACGACGTTTGCGGGATGTGGGACAAAAGTTCTCCGCCAATCGCCGCACCGTGATCATTACGGCTCCAGAAATTACCGTACCTCCCGAACTAACCACGCTGGTTGAATACTTCGATCTGCCGTTACCCGATCGCGAGCGCCTGCACGATATCATTCACGACACTTTCACCAGGCTCTCGAAAACCTACACGCTGAAACTGCAACTCGATGCCGCAGGGGTCGATGCCATGTCGGCGAACTTGCGCGGCCTGACTGAAGAAGAAGCCGAACGTGCCATCTCGCAAGCGCTGGTTACGCGCTATGCCTTGTGTCCCGAAGCGATCACCGATGTGCTCGAAGCCAAGAAGCAGCTGCTTCGGCATTCGGGAATGCTCGAATTCATCGAAGCTTCAGACAACATGTCGGCAGTCGGCGGCCTAGAAAATCTTAAGCACTGGCTTCAGCAACGTCGCGGCGCCTGGGAAGACTCCGCCCGCGATTTCGGCCTTGAGCCGCCCCACGGACTCATCATTCTTGGGGTACAGGGCTGCGGAAAGTCACTTTGCGCCCGCGCCGTCGCCGGAGAATGGAAGCTGCCTCTGGTGAAATTCGATACCTCGGCCGTCTACGACAAATACATCGGCGAGACGGAAAAGCGCATCCGCAAAGTCTTTCAGGTTGCGGAAGGATTGGCGCCGTGCGTCCTCTGGATCGATGAGTTGGAAAAAGTCTTTGCCGGAAGCGGACCTGACTCTGCCTCCGCCGACGCGGGCGTCTCGTCCCGCCTGCTTGCCTCATTCCTCTCCTGGATGCAAGACCGCAAGTCCCCGGTCTTTGTCGCAGCAACGTGCAACAACGTCACAGTCCTGCCGCCCGAGTTGATTCGCAAGGGACGATTCGATGAGCTTTTTTTCGTAGATCTCCCCAACCGGGCGGAGCGCCGCCAAATCTTTTCAATCCAGCTTGCCAGGCGCAAACGCAATCCGGCAGATTTCGACCTCGACAAAGTTTCCTCTGCTGCCCGTGGATATTCCGGAGCCGAGATCGATGCCGCCGTCCAGG
Source organism: Candidatus Sulfotelmatobacter sp. (assembly GCA_035945695.1). GTDB lineage: Bacteria > Acidobacteriota > Terriglobia > Terriglobales > Acidobacteriaceae > Sulfotelmatobacter. Next base: position 227,299 of record DASYZZ010000039.1, on the reverse strand, counting down.
GCGGCCTCTATGCTGCCTATTCCGAAAAGAAGCCGCTGAGCACCGACTCTCTGATCGCCGCGTTGGCCCAGACGGTACCCCTCTCGACGACTCGCGCCGAAGAAATTACGGCCCTGCGGAATTGGGCAAAAACCAGGGCGGTGCCTGCCTCGAAGGCCGACGCAAATGCTTCCACAGCCTGAGGTTTTCCTCCCATTGACTCTCTTGTTTGAACCGGGGTACGCTTAATCCAATGGTAGTCGTTCGCCCATCGGGCGCGAACATCTCGATTGATCCCGTCTCTGAGAAAAATCCTGTGCCGTCTGCGACTGGCAGGCGTCTATGTGTCTACCGATGGAGCCGTGGACGTGCGCGTGGCCGCGGGCAGTGGGCGGCTGGCATAATCTTGAACCGACAAGCATGAAAAAAAGCATCGGGGTAACTCCCAACATCGAGACCTTCTTTGGTACGCGGGACGAGAACGTCCGCGTGTTAGAGGATGGTCTGAACATCACGATTAACCTGCGGGCGAACGGCATTGAGCTTGAGGGCCAACCGCGGGATGTTGCCCGCGCTGAACAGGTCTTTAGCGACTACGAGAGCCTGCAGCGCTCCGGCTACTCGTTCAACAACGGCGATCTCAACAGCATGCTGCGCGTGCTGACCTCAGACCCACATTCGACCCTGCGCGGCCTCGCCGACGCAGGAAAGCAGCGTTCCTTTGGCAGGCGAACCGTTCAGCCAAAGAGCAACAATCAGCGCCGCTATCTCGAGGCCATCGAGAAGCACGACATGGTCTTCGGCATTGGCCCCGCTGGAACCGGCAAGACGTATCTGGCAGTTGCCATGGCAATCTCGGCCCTGCTGGCGAAGCGCGTAAATCGCATTATTCTCGCGCGACCCGCAGTCGAAGCTGGAGAGCGACTGGGATTTCTGCCGGGCACGCTGCAGGACAAGATCGATCCGTATCTCCGCCCCTTGTACGACGCGCTCTACGACATGCTCGATCCTGAGAAAGTCGATCGCTATCTAGAGAAGAACGTTATCGAGATTGCGCCGATCGCGTTCATGCGCGGACGGACGTTAAACGATTCGTTCGTGATTCTCGACGAGGCGCAGAACACTACATCCGAGCAGATGAAGATGTTCGTTACTCGTCTTGGATTCAACTCAAAGGCGGTAATAACCGGCGACATTACACAGATCGACTTGCCAAATGCCCGCCGGAGCGGCTTGCTCGAAGCGATCGACGTCTTGAAAAATGTGGACGGCCTTGCCTTCGTTAACTTCGACGAAGGCGACGTCGTCCGGCATCATCTGGTCCAGCGCATCGTTCGTGCCTACGACGAGCACAAGACGCGAGTAGCCGAACAGCAGATGCTCCTGCTGGCAGAACCAAAAGCCGCCGACCCGAACGAGAAGGTGTCTACCGCGTCCGAGGAAAAAGCGGCGGTCACAAACGCGAAGGAATAAACACCCCAAGAAACGAGGGCCAGAGCATGCGGCCCTCTTTGTTATTTCTGCAAACCTGCAAGAGGACAGAGTCGCTTGGTGATTCTGGAAAAGAAGATCGAAGGCCTGACCGAGGCAGACCTGAACCGTTTTGTTCTGCGGGCAAAACGCGTGGCCGGACTGCGCGGCGATATAACCGTGTTGCTGACAAGCAACGCTGCGATGCGTTCGTTAAACAGCCGCTTCCGCCGCCTCAACAAACCGACTGATGTTCTCTCGTTTCCTTCGGGGGATAAGACAAATGGAACTGGCGCCAATCCGGCCGGAGAAATTGCGATCTCAGCCGACATCGCATTGCGGAACGCCCTTGAACTCGGCCATGCGCCCGCCGTCGAGGTGAAAATCCTGGCCTTGCACGGCATCCTGCATTTGGCGGGGTATGACCACGAGCGAGATAATGGAACCATGGCGCGGAAGGAAGCCAAGCTACGCCGGGCCCTGAATTTGCCAGTCTCGTTGATTGAGCGCGGCCAAGTCCGCTCGGCGCGATCAAAGTCTACCCGCCTCACGTCTCGCAAAAGGAAAGCGCGGACGGCATGAACATCATCGCCGTCATTGTTGCTATATTTTTTCTTATCGGTCTGCTAGTCCTGGTTTCGTACGTCGACCGTGTCTATCAGGAAGCCGGCAAATTCCTCTCCCGCGACTTCCAGGACAACATCGACGTCTTCGAACAGAAGATTGAGCCCAAACTCAAGGTCAGCCGCTCTCGCGCGTCTTTGTCGATGGCAGTGTTGAGCCAGCTGACCATCGCCACTATTGCGCTGCTGATCGGGTATCTGCTCTTCAGCGATTTGTCTTGGACAATCTACGAACTCCTCCAGGCCGCGTTTGCCCTGATCCTCATCGTTACTTTTTGCAATCGTTTTCTGCCCTTCGTGTTCTTTTCCCGTACAAAGGGAGAGTGGTTGGTTCCATGGACGCCCATCCTGCGTATTCTGATTTATCTGACCATGCCAATCACGGTTGTGCTCGGATTCATGAAGTCGGTTGCGTCATTGACCAAGCAGGGCGCTTCGGAAGAAGCAGAGACGGCTTCCGAGGCTGTAGATGCGCTGATTGAAGCAGGGCAGGAAGAGGGAATCATTCAAGAGGGCGATCGCGACCTGATCCAATCGGTGGTTGAATTTAGCGGGAAGACGGTCCGCGAGGCAATGAAGCCGCGGCCCGTTATCTTTGCAGTGCCAACAAATACTACGGTCGAGCGCTTTATTGAGATGCTGCGCTCCAAGCACTACTCCCGCGTGCCCGTCTACGAAGGCACCATTCACAACATCAAAGGAATTGTCTACACGCAGGACGTGCTGCAGGTTCCCGACAGCGAAGCGCATCTGCGTTCGGTGGATTCCATCATGCGGCGCGACGTCCACTTTGTGCCGGAGAGCAAGCTGGGCAGCGATCTGCTACGTGAAATGCAGAAGCAGAACATCCGCATGGCAATTGTCGTGGATGAATACGGAGGCGTAGCGGGACTCGTTACGATTGAAGACCTGGTCGAGGAAATCGTGGGCGAGATTCGCGACGAGCGCGATAAGCCTGAGGTTGTCCGCGATGGCGAGAAAGCCTTCATCGTCTCCGGAGGTATGGATGTCGACCGTCTCGGAGAATTGTTCGGAACCAAACCGGAAGGGAAGGAGTCAGCGACGATTGCCGGACTTGTAAGCGAGTTGGCGGGACGGATCCCCAGCAAAGGGGAAATTGTCGAAGACGACGGCCTAAGATTTGAAGTGCTCGAGTCCACCGACCGCAAGGTAGAACGCGTCAGAGTCACCCACGTGCAACCGCAACAGCTAAAACTGATATAAAAGCTTCTGGCTTCTAGCTCACGGCTCATAGCTTACCCCTCTGAGCCTTCAGCAACCAGCATAGTTGGAAGTACAGGCTTTCTTTATGCCCTTTCGATCCGGTTTCGTTTGCATTCTCGGACGGCCCAACGCGGGGAAGTCCACCTTGCTTAATGCGCTCGTGGGCGAGAAACTCGCAATTATTTCTCCCAAGCCTCAAACCACGCGCAACCGGATTCAAGGCATCATCAATGTTCCCAAACGAAAGGGAAAAGGCGGAGGCCAGATCGTCCTCGTCGATACGCCCGGCGTTCACAAGCCGGATAGTTCCCTTGGCCGCAAGATGATGGTCGAAGTTCGCGAGGCCTTGGAAGGCTGCAACCTGGTGCTGCTCCTGATGGACGCCTCCCAGAAGATCGACGCGCGCGATCAATTCGCGCTGGATTTGTTAAAGAAAACTTCTGCGAAAGTTTTTCTGATTTTGAATAAGGTCGACTTGATCCGGGAAAAATCGAAATTGCTGCCTTTGATTGAGGCATACCGGAAGCTGTACGATTTTGCCGAAGTCATTCCTATATCAGCTCTGAAGAGGAACGGGCTGGATGTTTTGCTGCAGACCATCCTGGATGGGCTCCCGGCGGAGTCAGCGTACTTTCCCGAGGATCAACTCACAGATCAGCCGGCCCGCTTCATGGCTGCCGAGAGTATCCGCGAGCAGGTTCTGCTGAACACGAGCGAAGAGATCCCCTACGCCACCACCGTGATGGTCGACAATTTCGAAGAAGGCAGTCGGCTCACGCGGATCGCGGCGACCATCTATTGCGAACGCCAAGGGCAGAAGGGAATTCTCGTCGGAAAAGGGGGGCGCATGCTGAAGAAGATCGGCACCGCGGCTCGCCTGCAAATCGAGCGAATGCTCGGAACCAAGGTATTCCTCGAACTCTACGTCAAGGCTGAGCCGGGCTGGCGAGATTCTCGACAATTCGTCGAAGAACTCGACTGGCGGCGCCAGTTGGAGCAGAGGATGTTGCAACAAGCTGCACACTCGCATGCAGAAACAGAGCAGGCCCAAACCCCGAAGACTGACTTGTGATATTGTAGCCACCGCCCCAGATAGGGCGGCCGTTGCCGTATCTGGCGCGGACCACTAGAATCTAGAAAGCGACAGACCCAGGGCAACCGGCCAACGAGCGAACCATGGAAGCTGGGGACAACTCCGAGGAACAAATCCCGGAGTGCGACTTTGATCCAGAGAAGCTGAGCCTGCGCGTGCGGGTTACCCTCGCCGCCAACCGCAAATCCGTGGACCCCGTGGTGGAACAGGTCATGAAAGCCGTCCGCGACATGAAATGCGTTGACGGTAAAGAGGATGCCATCGAACTGGCTCTGCAAGAGGCTCTTGCCAACGCCGTGGTTCACGGAGCCAAAGAAGATCCCAGCAAAATAGTTGAATGTATTGTTGCATGTGACGAGCAACGCGGCGTTCTAATCATTGTGCGTGATCCCGGCGAGGGATTCGACCCGCAGGCAATCCCCAGCTGCACCGTGGGCGAGAACCTCTATTCGAATCACGGCCGTGGAATTTTCCTGATCAACCAATTAATGGATGAGGTGAAGTTCCGCAAGAACGGCACTGAGATTCACATGGTGAAGCGGTAGGTTTCGTTCCAGCATGCCGGTGAACCTGCCGGCTAATTCTCGAACGGAGGTATTTTCAATGCGTAAACAGAAAGGCTTTTCCCTGATTGAGTTGCTGATCGTGGTTGCGATCATCCTGATTATCGCGGCGATCGCGATTCCCAACCTGTTGCGGGCCCGCATGGCGGCCAATGAGGCGTCGGCAGTGCAATCCATCAAGACAATCAACACCGCCGAGATCACATACAACTCGGCTTATCCGACGCAAGGGTATGCGGCTAGTCTCGCCAACCTGGGTGGAGTGTCCCCCTGCGTTCCCAGCCAAACCTCGGCCTGCCTGATTGAAAGTGGCCTGGCGATGGGCAGCAAGGCGGGATACAACTTTACCGCGAACGGAAGCGGCGGCCCTCCGGCGGTTTCTTATTACGCCACGGCCGTTCCCATTGCGGTCAATCAGACGGGCATTCGCAGTTTCTGCTCCTTTGAGGACGCCGTAATCCGTGTTCAGCCGACTGGCGCGGGGATTCCGAGCGAAGCGGCTTGCCAGGCGCTGCTGCCGCTGAACTAGAACAGGTTGATCTGAGAGGCGGCGATAAGAGTGCTCTACTCTTTCGCCGCGATGCCCAGCGCCTTCATCTTCCGATAGAGATGACTCCTCTCGAGTCCCAGAACCTCGGCGGCCCGCGTCACGTTGCCGTGGGTTTCATCGAGCTTCTTGAGAATGTAGTCCCGCTCGTAGGCGTCGCGCGCCTGATGCAAAGTGGAAAACTCGCTCTTCGGGGCGCGCCGGCTTCCATCGCGGTAGACCAGCGGCGGGAGATGCTTGCTGTCAAAACGGGTAGTCGTCGGATTCATGATGACGATTCGCTCGATCACGTTGCGTAGTTCGCGCACGTTGCCCGGCCACGCATAGCGCATCAGAATCTCGATTGCATCGTCCGTGATCTCCCGGGGGCGCCGGCCGTAGGTCACTGCCAATTCCTTCAGGAAATGGCGGGTTAGCTGCGGTATGTCCTCCCGGCGCTCCCGCAGCGGCGGAACAAAGAAGGGAATGACGTTCAGCCGGTAGAAAAGATCTTCCCGGAAATTTCCACGCGATTGCTCTTCTTCCAGATCCTTGTTCGTTGAGGCGATCACTCGCACATCCACCGTGATCGTCTTTTCGCTTCCTACGGGAGTGAAACGTTGTTCTTCGAGCGTGCGCAGCACCTTGGACTGCGTCTTGAGGCTCATGTCCCCTACCTCGTCGAGGAATAGCGTTCCGCCATTGGCCCGCTGAAATTTTCCTTCCTTGTCGGCCGCCGCCCCGGGAAACGATCCTTTGTAGTGTCCAAAGAGTTCGCTTTCGATCAGATCTTCCGGGATCGCGGCGCAATTCACCTCGACAAAGGTCTCGTCCTTACGCAGGCTTTGCGCATGAATCGCGTGGGCAACGAGTTCCTTGCCGGTTCCGGATTCTCCATAAATCAGAACTCTCCCGTTGGTCGGGGCCATCAGCGCTATCTGCTGCCGCAACGCCTTCATCGGAATGCTGTCACCCACGATGATGCCCTTGCTCTGCAGTTGCTTTTTCAGGTCGCTGTTTTCCTGGTAGAGCTTCTTCGACTCGATTGCGTTTTTGACGACGATCAGAGTTCGTTCGAGAGAAAGCGGCTTTTCCAGGAAATCGTAGGCTCCAAGCTTGGTTGCGCGAACAGCTGTTTCGATGGTCCCGTGCCCTGAAATCATGATGACCTCGGGCGGATTCTCGATCTGTCGTATCTTCTGAAGAGTCTCCAATCCATCGATTCCCGGCAGCCATACATCGAGCAGAATCACCTCAAAACTGCTCTTTCGGAGCAGTTCGAGACACTGCTCGCCGCTCTCGACCGAGGAAGCCGAATAATCCTCATCCGCAAGGATTGCCGCCAAAGATTCCCGGATACCTGCTTCGTCGTCAACGATCAAAATGTTAGGCATGATGGGCGGTCATTGGGGCCGGAACGGATTCAGGAACCACAGGAATTTCGATGATGAACCGGCTTCCCACAGGTTCGTTTTTCTCTACACGGATGGAGCCGTGATGATCTTCCACAATGCGGCTCACGATGGAGAGGCCCAATCCGGTGCCGCGTTTCTTCGTGGAAAAATATGGAAGGAAAAGTTTCTCTTTAAGTTCGTGGGTAACGCCGTGTCCAGTGTCGGCAACTGCTATTTCCACCGCATCCCGGCTTGCGACCAGACTGGTCGAAATTCCAATTTCGCGCACAATGGAATCCTGTGAAGCTTCGGCGGCATTGTCGACGAGATTCGCAATGGCACGCTTGATCGCCTCGCCGTCGGCCATTACCTTGGGAAGATCCGAAGCCAACGATTTGCGCAGCGCTATTCCGTCGAGCCGCCCGTTGAACATAACGAGCGAATTCTCGATGATCTCGTTGATGTCCGCCGGTTGGGGCTTGGCAACCGGGAAGCGCGCCAGCGTGGAGAATTCGTCCACCAACTGGCGGACCGTCTCGACAGCTCCTGCGATCGTTTCCGCACAGGAACGTACTACTTCCATCGATGCGGGATCGTTGGGTGTTGCGCGATCCAGATGGCGCTGAATGCGTTCCGCGGAAAGGGAAATTGGCGTGAGCGGATTCTTGATTTCGTGCGCCACACGTCGCGCGACCTCACGCCACGCCGCCTGCTTCTGTGCCTTCAGCAGATCGGAAAGATCTTCAAAAACGACGACGTAACCGGAACGCTCTCCCTGATGGCGAAGTGTTGCGACTGTCACTGCGACGTTCAACGATCCTCGCGGGAACTGCATTTCCATCTGGCTGGTGCTCATTCCCATGCGGTCGCCACGGCGCAGGAGGAACTCGAAATCCTCCAGAACTTCGGTAGGAAAAACCTCCGCCAGAGAAGCGCCAAGCAGAATTTCGGTGCCCGGGCCGTATGCAGGATCGGGATGAAACATGCGGAGCATAGCCTGATTCACGTGCGTGATACGCCGGTCGGCATCAAGCGAAAGTACGCCTGTGGGAATGCTCTCGAGAATCGTCTCAATTTGGCGCCGGCGCTGATCCAGTTCCGCATTCGCCGCGCTGAGATCGCGGCTGGAGGCCTCAATCTGACGCCGGCTGCTTTCGAGATCCTCGGCCATGCGGTTGAACGAGCGCACCAGATCCCCAATTTCGTCGGCAGAGCTCACATCAACGCGATAATCAAGACGGCCACGGGAGATCGCCTGCGTTGCCTCGGCCAGCGCCGAGAGAGGTCGCGTAACGATCTTCGAAAGAAACAGTGCCAGCCAGGTCGTTACGAACAGAACGCTCATCGTCAGGAGCAGCAATAGTCCCATGTACGTGCGGCGAACCACACGTCGCTCGCGGGCCAGATTGTAGTACCGCTGCTGACTTGTCTCGACCTGGCGGACCGTTTCCGAAAATCCTGGAGGCAGTGGCATAGCTACCAGAATCAATCCGCCCTGAACGCGAGCCACGCCCAGGGTGTATTCCTTGTTCTGCCACATGAATTTGGCCGGATGTCCAGCTTCAGCTTCCGCAATGGGCAATCTATCTTTCATCGCTAGCCAGGGGGCGGGAGCGTTAAAGCTCGCTTCGGCGTTGCCGTCGTGCACGGCCAGTGCGAACCCGCCCTGAAGCGTAATTTCATGATGCTGGAACTCGTTCAGGATGTCGGAATACCCGTGTCCGGCGAAATCGCGTTCCGTTTCCGGAGACGCTGCAATCGCCGCCGCTTCTGCGCGCGCATTCTGTGCCGCATAGTCGGCGAGCAGCGTGGCCATCGCGTTGGTGTCGGCGCGCACTTCTTCGACCGGTGCCGAAAACCACTTGTCGATCGAGCGGTTCATCAGCCCGTAGGCGAACCAGTACATGAATACGACGGGCAGGGACGACAACAGCAAGGCGCCCGCCACCATCCGCGTTCGGAATTTCGAGCCTAGTACTCCCAAACGCCGCTCGGCAAAAAGCTTCAGCAGATTGCGCATCAAGACAAACGTGAGCGCGACGAACAGCAGGAAAATCAGCGCTGACAGCGCCGAGAAGACCACAATGTCTTGATTGTTCCCGGGGTGCAGGAAATTCAGATCAAATGCAGTTTCCGAGACTAGAACCGCGAGCAGCAGAAAAACAGAAATCGACAGCAGTATGATGACTTGCTTGCGATACGACGTCTTCGCCGGCCGGATTGGCGCAGGTTGTGCCACAGGACCTCATTCCGGACTCATTGGTATCCAAGCTCCGGATCTGCAAGTCATTATAGATGCGCCAAGATACGGCGCCGCTGCAAGAGTAGATACGCCGGGCAGCGGCTTGAGCGCTGATCGGCTGTGCGTTACTCCCTCGAATGGGCCGCTGCGACTTCCTGCAGCAGCGCCCGGTAGGCGGGTTTAGGCTGGTAGCTTCGATCGAATGGGAGCGCTCCGCCTTGGGTACCGCGCGAGTGCGACCCTATCCAGGAGTACTTATCGGTAAATCCCCAGGTTTGAATCGCGGTGCACCTCGGATTCTGCACACATGCGCGCACCGCTCCGCGATATATCTCCGCTTGACGCCGCAAGTCATCCGCTCGGAATTGGCCGCCTGGGCGCATTGGCAACGAAACATCCAGTTCCGTGACATGGACCTGCAGGCCCAGCCCTGTTAAACGTTTGATATTCGCTCCGAAGGATGACATATCGAAGTCGAGGCGCGAAATGTGCATCTGCAGGCCGACCCCGTCGATCGGCACCCCGCGATTCTTGAAATCCCTGACCATGGCATAGATGGCGTCCGACTTCCGATTCACACCCTCCGCCTCGGCGTCGTTATAAAAAAGCAATGCCTTCGGATCGGCCTCATGCGCCCATCGGAATGCCTGCTCGATGTAGGCGGTGCCTTGTCCAGAGAAACCGATGCCCGGCTGGTTGTACCAGATGGAATCTTTGGCGCGGCCGTTCTCGTCTAACGCCTCATTGACCACATCCCACGCGAAAACCTGACCGGCGTAATGTTTCATCTCCGCCGTAATGTGCTCGCTCAAAAGTCGCGAGAGTTGACCGGGCGTAAAGCTGTTTTTTGTCAGCCATTCTGGGTTGCTGTGATCCCACACCAGACAGTGCCCGCGAACTTTCATTCCATGCGCTTGAGCAAATCGGACAATTTCATCGCCCTGTCGGAAATCAAATTCCCCTTCATTCTCGCGGACGACGCCCCATTTCATCGCATCTTCGGGTTCGACCATATTGAATTCGCGGGCCAGCGTTTCGGAGTAGGCCGGCTCAGAGAAAAGATAAACACGAACGGCGGTGCCGACGAGCAAGCCGGCATGGTCGGCCGCCTCTCGGAGTGTTGACTCGGGAATTGCCGCAACCGCGGCAAGAACAAAGATGAGAATCGCGAGTCCCGGAAACGCATTCGACACGAATCGCCTTGCCAATCGCAGCCGAAAGAAAAAACTTGCGCGAAATTCCTCTGTCATCACTTTCCATCACACTCGCGGCAAGAAGCGCTGTAAAGGACAATCGTCACATTTTGGCTTCGATTTCCCACAATAGGTCTTGCCTGCTCCCACAATGAGACCGTGCATTTCGTTATAGACCTGCACGAGTGCTGTACGCTTCGCTGTACTCATTGCAGACGGCGGATGTGCGGCGCCGCGAAATCCAGATTCCAGAGGCGGCTTGCTCTCTGGAAGCGATGCCCCCAATTCGGAAACTGTCGGCTCTAGGGCTCTCTGAAACAACTCCCGGATTTCTTCATACGTTGCATTTGATGGCAGAATCTCGTGTCGATCCAGGATTCTGCGGGTATAGGCATCGACAACAAACACTGCATGGTTTCCGGCATAAAGAAGGATCGAGTCTGCGGTCTCCGGTCCGACGCCATTAAGGTTCAGCAACTCAGTTCGTAGTTTCTCGGTGTTTTGAGAAAACATTGCATCGAGCGAGCCGCCATATTGCGCGTCAAGGAAGGCCACAAAATTCTTCAGCCGTCTTGCCTTCTGCCGAAAATAGCCTGAAGAGCGGATCAACCGCTCCAGTCTGGATAACCGTATGCTCCTGATTCCTTCCAGACTCAGAAGGCCTGCCTTCCGCAGACTGGCCAGCGCACGCTCCACATTTGTCCAAGACGTATTTTGCGTGAGATAGGCGCCGACAATCACTTCAAATCGCGTTTCGGCGGGCCACCACTGTTGGGCGCCCCATGCCTGATACAGAGTGTTGTAATACTGGCGAATTCTGCTTTCTTTTGACGATCGCGACACGGAAGGGCCCCTGATTTCGAGTCTAATAAAGACCACCTCTGTCCACAACGCATTGCGTTGCCAAGCCTCGCGCTTACCGAAGTGCATGTACGCAGGCGGTAAACGCAAACTCCTGAAATGCGGGAAATGGGCCATAACACGAATGTCTGAGGCCGGGAACCCACTAAATTCGGGCATCTGCGGCAAGGTCAAGTACTTAAGTTACTTTTGCAGTAATCCGCTTCCGTTGACAATTTATGTCAACGCGAATGAGCTGCATTTCTCTCCCGACGATGCGGCAGCCGTTTGCGCCATGCCTCCATAAGTGTGAGGCATCGTTCTATCTGCGTGGCTAGGAGATTTGCGTATGTCTCAACGGCTGGGTGACCTTCTCGTTAAAGAGAAGATCATTACCCCAGAGCAGTTGGAACAAGCGAATAAGGTTCAAAAGGAGCAGAGCTGCCGCCTGGGGTCTGCCCTTGTGAAGCTCGGCTTCCTCACTGACGAGGACGTCACTAACTTCCTTTCGCGCCAGTACGGCGTCCCGGCAATCAATCTTTCTTATTTTGAAATCGATCCTGCCGTCGTAAAGCTGATTCCGTTCGAGACCGCGAAGCGGTACCAGATCCTTCCACTGAGCCGCGTGGGCGCATCGCTCACCATCGCCATGGTCGATCCGACCAACGTTTTCGCCATGGACGATATCAAGTTCATGACTGGCTTCAATATCGAGCCGGTCGTCGCATCGGAAAGCTCGATCCTGGCAGGAATCGATAAGGCATACGGCACGACCAAGGAAGAAGATCTCGAAACCGTCATGCAATCGATGACGGAATTGAGCGACAGCGACGTCGAATTACAGGCCGAAGAACAGCAGATGGAACTGGCGGACTTGGAGAAGGCCGCCGATGAAGCTCCCGTCGTCAAACTCGTGAACATCGTGCTTAGCGACGCCGTCAAGCGCGGCGCCAGCGACATTCACATTGAGCCTTACGAAAAGGAATTCCGCGTCCGCTTCCGAATTGACGGCGTGCTGCAATCGATCATGTCGCCGCCGCTCAAATTAAAAGACGCGATCACTTCCAGACTGAAGATCATGGCGAAGCTCGACATCAGCGAAAAGCGGTTGCCGCAAGACGGCCGCATCATGCTGAAGATGAATATCGGAGGCCGCAAGAAGCAGCTCGATTTCCGCGTCAGCACGCTGCCCACTCTCTGGGGCGAAAAGATCGTGCTCCGGTTGCTCGACAAAGAAAACCTGCGCCTCGACATGACCAAGCTCGGTTTCGAGCCCGAGTCTCTGGTGAAGTTCGAGAAAGCCATCCTGAAGCCTTACGGCATGGTGCTGGTGACGGGGCCAACCGGATCGGGTAAAACGAACACGCTGTACTCATCAATCGCACGCCTCAACCAGCCCGATACCAACATTATGACGGCTGAAGACCCGGTCGAGTTCCAGTTGCAAGGCGTCAATCAGGTCCAGATGAAGGAGCAGATCGGGTTGAACTTTGCGGCTGCCCTGCGATCGTTCCTGCGGCAGGACCCCAACATCATTCTGGTCGGTGAAATTCGAGACTTCGAAACCGCTGAAATCGCGATCAAAGCCGCCCTGACCGGACACCTCGTGCTTTCGACACTGCACACGAATGGCGCCCCGGAAACGATCACCCGACTGATGAACATGGGTATCGAACCATTCCTGGTTGCGACTTCGGTGCACCTGATCTGCGCGCAGCGACTTGTCCGCCGCATCTGCAAAGATTGCATCGAGCCGATTGACGTTCCACCGCAAACCCTGATCGATGCGGGTTTCACTCCGGAAGAATCGAAGACGGTCAAGATTCAAAAGGGTAAGGGATGCAGCGTTTGCAACAACAGCGGTTACAAGGGCCGCTGCGGTCTCTACGAGGTGATGGAGGTCGATGACGAGATCAGGGAGCTCGTGCTGGTGGGAGCCTCGGCGGTTGAACTGAAAAAGAAGGCCATCGAGCGAGGAATGATCACCCTGCGTCGCAGCGGGCTCATCAAGGTTGCGGCAGGAATGACCACGCTCGAAGAAGTCGCACGCGAAACGATTCATTAAGCCGTTAGTCGCGAAATCCTGAGTAGTGAGTAACAAAAATGCTTGGGACTACGGACTAGGGACTCGGGACTGAAGAAGAAAGGGAACTCATCATGGGTTTGTCGTTAAGCGATCTGTTGAAACGAATGCTGGAGATGAACGGCAGCGACCTGCACATTACCACGAACTCGCCGCCCCAGATTCGTGTACACGGCCACCTGGTGCCGCTCGACCTGCCGCAGATGACGCCGGCCGAAACCAAGCAGTTGGCCTACAGCGTGATGACCGACTCGCAGAAGCATCGCTTCGAAGAAAGCCTCGAGCTCGACTTCTCTTTCGGCCTGAAAGGACTGGCCCGCTTCCGTGCGAACGTCTTCAATCAGCGCGGCGCAACCGCTGCGGTCTTCCGTCTTATTCCTTTCGAGATCAAGTCGTTTAACCAGCTTGGATTGCCGGCCGTCGTCAGCAAGCTCTGCGACAAGCCCCGTGGACTGGTCCTGGTCACGGGTCCGACGGGTTCCGGCAAGTCGACCACGCTGGCGGCGATGATCGACAAGATCAATAGCGAACGCCACGATCACATCCTGACCATCGAGGACCCGATCGAATTCGTCCATATGAACAAGAATTGCGTCGTAAACCAGCGCGAACTGCATGCCGATACCAAGAGTTTCAGCGACGCGCTTCGAGCCGCGCTCCGTGAAGACCCGGACGTGGTGCTGATCGGCGAAATGCGCGACCTGGAGACAATCGAATCGGCACTGCGCATCGCAGAAACCGGCCACTTGACCTTCGGCACGTTGCACACAAACTCAGCCACTTCGACCATCAACCGTATCATCGACGTTTTCCCGGCCCACCAGCAGCCACAGATTCGAGCGCAGTTGTCGCTCGTGCTCGAAGGCATCATGTGTCAAAGCCTTATAGCGAAGACCGACGGCAAAGGGCGCGCCATGATCATGGAAGTTCTGGTGCCGAACGCCGCTGTGCGCAATCTGATTCGCGAAGATAAGATCCACCAGATTTATTCCTCGATGCAGTCCGGTCAGGAAAAGTTCGGCATGCAGACCTTCAACCAGTCGCTGGCGACGGCATATTTCCAGAAACAGATTTCTCTGGAGACTGCGTTGGCGCGTTCCAGCAACGTGGATGAGCTGCAGGAAATGATCAACCGAGGCGCCAGCCTGCTGACCCGTCCGAATGCGGCCGGATCGGCGATGGCGCGAGGAGCCGCTTCCAAGCACTAGCGCGGGAGCGGAACTAAGTCGGATTCAGGCAGGAATGACAGTGAGGAGAGGCTAAACCATGCCAGTTTTTACATTTTCGGGCAAAGACGCGTCGGGACAGAAAGTATCCGGAGAGCGGATGGCGTCGAACAAGCAGGCGCTGGCGCAGGCTCTGCGTCGCGAGCGCATCACTCCAGGAGCCATTCGCGAAAAAGGCAAAGAATTCTCGTTGCCGACGTTCGGCTCGGGCAAGGTCGGGACCAAAGACATCGCGATCTTCTTCCGCCAGTTTTCGGTCATGATCGACGCCGGCCTGCCGCTGGTGCAGTGTTTGGAAATTCTCGCCGCCAATCAGGAAAACCAGGCGTTTCAGAAGACTCTAACAGGAGTCCGGACCACCGTTGAAGGTGGCGCAACCCTGGCCAACGCGATGCGGCAGTATCCGGTTGTGTTCGACGATCTCACCACCAACATGATCGAGGCGGGTGAAACGGGCGGTATTCTCGACGTCATCCTGCAGCGCCTTGCCACTTATGTGGAAAAGGCCGTGCGTTTGAAAGCGGCAGTGAAATCGGCCCTGATCTACCCGGTTGCAGTCGTCAGTATGGCCGGCCTGATCGTCGGCGCCCTCCTGAAGTGGGTCGTGCCGATCTTCGCAAACCTGTTCGCAGGCCTTGGCGTAAACCTGCCCCTTCCGACCCGGATCGTCATGGGCCTGAGCGCGGCCGTACAGACATTCTGGTGGATGTTCCTGGTCGCGATTTTTGCGCTCTTCTTCGGCATCCGCCAGATCCGCAAACATCCAAAGGGCAAATACTATTTCGACAAACTGTTGCTGAATGTTCCCATCATTGGCGCTCTACTGCGCAAGATTGCTGTCGGCCGATTCACCCGTACACTCGGTACGCTGATCACTTCCGGCGTGCCGATTCTTGAAGGGTTGGGAATCACGGCAAAGACATCGGGTAATGCCGTGCTGGAAGAAGCGCTGATGAAGGTTCGAAAGGCCATCGAAGAAGGACGTACGATTGTCGATCCGCTCCGCGAATGCGGCGTCTTTCCGAACATGGTGACGCAAATGATCGGCGTCGGCGAAGCGACGGGCGCCATGGATTCCATGTTGCAGAAGATCGCCGACTTCTATGAAGAAGAAGTCGACGCCGCCACGAAAGACATGTTGGCCATGCTCGAACCCGTCATTATCGGAATCCTTGGAATAACGATCGGTGGCATCGTGATTTCGTTGTACATGCCGCTGTTCGCCATGATCGCGAAACTGTCCGGCTAGGCATCAACGGCGGGGAGGCCGGAGCGCGGTTTCCCTGTCCTCGCATCAAAACGCTCGCTCAGTCGCGGCGTAATCGCCGGCTCGATCCGGCACTGTGTCACTATCAACTTCACCGGGATCGCAATGCAACCGACGTTTGACGAACGGAATTGGCTGGTCTGGCTGGTTCGCGTTCGCATATTCATCCTGACCCTGCTGCTTGCGATTGAACTGGCGGTGGCCCACTTCACGCCCACGCCGCTGCCCATGCGGCTGTTCATCAGCACAATGCTGTTCTGGTACAGCCTCTCGCTGTTCCACGTGCTTTTGCTCTCGGTCTGGCCAGAGCACCGGTTGCAGGCGTTGCTTCAGGTTATCGGTGATCTCGTTCTTGTCAGTCTTGTGGTACATGAGACCGGAGGATGGGATAGCTCGCTGAATTTTCTTTATCCGTTGATCATCATCGTTGCCAGCGTTTTGCTGCCCAGAATCTGGGCGCAATTGGTGGCGGCGCTGGCCTTCATTCTTTACGGCACTGTCCTCGATCTGAACTTCTACGAAGTTATTCCGTCATACTGCACAACCCATCCCGGCTTGAAAGCACTGCAGGCGATCATCTTCGTCAACCTGTTTGCGTTCCTCGCAGTTGCATACCTTGCCGGGCTTCTCACGGCAAAACTGCGCCAGGTTGGGGTTCAACTCAAAGACACTAGCGGCGCTCTCGAAAACCTGCAGGCGCTGCACGAGAACATTATTCACTGCATGAGCAACGGACTCATCACGACCGGCCTCGATGGCCGCATCACGCTCATGAACGCCTCGGCCCAGAAGCTCTTGGACCGCAGCCCCGCAGAATTGCTGGGTACGCCAGTAAGCCGGCTGTTTGTCGACCCCTTGCCCTCGGTGGAATCGCAAAGTGCGCACGCCGAAGTCCGCGTCGAAACACCGAACCGGTTCCGCAAAACTTTGCGCGTGCGAGTAGCGGCATTGACAGTTCCTGATCGCGACAAGATGGGTTACGTTTACGTTTTCGACGATCTCACCGAGATTCGCCGCCTCGAGCGAGAAATCCGCATGCAGGATCGATTAGCTGCAGTAGGTCGCCTGGCCGCGGCCATTGCCCATGAAATCCGCAACCCGCTTACATCGATCGCAGGGTCGGTGAGCATGCTTTCGGGATTGCCGGAAATGAACGATGACCACCGGCGGCTCCTCGATATCGTCACCCGCGAATCGCAGCGTCTCAACGGAATCATCACCGACTTCCTCGCCTATTCCCGCACGAAGCAATATCACTTCGGCAAGGTGGACCTGATTCAGCTGGTCGAAGACACGCTCACGCTCATGGATCACCGCATGACTGCCGAAAAAACAGGCATCAAGATCGAGCGAAGGTTCGCGGAACGACATGCGTGGACCATGGCAGACGGTGACAAGCTGAAACAGGTGTTCTGGAATCTCTGCGAAAATGCGGTGCGAGCCATGAAAGATGGCGGCACGCTGACCGCGGCCGTGGAGCCTCTCGGTGAGGACTGGCAAGTCTCGTTTATCGATACGGGTTCCGGAATGACCCCGCAGCAGATCGAAAAAATCTTCGAGCCATTCCAGTCCAACTTTGAAGGCGGCACTGGCCTCGGTCTGGCGATCGTCTACCAGATCGTCCAAGCGCATGAAGGCAAGGTGTGGGCCCGTTCCAAGCCGGGAATGGGAACCACCTTCGTATTGAGACTGCGACGGCTCGAAACCGAGGTGTCGGCCACCACCGAACCATCCACCGAAAACTATGCCGTGCCGCAACCTGCGCTGGCCGCCGCGACAGGAGGTTCCCGTGGCTAACATTCTGGTTTGCGACGACGAACGTTCGATTTGCGAAATGCTCGATATTTCCCTTCGGCGCGAGGGGCATCGCGTTGAGACGGTGCAGGCCGGCCAGGCGGCCAAAAACAAAATTGACGGAGCCCTGTACGACGTCATTATCACCGATATCAAAATGCCGAATATCGATGGCATCGAAGTGCTCCGCCATGCACACCGAGTTTCGCCGGATTCTGCCGTTATCCTGATCACCGCAGTCGACGATTACGAAGCTGCCGTCGAAGCGGTGAAAGCGGGAGGCGCCAGCGATTACATACGCAAAAGCCCCGGTCTGGTCGACGAGATTAAGCTGGCGATCAACCGCGCTCTGGAAAAGCTGGTCCTCAGCAAACAGAATTTCGCCTTCCGCCGTGATGCCGCTGCCCGCAATTCGCTCGACAATATCATCGGTTCCAGTCCCGCGATGGAGAAGCTGAAGCAGACCGTGCGGACGGTCGCATCCACCGCCAGCACGGTTCTGATTCACGGCGAAAGCGGCACCGGTAAGGAACTCGTTGCCCGTGCTGTCCACGTATGCTCGCCGCGCGCAACTGACGCCTTCGTTTCCGTGAACTGCGGCGCGTTTCCCGAAACGCTGCTTGAAAGCGAACTCTTCGGCTATGTGAAAGGCGCATTCACCGGCGCAAACCAGAATAAGCGAGGATTATTCGAAGTCGCTGATCGCGGCACGATCTTCCTCGACGAAATCAGCGAGATGACCCTGGCGATGCAGGTGAAGCTGCTTCGCGTGTTGCAGGAGCGCAGTGTCCGCCCCGTCGGCGGCACCAGTGAGATTGCGATCGATGTCCGCGTCATTGCCGCCACTAACCGCGAACTTGACAAAGCGGTGGCCGAAAACACGTTCCGCGAGGACCTCTATTATCGGCTGAGTGTCATCCCCATTCGCGTGCCTCCTCTCCGCGAACGGCGCGAAGATATTCCTCTTCTGGCGAATCACTTTCTCAAGAAATACGCCAGTGCTGCCGGGCGCAGTATTCTGCGTGTACATGCGCCGTCGCTCGACGCATTATGCGGATACGAGTGGCCAGGAAATGTTCGCCAGCTGGAGAACACCGTCGAACGAGCTGTTGCTCTCGAGACCACTGACGAACTTCACGTCGAGATTCCTGCCGAGCGCCCAAAAGCGCGAGCGGCAGCCGCGGCTGCAGGAGGATTCGGCCTACCCGAAGCGGGATCCGACTTATCCCTTCCGCAGGGCATCGGCATGGAAAGCTACGTAGCCGGCATCGAGCGCTCCCTTTTGCAAAACGCTCTCACTCAAAGCGGCGGCGTACAGACTAAAGCAGCCGATCTCCTCGGTATCTCCTATCGTTCTTTTCGCCATTTGATGAAGAAGTACGGCCTCTGATTACTTCTCTCTTGCAAAAGCAACTGGAGCAAAAAAGTTCAAGTACAGGTTGAATTTCCCCTGTGGAAATCGTTTTTTTGTGCTCTCCAGCAACCTTGTCGCCCTCTAACGTAGCTAGGGAGAATCGTGTAATTTGTTCACGAGTAAGCTGTATGCTGAGAATTTTCGTCTAAGGTGTTTACCTCAACCGCTGGCGTGATTTTTCCTCAACTTTCCTGATTTGGCCAGTCCCGGTTTGGTGCTATAGGCGCGGCACCGACCTCGATTGCGCCGTCACTTGGCTTGCTGAACCGCCACTCTGGCGGCTAATAGCGCGATCTACCGCACTAGACGGGTGAAATTGCGGTCTATTATTTCCCAGCAGCCCTTCTGCAATTTCATAAAGGTACCCCATTTGCTCGCAAGTGCCTGTGGAAAATGATGTTCCTTCGTCACAGACTTCCTCTGTCTCAAAATGGCAATGTGGATGCTATGAAAACAGAAAGGTGGGCCAACACGCCGCCTTATCGGGCAAGGCGAATATCCAGCAGAGGGAGGTTGGGATGAAGGAGCAGACCGTTCGGCTCGGTCCACGGGAGCAACAGATCGTTGAGTTGCTTTTGCAGGGCTGTGATAACGCCGAGATCGCGAGCCAGCTGAAAATGGCGCGGCGAACCGTGAAAGCTCATTTCAACCGGTTATTTCTTCGATTCGGAATTACCGGCGGCATCAAGCGAGTCAAACTCGCGACCCTGTTGTACCGGAGGCAAGCATGTCAGGAAGTGAACGCTATGGCAACCGTGTCCCAAATGAGCGTGAGCACCGAGTCATCCAGCTCGTTGCCGAAGGCTTAAAAAACAAAGAAGTGGCAGAAGCCATTGGAACCACCGAACATGTCGTCAAGAATTACCTTCGCGTAATCTACGACAAGCTCGGTCTTTGGAACCGCGTGGAACTTGCGCTTTGGTATGAGTCCCGCCGCAGCGCTCCCATGTTGTTGAACTAATCTTTCCTCGCGCGGAATCGTAGTGCAATCATAATGTCCCGCCTCCGGGTCCAACGCCCGGAGCGGGATTAGTTTGCGATGGCTTTGGTTGTGATCACTGGCAGCCAAAGGCCTGCAGATTGCGCAGCCTCGTGCCGGCTCCGGGAACGCCCTTCATCGCCGCCGAGTCGAGAAGCACGCGCGCCTGATCGCAGTTCTTCGGGACACCTTCTCCTTTGAGATAGAGATCTGCAAGCAGCACGCTCGCAGGCCCATTGTGTTTGGCGATCGATTTCCACAACCACTGGGCTGCAAGTGCGCTATTCCGCGTCTGCCCCCCCATGCCGTTTAGATAATTTTTCGCGGTCGCCAATTCCTGGTTCCCGTGATCGGGAACCGCAGGCAATTGCTCTGACTTAGGAGGCGCGCTGGTCTTCGCCGGAGCTTTCTGTGTAACGGTCGTCTTTGGCATTGCGGGCGTACGCGCGGGTTCGGGAACTGCCGCTTTGTTCACGACCGGAGCCGTTTCCTTCTTTGCAGGTGCTGTAGTTTCGGGCGTGCCGGGTTTCGTTGAGACCGCCTCCGACGGAGTATCCGGCTTGGTTGCACTCGACGTTGGCGGAAGCGCTTCCTGCGAGCTTTGCGTCCTGAACAACCCGTCTTTCCAGCCGATGTACCCAAGGCCGAGAATCACGAGAACCAGCACGGCTCCGAGATAAAGCCGGGCATGCGACCTTGGCTCATCATCCTCGTAGCCATTCGAGTCTGCCTCTCGAAAGCTTCGAAACAGCGACAATTCGTGCGGATTAGTGATCGAATTCTCGAACGGTTCGGGTTCAGCTGGGGGTTCGCGTGGGATCTCGGAATCTCGCGTTTCGGCGCTCACCGCGTCACTTTCTTCTCGTGCTTCTCGTCCGTCGCCGCTGATTGATTCGGGGGCCGCCGCCGGTGCCGCATCCTCGTGCTCCGGCACGACGGCCGCCCCGCACATTCCGCAAAATTTATGCCACCGAGGATTCTCATGGCCGCATCCCGCACAGCGCAGCAGATCTGACTGAGGCGCCGTAACGCTTCGCCCACCCGAAGGTGATTCGCTCTTCGTCTGGCTTGTCTCCTGCGAGGCCGACATCGGTCCCGAACCTCTTTCTTCCTCTCGATGAGTCTTCTCCGCTTGCAAGTCTTGCACGAGAGAAAGCACCGCCTGCTCGCGCTGCTCCGGCGGATTGTTGAAGTACACGTCAGCCCATCGACCCATGTTCTCCGAAAGCAAGGGATTCATCAGCGGATTCAACTCGTCGGAGTAGGGGACATCGGGTGCGTGGTCGCTCTGGTTGGACAAGAGGGTCCTCTCGTTTGAATTCATAGTCGCGGAGTAAAAGGAGCCGTGTGCATATGATTGCACTCTGCGGGCGAGAGGTTGTCAATTGAAACTGGCCAACTAATGAGGCGGACGCTAACCCGATCTAATTGCAGGGTTTGCGATATGCGGGCTGGTACTGATCGAGCTGCGCGTCGCGTTGCGTGGCGTACTTCCCTTTCGCTGTCTTCCCGTAGAGATCGGTGCCGGGGCAGTAATAGAGAGCTGTCTGCAAATCGACCCAGACTCTGGTGGACGGATTCCCGTTATCGACCGGAGTCTCGGGCGCTTCGGCTAATCCGAGAGAGATCAACATACGGTCAAAAACCGAGAGATCAGCATCAGGTGACCTGTGTGCCGCCGTTGTCGTGCCAGGCGCGCCAGTCGCGCTCACCGGATGATTCGACCAGATTCCCCACCGGATGACGCACGCCACCAGAATCACCGCGATCGCGAGGTAAACGTCCCCTCGTCGTGAATCCCAGAACCGTGCCAGGGCGCCGCGCTGTTTTCCGCCCGACGCTAACTGTTCCAGGTAGTCGCGCGCCGCCGCGGCCGAACTCCACTCCGCCGCTTTTGTTTCTATTAGCGCGACTTCTTCCGCGGGCTCCGGATCATCTTGCAAATCTTCGCTTTCCTCGGGCGTGACTCCTTCGATGGTGCCGATCTCACCCGTGACCTCAGGTTCATTACTCACGCCGGGCGCGATTTCTAGGTCCACCGGCAATGCCTCGGCGAGACTCTGGTTCAGCGGTTGTGCGGGTGTTTTTCGTGACTCTCGTTCGCGGTTCCGTTTCTCGATCGTGGCTTCGGCTGGCTCAACGGATTCACTGGTCTCGGATGCTAAAATATTCGCTAATTGTTCCTCGAGCGTATCAGCCAAAAATTCCTGGGGAGGTTCGTCCTGAGGATTATTGACGACGGGCGGGAACTCAACCTTGTGCGCCATCTGAGCCGAGATCGAAGAGCTTGTACCGGACTTCGCCACTTCAAGCGCACCCTGTGCGGGAACACCCGGGCGAACCGCTCCATTTCGCGGCGATCCGCATTGTCCGCAGAACTGCTCTCCGAGCACAAGCTGGTGTCCGCATTTCAGGCACGTGTAGCTGGCCGCCGCCGGAAACGATTCTGCAGGCAGCGCGGGAGCCTTCGGGGCTGCCGGAGAATCGACCAAGGCTGACAGTTTTGGCTTGAGCTTTTCTAATGCTTCCAGCATCATCGCGCGCTCATTTTCGAGCGATTTTTTCCATGTGATCTCGTCCTCACGCGCGAGCGCTTCAGTCACGAGCCCGGCCATCAGTTGGCACGTATGAACATCCTGGTCAGTGAACCCGTGTTGTCGCGAGTAGTAGACTTCCAGCCCGCCGGCGACGGTTCCTTCGTGGAAAATCGGAATGGCGACGAGCGACTGAATGCCGCGCCGGCGGCACTCCTGCACGTCGATCAGGAATTCCGGATCGACGTCGGCGCACCGAAAGACCTGCCCATTTCGGATGCACGGAAGGCACAGCGCCTTCTCGCTGGCCACCTCGGTTCCCGCAGCGGGAGCTTTCGGCCCCGACACCGCGCGATACCGAACTTTCTTCTCGCCTTCAACAACTCCGATGGCCGCGCCATCCGCACGCGCAATCTCTGTGACCCGCTCCGTGACGAGCGCCATCGTTTTCTCGAGGTCAAGATTGCGAAGCTGAATCTGATGCTGCGTGGAGACAATCTGCGCCAGCGTGAATGTGTAATCGCCTTGGGATGCGGGACTCGATACTTTCGGGCTCGGAACCTCGGGAGACGCAGCGGCTCTGGCCTTTTCTTCCGACTCCATCTGGTCCCGCTTCAGGTCTAGGCCGAGTTCGAGAGCCTGTACTTCACGGTTATGTTCCTGCAAAACATAGGCCGCTTCCAGTAGCTTGGCGAGCGTTTGCTCGTCGAGAGCTGGTTTGTGTTTTTCTTCCGACACGATTCCGTTTCCCACCAGTGGAGCCGACCCCGCGGCGCGCCTCCTCAGACCTGAGGATTGCGCCTATTCTAGTGCAACTCCCAAACCATTACCGAGCGCCCTGGATTTGCAATAGGGGAGACAGCATTGAGGGGAGACTTCGGCACCTTGCACGGCCTTATCTGCAGCAACACGCAGATTTTCCAATAGTTTACAGCCAGAATAGCTTTCCCGCAGAAAATTTGTGCCATCCCATCTTTGAAGCTTGCTTTACCGGCAACCGGCAGGTAACCAGCGTTCCGTTACCCTACGTTGCAGACATCTGCAACGTTCTCAGGAATTTTCTACTCTGCTGCGGGAGCAAGAGTTTGCGCCGTTCCTTCGTCCTTCGGGCTGAGATAGAAGTGAACCGCGGGAGTGATGATCAGTGAGAGGATCATCGAAATCATAACGCCGCCAATAACCGCGATCGCCAGCGGCTGTAACATCTGCGATCCCGCGCCGATCGCGAACGCAAGCGGCAACATTCCGGCGACGGTTGCGAGAGCCGTCATCACAATCGGCCGTAACCTGCGGCGTGCCGCCTGCAGCATCGCGTCCTCTGCGGACATGCCGAACCCGCGGAACTTCTGATCCGCATCCAGCAGCAGAATTCCATTCTTCGCCACGATGCCGATCACCATGATCATTCCCATGAACGACGAAATGTTGAACGTCGTTTGTGTGATCAGCAGCGCAATAAACACGCCCGAAGTAGAGAGTAGCGCCGAAGAGAGGATGGCAAGAGGCGCGGCGAAAGCTCCGAATTCAAACAGCAGCACGATGAACAGCAGAAGAATCGCCAGCACCAGCACGATCGCCAGATCATGAAATGATTGCTGCTGCTCTGCGTACAAGCCGCCGTACTCAACTCGAATACTCGACGGAATGTGCAATCCGGCCATCGTTTTTTGCACGTCGGCCATTCCGCTGCCCAGGCTCCTGCCTTCAAGGCGCGCCGTCACAGCCACGTCGCGCTGCAGGTTCTCGCGCCGAATCTCCGTTTGCCCAGGATTTTCGACAAGCGTCGCAAGCGCTCCCAATGTCGCCGTATGCCCGGTGCTGCTGACGAGCAGGGTATCGCGCATGGCCTGAAGTGTTGCACGATTCGCACTCGGGAATCGAACCCGTATCGTGTACGCCCGGTCGTTCGTTACGACTGGCGTAGGCGCAGGCTCGCCTTCGAGAATTGCCGACGCATCCAGTGCAACTTCTTCTGCCGTGAATCCCGCTCGGGCCGCAACGCTCGGTTCCACCTGGAACGTAACTGCCGGCCCGCTGATCGTGTTGTCGATTCCGTTCAGGATGTCGACGACGCCGGGAATCTTCCCGATTGCATCCGCAACTTTGGGAGCCCATTCCTCCAGTTGCTTCGGATCCGGCGAAAACAGCTTGATCTGGATCGGCTCCGGGGATGAAGTCAGATCACCGATCATATCCTGCAAAACCTGCGTAAACTCAATATCCAGCGCTGGCTCCTGCTGCCGGACGTCAGTTCGCACCTGCTCGATGATTTCGTCGATGCCTCGATCGCGATTGGCCTTCAGTTTTACAAGGATGTCTCCGGTATTGGCCTCGGTAACCGCCGCAAGCCCAAGTTGCAATCCTGTCCGCCGCGAAGTGCTCTCCACTTCCGGAATTTTTCGCAGGATTTCTTCCACGTGTCCGATGACTCGATTCGTCTCCGCGAGGGAACTGCCTGCGGGCATGATGTAGTCGAGAACGAACCCACCTTCGTCCATTTCCGGCAGCAAGTCCGACCCGGAAAAGTTGTAGCACACGTAGGAAACGACGATCAGGGCCACGCTGAATATCAAGAGCAGGCGTGGCCGCTCCAGCGCACGACGCAGCCAGCGCTCATGGAAGTTGACAATGCGCAGAAAAAAGCCGCTCAAGTGCCTCTCCTCCGCGGCGAGTAACCTGCGCGCCTCTTCATTCCCCGAAGCAGTTTCTCCCGCAGTATCTGAGTCGGACGGCGCCGCTCCAGTCGAGTCTTGCCGACCTTCGCTTCCCCGCTTCCTTTTAATCAGGTATTGGCTCAGGGTCGGCGTCCACGTGAGCGCCAGGCCAAGCGAGGTCAACAGGGAAACTGACATTGTGACGGCCAGCGCCCGGAAGAAAACGCCCGTTACGCCTGTAATCGCAATGAGCGGAACGAAGACCACAATTGGCGTGATCGTTGATCCGACCAGCGGCACCGCAATTTCTTTCAGCGCGCTCTGGATCGCCTCCACTCGCGACTGCCCCATATCCCGGTGCAGCACAATGTTTTCAACCACCACGATCGCATCGTCGATCACCAGGCCAACCGCTGCGGCCAGTCCGCCGAGCGTCATCAAATTGAAGGTCTGCCCCATCGCCTTCAAGGCAATGAATGCGACCATGATCGTTACCGGGATCACGAGCCCTGCAACCAGCGAAGTCCCCCAATCGCGCAGAAAAACCACCAGAATGATCGACGCCAGCACCAGCCCCAGCAGAATCGCGTCCCGCACGCTCTTGATCGACTCGTTGACGATGATCGACTGATCGTAGAACGGCTCGATGTCGATACCCGGCGGCAGTGTCTTCTTAATCTTTGCGATCTCGCTATGTACTTCGTCCGCGACTTGGACCGTATTTCCATCCGGTTGCCGATTGATGTTGAGAAGCACGGCTGGCTTGCCATTCGCCGTCACTACGGTGTAGACCGGCTTCACACTTGGAGCGACTTCGCCGATATCCCCGATGCGCACCGGAGATCCCGCAGGTGTGTTCTTGATGACCGCATGAGCGATCTCTTCGGGCGTGTGAACCTGCCCGTTCACCAGTCCGAGGTACAGTTCATGATTCTGTTCAAGCAGCCCCGGAGAGTCGATCAAGTTCGTTTTTTGGACGGTGTTGAGAACGTCGCTTACCGTAACTCCCGCTGTCAGCAGCTTTGCCGGATCGGGTGTGATCTGAAACTCCGGCTCCTGCCCTCCTTGCACGATTACCGTCGCAACCCCCTCCAGCCGGTTCAGCCGAGGCTTCATGTCATAGGTCGCCATCTCCCAAAGCTGGGTCTGTGGCACCGTGTCCGACGTCATGCTGT
Organism: Candidatus Sulfotelmatobacter sp.; assembly: GCA_035945695.1. GTDB lineage: Bacteria > Acidobacteriota > Terriglobia > Terriglobales > Acidobacteriaceae > Sulfotelmatobacter. The sequence goes on along the minus strand of DASYZZ010000039.1, from coordinate 201,026 downwards.
ATGCAATAACCGGAAACGCCGCGAAGGTCAGCCGCTGAGCTTGAACTGTCGCCGTCGGTGGAAGTTCGGGTTGCACCCGTGACAGGGCTGCGTTTACGTACTGGAGTGTCTGGAACATATCGACGTTCCAGGTGAAATACAGATCGACTTCCGCGGAACCACGGCTCGTGGTGGATCGTACCGTCAGCAGCCCTGGTACGCTGTTCACCGCTTCTTCGATCGGCCGCGTAACCGTAACCATCATCTGGTCGATCGGCATAACGCCGTTGTCGACCGCAACCAGCACCCGCGGGAAATTTGTCGAGGGAAATACCGCGATCGGAATGGTGAAGGCAACATACGCCCCCAGCAATCCCAGCGTCAGAATCAGGAAAATGACGGGCCGCGAGTGCCGCGCAATCCAGGGTTGGTTCGAACCGGCCGCTTCCGATGAGTTCACGCACGCGCTCCGCTGTTATTTCTCATCAGAATCCCCTGCGGCCGGCTTTGCTTGTTCAATCCCGGGCTTCCCACCGGCTGGCTCCGTCTGCGGCTCACTCGATGCGATCGTGATCTTTGTGTTATCGGGAAGCGCGTACGCTCCGTTGGAAATCACTTTGTCACTTGCTGTCAGCCCCTCAACCACCTGCACGTCATCACCGTTGCGAATACCGACCTTCACCGCTTTTTGATGAGCGCGCCCGTCCGAGCCGGCAAGCATCACGCTTTTCGATCCGTCCGGGGCCGTCAGGATTGCGCTGACCGGGACAATGAGAGCATCTTTCACCGTCTGCGCAATCAACGAGAGCTGTACGCTGGTTCCCGGCCGGATTTCATGTTTCGGATTTTTCGCCTCGAACCACACTTCCACTGTCGTGCTGTTCGGGTCGAGCGCGGGACTGACCACGGTGACACGGCCTTCCACCGGATGCGCCATTCCCGGAACATCCATCTCTCCCTTGTCGCCTGCTTTGAGGGACTCAGCCTCGCTCTGCGGAATGTGCGCTTTCGCAATCACGGTTGAAAGATCCATCACGGTGAGCAGTGGAGTCCCGGCCGTCGCCATCTCACCCGGATACAGCGGCCGTTCCGTGATTACTCCGTTGATCGGGCTACGGATTTCCGAGTAACTCAATTGCGCTTCCGCTCCCTGGTATTTGCCTTTCGCAGATTCCAACTGTCCCGCCGCCGACTTGAGTTCCTGCGGTTTGCCGATCTTCATCAGTGCTTCGAGATGCTGCTTCGCAATTGCATACTGGTTGCTCGCCGTCGTATAGTCCACGCGCGATTGATCCAGTTCTTTTCGCGGTAACGCCCCCTGCTCATAAAGCTGTTGCCGGCTCTCGAAGATTTTTTCCTGTGCGTTCAACGCTTGGTTCGCTTGCTGCTCGTCGGCTTCGGCCTTCTTGAGTTCCTCCGGAACGCTGGCTGCCGTCGTTGTTTCGTATGCCGCCTGCGCTTGATCGAGCGCGCCCTTCGAATCCTGCGCCGCAGCCGAAAGATCGTGGTTTTCCAGAATTGCAAGAAGCTGACCCTTATGCACAGGACTTCCGCGTATCACTAAGAACTTCTCCACGGGCGCGCTGATTTTCGGCACGATCGCCGACTGCTCGCGGGGGTACACAATTGCCTGCGAAGTCACGACGTGCTGGATCGTCGTCTTTTCCACCTGCGAGGCCTGCACTGTCACAATCGGTTCTTTGTCCCTTTTTTCGGAAGAGCAACCGCTGGTCGCAAATATCGAAGCGATAGCGATTAGCGCAGCCGTCACAAAGCCGATGCGGCGATTCCGTATCCAGCGGTCACATTTTGCGATTTGATTTCGCTTCATTCGTCCTAGAAAGTTCCAGTCAAAGTCTGCAAATTCGCGATTGCCAGGCGGTAGCGCGACTGGCCATCGTCATATGCGTCACGGGCGGCCGTCAATGTGTTTTGCGCGTCCACGACCTCGAGCACAGTCGACTCACCCGCCTGATAGCGCAGCGTCGTCAGCCGCAGACTCTCGGCTGCAAGCTCCGCCGAACTCGCCAGCGATTCCATCTCCGCTCGTGCCGTATCCGCCTCGTTATAGAACTCGCGCAGATGGCTGAGCAACTGCCGTTGCGCGTAGCTCAATTCCACATGCGCCTGATCGCGCCGCAACTTCGCCTGCTTCAGCTTGCTGCGGTCCGCGCCCCAGCTGAAGATTGGAATCTGAAGGCTCGCGATGCCCGAATATCCGAGATTCTTGACTCCATCCGTCCGGATCGCAAACTGGTTCGCATCAATCCCGTAGAAATAATCTACCGTCAGGGCAGGCAAGAGTCCGCCCCACGCCGCCGTGACCTCGTGTTGGGCGACCTGATAAGCCGCCAGCGCCACACGCAGGTCAGGATTATTTTTCTTTCCCGCCGTTTCGACTTCGGCAAATGTTGGCAGAGGTTCCGGAGTCTGCAGGTCGTCGACCACGGTGTAGTCTTGGTTGAAATCGGCGAACAGCAGCACCGCTAGATCAAGCCGGCTCCGTTCCATGTCGATCCGTGCTTCCTGCAGGCTGCGGTCCGATTGCTGTGCTTGAATGCGCGCCTTGATCACATCGGCATGCGCAACCTCGCCGCCTTTTTCCAGTTTCTGGCTGATATCCAGAAATCGTGCAGCTTCGTTCTGAGCCCGTTGCGCGGTAGCATACTTTCTCTGCGCCACGACCAGCCCGTAATACGCCTGCGTGACCGTAACTACCAACCCTCGCGCCGCAATCTCAGCCTTCGCCCGCGCGAGTGCCAGCGCCGCGTTCGACCTCCGGTAATCGGCCACATTCGTCAGCGAGAGAGCTTCATGCACATTCGCCTGGCTGATGTATTCGTGCACGCCATTGTTTGCGATGAAGCGAGAAGTCGGACATCCCAGTGTGCTGCTGAGGCAGTTCGTCACCTGGGTGCCGATTCCCTGCGTGTAAATAAACGAATCGTTGTAGTTGACGTCGGGCAGTAGCCCTGCCCGTGCCTGTACCCGGTCCTCACGCGCCAATCCAAGATCGGTGACTGCCGAGCGATATTGCGGATCGTTCGTCCGGGCCCGCTGCAGCGCATCCTGCAGCGTGATCGTTAGCGGCGCGCCTTGCGCCGGCCTTACCGATGCTCCCTGTGCAAAAAGTCGCCCGCCACCCATCAGCAGCACCAAAACGAAAAATCCCGGCACGCACGATTGCCAAATATGGAACCAATAGGTTTTCTCTACGAGCGTTTCTCTTCTAAAGCACATCAAGTCACCTCGACTCTTCGTGAGACACTCCACGATCGACGGAAATTGCTGAATATAAAAGTAAAGCAGTCTTCCTGCGAACCGGTATGCTCCGCACATCGGCAATGCAAAAAATCATTCCCGTCCGTCAGTTCTGTGTGCCGCTCGCTCCACGACTCGTGCCCATGCATTTCGCCTGTGCCATTTCGGAACCCGGACAGCCTAGCACGCGCTCCCTGAAAAGCACCTGAAAACCTTGGTCGTCCGCCGCAAGTGGAAAGAACTGAAGTACTTATCATCGAAGCGCGACTGGAAGCGAAAGATTGGCGAAGATCTTGCTTTCTCGAAACGCGTTCGATTTTCTGCACGAGGTACTCATCATGGTCGATCTGAACGAAGTCAAAGTGACGCCCCGCGATCAGCAGGTCTTGAATCTGCTCGTCCAGGGCTGCAGCAACAAGGAAATTGCCGGCCAACTCAACATCAGCCCGCGCACCGTCAAACAGCACCTGCGGACGCTATTCCTGCGCGCCGGAATCCGCGAAGGCCGCAAGCGCGTGAAACTTGCCATCGCCATGTTCAACAAGGAAGAGGCGCAATCATGACTCCCCGCGAAGGGCTCACCGCCAAGGAAATCCAGATCGCAATTCTGGTCTGGGAGGGTCTCACCAATCGCGAGATCAGCAAGATCATCGGCACTACCGAGCAGGTCATCAAGAATCATTTGCGCAGCACGTTTGACAAACTCGGCGTCTGGAGCCGTCTGGAACTCGCCATGTACGTGGCCAGCCACGGAGGCAAGAACTGGCCTGATTCCGAGAAATCGATCGAGGTTCACCCAATGGCTGTCGGAGCCGACCGGATGACGGCCCGGACTGTGCCCGACCTTGCACACTCATAGCGCGACGAGTTCTGCGGCTCTCTGGTCGACCCGCTTCGATTCCAGTCCGAAATTCTGCAAAACTTTTCTAATAAGCTTGAGCTGGCAAGATCGGTAATGACAATAAGTTATAGAAAACAAAGTGCATCAAGCGTTTGCCGAGGCGGTCCCAGAATTGCACGAGCACCCGTAGCGGCTCAGCAGCCACGAGCCGGCTTCGCATCCCGGGGCGAAACCATCGATGGCGTACAAAGAAACCTTCTGGATGGCGTGCGATTCGACCGAGCAGTTGCGGGCCGAGTACGGACCCTTCCATACCCGTGCCGAGGCGGAACTCGAAGCCAGAAAGCTGGGTTTCGGATACCTCCTCCGCTACGAGCATCTTCTCGGCCCAAACGATCAGATCGAAGAAGTCCGCTGCATCTTCGTCGAACTCGACGGAGCAATTCCCGTCGGCTCCGAGGACCTTCCCACCACCCTCCACACCCGTTGCGCCACGTGCGGCGAGTCCGCCGCTCACGACAAGGGATGGCAGGCCGAGGTTTGGGCTGACATTCACGAATTCGAACACTCCCGCCACCGTGTTCGACTGTTTGAGCACGCCCGAGGCAAAGGGTTAAAGGAAATTAGCGGCTGGAGAAATTAGGGCCTTGCCTGAAATCAATATTTGCTGATGGCTCGGAGACACCGACTTAACGCCCCAGTGAATCACTTCCTTCTGATCCAATCTGCGTGAATCGGCTCCTTCCGCGGTGGAAAAGGCGCTAACCCTTGTTCGAGAGTGCGCTCGCGGCCGCGCGATCCAGAAACCACACCAACTTGCCATCTTTCGGTTGCACCAGCTTCGCCGGATACTGCTCCCCCGGCGCATTCTCTTCCAGAACCGTCCGCAACACCGAAGATTTGTCCATTCCGCTGACAAGAAACGCGACACATCGCCCCGCGTTTAAGACCGGAAACGTGAACGATAACCGGTGCGTCTTCATTTTTTCGACCCAGTTCGCAATTACCAGCCTTGATTTTTCCTGCAGGCCGGCGGTTCCCGGAAAGAGCGATGCCGTGTGACCGTCGGGCCCTAACCCGAGCAGAATCATATCGAACCGCGGTACGCCGCCCGCTTCAAGGCTGAAGAACTTGCGCAGTGTCTTCTCGTACTCATTCGCGGCAGTCGCCGCATCCGGGTTCTCCGCCGGAATCCGAAACACATTCCCCGCCGGCACTGGAACTTTCGACAGCATAGCTTCGTCCGCCATCCGGTAATTACTTTCCGGATCATCTGGTGGAACGTGCCGCTCGTCTCCGAAGAAGAAATACATCCGGTCCCACGGCAGGGCGGCGCGCGCATTCGTAGCGAGCAAATTGTATAGATTCTTTGGAGTCGATCCGCCGGACAGCGCGATGGTGAACCGCCCGCGCTCGGTCACCGCTTCGTGCGCGGCGTGGATAATTTCATCCGCGGCGGTTGCAAACAGCTCCTGCGGAGTGGTCAGAATCCGGATTTCCGCGGAGGATCTCACTTGCTTCTCTTCCTTAAAGTTCGCGCTCAACCCTTCGCCGCCCGAACGGCAGCGCATCGCGCGGCTCCAAGCAGGCCCGCTTTATCGTTCGTCACCACGTACACTGGCATCGATTCCACCACTGGACTCAGGCGGCCTTTGTTGACGAACGCGTTCATGAAGGATGGACCCTGCAACTTCGAAAGAATCTTGGGTGAGATACCGCCCCCGAGAAAAAGTCCGCCTGTCGACATTATCTTCAGCGCCAGGTTGGATGCCTCTGCGCCGTAAACCGAAATCCACACATCGAGAGCCTTTTCGCTGAGCGCATCCTCCCCCGAAAGTGCCGCGCGTGAAATCGCGGCTGCTGGGTCGCCCGCCGTTATCGCCTCGGCCGTTGCCGCAGATTCTTTGCCGCACCCACTCTTCCGCAGGAACTCATAGACATTCACCAGCCCCGGCCCGGAAAGAATCCGCTCGTAGCTGACGTGCCCGAATTTCGCGATCAGGAAGCGAAGCAGTTCGATCTGCAGATCATTTTGCGGAGCGAAATCAGTATGTCCGCCCTCGCACGCGAACACATGATGCCGCGTACCGTCCCAGCAGAGGCCGGCTTCGCCCAATCCCGTGCCCGGAGCAATCACGGCCTGATTTCCGACGACCGTTCCAACGACGCGATTCAGCGGAACAAGGTCCGCTTCGGCCAGCGCACCAATCCCCCACGCACTCGCCTCGAGATCGTTAATCAACACTGTGGCGGGAGTATGAATCTGTTTCGCCAGCAGAGTTTGTTCGATGACCCAGGGAAGGTTGGAAGTTTCCACCCGGCCATTCCGAACCGGCCCGGCAATCCCGAAGCACGCAGCTTCAGGGCGCGTGCCCGATTCATCCAGGAATCTGACTACAATCTCACCAAGTTCTCGATGTTCACGGCTGGGAAAAACGCGCTCCGAGACCAGCTCCAGATGCCCGTTCTGAGGTTGAAAATAAGCCAGCCTTGCATTGGTCCCACCAATATCGCCGGCTAAGATCATTTTTCGAAATTCCTCCAGCGGCGGCCGTCGCGTTCCAGGAGTTCGTCGGCCTCCTTCGGTCCCCATGTGCCGGAGGCGTAGTTCGGGAAATTGCGCGGCGGCAACGCGTGCCAGAGGTCAAGCACCGGATTCACCACCGACCATCCCGCCTCCACCATGTCCGCGCGTTGAAACAGCGTCTGATCGCCAATCATGCAATCGTGCAGCAGCCGCTCGTATCCCGTGCTGGGCTGCTTGCCAAAATATTCCTGATACTCGAAGTTCATGTCGACGGTACCCAGCCGCATCACCGGGCCCGGAACCTTTGCCGCAAACTGCAGTGAGATTCCTTCTTCCGGCTGGATGTGCAGCACGAGCTGGTTCGGCATCAGGTGCTCCACCGGCGTGTCGCGGAACAGCACAAATGGGGCTCGTCGAAACTGTATCACGATATGGGTATTGCGCACCGGCATCCGCTTGCCTGTGCGGAGATAGAACGGGACATCCGCCCAGCGCCAGTTGTCGATCGATAATTTCATCGCGACGAACGTCTCGGTTCGCGAATCCGCAGGGACATCTTCCTCGGTCCGGTATGCCGACACGCGTTTGCCATCTTCCGTCCCCTCGCCATACTGCCCGCGCACGGTACGGCTGAGCACTTCTTCGTCACTCATCGGCTGAATCGCGTGCAGGATCTTCGCCTGCTCGTCGCGCACCGCATTCGCGTCGAATGAAATCGGTGGTTCCATTGCAGTCAGGCTGATGAGCTGCATGATGTGGTTTGGCACCATATCGCGCAACGTCCCGGCATGATCGAAGTAGCTTCCGCGCCCTTCCACGCCAACCGTCTCCGCCACTGAAATCTGCACGTGATCGATGTACCGTCTGTTCCAGACGGGCTCGAAAATCCCGTTGGCGAAGCGGAACGCCATGATGTTCTGTACCGTCTCTTTGCCGAGATAGTGGTCGATCCGGTAGATCTGCTTTTCGTCTGCGACTTTCAGCAGTTCCGCATTCAACGCTTTTGCCGATTCCAGATCGTGCCCGAACGGTTTTTCAACGACGACGCGCCGCCAGTGGCCGTTACTCTGCTCCATCAGTCCGGCGGCGGAAAGTTTTTCTACGATCGGTCCGAAGAAACTCGGAGCCACCGCCATGTAATAGAAGAAGTTCTGGTGTGTGGAGTGTTCCTGGTCGAGCTTCGTCAGCGAATCTTTGAGCTTCGAATACAGTCCGTCGTCATTAAAGTCGCCTGGCAGATAGTAGAAGCGCTGCGAAAACCACTCCCACAGGTCGTCGTCCACGCATTCGCCGCAATAGCTTTTCATGTCGTCGTAGACACGCTTGCGGAAGTCGTCATCCGATAACTGCGTGCGCGCAACTCCCAAAACGGCGAATTCTTTCGAAAGAAGGCCAGCGCGCGCTAGGTTGTAGAGCGCGGGAATCAGCATGCGTCCGGTCAAATCGCCCGCTGCGCCAAAGATCACCATCACGCAGGGATCGCCCTGCTTTCCGATCCTCGCCGGCGCCGCTTTCGGTTGCTCCACTAATTCAGCCATGAATCCCTCTGGTCTCCCGAATGAATCCGTTATGCGGGTTTCTTTGTCTTCGCCGGATCCGACTCCACATGTCCGCCGAACTTTTGCCGCATCGCCGAAAGAATCTTCTCGGCAAATGTATGCTGCTGCCGCGAGCGAAACCGAACATAGAGTGCGGCGGTCAGAACGTCCGCCGGAACCGCTTCGTCGACCGCCGCCTGAATCGTCCACCGGCCTTCGCCCGAGTCCTGCACATATCCTTCATACTCCGAGAGCGTCGGATTTTCAGTGAGCGCAATCGCCGTGAGATCCAGCAGCCACGAACTGATCACGCTGCCGCGCCGCCACACCTCGGCGATATCTGGCAGGTTCAAGTCGTAGCGAATGTCCTCGGAAAGTTCTTTGCTGGTCGCGTTCTTGAAAATGTCGAAGCCTTCGGCGTAGGCCTGCATGATTCCGTACTCGATCCCGTTGTGCACCATCTTGACGAAATGCCCGGAACCAGATGGCCCGCAGTGGATATATCCATCTTCCGCCGTTCCGCCAAGTTTCTCGCGCCCGGGAGTCCGCGGAATGTCGCCCTTGCCCGGCGCCAGCGTTTTGAAAATTGGGTCAAGTCGCAGCACCGCTTCTTTCGGGCCGCCAATCATCATGCAGTAGCCGCGCTCCAGGCCCCACACGCCGCCACTGGTTCCCACATCGATGTAATGAATTCCCTTGGGCTGGAGTTCTTTCGCGCGCCGCACGTCATCTTTGAAATAAGAATTGCCGCCGTCGATGATGGCGTCCCCGGACTGCAAGTGTTGCGCCAGTTTCTGGACCGTCGCTTCCGTTGGACCACCCGCCGGAACCATGATCCAGACCGCTCGCGGCGGCTTCAGTTTGCCCACCAGGTCATCGAGTGAAGAAGAACCAGTCGCTCCCTCAGTTCCCAATTGCTTAACCGCATCCGCGCTCAGATCCGATACGACCAGCGAATGTCCGTTCTTCATGAGCCGCCGCGTCATATTCGCGCCCATGCGGCCCAGTCCCACCATTCCCAATTGCATTTCTTGCTCCTTACAGTCGTGACGGCGTCCCCGCCGGCGGTCGCGCAGACGCCTCGTCCGCGCAACCCCGAACCCAACAACCGCACCCGAAAATCCGGGTAGTCCGGGCCTAGGCCTTTGACGTGTTCTTTTCAACCGCAGCTAGCAGTTTGTCGAAAGCCTCCGCGAAAAGTTTGACGCCATCATCAGTCAGCTTGTCGGTGACCTCTGTAATCGAGATGCCCGCCCGCCCCAGATCGTCCATCACCTTCTGAGCACCCGGTACGTCTTCCATCAGCGCGTTCCGCAAGCGCCCATGATCCCGGAACGCCTCCACCGTTGCCGGGGGCATCGTGTTCACCGTATCCGGACCAATCAGTTCCTCAACGTAGATTACGTCGCGGTACGCCGGATTTTTTGTGCTCGTACTCGCCCACAAAACACGCTGCGTCTGCGCGCCTTTCGCCGAAAGAGCCTGCCACCGCGGTCCGCTGAAAATCTTCTGATAGCGCTGATAGGTCAGCTTTCCGTTCGCAATCGCGACTTTCCCCAACAAGCTCTTGTACAGCGCCTGTTGCGAAGCATCCGATGTGCCTTTCAGTTTTTCGTTCAGCATCGAATCCACCAGAGTGTCGATGCGGCTGATGAAGAAGCTTGCCACGCCCGCCATCTTCTTCAGATTTCCGCCCCGCGCCGCCAGATCTTCTAATCCCGCAATATAAGCTTCCGCCACTTGCTCGTAGACTTCCTGCGCGAACAGCAGCGTGACGTTAATGTTGATGCCTTCTCCGATCAGTTGCCGGATCGCCGGCAGTCCCTCCGCTGTGCCGGGAACCTTGATCATCACGTTCTCCCGCTGCACCGTCTTCCACAGCCGCCGTGCTTCCTCGATCGTCTCTTTCGTTTTGCGCGCTAGATACGGAGAGACTTCCAGGCTCACATAGCCGTCGCGGAAGTTCGATTCCTGATACACCGGACGCAGCGTGTCGGCCGCATCCTGTATGTCGCGAATCGCGATCTGCTCGTAGCGCCCGGTCGCATCCAGATCCTTCCGCCCGGCGAGCGAATGCAGAATGTCGTCATACAGCGAGCTGTCGGCAATTGCCTTTTCAAAGATCGACGGATTGGACGTCATTCCGCGCAGCCCGTCGTTCGCGATCATGTTCTTCAACTTGCCGGTCGTAAACAGATCACGCCGAATGTAATCCAGCCACATCGATTGCCCGTAATTGAGCAATTCCTGCAAAGGATTTTTTGTAGCTTTTGAATTCTCGATTACTCCAGTAGGTTGCATGAGGCCCTCCATGCCTTTTTGGATGACAGCCGCGTCTTCTGCGGCACAACGGAAACGTGAAATTCCCCGATGAAACTTGCTTCCCCAAAAAACGCTCAGCGACTCGCGATCGCCGCGCGTGCTTCCTCAACCACCTTGTCGACGGTAAAGCCGAAGTACTTCAACAGGTCTTTCAGAGGAGCCGAGGCTCCGAAACGGTGCATGCCGATATTCCGACCCTTGCTGCTCGTGTAGCGCTCCCATCCCAGAGTCGCACCCATCTCCACCGAAACTCGCGCCGTCACATCCGGCGGCAACACCTTCTCTTTGTACGATTGGTCCTGATTATCGAAGATTTCCCAACACGGCATGCTCACCACTCGCGCCTTAATGCCCTCGGATTTCAGCTTCTCGTAAGCTTCCACGCAGAGCGAAAGCTCGCTGCCGGTTCCCAGCAGGATGACATCCGGCCTGCCGCCCTGCGCATCGGCCAGGATGTATGCTCCCTGCGCCACGCCCGCTGCCGACGCATATTTCGTGCGATCCAGCGTCGGCATCGCCTGCCTGGTCAGCACCAGCGCCGCCGGAGAATGCTGCAACTTCATGATGATCTTCCACGCTTCTGTAACTTCATTCGCATCGCCCGGACGCAGCACCATCAGATTCGGCATCGCCCGCAGTGACGCGAGTTGTTCAACCGGCTGATGCGTCGGCCCGTCCTCTCCCACTCCAATCGAATCATGCGTGAAGATGAAAATTGACGGCGCCTGCATCAACGCCGCGAGTCGAATGCTCGCTCGCATGTAGTCGCTGAAATTGAAGAATGTTGCCCCAAACGCGCGAATCCCGGAAACCGTCAGTCCATTGACGGCCGCGGCCATCGCATGCTCGCGCACGCCAAAATGCAGATTCCGCCCCGCATAATTGCCGGTCTTGAAATCTCCCGCACCGTCAAATTTCAACGTCGTCTTGTTCGAAGTCGCCAGATCCGCGGACCCGCCGATCACCCACGGAATGTTCTGCGCCACAGTGTTCAGCACTTTGCCCGAACTCTCGCGTGTTGCGAGTCCCTTCGCATCCGGAGGGAAGTTCGGAAGATTCTTATCCCATCCCGCGGGCAATTCATGATGCTGCATCTGGCTCAAGCGCTCGGCCAACTCCGGATACTTCTGCGAATATTCCGCGAACAACTTCGCCCACTGCGCACGCAACTCTCGTCCGCGCTTGGCCACTCCGTCGCGGAAATGTTCCTTCACCCCGTCCGGCACCAGGAATTTCGCATCTTCCGGCCACCCATAAAACTTCTTCACCAGCCGCACTTCCTCTTCCCCGAGCGGCTCGCCATGCGCGGCATTCGTGTCCTGTTTGTGGGGAGAGCCATACCCAATGTGGCTATCGACAATGATCAGCGTCGGACGGTCCGTCGTCTTCTGGAACGTCTCATACGCCCGCGCCAGCATCGTCAGATCATTCGCATCGGCAACTCGCGTGACATTCCATCCATATCCCACGAATCGCGTGGCCACGTCTTCGCTGAACGACCAGTTTGCCGGACCATCGAGCGTGATCGAGTTGTGGTCGTACATCCAGCACAGATTCGACAGCTTCAGATGCCCCGCCAGCGAAGCCGCTTCGCCGCCGATCCCCTCCATCAGGTCGCCATCCGAGCACATCGTGTAAACGTTGAAGTTGAAAATTTCGTAGTCCGGACGATTGAAATTCGCGCCCAGCCACTTTCCGGCAATCGCCATCCCGACGCTGTTTCCGACCCCCTGCCCCAGAGGACCCGTCGTCGTCTCAACCCCAGTGGTAATGTGAGACTCCGGATGCCCCGGCGTACGACTCCCCAACTGCCTGAACCGCTTGATTTCTTCTAGCGAGACCGCAAGATCCCTGGTGATCTTGCCTTGATCGTCCACCTGCCGCACTTCGGCCAGGTACAACATGGCATAGAGCAGCATGGACGCGTGCCCATTCGAAAGCACGAACCGGTCGCGGTTCAACCATGTAGGATCGGCCGGGTCGTAGCGCAGAAATTGCTGCCACAAGCAATACGCAACGGGTGCCAGCCCCATCGGCGCGCCCGGATGTCCCGAATTCGCCTGCTGCACCGCATCGATGGCCAGAGTTCGAATCGTGTTGATGCACAGCGTGTCCAGCTGTGCTCCCGTCATTACTGCCTGATCACTGACCGCCATACGATTACGATCCTCCGTTCATCGATCCGCGCCGCCTAGGCGGCTTCTTTATTTAGAGGTCCGCCGAAGCGAAAGGGTTCAATGCAGGAAAGTGTATCAATTTCTCGAGGCGTGTGGATTGCGCCGCGGTGAAAACCGCGGCGATTTCTGGAAGGAAGGACTTACTTCAGAAGCTGGATATAGCTGTTTTCGCTATTCGAGTTGCGCGTGCTCTCCTGCACGAATTTCAGGAACTGGCGCAGGTTGTCTCGCTCCGGTTGAGCCATTCCGTCGAAACGCACTCGCACTCCGGTGGCAGGCCCACTCCGAGTCACGACTCCGCTCAGCGCAAAGCCTTTGACCCAGATTTTTCCATTCGGAACCCACAGGCCAATTTCAACCTTGGCTCCCGATTTCACCGCATTAGCGGTTTCGACGAGACATCCGCCGGCGCTCGTATTCGAGAGATTGCCCCATATCGGAGTACTTGCCTCATCCACACGCAACTCAACGGCTACGAAACATTTAATCCGCGGATGCCGGCGACGGTCCGAGCCCCAGTTCGGGCTGAAGAAATCCGGTTCAAACGGAGGGGTTGCAGATGGCGGAGTCGGCACCGGATGCGCGACCGCGCTCGCCTGCCTCACTGCTGCTGACTGTCCCTCGTTCGCCGCCCCTGCCTTGATCTCGCGCATGGCAGCCAGCAATGCCTCTTCCCGTCTTTCAGCGGGAGCTTCTCGGTAGGTTTGAAGCAGCTTGCCGACTTGCCGCACCAAGTCCGGGTCCGAGAGTATTCGAGTCCAGTCAGTTCCTGTCGCCGCGCTCATGAATTTTGTCTTTCGACTGGGCGTTGGCCCTATGTCAGCATGAGGCCAGGGTCACCTACATTCAAGATGACCTAAGTCACCTCTCTCAAGCGAGCTTTCACCTGGGCCAGTACTTGATCGGAATGAAAAGGGCCTAGTCGCCGTCGAACGTAAGTTGAACGATTTCTGTGGTTTCCGACTGAGCGGGCTCGAACTTCCATTTCGTGATAGCTTGCTGCGCAGCATCCACCAGTACAGGGTTTCCGCCCAGAATTCGCGTCGACTTCACCGCACCATTCGGACGCACAATGGCTTCGACTCGCACCACCCCGTGGATATGCATCCTCTTCGCGAGCTCCGGATATACGGGCGCTACGCGGGTTGCCACTTTGCGGTCGGAGTTGGCAGAAGCGTTTTGGGCTGTCGCCACCAGAGTAGTGGTCGCTACCAAGACCGCGGCTACGAGAGTCAATGAGATCTTCCTGGACATGCTGTGCAGACTCTTTTCTTATGAGACTTACTCAAAATTGAGCTTATTGGGCACTCTCGACTCCAGCAATGTACCGAAGATATTGTCCTTTTGGAGCAAGGGAACCCCCCGCTCAAACTGTGGTTGGTATCAGATCAGGTCTCTGATGCAGTGGCGAAATCTTCGTCGAATCTGCCGCGTTGGCTGCATTTGAATCGCGGCTTGCGCCGGACCGGCACGATACATTCGAGAACTTCGATCAACTCCGCTCACTCACTTTTCGTCTACAATCGTTTGCATCACAAACTCTCATAAACGAATCGAATACAAAGAGTTATGCTAGAGAGCGGAAAAGGACGTCCAGCTTTAGCCGTTTGATGCTGAATGATCCCCACCATCAAGAATGCACTATTCATGGAAGTTATTCGCAAACGCGGCGTTAGTACTCATTCTCATTTCATTTGCCTCTCCGGGCCTCTTTTGTCAGACCTCGAGCGGAACGGCAACCACCCCGAGCGTGTCTCTCGGTACTCAGAGTCCGTTCCTTGGAAGCTCTCCTGAAGGGAACGCGACCCCGGAAGTCCTGCAAATCGATTTCAAGGAGGCCATTGATCGGGGCTTGCGAAACAATCTCGGGCTGCTCTTGGCCGGCGAACAAACCGAAGCAGCTCGCGGGCAGCGCTGGCAGGAACTAAGCACGCTTCTTCCCAATATCGGCGCGACGATTCAGGAAGATGTCCAAACCCAGTCACTCGCGGCCCTCGGATTCAATAAATTGGCTCCGTTTTTCGCTGCACCCGGAGCGCCCCCGGCTGCATTCCCGCGCGTGACGCCCGCATTCAATTACTTCGATGCACGCATTGGCTTGAGCCAGTCCCTTTTCAATTTCCGCAACCTCGAGCGGGAGCGTGCCGCTCTGGAAAATATCAAGGCTTCCGAACTCACCTACAAGCAAGCTCGGGAAATGGTAGTCCTTGCAGTCGGAAATGCCTATCTGCAGGCGATCGCAGCTTCTGCTCGCGTTGAAACCAGCGAAGCTCAGGTGAAAGCCGCGCAGGCCCTTTACGATAAAGCCTCAGATCAACAAAAGGCCGGTGTTACGCCTGCGATTGACACGCTTCGTTCTCAGGTCGAATTACAGGCCCGACAGCAACAGCTCATCGTCGCTCGCAACGACTTGGCCAAATTGGCTCTTAGCGTCGCTCGGGTCATCGGGTTACCTCCCGGACAGCAGTTCGTTCTCACCGAGAAAGCACCCTACCAGGCGCTTACCCCCCTGCCGTTGGAAACTTATCTCCAGCGTGCCTATGCCGAGCGTTCCGATTATCTGTCAGCGTTGGCCCAGGTCCGCAGCGCCGAAATATCCAAGAAGGCGGCCTTTGCAGGGCATTATCCAACCGTTGATTTGCAAGCCAATATCGGCGACATCGGCGTAAATCCCAGCCAGTCGAACGGCACCTGGCAGGTCAACGGCGGCATCAACATCCCGATCTTCGCCGGCAACCGGGTTCACGCCGACCTTCTCCAAGCCGACTCCAGATTGAATCAGGCGCGTTCTCAACTCGGCGATCTTCGCGGCCGCATCGATTACGAAGTCCGCACGGCTCTTCTCGATCTCAACGCCGCCGCCGATCAGGTGAATGTGGCACGAAGCTCGGTCGAACTCGCGGAGCAGACGCTCACGCAATCCCAGGATCGCTTCACTGCCGGAGTGGCTGACAATTTGGAAGTTGTCCAGGCGCAGGAATCTGTTGCCAGCGCCCACGAGAGTTATATTCAAAGTCTTTACGCTCATAATCTCGCGAAAGTCGAACTGGCCTTTGCCATCGGTGATGCCGAGCAGGGCGTCAGGCGATATCTGAAAGGCATTCAATAACGTATGGATCAAACGACGACGCAGACTCCGCCAGCCGGATCTACGAAGCCGGTCACAGAATCCCCCGATACGGCAAATAGACCGCTGCCGTCCTCTGAAAAGGATTTCCACCGGCGCCCTTCGCGGACCCAAAGCCCCGGCTTCCGTATCGCTGTGGTTATCGGCATCGTTGTCCTGCTAGTGGTCGGCTTCTTTGCTTACCGTTACTTCACCAGCTACGAATCCACTGACGATGCCGAGGTGGACGGCCACATCAGTTCTATCAGTGCGCGCATCGCGGGGCACGTGACTAAGCTGAACATCCGCGACAACCAATACGTTCAAGCCGGACAGGTTCTGGTCGAGATCGACCCCGCGGATTATCAAGTCGCGTATCAGAAAGCGAAGGCCAATTTCGCCGATGCCCAGGCCGCAGCCGTTGCAGCCGGAGTCAACGTTCCCATTACGTCCGTGAATACCGCCAGTCAGGTTTCAGCCAGCGAAGCAGACGTCAACAGCGCGCGAGCCGGCATTCAGGCTGCCAAGCAGCAGTTCCAGGCCGCCAAAGCCCAACTGCAGGAATCCGAAGCCAACAACTTCAAAGCGCAGAACGACCTCGGACGCTACAAACAGCTCGTTGAAAAGCAGGAGATCTCGGAGCAACAGTACGATCAGGCAGTCGCGGCCGCCAAGGCCAGTGCCGCTTCGGTCGAAGCGGCCCGCGCCAGTTCCGATGCCGCCCAGCAGCAGGTCACGCAAGCCGAAGGCAAGCTCATACAGGCGGAAGCAAATTACCGCTTTGCCAACACCGCTCCGAAACAGATGCAGGTCATCCGCGCCCGCGAAGACGCCGCGATCGCCACGGTCCAGCAGCGGAAAGCTGACCTCGATCAGGCTGCGCTCAATCTGCAATACACAAAAGTGGTCGCACCGGTGGACGGGATTGTCAGCGATCGAACCGTCGATGTCGGACAGAACGTCGCTCCAGGGCAGGAATTGATGAAGATCATCAACCTTGACGACGTCTGGATCACGGCAAACTTCAAAGAGACGCAACTGAAGAATATGAAGCCGGGGCAAAATGCGAGTATCGAAGTTGATGCGAACGGACGAAAGTACAACGGCAAAGTCGACAGCATTGCCGGCGCGACCGGCGCCCTGTTCAGCCTCTTGCCTCCGGAGAATGCGACGGGAAATTACGTGAAGGTCGTGCAGCGCGTCCCCGTCAAGATCGTTCTCGATCCCGGTGAGAACAAGGATCACCAGCTGCGTCCCGGCGAATCGGTGACACCCAAGGTCTGGATTCGCGAATGAGTGCTGCCGCCGTCCCGATGGACCAGGCTGATGCCTCGCGTCTGTCGATCAATCCCTGGATTATCGCCCTCACGGTTACGCTGGCGACGTTCATGGAAGTGCTCGACACTTCCATCGCCAACGTGGCCTTGCCTCACATTGCCGGCGGTCTCTCAGCCGGAGTCGATGAGAGCACGTGGATTCTCACTTCCTATCTCGTCTCGAATGCCATCGTGCTGCCTCTGAGCGGCTGGCTGTCGTCGATCATGGGCCGCAAGAACTTCTACATGAGCTGCGTGGCTTTGTTCACGATCAGTTCATTCATGTGCGGACTCGCCCCAAACTTGGCGGTCCTGATCATTTGCCGCGTGCTTCAAGGAGCTGGTGGAGGCGGACTCCAGCCGAGCGAACAAGCAATTCTCGCCGACACATTTCCTCCGGCGAAGCGGGGTATGGCTTTCGCGGTTTACGGCATCGCCGTCGTAACCGCTCCGGCAATTGGGCCGACTCTGGGAGGATGGATTACCGACAACTTCACCTGGCGCTGGATCTTCTTCATCAACATCCCGGTAGGAATCATTTCCATTCTGCTTACGTCCAGACTCATTCAAGATCCTCCATATTTCCGGCGCCGAAAGTTGAGCGAGACTCACATCGACTACATCGGCCTGAGTTTTGTAGCCCTCGGGTTGGGAGCGCTCCAGGTCGTCCTCGATAAGGGCCAGCGCGACAACTGGTTTGATTCGCACCTGATCACGATGCTGACGCTGATCGCGGTCGCTTCGCTGATCTTCGTCGTTTACTGGGAGTGGAAACAGAAAGATCCCATTGTCGACCTGCATCTGTTCCGCGATCGCACCTTCGGCGTCTCCAACCTGCTGATGTTCATGCTCGGCTTCGCCCTTCTGGGAAGCACGCTACTTCTTCCTTTATTCATGCAGACTTTGCTGGGGTATACCGCCGAGAGCGCGGGCCTGGCGCTGATGCCGGGCGGCTTCGTCATCATGCTCCTGCTGCCTTTGGTAGGATTTCTGCTATCGAAATACAGTCCGCGCTGGCTGCTTGTGTTCGGTCTTGTCGTCCTGTCGTTATCGTTATTCCACATGACGACCTTCGATCTACAGATCGACTTCCGCAGTACTGCGATGGCTCGCGTCTTGCAGGCTGCTGGAATGGCGTTCCTGTTCGTCCCGATCAATACTGCGGCTTACGCGTTTCTCCCGCGCGACAAGAACAACGCTGCTTCCGGCCTCATGAACCTTGCGCGCAACGTTGGCGGAAGTGTCGGAATTTCCGTCGTGACCACCATGCTCGACCGCCGCACGCAGATTCACCGGACTGACCTTGTGAAGAACCTTGCGGGGACCAATCCGGCTCTGATGGCCCGAATTCAGGGCGCGGCGCGAGCTATGGAGATTCATGGTGCCAGCGCGGCCAATGCGACACAGCAGGCCTATGCGCTTATCCAGCGCTCAGTAGATCGCCAGGCCACAATGCTGGCTTATATTGATTGCTTTTGGTTTCTGGGCGTGGTTATCTTGCTCATGGTTCCGACGGTCTTCCTGATGAGAAAGTCGAAGCCTGGCGGGGAAATCGCAGTACACTGAAATCAATTTATGTTTCGCGTCATATCGATTGAGCGCGAGTACGGTTGCGGCGGCGGCGCCATCGCCGCTCAACTCGCCCAATACCTCGGCTGGAAACTCTGGGATCACCTTCTTACCGAAGAAATTGCCCGCCTCGCCAATGTCGATCCGTCGGCGGTGAAGCGCTGCGACGAGCGTGTGGACAGCCGCATTCACCGGTTCTCCAAAGTCTTCTGGCGCGGCAGCTACGAGCGCAGCACTCCATTAGGAGCGCAGGTCTTCGACACCGACCGCATGATGGCCATGATGCATGAAATCATGACCAAGATCGGCGAGGAGGGGAAGGCGGTTGTGGTGGGACGCGGAGCGCCATTCTTCCTGCGGGAAAATCCCGATGCCTTCCATGTCTTTCTTTATGCGCCACGGGCGGAGAAGATTCGCCGAGCGCTCGCCGATGGCGAGACCCGCGCGAATGCCGAGGAACTTGTCGACTCGATCGATCGCGAGCGCATCGCGTTCGTGAAGCACTACTTCGATGCCGATTGGCCGACGCGATCGCTCTATCACGTCATGCTCAATACCGCGGTCGGCAACGAGTGCGTGGTGAAAACGATCCTCGACACAATGCGCATTGTCGAAGGCAGTCCCAAAGCTACCGACTACGAACACACCAGAGTTCACACTCCAGGGGAATAGCGAGAACTAGGAGCGCGTGGGAAAGTGCGCTGCTGCGGGTTTTCCGGGGCGCGGCGGCGCGGGACAGCAATCTTCCGCGCACACATCTTGACGTGCTCCCAGCGAGCCCAAGGCGCGGCGTTCCGCTCCGGCAGTTCGCTCGAGAATCAGTTCGCGAATCATCGCAATGAACTTCGGATGCACGCCAACGGTTTTCGCTCGCGCCATCGGAAGATTCAGCGACTCGCAAAGCTGGCGCGCTTCGATATCCAGATCGTAGAGCACTTCCATGTGGTCGGAGATGAAGCTGATCGGCGCAGCAACAACGGCCGTCGCCAGATTCTTATTCTTCACTTCACGCAGATAATCGAGAATGTCGGGCTCGAGCCAAGGTTGTCCTGGAGCTCCGCTGCGGCTCTGGTAGACCAGAGCGTCGTTCTTAATTCCAATTCGCTCTGAGACGAGCTTGCGGACATCTTCGAGTTGGCGAACGTAATCGCTCGTAGTCGCCATCGAGATCGGAATGCTGTGCGCGACGTAGACGACTTGCAGGTTCTCTCGCGCGTTGTGCTGAATCTCCCCGATCGCGTCGCGCAGACGGTCTTCTGTCGCATCGATGAATCCGGGATGATTGAAGAACGGACGAATCTTCTCGATCTGCGGAGCGCCTTCGACTTCCGCCTGCGCGCGCGCGATGTCTTCGCGGTACTGCCTGCATCCTGAGTACGAACTGTAAGCAGACGTTACGAACGCGAGCGCGTGGCGAATTCCATCCTGCTTCATTTGGCGCAGCGTCTCGGCGAGCATCGGATGCCAGTTGCGATTTCCCCAATAGACTGGAAGCTTTGGTCCATGCTGCGCGAGTTCATTCTTGATCGCGGCGATCAGGTCACGCGTCTGCTCATTGATCGGACTTTTCCCGTCGAAGTGATAGTAGTGCTCTGCGACGGCGAGCATGCGCTCGCGCGGAACATTTCTTCCGCGCAGGACGTTTTCGAGGAAGGGAATGACGTCGTCTTTCGACTCGGGACCACCGAACGAGACAATCAGGATTGCGTCGTAGTTCATGCGTGCGGGCTCAGAACGCTTGTGGATATCGGCCGAAAAAATAGTTTAACGGAAGTCGATTCCAGTGATTTTTCGGTGAGTTCGAATCTGTGAAAAACGTGTGGGTGGGATATCCCCCCTCCCCCCTGGTGGTCTATTGGAATCTTCAACTTAGCGGAAAATTGCAAAGTAATCTATGGCGCTCAATAACTTGCGGGCAAAATCTTGATCCGCAAGGATTTAGCTCTGGCCAGAGTTCTTCGGCCTATGCCGCCTCCGTCTTGACGATGATGTGCGCTCTGGCCTGTGGATGTCTAGGTCAGATGTCACATGGAGGTTGTGGATTTCTTTCATTCCTGCTTTTCCGGTTTCGTGCAACGATATCCTAAAAGCATGCCTTTGTGACCAAACTCTTTCCTAATGTGAACAGGCTTGGGACAAATCTCAACCGCGTCATGCCCATTGTCCATGATTTCCAGACCAGGAGCTGCTCCTATGCCCATGCTATCGAAGTCGACGCTGTATACTTTGCCCGAACCATCGCCAGCGAACCCGTCAAAGGCAGACGAATCCATGCTTGCACTCTCGAGCGCACAAAGAAGGCGCGCTTCTTTGAAATCGCTTGGTGCGCACATTTGAGACTGGCCTTAGGGTCACCATCCAGTTTCACCCGTCCGCAATCCAAAGCATCATTACCCGCTATGATCCGCATTCTACGATCCATTAGGGTCTCAAGAATCTCATCAGAGCATACGCAAATGGCCGGAGTTGTAATCGTAATGCGATCACCGGACTGAGATACCGGCGCAGTCGAACTCTTATCGGCCGGAGCCTGTTCTTCCAGGCAACAACTTGAGCTCACGGCCTCCCGTCCTGGAATTTGAAAGGAATACGTAAACGTCTTCTCGATCAGCCCCGAGCCTCCGCAGTGCTCACAATCGAAACGCGACTGCTTCGCACTGTCCTGCGCAGCCTGCTGTAACATCGGAGGCCCGTCAATGACGGTGACAGAGTGAATGCTGCCATCGGAGTAAATTGAAACTTTGAGATGGACATCGCCAGAAACCCGGGCCTGTCGAGCTAGCGGCGGATAAATGGGCGGGAACAACTTACTCAGAACTACCCGTGCCTCTACCTCCTGATGTTGGGGTTCGGCTTGGGCGGTCAGTTTGTGCACGAAAAACAGTACCGCGATATTGGCAAG
This sequence comes from Candidatus Sulfotelmatobacter sp., assembly GCA_035945695.1. GTDB lineage: Bacteria > Acidobacteriota > Terriglobia > Terriglobales > Acidobacteriaceae > Sulfotelmatobacter. Next base: position 179,488 of record DASYZZ010000039.1, on the reverse strand, counting down.
AACGAGTACGACCCCGATCTTGCGGCGTTGAATCTTCATGGGACGCATTATAGGACGAAGAAAATCAGCTGTTATCGACCTGAAAGGAAGTACTGTTCGTTTTCGAACAGCGCCTCCATTTCCGGCCAGTGTTTCCGTCGCGGCCGCGATTGCGATTCGCGAAACCATCTGAAAAGTAAGTAAGATTTCCCAGATACCCTTTGGCGAGGAACTTGCCACCGTGAACCTGCCAGTCCTCGGAACTCTTCGGTCAATGACACGAAGGGGATAAGGGAATCAAGATGCGCACATTGATCCAAGACTTGCGGCATGGCCTGCGGCAGCTGCGGAAAGCGCCGGGAATGGCGCTGCTGGCGATTATCACCCTGGCGCTGGGAATCGGCGCGAACGCCGCCATCTTCACCGTGATTGAAAGCGTGCTGCTGCGGCCGCTGCCGTATGCGCACTCCGAACGTCTGATTTATATCGGACGCGGGGCCGGCTCGGACCTCACATCCACTTCATGGCTAAACTATAGCGATATTCGCTCGCAGTCCCGGCTGCTCGCGGGTGTGGCGGGCTACTCCGAAGATGTTTCGGTTCTCGAGACCCGCGAAACATCGCAGAGCATCGTCGCTCCTCACGTTACTTCGAATCTTTTCTCGATGCTAGGAGCGCGACCATTGCTGGGCCGCACGTTCACTGAGAGCGAAGGCCAAAGTGGTGGACCGTTAGCCGTACTGCTTTCAGAAAGCCTGTGGCGGCAGAATTTCCACAGCGATCCTGGCATTGTGGGGCAAGTAGCAAAGATTGGCGGCCGCGCTTATACGGTCGTGGGAGTGATGCCGCAAAGCTTTCGGTTTCCCGACACAATGGAACCGGACATCCAGAAAGGCGTGTGGGTGGCTCTGCAGCCGACCGAAGCGATGTTGAAGGATCGCGGCTATAACTTTTTCAATATAGTGGGCGACCTGCGCCCGGGAATCAGCATTGCGCAGGCACGGCAGGAGTTGAACGCGATTGCGGCGCACATGCCGGTCGACGCGTCCCGCGGCCCAGCAAACTTTGGTGCAAGGTTGTACCGAGAATTGCTGACCGGTCCGGTGCGTCCGGTGCTGTTTGGACTGTTCGGCGGACTGGGATTGGTTCTGCTGATTGCCTGCGCGAATGTTTCCAATCTGATGATCGGCCGCTGCCTCGGTCGCCAGCAGGAATTTGCTGTAAGAAGAGCGCTCGGAGCCGGCCGCGTGCGCCTGGTCCGTCAGATGTTTACCGAGGGGCTCACCTTAAGCCTCTTAGGCTGCGCTCTCGGATTGCTCGTCGCGAAGCTGGCCATGCTGGCATTGCGAAAGCTGCCGGTAGGGACGATCCCGCGCGCTGATTCGATCGCAATTCACTGGACGGTCGTGCTGGTGCTCGCGGTCATAGCAATCATCACGACTCTGTTGTCATCCATCCTGCCGGCGCTTCTTGTTGTGCGCACCCATCCTCAAGCTGCATTGCAGGCGGCTTCGCGCGGTGTCGGCTCGCGTTCGGTGGGTGGAAAGCTCAGCGGAACTCTGGTCGCAGTTGAGGTGGCTCTTTCGACTCTCCTGCTCGTCGGAACCGGATTACTGTTCCACACGCTCTGGAACCTGGAGCGATCGCGGCTCGGATTTGAGACGGCGCACATCACGACTTTCACTGCCATGCCTGCGGATTCAGCGGGATTTTCGGCGATGGCGGTTTCCGAAGATACGGCACACGCTCCGGCGTCGGTCGCGACGCTGACGTACCGTCCCATTCTCGAGCAAATGCGCCAGCTGCCGGGAATCGAGAGCGCCGCGCTGGCAACCTCGCCGCCGCTGTCGGGCGACGATCTCACCTCTGATTTCGACATCGCTGGCCAGCCCAGCGATCCCGCCAACAAGCCGGGCGCGCGCGTTTCTGCGGTGAGCGGAGATTATGCCCGGACACTAGGCACTCCAATCGTGCGCGGCCGGATGATCAATGACGATGATGTGGCCAGTGTGCCGCTGGTCGTCGTCATCAATGAGGCGCTGGCGCGAAAATATTTCGCGGGCAAAGATCCCGTGGGGAGGCAGATCGTTCTGGGCGGCAAGGATACCGGCATGGTCAAGCCTTACACGATCGTCGGAGTGCTTGGCGATCAAGTGGACTCAACGGTAGGCGGCGAAGTGCAGCCATTCGTGATGTTGCCGCAGGAGCAGGTTCCGACCACGTCCCTGTTTTATCAGGCGCTGCTGAATACGATGGTGAACTTTGTGGTGAAAACGCGCGGAGATATCCCGCTAGCGCCGGAGATGCGCTCGCTGTTTCACCAGTCAGCTCCCGGATTTGCGCTCGATAATTTCCAAACCATGCGGGAAAACGTGGAGCAGCACACATTCAGCCAGCGGCTCGGACTGTATCTCGTGAGTGCATTTGCTGGATTGGCAGTCCTCATGGTAATTGCCGGCCTGTACGGAGTGCTCGCGCAACTGGTCAGCTACCGGCGCCGGGAAATTGGGGTGCGCATGGCTCTGGGCGCGACGCGCCAGAGCGTGGCGCAGATGGTGGTGCGGCAGGGATTGATTCTGATCGGCGCAGGCTTGGGTGTTGGACTTCTGCTGACATTTCCTGCGGAGCGTCTGATCCAGAGTTTTTTGTACAACGTGCATCCGCTTGATGCCTGGACTTATGCCGCCGTATTGATCGCGCTACCGATTGTCGGCTTGATCGCGGCACTCGTTCCCGCGCGACAGGCTGCAACGATTGAGCCGATGCAGGCGCTTCGCGAGGAGTGACCGTACCTCCGTCGCGGCCTTTTCAAACATTTCCGTGTCAGCACGGTCCGCTGGGGCGGGCTGGGCTGCCGGATTCCTGCGTCGGTTGTTGCTGCGTTGTCGGAACCGCGAATGGAGTTTCACCCGCTAGATTGTTGACGCATTCCTGAATCATCTGCGGATCGGCCTGCAGAGTCGATGGCAGGTTGGGAATCGACTGGTCGGGGCTTTTGAAGTTGAAGGCGGTGGTCATGTCTCCGACGGTGGCGCGTCTCCACGCGCTCAGATTCGGCACTTCGGCGCCGAATCGAGTTTCGAGAAAACGCAAAACGGAGGTGTGGTCGAAGAGGTCTGAGGAGACGAATCCGCCGCGACTAAAGGGCGAGATGATCAACATGGGGACGCGAAATCCCAGGCCGATGGGGCCGTTGACCGGTGGATTTCCGACGACAGTCGGATCGGGAACGGCGGGCGCGGTGACGTATTCACCGGGCGTTCCCGGAGGCGCGGTGATCGGAGGAACGTGATCGAAGAAGCCGCCATTCTCATCGAAGTTCACGAATAAAACAGTTTTCGCCCAGATCGCGGGATTGGCGGCAAGAGCCAGGATGATCAGAGAGAGCATATTCTCGCCGAATACGGAAGGCGCAGGCGGATGATCGGACGTCACAACCGATCCGATCAGCCATGACACTTGCGGCAAGTTGCCGGTCGCAATGTCGGCGAGAAAGTCTGTGGGGAACTGCGGGCCGAACGCATTCTGGTGCAGCACCGACGAAGGATCCTGATAATTTGCAAAGTACGACAAGACGTTGTCGGAGAGAATTCCGCCAAGAATCGTTTCGTCCGGCGATGAGTAGACCTTCCAGGAAATTCCGCGGGCCTGCAGTTGCTCGGGCATAGTCGTGTAAGTGAGGCGCCCGTACATCGATGAACGATTGGTCACAATGGTCTGAAGGATCGGGCCGCCATTCGTGCCGTCGGGATCGAGCGAGGCAGCCATGGTGTAGAGGCGATTGGGATCCGTCGGTCCGATGACGGAACAGAAGTAGTTGTCGCAGAGCGTGAACGCATCAGCCAGCGCGTAGTAGTAAGGAATGTCGGCGCGCGTGTAATAGCCCATAGTGAGGACGGCGTCGTTGGAGTTGATGGGCAGGCGCGAACTGACGAAGCCGTCCATCTTGCCGTTGTCCCAGCTCTGGTGCTGCGGCAGCCAATCGTGCGAGATGTCGTGCGTGCAGGCGGCGTTCACCTGTGACGTGTCGAGATGGAACGGCAGGAGCGTTCCGACTGGCGCGATCGTCGTGTTGGCAGAGTCGGGCTGTTGGAAGGCGGCGCTCTGATCGGAATATCCGCGCACGCCGCGATAGCTGCCGAAGTAGTGATCGAAGGAGCGGTTCTCCTGCGTGAGAATTACGACGTGCTCGATGTCGGAGAGCTGCGCGCAAGATCCGGAACCGCCGGAAGAGAGTGATTTGGAGAGGCCGCATCCGTGCAGGCCGAGGGATGCCAGTTCTGCCATGGCGGCAGCGCTTCCGAGCTTGAGCACGTCGCGGCGAGTGAGTCTACCCATAGGTGTTCTTTGATGCGGTTGCGGTGACAAAGGTAGGACGCGGAAGGACCTGACGCGCGGAGGAACCGGAAGTTGAAGGTTCTACGAAAGATGCTGCTGGTGCGCCCGGAGAGATTCGAACTCCCGACCTGTTGCTCCGGAGGCAACCGCTCTATCCAGCTGAGCTACGGGCGCACGGGTGTATCTAGTCTACATGCCGTGGCAAAGAGCGGCAATCTGAGTGGCTAGTGAATAGTGGATAGGGCGAGTGAGAAAGTGGCGTAATCCGCGGGCGCTTTTACCAGCTACTAGCCACGCAGCACTCGCCAGTGGGTCTACCAGCGGTCGCGCCGTCCGCCACCGCCGCCGCGATTGCCGCGGTCTCCGCGATCGCGGAAGCCGCCGCCACCTCCGCCGCCGCGTTCTGCTTTGGGGCGGGCTTCATTCACGTTGATGGTGCGTCCGCCGACCTGCGATCCGTTGAGAGCGGCGATAGCTTTCTCGCCATCTTCGTTGCTGTTCATCTCAACGAATCCGAAGCCGCGGGAGCGTCCAGTATCGCGATCGGTCATGATGCTGACGCGATCCACCTGTCCGTAGCCTTCAAAGAGTTGCCGCAGTTCGTCTTCGTTTGTGTTGAAGCTCAGGTTTCCTACGAAAATGTTCTTCACGCGTCTGCCTCTGCATTGAACTGTTGGAAGTGCGAGCAAATCGGCGGACTATCAGGTCGGGAGGGCCGTTCCTGGAAATCGAAACCGGAGCTGGCAACAGTCAATTGCGCGGGAAGTATAGCAGGGTTCTGGCGGTAGGGTGTCAAAAGTTTTAAACGCAGCGATTGCGACCGGATAGCCAAAACGGCTGTCGCGCCAGGGAGGCCTAGCAGTCGTCGATCTTCCAGTATCCTTCGGCCTGAAATCCCATCTGCAAGAGGCGGTTCTTGGGATCGTGGTGCTTGCCGCATCCGGGACAGACCATGTAGCGGCTCCAGGCGGTGCCTTGCCGGTCGTAGTTTTCGGCAACGGCGAAGGTAGTCCCGCAACTGCAGGGGATGAGGAACATGCGGAAGGAGCCAAGCAATTTGCGGGATGCTGCGGTCGGACGATTCGTCTTCGACGGGCGCGGGCGAGTCGCCCTCAGGACTGCCGGCGAGACGCCAGCGTTACGCCTTTTCATGATTCTTCGACCACTGCCATCGTACTCTTTTTGCGCCTGTTCGCTTGCAGGATTTTCTTGCGCAGGCGAAGCGACTTCGGCGTGACTTCAACGAATTCATCATCTGCGATGAATTCGATGGCCTGTTCGAGATTCAAAGGCTTGAAGGGAACGAGGCGGATGGCCTCGTCCGCCGTCGAGGCGCGCATGTTGGTCAGCTTTTTTTCCCGAACGGCGTTGACGTCAAGGTCGGTGTCTTTCGCGTTTTCGCCGATAATCATGCCCTCGTAGAGATCGATGCCGGGACCCACGAAAAGTTCTCCCCGCTCTTGCAGGCCCCAGAGAGCGTACGCCGTCGAAGTTCCGGGCCGGTCGGCGATGAGCGCTCCGGTGAGCCGGTGCGGAATCTCGCCTTGCCACTGGGTGTATCCATCGAAAAGAGAATTCATGACGATGGTACCGCGTGTGTCGGTGAGCAGCTGGCTGCGCAGGCCGATGAGGCCGCGGCTGGGAACGCGGAATTCGATGCGTACGCGTCCGTAGCCGTGATTGTGCATGTTGGTGACCTCGCCCTTTCGCGAGCCGAGTTGCTCCATGACGACGCCGACGAATTCTTCGGGCACGTCGATCGTGAGGTGCTCGACTGGTTCCATCAGCTTGCCGTCGATGCGCTTTGTGACGATCTCCGGCTTGCCGACCATGAGCTCGTACCCTTCGCGGCGCATCATTTCGATCAGGATGGAGAGCTGGAGTTCGCCCCGGCCGAGTACTTTGAAGGAATCGGTCGTGCCGGTTTCTTCGACGCGGAGGGAGACATTCGTCAGCAATTCCTTTTCGAGCCGCTCGCGAAGATTGCGGCTCGTTACGTACGTGCCATCTTTTCCGGCGAAGGGTGATGTGTTCACGGTGAAGAGCATCGCGATGGTGGGTTCGTCGATCGCGATTGGCGGAAGCGGCGCGGGATTCTCAACGTCGGTAATCGTTTCGCCGATCGTGATGCCTTCGACGCCCGCGACCGCGACAATATCTCCAAGTTCGGTTTCCGTAATATCGGTTCGTTTGAGGCCGGAAAAGGAGAACAGTTTCGTGATCTTCGTTTTCTGCAGTGAGCCGTCGAGCTTGGCGATGGCGACTTCTTCTCCGGTGAACATCTTGCCGTTGAAGACGCGCGCAATCGCGAGGCGGCCGAGATAGTCGCTGTAGTCGAGATTGGCGACGAGAATCTGCAGTTGGCCGGCGAGGTCTCCCTTGGGCGGAGGAATTGTCTTCAGGATTGCGTCGAACAGCGGGCGCAGGTCTTCGCCGGGCATCTTAATGTCAGTCGATGCCGTTCCGGTCTTCGCGTTCGTGTAGAGAACTGGAAAATCAAGCTGCTCTTCTTTTGCGTCGAGATCGATGAAGAGGTCGTAGATTTCGTTCAGGACTTCCTGCGGCCGGGCGTCGGAGCGGTCGATCTTGTTGATGACGACGATGGGCGGCAGCTTCGCTTCGAGCGCCTTGCCGAGGACGTAGCGCGTCTGCGGCAGCGGGCCTTCGCTGGCATCGACGAGCAGCATCACGCCGTCGACCATCTTGAGGGCGCGCTCGACTTCTCCGCCGAAATCGCTGTGGCCGGGCGTGTCGACGATATTGATCTTCACGTCGTGATAGAAGATCGCCGTATTCTTCGCAAGGATTGTGATGCCGCGCTCACGCTCGAGTTCGTTGGAGTCCATGACGCGGTCGACATGGTGTTCATTGGCGCGGAAAGTGCCGCTCTGTTGCAGCATGGCGTCGACGAGTGTGGTCTTGCCGTGATCAACGTGCGCGATGATGGCGATATTGCGAATGCTGGAACTCAAAGGGAACCTTTCTAAATTTGTGCGTACTACCAATTTACTATGCGGAGATCAGACGCGACTACTCGAAGGGAAGTCGATGTACGATGCTGATATGTGTTTCATGCTTTTCGTAGGCACCGATAATCCCCTGCCACTCAAGGAGTGGAGAAAAGACATTCCCGATATCTGCGTGCAGCCTCTCTCGGGCGATGAGGAAGCAGTTAGAACCCATTTTTCAAAGCCGTTTGTACAGTACGTTGGCTCAACTGCCGGCTGCGGTTGCGACTTCCCCCATTGGCTTCTGTTTAACGGAGAGCCGCCCGCCGATGGATTCGACGGACGGGACGACGATCAGAAGCAAACCAATACCGAAAATGCGAAAAGACTGGTGCGGCTGTTGCACGAGAATGGTGGCCGAGTTTTTGAAAGTTATGGCGTGTGGGCAGGAAACTGGTCGAAACCACCGCTTGACCAGAAGGACATGCAGCTACACGAAGTTCTCTCACCGTCGTTTCTATTCGGAGAACAAGTCTTCTATCGCGTTAAGGGATCGTAACTTTCGCGCGTCTCAAGAAGTTCAGCCCCGACATCCGCGCTGCCTTCCGCTCCTACTCTCAGCTTGTACCAGACCACGATTGTCACCAGCGAGAACAGAAAGATGATGGTCGAGATGGCGTTGATCTCGGGCGTGATGCCGCGGCGGAGGCGTCCCCAGATTTCGAGCGGTAGCGTATTGTCGCGGCCGATCAGGAAGAAGCTGACGGCGATTTCGTCCATCGAAAGCGTGAAGATCAGGAGCGCCGCGCCGATGATCGACAGTTTCAGGTTCGGCACCGTCACGCGCCAGAATGTCTGCCAGTAATTCGCGCCGAGATCGAGTGAGGCTTCTTCCTGCGCGCGGTCGAGTTTCTGCAGTCCGGCGAATACTTCGGTGGTCGCGACCGAGATGAGCGCGGTGCCATGTCCGAGAATGATGGTCATCAGGCTCAGCCTCGTATTCGTCAGATCGAACAGCATCAGCAACGAGAGGCCCGTGATGATGCCCGGCAGGATCAGCGGCAGCAGCACGAGTCGCCGAAACAGTGCTTTGCCGGGGAATTGCGCACGGTCGAGCGCGAGCGCTGCAGGAATTCCGAGAGCAAGCGAGATGGCCATCGCCGCGAAGGCGACTTTCAGGCTATTGATGACCGAATCCCAGATCGCGTCATCGGAAAAGAGGATGCGGTACCAATCCAGCGTCAGGTGATGGGGAGGGAATCCGCCGACCCCTCCCCGGTTGAATGAATAAAGAATAAGGACGACGATCGGCAAATACAGAAACGCGAATACCGCGGTTGCGTGCGCTCGGAGCCATCGTGAGTGGGATTTGTGGCTTGCGCTGCCGCTCATGAGAAGCTCCACCTTTTTTCCACCCGTTCGGAAAGAAACAGCAAGCCGACGACGATAACCAGCATGCCGAGCGAGATTGCTGCGCCGAGAGGCCAGTTATAGGCCGCGCCGAACAGGCTTACTACGATGTTGGAAATCATGATGCCGCTTGGGCCGCCGAGGAGCAGAGGCGCAAGAAAGTCGCCGAGGCTTAGCACGAAGGCGAAGGTCGCGCCCGCAACAACTCCGGGAATTGAGAGCGGGAAGATCACTTTCCAGAATGTTTGCGCGGGGGTTGCTCCCAGATCGTGCGAGGCCTCGACCAGATTGCGCGGAATGTGTTCGAGGGCGGCATAAATCGGCAGAATCGTGAACGGCGTATAGATGTGCGTCAATGTAAGCACCACCGCGAACGGACTGTAGAGCAGGAATTCGAGCGGGTGCTTCGTGATGTGCACGTACTGCAAGAGCGTGTTCAGCACACCATCCGACCCGAGGATCGTTTTCCAGGCATACGCCCGCACGAGATAACTGACCCACAGCGGAATAATGACCAACTGATAAAACAAGTCTTTTCGCTTGCCGGCGCCGAAGGACAAGAAACAGGCGAGAGGATATCCCAGTAATAAGGAGAAGAGCGTGACGCGGGCGGCGATCCACATGGAGCGCAGCAGCGTTTCGTAATAGACAGACTTTTGCAGCTCTTTATAGTTGTCGAGATTCCACGAGTGCACGATCGCCTGCGCCGGAGAAACCGACCAGAAGCTGTAGCAGAACATCAGGCCATACGGCAGAAGCAGGAAGACCGCGACCCAAACCAGCGGCGGGACCGTGACAGCGGCTTTGTATGCGCGGGAGAACATTTACATTCGCTCGGGAGATTCGCGGACGGGGATTGCGTCGGCGGGAGAGAATTCGAATTGGACGTCGGCGTCCCCGACAGTCTCGCCCGCGGTTCGCACAGACAATGCGAGATCGCCAGCGCACTGCGCGCGCAGCAACTCGGTGGCTCCGTGAAAGGCGCGTTGCAGCACGCGTCCACGAATCGCAATGCTTCCGCGAGAACCCGAGCCGATTCGAATTTGCTCCGGTCGCAGCGAGAAGAGGGCCGGACCGTCGGGCAGGGAAGCTGGCCAGGAGAGCGATCCGCAGTGCGCAACTCCGCCTTGCACTTCCGCTTTGAGCAGGTTTGTGTGCCCGATGAATTGCGCGACGTAGGCAGTTGCCGGACGGCTGTAAATCTCGCGCGGTGTCGCGACTTGCTCGAGTTCTCCGGAGCGCAGCAGTGCGATGCGGTCTGACATGACCATCGCTTCTTCCTGATCGTGCGTTACGAAGACGAAAGCGATGCCGACTTCCCGCTGAAGCGATTTCAACTCAACTTGCATCTGCCGCCGCAGGTTGGCGTCGAGCGCCGATAACGGTTCGTCGAGTAGCAGCAACTTCGGACGATTCACCAGCGCTCGAGCTAGTGCCACTCTCTGCTGCTGGCCGCCGCTGATCTTCGACGGCTTCATCTTCGCGAAGGCGGACATCTTCACTTTATCGAGCGCTTCGGCAACTCTCGCGGTGATTTCCGATTGCGGCCGTTTGGCTACTCGCAATCCGTAGGCGACGTTTTGTTCGACGGTTAAGTGCGGGAAAAGGGCATAGTTTTGAAAGACGGTGTTGACGCGGCGGCGATAGGGAGGTTGCTCGTCGAGCCTCTCGCCCGACATCCAGAGTTCGCCAGCAGTGGCGCTTTCGAATCCCGCCATGATGCGAAGAAGCGTGGTCTTGCCCGATCCGCTCTCGCCGAGAATCGTGAGGAACTCGCCTTCCGCAATGTCGAGGGAAATGCTCCGAAGGACGACGTTGCGACCGAACGTCTTCGCAATGCCTCGAATGCTGAGGAGCGGGGAGTTGTTGCTTTTGCTGGGGACTTCGACCGCGGCGGGAGTGGTTGCGGAACTCATAGATGAGTTAATCGAGAGCAGCTACTGCGCGGCCTTCACATCGTTCCAGATTTCGGTGTATTTCGCGCGGCGCGGGACATTCTGCCAGAAGTAGAGCCGCTTCTGATAATTGTCGACGTCGTCGAGGTGGAGCATTTTGACTTCGTCCGGCTGCATGAACTGCGCCGCCTGCGGATTCGCCGGAACGTAGTGCGTCTTGTCGCTCACCAGCTTCTGCGTTTTCGCCTCGATCATGTACTCAAGGAATTTGTACGCGAGATTCTTATTGTCGCTGCCGGCGGTGATCATCAGATGATCGATCCAACCCGTCGTATTTTCTTTTGGAATCGTCTCCCCGACGGGGAATCCCGCCTTCTTCAGATCCGCCGTATTCAGCGGCCAGCCCATCGCGATGACGATCTCATGGCTCTCGAATAAATTCGTGAGTTCTCCGCCGGTCGACCACATTTTTCTAACGTTGGGCTTCAGCTCGAGAAGCTTTTTCTTGACCGCATCGAGTTCCTGATCGCTGAGGTTATAAAGATGAGAAGGATCGGGCTTGTCGTAGCCAAGGACCTGCGCCGCCATGTAGACGGTCGAGAGATCGTCCCAAACGGAAACTTTGCCTTTGTATCTCGGGTCCCAGAAGATGTTCCACGAATCGGGCGGCTGTTTGAAAACTGTTGTGTCGTAAATGATTGGATCCGGTCCCCACATGAACGGGACGCCGTAAACTTGCCCATTCATGCGCACGAGCGGCAGGGAAGTGAGCTGCGGAGAAAGCTGGCTATAATTTGGAATTTTGCTAAGGTCCAGCGGCGCCGCGAGACCTGACGTTGCGATCGATGTAGCGACATCGCTCGAGGGCGAGATCACGTCGTAATTTCCCGCGCTGCCTCCGCGCAATTTGGCAACAAGCTCGTCGCTCGATCCCATGTAGGAGGCGGAGACTTTGCAATGATTCGCATCTTCGAACGCCTTCACGAACGATGGATCGGCGTAACCTTCCCACACGAGCAGGCTGAGCGTCGGAGTTTTCTGGGAGCAGGAATTGGAGCACACGACTGCTGCAAGTACAGGCCATAAGCAAGCCAGACGCCGCCAATTCATGATTCCTCCGAATATCTTGTTGGCCGCGATCAGAATGTCGGCGGCGTATTGACCCACAGCAGCCAGGTTTCCTTGCGTCCGGGATTCTTCCAGCGATGCGGTGTCGCGCTCTCGAAATAGAAACTATCCCCCGGCTTCAGGCAATAGTTTTCGCCGTCCACTGAAATTTCCAGATCGCCGCGCAAGACATAAATGAATTCCTCACCCTCGTGCGCATAAGAATCTCCGCTGCCCGCCTCGGGGGCGATGCGGAAGAGGTGCGGCTCCATGACGGTATTGCCCCACGCCAGCAATTCCATGCGCACGCCTGCACCTGCCTCCAGAACCTTGCGCTCAGGCGGACGCACGTGGCGGCTATTGCTTCCGGTGGCTTCGAAAAAATCCAGGATATTGGTCTTGTAGAAACGGGCAAGCTTGCGCAGCGTGCCGACCGAGCCGCTCATCTGCGAGCGCTCCATGGCGCTGAGAAAACCGACGGAGATCCCGACCGCGTCGGCTACCTGCGCGAGCGAGAGGCGACGTTTCGAGCGGAGTTGCCGCAAGTGCCCGCCAATCGCGCTCGCATTACCGTCGGCGGCGGGACGAACTTTACCTTCCCGCTTCAGCAATTCCACAATGGCGGCCGCGTTCAGTCCGCGAACCTTGCGCAGAAAGCGCGCGCGCTTGAGCAGCTTCACATCTTCCGAGGTATAGAGCCGGTATTTACTCTCAGTGCGGTGCGGTCGGGTTAACCCAAGACTTTCCCACGAGCGAATCACCGAAGGCGAGACTCCAACCTTGCGCGCCACGTCTCCGATTTTCAAGTAAGGTTCAGCCATCGACTTCAGCTTGCCTTCGGGAATTGCGTGGATAAGAAAATTCTATCGGGGTGGACGATATTTTTATTCTTGACAGCATCCACTCCTGTTCTCTAACCTTGCGGGATTATAGCAAGGTTGCGGGTAGAAACAAGCAATCGCTTTTCCATAAAAAAGAAATCCTAAAACTCTCCCGGATATCTGGAGGCACCATGCCGTCACTGCGAGCTCGCTGCTCGGTAGTTTGCCTTATGGTTCTGTCGCTGCTTGTTCCTGCCAGCCTGTTTGGCCAGGGCACAACCGGGCGCATTCTTGGCCGCATCGCCGACCCTTCTGGAGCCGTTCTAGCCCAGGTGAAGGTCACAGCTACCAACGACGCGACGGGCGTCAGTCGCGACACAGTGTCCAACGAAAGCGGCGACTACGTCTTCCCCGACCTTCCGGTGGGTACTTATTCGCTGACCTTCGACCTGACTGGATTCAAGAAAGCCATCCGGCATGCAGTCAGCCTCGACGTCAACCAGGTCATCACGCTCAACATGTCGATGCAGCTCGGCGGGGCGCAGGAAATCGTTGATGTCACATCCGAGGCCCCGCTGGTCGACACAAGCAGCACGCAACTGGGGGCGGTGGTCAACAACCGCTCCGTGAATGAGCTGCCACTCAATGCGCGTGACACGTATCAGTTTCTGCAGTTGCAGCCCGGCGTGCAATCACAGCTCGGGTCTAGCGGTGGAACCTTTTACGGCAGTGGAGATGCCGGTGCCGTTTCGGTGAACGGCGGCCGAGGACGCGCAAACAATTTCAGCGTAAACGGCGGCGATGCTAATGACGCGTTCGTGAATCTTCCGACGATTCAGCCGACCCCCGACGCGATTGAGGAGTTTCGCGTCATCAGTAATACCTTCGATGCAGAATATGGGCGTAATTCCGGTGCGGTGGTGAACGTCATTACGAAGTCCGGAACGAACCAGTGGCACGGCGACATTTATGAATATTTCCGGAATACGGTGCTGAACGCTCAAGGATACTTCAACACGGTTAAGCCGCAGGAGAATCAGAACCAGTTCGGGGGAACCTTCGGCGGTCCGCTGAAAAAAGACCGTACCTTCTTCTTTACTTCCTATGAAGGCCGTCGGGTGCGACAAGGAATCTCGGGGCAGACCGTCATTGTGCCTACGCGTCAGGAGCGCACCGGAGTGTTCAATGTATCGAGTCTGCCAGGGAAAACACTCGGCGGCGGCATCACAGATCAGTTCACGGCGGATGCCTTGAACGGCAGACCTGGCTGCACGGTGGCGATCAATGCGGCAGGCGGGCAGACGCCCGCCGCGGGAGTGGGGTGGGGCTCCATTTTCCCGACGGATGGCAATGGCAACGCGACCATCCCGACGCCCTGTATGGACCCGGTAGCTGTCGATCTGCTGCGGTTCGTTCCGTCGGCAAACCGGTCGGACGGCCTCACGTTTCAGGGCGTGCCGGTGAGTTCGGACACCCAGGATCAATTCACAGTTCGCCTCGATCACCACATCAACGAGCATCAGAACTTCAGTTTCTACTACTACTACACCGACGACAATCAGCTTCAGCCCTTCTATAACTTCCAGGCTTCCGGGGCGAACGTCCCGGGATTCGGCGCTAAAGTTGGGTCGCGCTATCAGCAGTACAACCCGAGCCATACCTGGACGATCACCAACTCGCTCGTGAACGAAGCGCGATTCACGTACATGCGTGAAGGGCAGTTGACCTTCCAGCATCCGCAGAACACTGGATCGATTTATTCGTCGTGTTCTTCCGCGGCGGCTTCGGCGGTGTGTTTCAACGGAACATCCGATTCGAACTCGGGTCCGAATTCAATCGTGGGACAGTTGGGGACGAGCCCGCAATACGGCATTACAACGGGCCTGCCGACGAACCGCACGGGTGTGCCGTCGGTCAATATTGCGGGCGGTTTTTCGATTGGGAATGGGTGGGAAGGTGAACTGCCGCAGGTCGGCAATTCCTTCATGTGGACCGACAATCTTACTTGGGTAAAAGCAAATCACCAGTTCAAGTTCGGCGTGGACGTGCGGCGAGACCGCTTCGACCAGACCCTCTACTACAACGTCAGCGGAGACTTCAGTTTCAACAGCACCACCGAGAACTCGGTCTTCTCGACTGACAACTATCCAGGGTACTTGCTCGGACTCGCCGACAGCTACTCACAAGGTTCTGCGCAGCGGGAAAACGTTCGAACGACGGGATTCTATCTGTTTGCGCAGGATAGCTGGAAGATCAATCCATCGTTGACTCTTAATTATGGTCTGCGTTGGGAGCTTGATACGCCGCTCACCGATGTTCTCCACCACGTGCAGACATTCCGGCCCGGACAGAATTCGACCGTTTACCCGTGTCAGCTGACGGCGGCGGAGCAGGCTTCATTTGGAGTGAGTACCTGCGCCGATGCCGGAGTTCAGCCAACAGGCCTGGTGGTGCCGGGAGATAACGGAGTTCAGCCGGGTCTGACGCAGACTTATTACAAAGCGTTCGCGCCGCGCATTGGCATTGCGTACAGCCCGAATTTCAACAGTGGCATGCTCGGGAAAATTTTCGGTTCGAACGGAAAAACGAGCATCCGCTCCGGGTGGGGGCTCTTCTATAACCCGATGGAGCAATTGGTGCTCGAACAGTTCGGCGCCGAACCGCCATTCGGAGGCAGCACCTATTTGCCGGCTACCTTCTTCAACACGCCGTTCATTGCTCAGACGGGAACGGTGAATCCGAATCCGTTCAATGGCATCCTGAGCCCTGCGCCGGGCACGCCTCAGGACTGGTCCAGTTTCCGGCCGATGCTTCTTTACGGCGATTTCCAGCCGCACATGCGCACGCAATACACGGCGCAATATAACCTGACGCTGCAGCGCGAGCTGGCCCGCGACATCGTCATGCAAATCGGATATGTCGGTTCGCAGGGACACCGTCTGCTGGCGTCGCATGACATCAACGCGGCGAATCCGCAGACCTGCCTGGATATCATGGCGCTCGCGAACAATGATCCCACGAGCGTTACTTCGTATGGAGCGCAGGCGAATTGCGGTCCGTTTGGAGAAGACAATCAGTACTCGGTCACGCTGCCCGGTTCGAATGGAACTCTCCTGCCCAACGGATTCCATATGCCGAACGGTTCCGTTGTGCAGGCTGCCGGACAGACTCTCAATCTGGTGGGACTGCGGCCCTATTCTTCACCGAACTGTAATCCGACGGCGCCGGCGTTCACGGCCGGCACGGGCTGCCCAATCGACGGAGTCCCGGTGTTCAGCAACATATTCGCCGAAGATACGATCGCGGCCTCTGCTTATAACTCGTTCCAGGCAAGCCTGGAGAAACGTTTCTCGCACGGAGTTCAGCTGCAGGCTGCCTATACGTTTAGCAAATCGCTGGACTGGGCCTCGAGCTTTGAAGAGACGGTCAATCCCTTTAACTACAAAGCGAGCCGCGCTCTTTCGCTATTTAACTCTGCACAGCGGTTCGTGGTGAATTACGTTTGGGATCTACCAGTCCGCAAGTACGACGGGTTTGCCGGGAAAGCTCTCGATGATTGGCAACTCTCGGGAATCGTGCAGTTGCAGAGCGGATTCCCGATCCGCATACAGACCCAGGACGATTATGAACTGATCAGCAGCTTGTTCTTCCTTGGGGCAGGGGCGCCGCAGTTGACTGGCCCATTGCAGATTCTGAATCCGAAGACAAATGGCGGCCAGTACCTGAATCCTGCTCAGTTCTCGGATCCGACTCTTGGACATTTTGCCACGACGCCGCGTTCGATCTGCTGCGGGCCGGGCGAGAACGAATGGGACATCACGGTCGCCAAGAAAATCGCCTTGTCGGAGGCGAAATACTTCCAGTTCCGGGCCGACGTCTTTAACCTGTTCAACAAAACGCAGTTCTACAACCCGGACGGAAATTTCAGCGACACAACTTTTGGTCTGATTCAACAGGCACGCGATCCGCGCCTGGTGCAGTTTGCCTTGAAGTTCTACTTCTGAGCGAAGGAGTAGAGTAGATAAAAGTTCCATCCCGGGCGGCTTTCCGCCGCCCGGCACCCTAATGGCCCGGCTCAAACCGGCCTGAGTTTCCGGAGCAATTCGATGTACCCCGATCTGCAGAAAGAACTCTCCACGTTCGAGCGTCGGACCCCGAAGTCCGCCGAAGCTCATAAGAAAAATCTCAAACGCATTCCTCTTGGCGTTGCCAGCAATTACCGCGCGTACGATCCGTGGCCGATCTTTGTGAAAGAAGGCAGCGGCAGCAAGTTCCGCGATCTCGATGGCAACGAGTACATCGATCACAATCTATGTTTCGGCGCGCTGATGGCGGGGCACTGCCATCCGGCGGTGATGAAGGCGGTCGAGAAGCGTCTTTCCACCGGAACCATGTTCGGGATGCCCCACGACATGGAGTGGGAACTCGCGGAAGAGATCTGCAACCGCTTCCCGGTTGAGATGTGCCGCTTCGGCAACAGCGGAACCGAAGCGACGATGCACGCTGTCCGCCTGGCGCGTGCAGCAACCGGACGCGACAAGATCGTCAAGTTCGAAGGCGCGTATCACGGGTTGCACGACAGCGCGCTGGTCAGCGTAAAGCCCCACGCTCCGGATTACGGAGACATCAACGCTCCAACTCCTGTTCCCGGCGGACTCGGCGTTCCAAAAGCTGCGATTGACAATGTGAAGATCGCGACGTTCAACGATCTGAATACGGTCGAGCGGCGATTCCGGGAAAATCCGGGCGAGATTGCCGCGATTATTCTCGAGCCGATCCTGATGAACGTCGGCCTCTGCCTGCCGGAACCCGGCTTCCTGAAAGGCCTGCGCGACATCTGCACGAAAAACGGCGCGCTGCTGATCTTCGATGAAGTGAAGACCGGTGCCAAACTCGGTTGGGGCGGCGCCAGCGAATATTTCGGCGTTGTTCCCGACATGATCTGCCTGGCGAAGTCGATTGGCGGCGGCCTGCCGCTGGCGGCTTTCGGCACGCACAGGTCTGTGATGGACCTGATCAGCCAGCACAAAGTATTCCATGGCGGAACCTACAACACGAATCCGGTCTCAATGGCTGCCGGGCTGGCGACGTTCCGCGAAGTCCTAACCCGCGAGAACTATGCGCACGTCGACAAGCTCAGCAAAAAACTCTCGGACGGATACCGCAAAATTATCGCGAAGGTCGGCCTGCAGGCTTACATCGCCGATGCCGGAGCGAACGGCGCGTTGATGCTCTATCCGAAGGAAATTCGCAACTACCGCGACTGGACCACGATCGACATCGACCTGTGGCGTCACTACTGGTTCGGCATGGTCAACCGCGGCGTCATGGCGCAGCCGTACTGGTGGGATGAGCAGTGGACCATCTCGGTTCAGCACACCGACGCTGACATCGACAAACATCTCGCCGCATTCGACGACATTGCCGCATCGCTCGCCAAGGCGCAGCAGGAGCGCGGCGCAGCCGAGCCGGCCGAAGTGGCGCACTAAGAACCGAGTGGATAGTGGCTAGTGATTAGTGGTCAGTTCTCTGACTCCGAAAACTAGCCACTAACCACTAACCACTGATCTTGTCCACAACTCCACAATCCGACGTACAGCCGTACCTGATCCGTGCTCTCGGGCGTCGCGATCTGGTGCTGCTGTTTGTCGTCGCTGTGTTCAATCTCAACGTAGTTCCTTCGATTGCGGCCAACGGCGGCGTCACGGTATGGCTTTGGATCATTTCGCTGATGCTGTTTTTCTGGCCGCAAGGCATCGCGGTAATTGAGTTGGCACACCGCTATCCCGGCGAAGGCGGCGTGTATCTCTGGGCGAAAGAGGTGTTCGGAGACTTTCACGGATTCCTCTCCGGCTGGTGCTACTGGACCAACAATATGCTCTACGTGCCGACGGTGATGCTGTATTTCGTCGGCGTGTCGGTCTATGTCCTCGGTCCGGGACACCAAGCGTTGGCCGATAACAAAATCTTCGCCTCGATTGCGTCGCTCACGCTTCTTGCGCTACTGACGTGGTTCAACATTCTTGGACTCGGCGTCGGCAAGTGGATCAACAATCTAGGCGCGATCGGTACGTTTATTGCTGCGGCGGTACTGATCGGGCTCGGCTTTGTGATGTGGTCGCGCTTCGGAACTACAATTACCACGGCAGATTTCAAAATTCCCGCGAATCCGAAATTTGTTTTGAACTCTTTCGGAGTGATCTGCTTCGGACTTGTCGGCCTGGAACTTGCGTCTGTGATGGGTGACGAAATCAAAGATCCCAGCCGCACGTTGCCCGGGGCGGTGGCGTGGGGAGGGGTTCTTTCTGGCGCGCTTTATATCGGTGCGACGCTGACGTTGCTGATCGCGGTCGGAAAGAACGTGAACGTGCTGCAGGGAATCGTTCAGGCAGTCTCGCACATGGCCAGCGAGGCTCGACTGAACTGGATCATCATTCCCTTCGCGCTCATGCTCAGCCTTTCGATCGCAGGTATCGGCTCGGCGTGGATGGGAGGTTCGGCGCGCATTCCGTTCGTCGCCGGACTCGATTCCTATATGCCGTCATGGCTTGGCAAGGTCCATCCGCGCTACGCGACTCCGTATGCGGCGTTGATCGTGCAAGGGATCGTGTCGGCGGTGCTGGTGATCCTGAATTTTGCCGGAGCCGGCGTGCAGGAGACGTTTCAAAAACTCTTGTCGCTAGCGGTGGTGTTGCAACTCGTTCCATTCATTTACATGTTCGGTGCGCTGGTGAAGTTTGCGGTGACTGAATCCGCGCCGAAAGGCCAGTACAGCCGGTTCACGCTGTTTCTTGCGGGATTAAGCGGGTTCTTAACTACGATTCTGGGTATCGCTCTGGTTTTTTTCCCCGCGCAGCAGATTACGTCGCTCTGGCAATACGAAGCATGGATGTTCGGCGGCACAGTATTCTTCGTCGGCCTGGCCGCATTTTTCTATTTCGTATACGGCCGCCGAAAGGGAGTGCAACCCATTCGCGTAGGGCCAACCGCGTCGGCTGTCCACGCGAGCGAAGCTCGCCAGTAAGGGAGCTGCAGTTTGAATCCGGGCGCGGCTTCAGTCGCGCCGAGGAGAGCAGGAAGGATCGGGGCTTTAGCCCCACGCAGGAGGCCACGATGCCCAGCGGAGTTCAAACCGAAGTGAAGACCTATCAGATGTTCATCAACGGCGAGTGGGTCGCGAGCAAGTCCGCGAAGACCTTTCCCGTGTACGATCCCTCGACCGAAGAAGTGATTGCACAGGTTCCGGATGCAAATGCCGAGGACGTGAACCGCGCCGTGGCCGCAGCCAAAGCTGCATTCGAAGAAGGCCCGTGGGCCGCCACGACTGCTCAGGAGCGGGGACGTGTCCTGTTCCGCATGGCCGATAAAGTCCGGCAGAATCTCAACGCGCTCGCCGAACTCGAGTGCCGCAACACAGGCAAGCCGATCGTCGAAGCCGAATTCGATCTCAACGATGTTGCAACCTGCTTCGAGTATTACGGCGGGCTCGCGACCAAGATCACCGGCCAGGTGAATCCTGTTCCAGACAATGCGCTGTCGCTGTCGCTGAAAGAACCGGTCGGCGTTGCTGGACAAATCATTCCTTGGAATTACCCGCTGCTGATGGCTGCCTGGAAACTTGCCCCTGCCATCGCGGCCGGATGCACGTGCGTCCTAAAGCCTGCCGAACAGACTCCGCTGACGGCGCTGGAATTCGCGCAACATTTCGCCGATTGCGGCCTGCCTCCCGGAGTCGTCAACGTCGTCACAGGATTCGGCGAAACGTGCGGGGCTCCGCTTGTTCAGCATCCCGACGTGAATAAGATCGCGTTCACCGGCAGCGCAACGGTGGGGAAGATCATCGTCAAGCAGGCTGCGGACACGGTCAAACGCGTGACACTCGAGCTCGGCGGAAAATCGCCCAACATCTTTTTTGCCGATGCCGATTTCGAAGCCGCTATCGACGGCGCGCTCTTCGGAGTGTTCATTAATCAAGGAGAAGTCTGCTCCGCGGGCAGCCGCATCCTGGTACAGAAATCGATCTATAAGAATTTCGTCGAGGCGATGACGGAGAAGGCCAAGAAGATCAAGCTCGGTCCACCGCTGGAACGCGAAACGAAGATGGGGCCGCTGGTCAGCAAAGAGCAATACGATCGCGTGAACCAGTATCTCGAGGTCGGCAAGAAAGAGGCGAAGCTCGCCTCGGGCGGTGGACGCCCGGAGAAATTCGCGAAGGGCTATTACGTCCAGCCGACCATTTTCTATGACGTCGCCAATACTGCCCGCATTGCCCGCGAAGAAATCTTTGGCCCTGTCGCCGCCGTCATTCCGTTTGAAGACGAGAAAGACGCGATGAGGATCGCGAACGATTCTCCGTACGGCCTCGCCGCCGCCGTGTGGACCCGCGACATTTTCAAGGCGATGCGCGCGGTGAAGGCCTTGCGTGCGGGAATTGTCTGGGTGAACCACATGCAGCCCACGTATGTCGAAGCTCCGTGGGGCGGATTCAAGCAGTCGGGTTTCGGCCGGGAACTGGGTCCCTGGGGAATCGAAGAATATCTCGAGACCAAGCAGGTTCACATCAATCTGAACGAAGCGCCGATCGGCTGGTACTGATAAGCAGGGGCTAGGGTAGGGCCGGAGCAGAAACCTAACGACTAAAGACGAGACTTTACGATGTCCACCATTCAACTTCGCACTTCCATCCCGGGCCCGAAATCGCGCGCGCTCTCCGAGCGCCGCGCCAAAGCCGTGCCGCGCGGGCTTTCCCACGGCACTCCCATTTACGTCGCCAGGGCGCATGATGCCTGGCTCGAAGATGTTGACGGCAATCGCTACCTCGATTTCGCCGGAGGCATCGGCTGTCTGAACGTCGGCCATCGCCGCGAAGAAGTCGTCGTTGCGGTGAAAGAGCAACTCGACCGGTTCCTCCACACTTGCGTGCAAGTCACGCCCTATGAAAGCTACGTCCGGCTGGCCGAGCGGATGAATGAAGTCACTCCCGGGAATTTCGCGAAGAAGACCATTTTTGTGAACAGCGGCGCCGAGGCCGTCGAGAATGCGGTGAAGATCGCGCGCGCCTACACCAAACGTCCGGGCATCATCGCATTCGAAGACGCATTTCACGGCCGCACCATGATGACGCTGGCGCTGACCAGCAAGACGCATCCTTACAAAGCCGGATTCGCGCCCTTCCCGAGCGAGGTCTATCGCGTACCGTTCGCGTATTGCTATCGCTGCTCGTATTCGAAGACGTATCCGTCATGCGATCTCTACTGCGCGCGGCATCTCGAAGACACGTTCAAGCGTGTGGTCGCGAATGAAGAAGTGGCTGCCGTGATCGCCGAGCCGGTGCTGGGTGAAGGCGGATTCATCGCTCCTCCGCCGGATTACTTCAAAGTATTGATCGGCCTTTGCCACAAGTACGGAATTCTTTTCATTGCTGATGAAGTGCAGTCGGGATTCGGACGCACCGGAGCATTGTTTGCCAGCGAACGCTATGGAATCGAGCCCGATCTGATCGTCACGGCAAAATCCCTTGGGGGAGGAATGCCGCTGGCCGCCGTGACCGGACGCGCGGAGATCATGGACGCTCCGGGCGTCGGTGGATTAGGCGGAACATTCGCGGGAAATCCGCTGTCCTGCGCGGCAGCGCTCGCCGTTCTCGATCTTTTTGATCGCGAGAACTTGCTCGCCCGCGCCAATGAACTCGGCGATCGATTTCAGCGCCGTGCGCGCGCGTGGCAGCGTCGATGGCCGATCATTGGAGACATCCGCGGTCTAGGCGGCATGCAGGCCATCGAATTGGTGCAATCGCAGGAGACGAAGGCTCCAGCGACCGACGAGACCAAAAAGATTTCGCAATACTGCTACGAGCACGGGCTCATCACCATCACGGCCGGGACGTACTCGAACGTGATCCGTGTGCTCGTGCCGCTGGTTATCACGAACGAGCAGATGGACGAAGCGATGAGCGTGCTCGAATCAGCGCTAGCCAACGTTTGCGATCAGAGGCCTGCGGTAGCGCAGTTGGTCTGACGAATTCACCGTCTACTGCGAAAGCCGCAGGAACGGCTGTAGCAGTATGATGATTCAAGTCCGGGAAGTCTCCTTCGTCGCTTCCTTCGCACCACATTCTTCGCGATAGCGAAAGGCATTACGATCATGAGCGTAGCCGCACCTCCCACGAACAAGCTCACTCACTACATCAACGGACAATGGGCCGGCTCACACGCCGCGGAGTGGCGCGATGTCGTGAATCCCGCTACGGGCGAGGTTCTCGCGAGTGTTCCTTTGGCTGGTGCAGAAGCCGTGAACGCCGCTGTGGAGGCGGCTGCTGCGGCTTTTCCCGAATGGCGCCGCACGCCCCCTGAAGACCGCATCCAGCCGCTCTTCAAACTCAAGATGCTGCTCGAAGAGCACATCGACGACATCGCCCGCATCATCACGATGGAGAACGGCAAGACTTTCGCCGAAGCGAAGGCCGAAATGCGCCGCGCCATCGAAAACGTCGAGGTGGCCTGCGGCATTCCGATGATGATGCAGGGCTACAACCTTGAAGACGTCGCGCGCGGCATCGACGAGATGATGATCCGCCAGCCGCTCGGCGTTGTGGCTGCGATCGTCCCATTCAATTTCCCGGGGATGATTGCGTTTTGGTATTTGCCTTACGCCATCGCGACGGGCAACACATTCATCATTAAGCCGAGCGAGCGCGTCCCACTTACGATGCGCTACATTTACGAACTAATCGAAAAGACTGGACTGCCGAAGGGGGTCGTAAATCTTGTCAATGGAGGCAAGGCCGCGGTCGACGCACTAATCGATCATCCGAAAGTTCGCGCCATCAGTTTTGTCGGATCGACTCCCGTCGCACGCTATATTTATTCGCGTTCCGCCGAACAGGGCAAGCGCTGCCAATGCCAGGGCGGCGCAAAGAATCACGTCATCGTGTTGCCGGATGCCGACATGCCGATGGCGACGCAAATCATCAGCGACAGCGCCTTCGGATGCGCGGGGCAGCGATGTCTGGCGGTCTCCGTCGCGGTGACGATCGGTGAAGCGCAGAAGACGTTCCGCGATTCAATTGCTGACGCAGCTTCAAAACTCAAAGTCGGCAACGGCCTTGAAGAGGGCGTCCAGATGGGCCCGGTGATTACGCCGCAGAGCAAAGAGCGCGTCGAGTCTTTGATCGGAGTTGGCGAGAAGCAGGGAGCGAAGGTTCTGGTCGACGGACGCAATGCGAAAATTCCGCGGCACGACGCGGGCAATTTCGTGAAGCCGACTATTCTCGACGACGTGCCCGCAACCAGCGAACTCGCCGACACGGAAATTTTCGGCCCGGTTCTCAGCCTCGTTCACGCCGACAGCATGGACCACGCGCTCGCGTTTCTTGAACGCAGCGCGTACGGCAATCAGGCGTCTCTATTCACGTCAAGCGGATCGGCCGCGCGCCGTTTCCGCTACGAAGCACCGGCGGGAAACGTCGGCATCAACATCGGAGTTGCCGCTCCCATGGCCTATTTCCCGTTCAGCGGATGGAAAAACAGCTTCTTCGGCGATCTCCACGGCCAGGGCCGCGACTCGGTTGAGTTCTATACCGATAAGAAGGTCGTGGTCGAGCGCTGGGCCAAAGAGCACAGCCGAAAATTCTAAGTATTGAGTCATTGTGTGATCGAGTCATTTCGCGATTTCGAATCGCAAACATCAAAACACAGCGCGCGACTTTCGATCGCCCAATCGCAAAATCGCCCAGTCGCTCAATCGTGACGACGGCAAAGAGAGGGAGCAACTTATGACTACGACTCTAGCCACACCCACCATGTCCGGCCAGGAAATTGTTGACCTAACCAAAAAACACACGCTATTCGAGTGGTCGGCGCAGTCAAAAGTCGACCCGATTCCCGTCGCAAAGGCTAAGGGCATTTACTTCTGGACCCCGGAAGGGAAGCGCTACATCGACTTCAACAGCCAGTTAATGTCGGTCAACATCGGCCACGGCGATGAGCGCGTGATCAACGCCATCAAAGAACAAGCGGAAACGCTCTGCTATGCCAATCCATTCATGGCGACCGAGCCGCGCGCGCGGCTGGGCGCGAAGCTCGCCGGGATTACTCCCGGCGATATCGATACTTTCTTCTTCACCAACGGCGGCGCGGAAGCCAACGAGAACGCGATCAAGATCGCCCGCTTCTTCACCGGACGCCACAAGATCATGGCGCGCTATCGCTCGTATCACGGAGCGACCGCCGGTAGCATTTCGCTGACCGGCGATCCGCGCCGCTGGGCGGCCGAACCCGGCATTCCGGGCGTCGTCCGCGTGCTCGATCCCTACCACGGCATCGAACGCGGATGGGAATCAGCCGAAACTTCTCTCGCCATGATCGAAGAGACGATTCAGCTGGAGGGCTCCCACACTATCGCCGCATTCATTCTCGAAAGCGTCGTCGGCACGAACGGCATTCTCATTCCGCCCGACGGGTACATGCAGGGTGTGCGCAAGCTCTGCGACAAGTACGGCATCCTGATGATCGCCGACGAAGTCATGGCCGGATTCGGACGTACCGGCGAATGGTTCGCCATCGATCACTGGAAGGTTGTCCCCGACCTGATCTGCATGGCAAAAGGATTAACTGCAAGCTATCTTCCTCTCGGCGCCGTAGGCATGCGGCACCAGATTGCGCAGCATTTCCAGGACAAAGTCTTCTATGGAGGCCTGACCTATAACTCGCATCCCATGGGATGCGCGGCGGCTCTGGCGACGATTCGCGTCTATGAAGAAGATCATCTGATCGAGAACGCGCGCAAGATGGGCGAGGTGATGAAGCAGCTCGGCAAAGAGATGCAGGCGAAGCATCCGTCGGTCGGAGAAGTGCGGTCGATTGGATTATTCGGCATCTTCGAGCTGATCCGCAACCGCAAGACGAAGCAGCCAATGGCGCCGTTCAATGGCGCATCCGAAGAGATGGCCGCTCTCGGAAAATTCTTCCGCGAGCAGGGACTCTACACGCTCGTGCGCTGGAACTCGTTCTATACGAATCCGCCGCTCTGCATCAACGAACAACAGCTGCGGGAAGCGTATGCGATCATCGACAAAGGACTCGAGATCACCGATCGCGCGGTGAAGGACTAGCGTCCATCAATGAAAATCCCCACCCTGTCGCACACAACGCGACAAGGGTGGGGCAACCTCTCTAATTATTTCTCTGGGTTATATTTCGCCAGCCAAGCGGCGATCTCCCGGAACACATCCTGCCGCTGTTCCCACACCGTCGGGAAGTGCGGCGATCCCGGATACGTCACCATCCGGGTCGTCTTCCCCCGCGCGGCCAGGATTTCAAAATATTCCCGTCCCTGATACGTCGGCACGCGCTCGTCAGCCGCCCCGTGCAGCACCAACAGCGGCGTCGTCACATTTTCCGAATGCTGCATAGCCGAGAACGCAAGAAATGCATCGGGATCTTTATCCGTCCATCGCTGGTCGTAGTCGATCTGCTGGACGTCGCTGGTCCACATAAAAGACAGCCAGTCCGTGATGCCCGCGCCTTCGATCGCCGCTTTGTAGCGGTGCGTCTGCGTGACGGTCCATGAGGTCATAAAACCGCCTGCGCTCCAGCCGAAGATCGTCAGCCGATTCGGATCGGCCCACCCTTGCGCAACGGCGTAATCAGTCGCACTGTCAACATCGCGATATGCGCGATCGCCAAAGTGCTGATAGATGGCGCTGAGAAATTCCGTGCCGTAACCGGTCGATCCGCGATATTGCGGCTGCAGCACGACGTAGCCCATCCCGGCAAACACTTGTGCGAAGAAGTCTAGCCGCAGCGAATCATTCGCCTCGGGACCGCCGTGCGGCAACACCATAAACGGATACGCCTTCCCCTGCTTGTAGCCGACCGGCAGCGTCAAGATGCCTTCGAGCGCGATGCCTTCCTTGCTCTTCCAGTGCACCGCGCGGACATCTCCGAGTTCGACCTTCGCCAGTTGATCATCTCCTTCATGGGTGATCCTCTCCAGCGAGTTTCCTCGCGCGATCGCCAGGTTCGAATCGTGTTGCGGATCGGCCACGCCAAAAATTCGCACCTCCGGGCCCGAAGCGATCTGCGGCGAGACCGGCCCGCGATCGACCGTTCCGTCGGGCCAGGTGTACGCGGTAGCCAGCGAATAATTTTGGAACGAGTCGGCCTCCGACCTCACCCCATGCGCCACAATCACCCAAGCGTCGCCGCGCGCATCCACCGAAACCTGCTCGGCGCTACCATCGAGTTTCGGCGTGCGATCCACCGCAGTCCCGCCACTCGCCGCGACGCTCCACACATGATCCGGCGTGAGCACGGGAGAAGTCGTGCTCAGGAACACCAGATCCTTATCGCCATTGATCCATCCGATCCCCGCCGCGGCATTATCGATTGTCGCCACGTGCCGCACGCCCGACGCGCTGCACACATCGACGAACGAGCGAACGTAATGGAAGCCAATTTTCGGCGTCTGCGACATGACAGCGAGCGACGATCCATCGCGCGACCACGCGACCTCCCCAACGTCCTTCAGATCAGGACACCACCACGCGCCATTCGACCCATCGGCGCCAATCACGTAGATGCTCATCACTCCAGCCTCGATCACCGTGTGAACATCGTCCAGCGGATCCGGCAGCCGTGGATCGGCCAGCACTGCATAGCGTGATCCATCCGGCGAGATCAGCGGCGAGTGCGCTCCTCTCGGCAATGCCGTGAGCGGCACAGGCATTGCGGCTGCTGCCGCCGGCGTGTGCGGCGCGGCCAGAGCAAACGTCGCGAGTTGCGGATTCTTATCGACCTGATACGTTCCGTACAGCGTCGAGCCGTCGCGAGTGAATCCTGCGGGATGAAATTTTTCCGGGATCTCCAGATGTCGCGACTCACCGCCTGCGACCGGCATCAGGTGCCACTCGGTTTTGTCGGGACCTTTCGCGGCCCCAAACCGCACGGCGTAGAGCACGCTCTTCCCATCGGGCGAAACCGCCACCGGAGACGCCCTGTGCAGCGTTTCCGCATCTTCGAACGTAAATGGATGACGAGAAGTTTGGCTAAGAGCAAAAGTAGAGAAGACGGCTACAGCGACGAAGGCAATCACATTGCGCATAGTCAGTAATGTCCTGAGAACAGTTTCGAAGGATAACAAATGCAGACGGCAAAACTGACGACCCGATCTCGCAATCGCCATTGCATCAACACGCAGGCCCGGCAGCTCTGAAACCGGCGAGAAACTCCGCCGCCGACAGCGCCAACAGCGGTCCCGCGATGCTGAACAGCGCCCGGCCCACAGTTCCCGGAGCGCCGCCGTAATAACCATCCAGCACAAAGACCACAACGCAGGTAGCCCCCGCCGCAATCAGCCAGCTCTTCGGAAATCGCTTCAGCCGGGGAATCCCCAGCGGCAGCAGCCACACAAAAACATACAGGAGATTGCGATCCCACAAAGAAGACGCGAAGTGCGCCAGATAGTTAGCATTGCCGCGCAGAGTTTCTGCAAAAATAACCGGATTCTCAAAACGTCCGTTCACCGCGTAATGCAGAATTCCGATCGCTGCAAAGCTCGTTACCCAACTAAAAACTATCCATGCAGTCGCTGACCGCGGCACTTTCTTCCGCATCACGGCACACCACGCAGCCATAAACACAATGCTGAACGGGACAAATGTTTCCTTCGTGAGCGATCCCAGGATCGCGATGAACGGCAGGGGCCAGAATTCAAATTCCGACAGGCACCAATAGACAGCCAGCAGAAAGAATCCTTCGCCCGCGTCCACCAGCCCGGCCAACCTCATATTCGGTACTGCGAAATTGACCAGATAGAGCACTGCCCCGATCAGCGCAACCGGATAGCCGCCTAAAGTTCGCGTCCCGAGCAAAACGATCAGCAGGGCCGTCGCCGCTTCAAACAGAGCATCAACAGCCACTAACCCAAACATCACCGGATCCCAGCTTCCCACGTGTCCCTTCGCCAGCCGATAAAGCGGCCGCGCCATCGATGGGATCAAGACGCGGAACTTCATGTGATCCGGCCCGGGCGCTGGCGTTCGGGCCACCATCGCCCCATAGCTCTGGACGTCCGATAGTCCGGGCACAACTCGCGGGTCGTAGCGGTTCAGCGCCGGATATCCCAGGCCCGCCGCAATCGAAAAGAAGACAACATAAAGAATCATGAGGCGAAGCCGCGGAATTGGCCGGGGCCCTGGCTTCGAGCCCGCCGGACGCGATGGTTCGAGTTGTGGGAGCGCTTGCATCGCCAGAGTTCCAGAATCCCGCGCACGATGGAACACTATGACCAGGAAAGCTTTACCCGACCAAAGCTAGGCTTTGATCTGGAACGGTGTCAACCACGACGCAGCGTCCCGGAGCCGCTGTTGAGTTCCGCAACAGGCCAGTCCCGCTTGGGTTCGATCCCCCGCCCCTGCGCGAAAATTGCGCCCAGAGCGCAAATGGGGATTGCTTATCAACAGGCTATGGCTGTACCCTTTATCTCCAGCCGAAATACTGCATGGGGGAATGCGACATGAAGGGGATCATTGCGCGATCGCTTGGGCTCACTATTGTGCTGGCTGCCGGAGCCCTGACTCTGACAGCAGGAGACGCTGCAAAGCCTGCAAAGACGGGCATTCCGATCGTCACCGACTGGAGCAGCCGCCACGTTGTTTTCTCGCACCCCCGCACGCCCGAACAGGCCGCACGGCTACAGAAAGACGTCCGGTACCAGATGCAGTTGCACCGGCACGACGCCCGCACTGTGTCCAGTCAGGTGGATCAGTACATCAAAACGCATTCCTGGCAACCACGTCGGATTCGGAACAAGAGGCTTCACCGGGATTGGTCGTGGTCCCTCGGCGCTAATGCAAGCGTGGGAGCAACGAACTTCCCGGCAAAGTATGGGTTTCTCAATAACGTGGCAACATGCGTGGGCTCGACGAATCCCGACTTTGTTGTATTCAGCACCGGCTTGGCGAGTTCTCCGTCTCAAGCCAGCATAATGGCGCTGACAAATCTCTATTCCGGTTGCAGTGGTCAAGTGCCGGGGAGCTATTGGGCCTACGACACCGGCGGACAAATCACAACGTCGCCCGTGATTTCTTATGACGGTACCCAGATCGCGTTCACGCAAACGTCTGCCGGAACGGATAGCCTGGTCCTTCTCAAATGGGCTAGCGGAGGCACAGTTCAGGCTCCCGTGAGTCTCACGCCGGTGGCCGCCGCCAGCGACTATCCGGGTTGCGCTGCACCTTGCATGATGGAGCTCCCACTGGGCACCACCGACACGAGTTCCTCCGCTTACTACGATTACGGCTCTGACACCGCTTTTGTGGGCGATGATCTCGGGAATCTCCACCAGTTCACTCCCGTTTTCAAAGGCACCACGGCGAACCCCCCGGCTGAGGTCACGACGGGGTCATGGCCCGCCGCAGTTAGCGCCAACCCTCTGACCAGCGCCGTTCATGCCTCTTCTGGAACTACATATGTTGGAGACAGCGGCGGGTTTCTATACAGCGTAGACAGCACTGGAGCGACGGTCACAGCTTCCGGACAGCTGGATTTTGGCATCGGTCTGACTGAAGGCCCGATTCTCGACTCAGTAGCGGGTTCTGTGTATGCTTTTTCCTCAGCGGATGCTGGCGGCACTAATGCTGGCGTGTTCCAACTGAGCACCGCCTTCATCGCTGGCGACACCGGAGCCGAGGTAACGGTTGGAGCTGCAACGACCGGGACCGCGCCTCTCTACGACGGTGCCTTCGATCACACGTATATCTACTCGGTGACTACGACCGGAAATCTGTATGTTTGCGGTAATCCCGGAGGGGATCCGACGCTGTACCAGATTCCAATCACGAGCGGAGCGATGGGAACACCCGTTGCCGGACCAATCCTTTCGACAACGGGGGGAACTCCATGTTCTCCGCTCACCGACGTTTACAACTCTGTCCAGACCGGACAAGGACTGCCACAGGAGTGGGTGTTCGCGAGTGTGCAGGCGGCGGGAACGAATGCCGGTTGTACCGGTGTTTCCTGCATCATGAACTTCAAGGTGACTCAGTGGCAGCCTTCGTTCAATTACAATAGAGGGCAGGAAATTCTCGATAGCAACTTGAACATAGAGGTGGCAGAGACTAGTGGAACTGGGAGCATCTCCGGGACGACGCCACCCGTTTGGGGCACCCATCCATATGATCCGACGGTCGATAACGGCGTGAATTGGCGCAATCAGGGTCCTGTTTTGTCGTTTCCCGCAGACCCATACTGGACGGCGAACAACCCTTACAGCGGGGGCTTCGAAATTGTCGACAAGAATAACAATATCGAGATTGCGCAGCTACCGGGGGGGACTTCGGGCGCCACGGCACCAATTTGGGCAACCGGAGAGGGTGCGACAACGACTGACGGCACCGTCACTTGGTACAACCTCGGCTCGAATCCATCCGCCGGACTTCCCGCCGTCGGCGGGACGAGCGGCATTATCATTGACAATACTGTGAACACACCCGGTGGATCACAGGTCTACTTCTCAACTTTAGGGGGCGGATGTGCTCCCGCCGGCACTGGCGGATGCGCCGTGCAAGCGTCACAGACAGGATTAAACTAGGGAGAGCAGAGAAATCATGTCGATCGAAAATTCATCCACCGAAAAACAGCAGACCACGAATAAAAAGCCTTATGAGAAGCCAAGTTTCCGGTTCGAGAAGGTGTTCGTGACCAGCGCTCTCTCGTGCGGGAAAGTCGGCCAGCAGGGCCAGTGCACGCTGAACGTGAAGTTCTCGTAATTGCCAGTTTAGGCAAACCTAATCAATCGAGCGGCACGACTGCGAAATTTGGTCGTGCCCATTTTCTCTCACGAAATTCTTCTGTCCTACGCGCTCGGCCGCTTCGGAAATCTCCCCGTAATCTTCCGGAAGAATCCGTGCAGGCGGTGCACTCCGCCCGCGTGCGGCAGGAACATGAACGGGCATTCTCCGGGGATGACTTCCATCCCGTGTGCGCGGCAGAACTCTACCGCCTTCTCGCTCACCGCTCCCGCACCTGCCGCGCGATACATCCAGATTTTGCGAATCCCTGCTGCGGCGCAATCCGCCACCACCGCCTCCGTGTGCGCCGGTGACGTCATCAGCAGCGCCGCTTCCACCGGCGGCTGGATATCCTGCACGCGCGCACAGCAGCTTTTCCCCAGCACATTCGGAGTATTCGGATTCACCGGAACCACGTCGTACCCGCGCCGGCAAAGTTCTTCGAAAAGCGAAACGCTGAAGTCTTTCGCTTCGCGGGAAATCCCGACCATGGCGAATCGCTTATGCGCGAGAAAGTCTTCAATCGCGTCAAGAGATCGGACGTACTCAGCCATTTTTCCTCCTCGAACCCAGGGATTGTTTGCAAATTTATGCCACCTGCGGTTACCAGGCAGTGACTTTAGTCACCAATCTGCGTTGTGACCCCATAAAAAGCGGGGCCGCGCGTCGATTCTTGCTTGCGCAATCACCAATCTCGCGGCACAATAAATCGTCCCAAATTGGGCCTACTCCCAGGCCCCGAGTCCAGGTTCTTTCAGGGGAAGTCGAAAAATGAAAAATCGCATACTTATCGCGGTATGTCTGTCCAGTGCGCTTACCCTTCCAGGTTTCGCGCAGCAAGGGAATTCCGATTCTTCCACATCACAAGCGGCCACCCAGAGCCTCAGCACCCGTGAGCCTCTGGAGAACCCCACTCCCAAGGGTTTCTGGGATGGCGATGATCCGAACCTAGTCAATCTGGTCACGCATCCGTTTGCCACCAAAAAATACGTGCAGCGCCACACGCAACCCATTCGCGACCGCATTAACGAACTCGATGAATTGACCAGCGAGAACGCACGGAACATCAAAGATATCGATACTCGTTCGCAGCAAGGCCTGCAGATGGCCTCCGAGAAATCGAACCTCGCCGATCAGCACGCCAGCGACGCCTCCAATAAGGCGCAGCTTGCCCAGACCGCGGCCAATGACGCTACATCGAAAGTCACGAACGCCGAACAGATGGTCAACGGCCTCGATCAGTACAAGGGCGGCGGGCAGACCGAGATCCATTTCCGTCCCGGCCAGACCGTGTTGAGCAAGAGCGCGAAAGATGCGCTGGACCAGATGGCGACTCCGCTGAAAGATCAGCGCAGCTACATCATCGAAGTCCGTGGATTCGCTCCCGGCCGTGGCCAGGCCGCGATCGCCAGCTCGCAGAAGATGGCCGACTCCGTCGTCCGCTATCTGGTGCTCACCCACAACATTCCCGTGTATCGCATTTACGAACTCAGCATGGGGAATGCTGCTTCCGGCGAAACCATGGGCGCGAAGCATGGAACGACTGCACGCGTCGAAGTGAACGTGCTGCAAAACAATCTGGTCAGCTCGGCGCAGCGCTAATCGCTACAGCAACAAGACACAGGGCGAGCCGCAATGGCTCGCCTTTTCTTTGCTTTCTTTTTGTAACCCCAGGTTCCCGCAGCACCCGATTCCATATTGGGAAGAACCACGACGTCCTGTGATTTAAATCACAGACTGCAATAGCATGTACCCACAGAATGCCAGCAATGGTTCTGCCGCCCTCTCCGGGCCTGCAGGCCATCGCAAGGCGGAAACGCTCTCATGCGGAGGGACGTTCCCGCGAAGCTGTGGCGCCACGCAGAACCTGTTCCACCCTGCTGGAGCGCTCGGTTTGACCCAAGGGAAAACTTTGAATTCAGATCGGCAGGATGCCCGCCCGATCGAGGAGTGCATTGCTTTGTCCGCGAAATGGTCTACTCGAAAGACCTCCCAGAATTACGCTCTTGCCTTCGTTGGTATCGCTCTGGCCGCTTTCATCCGCTACCGCCTTGATCTGGCGCTGGGCTTCACCCAACCGTTCGTGCTGTTTTACCCGGTCATCACAATGGCGGCTCTTCTGGGCGGATTCGGCCCGGGCATATTCGCGACCGCGCTATCATCTGTGGCCTCCGCATTTTTATTTTTGGAGCCGTTGAATTCACTGCGCGTCAGCGCCCTGCGCGACCTGATCGGCCTCTCTCTATTTGTATTGATGGGCGTTGCCATCAGCGCCATCTGCGCCCAGTTCCGCGGCCGCGCCCACCGCCTGCTGGATTTTCAAAAAGCCTTCGAGGGTCTGGAAGAGATGATCGCCGTCGTCGACCGCCGCGGCAGATTTATCCTTGCGAATCACGCCTTCCTGAACTACTGGGATATCGAGAGGCGCGACCTGATCGGCCGCGGACCGGACACCCTGTTCCCCGCAACCTTGGCAACCGCTCTTCAGGAAAAATTAGGCGACTGCTTGCAAGGCAGGGTCGTTCAGTTCGAGGTGCGTTGTTCGCATCCCTCCCGGGGAGAGCGCGATCTCTTCGTTTCTCATCTCCCGGTCGAAGGTCCCTCCGGTATCGATCGCTCGGTAGTCGTCGTGCAGGACTTAACGGACGAGAAGCAGACCCAAGCCGCTCTGCGCGAGAGCGAACAGCGCGAGAGACTGCGGGCCCAGGAACTGCAGACTCTGCTCGATACCCTCCCCATTCCCGTCCTGATCGCGCACGATCCTGACTGTGAAAGAGTCACCGCGAATCTCACCGGCCAGGAATTCCTGGGCGTCGGACCCGATACGAATATTTCCGCCAGCGCCCCTTTTGGCCAGGCCAAGCCGTTTCGTTTCTTTCGCAATGAACTGGAAGTCGGCCCCGATCAACTCCCCATGCAGATGGCTGCCGCGACCGGATCGCCTGTCGACGATGTGGCGACCAAGATCGTACTGGAGGACGGAACCGAAACATACGAACTCGGCAATGCTGCCCCACTGTTCGACCCGAGCGGAAGAGTGCGGGGCGCCATCTATGCCTCCGTCGACATCACCAGCCGTATCCGCGCCGAGGAAGCGCTCCGTGACCGGGAACAGCACTTCCGCGCGCTGGTGGAGCAGGCCAGCGACGGCATCTTCATTTCCGACGCGCAGGGACGCTACATCGACGTCAATTCCGCCGGCGCCGAAATGCTCGGCTACACCCGCGAAGAAGTTCTGCAGAGATCAATCGCCGACGTGATTATTCCAGAGGATGTTCCGCGGATCCCCGTCGAAGTGGCTCGTTTTGCCGGCGGCGCCACCGTCCGCAGCGACTGGACTTTCCGTCGCAAAGACGGCTCCTGCTTCCCCGGCGAAGTCTGCGGCAAGCAGCTCCCGGATGGGAGATTGCAGGGTATCGTGCGCGATATGACCGAACGCAAGCTGGCCGAAGAGGATATGCGCCGCAGAGAGGAGCGCTTCCGCATTGCCCTGAAAGATTCTCCTATTTTCGTATTCAATCAGGATCGCGACCTGCGCTTTACCTGGGTCTACAATTCGCAGCTCTACCGTCCAGAGGAAATGATCGGCAAAACCGACGAGGAACTTCCCGGATCAAAAGGTGCGAAACGATTGCTGCAGTTGAAACGCGAGGTTCTCGAGACGGGTAATCCCGTGCGCGAAGAGGTTGCAGTCAACGCGCACGGCAGAAGCTATGCCTACGATCTCACCATTGAGCCGCTTTTCGATGCCGACCGGAACATCATCGGAATCACAGGGGCCGGCGTGAACATTGCAAAACTGCGCGCCATGGCCGACAGCCTGCAGGAAGCTCACGACAAGCTGGCCCAGGAAAAGCAGTATCTCGAGAACGAAATAGAGCAGGAGTTGGGCTTCGAAGACATGAAAGGGCGGAGTTCTCAGTTGAAGCAGGTCCTCGCCAAAGCCCGCATCGTCGCGCCAACCGATTCCACGGTTCTCTTGCTCGGAGAAACCGGTACGGGGAAAGAACTGGTTGCAAGATCCGTTCATCGCCTGAGCGCGCGGCGCGACCGAACCTTTGTGAAGCTGAACTGTGCTGCGGTGCCCTCCGGCCTGCTGGAGAGCGAACTATTTGGCCACGAGAAAGGCGCATTTACCGGCGCCGTCAGCCAGAAACTCGGGCGCCTCGAACTTGCCGATAAAGGCACGCTGTTTCTCGACGAAATTGGCGAAATGCCTCTCGAACTCCAGCCGAAGCTGTTGCGCGTCTTGCAGGATCGCGAATTCGAGCGCCTGGGCAGCGTCCGCACTCTTCATGTGGACGTCAGAATCGTCGCAGCCACGAACCGTGACTTGCGGCAGGACATTGCCGATAAGAAATTCCGCGAAGATCTTTTCTATCGCCTGAACGTTTTTCCAATCGAACTGCCCCCGCTGCGCGAGCGCCTCGGAGACATTCCAGTTCTCGTCGAATACTTCGTCCAGAAGTACATCGCGCGCATGGGAAAGCACATCGTCACGATCCCCGACGAAACCTTGAAGATTCTTATCAATTGGAACTGGCCGGGTAATGTTCGCGAACTTGAAAACGTGATTGAGAGAATGGTGATCATGACGAAAGGCCGCATTCTCGCTCCGCCTCCCGCCGAATTGCAGGCGCC
Organism: Candidatus Sulfotelmatobacter sp.; assembly: GCA_035945695.1. GTDB lineage: Bacteria > Acidobacteriota > Terriglobia > Terriglobales > Acidobacteriaceae > Sulfotelmatobacter. Next base: position 143,559 of record DASYZZ010000039.1, on the reverse strand, counting down.
CCCGGACGCCTCTTACGACAGCCTCACGATCATGGAGCGTGAACACATCATCCGGGTACTGCGCGAGACCAATGGAGTTCTGTCGGGAAGCGAAGGCGCGGCAAGCCGCCTGGGACTGAAGCGCACAACGCTGCAATCCATGCTCAAGCGGTTCAATATTCAATTGCAGGACTATCGCCGCGGAGGGAACGGCGGCGCCTACAGAGCGTAGCCGCGATCACTTTGCGAGCCGATTGTATTTCTTCAGCACTTCCCGCAAGCGGTCGTGCGGAAGCGCGATCACGGTGTGGCCGTTGATCCCGGTCATAGTTTCTGCCGCTACCATCGCGTTCACGACCGCCTCTTCCGTCGCCTGCACTGTCGCCAGGAAGACTGGATCCAGGTCATCATTTGGAAGCATCGTCAGCTGATGTAATCCCCTTGAGCCCACAGCCCCCGGATTCGCGGTCGAAAATGCAATGAAGATATCCCCCGACCCATCGCCCGAATAACTTCCGTCCCGCCCCAGCCCCAGCGAAACTTTCCTGGCGACGCGCTTCAATTGCGTCGGAATCAGGGGCGCGTCGGTTGCCACTACGACGATGATGGATCCTACATCCTTCTGCCACACGGTGTGCTCGGGAATATCGCGGCCCACGTTGATTCCCGCAATCCGCAGTTGCTCGCGCGACCCGTAATTGCACTGGACGAGAACTCCGACCGTATATCTTCCCGCCTTCGAGTCCAGCACGCGCGAACTGGTCCCGATCCCTCCCTTGAATTCATTGCAGATCATTCCGGTTCCGCCGCCAACGTTGCCCTCTTCGATCGGGCCCGAGTGCGCTGTGTCGAGAGCGTGCCAGGCATCTTCCGGTTTGACGTGGAATCCATTGATGTCGTTCAGATAGCCATCCCATGTCTCCGCCACGACCGGCAGCGACCACCAGTAACCCTCCATATCGGGCGAGCCATGTTTTACCTTCCATGCGATCACGGCATCGCGCACGACTCCCACGCTATGCGTGTTTGTGATCATGACGGGGCCGTTGAGAAATCCGGAGTCGTCGACCCACGTCGTGCCGGTCATTTCGCCGTTGCCGTTCAGCGTGAACCATGCGGCGAAGACGGCGTCGTTGGAATTCTTGCCTCGAGGATGAATCGCCGTCACGCCGGTACGCACCGGCCCTTTGCCAATTTCCAGCTTGCCTTCGCCGGAAATCAACGTCGTTTCGCCAACCTCGACTCCCTTCACGTCCGTGATCGCGTTATACGTCCCAGGCGTTCCATCGAAGGGAACGCCCAGATCGCGGGCGCGAGGCTTGGTCTGGGCGAAAACGGTGAGCGACAAAGACAAAAGGGCAACGGCGATCGTCAACGGGCGCGCTTGCATGAAAAACATAACCCCTCCACAAAGCAGGCAGTATAAAGGATCGCAATTGCATCTGAATTGTGCGTTCTGGTACTCCCGAGTGCCAAAATCTTCTGGAGTACAATCGCATTAAGAGACATCCCTTGGGGGTTGAGATGGATAGTTGGAAGAAAGCGGCGGTGCTCGGTTCCATTGCGGCGGCGGCCATCCTGTTTATGAAGCGGCGCTATGCGGCGGGGGTTCTGGCCACAGGGGCCGGATTGGCCGTGCTTGCCTCGGAATATCCGGAGAAATTTGAGAGCGTGCAGCGCGCCTTGCCTGACTACTTCGAACGCGGGATGCAGGTCATGGAGATGGCTTCCAAAGCCGGCAAGCGCATCACCGACGCCGCAGGCCGAAGTGCCAGCGATATATGGGAAGAGTTCGGCGTCTAAGAACCGGGGGTGCCTCGGGACAGCCGCCTCGGCCGTCCGACGGAATTCCGCGGTGACGCTTGAGTCCCGGCTCCTAGTCGATCCCAAGCTGCTTCTTGGCATCCGGACTAAGACGCTCCGGCGTCCAGGGCGGGGTCCACACTACATTCACAGCAGCATTCCGGATGCCCGGCAACTGTTCCAGCCGCGATTTTACTTGCATGCTAATGTTGACGTGTTCGGGGCAGCCCTGCGCGGTCAGCGTCATATCAACCGTGACGTCCTGCTTGTCATCGTCTGCTGGCGCGAAGTTCACGTTGTAGATCAGTCCCAGATCCACGATGTTTACCGGGATCTCCGGGTCGTAGCAGCTCTTCAGAGCGCTCATTACGTCTTGTTCGGTGACTGGCATCGTAATTCCTTGTGGTAGCGCCGGCTGTCGCGCGGGCTACCCAGCCCGCGCTTCCCTCAGTGTACAAGAGACTCATCGGGCGCGTCCGCACACCGCGGGATGCGGAATGAGCTTCGAAAAAAGGAAGCCCCGCAGCTACCCGATTCACCCGCAGCTTGTCCGTCTGCTAGTCTCTTCCTGATGACCCCTGAATCCCGCCAGAAAATTCATCTGCTGCTGCTGGCCCTGTTCGTCATTGCCGCCATCCGCACGGGGATTATCTTCTACAACCGCCACGAAGACCGCATCGCCGCTCTCGAGGCCCAGAAGAAGCGCGATCTCGGATACTCGAATCCGGACTACTACGTCAGCCCCAGGAAGCTCTATCCCTACGACATCAAGAGCGCGAAGCAGCTTACCCAGCAGCCGGTGTGGGTCCGCGAAGGCTATCACTACGCTTACTACCATTACGATGCGGCCACGAAACACGTGGACTTCGCCCACGACGCCGGCCTGCTGGGCCCTATTGAAAAGCTGCACATCACCGACGTGATCGCGTCACCTCCGCCCCATCCCGGAGAAAATCGGCAGGTGATGGCGATATTTGAGAAAGATGGGAAGAACTATGCCGTTCCCATCGGCGTTGAAGCCGACGGCGAATACAAGATCTATTCCGATGACATCTTCTTCATCGAGGACCCGCACGATCTCTACAAGCATTGGCCCGCGGACATCTGGCAGGCGATCGATCAGCACCAGGTCAAGCCCGGGATGAGCGAGTTGCAGGCGGATTTCGCCGTCGGCATGGGCATCCCCGATTCCGGCGGCGATAACTACGAGAAAACCGTCCGCTATCCAAATGGCGGCAAGCCGCTGGCGGTAACATTTCATAACGGCAAGGCCACCGACATCCACCCCGACAAGCCGGCATCGTGATTGTTAACGCCCGTGTCCGCTTTTACGGCGGCAATGCGCCCGTTGTGCTACTATGCCCGGCAAACTCGAACCGCTCGGGGAGGAGTTATGACGACCGCATTGAGGCCGCTCACTACCGGGGAACTGCTCGACCGCACGTTTTCGCTTTACCGCTACCATTTCGGACTATTCATCGGCATCTATTCGCTTCCGCACCTCGCGGTGCTCGCCTTCTCGCTATGGGGAGTCGTTGTGCGCCCGTATGGTCCGAACCTCAGAAATATCGCAACCCTGATGGCTTGGGCCTGGGGGACGATTTTCGTGAGCATGATTTTCTCTGCGGTCGCGCAGGCAGCCACGGTAGTTGCAGTTTCGGAGGTCCATCTCGACCGGCCCGCAAGCGTTTTCGGCTCCTTCTCCCGCATAAAAGGACACATCCTGGGGGTGATCTTTCTCTCGCTGCTGATCACTATTTTCGCCGGTGCAGCATGCATTGCTCTCATTGTCCCCGGAGTCCTGCTCTTTCTGATGTGGTCGCTCGCGGTCCAGGCCAAGGTTCTAGAGGACAAAGGCATTTTCGATTCCATGTCTCGCAGCATGGATCTCACGAAGGGAAGCCGAGGCCGCATCTTCGTAATCTGGCTGCTCTTCGCGTTACTTAGCTTCGGCATAAACTGGCTTGTGCAGTGGCCAATCACCGAAGCAGCCGGTGTAAGTTCCAGAGGCGCCATGATTCGCGCCTCCATGATGTGGCAGGTTATTTCTCAGACTGCGGGATTCATTTCGCAGATCCTGGTTGGTCCCCTTGTTACCATTGCACTCTCGCTCGTCTACTACGATCAGCGCGTGCGCAAAGAGGCCTTTGACCTGCAACTTATGATGTCGACGCTGGACACAACGTCAGCCCCAGGTTCCCCCGCACAAGTCGGCGCATGACGGCTCGGCGGAGCTTCATCCTCATCGCTCTTCTTCTCGCCTCAGTGTTTTGCCGAGCTGATGCGGCAGGGGAGGATTCGCTCTCTTCCTCGGAATACCGCGCAGAACTCGACCGTCTCGGCGCAGCGGCAGGGCAACTTGACAGCTCCGGGAAATCAACTCCGCCCGCTCTGCATGACTTGCCCGAGACGTGGCACGTTCGCGCCGGCGATCAGGACTTCGACATTTCTACCGAGGGCCTGCAGCGCGACGTTCGCCGCTACGAGTCCGACAAAAATGTCGCGAATGTCCTCGCGATTCGTGCCCGCATCAAGAGCCTGCGGGACGATCTTGACGGCTTCGAAAGACCTCCGGCCGACGTTTCTTTGCGCCGCACAGAGCTGAATTCGATTCTCTCCCGCCCCGAGTTCGGCGACGTGCGCGGTCCGAGCTGGCTCGATCATCTGAAGCTTCGAATCATTGATTTTCTCATCCGCATCTTGCGGCGCTTGTTCCGTTCCACCACCATTCCCACGATCAGCAAGTATTTCGTCTACGGCTTGATGGCTGTTGCTCTCCTCGCGCTGCTTTACATTGCCTACCGGACGATTTGGAGCGGACAGGAAGTCGCCGAAGTCATTCCGAAAGATCTTCCCGTATCTGCGAAAGAATGGGCGATCTGGCTTCAGGAGGCCCGTGCCGCCGCTGCAAAAGGCGATTGGCGCGATGCGGTGCATCTCGCCTATTGGGCCGGAATTTCGTTTCTCGAACGCCAGGGTTTCTGGAAACCCGATCGCGCCCGCACTCCACGCGAATACCTCCGCCTGATCTCAGAATCGTCCGGCAAGCGTGAGACTCTCGCCGCCCTCACGCGAATCTTTGAGCTCACGTGGTACGCGAAGCGCGACGCCAGCGAAGGAACGTTCTCCGAGACCCTGGCCGAACTGGAGAAGCTGGGATGCCGGTGAAACTCGATTCGCGCGACCGCAAGCTGATGCTCGCCGCTTTTGCGGTGTTCGTGCTGCTGGTCGTTGCCGCGGCAGTCCTCGGCGGAGAAGGTGGCGCAAAGCTCGATATGCCCAGCACCTATTCCACAAGCTCCGGCGGCGCCAAGGCCGCGTATCTCCTGCTGCAGAATGCCGGATACGCAATCGTCCGATGGGAGAAGCCCCTCGACCAACTGCCGCAAGCTCAGGGCAAGACGCTCGTCATCGCCGATCCGATCGAAGCTCCCACACGCGAGGAACGCGCGCGTCTGAAAACTTTCATCTCGCGTGGCGGACGAGTGATCGCAACTGGTATGTACGCCGGAACGTTTCTTCCCGAAAATCATTCGATTCCCGATCCGCTTGGCGGAATGGAATGGAAGATAGTATCGGCAGTTTCGCCTTCGGCCATAACGCGCGCCGCACCCGAAATTGTTCTGGCGCCCGAGTCGCAGTGGGCAGCGTACTCGGCTGCGTACCCGCTCTATCGCGACGGCGATCACAATGTGGTCGTGAAGTATCCTTATGGCCGCGGAGAAGTCATCTGGTGGGCGTCGGCAACGCCGCTCACCAACGCTGGTCTGAAAGAGCACGGCAATCTCGAATTCATGCTGGCATGTCTCGGCGATCCGAAAGGGCAGATTCTGTGGGATGAATACATCCACGGATACCGCGAAACGCTGGCGCTATCGATCGCGCATTCGCCTGTGAAATGGATCGTGCTGCAACTGGCTCTGCTCGGACTCGCTGTGATCGTGACGTTTTCGCGCCGGAGCGGGCCGACGTGCAAGCCGGCCACCGACGTCCGTCTTTCGCCGCTCGAATTCGTGCAGACGCTCGGCGGACTGTACGAACGGGCCGGAACGGCTTCGGTTGCGGTCGACATCTGCTACCAGCGTTTCCGATACTGGCTGACGCGGCGGTTGGGACTTGGCAGCAACGTTCCGATCAATGATCTCGAAGCCGCGGTGCGCGACCGCTTCGCGCTGAATGACGAGCATTTCGCCGCGATTTTGCGGCGCTGCGAGGCGGCCAAGAGCGATCCGTATTTGCACGGTCCCGAGGCTCTGCACTTGGTGCAGGAACTCGATCAATACGCAGTCCGCTTCAGGTTGTACGATGGCGTGCGCAAGGAGAAGGCTTGATGAACGCAGTTCCGCAACTTGTGCAACACATTCGCGACGAAATGGGCAAGGTGGTCGTCGGGCAAGACGAACTCCGCAACCAGTGCATCACGGCGCTGCTCTGCCGCGGCCACGTTTTGCTCGAAGGCGTGCCGGGCATCGCGAAGACGCTCACGGTGAAAACTCTGTCGCATCTGCTGAGGCTGCAATTTCAGCGCGTGCAATGCACTTCGGACCTGATGCCGGCCGACATCGTCGGCACGAACGTCCTGAACATGGCGACCAGCCAATTTCAATTGCATCCGGGGCCGGTCTTCACCGATCTGCTGCTGGTCGACGAAGTGAACCGCATGCCTCCGCGAACGCAGGCGGCGCTGCTCGAGTGCATGGAAGAACATCAGGTCACGATTGACGGCAAGGGATATCCGCTGTCGCAGTTCTTCACCGTTTTCGCCACGCAGAATCCGATCGAATTCGAAGGAACGTATCCGCTGCCGGAAGCGCAACTCGACCGCTTTCTGTTGAAGCTGCGCGTGCCGTATCCGGCGCAGCACGACGAGGTGCAACTGTTGGCCAATGTTCAGAACGGATTCGAGTCGCGCGAACTGGAAAAGATGAATCTGGCCGCGATAGACGCCGGACTGCTCGAGCAGGCGCAACAGGAAGTCAAAGCCGTCACTGTGCAGGAAGCGCTCTTCACCTACATCGTGCAGATCGTGCGCCGGACGCGCGATTGGCCGTCGCTGTCGCTGGGAGCTAGCCCGCGCGCGGCGGTAAGCCTGATGGCGGTTTCGAAGGCGCAGGCCGCAATGGACGGGCGCGACTACGTGATCCCCGACGACGTGAAAGCGGCCGCGCGGCCGGTGTTGCGGCATCGCGTGATCCTGCGGCCCGAGGCCGATCTCGAAGGCATCACGCCCGATCAGGTTCTGGAAGAAGTGATCCGCGCCATCGAAGTCCCGAAGTAAATCGAAACGAGGATTTGGATTGAACGACCTGGGCCGTCTGATCCCACCGGAAATCGAAGCGAAGACGCGATCGCACAAACGAATTGGCGTGGCGTTTGGCGACCGCTTTTTCATGCTGCTCTTCGTGGGACTGGTGTGGCTTGGTCCGGCGTTCGTCGATTCGCGGTTTCTGTACGGACTCCTCGCATGGGACGTGCTTATCGTGATCGCGTGGATCGCCGATCTGGCGTGGCTTCCGAAGCCGCCACAGATTTCGGTCAAGCGAACCTGGAAGTCCCCGGTCGCGTTGTCGGTTGAATCCGAAGTTGGACTCACGGTCGAAAATCTTTCCGGCACAAGCGTTCACGCATCGCTCATCGATACGGTGCCGCTGCAACTCAGAACCGAGCCGCCTGCGCTGACCGTCTACGCCAAAGCAAAATCTGAAGATGCCGCTGCGTATCGCATTCGTCCCATCGAGCGGGGAGACGCGAAACTTGGCGACTGCTACGTGCGGTATCAAAGCCTGCTGCGAATTGCCGAGCGCTGGGTGAGCGCGCCGCTCGAGCAGACGGTGCGAATTTATCCCAACCTCGACGAGGCGAAGCGGCATTCGATCTACCTGCTGCGCAGCCGGCAGATGGCGATGGAGCGGCGCCGAACGCGCGTCCGCGGCATCGGCCGCGAGTTCGAAAGCCTGCGCGAGTATCAGGACGGCGACGAATACCGCGACATCTGCTGGACGGCGTCGGCGCGGCGGGCGAAGCTCGTCACGCGGCAGTACCAGATCGAGCGCAGCCAGACGGTGTGGATCGTGATCGATGCTGGCCGATTGATGCGGGCGCGCGTCGGCGGGTTCAGCAAGCTCGATCAGGCGGTGAACGCGGCGCTGAGCCTGGCGCAGGTCGCGCTTTACTCCGGCGATCAGGTCGGACTGATTGCCTACGGACGCGGAATCCGACAGCAGCTTCCAGCGGCGAAAGGAAGCGCGCATCTGCGGCAGATGATCGAGCGGCTCGCGATGGTGCGCGAGGAAACATCCGAGGCCGATCACCTGCAGATGGCCGGACGCCTGCTCGCCGACCAAAAGCGGCGCAGCCTGATCGTCTGGATGACCGATCTTGCCGAAACGGCGATGACTCCGGAGGTGATCGAAGCGGCGTCGATGATGATGCCGCGGCATCTTGTCCTGTTCGTCGTGATCGGCCAGCCGGACCTGGGAGCGCTGGCGGCGAAAACTCCGCAGAGTGAAGCGGAGATGTACCGCGTGGCCGCGGCACAGGAGATGGTCCATCGGCGGGAACTACTGCTTGCCCGTCTGCGCGAACGCGGCGCGCTGGCGATGGAGGTCAGCTCCGGGATCGTGTCGCCGGTGCTGGTGAATGCGTACTTGCAGATCAAGGAGCGGAGCCAGTTGTAGCCCGCGAAAAAAATTGATCTCCAACCGCTAAAATCCTCACAACACAGGACTTAAAGAGCGCTAATCCGATTCTTCGTCCGCAAAATCTTGGAAAGAAATGACTTACACGCAAAATCTTCCAAAATAAGGGTTTAGTGAGCACTGCAAACTGGTGCCATCCGGAATCGGAAATCTTCGTCTGGAGGATTTCCACAGGGATGCGAAGTTTTCAAAGATCGAAATTCAGGATTAAGTTCTCGAGCCTGCCTGGCGAATCACGAATCCTGATCGCTCATTTTGAGCGTTTTGCGCTCTCGCGCTCGCGAGAAAAATTTCGATATCAAGTCGCTAAAATATTCATTCTGTTGCACTTACGTTGCAAGCGTTCGCTCTCCCGTCCGCAAAATATTGATAATGCATGGGGTTACACTTAAAATATTCCATCATAAGGAGTTAGCTGTTCGCTGGAGCGGATTTTTTGTGGCATGCATAAATGCATGCCCTGATACAAACCGATCCCTTGCTCGCGCACCACTTTTGCTTGCATGCATCCAGTTTGCGCTTTTCATTGTTATGGTCAAGGTTGTACGTCACAAAACGAAAATAAATTTTGGGGTGGGCCGTGGAAAAGTCGCGAGCTCCCCCGCTAGGTCCCCGGGTCAACGGGAATTTCGGCAGCACTATGCTTGGGAGAACCAGGTAAGCAGTGTAGGTAGGAATCCTGCCATGACAAATGACAGCGCCAGAGGAGGGTCTCTTGGGCTGCTGTACTTCTGGGTTGACGCTTCTTACATGAGCGGATCTTTATTGAGCATCCAATACTGTTTGTATCGAGAAAGGGGTGTCTTTGGGGTGGTGGTCCTGCGATACGTGCCTGATCGTAATGAAGTAGTCGAATGGATCGGTGACTCTATTTCCATTTTTTGTAATCCAAGTTGAGACTCTGACCTTACCCTGTTGTCCAACTGGGAATCCAAGAAGCTGGTATGACGAATATTGCACCCTGTCGGTCATCGTGAATGGTGTCGATTTTCCCTCTACAAGTTTGTCACCATTAGGCCAATACACGACATAGATTTGCTCAAATTCTTGTCCTTCATCGTCCTCATCAGGTTCCCACATGCTAAAAATCCACCACGGTTTTGGTGATAAAGCATTCGCGGGGAGTTGCGCTGGAGTCATACCTGGGGGTGGAGTTATAGCGATGTCAGCGCCGGAAAGCACTTCGATCAGCGTATGTGCTCCACCCTTGTCGATGATTACTTTCTCACACGCAATTGTGCTAATGAATCTCATCGGAACACAATCGAAAGTCGATCTCTGTCGAGGCCGTCCCACTCTTGGACTCGCCATGGAACAAGAACCTTCACATTCTCTTGTTCGATGTGAAGCAGAGTCGGAGTAGCCCGCGCAAAGAACGGAAGTTCATAACGTAAATGCTGGCTAATCATCTGCAAATATGGGTTCCACTTTGCAGGTTCTGGAATCACACGACTAGACCAATGAGCACCGCCCTGTACCCATTCCTGGCGAAGTTGATAATAGGAACGGCCAGGCGTTTCGTAACCAAATTCTACCCCACAAGACGGACAAATCACGAAGTCCTCGGGTGGATAATCCAACCCGAACCCGCAGACAGGGCAGGGATATTTACTGCATTTTCGTGTTTGACCTATCTTGAACATGCGTCCTCTGCATACTCCAGATTTGTTGTGAATGAATGACACTTCTTAATGCCACGCAAGGGGGCGGGCATGACGGCACACGGAACGGGCTTGAAGCAAGTCTGAATTGTGCCATCTCTTGCCAAAATGCCGAATGTGTCCCGTAATGTGTCATATCGTACAAGTGCTCGATTTCTCATTCGACTGCATTCAAAAATGTGCGGAAGCCTTGTCTGGGACAGGAAAGCATCGGCTATTCGCTCGTATTCCATCACAGTAGGTGCCCCGAAGTCACTACCGTGGTCACCCCAGTGCTGTAACCGAAGTTTCCGATCACGGAAACCACAGGTACGCGGGATCGCGAAGACTCCATGCGTCCACCACCGTAAACACGCTGTAAGTCGTCTTAATGGTATCACTGATTCTCAGAGCGGACGAATGGTATCACGCTGGCAGCGCGGTTTGCGACCACGTTTTCGGCGCCAGAGGCGCGGGCGCCGCATCGATACTTCGGCCTGGGGAAGGTGCCTTCCCCGACACTTCAGAGACCGAAAGAATATTGTTCCCGGAATTTCTTACACGGAGGCACCGAGACACGGAGCAAGTCACAACCGCTACCTTCTGCTTCTGTTGTGATCTTCGTGACTCCGAGTCTCCGTGGTGAGAAGGGCGGCCTAGAGCTTTGCGGCGTCATTCTGTTTGCTGCGGCCCACGCCGAACAGGTACACGTTCAGCAGCACGAACAGGGCGGCGGCCATCGAGAACTTCAACGCGATCGGCAATCCTGTCGGGGAGACGAAGGCTTCGATCAATCCGGCGATGATCAGGATCGGGATCGTGCCGAGGATCAGTTGCACGGCTTCGAGTCCGGCTTTGGTGAGGGAGTCGCGGCGCGGGAGGACTCCGGGGAAGAGCAGGCCCTGGGCGATACGGAATCCGGCGCCTCCGGCGATGAAGATGGCAGGCAATTCGAGTACGCCGTGGGGAGCGACGAAGCTCCACAGTTGGAGGCTCATGCCGGAGAGAAAGCAGGCCATGCCGATGACTCCGATGAGCAGGCCGTTGAAGGCCATCATGTAGAGCGTGCCGAGCCCGGCGGTAATCCCCAGCGCGAAGGTGGTGAAGCCGACGCTCATGTTGTTGGTCATGATGGCGCTGGAGGCCAGCGGCTTGATGCCGACGATGGAATGCGTCCACATCTGGTGGCGGTCGATGGTTTCGACCATCTGCGGGCCGAGAAGCTTCACCTTGAAATCGGGATTCTGATAAGTGAGCGCGGCGCCCACCAGTCCGGCTATGGCGAAGACGAGAACGGCGAGAAGGCAGTGTCTCCAGAGGCGGCGGAAGACGGCGGGATAGGTGTCCCAGAAGAAGGACAGGGCCGCAAGGGGACTCGCCCGGTGGCCGGAATAGATGGTATTGTGGGCGCGAACCAGCAACTGGTTGACGTAGCGGGCAAAATGGATGGAGCCTCGGTCTTCGCGAATGGCGGCGAGATCGGCGGCGGTCTGGCGGTAGAGAAGGCTGAGTTCCTGCAGGTCGGAGCGGGAGAGCGACTTCAGTCCGTCGCGCGCGCTCTGGTTGAGCAGGGATTCAAGCTTGCTCCAGTGCGGCTTGCGCTTCTCCAGCCAGCGAGTAGAGATCATGGTCGATATATACGATCAACTGAAAATTGACACGCCCGAGCAGATCGCGCTGGAACTGCCGCTGGCGGGCATCGGAAGCCGTTTCCTCGCGATTGCCATTGATACTTTAATCCAGGGCGCGCTGTATCTCATAGCCGGAATCGTGTTCTTCCTGATCCTCGGTTTGGGGGCGTCGATGATCTGGTTCGTGCCGAAGACGGTGGGGCCGGCGGTGGGAATATTCATCCTGTTCGCGATTTATTGGGGATACTTCGCGATCTTCGAGACGATCTGGAAAGGGCAGACGCCGGGGAAGCGCGTGGCGGGGATTCGCGTGATCAAGGAGAGCGGGCGTCCGATTACCGCGTTCGAGGCGGTCGGGCGGAATCTGATGCGGGCCGTGGATGTGCTGCCGGGGATTTATGGTGTTGGTTTGGTCTGCATGATGCTGAACCGGCAGAGCCGGCGGCTGGGGGACTTCGTCGCGGGAACTGTTGTGGTTCATGAGAAGCCGACCGAGGAGGTGCGTCCGTTGTGGAATACGGCTACGGATGCGGGTTCGTCTTCCGGACTCGCCGGGCAGGTGACGGCCGATGAGTTGGTGCTGATTGAAACTTACTTGAGCCGGAGATTTGAGTTAGATCCAGATGTGAGATTGCGGACGGCGATTCAGATTGCGGACCGGGTTAAAGCGAAGACTGGGTTGCAGCCGCAGTCGCATCAGCACGTGGATGACTTTCTGGAAGAAGCCGCGAGACGGGTGCGGGATAGTGGGCGGTTCCAGTAGAGAGATTGGGCGATTGAGTGATCGGGCGATTTGGCGATTGAGTAATTTTGTAATTTGGTAATTTTGTAATTTGGTAATTTAAAATGGTCAACCCGAAGGTTTTTCAAATTACCCGATTACAAAATTACCCAATTACCAAATTCTCACCGCGGCAGGCGCTTCGCTCACTCTACTGCTTTTGGATCCATGTCGCGATTTTCTCTAGCGCTACCGGGGACATGGTTTCTTCGATCTGGGCGTATTCGGTGGGGGAGCCTGTCTTTGCTGTCTGGAACAGGTGATTCAGGCCTGGGAGTTCGTCGATTTCGAAGTGCTTGTTTCCGGCTTCCTGCAGGGCTTTGCGGATGGGCGGCAGATTCTGATCCGGAAGAACTTGTTTGTCCAGCGATCCGTTGAGGACTAGCACCGGGCAGGTCACTTTGCGGAGTGCGGTTGCAGGATCGTAGGTCAGGAAGTAACGGAGCCACGGCGAGGTGAGGCGCTTCACTTCGACTCCGATCTGGGCTTCGGGAACATCGCCTGCCAGTGTCTGTCGTAGTTCTTTCTCCAAAACCGCGGGGTCTTTTTCTGTCTCGGCGAGCTGGAGAACTGCTTTCTCTTGGGCATTGTCTTTTGCGGCTTCTTCCGGGCTTTTGCCGTTCGCGATTTCGATCGCTTCACTCTGCGCTGCGATTACCTGATCACCGGGCACGCCGGTTCCAGCCATCATTACGATGAATGCGACGTCTTTGTTGCGGGCGGCGATCATGGGGGCGATGACACCGCCTTCGCTGTGTCCGATGAGGCCGATCTTGTGCGGATTGACTTCGGGGCGCGTTTTCAGAAAGTTGATTCCGGCTTCGGTGTCGGTGGCGAAATCGGCAGTGGTTGCGGTGCCAAAGTTGCCGGTGGACTTGGCGGTTCCGCGGTCGTCGGCGCGAAGGACGACGATGCCGTGGCGCGTGAGGTAGTCGGAGAGGATCAGAAAGGGCTTGTGGCCCATGAGACTCTCGTCACGATCCTGCGGGCCGGAGCCGGTGATGAGAACCACGCCGGGGAATGGACCTTTCCCCGGCGGAATCGTCAGCGTGGCGGCGAGAGTTACGTCCTGGACAGTGTTGTGGTAGGAGACTTCCTCTTCGCGGTAGGGATAGGGCTTGGTCGGAACCTGCGGGCGCCTGATTTGGAGTTCCGCCTGATCTTTCACACGCTTGAGCAGCAGCGGATGGGATGCGCCCATCTGCGTGAAGGTGCCGTCGATCGAAGAAAGGTCGGCGGCGATTTTGCCTTCGAAGACTCCGCCGATGTTCTTGGCTTCGATCTTCAGACTCGCGCCGTCGCGGGTGACGGAGGTAGTGGGAATCCCGTTGGCGTTCTGATCGGGACTGTCCATGGTGGCGGTGAGTCCGTCTTCGGTGTTGACGATGTGGAAGACGAGGCGGAGTTTGGCGGCGCCGAGATCGAGCGTGCCCATCCACGCGCCATCGATGTTGGAGGGCTTGGCTGCTTTGTGCTCGGTCTTGAGGGGATGCGCGGTGCGTTTGAAGTCGAGGGGAAGCGGAGTGTTTTGCGTCCAGGTGCCGGAGATTGTCTGCGCGTCGGGCGAGACGGTGCCTTCGTAGGTGCCATGAACGGCGCCGATGTTGAGGTTGAGTTTCGTGTTTTTCAGCACGACGGAATCGACGGGGATGCCGTTGGCGTTCTGGTCGACGCTGTCCATAGTGGCTTTTAGAGCGCCGTCGGGAGCCTTGGTGATGTGCAGGACGAGACGGAGTTCGCCCATGCCGGTGTTGAGCGTGCCTTGCCAGTCTCCGGCGATGTCGGGGGACTGGGCCATACAGGTGGCGGCGAGAAAAAGTAGGGGAAGCAGGGTGAATTTCATTTGCCCTCCTTGGGCGAAACATCTTCGAGCGGATTGGAGTTGGTTCAATGTTCTCACTCAGGTAGTCGATGGAAACGGAAGTTTCTTACATCCGCGATCTTTGGGCTGTAATTCTAGACACATCGAAAGCCTCTTTTTCAGCGGTTCTGGCGATTGAGTTCCCCGCATCGTTTGTTATTGATTTGCTTGGAGTTAGCAGTCACGGCGAGTTGCAGAGGGCTAAGTCTGGACGGGCGGCTGATGGCGTCTGATGCGCTGTCAAAGAATCGCTTTGGTCTGGGGCTGGCGGACGATAAAATAGTGGGGCTGCAGCCCTTCTCCCGGGCCGCGAACGGAATCCAACCTCCCTCTCTTCCGCATGAAATCCGTTATCACAGTCCTGATGATCGCTGCGCTTTATGCCGGAGCATGTGCGCAGGGTCCTGCGAACTCGTCGAAAACTCGGGCGGCAATCGCGGGCATTGTGGTGAAGGATCCTGACGGGCAGCCGGTCAAGAAGGCGCTGATCGAACTGATCGCTGAGAATCAGACCGAGGGCGGAGACTATACGGCCGTCACTGCAGCGGACGGGCTGTTCCGCATCGAGAATGTGCTGCCGGGACGGTATCGACTGTTCGCCGAGAGAACTGGATTTCTGGATGGCGAGAAACGCGGCGGGCGCAGCGAGGGGCGCGTGCTGACGCTCACGGCCGGGCAGGAAGTGAAAGACCTGCAGATACGGTTGCAGGCCGCGGCGGTGATTCGAGGGCGCGTGACGGATGAAGATGGCGATCCGCTGACGGGAGCGGAAGTGACGGTGCTGCGGCGGACGTTCGCTTCGGGGCATCGGCACTGGGAGCAGGCGGGGGCCGAGCGCACGAACGATCTCGGGGAATATCGGGTGGCGGGACTTGCGCCGGGAGACGTTTATGTTTCGGTGAGTCCGCCGCCGGATTTTCGGGCGCTGATCGAGACCGGAGGAGCGGCGGCGGGCGAGAGGCGCAAAGCGGATCAGGCCGCGACGACGTATCAGACGACTTACTATCCGGGAACGACGGATCGGAGCCAGGCTACGCCGATTCAATTGCACGCCGGGGACGATTTTCCGGCGGATTTTTCGCTGATTCCGGGGCCGAGTTTGATGATTCGCGGAGCGGTGGTGAACTTGCCTCCGCAAAGTTCGGCGACGATCATGCTGCAGTCGCGCGATTTCAGCCTGATTCAGAATGGCGCGGAAATGCATAAGGACGGCAGCTTCGTGATTCGCGACGTCTCGCCGGGGAGCTATACGATTGTTGCTTCGGTGGATGGAGCGCCGGTGCCGATGACGGCGCGGCAGTCGCTGCAAATCAGTTCGACCAGCGTTGATGGATTGAGGCTGGCGCCGCAGCCGGGTGCTTCGGTGCGCGGGCGGTTGAGACTGGAGAGCCGGGGTGGTGTGCGGTTTGATCCCGGGCAGATTTTTTTGACGCTGCAGAAGGTCGAAGGCGATGATGATGCGGCTGCATTCACGATTGGAGATCGATTCGAGAACCTGACGCACGTGGCGGCCGATGGAACCTTCGGGTGGAAAGATGTTCCGGCCGGAAATTACTACGTGCAGCTGATCGGCGAGAACGGCGCGAACCGGGATTGGTTTGTGAAGTCCGTGATGGCGGGCGGGCGCGAACTGAGCGATGCGGGCATCGACGTGAACGGCGGAGCGGTTGGACTGGATGTTGTGGTAAGCGCGAATGGCGGCATTGCGGATGGGGTCGTCGTCGACAGTAAAGGGCAGCCAGTGGCCGATGCAGTTGTGGTGGCTGTTCCGGAAGTGCGGTTGCACGGCCGGATCGATCGGTATCGGAATACGTCTACGGATCAGAGCGGACATTTCACGTTGCGTGGGATTCGTCCCGGGGAGTACACGCTGTTTGCTTGGGAGAGCGTGGACGGGGATGCGTACTACAGTCCGGAGTTTTTGAAGAGCTACGAGGGGCAGGGAAGCGCGCTGCGGGTGAGTGAAGGCGAGAGGAAAGAGATGCAGGTGAATGTGATTCCGGACGGAGCGTCGGAGCAGTAGGTGTCACTCACAGATCCCCACTTCTCGCGCAGAAAGCGCACGATAGATGAGGCACCCGAGTGCTTCGTGGAAGTCAAAGTCAAAATCCCCATCCTGTCGCACACAACGCGACAAGGATGGGGCAACCCTTCAAAGATAATTCCTAGACTCTCACCCTCATCACCAGCGATGAGTTTCGACCACGGGGGAATTCTCGTCCGCAGCTTTGCTCTCGTCGGCGTGAATCTTGCCGTCATTATCGGCGTAGAAGGAACGGTGCTGCGCATCCATCATCTTCGGGGTCATGGTAAGGATGAAGTTGTCCTTTTTCCCTTTGTAGCCCACGGTGTAATCGCCGCGGTCAGGATTGACCATGCGTTGGGTGAACGTTCCGGAGTGAACCAGTTCGCGCAGGTTCATGGCGTAGTGGCCGTAGTGTTTGTTGAATCCAACTTCGGCCCGCATGACGACCCGCATATAGGCGAGCGCTTCAGCTTCGGAGTCGGAACGCGCGGGGTCGCCTCTGAATTTAGGAGTGTAGGCGGGAGCGGCGGTCTGTCCCGGAGGCGCGGCGGCAGGCGGCGGGGTGGTTTCCTGAGCGATTAGCGTGCAGGTGGTGAGCAACAGCGTAGCAAGAATAAAGGCCAGTTGCCTGGGTCGGATCATGCGAGCGGAGTCTCCCGGGTTTTGAAGGATGATTGCATTCGCGCTAGTGTCGAGCTTTCGCTCGAGGAATAGCCGAGGCGGCGGTCGCTACACACTCATGAAAGCCGCGTATTTCCATGTTACTCCCGTAATTTCCCTTCGGTCACCTTCTCTTTGCATTGTGACGAATTATTACTATGCTGAGTAGAAGAATTTAGACCCCAAGGGATGCCTATGAAAGCAGCTGTAGCCAGAAAACCAGTAATCCGAATCGCGGTGGTGGAAAGCGATCCATTGCGGTTCGTCGGGTTCCGCGCATTGTTCGACTCAGAACCGGAGTTCGAACTGATTTCCGCCGCGCTGCCCGAGATCAGCACGCTGCAAGGGATCGACCTTATCCTGCTCGGAAACCGTTCCGGGCAAAACCTTTTTGACGTGATGGCCAGCCTGAAAGCGACGCGCCCGGACCTGCGAATCATCGTGACGGGATCGGGGATCGATGAAGAAACCATTCTGAAGGCGATCGCTTCTGGAGCGAAGGGCTACGTCGATGAGGCTGCGACGCCGGCGGAATTTGCGCAGGCGATCCGCGTGGTGAATCAGGGATCAGTATGGGCTCCGCGGCGCGTCCTCTCGATGTTCATCGAGAGGGTATCGTCGGCTCCGGGGCGGATCTTCCCGGCGGGCCGCGTGACGTTCACCGATCGTGAAAAAGAAGTGCTGGAAATGCTGGTGGCGGGCCGCTCGAACAAAGAGATTGGCGGCCAGTTGGGAATTGAAGAGCGCACAGTAAAAGCCCACGTCGCGAAGCTGATGCGGAAAGTAGGCGTGCAGAACCGCATCGCGCTGTCGGTACACGCGATCACGCATTCGCTGGTGACAACGAAATAGCAGTGAGCAATGAGCAGTGAGCAATGAGCTAATACCGAACCTGGTTTACTCATAGCTCAAGGGGCATCGCTCATTGCTTGGTTTCAATTCAGGGCTTCCCGCCGTAACCGCAGTACACTTACCTTCGTAATCTTGCCGGAATCTTAGAGCCAACGCATACTCGGCTCACCTACCACAGAACCTGGGAGACGGGGTTGAGAGTGGCGATTAGGGTCACTGCTTTCAGCCCCGCATTTTTTTGTCCCAGCGTTTCCGATCCTTCATGAATCGCTCTGCTTGAAGACCTGCATTTATGGCGCGTCGGACCATTCGATTTCGACGCAGCCCAGCGTAAAGGCGAATGGAAATGGACCCGACTCGTTCTTGCGATAGATTCCGTCGAAAAAGACGAACATGCGGTTGGGATCAATCTCGCTGTAATGTACTGAGGGTTTCCAAGGGCCGGAGTGCCATCCTCGATCTTCTGCGGTCATGATCTGAATGGGCTTGCTCCAATCCGAAAACTGTTTGGACGGGTGATCACAGCGGGACCACCAGAGTCCGGTTTCGGTGGGCGCAGGTGACGGCGCGAGCCACACTCGCGAGAAAACTGCTTCGTATCCTCGTGCTGTTTGAACTGGGCGGAAATCGAAAAGCTTGAGTTTCGGCGGGGCGAAGACCTCGTTCTTGGTCCAATGAGTGCGGCCGTTTTCGCTCTCGGCGAAGCCATGCACGAGATAGTCTTCCTGATTCGAGCCCGCGACATACCACATCTTCCATTTGCCGTCGGCGTAAGTCAGATTCGGTTCGTAGACACTGCCGTGCTCCCAGTCTTCTTCAGCTCGAAACACGGGAGACGACTGCTCGACCCAACGTGCGCCGTCCCACTCTAGGTAGCCAATCGTGTAAGGGCCCCAAACCTGTTCTGCGCCGCCCGCGTAATAAATACGCTCTACCCAGGTTCCACGATCCGGATCCCAGCCTTTGACGTAGGAAGGGCAGTGACGTCCACCTTTCAGATCCCATGGCGCGCTTGCATCCTGCGCGGCTAGGAATGCGATTTGTGAGTTGTTTTGTGTGTCTGGGGTGAGTTTCCAACCGGTTGCAGCGAGTGGAGCACCTGCGGGCAACGAGGCGCTGAAGAGGTGAATGCCGGGTTTGCCGGCAACCGTGCCGGCCAGATACATCCACCATTGGCCGCCTCGTTTTGCGATGGTGCAGTCTGTGACGTTCCCGACATCCGTTAGAGGGGAGAAGCCGTCGGCTGGATCGAAGATTTTAGTTTCGGCGACAATTTTGCAATGGCGAGGCACAGGTTGCGAAAGTCCTGCTGATAAAGTAAATCATTCCCGCATCGGGAGAGTTCGCTGCTGATACAACGCGGGCGAATTCGTTTACAATCCAACTACCAGATCCCAGTACATTTTTGTGGTGAGGACGATGAAAAAACTCCTGCTGTTGGTGGTTTTCGTGTCGCTATGCTCGTTTGCTTTCGCTGCGGATGATCAGCCCAACCAGTCGAAAGCGGTGGACCGTGTGCAATCGGCGGCCGACGTGCTGAATGAGATTCAGTCGGCTCCGGACTCGGGGATTCCGGAAGAGATTTTGAGCCGGGCCGAGTGCGTTGCGGTGGTGCCGTCGATGCTGAAGGGCGGATTCATTGTCGGCGCGAAATATGGACGCGGGCTGGCGAGTTGCCGCACGCCGAAGGGTTGGAGCACGCCGGCGTTCTTCACTGTGACCGGAGGCAGCGTCGGATTTCAGATTGGCGGGCAGGCCGTCGACCTGGTGATGCTGATTATGAATGACGACGGCATGCAGCATCTGCTGTCGAGCAAGGTGGCGCTCGGAGCCGATGCGTCGGTTGCGGCCGGGCCGGTGGGACGTCACGCCGAAGGCAATACCGATTGGAAGATGCGGGCGCAAGTCTTGACCTATTCGCGGGCGCGCGGAGTTTTTGCGGGAGTGAGCCTCAATGGCGCCGTGATGAAGCAGGACAAAGACAGCACGCGGGAATTCTACGGGCACATGGTGACATTCCGCGCGGCGTTGACTGGCGAAGTTCCACCGCCGGCAGCGGCGAATCCGTTTCTGACGACGCTGGCGAAGTGGGCGCAGGAAGCGGCGAAGTAAGCGTTCAGCAGTCAGCATTCAGCCCGCGAGTCTTCGGCGAACGCGTTTGAAAGATCGACGAAAATCTCAAGGACGCGATCTGGCGAGCTTGGCTGAAGGCTGAGTGCCGAATGCCGACGGCGGATTCACCGGGAAATCCTCCGCATGATAAAGTGACGCTTCCCCCATGCGGAGAAAGCTTGAATACGCGGCAGCGTGGCCGTTCATCAAGATTCTGGGCATTCTGCCGCGTCCTCTTTCGCGCGCGCTGGGCATAGCGATTGCCCAGCTTTTCTATCTGCTGCATTTTCGATTGCGCCAGGTCGGGATGCGAAATCTTGCAATGGCGCTTCCGGAAACGACGATTCCAGAGCGCAAGCGCATTCTGCGCGGGGTTTTTACCTCGCTGGGACGGCAGCTTGCCGAACTCTGCCAGTTTCCCCGATATACTCCGGAAAATATTGACGAAGTCGTGGTGTATGACGGCCTTGAAAACTACGAGCAGGCTTATGCACGTGGCAAGGGAGTGTTGTTTCTGACGGCCCATTTTGGCGGATGGGAACTCTCGGCCTTTGCGCATTCTCTGCATGGACATTGGCTGAATGTGGTGATGCGGCCGATGGACAATCCGTACCTGAATCGAATGATCGAGCACTATCGCACGATGCACGGCAACAAGATGGTGAACAAAGACGATTTCGTGCGCGGACTACTGGCGGCGATGAAGGCGGGAGAGACTGTGGGAATATTGATGGACACGAATATGACTCCGCCGCAGGGAGTGTTTGTCGATTTCTTCGGTATTCCAGCATGCACAGCGAGCGGGCTGGCGAGGATTGCGCTGCGTACGGACGCGGCGGTGATCCCGGGATTCACGATCTGGGACAAAGCGCTGGGAAAATACCGGCTGCGGTTCGATCCGGCGGTGCCGCTGATTCGGACTGGGAATCTGGAAGCCGACATTGTGGCGAATACGCAGACGTTCACGAAGGTGATTGAAGGTTATGTGAGGAAGTATCCCGAGCAATGGCTGTGGGTGCATCGGCGATGGAAGACGCGGCCGGAGGGTGAGCCGCCGCTGTATGGGAAGTGAGTCTGCCGGCGAGACGGCCCCGAACGGGAGCGCCCGCTCCAAATGGATTTTTATCCACAACGGAAGCTGAGACAAATATCCGGCTCCGAGGTAACATTTCCCAACCGAATAAAATCCACGGGGTGGTTTCGAAATTGGAGGCCGCCGCAGGTTGCGTCGTTCGACATGTGCGGATTTCCTTTTTCAGCAAAGTTCCGGAATGGAATCCGCAACTCACGCCTAAGTCATTTCTAACTTGAAGTAAGTCGGCCCTACAACACAGAATCGAAATTCGCGGTCATTTGTTTTTCATGGCCTGAGAACCACGAGGGAGTGCTGATGCGAGTGAACCTCAGAAAAATCTGTGCTCTGACATTTTTTGTTTTGTTGCTTTGTGTTGTCTCGATGGCGGGACCGGCGGCGCAGCAGGTTCTGGACAAGGGCGGGCCCGCTTCCAAAGCGGCTTCCAACTCTCAGTATGTCGGCGCCGACACCTGCAAGACGTGTCACGAGGAAATCTACGACGCGTGGGAGAAGACGCCGCACTGGAAGACCATGCTGAACAAGGGGACGCCGTCGAAGCAGGGATGCGAGGGCTGCCATGGTCCGGGAGCGGAGCATGTGGCAGGAGGCGGCGACACGAGCAAGATCTTTGTCTTCGAGGGCAAGCCGCGCGAGGAGACAAGCGCCCGTTGTTTGGCCTGTCACGGGGATACGCACGGCCAGGGGCACTATCCGCAGTCGGCGCACGCCAGCAGCGACATCGGCTGTCTCGATTGCCACTCTCCGCATCATGCGCAGGAGAAAGAATTCCTGCTCGCCCGGAAGCAGCCCGATCTCTGTTACGGATGCCACACGACGGAGAAGGCGGATTTCGCGAAGCCCTTTCATCACCGCGTGAATGAAGGCCTGGTGCAGTGCAATGACTGCCACAATCCGCATGGGACGGGGACGGTGCGGCAGGTACGGGCGCTGCCCAGCGGGGATGCGGTTTGCTACAAGTGCCACGCGGACAAGCAGGGGCCATTCGTTTACGAGCACGTGCCGGTGAAGACGGAGGGCTGCATGAGCTGCCATACGCCGCACGGGTCGACAAATCCGCGGTTGCTGCGGGTCAGCCTGGTGAACATGCTCTGCCTGCAATGCCATACCTTTCCGACGCAGGGACCGGCGGGACCGGCGCATAACCAGTCGGCAAAGTACCAGGCATGCACGATGTGCCACACCCAGATTCATGGGTCCAACTTCAGCGCTGTGTTTTTCAAGTGAGGGAATTGCGATGAAATCAGGAAAAACGGATCTACAGACATTCCGCGGCTCTCGATCGAAATCGTCGGCCTTCACTTTGCTGGCCGTGGGAACGGTGCTGGCATGGCTCGCGGCAACTGGGAGTGCGCAGACATCAAACCCGAGCCAGGCCCCTGCCGTCGGCGAGTACGGCGATTATCAGGTGCACGCGTCGGCTGAACTGGGAGGGCGCTTCACGGGAATCGTTGGCAGCGGAAATATGTACGACACCCTGGTCAACCTGCAGAGCGGGCCGCGGTTTTTGAGCGAAACGCTGTCGATGCAGTCAATGGATCATCAAGGGCTGCTGTTTGACGATCTGTATGTCGACAGCTTCGGATGGGGCGGCGATCCGAACAATGCGTTGACCCTGAGGGCGGACAAGGACAAGTGGTATAACCTGCAGGGCCGTTTCCGGCGCGATCAGAATTACTCGGATTTCAATCTGCTGGCGAACCCGCTGAATCCTCCTACTTCGAATCCTTCGATTCCGGCGCTGAATTCGCCGCATCTGTTTGACACAGTGCGCCGGATGAGCGACGTCGATCTTACGCTGCTGCCGCAGGGGTGGCTGAGTTTTCGCCTGGGATATTCGCACAACAACATGACGGGACCGAGCTACAGCAGCGTGCATGAAGGGACCGACGCGCTGTTGCTGCAGCCGTGGAACACGACGTTGAACTCGTACCGCGTGGGTGTGGACGCGAGAGTTGCGCCGCGGACCGTGCTCAGCTTCGACGAGTTTCTGGATTACTACCGCGGAGACACAGATGCGCAACTCGCGCCCTTTGCACCTGCGCTGCTGTCCAGCGGAGCGCCGGTTGAGCTGGGGCTTTCGATCGACACCGCCAACCGGGCGCCCTGTGCGGTGGTGCCTCCGGCGACCAGCCTGATCAGTAACGGTACGCTGACCAATGTCTCGTGCAACGCGTACTTCGGCTATTTGCGCAATCAGCGGGTGCGCACGTCGGCTCCGACGGAGCGAGTCAGTTTTCGCAGCAGCTATTTCCAGCGGCTCGAACTGGTTGGGTCGTACGCCTACAGTTCGGCGACGATGAGCACTCCGCTGTACGAATCGTTCAACGGGCTGATTACGCGGACCGGCACTCGCGCGTTTACAGGAACGGGAGTGGCGGATGCGAATCGCATTTCCGACACAGCGGATTTTGGAGCCACGTTACACCTGACCAAACATCTTCGGCTGATTAATCAGTTTTATTTCTGGGCGTACCGCATTCCGGAAAACGGCAATTTTTCTGAGGTGGACAGCGTTTGCACCGGTACATGCAACCTGCTGACGCCGTTGAATGCGACATCGCCCACGACCAGTCCTACGGTGCAACAGGCATCGTTCAATCAGACTTTGAAAAGGAACCAGACGCAGCTGGCATGGGACTTTTCGAAGAAGGCTGGAGCGAGCGTCGGCTTCCGCTACGGAAACCGGGTGTTCGATCATTTCAACGATTTCCTGCCGGGAGACCTGGACCACTTCGATATCAACGAATTCGCGGCGCTTGCGGGAGTGTGGTTCCGGCCGACGCGCGAGTTGCGGATGAATTTCGACATGGAGCACGGCAATTACGACAATCTGATTGTTCGCATCGCACCACGCAAGGAGACGCGTTACCGGCTGCAGTCCAACTACACGCCACGCCCGTGGGCCACGGTGGGAGGATCGATCAATCTGGTTCAGGATTCGAATGCGGATTCGCTGACGAACTATGTGGGGCACAACCAGAACTACGGCCTCACGGCGTCGCTTAATCCGAAGGAACGATTTGGAGTGGATCTGGCCTACAACTACAACAGCGTGATCCAGAATGCGCTGATCTGCTTCAACGACACGCCTCCTACGGGGGTGACATTACCGTTCGTAGCTGGCGCGGGCTCGTGCGCGGGGAATGATCCGGCGAATCCGCTGCTGGGCAATTCGTTTTACACGAATCACACGCAATTCGGCATGGCCAGCGTGCGGTTTGTGCCGCATCCGCGGCTGACGGCGAATGTCGGGTTGAACGTGACGGGAGTGGACGGCAGTATTCCGCAGTTCAATATCCTGCAGCCGCTTGGTTCGCTGGACTACATCTTCGTGCAACCGGCACTCAACCTGAGTGTGGATCTCGGCCACAAGCTCGCGTGGAACACGAGCTGGAACTATTACCAGTACAACGAGGGATCGTTTGTCGGCCCGACTGCGCCGAGATACTTTCACGCGAACCTGTTGACCGAGTCGCTGCGGTACGCGTTCTGAGCTGAGCCGTTGCGTTTTGATAGAAACCGGGAGCCGAGGAATCTTCGGCTCTTGGGGTATTCGTGCCTGCGATCGGCAGGTCGATTTGCAGTATGAGTCTCCGCTGGCACCGCGCCTTCCGGTAAAATCGAGTTTTCCGATGGAGGCGATCATGAGCTCTACTGCTGCTTCTCCCGAGGTAAGAACTCCGCATACGCTCGAAGGCATTGCCGATCTCGAGCGGAAATATTTGCTGCATACGTACAACCGCTATCCCGTGGTGCTCACGCGCGGCAAGGGCGTGTTTCTGTTTGACATCGAGGGCAAGCGCTATCTGGATTTCGTTTCCGGGCTTGGCGTGAATGCGCTGGGACACGCGCATCCGAGAATTGTGAAGGCGATTCGCGATCAATCGGCCAAGCTGATCCACGTTTCGAATCTCTACTATCACGAATACCAGGGGCCGCTGGCCGAAAAGCTGTGCTCGCTTTCCGGGCTGAGCCGCGCATTTTTCTCGAACAGCGGAACGGAAGCGATCGAGGGATCGATCAAGCTGGCGCGGCTGGCGGGACATGGGGCCGGCGGGGAGTCGAAGTGCAAGCTGGTGGCGCTGGAAGGCTCATATCACGGGCGGACATTTGGTGCGCTCTCGCTGACGGGACAAGATAAGCACCGCAAGGGATTCGAGCCGCTGCTGGAAGACGTCACGTTTGTGAAGCAGAACGATCTCGATGGATTGCGGGCCGCGGTCAACGACAATACCTGCGCCATTGTGCTGGAGCCGATTTTCGGCGAGGGTGGAATTTATGAGTGCTCGGTCGAATTTCTGCGCGAGTGCCGGGCGCTGGCCGACCGCCATAAGGCGGCACTGGTGTTCGACGAAATTCAGTGCGGACTGGGGCGGACGGGGACGATCTTTGCGTTCCAGACGTTTGGGGTGACGCCGGACATTGTGGCAATCGCGAAGCCGATTGCGGCCGGGCTTCCCCTGGGAGCGTTCATCGCGAAAGAAGAATTCGCCACTGCGATTTCACCCGGACAGCATGGGACGACATTTGGCGGTGGTCCGCTGGCGTGCCGTGTCGCGCTGGAATTTCTGTCGATCGTTGAGGAAGAAAAACTACTCGAGAACGTAAACAAAGTTGGTGGTTACCTGCAGGAGCAACTGAAAGATCTGGTCCAGAGTCGCGCAGCGGCGGTGGGAGTGCGCGGGCGCGGATTCATACAGGGAATTCAGCTGGAAATTCCGGCGCGTCCGATTGTGGACGCCGGGCTGGCCGAGGGAGTGCTGTTCAATAGCACGCAGGATACCGTCGTGCGATTCCTGCCCCCGTTTCTGCTGGAAGAGAAGCATGTGGACAAGGGGATTCGCGTGCTAAAGAAACTCCTGGGGAAAAAGCGCAAAGCCGCGGCATAGAGGCCGGCGACTGGCTTATCGGATCAAGCAGCGAACGCCCGAGTCGGGCAACCAAAAAAGGGGGGAGCCGAAGCTCCCCAAAGTGAAGCGACAGAGGCGTTGTTTCACTTAGATAGAATCCGGGGACTCGGAAAGAGTTGTCCCCGGGGCGGGAAAGATTTTTGGGTGTTGATGCTCGGATGAGCGAAGTTCAGGAAGCCGCAAGGCGATGGGCGCCCCTTGTTGGCGAGGGCGTCGAAGAATGCTGGATGGATTTCGACGGCGCGGGCATGCGGTACCTGCGCGCGGGCTCCGGGCCACCGTTGATTCTGCTGCATGGGTTGCTGGCCTATTCGTTTTCCTGGCGGTTCGCGATGCCTGCGTTGGCGCCGTACGCGACTGTGTATGCACCGGATCTGCTGGGCGCAGGATTCTCTGGCCGACCGCAGAACATTGATCATTCCATGCGCGGCACAGCGCTCCGCGTCCTAAGGTTTATCGAAAATTTGGGAATCTCTTCTTTCGATCTGCTGGGGACATCGAGGGGTGGGGCTGTCGCGATGTGTACGGCGGCGGAATGCGCCGGCAAGGACTCTCTTCCGCGAATTCGGCGTCTGATTCTCACGTGTCCGGTGAATCCTTATTCAGCGCACGGGAAGCGACTCGCTCCCTTCTTCGGAACACGTTTTGGCGCAGCGGGATTTAGGTTCGCGGTCGGAAATCTTCCCTTCCTCTTTCCCTACTTTCACGGACGATTGTATGCAGATCGCGGGACGATTCCGCCTGGGAGCCTGGAAGGGTATAAGGCGCCGCTAGCAATCCCCGGATTTTTCGAGCACGGACTCAGCATTGTTCAAACATGGACTGCCGACCTGGAGGAGTTGCAGGCGCTGCTCCCAAAGCTGCACGAAATTCCGACATTGCTAATCTGGGGGAGCAAGGATCCGGCGGTGTTCGTTTCATCGATGGAGCCCCTGGCGCGGCATTTCGAATACGTGGAGAAAGTTGTCTTTCCCGGGGTAGGACATCTCCCTTACGAAGAGTGTCCGGAAGAATTTAATCAGGCGCTGATCCGGTTTCTGACGAAGTGATCTGAACTGGATCGGCGGCTGCCATCGAAGTCCCGGTTATTATCAGCTGAATGTCCCAGTCGATTCTCGAGTTCCTGAAAAGCGCGCTGGCGCAGTATGGCTACTGGACAGTGGCGGCGACGCTGCTTGTGGAGAATGCCGGTATCCCCGTGCCGGGAGAGACCGTGCTTCTGCTGGCCAGTTTTCTTTGCTACTCCGAACACACGCTTAAGCTTCCGTCGCTGATTGTTGTCGCCACGATCGCGGCTACGGCGGGCGACAACATCGGATTCGCCTTGGGCTACCACGGCGGACGCCCGATGTTGAACCGCTATCAATCGATCTTTCGCATTCAGAAAACGACTCTGCTGAAGGGAGAACGGTTATTCGCGCGTTATGGCGCGACGACGGTTTTCTTCGCGCGATTTGTATTCGGAATGCGCATCATCGCGGGACCACTCGCGGGAGTTTTACGAATGCCGTGGCGGCGATTCCTGTTCTTCAATTTTCTCGGAGCGGGGCTTTGGGTAACGGTGATTTCCGGAGCGGGATTTCTGTTCGGGCGGCACTGGCACAGGCTGCAGGAAAACGTGAAGCGTTTCGACACGTTCTTCGCCGTTTTCGTGTTGCTGTCGGTGATTGCCTTCTGGTGGCGCAGCCGGCGTCAGAACAAGGCGGCACCTCCTCAGTAACGTTTCACAGGGCTGCGAGAGCGGGGCCGGCGGATATACTGTGCCAAGTCGCGGTCGGGTCTTTCTACACAATTGGGGCGCGCACATCCGAGGCGTTGTTTCACACCGGTTGCGTCCGAGCCGGAATTCGGACGAGGAGGAACAGATGAAAAAGATCGCGTTGTTGAGCTTGCTCGCCATGGCAACACTTCTCTTCACGCTCGCCTTCCCGGCGGCGGCAGCCGGGCCGAACCCGCCAGCGCCGCCCGTAGCCGCAGCGCCCGCAGCAGCGGCAGTTGCCGTGCCGGCACCCCCGCATCCGGAGATTCACGAAGCCCTTGAAGCGATGCGAAATGCCAAACATCATCTCGAAGCCGCCGCACATCATTTCGAGGGGCACCGCGTGAAGGCGATCGAGCATCTGGACCAGGCCATTCACGAAGCGGAAATCTGCGAATCGATGAAATAAGCGGGATCTCAAGAATTGAAAAGGGCAGCGTCGCAAGGCGCTGCCCTTCCTTTCGAAAATCCGGTTCAAAACCCTCGATGGGATGATGTGATCCCTGTTCTTTGTCGCTATCCGGGAGAGTTACGGTTCTTTCTTTTTGCGGGGCGGATGCTCGCCGAAGGTGTATCCCACCGAAGCGCCCACGCGGAACACATTGCCGGAGTGGAACTGGTAATTGTTCACCACGTAATACCAGTGCGCTTCCGGACGCACAAAGAAATTGCGCCAGAGGGAGTAGCGGATGCCGACGCCAAAGTGTGTTGCAAAATGCGTGCTATTGACGAACATGCGGCATCCCCCCACAGGGATTCCGCAAACGTTGAACTGTTGTGGGAACAATATAGTCTGGGCGCCGATTCCAGCCATAAAATCGCCGCGAGTTTTGCGCGCGAGGCGCGAAGTATAGACACCGTTAATGTCGTAGAAGATGGGCCGGTAGGGCTGGAAACCGTTGTAGACCGTCGTATGGTAGCGGAAAGCGCCTTCGGCCAGCAGCCCGAAATGATTGTCGGTAATGTATTCGGCGCTAAAGCTGGGATAGACTCCGCCTTTTTCCGGAGGAGGGATGAATCCTTGAGAAGCTGTGATGTTCTGGGGCGACCAGAGCGTGGTGCCGCCGACGGCGACGTCTAATTGCTGGGCATGTGCGGCTATGGCTACGCAAAAAAATGCGCAGACGAATGTGAGCGAAAGAACCCTTCTCAATCCTGCCCCCCCTGGGCGTGAATAGTATTTTCCTGATGGAGTCCGGACAGACGTGCACGGGAACGTAAAGTAAGTAGATCGTTCCCGTGTCAGGGATTAGTCGTCAATCCAGCCTTCAGTTTAGTCTGGTCCGATAGTGTACCCGATGGAAGCGCCCACGCGGATGATATTCCCCGAACTGAAGACATCGCTATTGTTGAGGACGTGATAGTAGTGCGCTTCGGGGCGAACGAACAGGTGATTCCAAACGTAATAGCGAATACCGCCGCCCAGATCCACAAGAAAGTGATTCGAGCTGGTATAGCAGGCGCCGAATGCGTAGCAGGAATACGTCGCCTGGTAGCTATAGAAGCGGGTGGTTTGCCAACCGATGCCGGCGAAGAGATCGGCGCCAACTTTCTTGGTCAACTTTGGCTGGTACACGCCATTGAAGTCGAACTGGATTGGGCGGTACGCCTGTCCAAGACCGGCGAAGTTTCCGATGCTGCGCCAGGAGGCGTCGAACCCGACACCCAGACGCTTGTGAAAGATGACGTCGGCGCTGATGTTGGTGTAAAGGCCGCCACGCTCGGGGCACGTGAGATTCGCGGTTGTCCCTTGACCGCACGCAGAAGCACCGGGAGAGAGCATGGTTCCAAATCCCAGCATGGCGTCGGCTTGTTGTGCGTGAGCAAAATTCGTGAAGGCGAAAAACGTGAAGACGGCCGCAAAGAAGGCAATCTTTCTCAAAGGAACCTCCTTATTGTGAAGCCTGGTTCGCAGTAGGATGCGACGGCAAACCATTTGGATGCAATCGCATGCCAACCACCCATCATAAATTCAGGTGGTCGGGAAATTCAATTCGGAGGCCCAAGGAAATCTGTTAGCACACACACTTGCCCGGCGGGGTCCGAACCTGAATGAAACCCGGAACTGCCCTACAAGTTGCGAGGTGATCCGCCTTGAGAGCGGATTTCAGTTTCGCCGGGACGCTCCCGTTCCTCCGCCGCGGAGGACGTGATCGACAGAAATTGCTCCTGCTCCGAAGAAGATCAGGGCAAAGGCGAGGGTGGCGGCCGCCAGAGGGAACTCCATGCCCGGACGATCCGGGGTGCCCATGAGTCCGTTGTGCCAGTGAATTTTCCAGATGGCGACCGCGAGGTCGATGCAAATAGCCAGCGTCGCCGGACGCGTGAAGAGTCCGACCAGGACCAGCAGACCTCCGACAAACTCGGCGCAAAAGGATAGATAGCCCATCCATGCTGGAATGCCGAGGCTGCCAACGAATTGCGTGAAATGATGCAGGCCGCCAGAGACTTTGTGATAACCATGCGCGACCATGATGACGCCGAGAGTCAGTCGCATGACGAGAAGAGCGAGCGGTTGCAGACGATCGAGATAGCGCAAGCGTTCCTCCACAGAACGATGCAATAGCTTATCAGCCGCCAGTGAGAACGTAGAAGGGCGATGGCAAAAAATGAATTGCGCGAATGTCGACGTTCAGTAACGAAGGGAACAGATGAAGCAACGCGAGGGAGCGCGCTGAAAATCAAGGGCTTGAGCGAGCGATATAGTACCTCCGTACCGTGCCTAGTACTTCAGTTACCGCATCGTGGATGACTACCCACACCCATGGGCGCAATCTCTATATGTAGTGGTTTTTTAGAAAAATGCCACTACATATAGATTGCGCTTCATTTCCCGCCATTTCTCATTTCCAGAAAACAGGCAAAAAACGCGGAAAAACGCGGACATTCGCTTTGAGCCGGGGTTTTTCAGGGCTGATATATGCTCGGGACACGTAAAGCCCTCGGAGCCGATAGAGAGGGTGAAGGAGTATCCGAGCAAAGCCCGCAGCAGTGGGGTTCAGGCGGGGCGGTTCTGAGGAAAAGGCAAAGGGAACTATGGCCGACTCGCGAGAAGTGATGAATATCCGCCAGGCGTCGCAGTATCTGGGCGTGAGTCCGGACACGCTGTACAAGTACGTCGGCGAGCAGAAGATTCCTGCGTTCAAGTTGGGGAATCGCTGGCGCTTCAAGAAGTCCCGGCTGGATCAGTGGATGGAAGAGAAGTCGAGCGAGATGGAACCGCAGCCGAAGCGGAAACCGAAAGCGGCAGTGAAGGCGGCTGGACAAGTTTAGAAAACGGGCGCGGGCTTGGAGCCTGCGTCACGAAAAGGTGGGCACATGTTTGGATTCGGATCGAAGTCCATTGTTGGCCTGGATGTGGGCTCCTCGAGCATCAAGGCGGTGGAGCTAAAAAAGAAGGGTGGTCAGATTGAAGTGGCGCACCTCGGTCTGGAACCGTTGTCGTCCGACATCGTGGTGGACTCCATGATCGTGGACTCGGGAACGGTGTCGAGCGCGATCTCGAAGCTGTTTCTCGATAACCAGATCAAGACCAAGGCCGTGGCCACCGCGGTGAGCGGTCACTCCGTGATCGTGAAGAAAATCTCGCTGCCCTCGATGAGCGATCAGGAACTGGCCGAGACCATCGAGAAAGAAGCGGCGCAGCACATACCGTTCGATCTGGCCGATGTGAGCCTGGATTATCAGATCCTGTCCGACGAAGTGGGCACGCCGCAAATGGATGTGCTTCTGGTGGCGGTCAAGAAGGACAAGATTTTGAACTACACCAACGTACTCTCGATGGCGGGACGCACCCCGGCTATTGTCGACATCGACGCGCTGGCTCTGCAGAACTGCTACGAGTACAACTACCAGCCGGCGCCGGGCCAGGTGGTGGCGCTTCTGAACCTGGGCGCCAGCGTGATGAACATCAACATTGTGAAAGGCACGACGCCGCTGTTCCCGCGCGACGTCAGCGTGGGCGGTCATCAGTACACCGACTCGCTGCAAAAGGAACTGGACCTGAGCTTCGAAGACGCGGAGTCGCTGAAGCTGGGCAACAAGGTGGGAACGGTCAGCGAAGACGCGAAGCAGCCGATTCTGCAGCAGGTGACCGAGATCATCGTGCTGGAAATTCAGAAGACGTTCGACTTCTTCCGCGCCAGCGCAGCGGGCGAGCACATCGAGAAGATCTACCTGGCAGGCGGATCGTCGAAGGTGCCGGGCTTGATGGAAGCGCTGCGGCAAGAGTTCTCGATGCCGGTGGAACTGTTGAATCCGTTTCAGCGCGTCACGCCTCCGATTGAAGGACACGGGGCGGAGCTGGTGGAACAGAATCCGGGGCAAATGGCGGTGGCGGTGGGCTTGGCCCTGAGGAGCTTTGAATCCCTATGATCAAAATCAATCTGCTCGAAACGAACAAGGGAAAGGGCAAACGCGGAAGCGGCGGCGGCAGCGGTCCGTCGATGCCCACGATCGAAATGGGCAACATGGGGTCGCCCACACTGAAACTGCTGGTGGTGATCATCCTTACGGGACTGTTTAACACGGGCTACTGGTACCGTCTCGATCACGTCTCGAAAGAGATTGACGCGAAGATGAAGCAAGCCGAGATGAAGAACCGCGAGCTGGCCGATGTGAAGGCGCGGTTCCTGGAGCGGCAGACACAAGCCGACAACTATAAGCGGCGCGTCGATGTCATCGATAAGCTTCGCGAAAACCAGACTGGACCGGTGAACCTGCTGGCGATGCTGGGCGAGACCGTCAACAACACGGAAGCGGTATGGCTCAACAAGATGGACGACACCGGGCCGAACGTGAACCTGGAAGGCATGGCGTTGAGCGCGGACGCGGTGGCAAATCTGATCGCGAACCTGCAGAAGACCGGATACTTCAAGGCGGTTGAAATCAAAGAGACGTATCAGGACGAGCAGATTAAGGACATGCAGGCGTTTCAGTTCACCCTGACCTGCGAGAAGGGAAAGTCGTAAAGGCGGACCTATGGCGAACTTTAGCGAACTGTCGGGCATCAAGCAGTGGGCAGCCGTGATCGTCGGCGGAGCCGTGGTGACGGCCGGCCTGTACTTCACGGTGTTCAAGAGCCAGGACGAGAAGAACGCGGCTGCGCAGCATGCCCTCGAAGACAAGATCCGGGAGAACAATGAGCTCGAGTCTTACCGTCCGAAGCTGAAGCAGATTGAGCAGCAGCTCACGGAGCTCAAGCAGCAGCTCGAAATCGAGCAGCGGATTGTTCCAGACGAGAAGCAGATCGACGGCTTCATCACCATGATGGACGGCGAGGCGCAGAAAGCGGGCGTGGAACTTCGCCGCTATGCCGCCAAGGACAATAAGAACCAGCAGTATTACACCGAGGTGCCGTTCGACATGGAAATGGACGGTCCGTACTACTCGATGCTGAATTTCTTCGATCGGGTGAGCAAGCTGGAACGGATCGTGAACATCAGCGGGTTGCTGGTGTCGACCACGAAGAATCCGTCGGGAGCGAAGCTGAAGCACACCTATCAGTACGCACCCAACGAGAGCGTGGTTGCGAATTTCACGGCAACGACGTATTTCAGTCACGATTTAACACCTCCTGGCGGCGCCGGTGCTAAACCCGGAATGCCGGCGAAGAAGTAGGAACACCTATGAAGACGGCTATGAAGCTGACGACAGGTATTCTGGCAATTTCCATGATGGCGGGCGCGGCCTGGGCACAGAAGCCGGACGCCATCGATCAGGCTCGCAGCGAAGCAAAGTCGCTGCAGCAACAGCAGGCCAACGGACCGGCGAAGAGCAAGCCGGCTCCGGGCGCCCCGGCTCCCGCTGTGAAACCGGCGGCGATTCCCGGATCGAAGGCTTCTGCCGCTCCGGCAAAGGCTGCGGTGGCTGCCTCCGATAACAACCAGCTGAAGCATGTCAGCGTAGTTCCGGGCGCCGACAATGTTCAGGTTGAGATCAGCTCGACGCGCGACATCGCACCGAAAGTGAGCAAGCTGAGCTCACCCGCTCGGGTGGTGGTGGAGCTGCCCGAGACGGTCGTTGCCAGCGCACAGAACAAGATTCCTGTTGGCACCGACGGCGTGAAGGGCGTTCGTATCGGGATGGACGGCAAAACGCCTCCGACCACAAGCGTCGTCGTCGATCTTGAGAAGGCTGTTTCTTATGAGATCGCTCCGGGCGCGGCCGGGAAGTTGATCCTGACCTTGCACACGCAGGGAGCGGCCACGACGGTCGTGAAGTCGGCTCCTGCTCCGGCGCCGAAGCAAGCCAAGCTGGTTCCGGTGAAGGCGGCGGCGGTTCCGGTGAAGGAATCTGCCAAGCCCGTCAGCCCGGCAAAGGCTGTGGTCGCGAAAGCGGCTCCGATCAAAGCGGCTCCGGTCAAGGCGACTGTAGCAAAGGTAGAAGCTCCGAAGGCGAGCGCTGCGGGGAAACAGGCTCCGAAGCAGCAGGCGAAGACGGTAGTCGCGGCGAAACCCGCGCCGGCCCCGGCAGTTGCAGCCGCTGACGCGCTGCCGAAACCGGCGGCTCTGAAGCCCGAAGAAAAGAAATGGGCCATGAACGGGAAACGCGATCCGTTCTTCAGCCCGGTTGTGCAGCAGTCCGGGTCGGGTTGCTCGACCGGAAAGAAGTGCCTGGAAATCGGGACGATCAATCTTCGCGGCGTGGTGAAGTCGGACACCGGGTTCATCGCCGTCGTGACGAACAACCTGAACAAGGCTTATTTCCTGCGGGAGAACGATCCGGTGTTCAACGGATATGTGGTGAAGATTACGGGCGACTCAGTGACGTTCTCGGAGACGGTCCAGGACAAGCTGGGCAAGCCGTTCACGCATGAAGTGGTGAAGAGAATTTTCACGCCGGCGGTTTAAGGCAGTACGGCGGACCCGGAGACCGGGACGCTGAAATCAAGTTGCAAGAAGGACACGCGGGCCAGGCCCGCGGGTGGGGAGAGGCGAAATGCGAAAGCAACAACTGACAATGTTCGTATCGTTGCTGGTGCTGGTGGTGGGCGCAGCCGCCCAGACGCCGAGTCAGCTCGATCGAGTGAACGTAGTCCGCGACGCGGATAGCATCCGGGTCGAGATGAGCTCCAACGGGTCGGTGACCCCGAAGCTCAGCACTCTGGACTCGCCCGCCCGCGTGGTGGTGGATCTGCCGGAAACCGTGATGGCGACCGGCCAGAAACACATCGCGGTCGGCGCGGAGGGCATCAAGGACGTGCGCATTGGCATGAAGGGCCAGGCGCATCCGACGACGCGCATCGTGGTCGACCTTGAGAAGGCTTGCGCGTACGACCTGACTCCCGGTCCGGCCGGCAAGCTTGTGCTGACGCTGCATCCGAACACGGCCGAGGCGAAGAATGTTGCCCCGGTTGCGCCGGCTGCCGCCAGCAAGCCGATGTCTCCCTTCTCGCCGCGAGTGATGGAGATTCCGACTGGCGCACCCGCAGCGAAGCCGGTGTCG
The DNA here is from genome assembly GCA_035945695.1 of Candidatus Sulfotelmatobacter sp. Taxonomy (GTDB): domain Bacteria; phylum Acidobacteriota; class Terriglobia; order Terriglobales; family Acidobacteriaceae; genus Sulfotelmatobacter. The sequence goes on along the minus strand of DASYZZ010000039.1, from coordinate 108,305 downwards.
AAGACCTCGCCCAACGACTTTGTGTTCGTCGAGCCGTCGTACAAGGCGAAGAGCGAAGCGAAGGACCAGCCCACGGCGGATCCCGTAGCTCGCGCCGGCGAAGCGGCTGCGCTGTTCTCGGACAAGACTGCGGCGCAACTGCTGCCGGTCAGCATGAATGCGGCTCAGGCGCAGAGCTCAACTCCGCAAGCGCAGAGCTCCACTGGCATCACGCCGGCGGTGAATCTGGCGGCCGAGCAGAAGGCCCAGAACGCTCAGGGCAACGCGGCTTCGGGCCCGAAATATACGGGTGAACCGATCTCGGTCAACCTGAAGGATGTGGACCTGAAAGATTTCTTCCGCCTGATCCACGAGATCAGCGGCTTGAACGTCGTGCTCGATCCGAACGTACACGGAACGCTCACCATCGTTCTCGATGATGTGCCGTGGGATCAGGCGCTCGATATCGTGCTCAAGAACAACGAACTGGCCCGCGAATTGGAAGGCAACGTTCTGCGCATCGCCACGGTCGAGACTCTGAAGCACGAAGCGGATGCCCGTCGCGCCCAGATCGAATCGGAAGCGCTGGCCGTCGAGAAAGTTTCGGTGACCCGCTTCCTCAGCTACGCCAAAGCGAAGGACGTGATCGTAACGGTCAAGAAATTCCTCTCGCAGCGCGGCGATGTGGTGGCTGACGATCGCACGAATGCGGTCATCGTCAGCGATATTCCGAAGGTGATTCCGGTGATCGACCGCCTGCTGACGCAGTTGGATCGCAAGACGCAGGAAGTCGAAATCGAAGCCCGGGTCGTGGCCGCAACGCGGCAGTTTGCGCGTGACATCGGCACGCAGCTTGGCTTTGGATGGGGCAACGGCCACAGCGCGATTGGCGGTAATGAGGCTGCCGGTGCTTCGCCGACCACGGTGGGCGGCTTGACGCCGGGTTACATTACCGTTCCTGGGGCATCGGGTGGCGGATCCTCATCGGGATCTTCGATTCCTTTGTTCTCAAACCTCGGATCGACGTCGCCTACGAGCGGCTTCACCTTCATCAACGCGAGCAATACTGTGCGAATTGATGCCATTCTGTCGATGGCGGAATCGCGCGGCCTGCTGAAGGTTCTGTCGCGTCCCCGAGTCGTCACCCAGAACAACATTCAGGCTCTGGTGAAGCAGGGCGTGCGAGTTCCGATCGTGACGCAGGCGCAGTTGGGCGGTCCGCCGACCGTGACCTACGTTGACGCGTTCCTGCGGTTGACCGTGACTCCGCAGATCACCTCGGAGAACACGATCTTCCTGAACGTGGACGTGGAAAACACGACCCCGAACTTCGCTCAGCAGGTACAGGGCAACCCCGAACTGATCACGCAGCAGGCCACCACGCAGGTTCTGGTGACCGATGGCGGGACGGTGGTGATCGGCGGCGTCATCCAGACGCAGAACTCGATCAACATCAACGAGGTGCCTTTGCTCGGCAGCATCCCGGTGCTCGGCAACCTGTTCAAGCACACGCAGGTACAGACCAACAACCAGGAGCTGATTTTCTTCATCACTCCGCGCATCATCCAGACATAGGGAGTCGGGAGTCACGAGTCCTGAGTCGCGAGTAATATCTCAAACCGCCGGCCTGATGAAATTTCAGGCCGGCGGAATTGTTTTAGAGCAATGAGCAATGAGCTGTGAGCCACGAGCCATAAAAATCGGCGACCGGTGAGGGCTGAGCTGTTCGCCTGCTCACAGCTCAGTGCTCACTGCTCAATGCTGCTCCTGTTACACTCTCCCAAATGAATTTCAGCTCGCGCCAGGCCCGGCTCCGTGAGCACCTCGCCACCACCCGTTTCGATGGACTGCTGATCAGCCATCTCCCTAATATCCGCTATCTATGCGGATTCACCGGCAGCGCGGGATTGCTGCTGATCGAAGAAGCCGGCAGCGTCTTTTTCACCGATAACCGCTACGACACGCAGGCGCGCGAAGAAGTCAAAGCGGCAAAGGTGGTCATCGCGCCGAAGGCAGTGCTGACGGCATTGACAGACTTTTTGGGCTCGCGGCGTCGTCGCGGGCGAGTGCGGACCATCGGCATCGAGGCTGAGCACTTCACCGTCGCCGAAAAGAAGCGTCTGAGCAAGTTGAGCCCTCCGGGCGTCAGCTTTAAGGACGCTCCCCCTCTCGTAGAGCGGGCGCGAATGGTAAAGGATGAGGAGGAAATCCAGCTCATTCGGAATGCAGTGACGGTCGGAGCCAGACTTTTCGACCGGGCCGTCGAGGTGCTGAGGCCGGGTATTAAAGAAGTTGAGATCGCGGCCGAGATGGAACTGACCGCCCGCAGAGCCGGAGCGGAAGAGATGTCGTTCCCCACAATCATCGCCTCGGGGGCACGATCGGCGTTGCCGCATGGCCGTGCTTCGGTCCAGGCCATCGCGCGGGGCGCGTTCGTGGTCTGCGATTTCGGTGTTATACTTTCAGGTTATTGTTCGGACCAGACTCGTACTGTCTGGGTCGGGAAGCCCAATGACGATGCCCGGTCTGCCTACGAGGCAGTGCGGGAATCGCAACAGGCCGCGATTGATGTTGTGCGGCCTGGGATTCCGGTAGGCGATGTGGATGGCGCAGCCCGGAAAGTCCTGGCCGAGGCGGGTCTGGGAAAGCACTTCACGCACTCCACCGGTCATGGCGTCGGGCTCGAGATCCACGAAAGTCCGCGGGTTGCCGACGGACAGCGGGAGATCCTGCAGCCCGGGATGGTGATCACGATCGAGCCGGGAGTATATTTCCCCGGCAAATGGGGCGTGAGGATCGAGGACATGGTGGTAGTTACGTCCGGCGGTTGTGAGGTTTTAACGCCGACCAGCAAGGAATTCTTGGCAGTCCAGTCTTCCTAGCTTCAGTAGCTGAATTGAGCCGGGCAAGGTCTGCGCCCGGCTTCTTCGCGCGCCGGGACGTGGTGCGCGGCGGGACAGAGAACGGTCCCACCTTACGTCTGTCGAAGATCAGCATGAACCAAAAAGAGCTGAAAGAACTAATCGAGTTCCTCATAGAGAAGGACATCGCCGAGTTCGAGCTGGAACGCGGCGATGTTAAGGTCCGGATCAAGCGCGCCGGGGAACATGCCGTGGTTCATTCGCACGGCGAGCCTCGCTTTTACGCCGTGCCTCCAGCACCGGCGGCGGCGATGGAACTGGGAACGGCTGCGGTTGTTCCTGCCGCCGCGCCTTCTGCCCCGGCAGCTCCGCCTGCCGCTGACGAGGGCCTGCACACCGTGAAATCGCCGATTGTAGGCACGTTCTACGAGGCGCCATCACCGGGAGCTCCTCCATTCGTCAAGCTAGGGGACAACGTCGAGGTCGGCCAGGTGCTCTGCATTGTCGAAGCAATGAAGCTGCTCAACGAGATCGAATCGGATTTTGCGGGAGAGATCGTCAAGAAGCTCGCGAGCAATGGCCAGCCCATCGAGTACGGGCAGGAACTGTTCGTGATAAGGCCGAAGAAGTGACTGGGGAACTGCGCCTGCAGGTCAATTGTTGATTGTTGATTTTTGATTGTTGAATCAGGGTGCTGTGCCGGACAGTTTTTCATTCAACAATCATCAATCAACAATCAACAATTTTTTGCGAGAGTCAGAGTCTGACTTCATGTTCAAAAAGATCCTGATTGCCAATCGCGGGGAGATTGCATTGCGCGTGATCTGCGCGTGCAAGGAACTGGACATACGCACGGTTGCGATCTACAGCGAGGCGGACCGCAACTCGCTGCACGTGCGCTTTGCCGACGAAGCGATCTGCATTGGTCCTCCGCAGCTGGCGCATAGCTATCTGAACATTCCGGCTGTCATCAGCGCGGCCGAAATCGCCAACGTGGAAGCGGTTCACCCTGGATACGGCCTGCTGGCCGAGAACGCCAATTTTGCAGAAGTCTGTGAGATGAGCGGAATCAAGTTCATCGGGCCAAGGCCGGAAGTCACGCGGCTGATGGGCGAAAAGGAAAAAGCTCGTGCGGCGATGAAGAAAGCAGGAGTGCCGATTCTGCCAGGCTCGGATGGGATCATCGCTTCGGAGGGCGAGGCGATCGAGTGGGCGAAGCAAGTCGGATTCCCGGTGATCATGAAAGCCTCCGCGGGCGGCGGCGGACGGGGAATGCGCATTGTGCGCAATGAAGAAGAGTTGCCGGGCCTGTTCAAAGCTGCGTCGTCCGAAGCTGCTGGAGCATTCGGCAACGGCGATCTCTACATGGAGAAGTATGTCGAGCATCCGCGGCACATCGAATTTCAGGTGCTGGCGGACGAGCACGGAAGCGTAGTGAGCCTCGGCGAGCGCGAGTGCTCGATTCAGCGCCGCCATCAGAAGTTGCTCGAAGAGTCTCCTTCAACCCAGGTCACGCCGGAATTGCGCAAGGAGATCGGGGACGTCCTCTGCAAGTCGCTGGCGACGATCGGATACTGGAACGCCGGCACCATCGAATTCCTGATGGATAAGGACAAGCGCCTGCACTTCATCGAGATGAATACGCGCATTCAGGTGGAGCATCCGGTGACGGAGATGGTCACGGACGTCGACTTGGTGAAGAGCCAGATCCTGATCTCCGCGGGCGCGAAGATGAGTGACGTGCTGATGGGGCCGATCGTGCACCGAGGGCATTCCATTGAATGCCGGATCAATGCCGAGCATCCGGAGAAGTTCACGCCGTCGGCGGGAAAGATCACGGCATTTCATCCTGCGGGAGGGACTGGCGTTCGCGTCGATACGGCCGCTTATGCGGAAGGCGTGATTCCGCCTTACTACGATTCGCTGATTGCGAAGCTGATTGTACGCGCGAAAGACCGCAACGAGGCGTGTTCGCGAATGGCGCGGGCGCTGGAAATGTTTATCGTCGAGGGCATCTACACGACGATTCCGCTGCACCAGAAGATCCTGGCTGACGAAGATTTCCGGGCAGGGAACTTCGATACTGGATTTATTGAGAGATTCATGAAGAAGAACGGTCATCACTAGCGCCTTGTACGGACCTTGTCGAGCTTTTCCACTGAAACATGATTCGCCTGCCACGCCTCTACTGCATCATCGATTCGCCGTTCTTTCCGACCACATCAGGAGTTCTGGCTTTTGCTGATGCGCTTGCCGCTGCTGGATGCACGCTGCTGCAATACCGGAATAAATCGGGCAACGCGCGGGCGATGCTGGATCAGGCTCGGGAACTGAGAAGACGGTTTGCTCCCCTGAGTCAAAATCCGCACCCTGTCGCACAAAGTGCGACAAGGGAGAGGCAACCAAAGTTGATCATGAACGATCGGGCGGACCTGTGTCTGGCAGCAGATTTCGATGGAGTCCACGTCGGACAGGATGATCTCTCGCCCGAGTCTGTTCGCAAGATCATCGGGCCGGACCGGTGGCTGGGAGTCTCCACGCACAATCCGGAACAACTACGTGAGGCGGATCTGACTTCGGCCGATTACCTTGCCATTGGGCCCGTGTTTGCCACGTCGAGCAAAGAGAATCCAGACCCGGTTGTCGGTCTGGAAGGCGTGCGCCGAGCGAGGGAGTTGACCCGCAAACCGATCGTAGCGATCGGGGGCATTACCCGGGCGAATGCAGCTTCCGTGATCGAAGCGGGGGCCGATTCGGTGGCCGTGATCTCCGACCTGGTGCAAGAGGCGCGCAAATCAGCTGAGGAATTTTTGCGGATATTAAGGTAAAGTGCATTGGATCAGAGTCGTGGCTTTCGGTTGTCATCCTGAGCGAAGCGAAGGACCTATGCATTTTGCCAGTGCAGGCAGACTACATAGGTCCTTCGCGGCAAAAGCCGCCGCTCAGGAAGACAGAGAGCTTCAAAGTTAACGACTCCCGACCAATCATCCACCAAGGAGCGAGTCCCTGAGCACCCCCACAACCAAGCCCGCCGCGCGTAGCGACTGGGAAACTCATAGCCAGCAGGACCAGGAACTCGTCAAAGGCCTCGGCCTGACCAGTTCCACCATGCTGGTGATGGGTTCGATGATCGGCTCGGGCATCTTCATCGTCTCGGCCGAAATCGCTCGCGAAGTTGACTCGCCGGCCCTCCTGATTGGCGCCTGGGCTGTTGCTGGATTCATGACTATTGTGGCCGCGCTCAGTTACGGTGAGCTTGCGGCGATGATGCCTCGCGCCGGCGGGCAGTACGTTTACCTGCGTGAAGCGCTTGGTCCTCTGTGGGGATTTCTTTACGGGTGGACATTGTTTCTTGTGATCCAGACCGGGACGATTGCCGCAGTTGGAGTGGCTTTCGGCAAGTTTCTCGGCGTTTTCCTGCCATCCATTTCGTCAACTCACTGGCTAGTGCATCTTTGGAAAGTTCCTCCGATTCATGTCGGCCCGATGGTTCTTGGAAACATGGAAGTCGGCATCAACACGCAGAACCTGGTGGCGATCGGCCTGGTCATCTTTCTTTCCGTCGTTAATATCTTCGGACTGAAGACGGGCGCAGCGATTCAGAACATCTTCACCGCGGCCAAGGTTTCTGCATTGCTGGGCCTGGTCTTCCTGGGAATCGCGATCGGCCGCAATCCATATGCGTTGCGGGCGAACTTCGGGGGGCACGACTTCTGGAGAAATGCCATCCATGGAGCCCTGCATGCCGTGCAGGTCGGTGTGGGTGGGCCCACGGTGATGGTCAGTACGCTGACGATTCTGGCCGTGGCGCAAGTCGGATCGCTGTTTTCGTCAGACGCCTGGAATAACGTGACGTTCACAGCGGGCGAGGTGAAGAATCCCAGCCGCAACCTGCCGTTGTCCCTGGCGCTCGGGACGGGCATTGTCATCGCCTTGTATATTGCCTGCAACTTCATCTACCTGAGCGTTCTGCCATTGAACGGAGTGGCAGGAGGCGCGACTGTCCTTGAGCGCGGCATCAAGTTTGCCTCGGAGGACCGGGTCGGCACGGCTGTCATGACCCAGATGTTTGGGCCGGCGGGTGGCCTGCTGATGGCTGCCGCCATCATGATCTCCAGCTTTGGATGTGCCAATGGCCTCGTTCTTTCCGGGGCGCGAGTCTACTACGCCATGGCGAAGGACGGATTGTTTTTCCGGAACGTCGCCCGGTTGCATCCTACATATAAAACGCCGGCGATCTCGCTGATGGTGCAGATGGTCTGGACGTGCGTCCTTTGCGTGTCGGGCAGCTATGGGCAGCTTCTGGACTACATCATCTTCGCCGTGCTGGTCTTCTACATCCTGACAATTGTGGGGCTGTTTGTTCTGCGAAGGACCCATCCGGACGCCCACCGCCCGTATCGCGCCGTGGGCTACCCGGTGCTGCCGATCATTTATATTGTGATGGCTTTGTTTATCGATGTCGTACTATTGCGGTATAAACCGCAGTTCACTTGGCCGGGGCTGATCGTGGTGCTGCTGGGGATTCCGGTCTATTACGCGTGGTCGAGACGCACGATGAAAGCTTCTACGTAGGTCAAAGGAGAGTCAACACGGATGGCAAACCTGCTGGCCAAGAAACCTCTTCACACAATCCTGTCCGAAGCCCAGGAGACGGGCGAACATAGCCTCAGGCGCGCCCTCGGACCTACCAACCTGATTTCGCTCGGCATCGGCGCCATTATCGGTACGGGCATCTTCGTTCTGACCGGAACCGCTGCTGCCAATCACGCCGGACCAGCCATCATTCTCTCCTTCTCGCTGGCGGCCGTGGCCTGCGTTTTTGCCGGACTTTGTTATGCCGAGTTCGCCTCGATGATTCCGGTAGCCGGCTCGGCTTACACCTACGGCTACGCCACGCTGGGAGAATTCATCGCCTGGATCATCGGCTGGGATCTGATTCTGGAGTACGCTCTCGGCGCGGCGACCGTGGCCAGCGGTTGGAGCGGCTACGTTCTCAGTTTCCTTGGAGACTTCGGTATTCATCTTTCGCCGAAGTGGGCAGGTTGTCCGGGCACGGTATTCCTGTTCTATAACGGGCGATGGGAGCGGGTGACGGCGCAGCTTGAGAAAGCGCTCAACGTGAAGCACATCGACATGGCTACCCTGCCGCATCAATATTCTTCCTTCAACCTGTTCGGTTTCCTCGGAATCATCCTCGTCACGGCTATCCTGGTGATCGGCATCAAGGAGTCGGCGGACTTCAACTCGTTCATCGTGATCGTGAAAGTCGCCGTCCTGCTGGTCTTTGTCGGCCTCGGCATCAATTTCATCCTTGGGCATCGCGCCGAAGCCACCGCCAACTGGACTCCATTTCTGCCTGCGAATACAGGCCATTACGGCGACTTTGGATGGTCCGGGATAGCGACCGCTGCGGGAATCATTTTCTTCGCCTACATCGGATTTGACGCCGTATCCACAGCGGCGCAGGAGGCGAAAAATCCCAGCCGCGACATGCCGATCGGAATCCTGGGATCGCTAGTGATCTGCACGGTTCTCTATATTCTGGTCGCGTGGGTTCTGACCGGTTTGGTCAAATACACCAGCCTTGACGTGCCCGATCCAATCGCCATCGGAATTGATATGACTGGCGTGGCCTGGGGCAGTAAGCTGGTGAAGCTGGGCGCGATCTGCGGACTCAGTTCGACGATGGTCGTGATGTTGCTCGGGCAATCGCGCGTGTTCTTCTCGATGTCAAAAGACGGCCTGCTGCCGAAGTGGGCCAGTACGATTCACCCGAAGTTCCGGACACCTTATATTTCGACGATTCTGGTCGGCCTCTGCGTGGCGACCGTGGCCGCGCTTACTCCCATCAACGTGCTGGGCAACCTGGTTTCGATCGGAACACTGCTCGCCTTCATCATCGTCTGCGGCGGCGTTTGGGTTCTGCGTGTACGCGGGACCGACGTGCCGCGCGCCTTCGTGACCCCGTGGATCCCCTTCACTCCAATCATGGGCATCGCTGTTTCTCTGCTGATGATGGTCAGCCTTGGGAAAGAAACCTGGGCCCGTCTCGTCATCTGGCTGGTGATCGGCTTATTTATCTACTTCTTCTACAGCCGAAAGCACAGCAAAGTGCAGATCAATCTCGCCAAAGGCGTGAATTCTCCACCGCCGGCGCGCACCATGGCAGATTAATCCGGTTCTTTCCCCTGCCCTCCGCACAGCGCGGAGGGCTGTTTTGTTTTATAGTCGCTGGGTCAGTCATTGGCCGTTTGTCGTTAGCAACCAGCTTATTGACCGACGAATGACGGACGACCAAGGACCAGCGACCAACGACTAACGACCAGCATGAAAGCCTTCCGCAACCTTCGAAACATTGCCGTGCTTCTGGTGCTCGTGATGGCCATCGGCACCGCCGGATATCACTACATCGAAGGCTGGCCGTGGTTCGACGGCTTCTACATGGTGGTTACGACGCTGACCACGATTGGCTATCAGGAAGTGCATCCGCTCTCGCATGCAGGACGCGTCTTCAACATCTTTGTCATTCTTGCGGGAGTTTCGCTGTTATTGCTGGGAGTCGGAGCGCTGAGCCAGGCTTTGCTAGAATTCGAGCTGCAAAGCTTCTTCGGCAGGCGTCGCATGGAACGCGAAATCGGACGTCTCGACGATCACTACATCATCTGCGGCATGGGGCGTGTGGGGCGCAGCGTCGCCCGCGAACTCGCGCGCAAGCCCGTTTCCTTCGTCATGGTTGAGAATGCCGAAGCCAAGCGGCAGCGCTTTGCCTCCGAAAATTGGCTTGTACTCGCCGGAGATGCTACTCAGGAACAGACGTTGCGCGATGCCCGGATCGACCGGGCCCGCGGGCTGATTGCTGCTACAACCACGGACGCCACAAACCTCTATATTGTGCTCACGGCTCGCAGCCTGAATCCGCGCCTGAAGATCATCGCCCGCGCCAGCGAAGATGGCGCCGAGAAACATCTGCTCAGCGCCGGTGCTGATTCTGTGGTTTCTCCTTATTCATTCGCCGGGCAGCGGATCGCACAATCGTTGCTGAGTCCGCATGTCGTCAGCTTTCTCGACACGGCGACCACGCATCTCGGCATGGATCTTGAAATTGGCGAGATTCATATCACTTCGGCTTCCAGCTTCGCCGGCAAGACGCTGGAAGGGTCGCGCATTCGGCAGGAACGCGGCGTCATTGTGCTGGCGATTAAGCGCCGCGAAGCGATGCGCTTCAATCCCCCGCCCGACGAGCGCATTGAACCTGACGATTGTCTGATCGCCATGGGCGAACCGGCGCAATTGCGGCACCTCCAGCAAACCGCTGCCTCCTCATGAGAATCCAACCGGCATGAAGATCGTCACCGCAGAGGAAATGCGCGCAATCGACCGCGCGACCAGCGAGCGCTTCGGCGTCCCGTCGCTCACGTTGATGGAGAATGCCGGCGCGGCGATCGCCGACTTTGTTCTCGCGCATCACAGCTCGGTGCGGCGCATCGTCGTGTTCTGCGGAAAAGGCAACAACGGCGGCGACGGATTCGTGGCTGCCCGCCGCCTGCATCAGAAGGGGAAGACGGTGCAGGTGATCCTTCTAGCGGATCCTGTCGATCTGCGCGGCGATGCTGCCGTCATGTACGCGAAGCTGCCGGTCGCGGCGATCGTCGCTCACACGACTGACGAGTTGAAGACCGATCGCGTACGCCATGCGCTTCCCGCCGATCTCTATATTGATGCGATCCTGGGGACGGGATTCAAGCCTCCGGTGAAGGGTCTTTACGCAGATGCAATTGCGATTCTGAATCAGAATCCGGCGCCGGTGATCGCGGTCGACATTCCTTCCGGCGCCGATGCCGACGCGATGACGCCGCAGGCAGAAGCGATTGCACGCGCGGATGCCATCGTGACGTTCACTGCGCCGCGCCCGGCGCATGTGTTCAGCTTGCTTGCTCAAGGTGCGACTCACGTTGCGGAGATCGGATCGCCGCCTGAAGCGATCGTGTCTTCATTGCATCTCAATGTCATCACCGCCCACGATATTGCGGGCCTCATTGCGCCGCGCAAGCCTGACTCGAACAAGGGACTCTACGGTCATGTGCTCGTGATTGGAGGCTCGGTTGGCAAAGCTGGCGCCTCAGCCATGGCCGGAATATCGGCTCTACGCGCGGGAGTCGGACTCGCAACCGTGGCCACCGCGAAATCTATTCTGAACACCGTCGCCGGATTTCATCCCGAGATCATGACCGAGGCCTTGCCGGAAACGGATGCAGGCACCATTGCGCGCAGCGCATTGCAGCGCATCAACGAGCTGGCGGAAGGAAAGAGCGTTCTTGCGATCGGTCCGGGAGTTTCACACTTCCCAGAGACTTCAGAGTTGGTGCGGACGCTCGTCAGCGAGAGCGAGCTTCCTATTGTTCTCGACGCCGATGGCCTGAATGCGTTTCAAGGCAAGACTGGCGAATTGAGTGGCAAGGGACGACTGCTGGTGATTACGCCGCATCCCGGCGAGATGGCGCGCCTGGCCGATTGCTCTGTGGCGGACGTGCAGAAGAACCGGCTCGAGGTGGCCCGGAGATTTGCGGGCGAGCACGACTTGATTGTCGTCCTCAAGGGTCATCGAACTCTGGTGGTTCAGCCCGATGGTGAAGCTTGGGTTAATACGACAGGAAACCCCGGAATGTCGACCGGAGGCACGGGAGACATTCTCACGGGCATGGTCTCGGCTCTGATCGCGCAGAATCCGAACAACGCGATGCTGGCGATTTGCGCCGCGGTTCATCTTCACGGGCTTGCCGGAGACGTGATGCTAGACAGTGTTGGCGAGCATTCGATGGTCGCCACTGATTTGTTGCGCGGATTGCCCGAGGCATTCTGGAGCGTGCAGCGCACCGCGCGCGAGAAACTCGTTCGCTGGGACGGATAACGCCGCGCTCAGCGATGTGCTGGCAAATGAATGGTTTTTCCTTCCGAGGCCGAACGGCGCGCCGCATCCAGAATTTCAGTGACAGTCACATTCGTGTCCAACGATGAGAGCGGGTCCTCTTTCGCTCCGTCAAGGATGACTGCTCGCAAATACGAGAGTTCGTCGTTGTACGGCGGCGCGATCGGCTTGGCCGCGAGCTGCTGTTCCTGCTGGTCATCTTCGCGGCGCAGGCGGATATCGTCGCGCTTCACGGTAATTACGTATCCGCTCTGGCCGTAGACTTCCATATCCTTGCGGTCGAACGGCCAATTCCACGATGCCTGAATGATCGCCTGCGCTTTCGGATAGGTCAGAATGATGGTCGCCTCGTCATCCACGCGCGAATAGATTTGCGGCTTCATCTGCTGTGTCACTGCAGTGACGGTTTGCGGACGTTCTCCGTCCATCAGCCACGTCATCAGATCGGCGCCGTAGCATCCGAAATCAAAGAGCGCTCCGGCGCCGTTTAGTTTAGGATCGGTCAGCCACGCCAGAAACTCCGGCTGCACGCCAATTTCTTTCGGCCCCTTGTGGCCGTCGTGCACAACGACTTTGCGAATCTCGCCCAGTGAGCCGTTGTGCACAAGATCATAGGCGGCATGGTTGCTGCGGTACCACGACGTTTCGTAATTGACCAGGACGTGAATATTGCCGGCGTGCGCGGCCTTCTGAATTGCAAGTGCGTCTTCCAGACTGACCGCGAGAGGCTTTTCCATGATCACGTGCACGCCGTGCCGCGCGCAGATTTCGACGACTCGGCGATGATCGTAAGTATTCGTATAGACCAGCACCGCCTGCGGATGTGCTTTCGCAAGCATCTCTTGCAGGCTGGTGAACAATATCCCCTGATCGAATCCATATTTCGCTGCCGCTTGCGTGAGCAATCGGTGGTCCGGCTCGGCAATGCCAACGATCTCAATGTCGGGACTATGGCGCCACTGATCGAGGAATCCATAAACGTGCCCGTGAACGAGCCCGACAATGCCGACTCGCAACGGGGCAGACGAACTCTGAGCCAGCGCGGCAGTCAGGATGAACAGCGAAGAAAGCAGGAAGGCGAATTTGAGCATGAAAGAATTCCTCTCGGAAGACGAACTAGAACATACTAAATTCGACGAGTGACTATCGGGCGCGGGTTTTTTCGGCACGAATCTTATGGCCTTCAGGACATTAACGCTTCAGTAAACATCATCGTAAACCCTGTGAAAACGCACGCTTGACGCACTCAAGGCATTCGTCAACAGCGGAATCCGGACGAGGGGCTTCAGTAATCTATTACTCAATACACCATGGTGCCATAGTTAGTTTGCCTATGACCCACTTCCCCCAACCGCACCCCTCGCGGCGTGCCGCCCGGGTTCAGCTAGGAGATTCTGTACTGGCTGCGATCCGGTTAGAAGATGGCCGCCGTACCAAAGCAAAACTTCAAACCATCTCCGCTACCGGAGGGCTTTTGCGAATGCCGCAGTCGCTCTCGGAGGGAGACTTCGTGGAAGTCGCCTTCCAGACCCAGGCCGGGCCCGTGCACGGCATGGCGGAAATCCTGAGTCCGACGCGAAGCTTCTCCGACGGAGTGCTGCAGCCATTCCGTTTTGTGGCGATCGAGGATGACGACCACCGCCGTCTGCGCACCTCGCTCGATCACGTTGCGTCGCGGAATTCGCTCGGGATCAAATCGAGCGCCTTCTCGACTTACTAGATACGTAGTGACAGCCGACTCGGTTGTCTGGCGACCAGTCGCCGTCTAGCTGCCGCTATACTGATCGTGTGTCCCAGATAAAGGCTTCCCACGTCATCAGAGAACTCGTTACGCATTCTGTGGACGAAACCATCGCGTTCGGGCGGACGCTTGTCGAACGGTTGACTCCTCCGAAACTTGTGCTGCTGCGCGGCGATCTAGGCGCAGGGAAAACCACCCTGGTGAAGGGAATTGCCGCGGCGTTCGATGCAGCCTCAGAAGAAGACGTGACTAGCCCGACGTTCACATTGATCCACGAATATCGCGGGCCTGAAGTGACGCTTTATCACATCGATCTCTACCGGATTGATACTCCGCGAGAACTCGACACGCTGGCGCTTGATGATTTGAGAGATCCGAAGAACATTCTCCTTATCGAATGGGGCGAGAAGTTCCCTAATCTTGTTCGCGAAAGGGATCTGGAGATCTCTCTCGAGCGCGAAGGAGAGAGTGAAAGGTCGATCCGGATAATTTCCTGATATCCCGCTAAACCCCATTGCCTCAGCAGGATCTTCCCTCGAAGGCTTCGTGAGCCTCTCGCAATATAAACGGGATAATCAGGAGAGCTGCACTCGGATCTGCCATCGTGAATCCCCACATCATGCGGACCGTCAGCCCTGCCAGCGCAATGATTGAAAGATAGGCACAAAGCATCGACTCGGCAGCGTCAGCTCGCAGTGCGGCGCTCTGGGCTTCCGCCGAAAGCTTTCTTTTTTGCCATGCGAGAAATGGCATAAGCAGTGCTGCGGCTATAAGTACGGCCACACCCATGTAGCTCGGTTTCGGCTCGTTGTAGCCGAACAACGATAAGGCCGCGGCCACCGCAATAAAGATGGCGAGAACGATCAAGAGCGCTCCGGCAATTCGCGCGGCGCGGTGCTCTGCGTGTTCATCCGAAAGATTGTGCTGAAAACGTCGCCACACGACGACCGCCGATAAGAGTTCGACCGCACTATCTCCGCCGAACGCGAGCAGGGCAGGGCTTTTTGCCCGCACCGCAGCCCACAAGGAGACTCCGGCTTCGATGCACATCCATGCAATCGTTATTTGCTGAATACGGGAAATGCGTCGGGTCAAATCGGGAACAGCGCCCGGCATCGTCAGAATCCCATGATGTTGTAACCGCAATCGACGAAAATCACTTCGCCGGTGATGCCGCTGCTGGCATCCGACGCCAGAAAAACTCCTGTCGATCCGACCTCAGTGACTTCAACGTTGCGGCCAAGAGGCGCCCGCTCTTCGTGACTCTTGAGCATATCGCCCAACCCGGAGATGCCGCGGGCGGCAAGGGTTTTGATCGGACCAGCGGAAATCGCGTTCACGCGAATCTTCTTCTTCCCAAGTTCGTAAGCAAGATAGCGAACGGAACACTCGAGCCCTGCTTTGGCGACGGCCATCACGTTATACCGGGGGACGACCTTCTCCGATGCGTAATACGTCATCGTCATGATGGAGCCGCCGTCTTCCATCAATGGTGCGACTGCGCGGGCGACCGCGATTAAAGAATAGACGCTGACATCCATTGCAACTCGGAATCCTTCGCGAGATGTATTCACGAAGTCGCCTTTGAGCTCTTCGGCAGGAGCAAACGCCACGGAATGCACGAGCGTGTGCAATTTTCCGTAGCGCTCTTTCAGCGTAGCGAATAGCCGGTCGATTTCGCCGTCTTTCGAGACATCGCACATGAATCCTTCGGCGCCGGGCAGCGACTCGATCAAGTCCTTCGCCTCCTGCTCGAGCCGCTCGTTCTGATAGGTGATGGCCAGCTTCATTCCGGCCGCGTGCAGCCCTTGCGCAATCGACCACGCGATCGAGCGCTTGTTGGCGACTCCGAACACCACGGCGTTGCGGCCGCTTAAATCAACGGGCATGTGTGCTCCTTACGAATGGGAAAGAATAGCAACTGAGACGAAAAATGACCACAGATGTGCGCGCATCCCGTCCGTTTAAAAGACCTCAATCCGCAGCCATTTCCTTGGCAACGTCGACCCCCGCCGGCCAACTCGAAGCGACGAACGACAATGCGTATACGCACCCAAGAATCCCAAAGGCAACCACCAGGCTGACCTTCTGAGCGACGGCGCCCACGACAATCGCGAGCACGAGTTGCAGGAATGTCCCTGCGAAATAGAACGCGTTCTGAACGCGGCCCATCAGGTGCTGCGGAACCATCTCCATCAGGCTCGTGTTCATCGCGACACCGCCCACTCCGCGCGCGGATCCCATGACGAAGTAAGTGGACATCGCGAGAAACAGAAATCCGGAGATCGGGGCGAATGCCACGCACACCGACAGGAGCGCCATCGAGAACGCAACCGAGCGCCTGCCGCCGAGCCACGCGATGACCTGTGGCGCGTACATTGCGCTGACGAATGCGCCGGTGCCCCATCCGGCATTGAGCCAGCCGTAACCTTTTGCGCCGGCGTGGAACACACGATCGCTCAGCGAAGGCGTCACCACGACGCCCGTGACCATGGCTCCCAAAAACAGCGCCCAGCTGATGCCAAGCAGTACGACCGGTCGATGGTCGCGCAGGAAATGAATTCCTTCGCGCATCTCGCGCCAGAAGCGCTCCAATTGGCTTTCCGCTGCGACGATGTCGGCCCGAATCTCCTGTGGCCGCAACACGATGTGCTTCCCCTTGCGCACCGCGAAATAGCACAGGAATGAGACCACATATGTCGATACGTCGAGGATCAGCACGCCGCCGAGTCCGATATGGTCGTAGACGAATCCGACGATCGCTCCAGCGATGAGAAACCCGCCCTGCACGCCCGCCAGCAAAAATGTGTTCGACTGAACGAACTGGCCCTCCGGCGTGAGTTCCTGGATGAGCGCAGTAATCGTTGGCCAGAACATCCAGAAGCCGGCCGCCACCAGCGTGTTCATCAGGTAAAGCTGCCAAACCTGCACGCGGTGCTGAAACGCCAGAATCGCCACCGTCACGATGATCAATGCGCGGATGGCGTCAAGCCACATGACGAGCACACGGCGGTCCTCGCGGTCGATGACCACGCCCGTGAACGGCAGCATCAACATGGCTGGGACGGTTTGCAGTACGGCAAAGGTCCCTAGCGCCATCTCGGAATGCGTCGCTTTCAGGATGTACCAGGCGACTCCGGCGGAGTTCATTCCGCTGCCCACCATCGAAATCAGGTTGGCGGCAAAGACGAACCGCAACGGACGCTGGCTGAAACTGGCACGCATCTACTTACTTTATCCGAGCAGGGAAGAATTCTCCACGTGATCGATACCCTTGCACCGCGGGTCATTCGGCGATACGATGCGCGTGCTGCTCGAAAGTCGAGTCATCTCATGCACGCCGGAGGCGGACGATGAGACCCTGCAAGGCAACCTTACAACTCGCTGTTCTTCTCTATTTCTCACTTTCCATTCTGCAAGCAGGCGCGCAGGTCGATCACATCGTGATCGCCGCGGGAACTGAAGAAGACCACGCGCTTCAGGCGATCACAAGCGAACAGGATGCACAGAAAAAATTGGCGATGTACCAGGAGTTCGTGCAGAAGTTCTCCGCGAATCCGCAGGCTGTCGCCTATGGTGATTGGCAACTCGCTCAGGCGTATCAGGCCACCGGGGATTTCGATAAGGCTCTCGACTTCGGAGATAAGGCGCTCACCGCCTCGCCTCATAATCTCGACATTCTCATCTCACAGGTGAACATCGCTCAGCAGGCAAAGAACAGCGCCAAGCTGATGGACTATATCGGCAAAGGCGGCCAGATTTGTCATTCCATTGCCAAGCAGCCCAAGCCCGAAGGCATGAGCGATGAGGATTTCACGCGAAAGGTGTCCGAAGATAAAGCTGCCTCGCAAAGCAGTTGCGACTTCCTCGAAACGACCGGCGTGAACGTGATCTCCGGCGAAACCGATCCCAAGGCGCGGATGGCCTACATCGACAACTTCACAGAGGGGTTTCCGGACTCGAAATATCAGGACACGGTTTCGAGCCTGGCGCTCGAATCGCTCAGCCAACTCAAAGACAATGCCCGGCTCGTGGCCTATGGCGAAAAAATTCTGGCGGCCAATCCCAATTCTCTTCCGGCGCTGCTTCTGCTCGCCAATTATTACGGCGATGACACGAAACCGGGAAGCGCAGCGAAGGCCATCAGTTATTCTCAGAAGGCAATTGAGGTTGCGAAGCCGGACGCTCCCGATGCAGATAAATCCCGCAAAGTCTCCGGCGGAGTGGCGCACTGCACCATCGGCTGGGCCTATCTGAAGCAGGAGAAAACCGCGGCCTCGATACCTGAACTCAAGAGCGCGGCTGAACTTCTCAAAGGAGAAGAAGACCAGCAATACGCCCGCGCTCTCTATGGTCTGGGCTTCGCCTATGGAAAGCTGAATAAACTCACCGAAGCGCGAGCTGTTCTTACCGAAGCGGTGAAGATTCCGGGACCTCTGCAATCCATGTCGCAGGAATTGCTGACGAAAGTGAACAGTGCGCGGGCGAAGGGAAGATAAGTCGGAGAAGCCAGAGCAGAACCAAACTCACGTGTGGACAGCCGCCCTCGTCTGCGCGGCAACGCAACTCCACTGTGCCGCCCGAAAAAAAGTGAGTTCGAAAACACTGATCGCTATTGTTTCGGGTTCACCAGATCATCCGATAGCGTCTGCGCTTTCCAGGCAAGTGTGCGCGCGCGTTCCATATCATTCGAGGTAATGGCAGTTTTTGACTGCTCCACGAATTGACGGATCTGGTTGACCGTCGCCTGATCCGATGCGCTGAGCTGCCGCCCTTCGAGCTTCTTCAGGTTCTCCTCGGTTGACGCGAGCATCTGATTCGCGGTGGCTTTTTGTTGTGCGGCCTGACCTCCGGTTGCGCCGCCCGCAAGTTGAATGCTTGGATCGGTGGTTCCTCCGTGCCGCACGACAATCGTCGCCGGAGGGCAGTTCTTTGCCGGTTTACCGTTCGCGGATGTTTGCGCACCGGCGCCGTCCGCAGCAGGTTTTTTCCCTGCATCGGTACTTGCCGTGGTTGAGTTGGGAGGAGGGAGAGTTGCGCAGTCCGTAGCAGTTTTCTTTTTCCGGCGACGATGCGGCTTCGCAGCTGTCGTTTGCTGTCCGGCTTGAGGTTTTGCCGGAGCCCCAGCCGCATTCTGTTTGCCTTCTCCCTGACTCTGGGTTGGGGCTGGCTGGCCCTGCGCATCTTGCGTGTTCTGGAGAATTATGGGCGCGCTCGGTTGCAGTCCCGCAGTCGGCAAAGGTTTGGCCGAGGGAGTCAAAAAATACCCGAGGAGGAAGATTGTGGCCAGAGTCATGCCCGGATTCCGAGTGGTCGATACCGTGGCTTTCTAGATTTTACGCTTCACAACACATCTCATCTACGAATCACATGCCGCGGTTGCTACGCTAACTGCCTCGTTGCAGGGCCGGCTCATCGGCCGCGACGGTAGATGCCGTTTCGTTTCCTGTTCGGATCAGCGGAATCTGGAACCGAAAAATTGTGCCGGTCGTCTCGGCCGATTCGAAATCCACCGAGCCGTAATGCCATTGGAGAATCTGATAGGTCTGGGCGAGTCCGATTCCACTGCCTTCTTTTTTCGTCGTGAAATAGAGCTCGAATACCTTGTCGTGCATTTCTTTCGGGATTCCCGATCCCTGGTCTTGAATCTCCGCCACCGCGACGCCATTTTCCCCGCGGGCTGAAATGGAAAGCGTGCCTCCCTGCGGCATCGCCTGAACGCCGTTGATCACCACATTGAGGAACGCCTGCTTCATCAGGTCGACATCGACTTTGATCGGGAACTTCTGGTCCGGCATGTGCCGTTCGATCGTGACGCCGTGTTGTTCAGCGTCGGGCGCCGCGAGTTGGCAGACGTCCTCCAGCAGCCGCTGGAGATCGATTTCTTCCAGATGCAAATCCCGTGGACGCGTGAAGTCGACCAGCGTCTGGACGACCCTGTCCAGCCGCCGGATCTCACTATCGATGATGTCCATATGGCGGCGGGTGTCCGGTTCCTGCTGGGCCAGTTTGTTTTGCAGAAGCTGCAAATGAAGCACGATCGCGTTGATCGGATTCTTCACTTCGTGAGCCACCCCGCGCGTCAGGCGTCCACTCGCTGAAAGCCGGCGGGACATTTCGATCTCGTCGCCGATCCGTCGAACCGGTTCAGTGTCGCGCATGACCACGAGCGCGCCGATCTGCGAATTTTTCTCCTGCACGAAGTCCAGCGAGACCTGAACCCGCTTGCCGCCCGCGACTTCAAATTCGCGCTCGGTCAGCGGACGCCGCCGTTCAAAAGAATCGAGCAGGGCGGCACCGAGCAGCGTGCTGCGATCAAATAGCTGCTGGACCGTGCGCCCCAGCAGTTCTCCCCGCGGGCGCCCCAGAAAACCCTCTACCGGAGCGCTCACCAGCACGACACGCGAGTCGCGGGAGAAGAGCATCAACCCGTCCTGCAGCTTTGCCATCAGCTGATCGACGTTGTCTTTCAGGGCGGAGAAAATCTCCTTGCTATCGCGAATCTGGCGGCCCAGGTTCGCAATCTTCAGCGTAACCAGGCCGTACTCGTCGTGGTTGTTCTCATCATCGGCGAGCGCGTCGGTGTCGCCGGCGGTCACGCTGTCCAGATTGCGGTTGATCTCCTTCAGCGGTCCAAGGGCCAGGTTCGAGATGCCCGCGGCAAGCAGCAGCGACAGGAATACAAGAGCGACCGAGATGTACAAAGATCTCATCAGGCGGGTCGCCACTTCACTCTTCAGGAATACAGTCTGTACGCCGATGCGGATCGTTCCAAACGGGGATCCATTCAGCTCCAGCGGATAGCTGACGTCGTAAACCGCTGCCGGACTGAACACGAGCCGAATCTGCTGCCGGAATCGCGCTCCGACGACCTGCTGAAAATCCGGACGCGGCGGAATGATCTTGCCCACCATGCTGGCGTTGGTATGCAGCAGAGCTTTTCCAGTGGTGTCGACAATGGCAACGTCGTAGATGAATCTCCAATCGCCCGGGTCAGATTGCAGCAGGTTGTTGAGATCCACGTCGGTTTGTACGTATTCCGCGACGGCCCGCCTCACCGCCGCAGGATCATTCGTATCCAGCGCAGTACTGCTGAAATCCGGCACGGCATTACCAGCGGCATACGCAAGTTGATGCGTGAGGTTCGTCGCGGTTTCGTAGGCATTCGCGATCCGCAGCCGCAGAATCTGCGAGATGTAAAGATAAGAGAACGCCGACACCATCGCCGTCACCATAAGAGCAATGGTCAAAACGATGATGGTTTTACGTCGCAGCATGATTCGCGAAAACGGCCCGCCCCAGATTAGCTCGGCACTTCTTCTTTGCCCGTGACCGTCTCGGGCGTGGAACTCCCATATTCCTTCAGCTTGTTGTGAAGGGTCTTCAGGCTGATGCCCAGGATCTCCGCCGCCCGGGTCTTATTGTTGCTCGTCGCCTCGAGCGTCTTGAGGATCAGCATCTTTTCGGCTTCCTCGACGGTTGTCCCCACTCCCAACCGCACCGCATCCGGATCGTTCGCGGCCGTTCGAAGCGGCGCTTGTCCAAAACCCGGAGGCAGATGTTTTGTTTCGATCATTCCTGAATCGCAGACGATGACGGCCCGTTCGATCGTGTTTCGCAGTTCGCGCACATTGCCCGGCCAGGAATAATTGTTGAACTGGTTCAGCACGGCTTCGCTGACCGCCGTCACTTTGCGCCCGTGTTTCCCGCTCATTTCCGCCAAAAGCAATTGCACCAGCCCGGTGATGTCTTCCTTGTGCTCGCGCAGCGGCGGCATATGAATATTGAATACGTTCAGGCGGTAATACAGATCACTGCGCAACTCGCCACGCGCAACGGCTTCGTCGGGTACTTTATTCGTCGCGGCGAGCACTCGCACGTCCACCGCGGTCTCGACTTTGCTTCCCAATCTCCGCAATTTCCGATCTTCAAGGACGCGCAGCAGCTTGGCCTGCGTTCCGATCGGCATCTCGCCGATTTCATCCAGCAGGAGTGTTCCGCCTTCCGCAAGTTCGAAGCAACCGGTGCGGCGTTCCAGAGCTCCCGTAAAAGCGCCTTTTTCGTGACCGAAGATTTCGCTTTCCATCAGGGTGTCAGGGATTGCCGCGCAGTTAATTGCGACGAACGGCCGGTCCTTTCGCGGACTTAGCTCGTGGATTGTCCTGGCAACGAGCTCTTTGCCTGTCCCGCTTGCGCCTGTCACCAGGACTGAAGCTGTGCTGGGAGCGACCATCTCAATCAGCCGGAAGATTTCCTGCATCTTGCGCGAAGAGCCGCTCAGCCGGCCCAGCGATCCGGTATCGCGCAGCCGACGCCGCGTCGCTTCAAGTTCAGCGCGCGTTCCGAGCAAAGCCGACGCATTCGAAAGAATCGTTCGCAGGCGGTTCGTATCGATCGGCTTCGTTATGTAGTCGTACGCGCCCATGCGCATGGCCTGCACCGCGCTGTCAATCGTCCCCTGAGCCGTGACCATAATGACGGCCATGGTTTGTGCTTGTTCCGCCAGGCGCCCCAACAGTTCGATGCCCCCCATGCGCGGCATCTTCAGGTCGCTAATCACAATCGAGGGCGACCATTGCGTCGCCTTCTCCAGTCCCTCGGCGCCGTCCTGCGCCGTTTCGACTCGAAAGCCCCACGATGACACGATCTCGGCTAACCCCGAGCGTTCGTTTTCCTCGTCTTCTACGATCAGTACTTTTTCGTGATTCATCTGATTTAGCTTGGTATTCGAAACAGCAAATCTAGAGATCGCTACGCCCGGGCCGCACGGATTAGCACTAAATTTTACGATACGCGGCTGCATCCAGCACAGCAAGGCCAGGGGCAGACTTTAAGAATCTTGTGAAAATGCTGGCGCGATGTAAGATTTGAGACTCCTGTGCGACCTTGTATCCCCGGTTGACGGATTTGGGAATCTCCACTTTTCCTTTATCTTGCTATGAGATAGAATTCATCGTTCCACGGGTAGTCTCGTCTTTCCAATAGCTATCTCTTTCCCTACGAGCGTCTGGCTGCAAGGCCGCCCGGCGAACGATTACGTTTTGGAGGATTTCTATGACAATAGCTGGCAGTAAAACGCGCTCTGTTAGCGCAGTTGTGTCTGGCGTGGTCGCACTCATCTTCCTGCTTTTGATCGCCACTCCGGGATTTGCGCAGAGCGATTCTACTCCCCCGAAATACGACTTCTTTGCGGGTTATCAATATTTGAATCCGGGAGGCACCGTTCCAATCCCCGGCTCTCCCAGCAGCCCCACGCCATTCCATCTGCCCGGCGAGGCAAGAGGCGGCGGCGTCGCATTCACCTACAATTTTGATTCGCACTGGGGCGGGGAAGTCGACTCCGGATACAACCGCGACACAAATTCCGGATCCTCGGAATGGACCGTTGGTGCCGGCCCGAGGTTCATGTGGCGCACCGATGCCGTCAACGTGTTCATCCATGGCCTCGTGACATTCAACCGTTTGGGCTACGACAACGGTTTCGTTACCAGCAATGGCATTGGCGCCATCCTCGGCGGTGGCATGGATATCCCGTTCTCGAAGATGTTCGCGTGGCGTTTGTTCCAGGCGGACTATGTGTATGCTCGCCACAATTTCGCGGGTGATGCTGCTCCCCAATTTCCTGATCTGCGCCGTCCGACTCTCGAAGGAGCCAGGTTGCGCACCGGCGTCGTGATCAGTTGGGGCGGAGCCGAACCCGTTGCTCCCACCGCAGCTTGCACAGTGCAGCCGACCGAAGTGATGGTTGGCGAGCCGATTACCGCGACCGTCACCGCCAGCAATTTCAATCCGAAGCACACAGTGACTTACAGCTGGAGCGGCAATGGCGGCACCGTGACTGGCAAGGACACCACCGCCTCGATTGACACGAACAACGCGGCGCCGGGGAGCTATACCGTCACCGCGCACGTTACCGATCCCAAGGCGAAGAGCAACAACGAAGCAACCTGCAACGCCAACTACACGATCAAGCCGCTTCCGCCGAAGAATCCTCCGACCATGTCAATGTCGGCTAATCCGACGGAACTGGTCCCGGGCGGAACCGTCACTCTGACCGCGAATTGCACCAGCCCTGACGGCGTACCGGTTTCGGTCGCTGACTGGACTTCATCTGCAGGCACGGTTTCGGGCACCGGAAATTCGGCCACGCTGAATACTGCGGGACTTCCTCCCGGACCTGTCACGGTGAACGCCACTTGTACCGATTCTCGCGGCCTCGCCGGAAAGGGTTCCGCCGAGGTTACGATCCAACAGCCACCGCCTCCGCCGGTCGACAAAGCTCTGGAAGCGAGACTCGCTCTGCACAGCGTCTACTTCCCGACCAATCAGCCGAGCGCGAAGAACCCCGATGGCGGTCTGCTACCCGGACAGCAGAAGATCCTCGTCAATCTCGCAACCGACTTCAAGAAGTACCTTGAAGCGAAGCCTGATGCGAAACTTACGCTTCAGGGTCATGCGGACAGCCGCGGAGCAGCGGCCTTCAATCAGGCACTCTCCGAACGCCGCGTTGCCCGGGTCAAGAGCTTCCTGGTCGAGCAGGGAGTGCCTGAGGCCGACATTCAGACCGAAGCCTTCGGCGCACAACATAACTTGACCACCCAGGAGGTCAAGGACTCAATCAACCAAGATACTGAACTCACGACCAGCGAACGCAAGCGGGCGCTCGCTCAGATCACGGTGATCCGGCTGGCCAGCAATCGCCGCGTTGATGTCACTCTGAACGCCGCGGGACAGACCGAAACTTCGGTCCGGCAATTCCCGTTCAACGCCGCCGATGCCCTGAGCTTGATTGGTGGCCGCGAGAGTGAGAGAAAAGCGGCGGCAAAGACCGCTCCCAAGAAGGCCGCAACGAAGAAGCCTGCCAAGAAGCAGTAGCATAGGACTCTTCGAATAAACTCAAAGCGGAGGACGAATCAGTCTTCCGCTTTTCTTATTCCATAACACCCCCCGAATGCTTCCCAAAGGCCGGAAAAATCTACACGAGACCCTCCAAAGTGCCATTGCCAAGTCGTTGATTCGATGAGAGCGTGTGGTGGTATTCGATTTGCCACTCGCCCTATCAGTAGAGCAGCTTGAAAATGATTCGGATGAGCCGGTTTCGCCGATCCGTGGGCCTGTGGCCGATCGCTTTGACTCTGTTTGCCACGATTTCCTGTTCCCGCCCGGGCGAAGTTCCCACCCCAGAGGGGGCGGCACAGGCAGATCAAGCTCCCTTTCACAATGATGCTTCCAGCCCAGTTGATTCCGCCCCGGCTAGTGCGAGTACCGCGCCTGTTCTGCCCTTTCATGACTCCGACCATCTTCCTATTGGGACGCTGCTAACCGTCCGGCTTAAAGCAGCAATTTCCGCCGGAAACCCTGACGCGCCAGCCTCGTTCGAAGGCACTCTCGACGAGCCGGTTGTGATCCAGGGCAAAACTTTGCTTCCCCGCGGAGCTGTTGTGTCCGGCAGAGTGGAATCGTTCCGTACATCGAAGTTGAAGCCATCTCGGGGCTATATCCGCCTGACACTTGAATCGGTTCAATCCGATACGCTCGATCTTCCGCTTCAAACCGCCAGCCTCTTTGTCCGCCCGACGCCGCAGCAAAATTCCTCCGACACGACAGTTCGTCTGGATAAGGGACACCGGCTCACATTCCGCCTCAGCGAACCTGTTTATCTCGTGACTCAGCGCGCCCAAGCCTCCCGCTAGGGTCAACTTTCATGCTCCCGGCCGAGTTTTCCACAGAAGAATTTCGATTTTAGTGACATCCGTCCTAAGTTCCCACAGGCCTGACTGTCTATAGTCGGCCCGATGTGGAGCAAAGGTGGTTCAGAACGGCTTTGTTTCCCATTCTGGGAAGCACCGAGGTATTGCTCGGTGCCGTAACCGGTTCCGTTCTGAAACCCTCTGTCGCAAAGTGAACATATGAGCGTCGTTGCCAAAATTGCCTGGCGTACCGAAGAACCGAAGCGGGAACAAACCAGCGAAGAATTGAGTCGGAGATTCCAGAACCTCTTCGAGAATTGTCCAATCCCGGCGGTCCTGTTCCAGAGACAGGGAACCGTAAAAGCCGTCAATCCCGCATTCCAGTGCAGGTTTGAAATCGGGCCCAATGCGAATCGGCCGCTCCAATTCACCGATGTTTTTCAGACCGGCGGCTCGTCCGCACAACTCAGGGAGTTCTTTAACGGCGAACGTGAATCCTGTGAACTCCTTGCAAACGATTCCAGCAACTCCGGTCACCACGTTCACTGGACGGCATGGCGCCTTCACGCAGCCGGCGCTTCCCCGCATTTCATCGCGATCGAGAAAGGCGCATCCGCCGGGATGGACCGCCATCAATCCGAGAGGCTCCAATTTCTCGGCCGTGTCGCAGGAGGCGTCGCCCACGACTTTAACAATCTTCTCAGCGGTGTTCTGTTGTACTGCGACCTTCTTCTCGCGGCGGTAGATTCCGGCAATCGCGCCCGCAAATATGCTGAGGAGATTCGCAACTCTGCCTTGCAGGCCACGGGACTCGTCCGGCAGTTGCTGACCGCAGCCAAACCGCAACGCCCCGAGCCCCGCCTGATTTCCCTGAACGAAATCGCCGACAGTTTGCGCAATCTTTTGAGCCATCTAGTCGGTGAAAACATCCAGCTGACGTTTCGTCTCGATCGCGAGCTTGGGCTTGTCAAAATCGATCCCTCTCAGGCTCAGCAAATCATTCTCAATCTGGTGCTTAACGCTCGCGATGCCATGCCGCGCGGCGGCGAGGTTGTCATCGAGACGAGAAATTGCCACGTGCAGGTTCTGCTGAATGACGGGCGGCGAGATTCCGCGCGGACTTCACTTCCGTGCGCGCTCCTGGTTGTGCAGGACAAGGGCGCCGGAATGGACGCAACCACGCGCGAAAAGGTATTCGAACCTTTCTTCACCACAAAAGACGAGAAGGGAACCGGACTCGGTCTGGCCACGGTTCACGAGATCGTCATGACCAGCGGCGGCCTGATTCACGTAGACAGCGAGCCGGGCCGCGGCACGCGCATGAGCATTCTTCTTCCACTTCAACCAACCGCTGCATCTCCAAGCGGAGACAACAACTTTCATCCCGTGATGAACGGGGAAGCACCATCATCGAAAACTAAAAACGAGGACTAATAGCCATGACGTCTGCAGCTCTGAGGCCGATCGCGGTCTCTCCGCAATTTGAACCCGCCAACTTCCTGAACCTTCTCATCGTAGATGACGAACGATCGATCCGCGAAGCCTGCCGCGAGGTGGCGCAGTCATTGGGTTTCACCGCCCAGATTGCCGACTCCGCGGAACAGGCCTACCGCATGCTCGAACTGCAAAGCTTCGACTCCGTTCTACTCGATCTTCGCCTGCCCGGTGCCGGAGGGATCGACGCGCTCCGCCGTATCAGAGAGCGCCGTCCCGAAGCGGTCGTCATCGTCGTCACCGGCTACGGTACCGTTCAATCCGCCGTCCAGGCGATGAAGAACGGCGCCTATGACTACGTCACCAAGCCGTTCAGCGTAGACGAACTGAAGTTGTTGCTCGATCGCGTGGCAAGCCACCTGAAGCTCAAGTCAGAAAACCGGCTGCTGCGGGAAAAGGTGAAATCCAAGCAGGGATTCGGGGGCATCGTGGGCCGCGCACCGGAAATGGAAAAGCTCTACCGCATCATTGCCAAGGCGGCTAACAGCATTCATCCCGTGCTTATCCTCGGCGAAAGCGGAACGGGCAAGGAGATGGTCGCCCGCTCCATTCACTATTCAGGACCCTTCCGCGACAAGCCGTTCATTCCTGTCGATTGCGGCTCTCTCGTCCCGACATTGATCGAGAGTGAACTCTTCGGCCACGTCAAAGGCGCATTCACCGGCGCAACCCAGTCGAAAGACGGACTGCTTGCGATGGCGGAAGGCGGCACTGTTTTCCTGGATGAAGTCGGAGAACTCCCGGTCGACCTGCAGGCAAAGATGCTGCGCGCGATTCAGGAAAAAGAGATTCGCCCGGTCGGCAGCACGCGCCCGATTCCAATCAATGTCCGGATTCTTGCCGCCACCAATCGCGATCTGGAACAGGGCGTCATGCAAGGAACATTCCGGCGAGACCTCTACTTCCGCTTGAATGTTCTGAGCCTGCGGATCCCAGCGTTGCGCGAACGCCGTCAGGACATTCCGCTGCTCATCGGACATTTCCTCGAACGCATGGCCCGCTCCTCGGGGCTGGAAAAAACGTTGAGCGATGACGCCATTAAGGCAATGCTGGCTTACGACTGGCCGGGAAATGTCCGTGAACTCGAGAACTGTCTTGAGCGCAGCTATGCCTTTACGACCGGACCCTTGATCCATCGCATGGACTTGCCGCGCGAGATTGCAAATCTGCCCATTCCCGAATCTTCGAACGGCAATGGAAACGGAAATGGACACTTGAAGATCATTCCTATGGCCGAACTGGAGAAGCAGTCGATCCTTCGAGCGCTCACCGAACTCAACGGCGACAAGTTGGAGGCGGCCCGCTTGTTGGGCATCGGCAAGACCACGCTTTATCGCAAGCTGAAAGATTACGGAGCGCAAGGCGCTTGAGTGTCGCTCCGATTCGGAACGGGGTTCCAGGTTGGATGTTCCGCATCGGGAACGCCATTGCGTTACAAGGCGCTAAGCGTCATGGTTTCAATGTGCTCGCCGTGGCGCTTGAAGTGCTAAGGGAGGTTCATGATCCTACTCATTACTCCGTCAGCAATGGGCGCGCGGTGTGCCGTGGCTCTGCATGCCGCGACCAGCCAGGATGTCCACTGGGCTCACTCGATTCAAGAGGCCTCCTCCTGCCTGCGGGAGCAGACCTATTCTGTGGCGGTGATCGACCAGTTTCTGGTTGAAACCGAACCGGAAGATAGTGATCAGATGATCGAGCATCTCGGTACCGCCTTTCCTGTGTACGTCAACTTCGGCGTATCCGGGATGGAGCGGCTGGTTCGAGATGTGCGATCCGCGCTGCATCGCCGCCGCCGCGAAGAAGCAGCTGCGCGGCGGGCTGTCGCTGAGCAGATGCAGTGCGAAATGCGCGAAACCCTGACCGCCATGCTGCTTTCCTGTGAACTGGCCATGTCGGTGCCAAACATCCCCGAACTGGCCACAGAAAAGATTCGCAACATTGACGTTCTTGCCCGCGAGCTGCGTCTGCGCCTGGAGGTGAACTGAACCTGACCGCCAAGTCGTGCAAATTCTTGCATGGCGGCTGAAACTTGTACGGAAGGGATCCGAAAATTCCTCGCGACTCGACCTCCGATTCGAACTAAAATAGGTTCCAGCGAACGCGAGAATGCCCGTTTGTAGCCTGTTACGGCGCATTCTCTTCCCGGAGGTTCTGTGCACGTACTGGTCACTGCCGATTCTGTCTCGGGCTCGTGGACTTATGCCCGCGAACTGGTGACCGGTCTGGTCACCCGCGGCGTGCGTGTCACCCTGGTCAGCTTTGGCGAAATCCCTTTGCCCGACCAGACCTCCTGGATGGACCACCTCCACGGCCTCGACTACCGTCCCACCGGCTTTCGACTCGAGTGGATGCAGGAAGCCGAGCGCGACCTGCCCGAGTCCTCGGAATACTTGATGTCGCTGGTTCGCGAGCTTCGCCCGGACGTGCTGCACCTTAATCAGTTCTGCTACGGAAACCTGCCGGTCGATGTGCCTCGCGTCGTGATGGCTAACGGAGACCTCATCACATGGAATCAAGCCGTTCACGATGCGCCCCGCCCCTTGCAGTCCCTGAATTGGTACCGCAGAACCGTCATGAACGGCCTGATGGCCGCCGACGCCGTAGTGGCGCCTTCTGGCTGGATGCTGGACCGCGTAATCGCCTGTTACGGACGTCCTCGCCGCAGTGAAGTGATCTATCCCGGACGCAATCCGATTTTCTTTAATCCTTACGTCAGCAAAGACGATTGTGTCTTGTCAGTGGGACGCCTGGTCGACGCCAGCAAACAGGTTTTTCTGCTGACACAGCAGCCACATCCGTTGCCGGTTTGCATTGTCGGAGCGGAGCAGACGGTGCCCATGCCGCGCGTTCCGATTCGCGCCGACGTGAAGGTTGCGACCGAGCAGACTTCGGTCGCGATCCGCGGCCCGCAGACTGACGCGCAGCTTCGCGCACTCTACAGCCGCGCCGCAATCTACGCTGCAACCTCCCGCTACGATCCCTTGGGAATGCCGGCTCTCGAAGCTGCTTTCTCGCGCTGTGCGATCGTCGCGAACGACATTCCGAGCTTCCGCGAAATCTGGCAGGACGCCGCGCTCTACTTCCGCACCAACGATGCGGCCAGCCTCGCCGAAAACATCCGTCTGCTGAATGAAGATCGCACCATGCGCCGCGCCTACGCGGAACTTGCCTACGCCCGCGCCCGCGAACATTTCACCACCAAGCGCATGATCGATCAATGCCTGCAGTTGTATCGCAGCGTGACGTCCATCCGCGCGGAAGCCGCCTGAAGACTGCGCTACTCCCTTCACCTTGTTCAAGCAACCATCGCACTCACCAAGACAACCTCGCAGGCTTAGTGGTATCTTTCTAAGGCTTACTAGAAACCCGTAAGGTTGGAGGATTCCCTATGGCTCAGGTCAAGATCACCGTGAGGCCGAACGGCCCATATCGCGTAGAAGCCCCGGAAGGTACCGTCGAACTCGTCGACGTCAACGGCAACAAATTCGATCTCACTGGAAAGCCTGCGTTCTCGCTCTGCCGATGCGGAGGCTCCGTCAACAAGCCATTCTGCGATGGCACCCACAGCAAGATCGGCTTCCAGGGCGCCGAACTCGCGGTGAAGAAATCAGAAGGCCAATCGTAAACAGCCTTCGCTTCACCCTGCGCTACCGAGCGGTCCGTATCAGCGCAATCTTGGTATCAGGGTACGCTTGGTATCAGGGCACCCATTCATGGGTGCCGCCAATCGCGCCGAATAACGTGCCTTCAAGGCGCTGCTTTTGATCTGATTCACTTTTTGTGCGATTACGGAGGAAATCGTGCACGACTCTCGGGACCGGGAACTGGGAATGCATCGCAAGATTACGCGCCGCGATTTCCTCAACGGCATAGCCGTAACAGCGGGCGCGGCCATGATGCCGTGGGATTTACTTGCCGACAAACTTCCCGAACGGCAGAATTCCGCCGGCTATTATCCTCCCGCTCTCACCGGCATGCGGGGCAGTCATCCCGGGTCATTCGAAGTCGCCCACAGTCTCCGCGACGGTACATTTTGGGATTCCGCCGGCAAGCCCATCGACACCGGAGAAACTTACGACCTGATCATCGTGGGAGGCGGTATCAGCGGCCTTGCTTCCGCACACTTCTATCGCAAGGCGATGGGCACGAAGGCTCGCATCCTGATCCTCGACAATCACGACGACTTCGGCGGACACGCCAAGCGCAACGAGTTCCGCCTGAACAACGCATTCCGCCTCGGATTTGGCGGCACATTCTCAATCGAGAGCCCCGCCCCATATAGCAAAGTCGCCAAAGGCGTCATCGAAGAACTCGGCATCGATGTCCCTTCGTATTCGAAATACTTCAACAAAAATCTCTACCGCTCGCAGGGACTCCGCCCCAGAATCTTCTTCGACAAAGAAACCTTCGGCACCGACAAACTGGTCGTCAACTTCAATCCGCGTAACGGAGGAGAGAGCGAAGACACGGGTTCGGAAACTCCGTCACTGTTGAAGCAGTTTCTTGCCGACTCGCCCATCGCCGATCAGGCCAAGCAGGATTTCGAGCGCCTCTTCCGCGAGAAGAAAGACTATTATCCCGGCCTCACGTCCGACGAGAAGAAGGCGAGGTTGGCCCGCATCAGCTACAACGATTTCCTCAGGAAGATGGTCGGCGTGCATGAAGACGTCATTAAAGTGTTTCAGGCATTTCCTCACGGATTATTCGGAGTCGGATTCGATGCCGTCGCCGCGCAGGATGCCTGGGGATTCTCTCTCCCCGGCTTTGCCGGCATGAATCTTGACCCAACTCCGGGGAAGGGAATGAATCGCGATGCGATCCCCAACGAAGAAGCCGAGGAGTATTTCTTCCATTTTCCCGACGGCAACGCCAGCATCGCGCGCTTGCTGGTGCGCAGCCTGATCCCGGATGCGGTCCCCGGCCGCGAAATGCAGGACGTCATCCTCGCCAAGGCAAATTATTCAAAGCTCGACCACGACGGATCGCCCGTCCGCATTCGCGTGAACAGCACAGCAGTTCGCGTGAAGCACATCGGAGATGCAGCGACTGCGAAGGAAGTTGAAATCACGTACGCGACCGGCGGCAAAGCCTACTCGGCACGCGCCAAAAATGCAGTCCTCGCTTGCTGGCACGTCGTGATCCCCTACATTTGCGACGAACTGCCCGACAAGCAAAAAGAGGCTCTTGCCTCGGCGCAGAAAGTTCCGCTGCTTTACACCAACGTCTTTCTCCGGAACTGGACCTCATTCCAGAAAATCGCCACGAATTCCGTTTATGCCCCCGGCATGTACCACACCTCGGTCAATCTCGATCTGCCGGTCAGCATCGGCGGATACGAATGCGCCAAAAAGCCCGAAGAGCCAATCGTCGTTCACATGATGAAGGCGGCATGTCATCCGGGATTGCCAGCGCGTCAGCAGCATACCTTTGGGCGCATCGAGCTGTTTGAAACGACCTTCGAAACCATGGAGCGCAATATCCGCGATCAATTGGCACGAACGCTGGGACCTGGAGGCTTCGATCCCGCGCGCGATATTGCTGCGATTACCATAAACCGCTGGCCTCACGGCTACGCCTACGAGTACAACTCATTGTGGGATCCATTTTGGTTGGAAGGCGGCATCACGCCCTGTGAAGTCGCGCGCAAGTCTTATGGAAGAATCGCGATCGCCAATGCCGACGCCGGCGCCTACGCCTACACCGACGAGGCGATCAACCAGGCCTACCGCGCCGTAGGAGAAATCACCCGATCTTAGCAGCGCCGGCGTCCTGACGGCTGTCCGGCGGGCGACGCGCCCGCCGACCGAAGGTTGACGGAATTACTGAGCTCCGTCGGACTTCAACTGCGCCGCCCGATTCCGCGCCTCTTGCGCCTGCTGGGTCATTCCCTTGGCCTGATAAGCATCAGCCAGCGCGTTTTCCAGATCCGCATTGTCCGCACTCTGGTTTTTTTCCTTCAGGTAAGCTGCAATGGCGTCGTCATATTTTCCCAGCCGCGCGTAAGCGTTTCCCATATCGAAGTAAAGCCCAGAGATGCTCGGATTACTGGCAGCCGCATTCTTGAACTGTTGCAATGCCGCCGCGTCGTTGCCTTGCTCGGCCAAGACAAGGCCAAGCCCGTAATGCCCACCGGCGTTGTCCGAATCCTGCGTCAGAATCTGCGTAAACTCACTCTTTGCCTCGTCGAGCTTTTTCTCGTTCAGGTAAGTGATTCCGAGATCGAAACGCGCATCCGCGCGCTGCGGTTCCAGTTCCACAACTCGCTTGAATTCCGCTTCCGCCTTCGGAAAATCGTGGCGCTTGAAATATGCTTCAGCGAGCATGCCGTGAGCATCCACAGAATTCGGCTGCTCGTTGGCCACTTGCTGGAGTCTCGAAAGAGAATCGTCCTGGTTGTCGCGGAGTGATTGATACGCTCTCACGAAGCGCATCGTTCCGCCGCGCCACTTCGCGATCCCGAACGCTCCAGCCACAACCGCCAGCGCCATCACGCCAAGAACCGCCATGCGCCGCGTGTCGTGTTGTGGCGCGAATTTCGCCACCAGAGCTCCCATGATCAATCCGCTAACCAGTCCGCCGATGTGGGCCGAATTATCGACACCCGGGAACATTCCGCCAAAGAAGAGATTGAATCCCGCAAAGACCAGCAGGCTCGTCAGCGTTCCCTTAATCGCCATCTTGGGTAGCGAAAACTCGCCCAGATAGAACGACGAAATCAGCGCGCCCGCCAAGCCAAAAATCGCGCCCGACGCACCCACCGTCGAGACAAACGGATGCCACGCCAGACTCGCCAGCCCTCCCACAACGCCCGTCGTTAAATAGATGGCGAGATACGTCCAGCGCCCATAAAGCGACTCGCTCAGCGCCCCGAGATCCCACAGGCACCACATATTGAAGCCAATATGCAGCAACCCGCCGTGCACGAACATGTAGGTGAGCAGGCGCCACCAGTCGCCGGACAGCGTGAGCGGACCCCAGTTCGCTCCCCAATGTTGCGTCAACGCGCCGGAAAACTCGTGCATAGGGTCGAGAAACGCGGTCGGCTCGCCGCTCGCCAGCAGCATCGCGATGAACACAGCGATATTCGCGCCGAACAGAATCTGCGTCAGCGAAATCGTGCTCTGCCCGCGCCGCACCCACGGCATAGGCTGGACCACTTGCGTCGCGTTCTCAGGTTCCTCGCCGTGCTGCGCCGCCTCATGCTGCACACACCACTGGCATATCTTCCGAAACGTAAACGGAGGCAACTGCCTCCCGCATCGACTACAGTTCGCCATAATATTGGTTATGAAAAGAGTATCAGGTCAGTAGAGTGAGCGGGGCGACAGGCCAGAGCAACGAGCCCACCGGATCGAAGGTCCTCGAATAAAGCAAGAACCCCGCAATCGCGGGGTTCTTGTGAACTCACAGTGCCTTGGATCTGGGCACGCTTGCCAAGCACCTTCAGCCTAGCTCTGTCATCGCCCCAAAATCAAGAGCACTCAAAGAGCCGAACGGTGCCAAGACTCTTGTTGCTCGCCTATTCCGAGTGTACCCTGTCGAGGGTTCTCAGACAGTTGAGGAGGCGGCGTGATTGCGAACGACCTCGGGGGCTATTTGCATTGGGTCCAACAGACACGAGAGGAATGGCATGTCGAAGATCACAAGGAGTTGTGGTTTCGTGCTGAGGACGAAGTGCACTACCCAACTCGTCTTCAACCTGGCCTATATCGGCCCAGGCCGGGAGAAAAGCGAAAGCCTACCGGGGAACTACTTGAATTAGAGAATCACCTATACAACGAATTCGACCGTTGCCTTCCTCAACTCAGCGATCTCAGCCTGCGAGATGACGAATGGGACCCATACTTCCTGATGCAGCATCACGGAGCACCGACGAGAATCTTGGACTGGTCTGACAGCGCCTTAATTGCCCTCCATTTTGCCGTTAGAGATAAGTCCACCCCAGTTGGCAGCGGATCGTTGATCTACGTACTTGATGCGTGGTGGCTTGTAGACCTGCTAAAGAAGCACCCCGACCGGAGGGATGCAAAGCGTCGTTGGGCGAAGTACTGTCGGCAACATCCATGCGGTATGGACGAGGACGACTGGGACCGGCTTTACCTACCCGAAGAAGAGGAAGACGCGAATGAACCTCTGCTGGCTACGCCGAGTTCCCCACTTCTCTGGGATGCTCCACATGTGTCGCGCCGGGTAGCCGCACAGCGAAGTAGGTTCCTTATATTCGGCGTAGACCCAACGTGGCTCGCAGATTTGGGCGCAAAGAGAGGGGCTCGAATCTCGGCGATCAAGATCCCGGCCGACTCGATCGGAGGAATCAAACAGGAGCTAAGGGATGCTGGAATCACTGAATCCGTCGTGTATCCAGATTTGGATGGATTGGGACGGGAGTTAAGGCAGGTATGGGATTCCAAGAGGTAGCGGTGCCGGTTTTCAGTGGATCGTCTTCGTCTTCCGCGACATGTAATCCATCAGCAGATATTGCCCGAGCGTGTACGGAGTCGTGAAGTACGCCTTCCCGCGGCACATCTCCGTGACCTTCTGCACAAACTGCACCAGGCCATAATCCGACGCCAGCATGAACGTGTTGATCAGCACGCCCGCCCGCTTGCACTTCGAGACTTCTTCGAGCGTCTGGCTGACTACCAACGGATCGAGCCCAAACGCATTCTTATAGATCCGGTCGTCTTCGAGGGTCAGCGCCGAAGGCTTCCCGTCGGTGATCATCACGATCTGCTTCATATCTTTGCGCTGCCGCTGCAGAATCCTCTGCGCCAGCCTCAGCCCTTCGCGCGTATTCGTGTAATACGGGCCAACCTTCACCCGCGCCAGCTGCGACAACGGAATCTCCTCCGCCGAATCGTGAAACAGCACCAGCGACAGCGAATCTCCCGGATACTGCGTGCGAATCAAGTGCGACAGCGCCATTGCCACTTTCTTCGCCGGGGTGAACCGGTCCTCGCCGTACAGGATCATCGAATGTGAGCAGTCCAGCATCAGCACCGTTGCGCACGACGACTGATATTCGCACTGATGCACCTGCAAATCGGAATACTCGATATTGAGCGGCAGCCCAAGCCCTTCGCGCTGGATCGCATTCGAAAGCGTCGCCGTGATATCCAGATTCAGCGTGTCCCCAAACTCGTAGGTCTTCGATGATCCGCTGGCCTCGATGCCGGTTGCCAGATCACGCGTGTCATGCCGGCCAAAGCTCGATTTTCCAAGCGATCCGAGCAGATTGCGCAGCGACTTGAATCCGAGAAAATCCAGGCTCTTATCGGTAATCTCGAATCTCGCCTGCTGTGCCTCGCCCTTCTGCCCACCCACGCTCGAACGCCGCGCCGGATCGTGCGGATCATCGACGGAGATGTAATCCTCCTGCTGCATGCGCTCGATCAACTTTTCGATGAGTTCATCCAACTGGCCGTGGGCCATCATCTGCTCGATCTGCTCGCGCAGATTTTCATCGAACATCTCGCCGTCCATCAGCGCATTCTCGATCGCACGCCGCAGATCGTCGAGCGTCTGCTCGCCCTGAGGCATCTCGTACCACATCGAGTCCTGAAATCCGCTCTGCAGCAGATAATCCGACAGAGCGCCGAGCAGATCCTCCATGCTCATCTCGCCCGCCGGATCCGGCACGTATTTGGAATAACGAATGCGCTTCATAAAACCAGCCTTGAGCAATGAGCTATGAGCCGTGAGCAAGCTGAAGCGCAGGCTCATTGCTCACCGCTCATTGCTCACCACTCATTGCTCACCACTCAGTTAAACTGTCTTCTCTGCCGGTACGGCCGTTCCTCTTCGAACGACTTTTCCCGCACTGGCTCAGGCTTCTTTTCTCCAGCCTTGAACACTCTTTCTTCGCTACGCCCGATGCGCTTATGCGCGTGCAGTCCTTCCAGGATGAACTCCGCCGCCGACACCTGCTGCTCCGCCGCGTCCTTCGGCGAAATTCCCAGCGGCCCCAGCTTCTCGGTGAGCCCCTGAATACCTTTCAGGTTCTCGAATGCCTCCGAGGCCGGAACGGAATCCGACAGCTGAATCTCTCCTCCCAGATCAAACCACTGCACGATCTGCTGAACATTGGCGCCGGTGTAGTATTCGTCATAGGTCTTCGCGATCGCCGTGCGGATCAACTCGCGTCCCACAAAGTCCGCGCCCTTCATCTCGCCTTCGTACTCGAGTTCGAGTTTTCCAGTAATCGCAGGCAGCGCCGCATAAACGTCGCTGATGCGTGGAACCACGAGCCTCTCTCGATTTCGAATCGCCCGGCGCTCCGCGTTTGACACGACGTTCTCCATCGCCGAAATCGGCAACCGCTGGCTTACGCCCGACCGCTTGTCGATCTTCTTATCCTCGCGCGCTGCAAACGCCACGCGTTCGATCACCTGTTGCACATAGGCGGGTAGATGAAGTGTGTTGCCATTCCTTCGTGTCCACGCCTCCTGCGCCGTGATCGCGATTCCTTCCTCCACCGTCGCCGGATAGTGCGTTCGAATCTCCGATCCAATGCGGTCCTTCAGCGGCGTAATAATCTTGCCGCGCGCCGTGTAGTCTTCGGGATTCGCGCTGAACACCAGCGCCACATCCAGCGGCAGCCGGATCGGATATCCCTTAATCTGCACGTCGCCTTCCTGCATGATGTTGAATAGGCCGACCTGAATCTTTCCCGCGAGGTCGGGCAGTTCGTTGATCGCGAAAATACCGCGATTGGCCCGCGGCAGCAATCCGTAGTGAACCGTCAGTTCGCTCGAGAGTTCGTGTCCGCCCCGTGCCGCCTTGATCGGATCGATGTCACCGATCAAATCCGCAATCGTCACATCGGGTGTCGCCAGCTTTTCGACATAGCGATCGTCCGGCGTCAGATACGCGATCGGCGTAGCGTCCCCGAGCCGCGCGACCTCTTCGCGGCAGCGCCTGCAGATCGGAGCGTATGGATTGTCATGAATCTCGCATCCCGCCAGGTACGGCATCTGCGGATCGAGCAACGTCGTCAAGGCTCGCAGGATGCGGCTTTTGGCCTGCCCGCGCAGTCCGAGCAGAATGAAGTTGTGGCGTGAAAGCACCGCGTTGATGATTTGCGGAACGACCGTGTCGTCGTATCCCACGATGCCCGGGAAAACCGCGGCATCGCCTTTTTCCCGCAAGCGAGCGACCAGATTGTCGCGCAGTTCGTCTTTCACCTTTCGCGTGCGCAAACGCTCTTCCGAGAAATGGCTGCGGCGCAGATCACCCAGCGTGCGCGGAACACTCATGAAAGGAACCCCCAGGGTAAAACTTTCCCCGATTATACGCCCCATCGCAGAATGGATTTGTCACTCGCCCGACGGTCGATCAGTGCACATGCCCGTTCCCGCCCGCCTTTTGCCGTGTCCGCGCAACGCGCCGCAATTTTGGCAGAATGCCTTCGAGATATGCCGCGACTTCCTGAATTCTTTGTACCTCGGAACGCATCCCCAGCAACTTCTGCTTGAAATCAAGATCCAGCGGCAGCGATCCTGCCAGATAAAACGAGAGCTGATTCTGATCAGCCGCCGAAAGATCCTGCACCGCACCGGCCAGCGACAAAATTTCCAGGTGCAGCTGGATCGCCCTTACTTTTTCTTCCCGCTCCGCCAGCCCCGGCTCGTCGGGCACCATAAGCACTTCCGCCCGCAGAAACGATCGCTCCTGGTTTACCTCGAGCACCTCGAACCTCTTGCGGCCTTCTGCGATCAGATCCAGCCTTCCGTCGGGATACTCCTTTGTAACGGTAACGATCTCAGCGGTGCATCCGACGTCGGCAATTCCTTCCTCTACTGCGCGTACCACGCCAAACGGCGCATCGTTGGCCAGGCATTCTGCAATCATCTCTTTGTAGCGTGGTTCGAAAATATGCAGCGGCAAGGGAGTGCCTGGCAGCAACACGACCTCAAGCGGAAACAAAGGAAGAAGAGCCACGCAGCCTCCGATCGGAGCCAATCCGTTGGATGCGATTCTACGATACCCGTCGCTCGTTATCTTGACTTGCTGCGCTACACGGAATACAACGCGAACATGCAACTCGACGGCAAGGTTGTCGTAGTTACTGGCGCTTCGATGGGCATTGGCGAAGCGATCGCTAAGAGATTTGTACAGGAAGGCGCATCGGTCGTGCTTCTGTCACGCGATTCCGCCCGCGCCGAGGCAGCACGCACCCGGATCGGCGTTCTCGATCGTACGGTTGCGCTCTCCTGTGACGTCCGCCACTCCGAAGAAATTGACCGCATTCTCGCGCTCACCCTGCATCATTTCAAGCGGATTGACGTCTGGATCAACAACGCCGGCCACGGCCTCCTCGACTCCATTGCCGAGGCCGACATGCACGCCTGCCGTGATCTGTTCGACACGAATTTCTTCGGCGCCCTCTCGGCGATGCAGGCCGTCATTCCAGTCATGCGCCAGCAGGGTGGAGGATCGGTCATCAATATCTCCAGCGTCGCCGGACACATCCCGATTCCGTTTTCGGCTATTTACAGCGCCAGTAAGTTCGCGCTCAACGCCGTGGGAAAGGCCGCCAATCTAGAACTCAAAAAGGACAACATTCACGTCCTCACGGTTTGCCCGGGATACGTCCGGACCGCATTCGGGCAGAATGCAGTTCAGGGAAACGAAATGAAAAGAGTGCGTCCGGCCAGCGTGCGAGGCATCTCAGCCGAGCGAGTCGCCAATGCCACGCTTCAGGGATATTTGAAGAAGAAGAGGGAAGTGATTGTCCCGTGGACAATGCACATCGCGGTGAAACTTTATCAGTTATTCCCGAGCCTGGTCGAATGGGGTCTGAGCAGAATGGGGAAGTAAAACTTTCAAGGTGGCAAGGGTTTCAAAGTTTCAAAGCGTCGGAAGGCCTGAAACTCGAAACTCCTATCCCAGTTCTTCCAGCATTGCTTCCATTTCTGACTGCGCGTGCAGATTACCCGTCCGTCGTGCCGAGGCGATTCCATCCTGCAGCATCTTCTTCGCTTCTTCCGGACGCTCCGCCCGCGCCAGCGTTTGTGCCGCCATAAAATATCCCGCCGTATAGTCCGGATGGTTTTCAATCAACAACGCGAACTCCGCCAGCGCCCGGTCAAAGTCGCCCTGCTTCGAATACTCCATCGCCAGTCCGTAGCGCGCAAAGGCGTCTTTCGGATTTTCAGTCAGAATCTCGTTCAGAGCGGCAATACGATCCATCGGTCTCCCCGCAAACGAGATTACTACAACTCCTAACGAAAACTGGCGAGACATCGCCCGACTGATTACAATGGCAAGTCCCGTAAGATTGCAAGCCGAGAGAAGTCGACATGGCCTGTCCCTATTTCATGCCTATATCCCGGATCGAAGGCGGAAACTGGCCTCATCCCACGCGCCTTCCACTGGGCGGCGGATGGAGCGGTCACTGTACGGCGCCAGGCCACGAAGGGGAGATTCCACCTTCCGATGTCATTGAAAAGTTCTGCAATCTCGGCTACGCCGGCAACTGTACGTGGGCGCCTCTGCGGCGCAATTGGGACGCGGTTCGCTTTGCCGTTTTGCCGCCCGCAGACTCTGGCACAAAATCAGCCGACACCCATCCCGCGCGCACCCTCCGCCTCGTCTACGCATGCGAGCGCAATCATCGGCCCATCGATCACGGAGAACTAGAGTTCGATCTCTCCCAGACCGCCTGGCTCAAACGTCACGACGACGAGCGCATTCAGAAAATGGCAGAATGTTTTCTCGACTCGTATTTGAAGAAGAAGTCGTAAGAACACAGGAAAGCGAATGATGTCCGACGACAATCTCAGCCCCCGCCCGGTCCGCGACTCCCAATCCGAAATGGCGGAAATCGTTCTGCCCAATGATGCCAATCCTCTCGGCGCCCTTCTCGGCGGACGCCTCATGCACTGGATTGACCTGGCCGGAGCCATGGCCGCCCACCGCCATTCACGCAACTACGTCGTCACCGCCTCGGTGGATCACATCGATTTTCTCGTTCCCGTCCGAGTCGGCGATCTCGTCATTCTTCGTTCCTCGGTCAATCGCGTATTCCACACATCTATGGAAGTCGGCGTCAAAGTGCACGTCGAAAACTACATCGCCGATACCGCCCAGCACGTCAGCTCGGCATATCTGACGTTCGTCGCGGTCGACGGCGCAGGCAAACACCTGAAAGTTCCGGCCGTAATCCCCGAAACCGATGAGGAGCGCCGGCGTTACGAAGACGCCGGACGCCGCCGCGAGATTCGCCGCGCCGAACTCGACCGTCGGCGCAAAGTTCGCCAGTAGTAGCGAAAACGTGATCGGAATCACATCCAAGGCCCCACCTCCGCTTTTAACCTAGCCCGTACCCGAGGTCGCCATGGATAGCGCTCTCTTAGTGCACCGCCTTCACTTTGCATTTACCGTCACCTTCCATTATCTGTTCCCGCAACTGACCATGGGTCTGGCGCCGCTCATTGTGGTGCTCAAAACCCTCGGCCTGCGCCGCAACGACGAGACCTACAACCAGGCCGCGCGTTTCTGGGCCAAGATCTTCGGCATCAACTTCGTCATCGGAGTCGTGACCGGGATCCCCATGGAATTTCAGTTCGGCACGAACTGGTCCCATTTCTCCCGCTTCGCTGGAGGCGTCATCGGCCAGACTCTAGGCATGGAAGGAATGTTTGCCTTCTTTCTCGAGTCGGCCTTCCTGGGCCTGTTCCTTTATGGCGAGAAGCGCCTCAGCCCGCGCGCGCACTGGTGGTCCGCAGTCGCCGTGTTCCTCGGATCGTGGCTCAGCGGATTCTTCATCATCGCCACCGATGCCTGGATGCAGCACCCGGTCGGCTACATGCACGCGCCCGACGGCTCCGTGCAACTGACCAGCTTCTGGGCTCTCATTCTGAATCCGTGGGCGTGGTGGCAGTATGCGCACAATATGTGCGGCGCCGTCATCACCGGATCGTTTGTGATGGCCTCAATCGGAGCCTTCTACCTGCTCTGGGAAAAGTTCCACGATTTCGGACGCCTCTTTGTGAAAGTCGGTGTCACCGCCGGCCTCATCGCTTCCGTCATACAGCTATTCCCAACCGGCGATGGCCAGGGCCGGATGATCGCCGCGAATCAGCCAGCAACCCTCGCGGCGATGGAAGCCTTATTCGAGACGCAGCCCGGTGCGCCCCTCGTTCTCATCGGGCAACCGAACGTCGATCAACAGAAGATCGACAATCCAATCGTGCTTCCGAAAACTCTGAGCTTCCTCACTTATCGCGCGTGGTCCGCCGAAGTAAAAGGACTCAATGCCTTCCCGCAGGATCAGTGGCCCACCAGCATCGAACTTCTTTACTACAGCTACCACATCATGGTCGGGCTAGGCACGATCTTCATTGCGATCATGGTGATCGCGGCGTTTCTATTATGGCGCGGCAAATTGTTTGAGCAGCGCTGGATGCTATGGATTCTCATGCTCGCCCTGCCGTTCCCCTACATCGCCAACACCGCCGGCTGGATGACCGCCGAAATCGGCCGCCAGCCCTGGCTCGTCTATGCGCTCATGCGCACGGCGGACGGCTATTCGAAGACAGTTTCCGCCGGAAACGGGTGGTTCACATTGCTGGGATTCTTTGGAATGTACACCGTGCTAGGCATCTTCTTCCTGTTTCTGGTTCGCCGCGAAATCGAACACGGACCGGAAGCCGTGGTCTCGCACGCACCAGCGCCAGAAGGCGAACGAGTTCTGGTAGGCGCAGGAAAGTAGCCGGGCCCGGGACGGCCGCCTCGGTGTCCGGCAAGGGTTCGTATCAGGGCACGGCTTCAGCCGTGCCGCCGAAAGCGGGAATCATTACCGGGGCTTTAGCCCCCTGAGGAACGCAATTATGGAAACACTCTGGTTCATGATCGTCGCAGTTATGGTTGCAGCCTACGTCGTCCTCGACGGTTTTGATCTAGGCGCCGGCGTCATCTATCTAGGCGCCGCAAAAACCTCCCACGACCGCCAGGTCATCATGCGCGCCATCGGCCCGGTCTGGGACGGCAACGAAGTCTGGCTCCTCGCCGCCGGAGCCACCCTCTACTTCGCCTTCCCGCTCCTCTATGCCTCGAGCTTCAGCGGATTCTACCTTCCGCTCATGATGGTCTTATGGCTCCTCATGCTGCGCGGCATCGGCATTGAACTCCGCACGCACATGGAAAACCACGTCTGGCGCGGATTCTTCGACGTCGTCTTCTCCGTCTCCAGCATCCTGCTCTGCATCTTCTTCGGCGCAGCGCTCGGCAATGTTGTCCGCGGCGTGCCCCTCGCTGCCGACGAATACTTCTTCGAGCCGCTCTGGACGAACTTCCGTCCCACATTCGGCCCCGGTACCAGCAACGGCATCCTTGACTGGTACACAGTTCTAACCGGCGTAATCGCCCTCGTCACGCTAACGGCGCACGGCTCCCTCTACATCGCCACCAAGGCTGAGAACGATCTCAACCACCGCGCCCGCACCACAGCCATGTGGGCCTGGCCGCTCCAGCTACTCCTGACGGTCGTCGGACTGGTAGCCACCGTTTCCATCCGCCCCGGCGTCCTCGAAAACTACAAGCATCACTACGTGGGATTGCTGATTCCCGTGCTAGTCTTTGGCGCTCTTGCCGTCATGATGCACGCCATGATTCGCCATGCCGACAACATCGCCTTCGTCGCCTCCGCTGTCTACATCGTCGGGATGCTGGTCGGAGCGGCCTTCGCCCTTTATCCGGTCGTTCTGCCGGCA
This sequence comes from Candidatus Sulfotelmatobacter sp., assembly GCA_035945695.1. Lineage (GTDB taxonomy): Bacteria > Acidobacteriota > Terriglobia > Terriglobales > Acidobacteriaceae > Sulfotelmatobacter. The sequence goes on along the minus strand of DASYZZ010000039.1, from coordinate 64,896 downwards.
AGTACCGACGCCGCTCTCAATCTAACCATTTACAACACGAAAGCAGGAGAACACGGCCTGGCCGTCGGATTCACCTGGTGGATCATCGGCATGATCCTGGCCCTCACCTACTTCGTGTTCCTGTTCCGCATGTTCAAAGGCAAGGTCCGGTTGGAAGGCGAAGGCTACTGAGGATCAGCCGCGAAGCCGCGAAAGAATGCAGGCCACGGCGTAAGCCGTGGGTGAGAAGCAAGGAAGAGGCCAGCCGCGGAGGGGCGAAAGAACCACCGCCAGTGATCAGGCGAGCTTCGCGTGAATTTCCAGCCCTTCCGCGATTCGTCGAAGCTGTTTATCTCGTGTCCACAACAATGTCGGAGGATCAAGCAGCGCCGACGCAATCAACTGCGCATCGGTCAACCCAATTCCGAGGTTGAACAAACGTCGCGCCTCGATCATCAGCCGCACTTCGCTCATCTGTGCCACCCGCGCCTGCGGCAGCAAGTCCAACATGCCAAGCGTGCCGCCACGATTCCGCAGCGATCCCAACGCGAGCTCCGCAATCACCCAGGGATGGATCACGATCTGGCTCTGATTCAGAGCCCGTTCCATCTCCTTATCCCCTGACCGGAAGTGGTCGATCCAAACAGAGGTGTCGGCAAGAATCAACTCTGCCGTCCCCGTCGCCGTGGAATGTTTTTCAATCCACGCATTGAACCGCCTAGGGATGCCAGTCTGCGAGCGCTCTCTCGTTCGATCAGAGCTTTCAACGCCTCCCGGACCAGAGCCGTTTTCTCCTCAACGCCTGTATATTCCTGGGCCACGCGAATCAGATCGTCGTCAAGTGCAATAGTCGTCCGCATAGAAACTCTCCTAACGCATCAATTATAGCATCATATGATGCCTTATAGCATGCTCTATCGATCCCTAGAATCCGATCTGGACGCCGAACGCTGTATAATCACCCTTTGGGGTTCTGCGCGATTTCCTCGATTCAGCACTCCCAATTCATATTCAGGAGCCCATTCCTTTGAACGCACACATGCCGCATCAGCACGGACCCGCGCCGCAGGGCCCGCAGCCACTCCCGGGCGTCGACGCCATCATCGCCGTCGGTTCCGGCAAAGGAGGCGTCGGCAAAACCACGCTCTCGGTCAACCTCGCCGTCGCGCTCTCCAAGATGGGACACAAGGTCGGCCTCCTCGACGCCGATGTCTACGGCCCCAATGTCCCGCTGATGCTCGGCGTCAACTCGCAGCCCCGCATGATTGGCGACAACCGCATCGAGCCCATTGAAGCTTTCGGCCTCAAAGTCATCTCTGTCGGATTCCTCAATCCCGGAGACAAGCCCGTTATCTGGCGCGGACCCATGCTGCACCAGATCATCCGCCAATTCCTCGGCCTCGTCGAATGGGGACACCTCGACTATATGGTCGTCGACCTTCCCCCCGGAACCGGCGACGTCGCCTTGTCTCTTGTCCAGACCGTCCCGCTGACCGGAGCGGTCGTTGTTTCGACTCCGTCTGACGTTTCTCTGCAAGATGCGCGCAAAGCGATTGAAATGTTCCGTCAGATGAAGGTGGATATCGCGGGTGTAGTCGAAAACATGAGCTATTTCGTCTGCCCGCATTGCCAGCACGAAGTTGATATCTTCTCGCGCGGCGGCGCCGAACTGATGGCCAAGCGATTCGACGTGCCGTTCCTGGGCAGCATCAGCCTTGATCCCGAAGTCCGCAAGTCAGGAGACAGCGGCAAGCCGGTCGTGCTCGAAGGCGAGAACTCTCCGCACGCGAAATCGATCTACGAATTCGCGCGCAAAGTAATCGACCGTGTAGGCGAGATCAAAGCCAACGCCCCAGCCAACGTGATTCAGATCCAGTAATCCTGAATTCTTGTCTCCAATTCTTGTCATCCTGTAATTCTTGTCATCCTGCGCCGCAGGTTTTAGCGGCGCAGGATCTATGCATTCCGCGCGAGTGGCACAGGTCCTTCTCCGCAAAAGCTGCCGGTCAGAATGACAATGCTTCTTGGGTAGTACTGAATCGCCCCAGCCGCCAAATCGCCGCAGTTTCCCGATCCCCCAGAATCAACCCCGCCATCATCTCCCCGAGTGCCGGACCATGCTTGAACCCATGCCCCGATCCCCCACCGACCAGCCACACGTTCTCATTCTCCGGATGCCGATCCACAATGAAATCGCCATCCGGAGTCTGCTCATACTGGCACACGCGGCTCTCGATTAGCGGCGCATCCTTCAGGGCAGGGAAGCGAAACGCCACGTACTCGCGAATATCCTTCAGTGTTTCCAGACTGACCACCCGCTCCCCGCAAGTCGGATCGAACTCCGCACCCCGCGTATCGTCCGCAATCTTGAACCCGCGCCGGTCGTTCCCAGGAATGCCATACCGAAACTTGCCGCGGTGGTCGGCCCATACAGGAAGATGCTGATCGGTAAATCGCGTGTCTCCAGCAGGCGCGCCGAAGAAAAAGACATCCTGCCTCGTCGCGCAAATCCGGCCCCCAATCGCCCGAGGAAACAACTTGCCCAGCCACGGCCCGCAGGCGAAGACATACTGATCCGCCTTCAGTTTCGATCCATCCGACAGCCGCAACTCCCGCAGCGGATGTTCTTCCAATCCATCCCCAGCAACCGCGGCCTGCCGGTACTCCCCACCCGCTGCCACGAACGCCTCCAATACCGCCGCACAGCTCGCCCGCGCCTCCAGATATCCGCACTCCGGCTCGAATATCCCCCACTCGATGCTCTCAAAATTGATCTGCGGCCACCGCCTCCGCATCTTGGCGACCGCGAGTTCTTCAAAAGGAATCTTCCCCGCCTTCAGCATCTCGATCGACCCACGTTCGAACCGGTCGTCCCGTCCGGAAACCATCCACAAAACCCCGCAGCGATGCAGAAATTGCTTTTTCCATTTCCGTTCGTACTTCGCCCAAAGCTTCAGCGCCCGCGCCGCCATCTCGGTATAAGGCTGATCCGGACCATACGCCCCCCGCATGATCCGAGTTTCTCCACCGGACGAAGCCCGAGAATTCCCCGGCCCCCAAGCATCAAGCAGGGTCACCCATGCCCCGCGCTCAAGCAGTTGCAGCGCAGTCCACCCCCCAAAAGCCCCAGCCCCAACAACCGCAATGTGTGCTTTAGTTTTCATGTTCAGGAACTTTCAAAGTTCCAAAGTTTCAATGTTTCAAGGTTCCAAAGTCAAACGCCGGACCGCAAGCACTCGAAACTCGAAACCCGAAACTAGAAACTAAAGACATGAAACCTGCCCTTCTTGACACCTACCCGCCCTGTTCCTAGAATCCCAACAGGATCATAACTTCGATCCAAAACCTAAGCTTCTGCATCTAAAATAGTTAAGGAATGAGCCAGAGGCAGTTGCTCCCCTCGGCGCTAGCCGCCCGGTTTGAGACAATTGACATAGAGATTTATGCCCGCTGAACCCAATATCGGGAATCGCGAACGCGAAATTCTGACCGCCATCGTCGAGACTTTCATCTCGACCGGCGAGCCCGTCGGATCGCGCACGCTCGCGCGTTCCAATCGCGAAGGTCTCAGCCCGGCCTCGATCCGCAATGTGATGGCTGACCTTTCCGACGCTGGATTCCTCGAGCAGCCGCACGCCTCCGCCGGGCGTGTGCCCACGACCGAAGCTTACCGCTACTACGTCGAGCAGATTTCCGGAAACGCCCGCCTCGCTCCTCAGGAAGAAACCATGATTTCCGATTCGCTGGCCGGCATCACCGACGTCCAGGAGTTCATGGAGCGCACCTCGCACGTGCTCTCTCTGATCTCCCGCAATGTTGGCGTGACCATTGCCACCAGCGGCCCCAAGAACGCTCTTGAACATGTCTATTTCTCTCGCCTCGGAGATCAGAAGGTTCTCGCCGTCGTCGTCACGCGCTCCGGACTGGTTCGCGACCGTGTCCTGCGTCTCGACCTGCCTCAGGGAGATCTCGACCTAGCCGCCCGCTACATCAATGAAAATTTTCGCGGCTGGACCATGGAATCCATGCGTTCCGAGCTCTCTCGCCGCATCGAAAAAGAGCGCAGCGAATACGACCGCTTGATGAACTCCATCGAGCAGCTCTACAAGCAGGGAGCTCTCGCCGCCGAACACGGATCGCAGGTCGTCTTCGTCGAGGGCGCGTCCAATCTGCTGGCCGCCGAGCAGGACCGCCAGCGCCTCCAGGAGATGCTCCAGACGCTCGAGGAAAAAGAAAAAGTCGTGCAGCTCCTAGGCGCCTATCTCAACGTGAAGCAGGAAGCCGTCCGCGTCGTCATCGGCCTCGATCAGGCTCTGCCGTCAATGCAGAACTTTGTCTTGATCGGCGCGCCGGCACATTCCGGCAACGAAGTCATGGGATCTCTGGCCGTAATCGGCCCAACGCGCATGGATTACCAGCACACCATCACGGCTGTGTCGTACATCGCGCGCCTCTTCGACAAAATTTTGAATGAATCGGAGTAACACCGCAGTTATGGGGAAATCGAACGGAAAGCAAAACGTAGATACCGACAATCTTGACTTGGAGCACGAACTTCCACCCGCCGATGGCGACGAGAATTCATCCGGGTCAACCTCCGCCGCATCGGCCGCAGAACTCTCCGGAGCAGAAGCCGAGCTCCAAAAAGTAAAAGCCGAGCGGGACACTCTGCTCGACCGCCTTGCCCGCGCACAGGCGGAATTCGACAACGCCCGCAAGCGCGCCCAGAAAGAGCAGCAGGACTTCCGCGACTTTGCGATCGTCGACGCCATCAAATCCCTGCTGCCCGTGATCGACAACTTCGAGCGCGCGCTGCGGGCCAAGTCCGACTCTGGTGAGTTCCGCACCGGAATCGAACTCATCTACAAGCAGCTGCAGGATGTGCTCACGCGCCTTGGGGTTCAGCCGATCGGAGCCAAAGGTCAGCAATTCGACCCGCACATGCACGAGGCGGTCGAAATGGTTGAAACGCCCGACGCCGCCGATCACGAAGTGCTCGAAGAATGGCAGAAGGGCTACAAGTACAAAGACCGCTTGCTGCGCCCGGCTATGGTGAGGGTCGCAAAGAATCCGGGGAAGTGAGAAAGCGCAAGGATCTCCACCGCAGTCCCAGAAAGCCCTTTTTATTTAACGAAAGGCATATTTGACCACCAACGCGAAACGAGATTATTACGAGGTGCTCGGCGTCAGCCGCACCGTGACCGAAATCGAGTTGAAAAGCGCCTACCGCAAGCTCGCGCTGCAATACCATCCCGATCGCAATCCGAACAACCCGGATGCGGAAGAGAAATTCAAGGAGGTAAGCGAAGCCTACGCCGTGCTCGCCGACTCCGAGAAGCGCTCCATGTACGACCGCTTCGGCCACGCCGGTCTCGGTGGAGCCGCCAGTTCCGGAGCCGGTTTCGATCCCACCGTCTTTCAGGATTTCAGCGACATCTTCGGCGAGTTCTTCGGTTTCGGCGACATGTTCGGCGGTGGCGGGCGCCGCCGCACCCGCGTCCAGCGCGGCGCCGATCTCCGCGAAGACCTCACCCTCGAATTTGAGGAAGCCTTCTTCGGTACCGAAACCAAGGTCACCGTCCGACGCCACGAAGCCTGCGAGGAATGTCACGGCTCCGGATCCGCCCCCGGCAAAGCTCCCACCACCTGCCGCTCCTGCAACGGGCGTGGACAGGTTCGGTATCAGCAAGGGTTCTTCAGCATCGCCCGCACCTGCCCGACCTGCCAGGGTACAGGCAGCGTGATCACCGATCCGTGCGCGAAGTGCAAGGGCGACGGACGTCTTCTGCGCCAGCGCATCGTCGACGCCAAAGTTCCAGCCGGCGTTGAAGACGGCACCCGCATCCGCTTTGCGGGTGCCGGAGAAGTTGGCCAGTTCGGCGGCCCTGCAGGCGATCTCTACGTCGTCCTCCACGTCAAAGATCATCCTTTCTTCGCGCGCGAGGGCAACGATCTGCATTGCGTTGTCCCCATCTCGGTGACGCAGGCCGCCATGGGCGCCGAAATCCGCGTCCCCACCATGGACGGCGAGCAGACTCTCAAAATTCCCGAAGGCACGCAGCCCGGCACTGTGTTCCGCCTTCGCAACAAGGGAGTGCCCGTTCTGAATGGACACGGCAAGGGCGATCTCTACGTCGAAGCACGCGTCCAGGTCCCCACCAAGCTCAACAAGCGCCAGAGAGAACTCCTGCAGGAACTCGACGTCTTGTCGAAAGTCGATAACCAGCCGCTGCTCCGATCTCTTCTCGGCAAGATGAAAGACATGTTCCAGTAGAGCGCCATCTCGCCGCATGACCCGCCGCCGCTGGATCGCCGACGAAGTCTCCGGGAATCGCGCCGCCCTCACCGGCGACCACGCTCACCATCTCATTCGCGTCCTTCGCGCCCGCGTCGGACAGGAATTCGATATTGTCGCGAATGGCGTGCTCTACAACGCTAGCGTCGACAACATATCCGAAGATCGGGTCGAGTTCGAATTGAAAGCGGAAATCCCGGCCGCCACTCCAGCCCCGGTGACCATCCTTCTTTCCATCTTCAAGTTCGACCGCATGGAATGGGCCATCGAAAAATGCACCGAACTCGGAGTCGCAAAGATTATTCCCGTCATCGCCCGCCGCACCGACTCTCACCTCGCCTCCGCATCCATAAAGCGCGTCGACCGCTGGCGAAGAATCGCTATGCAGGCCAGCGAACAATCCCGCCGGATCATGCCTCCAGAAATCTCCGAGCCGATGAAACTGCGCGACGCCACCAAGATTCCGGCCGAGACAAAAATCGTCCTCTCCGAGTCGGAAGAACAAACCACCCTCCGCGAACTTCTCGACGCGAATCGTTCGCAAAGCGCAATGCTGCTAGCCATCGGGCCCGAAGGCGGCTGGACCGAAGACGAACTCCAACTCTTCCGCGAGAATGGCTGGTCATCCGCCACACTCGGTAGCACAATCCTGCGAGCCGAAACCGCCGCCATCGCAGCAGTAACCATCGCGATTCAGTAGCACCGCCCTTTCATCGGGTCATGTGGGGACGGCCGCCTCGGCTGTCCAGCGAGCGACGCGAGCGTCCTTCTGTCGTTTTCCGCACAGCCTTCCTCATCCCACCAGGTGGTATCCTGACCGACGATGCCGGTGAAGTCGATTCCCCGTACCGCTCCATTCACTCCCGACGAACGCCAGCGCGAGGCCATCGAGCACATTCAAGGCCCCATGCTCGTCGTCGCCGGCGCCGGAACCGGCAAGACCTCGGTTCTCACGCACCGAATCGAGCGCCTTGTAGGCGACGGCCAAGCCCATCCCGACGAAATCCTCGCCCTCACCTACACCGTCAATGCCGCCGACGAAATGCGCGACCGCGTCCGCAAATTGCTAGGCGGCAAGATCGTCCAGGCACGAACCTTCCACGATTACTGCCTCGACCTTCTCAAGCGCGCCCACAAGGATTTCGGTGTTCTTGACGATAAAGATCTCTGGATCTACCTCCGCCGCCGCATCCGCGAGCTAAATCTCGAGCACTACATTCGCGCCGCTAATATCGGCCAGTTCCTCAACGATCTGCTCGAATTCCTCAGCCGCTGCCACGACGAACTCGTCACTCCCGAAAAATACGCGGACTACGTCGGTCGTCTCGAGCGCCGCGAAGTCCCCATCCCGCGCGTCGTTAAATCAAAAACTCCACTGACTGACGAAGAAGTCCTCGGCCGCTGCCGCGAGATTTCGCGCGTCTTCTCCACAACGGAGAAGTGGCTCCTCGATGAGAATCTCGGCACCTTCAGCCACATGATCACGCGCGCCTATGCCTTGCTCGAAAGCGATCCATCGATTCTCGCCGACGCCCGCTCTCACGCCCGCTTCATCCTCGCCGACGAATTCCAGGACGCCAACTTCGCCCAGATCAAAATCCTCGCCCGCCTCGCTGGATCCGATGGCAATCTCTTCGCCGTCGGCGATCCCGATCAATCGATCTACCGCTTCCGCGGCGCATCCAGCGAGGCCTTCCAACTCTTCCATCGGAATTTTCCGAACTCCAGGCTCGTCGTCCTCGAAAAAAATCGCCGCTCGACAACGTCCATCCTTCGCACCGCCTTCGGCGTGATCAACGAAAATCCGCCCGTCTTCGCCCGCAATTCGCAGGGGACGCTCGCCTACCAGCGCGCTCCGCTGCAATCCGCGCGCGACGAAGATACGAAAAATGGCATGCAGCCGGTGAATTCACCAGTCACGGCCATCATCCTCAAAGATCGAACCTCCGAGGCCGGAGATCTCGTGGCCCACATCCGCGAGACGCAGCGAAAGCTGAAATGCAAATGGTCGGATTTCGGAATCCTCTACCGCTCTCACTATCACCGCGACGAAGTCGTCCAGGAACTCGCCGAGGCCGGCATCCCCTTCGTCATCGAGAGCATGGACGTCTCCGACACTCCTGAAGCTCGTGATCTCTTCGCCTGCCTTAACGCCGTCGTTTCTTCCGGCGACGACGTTAGTTGGTTCCGCGTCGCCGCGCTCCCGTGTTTCCACGTCGATCCCCAACAGCTTCGCCAGACCATGCGTGCGATCGCCCGTGACAATCGCGAATCTCAAGTCGTCCCGCTCTCTGCCGCGCTCGATCGCGTCCGTGGAGGCGCCGACGTTCTCACCGCAGTCCAGCAGGCCCGAGAAAAAATCCAGCGCCTCAACGCCAAAGGCCGTGCCGCCCTCGAAATTATCGTCACCCAGCTCTCGCTCGACAGAACTTCTCCGGTTCTCCAGGCCGCACTGCAGTTCGTCGAAGCCTGGGAGACAAAGAAGATCAACAAGACCACCGACCTCGAGGAACTCGTCGACTACCTCGAATACTTCCGTGAAGCCGGAGGCGTCATCCCGCTGCTCTCCTCAAGCGACAACGCTGTCCGACTGATGACCGTTCACGGCGCGAAGGGACTCGAATTTCCTCATGTCTTCATCCTTCGCGCCAGTTCTCCGTCGTTCCCGTGTGCGTTCAAGGAGACACTGGTCGCCTTCCCGCGCGAGCTGCGCGATCCCGATTCGCTCACCCAATCCGACGACAAGACGCTGCACGGCGAGGAAGAACGCCGCCTCTTCTACGTCGCCATGACCCGCGCCCGCGACACGCTGCACATTTACGCCCGAGAGGGAACAGGCAGGACCGACAAAACGCCTCCCGGCTACCTGCGCGAGCTGATCAACAATCGCTCAGTCGCGCCTTATTTCCGCGCTATGCCCGCAGGAGGCGCGCAGACCGCTCTAGATCTCGCGGCCGCCGTCTCCCCGCTCTATCCCAACGAGTCGCAAACCAATCTCTGGTTCGAGCTCCCCGTTCTTGACGGTTTGCACAAGCGCCTCAGCGCCTCGGCCGTCGACACCTACGAACGCTGCGGATTGCGTTTCAGGCTCGAACGCGACTGGAAGATTCCCGCCCGCCCTGCTGCTGCGATGCAGTACGGCGCCGCCGTCCATCGCGTGCTCAAAACGTACTTCGATTCCGTCCGCCTCGGCCGCCCCAAGACCGGCGACGAATTACTCGCCCTCTTTCGCCAGGATCTCACCGAGGCCAAAATCCAGGAACAATATCAGTTCGAACTCTACGAGGAACAGGGCCTCACGCAGCTCCGCGACTTCCTCGACGCCGCGCGTGATATTCCGCCCAGCCAGGTCCTTCATACCGAGGAATCATTCGAGATTCGCCTGGGAGAAATCTCGGTCGTCGGACGCATCGACCGCATCGACAGCCGCCCTGACGGCACCGTCGCTATCATCGATTACAAGACCGGAAATGCGCGCGATCAGGAAGATGCCGATGAGAGCCTGCAGCTCTCGCTCTACGCCATCGCCGCGCAAGAGAAGTGGGGATACAAGGTTGGCGCGTTGATCTTCCAGAACCTGCAGGAGAACTTTCCGGTCGTTACCACGCGCAGCGAATCAGAATTGATTGCGGCACGCAACAGAGTTGAGGATGTCGCACAATCCATCGCCGACGGTGTATTCAATGCCAAGCCCGGCATCCATTGCAACTTCTGCGCCTATCGCAGCCTCTGCCCCGAAAAAGAAAAGCGCATCCCAAGAGTGGATACGCTGGCGACACGCCCAAACTAAATCCCACGACGTCATTCCGTCTGGCATTGTCATTCCGAGCAAAACCATGAATCTCCACCATCTACCAATCTCTCCCCAAAAAACTTAGGGGACGCATTTCGCGTCCCCTTTTGACTTCGTACTGAACCTACTTAGTGTTTCTTTTTCTTCTTTGCCTTTTTCTTGGTTGCCATTGTTCCTATTCTCCCTTCCATTCTTCATGGAAAATTTGCAGTGGTCTTCTACTGCAACTAGTTGATGTATAGAGTTATTGAAAAATGAAGTCAAGAAAAAAATGACGATCCATTCGCGCAAGTCGTGACACCAAAGTCATCGCGAAAGAATTTTTTCGCCGAATGTCAACTAGATTTTTTGTCAAACCACCGCAGAAGCTCTCAGCTTTTCCCTGTAGAACCATCGAATCACTCGCAACGCGCCTCCATCAACGCAAAACTTCCTCATCATCAACTCTCACGCGCACGACAATCGCTGCGCTCTTCGCCTGAGACAAATCTCCACCCGCTGCATCTATAATGACGTGAGCGAAATCTTCGCGGGAGCTTGATTCATGGCCTCTTTTGACGATGTTGTCATCATCTCCGGATGCCGCACTCCAGTCGGAAAATTCCAGGGAAGCCTCTCCGATCTCAGCGCGCCGCAGCTCGGAGCCATTGTCGTTCGTGAAGCCGTCAAGCGCGCCAACCTCGATCCCGCGCACGTCGACGAGTGCATCATGGGCAACGTCGTCTCTGCCGGGCTCGGTCAGAATCCCGCGCGTCAGGCCGCAATCTTCGGCGGACTCACTCCCGCGACAGGTGCCATGACAATCAACAAGGTTTGCGGCTCCGGATTAAAAGCAGTCGCTCTCGCCGCGCAAGCGATACAAACGGGGAACAGTCACATCGTCGTCGCCGGCGGCATGGAGTCGATGACCAACGCTCCCTATCTTCTTCCGCAAGCGCGCAAGGGATACCGCCTCGGCAACGCGCAAATCGTCGACTCCATGGTTCACGACGGACTCTGGGACATCTACAACGACTACCACATGGGCATCACCGGCGAGAACGTCGCCGAAAAATACGGCATCACGCGCGAAGAGCAGGACGAGTTCGCCGTCAACTCTCACCGCAAAGCCGTCTCCGCCATCAAAGAATGCCGCTTCAAGTCGCAGATCGTTCCCGTAGAACTCCCGGCGAAGAAGAAAGGCGCTGCGCCCGTCATCTTTGACAAAGACGAAAGCCCGCGCGAAGACACCACTATCGATGTTCTCCGCTCCCTCAAGCCTGCCTTCAAAAAAGATGGAACCGTCACGGCCGGCAACGCTCCCGGCGTGAATGACGGAGCCGCCGCACTCGTCGTCACCAGCGCAAAGCGCGCCGCCGAACTCGGAGCGAAGCCGATGGTCCGCATCATCGCGCAAGCCACCAGCGGCGTCGAACCCAAATGGGTCATGATGGCCCCCGTCGGTGCTGTCCGCCAGATCTGGGAGAAGACTGGCTGGAAGAACGAAGACGTCGATCTCTATGAATTGAACGAAGCCTTCTCCGTGCAGGCGCTCGGAGTCATGCGCGAACTTGGCCTGAATCCCGACAAGGTCAACGTCAACGGAGGCGCCGTCGCCATCGGCCACCCCATCGGCGCCAGCGGAGCCCGCGTTCTAGTCACCCTGATCTATGAAATGATCCGCCGCGACGTGAAGCGAGGAATCGCGGCGTTATGCCTGGGTGGGGGAAACGCGGTAGCAATGGCGGTAGAGCGTTAAGCCTTGAACATCTCGGCGTCCTTAGCGTCCTCTGCGGTAGTAATTTAGGAAGCTAATTCACTCCCGCCACCGGCAACGTCACGGTAAACACCGCCCCGCCATCGGGAGAGTTCGCCGCCTCGATCGATCCCTTGTGTTCCTTCATCACCGACTTGCAGATGCTCAATCCCAACCCCGTCCCGCGACCCGGACGCTTCGTCGTATAGAACGGATCAAAAATGCTCGCCAGATTTTCTTTCGCGATCCCCGGCCCATCGTCATGAAAGCTGACCCATACGGAGTTGTCCGCCCGCCCCAGCCGGATCCTCAGCGTTCCTTTATCCCGCGCTTCGCGGATCGCCTGCTCGGCGTTCAAAATCAGGTTTAGAAACACCTGCATCAGCTGATGCGGATCTCCCAGCGCATAAGGGATTCCCGCTTCTTTCAGAAAATCCACGGTGATGTTGTTCTTCCGCAGCGAATACGCGTGCAGGTTCAGCGTCCGTTCCACCACCTCGGCCAGATTGATCCGGCTCTTGCCCGGCGCCGGAGGCCGCGCAAAATACGTCAGGTTCTGCACGATCTCCGCCGCGCGTCTCGCCTGCTGTTGCAGCATTGCCAGCTGCTTTCGCGCGACCTCATTCGTTTCCGTATCCTGCAGCAACTCGCTCACACCAAGAATGCTGGTCAGCGGATTATTTAATTCGTGCGCAACTCCCCCAATCATCGCCCCCATCGCGGCCAGCCGTTCGCTCTGTACGATCTGCTGCTCCAGCTTCCTTTCGATCGTGATGTCGCGCACCGAAATAATCACGCCGTTGATCTTCCCCTCGTCATCCACCAGCGGACTTCCCGAAGCCCGCATCGTCCGCCAGCTTCCATCCTGATGCCGCGCGCCGTATTCCGCCGACCCGAGTGCTTCCTGTCCTGAGACCACGCCGCGATACAGCGATGCCAACTCCGGCGAATGCTCCTCGAAATCCGTGATCTTCTTTCCCAGCATCTCCTTCGGTTCGCAGCCGAGCAGATCCTTCGAACGCGAACTTGCAAACGTGTACCGCTCTTCCAGATCCACCACCAGAATCAGATCCGGGAAGCTCTCCAGCAGCCGCCGCCGGAATTCTTCTCCCTGCGCGAGTTGCCGCTCCATCTTCCGCTTCTCGGTGATGTCGACCAGCGTTCCCTGATACCGGATGATGTTTCCCGCCGTATCCCACACCGCCCGCGACGAATCCAGAAAAATTGCCGGCCCGCCATCCTTCCGCCGCAGTTTCACCTCGCGCGTGCGCACGCCTCCACGGTCATCGGCCGCGCGCCCCAGCACCGGTTTTCCCGGATCGTAATTCAGCGCCGAAGGCTCAACCGCCAGCAGTTCACGTTTTTCTTCATATCCCAGCATGCTGACCAGCGCCGGATTGGCATCCAGCAACTTCCCATCCGGCGTGCTGAAATAAACGCCCTCCTGCAGCGTCTCGAACAATTCCGTGAACCGTAATTCTTTCTCCCGCTGCTCGGTGACGTCACGCCCCAGCACGCTCGCTCCGACGACTTCATCACCCTTGATAATTCCGTTGATGACGCAATCGAAATACAGAGGACGGCTGCTGTTCTTCAGCCGCAACTTCACTGTGCCCGCCCAGCGCTTCTTCTCCAGGAAACGCGCCAGGCTGCGTTCCGCGTCTTCGCGGGAAGGTTCGTCGATCAGATCAAACAGCTTTCGTCCCACCAGTTCGGAATACTGCAATCCCGTCAGTTCGGTCACGCGCTTGTTGACGGTTCGAACCGTGCCGTCCAGAGTAACCGCGCATGCCGGGTCATCGAACGAATCAATCAGCTCTTTGAAATTGCGCTGCGAGCGCATGATGACCTGGCTCAGCTGGTCGAGTTGCTCTTCCGACGGAGCCGCGCCCACATGCTCCTGCAGGTTTCTCAGCGCGCCTTTCAGTTCCGTGACTTCCCGCCGCCGCCCCGCCGCATAAACCGCGAACAGCACCGACAGCGCCAGCACTCCGATCGGAATCACCCGCAGCGAATACGGGACGCCATCCAACCGTTCCCACAGCAGCGCCGCCAGCGCCACCGCCAGAAAAATCATGAACCACAGCGCCCACCGCCAGAGTTGCGATTCCTCCCGCTCCAGGTTTCCCTGTCCCGGTGTCGCGCGCAGCTGATTCGGATCTGAATTCATTAATTTGCCCGACTTCTAACCCTTGTCATCCTAATTGTTTGCATTCTGCCGAAACAACCAGATTGTTAACCTTCTGGTACACGAAGGAACAATGCACGAAGGCACGATTCGATCGCCCAACTGCGATATCGCTCCGGCGAATTCGCTTCGTACTCAGAGACGTAGCTAGCTGTGTCTCTGCCGAATCACCTTAACGCCCCAGTTTTCCACAGCCGCAAAGTGACATCCGTCACAGCCGTGCACAGTCCCAAATCCGTAACCTAGGAACCTGCATACGAAGCAAAGGTGTACCTGAAAGCGGTCGTTAGTCCTTAGTCTTTGGTCTACGCCAGGACGAATCCCAACGACTGGAAACTGATGACTGACAACTAAAGACTGACTACTTCTCATGCTCTATAAAACCCTCAGCGCCGCCGTCTACGGCATCGACGCTAACATCATTCAGGTGGAGGTCGACTGCTCCGGCATTAAATGTGACCAGGATCACTTCCACACCGTCGGCCTTCCCGACGCCGCTGTCCGCGAGAGCCGCGACCGTGTCCGCGCCGCGCTGAAAAATTGCGGCTACGACATCCCGCCCACCCACATCACCATCAACCTCGCCCCCGCCGACATAAAGAAAGAAGGATCCGGATTCGACCTGCCCATGGCCCTCGGCATCGTGGGAGCCTACGGTGGCCTCACAAAGAAAGATATCGGCGATTGCGTTTTCGTGGGAGAGTTGTCTCTCGACGGCGGAGTTCGCAGCGTCCGCGGCGCGCTTCCCATCGCCATCGAGGCCCGCGGACGAAAAATCTCCCGCATGGTCGTCCCCGAAGCCAATGCCAAAGAAGCGGCCATGGTCGGAGACGTCGATGTCTATCCCGTGCGCTCGCTTCTCGATGTCATCCACTTTGTCAACTCGGGCAATGGCATTATGCCCATCAAAGCTGATGGCGATTCGCTGCTGCGCGAGTCTCAGCAATTCTTCGTCGACTTCAAAGACGTTCGCGGACAGCAGACCGCCAAGCGCGCCATCGAGATCGCCTGCGCCGGAGGCCACAACATTCTCATGATCGGCCCGCCCGGCTCGGGAAAGACCATGCTCGCCAAGCGCATGCCCACGATCCTGCCGCCGTTCACCTTCGAAGAAGCCCTCGAGACCACCAAGATTCACAGCGTCGCCGGAGTTCTCGATCAAGGCACGGGGCTCGTCGGAACCCGCCCCTATCGCGCCCCGCACCATACCATCTCCGACGCAGGCCTCATCGGCGGCGGCGTCATCCCTCGCCCCGGAGAAGTCTCGCTCGCCCACAATGGCCTGCTCTTTCTCGACGAGCTTCCCGAGTTCCCGCGCAACGTGCTCGAAGTCCTTCGCCAGCCTCTCGAAGACGGCACGGTCTCGATCGCGCGCGCCTCCATGTCGCTCACCTTTCCCGCGCGCTTCATGCTTGCCGCCGCCATGAATCCCTGTCCTTGCGGATTCCACAACGACCGCACCCGTGACTGCCAGTGCACTACGCCGATGATCCAGCGCTACATCTCTAAAATTTCCGGCCCGCTGATGGATCGCATCGACATCCACATCGATGTCCCCGCCGTGAACTATAAGGAAATGCGCTCTGGAGCCGAGCCTGAAGGCTCGGCAAAAATTCGCGAACGCGTCGTGCGCGCCCGCCAGAAACAGCTCCAGCGTTTCTCCACCTCGCGCGAACGCCTTTACTGCAATGCTCAGATGTCCTCCCGCCACATCCGCGCCTTCTGCGAACTCTCCGCCGACTGCGAGCGCCTCATCGAGCGCGCCATGACCCAGCAGGGACTCAGTGCCCGCGCCCACGACCGCATCCTCAAAGTAGCGCGCACTATCGCCGACCTCGAAGATGCCCAGAATCTCGAACCAAAACACATAGCCGAAGCCATCCAATACCGCAGCCTCGACCGCACCTACTGGGCGTAAGAGTTATAACTGTCATCTCGACCGAAGCATTGCCGAAGCGAAGCGAAAGGCAACGCGCAGGGGAGAGACCCTATGTTCCGCACCAGGCCGTCGAGCTGAAGAGAAGGAGCCAACGACGAACGACACCCGAGAGCCGAGAGCCAGCTCTCCTTAAAGCATTAATCCCCGTCCCTTACGGTTCCTTCCCGATTGCCCCCACATCCCTCTACATACATCCTTGAAAGGCCCGCGCAACTTACGATCAGAACAGTTCGCCGCTTCCGAATCCTGTTTTCCGCGTGGGTGGACCCGGATCTTTGGAGGTTGGTGAATGCAAGCAGTCCCCTTCGTGGCTCGTTCGTCGTGGGTTTCCAAAATCATTTTTCTGACATCATTCAGCCTTGCTCTCGCCTCTTGCGGCACGAACTCCAAGATGGCGGTCGCTCCCGACCAGCCATCCTATCCCTCGACGCCACCCGTCCCCATTAATTGGTCGCCATCGACCAGTGCGCTGCCCGCTCCTCCCGCGTGCATGCCGGCGGAATCCACCTGCACGCCGCCGTATCCGAACGGCTCCAACGATTTTCCCTTGACGGTCTCCAATCCCACCGACGGCGCCAGCGTCGCATCGCCGATGAACGTCGTCGCCACCGCAACGCCGAAGAATCCCATCTTCTTTATGCGCGTCTACGTCGATCAACTCGCCGTCTATTTCACCTTCACCAACTCGATCAACACGCAACTCTTCATCGCGCCCGGCCAGCACACCGTCGAAGTCATGGCCGAAGACAAGCAGGGATACATCTCCTCCACCATCCTCAAAGTCACCGTCACCTCACAGCCGTCGCAAGTCACGATCAGCGGAATCCAGAACATGCCCGGATGGCAATCCTGCGCCGCCGATTTTCCTCCTGGCTCCGGCCGCGACGGACAAGTCTGCGCCTCCGGCAATCCCAATCCGCCCACGTCGTCCATGACCCAGAACGTCTCTTCTCCTTCGATGGACGGCCAGTCCGCCGAGTTCAGCATGAGCGGACCCAACGGCTACTCCAACGAGCTCTACTTCAACGCCGTCGCCGGAGGCAACAACGTCAGCCACTTCACCTACGATCTCTACTTTTACATCGACAATCCCGCCGCTCCGCAGGCACTCGAGTTCGACACCAATCAAACCTTCGGCGGATACCGCTGGGTCTGGGGATCGGAATGCAACTTCAAGGGCGAGACTCCGCCCATGTGGGATATCTGGGACGACGCCTCGGGCATCTGGCGTGAATCCAACGTGCCCTGCAATCCTTTCCCTGCCAACACGTGGGTCCATCTCGTCTGGCAATTCGAGCGCGTCAACAACCAGGTGCACTACATCAGCCTGCAAGTCGGAGATCAGACCTACCAGGTCGACACCTACTACAACAACCAGCCCGACTGGACGCTCGAAGAAATCGACAACGCCTTCCAGATGGACCTGGCCCAACCGCCAGTCCCCTACCACGTCTGGCTAGACAAGGTGAATTTGACCGCGTGGTAAAGAAGGGAAGGGAAGAGAAAAGAGCGAAGAGAAGAGAGAAGAAGGGAAGTGACCCGACGCCCTCGGGTCTATTGCGCTCTTTACACCGTCATGTTGAGTAACCGAAGTCGAAACATCCCAACGACTGGGAAGAGACCCAACTGTCGAGAGATCTGTAAGAGGTTGATCCGTAAGAATCCGCGAAAATCCGTGGCCGAGGGTTTCTAGAATCCCTTCCCCTTCAGCAAAGCATCCAGATCTTCCGCATGCCCCGCCCGCGTCATCGCCTCTTCGCGGCTCAACTCGTTCTGAAAGACCAGCTGCGCCAGCGACTCCTCCATCGTGAACGATCCCTGCTTGCGCGTGATCGTGATCTCTTGATGCAGATGCTGCAGCGCATTCTTCCGTATATGCTGCCGCGCCCCATATCCCACCATCAGCAACTCCGCCGCAGGCACGCGTCCTCCACTCTTGCGCGGAATCAGCGTCTGCGTCAGCATCGCCGCCAGAGCCATGGCCATCTCAGCCCGTATGGAATGCTGCCGCTCCTGCGGAAATGAATCCGCAATCCGCGATACTGTCGACGCCGCATCCGTCGTATGCAGTGTCGTAAACACCAGATGCCCCGTCTCCGCCGCAGCCAGCGCAATCCGCGCCGTCTCCGGATCGCGCATCTCTCCCACGACAATCACATCCGGCGCCTGCCGCATCGCCGCCCGTAGCGCAGTAGGGAAGTCCGGCGCATCGATTCCAATCTCCACCTGTTCGATCAGACTCTTGTTGTGCTCGTGTTCGTATTCAATCGGATCTTCAATCGTTACGATATGCCGCGCACTCTCCTGATTGATCGCATTCACCAGCGCAGCGAGCGTCGTGGTCTTGCCCGACCCCGTCGCTCCGCCGATAATCACCAGTCCGCGCCGCAACCCGGCCAACCCGCGCACAGACGCGGGCAAACGAAGCTCGTCAAGCGACGGCACCCGCGACGGCAGCGCCCTCACCGTAGCCGCCGTGCGTCCGCGCTCCCGATGCAAATTGATCCGGAACCGTCCCACTCCCTCCGCCCGATACGATGAATCCGCAATGCCAGTCTGTTCGTAGTCCTGCCGCGCGTGATTCGCCAGCGCCGGCAGCACACAGCGCTCGATCTCGTCCCCGTTCAGAGCGGTTTCTCCGATCGGCGAAAGTGCTCCCTCCACCCGCACTGCCGCCGGAGCCTCCGGCACCAGCAGCAGATCGCTCCCACTCCGCGCTACAAGCTGCTCCAGCCACAAGTTCAGACGAGCCAGCTCCGCACCGCGCTTCTCCGAATGAATCTCTTCCACCCGAACCGGATTTCTTTCCGCTGTCATAGGGTCTTTAGATGCCCCACGGCTTCGCAAGAGAAGCCGAACGTTAGGATGTTTTCCTTAGTGTTACTTCGTGTCCTTTGTGGTTAATTACTTAGATCGCGAAACCCTTGACCTCTTGCATCCTTCGCGATAGCCTCCCCTGCGTCGAGTACTCACCCTTCCTTCAAAGGAGATGCCAATGGTCCCACTCTCCGCTCTCTGGCTGCCGATCATACTCTCGGCCGTCATCGTCTTCGTCGCCAGCTCCATCATGCACATGGCGCTGCCGTATCACAAAGGCGATTACAAGAAGCTGCCCGACGAAGACAAAATTCTGCCCACACTCCACACAGCCGGCCTCACGCGCGGACTCTACGTCTTCCCCTTCTGCACCCACAAAGAAATGAAATCGCCTGAAGCCATCGCGAAATATACCAAGGGCCCGGTCGGCATGATGATCGTCTTCCGCAACGGCGCCCCGTTTATCCCCAAATTCCTCGGCCTCTGGTTCGGATACTGCCTGATCATCGCTTTCTTCGTCGCCTACCTGACGGCGCACACTGTCGCGCCCGGCACGTACTATCTTGCCGTCTTCCGCGTAGTAGGAACGGCCGCATTCCTCTCGTTCGGCCTTGGCCCATTGGCCAACGTCATCTGGAAAAGCTATCCCGTGGGATTCGTCCTGAAAGAAGTAATCGACGGCCTGGTCTACGCCCTGCTAATGGCAGGCACCTTCGGCTGGCTCTGGCCCAAATAACTGTGTAGGAGCGCTTCGACGAGCATCGAGTCACCACAGAATAGGGTGTCCCACTTCTGGCCGGTTTTGCCAGAAGTGGGGATTTCGACAGAGCGAAACGCGCAGACTGAAAATCGAAACGTGAAACTCAGTACCGAGTACTGCCTACTCACTCCTCCCCCGGCAACATCCTCCCACTCCGCAGATACCGGTTATGCCATCCCAGCGACTCCGTAAGCAGATGCGGCGTATGCTTCCCATACGACAGCGACTCCGCCCGCGACAAATAATCCTTCAGCAGCCCCTTGTATTCCGGCGCAGCGCACTTCTCAATCACCAGCTTCGCGCGTTCTTTCGGCGAGAGTCCCCGCAGATCCGCCAATCCCTGCTCCGTCACCAGCACCTGTACATCGTGCTCCGTATGATCCACGTGCGACACCATCGGCACAATCGTCGAGATCGTCCCCTTCTTCGCCGACGACGGCGCCATAAAGATCGACAAATATCCATTGCGCGCAAAATCCCCTGACCCGCCAATCCCGTTCTGTATGCGCGATCCCATCACGTGCGTGGAATTCACGTTGCCGTAAATATCCGCCTCGATCATCCCGTTCATCGCGATCACGCCCAGCCGCCGAATGATCCCCGGATTATTCGAAATCTCCTGCGGACGCAGCACGATCTGCTCGCGATATGAAGTCATATTCGCATTCACTTCATTCAGCATCTCCGGACTCAGCGAGAACGCCGTCGCCGAAGCCGACGTCAGTTTTCCCGACTTCAGCAGCCGGATCATCCCATCCTGAATCACTTCCGTATACGACGTCAGTCCTTCAAACGGACCTTCCTCCAGCCCGAACAGCACTGCATTCGCAATGTTCCCCACGCCCGATTGCAGCGGCAGCAGGTTCTCCGGCATCCGCCCTTTCTTCACTTCCCAGCTGAGGAACTCAAGAATGTGTCCCGCAATCTTCTTCGACGCCGCATCCGGATCCTTGAACGGACTGTTCCGGTCCGGTGAGTCCGTCAGCACGATCCCCACAATCTTGTCCGCCGGAATCTGCAGATATGGCGTCCCGATCCTGTCTCCGGGCTTCACCAGCGGAATCGGCTTGCGATTCGGAGGCGGCTCTAGCCCGTAATAAATATCGTGCATCCCCTCCAGTGCCATCGGTTGCCACGAATTCACTTCCAGAATGATCCGCTCCGCGCAGTCGATCCACGTCTTGTTGTTCCCGATCGACGAACTCGGCACCACCCTCCCGTCTTCAAGAATCGCCGTCACTTCGATCAGCGCCACATCGAGCTTGCCCAGGAATCCATACTCGACGAACTGCGCCACATGGCTCAGATGGATATCCATGTAATCCATCTCGCCCGCATTGATGCGCTTCCGCGTCTCCGGATCCGACTGGTACGGCAGCCGCAGATGAATCCCGCCCGCCATCGCCAGCGCCCCATCCAGCTCCGGCCCGGTCGATGCCCCGGTGAACACGCTCACCTGGAACTTCTCGCCCCGGAAATTCGCGTCGGCGATGCGGTGCGCCAGCTCCAGCGGCACCGCCTTCGGATACCCCGATCCCGTAAACCCGCTCATCCCAATCTGATCGCCCGACTGGATCAGTCCAGCCGCCGTCTCGGCGCTCATAATTTTCCGCTCAAGTCTGGGGTTCAAAATCCGCGCGCTGCTGGTAGGGGTAACAGTGCTCATGAATAAAGACCTCGCAATCAATAAAGGATTTCCCCTTAACGCTATAGGCGGCCCAGTGGATGATTCTGTGATTTGAATCACACGCCGATGTGGCGCACGCACTTCAGTGCCGGTCCTGAGTTGTAGATGCCGTCATCTCCGGATGGGCATGGAGGGAATTTCTGGGAGCAACTTTCTATGCTTTGAGGGACGGGTGATTCCTGGTAATCCACTCCTCGACAGCCACCGCAAATTCCTTTGCTTTCTTCAGAATCCCCGTGGCCTCGGTCTCTGTAGCGACAAAAGCATCATCGTAGTCAATCACGTTCCGTTTCCGTCGGCATCTGTCGAAGTAATCGCTATATGGATCCGCACCTCTTCCAAGCGCGAGCTTGACTACCTCGAAAGAAATCCGGTGATGACCAGCGCCGACGACCCGGTAGGGGTCGACGGGAGTTGACCAAGATGAACTGCTGAATCGCCTTCGATATTCAAAGCTGGAATTGAAACCCTGCGCCCACGGCGGAAAAGCGTTCTAACATCATGTCCCTATGCGCATCATCTCCGTTCGAGTCGCCCCCGTCGCGCGCGTGCTCGCAATTGCCTACGCCGTCCTTGGATTGGTGTCTTTCTTGAGGTTCGCGTTCCAGAACGGCAGAACCCTCACCCTACCGTTCGGCATACAGCGCCATCACATGGTGATGATCTCCTGCTCAACTTTTGTACAGAGAAAGCTCCGCCCCGCCCCAGACTCGAATGAGTCGTGATCGTAGATGCGTGATGAATGAAATGGGGTGCCTGAAGATGCCGTCTCGATTTCTAAACAGCGTGAGTCTGCGAATCACACCTGAATCGTTTTCTTCAACCGCCGCCCCCGCCTCCTCCTCACAAACCGCCACAGCACAATCACCATCGCCACCACCACAACCGCGATCCCCACCGCAAACCAAATCAGAATGCGCAGCGAATTCATCATCACCGCCCCGCCGGTCTCGGTATAAAACCCGTTAAAGCTGCGAATCTTCCCCGGCAGCGCCAGCAAGTCTTCCTTAGTCAACTGCAACACATGCTCGTTAGGATGATATTGCGACTCCCACGGAAACAATTTCCCCGATGCGTCCTCTTCAATATGCCCACCAAGCACATAGCTCACCGGACGATCCTTCACAAACGCCGCCACCCGCTCCGCGCTGTCCAGGTCCGCCTTCGTGTCGTCAATCAGCAACCGCCCGGGGATCAGAAAGTCGCCCGAGAAAAACAGCCCGGTCTGGCGGTCGTAAAACGAAACTTCCGTCTCGTTGTGCCCCGGCGTCGGAATCGCATCCACCACGCGATCTCCAAGTTCGATCTGCGCCGTCCCATCCGGCCAGTCCGCGACGTTGTAGAACTTCGTCACACTGTCGATATCAAATCCCACCACCTGCACATTCGGCAGGTGCGCGAACTGCCCATCGCCCGCCCGATGATCGAGATGCCGATGCGAATGCACCACCAGCAGCGGTAACTTCATCCCACCCTGCGAAGGCAACAAATCCAGCACCGTCTTCGCCAGCGGCATCTTCGCTGCGTCCGCAACGTCCCCCGTATCGATCAGCATCGCCTTCTGCGCCCCAATCAGCAAATACATAAACGGCGCTTCAAACGTCGCGCACAAATTCTCCCGCAGGATGAACGTCTGCGCGTTATAGGCATGCACCTGCAGCGGAGGCGCGGTACTCTTCGTGCAATCCGCCGCGCCCTGATCCCAATGAACATCCATCGATCCCGGCACAAGCTGCGCCCGCGCTGAACCAGCAAACAGAAACACGAGCCCCGCGATCACGCAAATAAAATGTAAATATCCCCGATGACTCATCTTCGTCCTCTCGTCTTCTTTCTCTTCGGCAGCAGCCCATCCAGGCTGCCCAGCCACATCTCCACTGCGCGATCCACGCGCTTGCGATCTCCGGTATTGCAGAAATCCAGCATGAATCCCCTCAAACCCGCGACAATCACGGTTCCAAACGCCCGCGCCTCGCCGCGCGCATACCCCTCGCGGCACATCGGATCAACAATCAGACGCAGCCAATCCTCCATCGTCGTGCGCAGAAACGTCCGGTAAGCTTTCGGACGCCGCAGCGCGATCCCATACGCTTCGAAGAACAGCCGGAATAGCGGCACCGATTCCGGAGCACTCATCCGCTTCCACACCATCCAATATTCTTCCTGCAAGTTTCGCGCATGGATTTCGTCATACCCGGCAGCCTGCTGACGCCGCATCTCGGCAAGAACCTCGCCCACCATCTTTTCTTTCGACCCAAAGTAATAGAGCAGCACCCGCGGACTCGATCCCACCGCCTTCGCCAGCGGACGCAGGGAGAGATCGCTCAATCCATGCGCCGCCAGGTAGCGCACGATCGCCATCTTCAGCTCCGCAGGCCGCCTCTCATTCACCGTTCGGCTCATATGCGAAATTGTATGATAATTGAAACGAGTGTTTCAATTATGGAGACAAAAAAAGTAAAGCCTGGAAGAAGAGTGTTCGGAAAGTATTCCTCTGTGCCTCCCGTGCCCCCTGCGTTGAAAGCTTTTGACTTTCACGCGCGCCCCCGGAACTGAATGATCCGTCTCCGATCCCGCTTCGACGGACGCCCCTCCGGAAGAACCTCAAACTCGCGCGCCGCTCTCCGCTCCGCCGCAGCCTTCGCCCGCATCTCTTTGCTGGTATCAGTCTCCGAATACAGCTTCTGCGCCTCGGCAGCCGGTCCTCGCACGTCGCTCACCCCGAGCACCTTCACCTCGAACTCCCCGCCTTCCGTGATGATCCGCAGCATGTCCCCGACGCGCACCTCTCGCGCCGCTTTCGCCAGTTGCTCATTCGACCGCGCCCGCCCCAGGTCGCATGCCTTCTTCGCCAGCGTCCGCGTCTTGAAAAACCGCGCCGCCCAAAGCCACGCATCCATCCGCACGCCATCCATGATCCCAATTGTCTCAGAAGAATGATTGTGCAGGGACCACCGCCTCGCCTGTCCGGTCGAGCGCCAAGCAGACGCAAACTGCCAAAAGCCGAAAGCCGTATTCCGCGAGCCGAGAGCCGGAGGCCGGAATGCTGCCCTTCCCGCTAATTTAACTAACTCCATTGTCTCCAAGGACTTGTACCAAACTGGTCAGCAAATCGCCCGGGTATGCATCCCTCTTTACAAATAAACACTTGACCACAACTTCTCTTGCAGATAGATTAGCGAGTTCCAAAGGACCGCCGGAAGCTTTCAAGGCGAGGTTCGACCGACTCAGCCCAGAAGCTAAGCCCCTAAAAATGGAGCATCTTAGGCACCCGGTCCCGCATCTATTCAGTTGAGTGTGTTTTACGCTTACTCCTTTTACAACCTACTAGGAATCAGTGACTTAGGTCGGACTCTGGGGTTTCCGGTCACCCTCCCGTGGCGGAAGGAAGAAGGCGGAAGGCCACAATCATAAAGTAAGGAGAACTACGACACATGCGCTCTGATCGTGTGTTTGACGCTTTACAGACTTTACGCAACCGTTATATGCTGTGTCAGCTTGCCTCCAAGGCCACGCGGAAGTTCCATCGGCCCAGTACCCGCATCCAGGAAACCATGAACGGCGTGTTGGACCGGATCGCTGACTCGGAGCGGCAAGAAGTTTTGTCGGAACCAGAGAACGTTGCCGAAGCACAACGGCGGGCTGCTTAACCCAGTCCCGCCCTTCCTGCCCGGCGTTGTGTTACGTCTTTCCTGTGTCCCCTTCCTTTTGAAAATCTCCCGTTGACACTACCGAATACGCTCTAGTGCACGGGTTCAGGTGAATCATGACCATTGCAGAACTGAAAGAAAAGAACATCACCGAGTTGACCAAGATCGCAAGGACCTTGGACCTCCCCGGTGCCAGCGGGATGCGCAAGCAGGACCTGATCTTCAAGATCCTCCAGGCGCAAAGCGAAAAAGAAGGCCACATCTTTGCCGAGGGCGTCCTCGAAATTCTGCCCGACGGCTACGGCTTCCTCCGCTCTCCCGACTACAATTACCTCCCGGGCCCCGACGATATCTACGTCTCCCCGTCCCAGATCCGTAAATTCGACCTCAAGACCGGCGACACCATCAGCGGACAGGTGCGCCCTCCGCACGAAGGTGAAAAATACTTCGCGCTCGTTAAAATCGAGGCCGTTAACTTCGAGTCTCCCGACGAAGCCCGCAACAAGATTCTCTTCGACAACTTGACGCCCCTTTATCCGCAGGAGCGCGTAAAGCTCGAAACCACCCGCGACAACGCCAGCGCCCGCGTGATGGATCTGCTCACGCCTCTCGGCAAAGGCCAGCGCGGACTGATCGTTTCCCCACCACGTGCCGGCAAGACGATGCTTCTCCAAAACGTCGCCAACTCGATCACCACGAACCATCCCGAAGTCGTCCTGATGGTCCTGCTGATCGACGAGCGTCCGGAAGAAGTCACTGACATGCAGCGCTCGGTTAAAGGCGAGGTGATCTCCTCGACCTTCGACGAACCCGCCGCCCGTCACGTCCAGGTCGCCGAAATGGTGATCGAAAAAGCCAAGCGCCTCGTCGAGCACAAGCGCGATGTCGTCATCCTGCTCGACTCCATCACCCGTCTCGCTCGCGCCTACAACACGATCGTTCCGCCCTCGGGCAAAGTGCTCTCCGGCGGCGTCGACTCCAACGCGCTGCAGCGCCCCAAGCGCTTCTTCGGATCGGCCCGCAACATCGAAGAAGGCGGATCGCTCACCATCATCGCGACGGCCCTCATCGACACCGGCAGCCGCATGGACGACGTGATCTTTGAAGAATTCAAAGGCACGGGCAACAGCGAAATCATCCTCGAGCGCAAGCTCGTCGATAAGCGCGTCTTCCCGGCCATCGACATCCAGCGCTCCGGCACCCGAAAAGAAGAACTCCTGATTCCGAAAGAAGATCTCTCGCGCATCTGGGTCCTTCGCAAAGTGCTCAACCCGCTCTCCCCGGTAGAAGCCATGGAACTGCTGATCGACAAGCTGAGCAAGACCAAATCGAACAGCGAATTCCTCGCCAACATGAGCGCTCTCTAAAGCAAATCCTTGTCATCCCGACCAAGCGAACGGATCAGCGAAAGCTGATCCGTTCGCGCGTGGAGGGACCTTTTGTTCCCCCTTCGTGTAACTTCGTGACCTTTGTGGTTTGATTTGTTCTTGCATTGCGGCGGATAGAGCCGAATTCCCGCCGATACGCCCCAGACGTATAATTTTCAAAGATCAAAGTTCGCGTCAGCGAGGTACCCGTGCGATCCCACTTCTTCCTCCCATTACTGCTCTTGCTCTTTGCCCTCCCGTCCTTCGCCCAAAACTCGCCGGGACAAATCCAAATGCCGACGCACGACGTCAACCCGCCCAACGCCGACGCCGACGAAATCCGATCCCACCTTGAGCACGAGATGGAAAAGAAGGCCGCCAAAGAACGCGTCGCCGCCATCAAGTCCGACACCGATAAACTCCTCAAGCTCTCCACCGAACTGAAAGCCTACGTCGACAAGTCCAACGAAAACGTCCTCTCCCTCGACGTAATCAAGAAAGCCGAAGAAATCGAAAAACTAGCCAAGAGCGTAAAAGAAAAAATGCGCGGCCCCAACTAACAACGAACCACGTAGGGACAGCCGCCTTGGACTGTCCCGTTGAGCGAAAAGCTCGACGGTAGCAATTCCTATAGCGGACAGCCGAAAGGCAAGAGCCTGAATCCGGAAATCGACCTCGGGTCCATCCCCGCAACTCCACCCCGCCCTGGTGTTCCATTTTTCAGCACCTCGCTGAAGGGGAATGCAGGACAACCATGAAACGACGAGCGCATCACGATCGCCGCGAGCTGCGCCGCGAGCGCGCCGCGATCTCCGGCGCGCAGACTACGCCTCCGCGCGCCATGAGCGCCGCCAACTTCGCCGCGAATATCGCGACCTCCATCAGGATCGCCGCCAGCTCGATTGGGATCGCCGTTAGTTTCCGATCACGGGGACACCGAAAAATCGTTTGTGTCCCTGCCGTGATGCTTTACTGGAATTTTTCTGCCCGCGTAATCGTTTACGAATCCGAACCCTCTCCGAATCCTCTTGTCTCTTCCTACCTTTCACGCCATAATGCCGCAACTCGTGGCTGCGAACACGCTGGGGATCGCAGAGGGGTCCAACAATGTCAGGATTCAATAGTGCAAAGATCAGTTTTCTGATCGTTGCTGTCTGCACGTTCGTTTTTACCGCCGGACTCACGTCGGCTCAACAAGTCCAACTTCCTCCAACCATTGCACAGAGTCAGGGCATGCACAGCATTCCGGTTGTCTCGGATGACCAACTTCAGCGGCGGCTGGCCGTCACTGCCAATCAGGAGCGCCAGATCGAGATCCGCCGCGACACGGAAAAGATGGCGGAACTCACTGAGCAGCTTAAAGCCTATCTCGACAAGGCCGGACAAGGCATCGTGTCCCTCGACGCCCTGAAAAAAGCTGAGCAAATCGAGAAGCTAGCCAAAAGCGTCAGATCAAAAATGAAGCAATCGCTTTAGTTCCGTCGGGGCGCCCCGCCGGCTGCTCGCCCGGGCGCCTCGCACTCACCCATTTCCCTTCGTAACCGTTTCCGCATCGCGTACTTCGAGGAATCCTCTTGTCTCAGCCATCCTTCCGCGCCATAATGCCGCGGGCATTTTTGTCACTTGTCCATGCAACCTCACTGGAGATCGCAACAGGAGCTCATCATGTCAACGATCAGTTCCCTCATCGTTGTTCTCTGCACGTTCGTCTCAGTTGCCGGATTTGCTTCGGCCCAACAAGTCCGCCTTCCTCCGGCCGTCGCACAGGGCCAAGGCATGGAACCCATTCCCATCACCTCTGGTAACCCGATCCAGCGACAGCAGGCCCTCGCGGCCAATCAGCAGCGACAGGTCGAAATCCGCCGCGACACGGAAAAAATGGCCCAACTCACGCAGGAACTCAAAGCCTATCTCGACAAGGCCGGACAAGGCGTCATGTCCCTCGAAGCCATCAAGAAAGCCGAGCAAATCGAAAAGCTAGCCAAAAGCGTCAAATCAAAAATGAAGCAGGCGTTCTGAAGGCGTTGCAGCGTAGCGACAGCCGGCTCGACTGTCCGTCGGGCAAAGCGAGACCGCCGCGCATCAAAATAAAAACGCCACCCGGCCAAAAGCCGGATGGCGCAAAATAAACTTCCGAAAACCGACCTCACGCCTCCTTCGCCGACTTGATCCGCATCCCGTAAAACGACTTATGCACGAAGAACAGCGACACAATGAAGAATCCCAGCGCCAGCCCCTTGGTCAGCGCGCCGCTATTTCCCGACAGCGTCACCGCCAGTTCCACCGCCAGCAACCCAAACAGCGTCGTGAACTTGATCACCGGATTCAGCGCCACCGATGACGTGTCCTTGAACGGATCGCCCACGGTATCTCCAATAACAGTCGCATCGTGCAGGGGGGTCCCCTTCTGCTTCAGTTCCACCTCGACAATTTTCTTCGCGTTGTCCCAGGCTCCGCCGGCATTCGCCATAAAGATCGCCTGATACAAGCCGAAGATCGCAATCGAGATCAGATACCCGATGAAGAAGAACGGCTCCACAAACGCAAACGCCAGCGTCGCAAAGAACACGGCCAGGAAGATGTTCAGCATGCCTTTCTGCGCGTACTGCGTGCAGATCTCCACCACCTTTTTGCTGTCCGTTACCGACGCCTTCTCTACGCCCTCGAGTTTGATGTTCGCCTTGATGAACTCCACCGCCCGGTACGCGCCGGTCGTCACCGCCTGCGTTGCCGCGCCGGTGAACCAGTAAATCATCGCGCCGCCCGTGATCAGTCCCAGCACAAACGGAGCGTGCAGCAGTGAAAGGCTCGACACATTTTCCGTCAGCCCATTCGTCAGCGCCATGATGATGGAGAAAATCATCGTCGTGGCTCCGACCACCGCCGTTCCGATCAGCACCGGTTTCGCCGTCGCCTTGAACGTGTTGCCCGCGCCGTCGTTCGCTTCCAGCAGGTGCTTGGCGCGCTCAAAGTTCACCTTCAATTTGAATTCCTTTTCGATCTCCATCTCGACGTTCGGAACCGACTCGATCAGCGACAGCTCATACACCGATTGCGCATTGTCCGTCACCGGACCATACGAGTCCACCGCGATCGTCACTGGTCCCATTCCCAGGAAGCCGAATGCAACCAGCCCGAAAGCGAATACCGCCGGTGCCAGCATTCCCGCCGCCGCCGCCAGTCCCATCGTGCTCATGTAATACGCAATCGCCATCAGCACCATCATCGAGAATCCCAGATAGTAGGCCGAGAAATTTCCGGCCACGAATCCCGACAGGATTCCCAATGACGCGCCGCCTTCCTGCGCCGATACCACCACTTCTTTCACATGCCGCGATTCCACCGACGTGAACGCCTTCACCAGTTCCGGAATCAGTGCTCCCGCCAGCGTCCCGCACGAGATGATCGTCGAAAGCTTCCACCACTGCGAACCATCGGCTCCCAGCAGCGGAATCGTGTAATACGAAACCAGGTAGGTCAGCCCGATCGACACCAGAGACGTGATCCACACCAGCGAAGTCAGCGGCGCTTCGAAATTCATCTCGTTTGAAGAGCCGTACTTCGCCTTCGCAATCAGCGTGTTCAGGAAGTACGCCCCCGAACTCGAGATCAGCATCATCACGCGCATCACGAAGATCCACACCAGCAACTGCACCTGCACCGAAGGATCCTTCACGCCCAGCAGGATGAACGTGATCAGCGCCACGCCCGTCACGCCGTACGTCTCAAATCCATCGGCTGACGGACCAACCGAGTCGCCCGCATTGTCGCCCGTGCAATCCGCAATCACGCCCGGATTGCGCGCATCGTCTTCCTTGATCTTGAACACGATCTTCATCAGGTCTGACCCGATGTCGGCAATTTTCGTGAAGATGCCGCCCGCAATTCGCAGCGCCGCCGCTCCCAGCGATTCGCCAATCGCGAATCCGATGAAGCATGGCCCCGCATAATCTCCCGGAACGAACAGCAGGATGATCAGCATCATGATCAGCTCGACCGAGATCAGCATCATTCCGATGCTCATGCCCGCTTCGAGCGGAATCGCATACACCGGATACGGCTTGCCGGGCAGGGAAGCGAACGCCGTCCGCGAATTCGCAAACGTATTCACGCGGATTCCGAACCACGCCACTCCGTAGCTTCCCGCAATCCCCACGAGACTGAATCCAAGAATGATCGGCAGGGTCAACGAAACCGGCTTGCCCGGCACCGGTGCCAGCAACCCGAAATAGGCGCCGATAATAATCGCCACAAACACCCACAAGAACAGAATGAACTTGCCCTGCGTCAACAAATACGTCTTGCAGGTCTCGTAAATCAGATCCGAGATCTCCCGCATCGAGCGGTGTACCGGCAGATTCTTCAGCCGCATGTAGATCGCCAGGCCGAACAGCAATCCCAGAATGCAGAAAATAATGCCGAACAGCAGCAGCTTGTGCCCGTTAATGGAGCCGTTGAAAAAGTTGACCGACGAGAGATCGGGCAGCTTCAGGGAAGCTTCACCGCCGGGTTCGCCCGCCGGTTGTGCAAAGGCCGCTGCCGCGCCCAACGTCATTAGCGCTGCAACGGCTGAAATTTTCATCGCCATTCTGCTGCTGAAAAACGCAGCAGTGGCAAGCCAGGTACGCATAGAAATCCTCCGTAATAGTGCGCTTTCTACGAATGTCAAACGTGTTTTTGGTTCTTTCTTTTCCGGAAATCGGGCGCCCACCTCTCACTTTCGCGAACAGGGGGCTTTTCCGAACACGCTTCCACCGCAAGACCTGAGGAGGGTTGGAGCTTGGCCGCGTCGGGTTTTACGCCAGCTATGACTGACCCTGCATGCCGTCTAAAAGGGGACTAGAGAAGTAAGTCTCTAGCTCCGGCATACCAGCGCAAAACGGGCATTTATAACACGTCGGATAAGGCGGGTCAAACCCACAAACGAGGGATACGCACCAGAAGTCCCAACTCCATTCCCAAATCGGGCAAAGTATCGTTATTGCAGGATTTAATCGTCACGTCGGCACACACCGTCATCTTGACCGGAGCGAAGCCTTCCGCGAAGCGGGAAAGGCTTCGCGCAGTGGAGAGACCCTATGTTCTGCACTAGTAGCGCCGGCACCCCGCCAGTGGTCGCGAGGGCGTCCGCGCCCTCGCGGCGACCCACTGAACAATATCCACTATTCACTAACCACTGATCCTATTTCCCCACCGACGCGTTATACATCGCCGTCATCAGATCCTGCGAGTGCCCATCATAATCCGCGTCCAGCGACCACATAAACGTCCCGCCTAACCCGCGTACCCAATCCGCATACCACACGCGGTAATACGTCGACTGCGGATCGTCATACGTGATGTACCCATCGCCCCCGTCATCCTTCAACATGTACGGCACCAGCGCGATCGGATCGCGCACCGTATGCCATACGCCATTGTTGATGAGGTGCTTGTAGTCCGGACCATAATTCCCGCTCTGCACCGCGTTGTCGCACGCCCCATCCGGAGTCCACGCCGAATTCGGACACAGCCCAAACTCCTTCTTGATGTTCAGATACTTGTACCCATAAAACGGCGTGCCCATGTTCAACTGCGATCCCGGCATCATCTTCAGGAACAGATTCGCCGTGTTGAACACGCTTCCGCCTGGCTGACACTCCCACGGCGCCGGATCATGCCCGTCCCAGAAGATCGGCGAATTCAGCTGCCCGTACGCCGTCCACGGACCGGCGCAGTCATACATCATGATGTTCACGTAATCGAGCGAATGCTTCAGCTGCTGCAAATCGTATCCATACCCGCCCCACGGCGCCGCGTCGATCGACAGCACGTAATCCCGATTCGATACCCGCAGCTTCGCCATCAACTCCGCCAAAAAAAACCGGTCCCCGCTAGTCGCCGGATACTCCCAATCAATATCGACGCCATCGTACCCATACTGCTGCTCAAACGCCGCGATGTTATCCACCAGCGTCTGCTTCATCCCGCTAGCCTCAAGCCCGTTAAAATCTCCGCCCAGCAGCAGCAACACCTTCACGCCCGCCGCATGAGCCATGTTGTTCAGCTCGGGCTCAATGAATCCATCCGGCACCGACAGCGTCCCCGACGCATCAAACGACACGCCCGCATGATTGATATGCGTCAGCTCGTGATAGGGAATCTGCGCCGCCCCATACGCCGGGGTCTGATACTTGCTCCAATATCCGTAATCGCCAACAACGCGTTTCGCCAGATGATTCGGCAAACTCCGCTGAGCAGCCGCGCCACCAACAAAGATGAAAATGAGAAGGGAACTCAGAGAAAGAGAAGAGAGAAGCAGGGAACGAAACCGCATCAGGAAACCTCCCAGCAGAAACTCAAGGCCGAAACAGGCCGCAGGACGCGGCCTCCAGCCAAAGCCCAAAAATCTTACCACGAATCCGCACCACCGGTTGTTGGAACGTAAAAGCGGGTGCCCCACCCTTGTCGCGTTGTGTGCGACAGGGTGGGGATTTTGACTTAGCAAGCCGCGGAGCGGCGAAAGAATGCAGCCCCGGACGCAAGTCCGGGGCATGGGGCGATCTCAGAACCAGTCCCGTAGGGACGAAAGAGCCGTCACGCCTGGTGAATCCGAAAGCCCCTCCCGAAAAAAACCTGCGTCAGGTCTTTGAAACCTTGAAACCTTGAAACTTTGAAACTTTGAAACTTCTACTCCAACCCCTTCACATGCTCCCTCAAAAACTTCCGAACCTCCGCCCAAGCCTTCTGATTCTGCTCCGCCGTAAACCCCCCATGATTCCCGCCCGGCACCGTATACAACTCATTCGGAACCTTCGCCGCATCGAGCGCCTTGTGCATCCGCACCGCCTGCGAATACGGCACCAGCGCATCATGATCCCCATGGATCGTAATAATCGGAGGCACCTGTCCCGTCACATAATTAATCGGGGACACCTTCTTCGCGATCTCATCCGCATTCGGCTGATCCCCCAGCCACACCACCGCGTATCCCTTGGCATTCGCGCCATGCAGTTCGTCCAGCACATCCGTAATCCCGAACCAGTTCACAATCGCCGCCACCCGCGGATCCCCATTCGTCCCCGGACTCTGCGTCCAGTAATCTTCCGTCGACGTCACGCACGTGTGATCGAATCCCGCCGCCGGAGTCAGCATCCCGGTCATCAGCGCCAGATGTCCTCCCGCCGATCCTCCCTGCACCACGACGCGCTGCGGATCGAAGTTATATTTCTTGGCATTCGCAAACACCCAATGCAGCGCGCACCGGCAATCCTCCACCGCCGCCGGAGCCAGCGACACCCGCTCCAGCCGGTACTCCACATTCACCGCCGCAAATCCCATCTGCAAATAAGGCATCATTTCGAGCACGCGCTCTTCCTTCGTGCCCTCGACCCATCCCCCGCCATGAATCACGATGACCACTGGCCTCGGCGGCCCTGCATCGGCAGGCGTGTACACATCAAGCTTGTCCTGAAAATTATTCGCCGTGTGATACACGATGTTCGGGTGCACCTCGTACCGGAACAACTCCGCAGCAAACGAAGCCGCATCATTATTCTGCGCAACACAAAAAGAAGTAAGAGCCAGGAGAAACGCAACGACAAGAATTTTCCGCACCGGATTCCCTCGAAGATTGTGATGTTGATCTACAAACAGGAAACTATACTCCACAAAACTGTCATCTCGAGCGGAGCGAGACTACACACCACCAACACTGCCCCAGAAAAATTGTCATCTTGAGCGAAGCAGGCCGGCGAAAAGCCGGCCTGCGCAGTCGAAAGATCCCTACGTCGCTTGCGCTGCCTGATGAGACGAGCGATCTCTCCCGATAAACCCGCGGTTGCCCCACCCTTCCCGCGTTTTCTGCGGGAGGGTGGGCCGCCGCACCCCAGTCCCTCGTCCGAGCAGTATCCCATCCCCTGAATCGTCGGAGATCGTAGTACACTCCTGTGCGATGAAACGCCTGATGGTCCTTCTGTTTTTGACCGGTGCAGGCCTGCTCGCTGGACAACAGTCTGGGAATAACCCTGCTTTCGAACCGAAGTTCACGGAACTGTCGCAAGAGGACAGCCGACGGCTAGATCAGCAGAGAGCGCTCGTAGCCGCCGCTGCAAAACAGAGATACGGCGCATCGCTAAACAGGACGAAGAGAGATTTGCCTGTCATACAGCGACTGATCAACGACAAAGCCTTCAACAAGTCGCAGGGCTACGAACTGCAATGCTTAGGCGTAGTGTTCGGCGATGTCCTGGCCAGCGAACTTCGTTTACAGTGGGTGATGATTACAGACGAATACGGCACCGATCCAACCCTGCGTTTTAAAAATACGAGCATAAGTGTCAATGCGCTGACGATGATTTCCAAACGTGTCGAGAGAAATGAACCGGTCGATGTTTTCCGACTGTTACAAGAGAACCGTGAAGCTCTTGCACAAGTCGAAAAAAAGTTGCGCTAATTCTAAATCGCTGTCGGGCGCGGCTCACGCCCTCCGATCGGCCTAACCTCGGTTGCCCGCGCTTTGTGCGCAAGCGTGGACCGTGCGGACTCTGTCATCTTGAGCGAAGCAGGCCGGCGAAGAGCCGGCCTGCGCAGTCGAAAGATTCCTACGCTGTCAGTGCCGCCGAAGAAGCCGACGGTTCCTTCCGATGAACCCACAGCGGTTGCCCCACCCTTCCCGCGTTTTGTGCGGGAGGATGGGCCGCTCCGAACGCCGAGTAAAATCTATTTGAATGGACTGCCCGAACTGCAAGCTCGTGAATCCGCCTTCAGCAACGAGATGTGACTGCGGTTATGATTTCGAAACCCGCACGGTCCAACCCTCGTATCTGACGGAACGCGACAGGCAGTTTTCGATACAGAAGCTAGGCCTTGCCGGCTTAATCCTCGGAATACTCTTTGGGCTGGAGCTTGTGCTAAGGCTCACGACCGTCGCTGTCGCAAAACACTCGTGGGCGCTCGGCGTCTCGATGGTGATACTTGCCGCTGTCTTTGTCCGGTTTTGGTTCTGGAACGGCAGAGCACCGCGGCGTTAGCACTTACCCCTGAAGCGGTTAACGCTGATCGCGCCGACACATTCCTGTCATGTTGAGCGAAGCAGGCCGGCGAAGAGCCGGCCTGCGCAGTCGAAAGATCCCTACCTTCTCCGCAGAAACGAGGTCGTACTTACTCGATCCTCACCTCCATCCCCAAATTCTTAGCCGTGAACGCCCACTCATCCGCCGTCTCCTCAATAATCTTCGAGATCGGCTTTCCCGCGCCGTGTCCCGCCTTCGTCTGAATCCTTATCAGCACCGGAGCCGAACCCGCCTGGTCCGCCTGCATCGTGGCCGCGAACTTGAAGCTGTGTCCCGGCACCACACGGTCATCATGATCCGCCGTCGAAATCAGCGTTGGCGGATACTTCACTCCCGGCTTCAAATTCTGCAGCGGAGAATACTTGTACAGATACTTGAAATCCTCCGCGTTATCCGACGATCCATAATCCGACGTCCACGCCCATCCGATCGTGAATTTCTGGAACCGCAGCATATCCATCACGCCCACATGCGGCAGCGTCACGCCATACAGATCCGGACGCTGCGTCAGGCACGCGCCAATCAGCAACCCGCCATTGCTCGCCCCGCGGATCGCCAGCTTCGGCGTCGACGTATATTTATTCGCGATCAGCCACTCCGCCGCCGCAATGAAATCGTCAAACACGTTCTGCTTGTGCGCCTTCGTTCCCGCCAGATGCCACTCCTCGCCATACTCGCCGCCGCCGCGCAAATTCGGCTGCGCATAAATTCCGCCCATCTCCAGCCAGACAATCGTCGGCACCGAAAACGCCGGAGTCAGCGAGATGTCGAATCCTCCATACGCATACAGCAGCGTCGGATTCTGCCCGTCCAGCTTCAGTCCTTTCTTATACGTCAGGAACATCGGCACCCGCGTTCCATCTTTGCTGTGATAGAACACCTGCTTTGTCTCGTACTTCGACGCGTCGAAATCCACCTTCGGCTTGCGGAACACCGAACTCTTTCCCGTCGCCGGCTCGTAGCGGTAAATCGTCGTCGGCGAAATAAAGCTCGTGTAGGCGTAGAACGTCTCTTTATCTTTCCGCTTTCCATTGAATCCATCCGCCGTTCCGATCCCCGGCAGATCGACATTCCGCACAAACTTTCCCCTCAGGTCATACACGCGCACCTCGGCCTGCGCGTCCTTCAGATAGCTCAGCAGGAATACATTGTTGATGACGCCCGTATGCTCCAGCTTGTCTTTGCCCTCTGGGATCACCGTCTTCCAGTTGCTCTTCTCCGGATGCCGCGTATCGATCGCAATCAACTTCCCGCGCGGAGCATCCATGTCGGTCTGAATCCAGAACACCGGCCCGTCGTTGTCGATGAATTGATACTGCGCGTCGAAATCATCGAGCAGCTTCACCACCGGCGAATCCGCCTTCGACAGATCCTTGTAATAGAGCCGGTTTTTTGGCGACGTCCCCTGCCACACCGTGATCACCAGATATTTCCCGTCATCGGTCACGCCGCCGCCGAATCCCAGCTCTTTATTATCCGGACGGTTGTAGATCATCGCGTCCTCCGACTGCGGCGTCCCCAGCCGGTGGTAATAAAGCTTCTGAAAATAATTCGCCTCGCGCAGTGCCGCGTCTTTCGGCTCGTCGTACCGGCTGTAGAAAAATCCCTTGCCATCTTTCGTCCACGACGCACCCGAGAATTTCACCCACTTGATCACGTCGGGCAGATCTTTCCCCGTGCTCACATCGCGCACATGCCACTCCTGCCAATCCGATCCCGATGCCGCCGTTCCATACGCCATCAGCTTCCCATCTTCGGTGATCGCTGTTCCCGACAGCGCAACGGTTCCGTCGGCCGAGAGCGTATTCGGATCGAGCAGCAGCCGCGGCTCCGCCGTCAGCGAATCCGCCACGAACAACACATTCTGGTTCTGCAGCCCGTCATTGTGCTGGAAGAAATACCGCCCTCCCTCCAGTTCGGGCACCGTGAACCGCTCGTAGTTCCACAGCTTCGTCATCCGGTCGCGAATCGCCTCGCGATACGGAATCTTCTCCAGATAGCTGAACGTCAGCTTGTTCTCCGCCTCGACCCAATCTTTCGTCTCGGCCGAGTCCGTATCCTCCAGCCACCGATACGGATCCGCCACTTTCACCCCGTGATAATCGTCCACCTGATCCACGGTCTTAGCCTTTGGATAAACCAGCGGCGTTCCATCCGTCTGCGCCATCAGGCACGAAGCAGCCAGCACCAGCAGAAACAAACCAAAGCGACGAAGCCGTTTCATCATCGTTCCTCGAAAGAGTGCGTTTTGAACCACCCTGCGTTTTACTCACTCAAGGCCCCACCGTCAAGGCGAAAACGCGCATTTGGGAAAGACAGAATAGAGAGAATGAATGGGTGCCCCACTTCTGGCCGATGTTGCCAGAAGTGGGGATTTCCCATGGACGACATTAAAGAGGGCCGCCGACCGTGCAGCACACCAGACAAATGTTCAGGTCTGTCGTCTTGAGCGGAGCAGGCGGACGAACCCGGCCTGCGCAGCGAAAGATCCCGCATGTGCCGCCGAACCAAAGCCGTATCAAGGCGTTTCAAAAAGACGTGTAACTGGGAATTAGTGCAAAGAAAGGGTGTCCCACTTCTCCCTGATTTTGGGAGAAGTGGGGGTTTTCGCTGGCGCAAAATCAGAGACTGTGGAAGGCCATACCCCTCTGACCCTCCGTGTCCTCTGCGTCGAGCGGCTTTCCTACCACGGCCCCCGCTGATCCGCCCGGTACTCCACCTTATTATGATGATGCCCGCACGATTCATTCAGCGCCGGATCGCAATGCGCATGGAAGATATGCGTTCCAATCCCAATCCCCAGCGCCGATCCCACGAACATATCCGACGGCCAGTGATCATGCCCCAGCATGCGGCCGCCAGTAATCGCCAGCGCCACGCCATAAAACAGCGCCTGCTGCCACGGCTTGTGATATTCATGGGCCGCCACCGTCGCCATCGCCCACCCGAACATCGCGTGCCCGCTCGGAAACGACGTGTTCAATGCATGATGCTTCAGGAAATCTCCTCGCCCCGTTCCTTCCCCCGGCCGCTGCCGTCCCGCGATGTATTGCATCGGCACATAAATCAGGAACGTATTCACCAGCGTCTCGAGTTCCAGATCGCCCACTTCCTTGGCGTGCGGATGGTTCCCCTTCATCCCGTACGCCCATAGTCCCGCCATCGCCGCGCCCATTCCTCCAATCAAGACGTCCGAGCCGTCAGTAAACAGCGTGTAATGACCGTACGGCAGCGCGTTCTCGATTCTCCGGTCCGCAATCAAAAAGCCCGCCGTGCCCGCGAGTACAACTGCATCCCACTTGATATTCGACCGCTTGAACGGGGCCTCGTACAACTCTCTCTGATCTTCCAATCCCCGCCGGACCATCCTCGACACCAATCCGTGATGATCCGATCCCTGCCCCGCCGTTGCATCCCCCGCATCCTCGCCGAACGTACCGGTCGGGAAACTGTCCTCGCTGAATCTCGCCTCGGTGATTTGACTGAAACTGCTCTTTGCCGGACCTGCCTCCACGTTCTGGCAGACCGCCCCGCTCGAGACGAATACGCACACCAACCCCCACAGCAGAATGTTCCAGAGCCCATTCCAGCGTCTGTGCAAAGTTTTCTCCTATGCCCCGCCGCCTTTGGATGCAACTACTTGGAAAAGGTTCATGAACAGATTTTTGAACAGCACAAAGGGGAAAGAAGAAACGGGTGCCCCACTTCTGGCCGGTTTTGCCAGAAGTGGGGAAGTTGCAGTGCGGACGTCTAACCGTCTGTCGCGAGACCTATCCGGGCCTTCCTCTGTGTCCGCTGTGTTGAATGGTTTTTCCCGACGCCACCCCTGTAGACCCAACCCAAAAGTCCTGTACTCCCGCCCCTAAGGTTTCATGCCTCCAAACCCGCCGAAACGCGTGCCGCATCTGATTTTTCGCGATTAAGAGTCCTCCGCTCACTGGCCGCTCCCGGTTCTCCGTCGCGAAGAGCTTTTCCTTTTTTCTATGAGTATTTGGTGGCGTCTATGCGCTTCCCCCTCGCGACGTGACCTGTTTCGCCTGAGCCCCGCTCACTCCGGCTACATTTCCCACAACTGGTATCTGCTCCGGAGAAACCTTCGCCGCAGCTGGATTCGAACCAAAGTTTTTCCGTGAAAAAGCTTTAGGAGCAACAGTGCTATGAATCGATCCGTAACGTTCTTCGTTTGTCTCGTGACTGCGTTGAGTACGTTCGCCTTCGCTCAATCGACGCAGCCTGCTTCCACCTCTCCCGTGGCCTACGTCTACGTCTCCAGCAGCCCCACTACCAGCAACTACCAGATCAATGGATACTCCGCCGCCTCAAGCGGCCGCCTCACCCCAATCGTCGGCTCACCTTTCCCCGGCGCCGTCCAGTGGATGGCCGTCAATGGCAAATGGCTTTTTGGCGCCGACGATTTCATGTACCTCACGTCCTTCTCGATCGCCTCCAACGGCGCTCTCCAGCAGGTCTCGACCATTAACGCCTCGTCCTATAACCCGTACAACACTGGCGGTCCAGAAAATGTCTTCCTCGATCACACCGGAACCACGTTGTACGATGGCGACCTCTACGCCTACGGCACGGGCGACAACGGCTACGAAGCTTTCACCGTCGATCAATCCACGGGACAGCTCAACTTCCTCCAACTCAGTTCCAACGGCGGCGTCGCCGTCGGAACCCGCCTCAGCTTTACCGGCAGCAATCAGTACGCATACTCCTCGTCATGCTATGAAGGATACGTCTCCATCTTCGGCTATCAGCGCAACT
This sequence comes from Candidatus Sulfotelmatobacter sp., assembly GCA_035945695.1. Lineage (GTDB taxonomy): Bacteria > Acidobacteriota > Terriglobia > Terriglobales > Acidobacteriaceae > Sulfotelmatobacter. Next base: position 24,866 of record DASYZZ010000039.1, on the reverse strand, counting down.
CCGACGGATCTCTCACCCAGCTCAACATCAACCCGCAGGTTCCGGCTTTAAACAATGGCAATTACTATTGCCCCAATTACGCGGCCGCCGATCCAACCAACCACATTGCCGTCTCCCTGACTCCCACAAACTTCTACTCCCAGGTCGGTCCGCCGCAGCTCGCTGTCTACACCCAGGACAGCTCCGGCAACCTGACCACCACCAGCACCTCCGCCAACATGCCCACAACACAAATCAAGACCATCACCGATTTCTGGATGTCTCCTTCCGGCAAGCTTCTCGCCGTAGCCGGAACCGGCGGGCTCCAGGTCTTCCACTTCAACGGAGCGAGTCCCATCACCCGCTACACCGGTCTCCTCACAAAAGATGAAATCGACCAGGTCTTCTGGGACAACAACAATCACCTCTACGGAGTCAGCCGAACCGCAGGCAAGCTCTACGTATTCACCGTCACGCCAAGCAAGCACTATCAGGCCCCCGGCTCGCCCTACACCATCACCAGCCCCCAAAACCTGATCGTCTTACCGAAATAGGCGCGAGGAATGAAAGATGAAGTCGAATCAAAAGAGTGAGGAGTAAAAAGAGAGGAACGAAAACGTAAAAATGAGAACCGACAACTAAAAGGGGTGCCCCACTTCTGGCCGACTTTGCCAGAAGTGGGGATTTTCGCGAGTGCTAAAAGAAACTCAAACCTGAAACTCGGGACTAGAAACTCGACACCCGAAACTCGAAACTCCAGCCTTGAAACTTTGAACTACTCCACTCTCAACAACACCCCGCTCCCCGCCCGCACATTCACATTCCCGTGTTCAGACCGCAATCGGATCTCCCCCACCGGATCCGTCCTCCCCGCATGCACAATCTCCAGCCCCGGCAGATCGTACAATCCGCAAGCATCCGACGAGAACAACCACATCGCTTGCGGACGCTCATTCCCCTCCATTCCATCCCTGCACTTTTCTCGCGCGGCAACGTTCACCAGCACTCCATCATTCACCGCTTTTCCCACTACGTGCAGTCCGTTCGTCACCGCACCCCCGCCGTGATACACCGTCTCTCCGCCAATCTGCTCCGTCACCCAGTAATATTCCGACGTCCCGCGATCCGGCCCCGTCTGCGGAACTCTCGCCTCAGCCACGTCCATCATCGTCGCCATCGCCCGCAGATTCGTCACGATCGGAATCTGCTTCTTCCCCTCCGTCACCGTCTCAAACCTCACGGCCAACTCCGCTGGACTATTCACCCCGCTGGCATTCACCGCCACAACCTGCCCGATGACTTTCGCGCCGGCCTTAATCTTCGCACCGCCGCCGAGCGGAACCTCCTGCATCACTCGCCCGCTGACTTTCTCGCCGACTTTCAGCTTGTCCGACCGCAGTGAAGAATTCATTTGCACCGGTAAAACAGTTCCCGCCGGAATCGTCTCCTGCCCCACGCACACCGCGGCTATCAGCATCAAGCCAGTCCAAGCATACTTTTTCATAACCACACCAACTGTCATTCCACCAGGCGACTTGATCGGGCAAAGCCGATCAAGCCGCGCGTGAAGGGACCAATTGCTGATCACTATCCACTCCTACTGCCCCCCTCCAAACGTCCACCCCACCGACGCTCCATACCTCACCACGACTCCCGAACTGAACTCCACATTGTTATGCACCAGATACACTCGTGCTTCCGGCCGCACAAACAGATTGTGCCACGCATAAATGCGGACTCCTCCTCCGAAATCGCCCATGAAGTGATTGCTGCTGACATAGTTTGAGCAATTTCCGTAGTAGTCGCAGTTATACGATCCCGTGTAGAACCGTATGCTCTCGCCTCCAATTCCCGCCAAAGCTTCCGCCCCGATTCTTGGGCTGAACCGCTTCGCGTAGATGGCATTGAAGTCGTAAAACAGCGTCCGGAACGGCACCACTCCCGCATACGAACCCTGGCTTGCCCTCCAGTTCACTTCGCCTTGAATGCCCAGATTTCCGTGAAACAGAACGTCGCCGTTAAATCCAACATACGTTCCGCCGCTTTCGCTGGGTCCGCCGGAGGTGCTCGTCAAGTTACTCGCCGCCGACTTCACGCTCCCTCCCGCGAATGCCACATCCACCTGCTGTGCGCAACCTGGCAATGCCATGCTGCAGATCCAACACGCCCAAGCAACCACGATCACTTTCTTCAAGGTACCCTCCTTTGGAATTTGCAACGAATATCTACATCGCCAAATCACCCCGTTCTCCGGAGCCCCTCTTCTTCCATGCCCGAACGGCTCCGTTCCTCATCTCGCTCAATCATTTCCTGGCAGCGCACGCAATACTGCGTCCACGGCAGCGCTTCCAGTCGCCGCAGCGGAATGTCCTCGCCGCACTCGGCGCACACTCCGAACGATCCCTCCTCCATCCGTCGCATCGCCGCATCGATGCGCCGCAATATCCTCTGCCGCTGGCTCGCCTGCTCGAACAGTGACTCCTGCGACAGATGAATCACGCTCCGGTCCGCGCTGTCCTGCGGTATGTCCTGCTCCAGCGATCCCGTCTCCTGCTTGAAGCGGCTCAAGAATTGCCGCGCTTCCTGCCGCTGCCCCTCAAGCCGTGTCCGCAATGTTTCGAATTGTCTTTTTTCCATACACGAATCCCTTTTCTCCTCGATATGACTTCGCCCTCGCCTGCTTACCTTTCCTCCAACTCTCGAAACCCTTGTTCCGGAGCATGCACATTCCGTACGTACGAATCAAAAAAACGCAGCATGAACGGCGTCTGTCCCCCGATCCCCGAGAACAGCAGTACCGGAACATCCGGCTTGATCCGCTTCATTTCATCCTTCACAAACGCTCCCGACATATCCGGCAAGTCGTACTCCAGCAAAACTCCCTGGATCGAATTGTTTGTCAGTTCGGTCATTCCTTGTCGTCCAGTCGTCGCGCACACGACGTCATACCCGGCAGTCTCGAGCATGTCCTTCATGGCTTCGAGATACTCGCTGGTATGCTCCACACACAGCACCTTCACGCTATTCATGTCCTTCTCCATCACCTTCAAGTTGGTTGTTCTTTCCCAGGTGGATCATCTTCATTTCGCGTTGAATTGCGAGCCTCCGCCCTTCCGCTACCGGACGCCTGCGCAGCAGAATTTCCCGCAGCGCCCATTCAATGTGCTCCACGTTCTCCGAGATCTTTCGGATGGCCTCCTGATTCTCGATCGACTCCGCCGTCAGGCAGATCTCCGAAAGCGCCGCGCGGACATGCGCATTCATCTCAGAAATCACTTGCAGGCGCAGCAGTGTCGCCGCACGATGCCGGTCCACCGCTTTCATCAGCATCGCCGCAAGCATCCCGACAATCGCCGCCGACGCCATCTCTGCCAGCCACCGTTCCCACCGCCGCCCAATGTCGGGCACCAGCAGAAAATGCATGAATTCGCTGACCAGCAGTGATGCCAGCCCGACTGCAAGTGCCACAACCCAGGCTCGCGGACGCATCGACAAACTCCCGCGCGCTTGCGCCCGGTGCTGCGTGCGTCTTTCATTGGCAAGGACCGCCATCCCTACCTCCGGTTTTTTTGTGATCGCGAGTCGATTCGCGGCGGATTCAATCCAGCCGCAATCGTTGCTCTCGCGCATGACGAGGGGCCGCGCGCCGCTGCTTCGGTCGCGCGAACTTGTCGGGACGTTCGCTTCTAGCTACAGGGGGGTGGACGCGTGTAGTGTGCGCCCTGGCTCCGCGTGGGGACCGCTATTGCGCTGGCCTGCATCACTCCGGCATGCACGCTGGGCAGCGGCGTCTCGGAGAAACTCGCAATCGGGACGATCAGTTGCGACTCTTCGTTGTCAAAACGCGGCCGTTGATCGTGTGCCGAATGGATAGGGCTGACCGCTTGCATCGACGACACGTGCGGAAACACCGTCGGAATGCTGCGCGCCAGAGACAAGCTCGACAGCGCCGCAATCACGATGATGATCCGGACCCACGCGCAGTACTTGCCGCCGCCGTCTTCCCTACGACAGACCCTTACAGCCCGGCGCCGATCGTCCCCGGCCATCATTTCTTCTACGATGATACTCCCACTGTCTTGCGTTGGCTCATAGAATCGGTAAAACGCTCACCTGCCAACAGCCCCCCTCCCCCTATGTGGTGAAACTCCGCTTGTTGCGAAATTCCACAGCCAACGCACCTCTCGCATTCGTGCTATTATCCTTCCCAACTTTGCTGTGCGCAGCACGTCGTTCCAAGTCTTCGCCACTTTTGTCCGATCAACTCCCGCAGTCGCAACGCGGGGAACGCATTCAGCCCAACAGCGCACGAATGGGGGATCTATGACAAATCTGCTTCGTAATCTCTGGAAGGAAGATCAGGGACAAGACATCGCCGAATACGCAGTTATGTTAGCCGTGATCCTCGTGATCGTCGTCGGCACCATCCGCCTCGTCGGATCGAACTCGAACAACGTCTTCTCCAACGTCGCCAGCTCCATCCAGTAATCTCGCTTTCGAACCAGTGCGGACGCCCCGCGTCTCGCTGCCTTTGCGAGACGTGGACTTGGCACGCACCACTCACATGGTCACCATCGGGCCATGCTCCCTAAACGATCGAGCCATTTTCCTCGGCCCGTAACTCCACTAAAGTAATTTGTTCGCGGCCCAGGCCTGTTTCCACGAACCGGCCGGCAACAAACGGTCCCATTCCTCTTGCGAGCCCCCATCGCTGAAGATACTTGTTGGACACCGCTGCGCTCAGAGCAAGGAGATTTTTCGAAGATGTCGGAAGTGGCAGTCCGCTGTCCGTACTGTGTCCTTGATAACGAATTCCGTCCGATGTTTCGGCAACCCGGCAAGAAACGATTCGTCTGTATCTGCTGCGGCCACATCGCGACGCCCGGTGCAATTCATTCCACCTGCCATTGCCCCAAATGCCGCGAAATGGCCCGCATCGCAACCCGTTGCCGCGAGTCCCAGCTCCAAAATACGACCGCCGAACTCTAAACTCGCGCGAGCTAGCCCGTGTAACCTTAGATTTTGAACGCCGGGTGCCCCCATTTCTGGACGGTGTTGCCAGAAGTGGGGATTTCCTTCAACAGGAAACCACCGACACTCTAACGAATTACTCCCAAAACTCCTCCGCGTCCCCCGCGTCCTCTGCGGTATTAATTTGTCTGGCTAATCATTCCCCCAGCACCCACCAAGCCCCCTTCCACCGCTCCCAATCCCGCCCCCGCACCTTCCTCCGGCCCGCCGGACACATCCTCAAGCTCTTCGCTCTCCCGATCTCTTCTATCGGTATCAGATACCACACATCCTCCGGCTGCACATGCGCCGCAATCACATCGATATCTTTCTTCGTATATCTCTTCTTCCCGCCCTTCCTCGTCGAATGCACCGGCTGTACTTCGTACGCTCCCCGGTACAACCGGCCCGTGCCCTTTACCTGTACCCGAAAAACCTGCCGCCCATCCCGCGACCACACCACAAAGTCGTAGCGCTCGCTGTCTCCCCACGGCAGCGCCAGATGAAACCCCATCATCTCCGCCCTCAGCAAAAATGCCGCCTGCGAAATTTCTCCCGCCCGCTTCGGATTTCCCCTCAGCCGCGCCCACCACTTCTCCTGCGGATCCGCCGCCGCGCACATCCACGGAATCAACAACGAACTCTCATCCCGACCAGGCGAATGGATCGGCAAAGCCGCATCCATTCGCGCGTGCAAGGACTCTTTGTTCTTTCCCGCTTCCACCACCCATCCCCACCCGCTCCCAATCCTCTTCGTCACAACTCTCACCGACACTCCTCCTTTTCCGCGGTCACCCGCCGCAGCCTGCACTCCACGATCAAATTGTGCGCAGATATTCAAAAATACAAATCTGGAAGGATAAAAATCTGTGACGCCAGCCACATCACCGTGTGATCAAAATCGCGCCAGATTCGGGTGCCCCACTTCTGGCCGGTTTTGCCAGAAGTGGGGATTTTGACTTCTGGAGCACGAACCCCAACCGTTGCCCGGCGTCCTCGCCCTCGCACAGCGTCCCATCTAAAATCTTTCTGGAATACTGTCCTCACTGTCCAGGAGTAAATGCCATGAGCCCCGACGAATTCCGCCAATCCGTCTCCGCGTCCAACCCTCCCGACGGTCTCGCTCCCGCCCTAACCGGCCTCTGGTGGGACGCCAAAGGCGACTGGACTCGCGCCCACGAATCCGCCCAGCAGGACGAAGGCCCCGATGGCTCCTGGGTCCACGCCTACCTCCACCGCAAAGAGGGCGACCAATCCAACGCCGCCTACTGGTACAACCGAGCCCGCAAACCGCTCTGCCGCGACCCCCTCGCCACCGAGTGGAACTCCATCGTCACGGCACTGTTGGAATCCAAATAAGGGCTTCCGATCAACAACAAGAGCCCATGGATCCGCAAAGTCGACCCATGGGCTCCTGCCTCACTTCGATTTCCCCGAATAGAATCTAATCGAAGCTCTTCCGCAATGTTGCTACCGTGATGTGCGGCCATCCCAGGTTCACATACGTTGACGGGTTCGCGTTCAACAGATGGAAGATGGGAAAATTCAGCACCACCATCTGCGCATACTGCAACTGCATAAACGAGTCCCCGGTTTTCTTGTTCGATACTTTCTCGATCCAGAACGTCGCATACACGACCGCCGTCTGCGCATTCTCCTCGAGCTGTGTTTTTCCGCTCACCACCGGGCTCTCGCCGGCTAGAAACTGAATATTCTCGATTCCTCCCCCAAACTGCGGCACCGCCACTTGCACCGTCGCGCCTCCAGCCCCCGAGTTCGCATTCTTCAAGAACGTTACTTGAGAAATCGAAGAGATATTCAAAACCGTCCCCTCGAACGTGTAGCCCGCATCAACGTGATTCTGCACCTCCCGCTGCAGCAGAAGAATCGGATCGTTGACCACGTCCTGCATCGGTACTCCATTGATGTTTGCCGGCAGCGGAGGTTCCGGTGGCGCTGTGTCGAACGGCGTTCTCGTATTCAGCGCAAATGGCGGATTGATCGGGCCCGCGGGAATCGGCCCGATCGGCACCGTAAGGTCATACTGCGGAAACGGCGCCGCTGGAACCGTCGGTGCTGTCAGCTTCTCAGACGATCCCGCCGCGTTGAACACGATGCCCGGGGCCGTGGGCGGCACTCCAAATGGCGTGCTGTTGAACGACGGAAATAACGAAAAGTTGTATTGGCTTCCCGGCACCGTCAACACCGGATTCCCATTGAACGGGGCCGCAATCCCTTCCGCCAAAATCGAATTCCCATGCGGAATCGTTCCCATGCGCGCTACCAGTTGCTGCGGAGCCGGCACACTTTCCGGCGGAAACGTCGTCGCCGGCTGTGTAATCCATATTCCCGGCTCGATATGCAGCGCGCCGTCTTTCGCCGCATCGGAAATCTGCTGTAGGTACGTCAGCCCGAACAACGAAATGTCATCCTGCCCAAACCCGCGATTCGGAATCGCCGACCCAATCGGAGTGAACTGCAGCGTCTCCCGCGTCTGGTTCAGCTGTAAGTACAAATCTGTCTTGTCATGAAAGTCCGGCCGGGCTATCAGGTTAAAGCCTTGCCCCTTCCATGTTCCCGCCAGTTCCGCCAGCAGTCCTAACTGATCGAGAACGGTGCGGTTATCCGGTGCGATGCGTACCGATGAAATCCTCTTGCTAATAACTGGTGCCATGCTTTTCCTCCATTTCTTGAAATAAGTACACTTCTCCCGGGGTCTCTGCATCGACCCATTCGCGAGCCGCGGCGCTGGCTCGAACCTCACGCTAGGTTGTTGTGATCCGCTTGCGGAGTGGAATTACTTCACAACACCGCGGTACTGGATTTCACTATCCCAGTTAGGTCAGATCGAAGGGAAAGCGGGCCCCGTGCCCGCGGAGGAAGAATGCGCACTACTTTACATGCACACGCGAAATTCGCTCAAAAAACAGATTCTTGTTTCATTTTCCGGAACTGATTGATCCGGATATCCGTCGTCGGCATTGCGATTCTTCCTGACGGCTCTTCGTGTTAGACCCGAAAACATCAGGAGAAGATATACGATCGCAGCCTCGCGCAAACGACCACCATGAATCGTCCCAACCTGTCCGGTTTTCGTAACCACAGCGTTCCGGTTCCGCATCTTCCCGGTTCTCAAAACAGCGCCGACGGAACCTGCGATTTTGAATTTCGGAAGCGCGAACTCCCACAGTAGCGCCGGCGTCCCGCCCCTGTTGCGAGGAAAGCCGCGAAGCGGCGAAAGAGTGCAGCCCCGGACGTAAGTCCGGGGTGGGCGTCACGACAAGCGCACAGTCCCGCAGGGACGAAAGAAAATTCTTGTCATCTTGAGCGAAGCAGAACCGCGAATGAAGTGAGCAGTCATGCGCAGTCGAAAGATCCCCAATCATCCGTTAAGTCCGAAGGGATCTCCCGCAATCCTCTGTGTTGAGAACTATTGCCTCACCTGCCAAAACAAAAACGAATAAATATCCGTGAATTCCTCGACCTGCTTGCTAACCGGCTTGCCGGCGCCATGGCCGGCTTTACTCTCAATCCTCAACAGTATCGGACGTGTATCGCTCATCCCATTCCGCGCCTCGGCCTGCATCTCGGCCGTCATCTTCTTGGCATGCATCGGATCCACCCGCGTGTCCGTGTCCCCCGTCATAAACATGATCGCCGGATACTCCACTCCCTCTTTCACATGGTGATACGGCGAGTACGCATACAGCCACTTGAACTGCACCGGATCCTCCGACGTCCCATACTCCGGAATCCACAGCTTCGCGATCTGAAAATCCTGGTAGTGCAGCATGTCGAGCAGCGGCACCTGGCAGATCACCGCACGAAACAGATCGGGACGCTGCGTGATCATCGCCCCCATCAGCAGCCCGCCATTCGATCCACCCTGAATTGCGAGATGATTCCGATCCGTATACTTCGCCGCAATCAGATGCTGCGCCGCCGCGATCATGTCGTCAAATACGTTCTGTTTCTTGTCGAGCATCCCCGCCCGATGCCAGTCTTCGCCAAACTCCGCGCCGCCCCGCAGATTCGCGACCGCATACACGCCGCCACGCTCCATCCACAAAAACGCCGTGCGGCTGAACGACGGCGTCAGGCTCACGTTGAATCCGCCATATCCCGTCAGCAGCGTCGGATTCTTTCCGTTCTTCACCAGCCCTTTCTTGTGCACAACAAACATCGGCACCCGGGTCCCGTCCTTCGACTGAAACCATTCCTGCCCCACTTCATATGCTGAAGGATCAATCGACGCCGCATCCACCTTCATCCAGAGTTCCGGCGTGGCCCATCCTGACCTCGCGTCGTTTGCGAGCGTAGATTGGGGATTTCGACTTTCCCCGTCAGAGTCAGATACGGGAAGGGCACGGCTTCCAGCCGTGCCGCTATCCGTCGCAGATAATGAGGGCTTTACCCCCTGAGGCCCCGCCGCGCCGGAGTCAGAGATTTTCGCGGGGACATTTCCATCCGCGCCGTTAGACTCAGGGGTCTGTGAAAGGGCGCGGCTTTCAGCCGTGCCGCTGGAGCCAGAGCTTTCGGGAAGGGCACGGCCTTCAGCCGTGCCGCTAGCCGCCGCCGTTGAGGCGGGCTTTAGCTCCTGTCCTCCCAACTCCACCCGATAAACACTCGGCGGCACTGTGAACGACTGAAATCCAAAAAACATCTCCTCCCGATTCCACCTCCCGCTCGTCCCAAACACCGTGCCAATGGACGGCAACGCAACATCCGATAATTTCTTCCCATCCAGATCGAACACCTTCAGCTCCGACGACGCATTCTGCTCATACTGCGCAAACAACTTTCCGCCGAACACCGCCGCGCCCTGCAACACCGCGTCTGATTGCGGAATGATCTCCTTCCACGCCTCGCGATCGAAATTCCCCGCATCCGTCACGAATACGCGATACCGCGGAGCGTCTTCATTTGTCGTGATATAAACCTTTCCTTTATAAACATCCGCGGCATACAAAAAATTCTTTCCCGTCGTTAGTCGTATCGGAGGCTTGTCCGACTTCAGATCCATCAGGTACAGCTCCGACTTCGTCCATCCCTGCGCTACATTGATCAGCAGCCACCGGCTGTCATTCGAAAGCGAAACGCTGGGCCAGTCCTCCGGATCGCGCCCCTCGCCGAAGATCGGATCGTCCGTCACCACCGGACTCCCCATCAGATGAAAGAACACATGCCGGTTGTACATCTCTTGTCCCGCCGGCACGTCGCCCTTCGACGGATATCGCGTGTAATAAAAACCGGAATTGTCGTGCAGCCACGCAATTGACGCCGCCCGAGTCCGCTCGATTGTGTCCGGAAGAATCTCGCCCGTCTTCGTCTCGATCACGTGCAGCGTCGACATCTCCGACCCATTTTCCGAAAGGCCATATGCGACGTACTTGCCGTTATCGCTAGGCTGGAACCAGTCGAGCGCAGTCGTCCCGTCCGCGGAAAGTTTGTTGGCATCAATCAGCACCCGATCCTGCGAAAGGGAAGTTGCATCCGCCGGTGAACGATCCTGTGGAGCCGATGCTTGCGAAGTCTCACCGCGCTCGCGAACGTAAAGCACCGGCTGATTCTGCATTCCTTCGCGCTTCGTATAGAAGTAATAACGCCCCGCAATGATCGGAGGCGTCACATTCCCGATCGACAGCAACTCCGTCAGCCGCTTCTCGATCGCAGCCCGCCCGGGCAGCTGGCCGAGAATCGCTCGCGTGTACGCGTTCTCTTCCGCCACCCATTTCTTTGTTTGCGGGGAATCTGCCTTCTCGAGCCACCGGTAATCATCGAGAACTTTCGTTCCGTGAAAGTAATCGATGACAGGTTTCGGCTCCGCCACCGGAGGCCCATCTTCAATCCGCTCTTTCTCCGCAACATTTTTCTGCGTGGTTTTCAATTTCCCGCCAGCCTGCAATGCCATCGCACAAACCAAAAAAGCAATCACCAAAAACGCTCCGTTCATAGCTCCAGCCTGTTCCTTAAGCCCAGCCTATCCTATGCTATGATGCTATTGGACGCGGGCCTTCGGCCCGCATTTCCAAAAAACACTCCTCAGTAGCTCAATGGCAGAGCATCCGGCTGTTAACCGGAGGGTTGTAGGTTCGAGTCCTACCTGAGGAGCCATTTGTTTTGAAGAGCTATTTCTTTTTCTTGTCCGGTGGGGTTACGGTCTTCGGGGCGCGATACAAATTTGAAAAGTAAAAGAGGGGCGACTGCGCCTCCCCCGAGTTGCGCGCGGCGCCCCTTCCTCCGAAGTTTGCAGGAGGACAAAAACAAATCCCAACTGCGCTTGCCGATTCGTCAGGCAACCGAGTGCGCTCTGATCTGGTTCTTGGTCCGATGCCTGGGATGCTGCGGGAAGGTGAGGCAGCAGAGTATCAACCCTGCTCGCCGATGCGGCGAGTGCAGGGGAGCTTCATCACTTTTGGCTTGAATCACGCGCGGCAACGGAACGGTCACCACAGCGCGATCTTCGCCAATACGCAGCGTCATCTCTGACGCGCACTTCCGGCACAACCAAAAACACTCGGTGTGCCTGGATCTTTGCGAGCCAACTCTCGGATCGCTTTCTAACAGGAAAATTTCGCCTTCGTACAAATTGCGAAAAACAGCAGAAGAGGAAGGATTGCTGCACTTTGATAACAACTTCTGAACCTCACATCTTCATGGGATTGCGAAGTGTGCGCGACAAGAGTGTCGGGAAAAACATTAGCGACTCTAATGACACGTTATCGGCTGAAATCGTTACGTGCTATGAGTCCAAACACATTGAATCATGCGTTGAATCACAAATGTGGAAATCGCGATCGGCTAACACTTCGCCGATCCGAACTGAAAAAAGGCCAACGGCGGCTGCCGTTGGCCATTCGAATTATGCGAAGGCCGCAGAGTTACCGTTGTTCTGCATCAGTCGGCGGTGAGTTTTGTAATTCCTCCATCCAGAGGAATTCATTGGGTGCGCTGTAGCCCATATCGAGGCCGATGAGCATCAGCTTCGAAGGGGAGATGGCGTAGGCTCGCATGTTGGGGAACGCTGTTCCGTTGCCGATCAGAACATTGAACGTATACACGTCGTCCAATTGCGCGCCGGAGGCGTAGAGTTCCCATTCGCTTTTAGTGCCCCCGTTTGTATCGCGCCATCCTACCCAGGGTGTTCCTGCGGGGAGTTGCAGCGGCATGGTCCACCCAGTGGAGTAATTGCCCATGTCGGGTCCAGTGAAGTGAACTGCGTAACGGTTATCGTCAGGCACGCCGCCCGAGGGCGATTGCTGGAAAGCCTCGCCGGTAATCGCCGCGGTCATGGAGTCCATCAGGATGATCAGGCGATCGGGGGCGATCATGTAGAAGGTTGCGTATTGCCGGCTGGCAGGATTGGTGGATGTCCCCGGACTGCTGAAATATAGCCGGCCGCGGTTGAAGGGCGCGTCTTCGGAGGTCACGGAATAGGTGCCGTCGAAGAGCGACCAGGTGAGCGTAGGAATAGGCGCGTTATACGAGGTGTCGCGCATATCGAGCAGGCCGTGAGAGATTGTGCCGGCGCCGTCGGCTATGAAGCGTCCGACTTCGAGCCATTGCGGGCCTGCGAGGTAGAACGCAAAGGGTCCATTCAGGTTCGCAGCGGCCAAAGGCGGAGCTAAAGTGCGACGTTCGGCCCAGCCCTGCAAGACCAGCGCACTGGTAGTCGTAGGCAATTGGTCGGTGGAGGCGATCAGCAGCTTGTTGGCTGAGATTACGGCGAAGGTAAGGTGCATGTCTGTCCCGGTCGTGGAGAGGGTAAGAGCGCCACGGCCGGTTGTGGAGTCAAAAGTATAGTTGCCGGTCAGATCTCCATTGCGAGCGGCGCCGTCATCCCAGGTGATTGCGCCCGAAACTGAGCCATCAGCGTTCAAGGTCATGATGCCGCCGTCGGCGGTAGGAGTCATGATTTGCGATTGGTTGACGATGGAGAAAACCGTTCCGTTCAGCAGGAAACCATAGTCACCGAGAAGCGAGGCGCTGCCGAAGGCGGTCGTGTCCTGTTTCTCGACGGTTCCAGTCAGCGTGCCCATCGGTCCGCTGGTGGACGCGTAGGCGTGTGTATCGGACACCAACATGAGCGAGATCGGTTGTGTGAAGGTCTGGCTGCCAGCAGGAGTGTAGCTGATGCCTGCTTCCACGCGGCCATCGGGATGGGCGGTATATGTTCCGGTGAAGGGCTGCGCGGTGAGCGTTCCGAGGGAACTGACCAGATCCATGCTGCCGGTCAGAGTGCCGTGTCCGTCGGCGACAAAGGTGCCGAACGCGCTTGAGAAATATTGCGGGTCGTGAAACGAAAAGGCGTATTGGCCGTTGAGCCTCTGGTTGGGGTCCGCGGACGGTTCGGCGAGAGTGACAATCGCATAGCCGTTCTTGGGAACCGAGGCAGAGCCGTAATAGGCATTCACGACTACGACGCGATTGTCGGGCGGATCATAGGGAGCGGTGTAGGTGCCGTCCACTTTCATGACGCCGTCGTTGAGAACGTGGGAATAGGATCCGCCCCACGTGCCGGCTTCCCATGTGATGCCGCCTTCTACGGGATCGCCGTTCCGAGTGACGGTGGCGGCGAAAGACTGCAGCGCGCCAGGTTCGAGAGTCACAGCCGCGGGCGTTACGGTGACGGTAGGGTCGTTGGGATTAGAGTTGGCGGTGATGGTGATGTCTTTGGTCAGCGACTTATTGCTGGATTGCAGAGTTGCCGTGATGTGGACGGGGCCTGCGGGGATTGTTGCGGGCGCAATGTAGTTGCCCGACTGACGGGTGTAGTCGAGGGAGATCGCGCCGCCTGCGGCGGTGCCCATCTCCATGCCATTCACCGACCAGGCGAGATCTCTGGGACCGTACGTATCGAAGAATAGCTGGACGGGCGTGCTGCTTGAGGTCTCGACCGACGGGGCAAGCTGCAGGTTATACAACTGTGCGGACCAGACCAGGGTGACGGTTGCGGAGGCTGTTTTTGTGGAGTCGGCATTGGCAGTGGCGCGGACCTGAATGGGGGCCGTGGGGATCGTCATGGGCGCAGTGTAGAGGCCGGAGGTTGAGATCGAGCCGAATCCGACATCGGTACCGGCGGGCCCGCCGTTGAGATCCCATGTGACGGACTTATCGGTAGCGTTCTGGACTGTGGCGGTGAATTGAAAAGTGTTGGCGTTAACGTCGTTGTATCCCGTGGTGTGCACGGTTGCAGTGTTTGCTGAAATGGCGATGGTCACGGCGGGAGGCGGTGGAGGAGGAGGTTCCTGGGGCGTACTGTTACCGCCGCAGCTGATGAGTGCAAGAATCAGGGAACAGATGAGCAAAGAGTGCGTTGTAGATTTCATGGCGGTCCTCGTGAATTTCGCAGCATTTGTGATGGGGGCGATCGCAAATGCTGCGGGTGGTGTCTTTTGCAAGCAGAATTCCTGTGTTTCGGGCAATGCTTGGTTGGCAGCTCCGGATTCGTGCATTTTCCGAATCGCGGGGCAGATGACGGCTCCGCGCACTGCAAGAGCGGGCGACGCCGCTCTATGTGAGGATTAACCGGGAAGCGGGTTTCAGCAGCGCATCAAGCAGAACAACTGAAGTTGCAGATGAGGGCTGGAAGGGTGGACCCGGGGGGCGTGTGGGTTCCAAGGATTGCAGAGCATCCTGGCCAGCGTCAGGACGACCGGATCGTAGCCTTTCGCGGAGTGGAGGCTGACTAAGCGAATCTTTGCGGCGATACGTGATATTTCAGCCAGCGGACTCGACGCGGTTACAACAACCGGGATATCAGGGATGCCATCTGCATCAGAATCAATCGACGCGCCAGCAGGACCAACGAGAAACAGAACCAGAAAAACTATTTCGCCGATCAGGGAGGCAGACACAAGGAAGCGGCCGCAGGGTGAGTGCTTGGCGTGGACCATGCTCGGCCTTTGTTTATCAGTACAGGGGGCACCGCGCTGTGATTGGTGTCACACCAATGGGCAACTTGTCGGAAAATGGCGGGAATGAGATCTTTTGCGGGCAAGTCTTGGGTCGCGCGGCTTCCGACGATGGCATTGCTAGAGATGCAATTTCATATAATCACGGAGGCATATCCGATCGCATTTTATACATCTCAATCCTGCCGTTCTGGTTCCTGATTTTTGCGCATCTGAGCTGGGTAAATTCAGAAAAGCTGTAACACAAGAGTTATGAAAGGGCATATTCCAGCGGGACCGTTGTCGCGAGTTCTGCATGGCTGGGGCGTCGATTTTGAGTGATCGAGTTCGAATATTTGCGGGGAGAATGCTGGTCGTCCTCCTTGGTTATTGCCTGCCGCTCCTCTGCCAGAGCAACGCGGGCGAGTTGCGGCTTCGGGTGACGGATCCGTCGGGCTTGGCGGTGAAAACCCCGGTTCAGATTACGAGCGAGGCGAACCAATATCGGCGAACTCTGAGCACGGACGAGCAGGGAGCGTTGACGCTGGAGCGGTTGCCGTTTGGCGTGTACCAGATTCAGATCAGTCATTCCGGATTTGCGGAGGTATTGGAGTCGGTCGATATACATTCGTCGATTCCGACCGAGCATTTGGTTCGACTAAAGGTGAGCGCGCCCACGGAATCGGTGACGGTGAGTGCCGCGAATACGCTGATTGATCCGGATCAGGCGGGATCGGTGAATCAGATCGGGTCGGAGTCGCTTGAGAATCGAATCAGCTCGGTGCCGGGGCGATCGATTCAGGATCTGGTGAACTCGCAGCCGGGGTGGCTTTATGAGGGGAATGCGGTGCTGCATCCGCGGGACTCGGAATATCAGACGCAGTTTGTGGTGGACGGCATTCCACTGACCGACAATCGATCTCCGAGTTTTGGGCCGGAGATTGAGGCTGACGATGTGCAGTCGATCAGCATATACACGGCCGGTATTCCCGCGGAATATGGGCGGAAGATGGGTGGAGTGGTCGAGGTGAACACGCTGCAAGACTCGCAGCCGGGATTTAACGGACAGGTAGTGCTGTCGGGCGGAAGCTTCGATTCGGCGGGAGCTTTTGCACGGGGACAGTATGCGTGGGGAAAGAATCTGTTCGGGACGAGCGCCAGCGGGGCGATGACGGATCACTATCTGAATCCTGTGGTCGTCCAGAACTATACGAACCGCGGGACGCTGGGGGATTTCTCGGTGAATTATCAGCGGGACTTGACGCGGAAGGATCGGGTCAATTTTATTGTGCGGCATGATCTCTCGCGGTATCAGCTGCCGAATGAACAGGTGCAGCAGGCGGCGGGGCAGCTGCAGACGGCGGATAACATCGAGACGATGGGGATCGTATCGTACGAGCACACGTTCTCGTCGAACATGCTGGCGGATTTGAGAGGCATGGTCCGGGATAACGGGAACGACTTTTATTCGAACACAAATTCGACGCCGATCGAGATTTTGCAGCACAACCGGTTTCGCGAGGGATATTTCAAGGGCAGCCTCACGATCAATCACGGGCGGCACGAGATCAAGGCGGGAGTGGAATCGGACAATCTGTTCCTGCACGAAAATTTCGATTACAACATCACGGATCCGAGCCGCTACGATTCGGGCACGCCGCTGAGGTTCAGCTTTTTGGGGCAGCGTCCGGACCTGGAGCAGGCCGTCTATGTGCAGGACCTGATGCGGCTGGGAAATTGGACCGTGAATGCGGGGCTGCGCTGGGATCATTACCAGCTCATGGTCAACCGGCAGGCATTGCAGCCGAGGCTGGCGGTCTCGCGGTATTTTCCGTCGGCAGATGTGATTGTTCATTTCTCGTACGACCGGGTGTTCCAGACGCCTTCGTTTGAGAACCTGCTGCTCTCGAGTTCAACGGCGGCGACGACGCTGAATCCTATTTCGCGCCAATTGCCGGTCGAACCCTCGGAAGGAAATTACTACGAGATCGGGCTGACGAAAGTTTTCTTTAAGAGCGTCAAGCTGGATACGAATTATTTCCGGCGGTACGTCAACAATTTCGCCGATGACGATCAGATCGACAATACGACGATCAGCTTCCCGATCTCGTTTGCCAAGGCCGTCGTCTATGGGGCGGAAGCGAAAATCGACTTGCCGGAATGGAAGAAGTTTTCGGGGTTCGTGAGCTATTCGTACGAGCTTGGCAATGCGTGGAATCCGGTTACGGGCGGGCTGTTTCTGGGTGTGGATGCGCAGATTCCGAGTACCGGATTTTTTCCCATCACGCAGGATCAGAGAAATACGGTGCGAGGACGGCTGCGGTATCAGGTCGGTCCGCGGCTGTGGATTGCGGGCGGAGTGCAGTTCGATAGTGGGCTGCCATTTGAGTTCCAGTGCAATCCCAGTCTGACTCTTAGCCAATGCATTGCCGGCCAAGTGCAAACGTATGGACAGCAAGTGATCGATCGAGTGAACTTTGCGCAGGGGAGAATCTTTCCCACTGCTATGGTGAGCGCGTCGGCGGGAGCTGAGGTGTACAAGTCGGAGCGGCTGAAGATGAGCGCTCAGATTGACGGGCAGAATTTGACGAACGTGGTGGACGTGATCGATTTCGGCGGGCTGTTTTCGGGGAATGCGATCGGTCCCTCGCGCAGTGTGATGATGCGGCTGGCAGCGAACTTCTGATTCATGTTCAGCGCTGTTGGCCGGACGATTGCGGACGTGTGAATCGCGCCAGCCCGAAGAGAAAAAGGAAGCCTCCTCCAAAGAGCGCCAAGAGCTTTATGTTGTTGGGTGTGTTTGGTCCGCCGCGCGGCATGTAATCGGTCGCGATGATCATTTTCGAGTGGCGGGCAGGGTCGTAGCGCACGACGATGGGCGTTCCCGGCGGATGCGCGTTCAGCCAGTCTTCGAACGGACGAATCTGGTTGGGCGGGTATTGCCAGACCTGGGCCGAGGGAACGCTTGCGGAATAGACGTTGGCAACATTTTGCTCTGCGCCGACCGCGTAACTCATTTGACAACGGATGTTATACATCTGGCGGCGGCGGGTGCTGGACTGCTGCATCTGGCATTGATCAACGCGGCCTGTCACCTGCGGCCAGCTCTGCTGTGCGTGCTCCTGCATAGCTTGCGCCGCGGTTACGACCAGGGCGAAGAGCGTGCATAGTCCGAAGAGGGCGACCAGGAGTATCAATCCGGACCAGAGCAGTTGAGCTTTGGGCGATGTTTCCGTCGGCATGTGTGCCTTCCGAGCTTTCTTATCGTATCGGCGATTTTCGGGGTGGGGAAGATGTGCGGACTCTGAGTGGTCAACTGGGAGTCTCGCGAGTAAGGATGGATCGCGTTCTTGGGCTTAGCGGTGGGCCCTCAGGCGCTGAAGCGCTCGAACATTTCTGCGCTCTAGCGGCACGAGTAAACTCGTGCCCTTCCCCATTTTCACTGACCCGATATTTTGCGGCCCCGCTAGAGCCCGTCCTTCCCTGAGATCCGTCACGATCTGCTTCTCAATACATGATTGTTTCTGTGAGGTGATGGGGCCAGTCTGTGGTGTGGTAGTGCGTCCAGAGGCGGGCGTCGATTTGGGGAATGATGATCTGATGCTCGGGCGGGCGAATTTTGTTGATCTCGTCGGTGAGCAGCGCGGTGGCGTAGAGGCAGTGGGCGCGGATCTCGATTTCCTGGATGCTATCGCGGGGAATGAGCTGATAAGTATTGATGTGATGCTCGAGTTCGGGCGAGTAGCTGGTCATCCCCATGAGGCGAAGCGCGACGGGGACGATGTAGTCGGCGAAGGCGGTCATCTTCTGCGGATCTTCGAGATGGAATCCGCCGGAGGGTGAGAGTCCGGAATAGATCTGCCAGTAGCCGAGCTGGGTGAGCTTGTAGAACTTGATCTCGTGGCCGTCGTATTGGCTGACGTCGTTGTAGCGGGGGAATTCGGCGGCGAGGCGTTCGACGAGTCCGTTGCCGCGATCGTAGAGGCGCGGCGAGCAGGACTGGATGAAGTTGTAATAGCGACCTTTATATTTCGCGGCGAGGACGGCTCCGACCTGCTGGAAGAGTGCGGTCTTTTCGTCGAGCATTGGCATCTCGATGTTGCCGGCGAAAATCTTCTGCATATCGGCGCGGGTGATCTTGGCGAGAAATTTTCCGTCGAGGATGGGAGTGCCGTTGTCCATGGCGCGCTTGATACAGGCGAACATGGCTTCGGAGTCGGAGAGGTGCTCGCCGGCGTAGTCGGTCTGAAACTTCACGTGCGTTTTGAAGTCGGTGAAGGCCGTGTCGATGGTGTTGGCGACCATGATGAAATCGATGGCGACGTCCGGAGTTTTTTCCAGGCCGTAGGGGACGGCGAGATTGGGCATGGGGAGTTCTTCGTAGGCCATCCAGTGGGCGATTTCGACGATCTTGTCGTAGTGGGTGTGGACGTCGCGGGAGTGCTCGATGACCGGGCGGAGACTCTCGGTGACGGGGCTGCCGAGCGGGCGCGGCCAGGGGAGGGAAGTGGAGGAGAGGGCGCGGGGATGGGCGGCGGCGAGAAGTCCTGCAGCGGAGATTCCATGCAATAGCTGGCGACGGTTCATCGGGGTCCCTGGTTTAGAAGTGGCGTCGAGACAAAGTAATTTTGTTGGGGGGAGATTGCAAGAGGGAACGATCCTGACCACAGGGCAGCACAGAAAAAACCAGTACTCAGCACTTGAAAAATGAGAACCAGTACTCAGTACTCGGTACTCAGTTCAGGATTTTGATTTGGGTGGGGCCGCTGGTTTGATTGCGTCCGCGGATTTTTCTAACGCGTCGACCAGATTTGGCTGAACGTGGTAGAGGGTGGGTTCGTTATCGCGCTTGGCGATGTAGGCGTCGCCGTCTTTGGCGATGGAGACGTTTTCGGTGCGCTTGTTGTCGTCCCAGGTGACGGTGAGTTGCAGGGTGGGATTGGAGAATCCGGAGTCAACGAATTTGTCGGCGGAGAGATCGCGCAGATCGGAGAGGAATGCGCCAACGGTATCTACGTCCATTTTCTTGCCGTTGGACCACCAGTCGCTGTGGGTGCGGGTGAGGAAGTAGGATTTCGATCCGGCGTGGAATTCAACTTTGTTGGGATCGTTGAACCCGAGGTCGAGGACTTTTTTGTTGCGGAAGTAGTCGAGGTCTTTGTCGAGTGCTTGCGCGAGATCGGCGTTCACCTTGTGGATGCCTTCGACGGCGCTGGATTTGGCGTAGTAGAGATCTTTGCTCTTCTTGATTTGAAGATCCTGCGAGCCAGAGGGATCGGTGACTTTTACCGAGACGACAGGGGTGGCAGACGCAAATGCGGAAGAGGATTGTTCGGGATCGGCGGCGCCGAGATCCATGCGGGCGTCGGTGAGTTTGCTGATGAGGTCGCCAACTTCGACGCTATCGGCGCGGAGCGGCCTGGGCTGCAGGATTTGCCATTCGTCCTTGTTGCGTCCGAATTCGATGGTCTGGCCTTTGCGCGTAATGTCTAGGCGGCTGATCTGATCGGCGGCGACAGGCAGCAGGCGCTTATCGCGCAGGTCGTTGAGATTTTTCGCGATGCTGTTTTTGTTGTAACTGGCGATGGTGTAGACGTGCGGATCGCCTTCGAGCATGGCGTAGACGGCGTTGCCGGTGGGATTGGTGTCTCCGAGCAGGAGCTTTTGCGACTTATTGTCTTTTTCGGTGATGTCAATTTCGGCGGAGGCGGGCGCGAGGCCGTATTGCTGGAGGTCGGTGGTTTTGTCGGCGACGACGCGCTCGGAGTTCAGCGATGCGAGCGACGAGAGCGTGCTGGAGACGTTGGTCTGGTCGGCGTTGTAAGGCTTGGGTGCGGTGATCTGCCAGCTTCCAGAGGGGGATTTGACGAGGACGACGGGATCGGCGCCGGGCTTTTTGATTTCAACTTTGGTGATGGACGATTCGTCGAGCTTGAGAATCGCAGGGGAAGCCTCGGTGGGCTTCGATCCGACATCGCTCGGCTTGCGGTGATTCGACCAATAGAGAGTTCCGACTAGAGCGACGAGGACGATGGTGGCCAGAATCAGGCTACGGAGTTTCATGGTATCGAACTGGAATTTCGAAAGTTTACTGACTCAACATCCCCACTTCTGGCAACGGCGGCCAGAAGTGGGGCACCCACTTCGAGTTATCTGCGTTTCAGCCAGATGAAAACGCCGGCGATCACTACGATGCCGGGCAGCAGGAACTGGCTGGTGGCGCGGACCCAGGCCAATTGGCTGCGCGTCATCGTGATGCGGCGGTCTTCCTTCTCTTTTGGACGAATCGAAATCAGGTCTTCGTCCGATGAAAGCCAGTTGATGGTGTTCATCGCCAGATCGCTGTTGCCGTTGAAATTGATGAAGGCGTTGGAGGACCAGGTCGAGCCTCCAACGACGACAAAGCGTCCTTGCGAATTCTCTTTCCCCGTGTTGTAAGTGCCGGCGGCGGCAAGCGTCAGCGGGCCCTTTTTGTTCTTGGGGTCGTTGACGTTGATCTTGGAAGAAGCCAGATCATTGGTCGCCACAGTTGCGCTGGACGTATCGAACAGCTTCTGCACGCTGGTCTTGTCGGTATTTTTGACGTCGATCGAGCGGGAGAGCGGGAATCCGGTGGCGGTTCCCTTCAGCGTGTCGACGATGGGCTGAGAATCGTAGTGCGTGACGAGCGCGACATCGTGGCCGACGCCGACGAGCTGGCCGAGCGGATTCATGTCGATGATGAGATCTTTGTCGACGGTGACTCCCCAGCTTTCGAGCAGGCTGGCGAGGGCGTCATTGGGCGCGATGCTGGACTGGCCGAGTTGGAGAGGCGGATCAAGCATGAAGAGAGCGCGTCCGCCATCTTCGACATATTTCTTGATGGCGTCGACTTCGGGCTGCTCGTAATTGTGCGTCGGACCGCTGACGACCAGTGCGGTGCAGGTATTGGGAACTTCAGCCTTTTCGAGCAGATTGATG
The DNA here is from genome assembly GCA_035945695.1 of Candidatus Sulfotelmatobacter sp. Lineage (GTDB taxonomy): Bacteria > Acidobacteriota > Terriglobia > Terriglobales > Acidobacteriaceae > Sulfotelmatobacter. The sequence goes on along the minus strand of DASYZZ010000039.1, from coordinate 3,024 downwards.
CTCTGGGTCTGGTAGTCGTCCTTGCCAAGGAGGTCTTTGAAGGTGGAGAGGCCTTCGCGGCCGCTGGTGTCGATCTGATGCTCGCCGCTTCCGGTGACGAAGCAGATGGTTCGCGTCGTATTCTTCAGGTCGCGAATGAAGGCTCCGGTAATACCTTCTTCGGTCATGCTCTTGGCGGTGTCTTTTCGGTCTCCAACCTGGACGAGGGCGGTTCCGAGATCACGAATACCGGCCTGACGCGCGGCTTCCGGATTCTTGTCGGGGTCGACGTAGTCGACGTGGACCTTGGGCGAGAGGTTCGCGTACTCCTCGAGCAGGTCTTTGCCGTCGTTGAAGCGTGAGCTCTGATTGAAGTAGGTGATCGTCGCAGGCTGCTTCAGATCTTTGACGATCTTCGCCGTCTGCTCCGAGAGGCTGTAGCGCTTGTTCGACGTGCCGTCGTAGGACTTGTTATAACGGTCGGCGAGAATGTTGGCGACGACAATAACCGCGACAATGATCAGGATGTAGCTCGTCGCGTAGGCCGCGTATTTCGTTTGCCTCGCCTTAAGCCAGTTACTGGCCATTTAGGACCTCCAGCGCAGAGATTCCAGGGAACGGGCGGTGAAGAAGAGTCCCAGGAAAATCAGAGTGAGATAGTAGATTGCATCTTTGGAATCGAGGACGCCGCGGCCGAACGATTCGAAGTGCGTGATCACCGACATGTAAGAGAGCACGCGCGCCCAGGTGGCGTTCTCGTATCCGCTGACCCAGCCAGAAATCCAGAGCATCAGCTCGATGCCGAATGTGGCGGCGCCGGCGACGATCTGGTTCTTGGTCAGACTGGAGATGAAAGTTCCGATCGCGAGAAGACCTCCGGCCTGGAGCAACAGGCCGAGATAGCCGATCGCGAGCGGCTTCCAGTCGGGGTGTCCGTAAGCGAAGAGGAAAGCGAAGTTCAGGGCGGTGAACAGCAGCATGCAGCCGTAGAGGATGACGGCGGCCATCCACTTGCCGAGGATGATTTCGAGATCTCGGACCGGCGAGGTCGCGAGCAATTCGATCGTGCCGGTGCGCTTTTCTTCAGCGAAGAGGCGCATGGTGATCATCGGGATGAAGAAGAGTCCGATGACGGCGACGTTCGAGAGCAGAGGGCGGATGATCTGCTCGTTGAGATTCATCGGGAAGCTCTGGCCGCGCATCTGCATCTCCATGCCGGCAACGACGAAATAGGCGAGCGCGTTCCAGAAGAAGAATCCGAAGATGAGGCCAAACATCAAGAGGAGGATGTAGGCGATCGGCGAAACGAAGTAGCTGCCGAGTTCTTTGCGGCAAATGATCCAGGCGTTTCTCACTGTTGCACCTCCTGCAGTTCAGGCTCTTCCTTGGACGTCGCGGAGGTTTCGGCTCCAGTGAGCTGCAGGAAGATTTCTTCGAGGCTCATGGCAGAGGGGCGAAGCTCATTGAGGTCCCAGCCGCATTCGACGACTGTACGAGCGAGATCGCCACGAACGAATTTTCCCTTCTGACTTTCTACTTCGAAAATCGCGCGGCCATCGGATTGCTGCTTCGCGATGACACGGCTGACGCCGGCAACCTGCTCAAGCTTGTGCTGGACGATGGGAGAGTCGATGGGGCCGGAGCGGCCGGCGATTTCGAGAATGACGGATTCTGCTCCGCGAGCGCGCGCCTGCAGATTCTTCACCGAGTCGGTGGCGACGAGCTTTCCCTTGTTGATGATGATGACCTGCTGACAGGTCTGCTCGACTTCGGGAAGGATGTGGGTGCTGAGAATGATGGTGTGCTGGCCGGCGAGATCTTTGATCAGTTCGCGCGTCTCGTTGATCTGCTTGGGATCGAGGCCGGACGTGGGCTCATCGAGAATAAGAACGTCCGGATTGTGAATGATGGCCTGGGCCAGTCCGACGCGCTGACGGTAGCCTTTGGAGAGCTTGCCGAGCAGCTTCTTCTTGACGTCGGCGATGGCGCAGCGCTCGGTGACGTAGTCGACGCGCTTCTGCAGCTTGGCGCCGGAGAGTCCCTTGAGGCGACCGACGAACTTGAGATATTCGGAGGTCTCCATTTCCGGATAGATCGGAGGCGTCTCGGGCAAGTATCCGATGCGCTTCTTGACCTCCATTGGCTGATCGAGGATGTCGAAGCCGGCGACCTGCGCGGTTCCGGCCGATGGAGGGAGGAAGCAGGTCAGCATACGCATGGTGGTGGTTTTGCCGGCGCCGTTTGGGCCAAGGAATCCGACGATTTGGCCTTTGGCGACTTCGAAGGAGATCTGGTCGACGGCAGTCGTGTGGGCGTACCGCTTGCTAAGGTCTTTGACTGAAATCATATGCAGTAATTGGCGACAGTGAGAAGACTCAACTGTCGGGTCCCCAACCGCGCCGGAGCGGCGCGGCAAGAAGGAATCATCTTAAAAGGCGAATAAACAACGTGTCAATTTGCCCAGATCGAGGCTTGTGTTGTTGCACGAACTGAGGCCACGAAGGGCGCGGAGCAGCACGAAGGAAATGCCAATGCCTCCGCCTTCGTGGCCTGCTCTTAAGGAATTAAGATTCGAGGGGAGATGGTTTTCGTTGTATGTGGGAGGGAAAGTTTGCGGGGAATAGTTGTGCGCGGAGGAGATTGGCGGCTTGGCGTGGGGACGATTGGGCGCGGACTGGATTGTTCCATTTCGTCAGGTCTGTCGCACAAAAGATTGTTGGAAAAAGGGTTAGTTCCGCATACATTATCGATATGGCACAAGCAAAGTCGCGGAGTTCTGCGCTATCGGTGTGTGTGGTTGTCCTGACAATCTCGTTGTGGTTTCTGCCGGCGTGTGGAGGGTCGGGCTCGAACGGCGGAGGAGGTGGGCAGGGAAATCCACCTGCGACGCCGACAGGGTTGACGGCGACGGCGGGGAATCAGCAGGTGAGCTTGACGTGGAGTGCGAGCGCCACCGCGACTTCGTATCACGTGAAGCGCGGGACGACCACAGGCGGACCGTACACGACGGTGGGAAGTCCGACGACGACGAGCTACACCGATTCT
>DASYZZ010000038.1:0-1655 GCA_035945695.1 Candidatus Sulfotelmatobacter sp. | reverse complement strand
GTCCTGGCCCAAGCGGCCAGCCAGCACAATCGGTCCGTATAATACCGCTTGCTGCGTGGGGTCGCCGAGCAGTCCTTCTGCGTGGAGGCGCATGGGGAGCTTCACTTCGAGGCGATCGCCATCTGCCCAGGTGCGGTTGATCTCCAGGTAGCTTCCCGGACTGGCGAACGTGGGCAGAGATTTGCCATTCAGCGTCACTGAGCCGCCATCCGCCCAACTCGGTATGCGTATGTTGATGCCGGCTGCCACAGGCGCGCTGGCCTTCACGGTGAGGGTCGTGCCCTCCTGCTCCGGGAAATGCGTATCCTGACGAATAGTAAGCCCCTTTTCCGGCCAGTGAACTTCCGAGGCGATGAACAGGTTCACAAATGCGGCGTGATCGTTCCGGAAGTAAATCGAGTCTCCAAATTTCGAAAACTCTTCGGCGCCCGTGCCCGTGCAGCACCAGAAAGAATTGAATTTCGAGTTGAAAAACTTCCAATACCCGGTTTCGAGCGGGAGATAGTACATCTTTAAGCCGTTGCCAGGATGCTGGGTGCCGAGCCGCGAATTGAAGAGGGTGCGCTCGTAATAATCCATGTAACGCGGGTCGGCGGTCCACTGATGAAGGTGGCGCGTCAGCTTCAACATGTTGTAGCCGCAGCAGCATTCCTCGGATGAAACGCTTAGTTCCGTCGACAAATTGCCGGGATCGGTGCGCCATCCTTCGCCGTTGCTTGTGCCACCCGTCGCGTAACTGCGTTCTTCGGTGACTTCATCCCAGAAGTATTTCGCGACCTCGTGGTAGAAGGGTTCGCCAGTCAGTTCATACCGGCGAGCGGCTCCGATCACCTGCGGAATATGGGTGTTGACGTGGAGTCCCTTGAGTTCGTCCCGGTGGCCTGCAAGAGGATCAAAGAAAGACGGTTTCTCGAAGCGGCGCCCGATCCCGAAATACTGTGCCTTCCCGGTGACAGCGGCAAGATTGAAGAGGACTTCGTTCATCCCGCCGAATTCCGTCTGGAGGATGCGCTGCATGTGCGCGTCGCTGATCCCGGTGGTCCAGTGGCCTATCCAGCGAGCCATGCCCTCCGCCACGGCGAGGGCCTGTTCGTTGTGGCAGTAGGTGTACATGTCCAGGTTTCCCGCCATGATTTTATGCAGGGTGTAGAACGGGGCCCAGACGCCGTTGCCGTCACGGAGCCGGTCGAAGAAGCTGTCTGGGAATGCACTGAGGTAACCGTTGCCAAACTTTTCCTGGCACTTCGCCAGATCAGCGACAATGGCGTCACCCTTGGCCTTCAGCGCTGGGTCGCCCGTGCTCGCGTACGTCAACCCGACCGCCGAGAGAAAATGGCCTGTAAAATGCCCGCGAAGCTCGACGTTGGGGGCTTCCCAGCCGCCTAAAGGCTCTGCTGAGCTTGGCAGCCCGGCAGTGACTCGAAAATTGTGGACCAGGCGATCTTCGGGGAGAGAATTCAGATATTCCTGGTTGGTTTTGGCGGCTTGCAGAAATGGGCCATCCAGCAATCTTACCTGCTCCAGAGGAAAGGGACGCACAAGGAAGTCGATGCGCTCCTGCCCGAAGCGGGGACGCGCGGGAGCTTGGAAAAGGTCCGCGAGGACTCCAGGCGCTCGGCCCGAGACAACTCGCGGCACACAGGCAACCGCCGCCG
>DASYZZ010000037.1:0-11539 GCA_035945695.1 Candidatus Sulfotelmatobacter sp. | reverse complement strand
ACGAACGTCCGAGATGTCTTCGATTTCTTTGTCGTTGACCAGCGCTGCGATGCGCTTGATCAGAGTCGCCTTGTTGACCTGATAGGGAATTTCGGTGACGACGATCGCCTGACGGTCTTTGGTGATGTTCTCGATCGCCGCTTTGGCGCGCATCATGAAACGTCCGCGCCCCGTGCGATAGGCTTCGAAAATTCCCGAGCGGCCGTGAATGATTCCGGCGGTCGGGAAGTCAGGACCTTGTACGAACTTCAGAATCTCGGCAAGCTGCGCGTTCGGATTGTTGACCAGCGTGATCGTGGCATCGACGATTTCGGTGAGGTTGTGCGGCGGAATTTTCGTCGCCATGCCGACAGCGATTCCATCCGAGCCATTGATCAGCAGATTCGGAATGCGCGACGGTAGCACGTCGGGCTCAACTTCACTGCCGTCGTAGTTCGGATTGAAGTCGACCGTTTCTTTATCGAGATCTTCGAGCAGCGGAACGGAAACCTGCGCCAGCTTCGCTTCCGTGTAACGATCGGCCGCAGGAGGATCACCATCCACGGATCCAAAATTCCCCTGACCAAAAATCAGCGGATACCGCATCGACCAGTCCTGCGCGAGCCGGACCAGCGCGTCATACACCGCAAGATTCCCGTGCGGATGGTACTTGCCCATCACCTCGCCGACGATACGCGCGCACTTACGCGTAGCCCGATTCGGCTGCAGCCCCATTTGTTGCATGGTAAAAAGTATGCGGCGGTGGACTGGTTTCAGTCCGTCACGGACGTCGGGCAGGGCGCGGCCGATGATCACCGACATCGAGTAGTCGAGATACGAGCGGCGCATCTCCTCTTCGATGTTGACGGGTTGAATGTTCAGGGCGCCGGGGCCATCGCCGCCGGGCGGAGGAGTAAGAGGAAGCTCTGGATTCTGTTCGTCTGCCATATGCCTCTGAGTGCTAGCTTTTCGCTGGCACAAAACTGTTCGCGCGAGGCCGTCCCGTATTCATCCAAAAAGATTGGTAACTGCTTGTATTTACAGGATGTTATCGGCCCTGGGAGTTCTATTGATTATAGCACGTGGAGGGCTTCTGAGGTCACGGGGAGTGACCGATTTGAGGCTCGGCAGCCGACGAGTATGCAGGGTGTCAGGGACCGACGACAACTTCATTTGGCGCGGTGGGAAGCATGAACGGCACGCCGCGGGAACGATTCGAATTCAACGTCGCGGGAATATTCAAGGAGGAGAGTTCGATCTTGCGATTCCACGATCCGGCAGTGTAGTAGTCAGCGGTGGAATAAAGAGTTCCATTCTCAATCGTGTAGCTGGAGATTTCTTCGCTGTGTCCATCGCGAAAAACTAGCAACACTGGTGAATTCGGCTGCGGAGGCTGATCTCGATCTGAAGTGCTCTTGGACGCTCTCGTCAGCGGCTGATCGATTCGCTGAGAACTCGAATCTTCGGTGCCGCTCACCTGGACATAACGGTCCCCCTGCAACTCGATCATCAGCGGTTCTGCCGCGGGGACCGTTGCATCCTCAATTGGAGCAGGAGCTGCCGGTGCCTGCATCACGATCACGGGCTGAGAAGGCTGAGGCGTGGCTGCGCCATCGTCGGCGTAGAGGTCTGGGGGGAAAAATCCGTATCCGAATGGGGAGTAGAAGCTGCCGGGAAATCCACGATCGTGATGAAACTGCGATCCGACTTGCAGGCGCGTGAACCGCCCGGCGTAGGGCGGCGCGCCGTGGCCCATTCTCTGCGCAAGAACAGATGGAGCGAAAGCAGAGAGCAGCGTCAGCAGCGCGAGGAAACGCATCGTCAATTCGCCTGAGCGGACGGTGGAAGCTGGAACAGGACTCCGCGATCGTCGTTCTGCTTGCGGGTGGCGTCAAGGTTCAGATCAGCCAGGGCGATCTTGCGCGGATGTCCCGGCGTCAGATCGAACAGCGTCGCTCCAACGATTGCGTAATTGTTGACTTCAAGCTGATGGCCGTCTTTAAAAACCAGAACTGTCGGATCGACCGGTTCCGGATCGGGGCCGGGATCATTGTCGTTGGCGCTGTCGACATTGCTTTGAGGCGCAACTGACGAAGCGTTATTCACCGGAGGCATATAGCTTCGTTCTCCGGTTCCGCGGCGGTCGAAGATGGTTGGGCCGCCCTGATAGTTCGGATCGTTATCGGGATCGCTGTTGTCGTAATATCCCTGGTCGTCGTAGGCGCCATTGTCGACGGCATAGGGGACCGGAACCGCGTACATTAAGGGCGGCGTGAATTCGCCGTAATGATGGCGCCGATAACGGCCGTTGCGGTTGCCGCCCCGGCTGTGAAACCTTCCCGGTTGCGAAGTCGAGAAATAGACGTTTGGATTCGGAGCGTATCCGCGAGGGCCGAGCGAGGTGACACTCGCCGGCGGGCCGTTGACTGCTCTCCCCCCAAATCCCGGAGAAGTTACCGAGGAAGGCGCACCGTTAATCTGCGCGTGGCTCGTTGGGGCCAGGAAAAGCGAAAGGGCGAAAAGGCTTAAGAATAGGGCCAGATGCCGCATAGAAGAATGATACTCCTCGCCACAAGCCATAGCGCACCTCGAAGGTAGAACGCCTCTCATCCTTTAGATTGCATCCGAGACTGGCCGGATGCTCATGACCTTATGGGACGCCGTACTCCAGTAACCGCGCTAACCCATTGGTAATACAGCCCTTTGCGCCGGTCCCGGCGCGCCGACTATAATCGATTTTTACTTTCAAAGGCCATTTACCTGAGGACATGAAGTCCGCACTCCGATTCGCGAGCCTCGCACTGGTGCTGGTCGTCGTGGCCATGGTATCGGCGTTGACGGCGATGAGGTTCGCAATTCACGGCCAGGAAGTATCTGTGCCGGCGTTAGTGGGGCTAACTCCGGCTCAGGCGGAACACGCTGTCTCCGGGCTTGGACTGGAAATGTCGATCGAGCGGAAGTACTACAGCCCGCAGATTCCCGAGGGAAAAATCATGTCGCAGCTGCCGCTGCCGGGAACGAAGGTTCGCCGCGGATGGCAGGTGCGCGTCGCGCAGAGCCTGGGACCGACGCGAGTCGCGATTCCGGATGTGACGGGAGAGAGCGAGCACGCAGCGGACTTCAATATAAGACGTCGAGGACTGGAGCTTTCTTCAACCGCTGAGGTCGAGACTCCCGGCATTCCCGCCGATCAGGTTCTGGCGCAAAGCCCTCCGGCAAATGCGACGCAGGTTCTGGCACCGAAGATCAGCTTGCTCGTTACTGCTGCACCACAGCCTCAGTCGTTCGTGATGCCGAGTTTTCTTGGACAGCCGCTCGGCAGCGCCAGCCGCACTTTGCAGGACAACGGCTTCAAACTTGGAAGCGTGAGCGTGGCGGCGCCCCCTCCTGCGGATTCGCAGGCAGTTCCCGATGCCGCCAATGCTCAGACTTCTCCATCGGCTCAGGCGTTGCCGGCTCCCGCGCAACCCTCGCCGGCAAGCATCGTGGTCGCACAAGCGCCTGCGCCGGGTCAGAAAGTGGCGGCGGGGAGTACGGTAAATTTCGAAGTGCGCTAGTTTTGCTCACCACGGAGGCACTGGGGCACGGAGCTTTCTTCAGATTGGCGATCTCGGCTCGCTGGAATACCGCAAGGCCCTGGCAAAGCTCTGAATTTTTCTCTTCTTTTTCTTAGCTCCGTGACTCCGCGCCTCCGTGGTGAATAATGCCGATCAGTTTCGTTCAAGAATCGCCGCGAAGAATCCGTCACACGGATGCACGCCTGGAATTGTTCGGAGATATGGGCCGCGCACAAGCGAGTGCAGATCGCTCCAGAGCAATTCTCCAACCGCTTTCAGGCGCTCCAGCTCCGTTGTGCAGTCGATTACCCGAATCGCGCTGTTCTCATTGAGGATCTCTTCCACTACATCTTCGTTTTCTTCTTTCTCCAGAGAACACGTGGAATAGATAATCCGGCCGGCGGGTTCGAGATAACTCAGGGCCGAGCGCAGAATCGCGGCCTGGCGCGTGTGCAGATCGGGCAGATCGCCGGGCTTCAGACGCCACTTGATCTCCGGATTGCGAGCGATCGTGCCCGTTCCGGAGCACGGCACATCGGCGAGGATTCGGTTGAACTGAGATCGGATGGGAAGCTGCGTTGCATCAGCGGAAATCACTCGGATTGGATGCTTCGCCGTCGCAGAGGCCTGCGTGAGTTGCCGCATCAGCCGCGCTCGATGCGGATGGATTTCGGCAGCAACGATCGATATCGAAGGGTCCCGGTCCGCGATTGCTAAAGTCTTCCCTCCGGGAGCGGCGCAACAGTCGAGGATTTTTTCTCCACTGCCGACGAGCGCCGCTACAAGCTGTGATGCCTCGTCCTGAATCACAACGGCGCGGGTGCGGAACCCGTTCGTTTTCGTGATGTCTCCCCCGAGGACTCTGCGCGCACTGGACACTAAGCCTCCGGGCGCGAGCGTCACTTGTTCGTCGAGCAACGGCCGTTCCGGGTCCGGCGTACGCAGGCGGATTGTGGTTGCAGGAACTCCCTGGTCGTATTCGCAGATCTGCTTCGCCGAGGAAATACCATATTGCTCGACCCAGCGCTCGACGATCCAGAGAGGATGCGCGGAAGTGCGAGCCAGGGATTCTGCAGAGCTTCCCTCGATGCGAATCGCCGCCTCGAGTTCCGCCGCCGCAAATTTCCGCAAGACTGCGTTTACAAAGCCAGCCGCCGACCGTTTTCGCGCGCGCTTTACAAGTTCGACGCTCTCATTCAACGCCGCGTGTTTCGGAACGCGATCGAGCCATCCGAACTGGTAAACGGCTAATCGCAGACTAATGAGAACTTCCAGATCGAGTTTCGATCGCGGCGTAGTGGAGGCTCGCTGGATTTGTTCGTCGAGCCGCGAGCGCCAGCGGAGAACCCCCATCACAAGTTCTGTTGCCAGAGCGTGATCCGGAGTCGAGAGGTGTTCATGCGCGACGGAGTGCAGCAGTTCCGAGGCGTAGGAAGACTCGCGCTCAACGCGCAGCAGAATATCGAATGCGGCGGCGCGCGCAGGGGAGACGGGCATGGCTAACGATTGTAGAGGGAATTCACGGCGAATACTGCGCCGTCGTTCCTGGACAGCCGAGGCGGGCCGTCCCTGCGCGGAACTTTCAGATCCCCAGCTTCTCGCCTTTTTGCGGGCGGTATCCGTGGATAAAATCGTTAGCTGTTGTGCGCTTCTTGCCTTCCAGTTGGATCTCGAGTAATTCGAGAGAACTATCGTGGGCGCATCCGGCCAGCAGGCGGTCTCCTTTTATAGACAGTTCACCGGCGGGAAGAAATCCCTCGGTGGCTCGAGCCTTCAAAACCTGCAGATTCTTGCCGCGGAATTTTGTGTACGCGCCGGGCCACGGCTGAAATCCGCGGAGCCGGTTCAGAATCTCGTCAGCCGATCGTGAGAAATCGATCAGCCCATCTTCTTTTTTCAGGATCGGTGCCAGCGTTGCGCGAGCGTTGTCTTGCGGCTGGGGTTGAACTGTGCCGCCCGCCAGTCCATGCAGAGTTTCGACCATAAGGTCGGCGCCGATCGAAGCGAGAGGCGGCGAGAGCGTCTCGGCCGTGTCCTCCAGTTTGATCCCAAATTTCTTCTGCAGCAGGATATCTCCGGTGTCCAGGCCGGCGTCGATGCGCATGGTCGTGACTCCCGTCTCGGTCTCGCCATTCGCAATCGCCCACTGAATCGGTGCCGCACCGCGGTATTTCGGCAGCAACGAAGCGTGAAGATTGAGGTTGCCCAGGCGGGGAAGATCGAGCATCCATTGCGGGACGATGCGGCCGTAGCCGACAACGATGATCGCGTCGGGCCTGATCGCAGCGAGTTGAGCACGGAATTCGTCGTTCGACTTGATGCGATCGGGCTGCGTAATGGGCAGTCCCAGGCGCAGCGCACATTCCTTAACCGGAGATGCGACAAGTTCAAGACCGCGTCCCTTGGGTCGGTCGGGTTGAGTCACGACGAGATGAACACGGAATCCAGCAGCAACCAGCGCTTCCAGAGTAGGAACGGCAAAGCGCGGAGTTCCGCAAAAGACGAGATCGAGGGGCATTTTGTAATTTGGTAATCGGGTAATTTGGTAATTTCAATTCACTTCTCACGGGTACGCGAGAGAGCCTCCCAATTACTCAATTACAAAATTACCAAATTACCCAATGTCTACCATTCTCCGGCTTTCATCAGCTTGCGAATCTTGCGCTTCATGAGGTCGCGCTTCAATGCGCTGATATGGCTGATGTAGAGCTTGCCGTTGAGATGGTCCGTTTCATGCAGCAAGGCGCGCGCCAGCAGTTCTTCTCCTGTCTTCTCGTACACTTTTCCGTGAACGTCCTGGGCGCGCACGGTTACTTTGTTCGGGCGAGTCACGTTCTCGCGGAAATCTGGAATGCTAAGGCATCCTTCGCTCTGGGTGTGCTTGCCCTCGGTGTGAAGGATCTCCGGATTTATCAAAACAAGTTTCGCCTCGGGATCTTCTTTGAAAGTTACGTCGATCACGGCGATGCGGCGTCCAATGCCGATCTGAGGCGCGGCGAGGCCGACGCCATGAGCGGCGTACATCGACTCGAACATGTCTTCGATGAGCTTCTCGAGTTCTTCGTCGAAAACCGTAACCGTTTCCGAAGGTTTTTCGAGAACCGGGTTGCCGAACTTTACGATGGGATAGATCATCAGAAGTCTTTCAGTTGCTGGCAATAGCCCTGGAAGTTGCGCAACGTTTCCCCCATGGAATCGCCGCCGAACTTATCGAGCGCGCAGCGCGCGAGCGTGAGCGCAACCATGGCCTCGGCGGCAACTCCGGCCGCGGGCACAACACAGACATCGGAGCGTTCGTACGCTGCCTTGACCGGTTCGCGCGTAGCAAAGTCTACCGATTGCAAAGGCCTCCGCAAAGTGGAAATTGGTTTCAGATATCCACGGACGCGGATTTCTTCGCCATTGGAAATGCCGCCTTCAATGCCCCCGGCGTTGTTGTGCGTGCGAGAGAAGGATGTGAATCCGGAAGTCGCCTGATATCCAATCTCGTCATGCACGAGCGATCCCGGAGTGAATGCAGCCGAGACTCCCGAACCAATCTCAACGGCCTTCACCGCCTGTAAAGACATGACTGCTGCCGCAAGCAGCGCATCAAGACGCTCGTCCCACTGGGCGAACGTGCCCAGGCCCGGGGGAACGTGGTGCGCGACGACTTCGAAAACTCCGCCGAGCGAATCGCCGGTCTTGAGGACCTTATCCACTTCTTCTTTCATCTGCTGCTCGACCTCAGCATTCGCGCAATTCAGCAGGACTTCCTCGCGGTCGAAGAGGTTGCGAATTTCCTGCCACGGGACTTCATCGCGCAGAGTTACGCTTCCCGTCGTGATGACATGACTGAGAGCTTCGATTCCCAGTTCACGCAAGAAAAGCTTGGCAATCGCGCCGATTGCGACACGGGCCGCGGATTCGCGAGCGGAAGCGCGTTCGAGAATATATCGCGCTTCGGGGAAATTGTATTTCAGCGCGCCCGCCAGGTCGGCATGGCCCGGCCGCGGAGACGCGACACGCTTGTGCTTTGCAGGGTCTCCCTCACCGACCGGGAGAGATTCCTGCCAATTCTTCCAGTCCCGATTTTCCAGTTGAACGGCGATCGGCGATCCGATCGTGATCCCGTGATGCACGCCGGAGAGGATATGCGCGGTGTCGCGCTCGATCTTCATGCGTCCGCCGCGGCCATAGCCCTGCTGGCGGCGCCAGAGTTCGCGATCCACGAACGCCTGGTCGACTTTCAGTCCGGCAGGAACTCCGGAGAGAAAAGCCGTAAGCGCTTCGCCGTGGGACTCTCCCGCTGTGAAGTAGCGCAACATAAATTTTCGATTGTACCTGATGGAGCGCGAGTTTTTCGCATCTCAGGGTCGAGAGGCACAGTCAGCCCGCAATTTGCTCGCGCGTGCGCTAATTGCGTAACATAGCGCTATCCGGGCTGAGCCGCGCGTCACGTCTCATTATTCTCTGGCCATGACGAGGAGAAGCTGTGTGTCCCCACGCACAGATTCGGCACGATAGAAAGATTCGCTGCCTTGTGGTGCATGATCACGCCCTGCTGCGGCAGGGCCTGCAACGTCTGCTCGAAGACGACCCAGACGTCGAAGTGGTCGCGGCCGCAGGAAATGCCGCCGAGGCCCTGCGCAAAATTCACGAGCATCATCCGCAGATCGTGATTTCCGGGAAGAACATCTTCGAGCACGAATTCGGCGATGCCACGCAGGAGATCTTGCAGGAGTACCCGGGAACGAAGGTAATTCTGTTGACCGCCGATGAAGCGCAGGGCGGAGAGACCGGCGGGATAGAGCGCACCTTTCTCCACACAACAGCCACCGAACTGATGCAATCGATCCGCCGCATGGCATCGCCGAGCGGAGTTGAGCGGGAGATCCCTCGAATCGATCTGAGCGCGCCTCCCCTCGCGTTTGCAAAGAAGCCCGGCCTGACTGTGCGTGAGCGCCAGGTGCTCAAGCTGCTCGCCGAAGGGCGGACGGTGCGCTCCGTCGCTGCCATTCTGGACTTGAGCGTCAAGACGGTGGAAGCCCACAAATTCAATCTCATGCGGAAGCTGGGAATCCACAACAAGGCCGAGCTCGTCATGTGGGCGATTCAGAAGAAGATCGTCAAGCTGCCGGTTAATTTGTAGGACATCCTTTTGTAGGACATCCTTTATCCGGCAGGACGTTTGGCACTCCGATCAATGCGCCATTTTCCCGCGAATGGTTAGCTCCGCCTCGCTCGATACGTCCGAGAGCGTGAGATGCAGAGAGTGCTGTTTCGCGTCGTAGGTTGTCTTCAGCGGATACGTGCTGCTTGAAAACTTCGCTTCCGCGTGCGCCGAAGGCCAGTCGTAAACCACGACGTCGACCAGCTTCCACCATGGAGCAAACGATCCCTGGCGAGCGTGGAATTTGATGCGGACGGACTTATCGTCGGACTGGCAGGTAAAATTCTGCCGCAAAAATTTTCCCTGCCGGTAGTCGAAGGTGTGGCCGTCATCGAGGTAGATAAATCCATTGCATTGTGGCCCGGGGTACACGCGCAGTTCGAGAGGGCCGCTTGGCGTTTCGTCGGTGTCCTGAATCAGAGGTTCCATGGGCAAGATGCTTCCGGCGCGAACGTAGACGGGCAGCGTCTCGAGCCCTGGATGAATTTCGCGAGGCGTCGGGAAGCCTGCCCCCGGCCCGGCGTTCGCAACGTCAACGATCGAGGGCGCGTGCGGTTGGGCGGCCATTTTCTCGCCCGTCCAGAAATCGAACCACGATCCGGGCGGAAACGAGACGGCGTAGTCGTTCACCATCTCTCCGAAGGGTGGCGGAGCGATCAGGAGATCGGGGCCTAGCAGGAATTCTGTGTCAAGGTTGTCGAACCCCGGATAGGTCGGCGCGAAGATCTCGGGGAATTCGAGAAAGATGGGACGCATGAGAGGCAGCCCGGTGCGCGACGCCTCATCCGCGAGCGCATAAAAATATGGAAGCAGGCGGTACCGCGTCTCGATGTAATGGCGACGAATCGCTTCCTGCTCGGGGCCGTTGTTCCAGATCTCGTGCGGCAGGCTTCCTTTCGTGGCGTGATCGCGGAAGAACGGCGAAAATGCCGCTTGCTCGACCCAGCGGGTGAGGAGCGCTGGAGGCGGCGAGCCGTTGAATCCACCGACGTCCGCGCCAACGAAGGGAATTCCGCTGATACCGAGGTTGAGGACCATCTGCGTCGCCAGACGAAGATGGTTCCAGGTGGCGGAGTTGTCGCCAGTCCAGGTGAAACCGTAGCGTTGTCCTCCGGAAAACGTGGCGCGGGTCAGGACAAATGGCCGCTCATTGGGACGCAGTTTGAGCAAGCCATCGTAGGTCGCGCGCGCGTTCTCGAGGCCGAAGACGTTATGAATCTCGGCGTGAGTCGCTGTGCGCGTGGTGAAGCCCGGCTCTTCGATGCGGTGGACCGTGTTCAGCGGCATCGTCTTGCCTGGCCCATCGAACACCGAGGGCTCGTTCATGTCGTTCCAGAATCCGGCAACGCCATCCTGCACAAATTCTTTGTAGAGGCCGCCCCACCAGTCGCGCGTCTGCGCCCGCGTGAAATCCGGAAACACAGCCGGGCCGGGCCAGACCACGCCGACGAATTCACTGCCATCGGGATTCTTCACGAACTGATCCTGCTCATGCCCGGTGTCGTACGGCATGTATCCCTGATTGGCGACGTGAGCGATGTGGAGGTCGGTGATGTTGACGAGATGAAAATGCTGCTTGCGAAGATCCGCAACCAGTCCGGGGAAATTGGGGAACGTCTCCGGATTCACCGTGAACGGGCGATTCTTATATTGATAGTCGATGTCCAGATAAACGACGTCCGATGGAATCCGGTCCGCCCGCAAACGATTGGCGATCTCGCGCAGCTTTGACTCCGGCGTGTAGCTGTAGCGCGATTGCTGGAATCCCAGCGCCCACAGCGGCGGCAGCGGAGGCTTTCCCGTCAGGTACGCGTAATTTTCTACGACCTGCTTTGGGGTCGGACCGTAGATGAAGTAGTAGTCGAGCGGCCCGCCCTCGGCGCCAAAAGCAATTGCATCGCGAGCCTGCTTGCCGAAATCGAACCACGTGCGCCACGTGTTATCGAGGAAGATGCCATAGCTGCGTTCGCCGTGGGCCACAAGAAAAAATGGAATGCTCTTGTACAGCGGATCGGTCGACTCCTGCGGGCCGACATCTGTGTTCCAAAGGGTGTATGCCTGGTTGCCGCGATCGAAGGATCCAGCCTTGTCGCCCAGTCCGAAATAGTGCTCGCCACCGAGCATCTGCTTGTAGACGGAGAATCCTCCGAGCTGAAACTTGACGGGGCGTCCGACGGCATCGGCGCAAAGGACTTCACCCGAGAGATCGCGGATGACGATGCGCAGCGGATTGCGGTCGATTTGGACGTCGAGCTTGGCGGTGCGAAAGCCGAGTGTGGAAGCATCGCCGCTCGGCTGTACTTCGACCGACTTGCTGCGCGGCTCGGAAAGTGCAGCCCATGATGCATCTTCGGGAAGCTCGCTGCCGGGGGCCATGCGGATACGGATGATGTCGTCGCGCAGCGCAGTGATGCGCACGATCGCCGGCCCGGATTGAAGCTGTATACCGTCATGCAGGGGCTGGGAATTTGTTACGGTATCGAGCGTGACGACGGGCTCGGCCGCGGGCGTTTGCGCTATCGCCAATGCGGACAGAGCCGTTATTATTCCGAAGAAAACGATGCAGGATCGCCGGCAATAAAATGCCATGGCTATTGCTCTTCGTCGTGCGGGATTTACTTGCGAAACAACATCATATCAATGCTGGCGGCAGAGCCTGAAGATAAGTGCTTTCATTAAAATCCCCACTTCTGGCAAAAAGGCCAGAAGCGGGGCACCTGTGATCTATCACGAGGTTGTACCCAATGGAACCCGGCTGATGGGCGGAGCGTAACCGAGGCTACCATGCGGCCGGTGGAAGTTATAGTGCTCGAGCCAGGGCGAGAGTTGCAGATCTCGTTCCTCCGAGTCG
>DASYZZ010000036.1:0-2325 GCA_035945695.1 Candidatus Sulfotelmatobacter sp. | reverse complement strand
GTGCCCGAGGAATACATGAGCCAGGTGTTTGGCGATTTGAATTCGCGGCGCGCGCATGTGCAGGGAACGGAAAACCGCGCGGGAAGTCACGTGATTCGCGCGGAAGTGCCACTCTCGGAAATGTTCGGCTACGCCACAGATTTGCGCAGCCGCACACAGGGGCGCGGCAGTTTTACTATGCACTTTTCGCATTACGCGCAGACGCCGGCCAACGTGTCCGAGGAAGTGATTTCCAAGGCCACCGGCAAGGTAGCCAGCCGATGAGCGAGCCGCGGGATAAGTTTCGGCGGGAGTTCTGGAGACGATTTAAGTGCGTGCTCGGCGAGGATCGCTGGCTGAGATTTTTGGACATGGCTGAAAACGGCGAACTGGAGAAGCAGCGGCGGCGATTCTTCGAAATGCTGAACTCAGGCGAAGCGGAGCAATATTTGAAGCGGTACGATTTTCAAAGAGAGTTTCCGAAGTATTTCAACTAGGAGCTAAGCACAAGCTGAGGAGCGGAAAGAATCATGGCGAAGGAAAAATTTGAGCGCAGCAAGCCGCACCTGAATATCGGGACGATCGGGCACATCGATCACGGCAAGACCACCTTGACGGCGGCCATCACCAAAGTATTGTCGAAGAACAATCCCAAGGTGCAATTCCGGGCGTTCGATTCGATCGACAACGCTCCAGAAGAGCGCGAGCGCGGCATCACCATCGCGGTGTCGCACGTGGAGTACGAGACGGCCAACCGGCACTATGCGCACATCGATTGCCCGGGGCACGCCGACTACATCAAGAACATGATCACCGGCGCGGCGCAGATGGACGGAGCGATTCTGGTAGTGGCGGCGACCGACGGGCCCATGCCGCAGACGCGCGAGCACATTCTCCTGGCGCGGCAGGTGGGGGTGCCGTACATCGTGGTGTTTTTGAATAAGTGCGATGCGGTGGAGGACCCGGAGCTGCTCGATCTGGTGGAAATGGAAGTGCGGGATTTACTGAAGACCTATCAATTTCCCGGCGACAAAGTGCCAGTGATTCGCGGAAGCGCGCTGAAGGCTCTGGAAGGCGACGCGAAGTGGGAGAAGACGATACTGGAATTGATGGAGGCGGTGGACAAGAACATTCCGCTGCCGCAACGGGATGTGGATAAGCCGTTCGCCATGCCCATTGAAGATATTTTCTCGATTTCGGGACGCGGCACGGTGGTGACGGGAAGAGTGGAGCGCGGGAAAGTGAAAGTGGGCGAAGAAGTGGAGATCGTGGGCTTCCGTCCGACGATGAAGAAAGTGGTGACGGGCGTGGAGATGTTCCGCAAATTGCTCGACGAAGGAATCGCCGGGGACAATGTGGGGTTGCTGTTGCGCGGGACGGAAAAAGAAGAAGTGGAGCGCGGGCAAGTGATTGCCAAGCCAGGGTCGATCACGCCGCACACGAAGTTCAAGGCGGAAGCGTACGTGCTGACGAAAGAAGAAGGCGGGCGGCACACGCCATTTTTCACGGGCTACCGGCCGCAATTTTATTTTCGCACCACAGACGTGACGGGAGACGTGGCGCTGCCAAGCGGCGTGGAGATGGTGATGCCGGGAGACAACGTGTCGGTGGAAGTGAAACTGATCACGCCGGTAGCGCTGGAAAAGGGATTGCGCTTCGCCATTCGTGAAGGCGGGCACACCGTAGGCGCCGGCGCCGTCACTGAGATTGTCGAGTAGGAGACTATGCGCGAGATCATCACATTACAGTGCGGCGAATGTAAGAACCGAAACTACACGACCATGAAGAACCGGAAAAAGCATCCCGACCGGCTGGAGACGTCGAAATTTTGCAATACGTGCCGGAAGCACACTCCGCACAAAGAAGTGAAATGAACGGTGCGGTTCTTGTGAATCGCAAAGAAACATTGCGATTCAGGGGAGTAGGTTCAACGGTAGACCGCCGGTCTCCAAAACCGGATGTGGGGGTTCGAATCCCTCCTCCCCTGCCAGTTTTGAAGAGCGGGAAGTGAATGGGAAACGTGGTCGGGCCATAAAGTGGCCTTTTGGGGTGAAGGGGTAAACAAGACGGATGAGTGAGGCGGTAAAGTTGAAAGAGGAGCGCGAAAGCGGCGGTTCACCGATTTCCATACCCGGGCCGCTGCAGAAGGCTGGCGAGTATCCGCGGCGCTGGAAACAATTCTTGCATGATGTGCGTTCAGAGATGGCCAAAGTGGTATGGCCGTCGCGGCAAGAAGTGATTTCAACAACCGTGGTGGTGACGATCACGGTGGCGTTCTTCGGACTGTTTTTCCTAGGGACGGATTCACTGTTCGGCGCGCTGTTTAAAGTGGTGCTGAACTATTTT
>DASYZZ010000035.1:0-1587 GCA_035945695.1 Candidatus Sulfotelmatobacter sp. | reverse complement strand
GCAGGTATTCGCCGATTTCGGTGATCGCTCCGACGCCGGAGACAGTATCGCGGCCGAACTCGCCCTCCAGCGCGACCAGGTCGTCCCGCAGGAGATCGAATACTTCTTTGCCGCTAATGGTGGCTGGCGCGCTCATCTTGTCTTGTCAGTACCCAGTACCTAGTACCCAGTAGCCAGTAACCCCGTTCTGACTGGGTACTGGCAACTGGGTACTAGTTGGTTCGATAATTCACAAACTGCAAATCGATTCCGAAATCCTTCTGCTTCAGCATGGCGATGACTTCCTGCAGCGTATCGCGGTCTTTGCCGCTGATGCGCACCAGGTCTCCCTGGATCGAGGCTTGGGCTTTCTTCTTGGAATCTTTTATCAGCTTTACGATCTCGCGCGCCTTCTCGATCGCGATGCCTTGCTGCAAAGTGGCGCGGCGCTTGGAGGTTCCGCCCGCCGCAGGCTCCACGGCGCCATAAGTCAACGCCTTCAGCGAGACTCCGCGCTTCACTAGCTTTTGCTGCAGAACGTCGTTGACGGCCTTCAGCTTGTACTCGTCGGCCGAGTGCAGAACAATCGCGTCCTTTTCTAATTCGATATTGGATTTCGAGTCTTTCAGGTCGAACCGGGTATGAATTTCTTTCAATGCCTGCTGGATGGCGTTGGAGACCTCCTGCATATCGACCTTGCTGACCACGTCAAAGCTGTTATCGGGCATATATTTCTAATCTTTCTGAAATAAAGGAATCCTAGTTGAGGGTATCAGAACTGGTGGCTAGCGTGCGGAAACTTTGTTTTCAACGATTTCAGAGATTTTGAAAAATTTGTAGAAATTCTGCGAGGTCTGCTCGCCGATCTCTTCCATCGAGCGTCCGCGCAGCTCACCCAGTTTCGCCGCGGTCTGTTTCACGAATGCCGGTTCGTTGCGCTTTCCCCGATGCGGGACGGGGGCGAGGTAGGGACAATCTGTTTCGATGAGCATGCGATCGAGGGGGACTTCCAGTGCTGCATCGCGAATCTGCTGCGCCTTCGGAAACGTCATGTTGCCGGCGAAGGAGATCATGAATCCCATATCGAGGGCGCGGCTGGCTTGCGGCCATTTCCCGGTAAAGCAGTGCAGGATGCCGCCGATGCCTTTCGGCGCCCAGTGCTCGCTGATCAGTTGCAGGCAATCGTCCCAGGCATTGTCGCTGTTATCGGAAGGACGGCAGTGAATAACAATCGGAAGCTTGGCCGCAGCTGCCAGTTCCATCTGCCGGATAAAAACCTGTTGTTGGATCTCCCGCGGGGAATGGTCGTAATAGTAATCGAGGCCGATCTCGCCCCACGCGATCACCTTGGGATGGCGTGCCAGTCGCTCCATTTCGGCGTACGCATCGTCGGTAGCCAGCCGCGCTTCGTGGGGATGGATGCCGACGGTCGCGTACATGAAGGGATATTTGTCGGCGAGCTGAACTCCGGCATCGAGCACGGGAGGCCCGTCGCCGTTTCCGATTGCGACCATCGTTTGCACGCCGGCTTCGCGGGCACGAGCGATGACCTGCTCGCGATCGGAGTCGAACTGCTTGCCGTCGAGATGTGCGTGAGAATCTATGAAC
>DASYZZ010000034.1:0-67917 GCA_035945695.1 Candidatus Sulfotelmatobacter sp. | reverse complement strand
GGCTGGTCAGTTTTATGCAGTATGATCTGGGTTACTTCGATCTGGAGACCCGAGTCTTGGAACCACTCGAAAACCCGTTCGGCCCAAAAGTGTTACCCATGTGACCGGTACATTCTGTAACCCATGTCTCCGGGCTGGACACAGAGGGTATTGGTTGCGGGGGGTGGATTTGAACCACCGACCTTTGGGTTATGAGCCCAACGAGCTACCAGACTGCTCCACCCCGCAGCTTGATCATAACAACCGCTTATGTGCGCGTCAAACGAGAGCTTTGGGTGATTGTGTCTCCGGTTGCGCTTACTCTTCTGCTCCGCTACTCTCCACCCCGAATCGCTCGAGGTGAGCCTCTCCTGCTGCGAAAAGATTGGCGCTCCTCTCCGGGTTGCGGCATCCAACCCGTGTCGCTCTGAGTTGTGCCGAAGATTCCGAGTCGGTCACGAGCAATTTCTCCCTTCACTGAGGAGGTCTTATGCCGAAAAAAGAAACCGCCACGCGTCAATCCACACTCAACGCGCAGCCGCGCATTCACCAGCGGGCGAAGGAAATCCAGGCCTACGGCACCGTTTCGCACGCGCTCCCCTTAGAACTGGAAGAAGATGTGCGCCTGGAAATGACCGAGCAGCTGAACCAGCTTCTCGCGGATACGATGACTCTCCGCGACCTTTATAAGAAGTCCCACTGGCAGGTGGCCGGACCAACGTTTTATCAACTTCATCTTTTGTTCGACAAGCATTATGGAGAGCAGGTCGAGATCGTCGATCTGATTGCCGAGCGCATACAGTTACTCGGCGGAATTTCTCTGGCCATGGCGCCCGACATTGCCGAGACGACGCGCATCGAGCGTCCTCCTCGCGGCAGGGAAGAGGTTCCCGTCCAGATCTCGCGGTTGCTTGACGCCCATCAGTTGATCATTGGACAATGCCGCGAACTTGCGAAGCGCGCGGATGAGATCGGCGATGACGGCACGAACGATCTGGTAATCAGCGACGTGCTCCGTGCGAACGAATTGCAGGCGTGGTTCATTAGCGAGCACCTGGTCGATATGCCGCTTGTGCACGCAGTAGATCCGGACATGCGGAAAGCCGGATAGCTTCTCCTGCGCATAGAAATGCGGGCCCTGTTCGGGGGCCCGCTTCCTTATGGTATGAAATTATTTCACGCCTACGTTCAGCTTGTCATGATCGTAATACTCATACGCTGACATGGGCTTCTCACCGCCTTTCTTCCATATGCGCGAATCCTCCGGGAGTTTATTCAGAACGCGCGCCATCTCGCGAATGTGCATGGCGACGGTACCGCAACACGCTCCGATATAGTTGATTCCTAAATCGCGCGCATTCACCGCGTAGTCAGCCATATCTTTGCGGGTGAGCTGCAGCGGATCGAGCGCATACGGAAATTCCGGCAGGCTGGTGAAGTCGGGCTTGTCTTTCGGCGTGCGATAGGCAACCGGTTGACAAGCGAGATATCCCGAGACCGCTTTGCGCATCTGTTCCATCGGGCCAAGAATATGTTTCGGCGGACGCAGGCAGTTCATGCCCACGATGTCAGCTCCCGCGTCAAACAAAGCCTTTGCGGCGTCGGCAGCGCTCTTGCCTTCGGCGGTCTCATCTTTATTCTCGAAGCAGATGGTCACCATGGCGGGCAAACCCGTTTTTTTTGCGCGCTCGACCGCGATCAACGCCTCACCTAGCCAGGAAAAGGTTTCGCCAATGATGAAATCCACTCCTTCATCCACCTGCACCGCAAGTTGCTCGTCGAACGTCTTACGGACGCGGTCGGCTGCGGAAGGACTATCCGGCTCGTACATCCACGTGAGGCTGAGATTGCCGGCTACCAGACACTGATCGCCGGCGACCTCGCGTGCTACTCGCACTGCAGATCGGTTGAGTTCCTCAAGTCGATTTTCGAGACCTACCGTCGCCAGCTTGTCGCGGCTCGCATAAAAGGTGAGCGCCTGAAGAACTTCCGCGCCCGCCTCGCGAAATTCGATGTGCAGTTCGCGCAACGCGTCGGGATACGTCAGCGCCACTTCCGGTGTGAACGGACCCGCGCGCACCCAGCCGCGCTTTTCCAGTTCGAGCAGATAGCCGCCATCGCCCAGCACCGGCCCATCTTTCAATCGTTCGAGAATGCCCTTTTTTTTCATGGTAGCTCCTCAAAGTTGTTAATCGTCGACGTATTCGTATTTCGCTTTGATCGGCCGATTTTCCGCAAAGCGGTCGGGGCGGAAAGCCGAAATATCCACGCTCTTGCCTTCTCCATCCAACAGGAGTTCGCTCATCACTTTGCCGATCGCCGGAGAAATCTTGAAGCCCATACCGGAGAATCCCGCGCAAACATGCAGCCCTGCGACGCCGGGAATCTCGCCCAGCAGCGGTCGTGAATCGGGCGTCATGTCATAAACACCGGTTACGCCCCGCATGACTTCAGCATCTTGGAGTTTCGGAAGACGTCGGCAAGCGCGCTCGATAATTTCTGCCAGCGATTCGTCGGAGGCGCGCTGCGGGAAATTGTCCGGATCGACCGGCCGCTTCCCGTAGAAGTCTCCAACCAGAAACTTGTCATGCGCGTCGGAACGAAAATAAGTCGCAGTAACCGAATCGATGCAGGCGCAGCCTCCGCCTCGCATGTTGAGTGGATTTCGAAGAATGGCAACCTGATGATATTCGCACTCGATCGGCAAATCGTAGCCGATGCGTCGAACGAGAGGCCGCGTCCACGGCCCAGTGGCAACGATGATGACTGGCGAAAAAATTGTTCCGTGCGGAGTGATAACGCCCCGAATGCGACCATTTTCAACAACGAGGTCGGTCGCTTGCGCCCGCGAAAAGTATGCAACGCCCATCTCGCGAGCAGCGGCTAAGAAATCTCCTGCGACTCCCGCGCCATCACCGTATCCCGAATCCGGTTCGTACGCCGCGAGTCCCACCTCGTCGACGTTCCAGTCCGGTTCAATCTCTCGCAGTCGGTGCTGGTCGATGAGTTCTACTCTCGCGCCCAGAGATCGCTGCATTTCAAGATTCAGTTTCAGCCGCTCAGTTTCGTTCGGATGCACGATGCGAACGAATCCGGTTTTGCGAAAATCTCCCGGTGCCCCGACGATCTCAGACCAGTTCTGAAACATTCGCAGGCTAATCAATGCCATCTGCACTTCGGCCGGAAAGCTGTAATGCATTCTGATCAACGCAGAAGAGCGGCCGCTACCCCCGCGTCCAACGTGGTCTTTGTCGAGGACCACGATCTTTCCGCATTTTCTCTTGGCCATATGGAACGCGATCGACGCTCCCATGACTCCTGCGCCGAGCACTACAAAATCAGCGGTCTTCGGAAGAGAAGAGGAGATCCCGTTCCCAGAGGTCATGCGGCGGCCTCCCGGAATCGTCCTTTTTTCCAATCGCGCAGAGCCTGATGCGCAGCATTTCGACCGGGCGCGCCGGTCACGCCTCCACCCGGATGAGCGCCCGCCCCGCACAGATAAAGTCCGCCCACCGGCGTTCGATACTGCGACCAGCCCGGCACAGGACGCATAAAGAAGAGTTGCTCCAGCCGCAGGTCGCCGTGAAAAATATTTCCTTCCGTCAGTCCGTAAGTGCGTTCCAGATCCAGCGGAGTAAGAACCTGCCTCGCCACAATCGCGCCCGGGACATTGGGCGCATACTCTGCGATCTTTTTTACGACACGGTCCCCGAGCAACTCGCGCTTGTCATCCCAACCGCCTTCGCGCAAGTGATACGGCACATACTGCACAAAGCAAGTGAGAATGTGCTTGTCCGCTGGAGCCAGCGAGGCATCTGCATTCGACGAGACAACGCAATCGACCCACGGCTCTTCCGGAATTTCCCCAAACTTCGCGATGTCGTAGCAGCGCTCGGCAAACTTGAGCGACGGGACTAGCGTGTAAAACGTGCGTTCCAGCGGCGTCGCGGTTGGCGGAGTGCCCGTGAATCGCGGTTCTTCCGCCAGCACCATGTTTACCTTCGCGCACGGCCCCTGCATTTTGATTCCGCGCACGGCGAAGAGAAAGTCTTCCGGCAGATCTTTCGCGTCGAGCATCTTCAGGAACGTTCGCTTCGGATCCGCATTCGACAAGATCATGCGGCCCCGAAATTCCGTTCCATCTTCGAGTACGACACTGCGCGCCCGCCCGTCCCGTACGCCAATGTGCGCGACCGAGGTTCTCGTGCGAATCTGCACGCCCAGCTTTTGTCCCGCGGCCGCCAGCGCTTGCGTGATCGATCCCATACCTCCCATCACGTGGCCATAGAATCCCTGCAGTTCATGCTCTCCGCCGCTGAGCAGGTGAAACAAAAGTCCGATCGCCGTGCCGGGCTGATACGGGCCGCCATGTTTCCCGTAAACGTTGTTCGCGAGAAACATGGTTTTCATTTTCTCGGATTCGTAATTCTGATCCAGAAACTCGCCCAGGCTTCCCGTCAGAAATGAAACTAACTGCGCGATCTCGGCGTTGGAGATTCCACAGAATCGCTTGCCGGTGCGAAACAGGTCGCTCCATCCTTTCAGGCTTGACGTATCGATCTCTGGAGGCGGTTCAAGAAAAAAAGGCTGCAGATAGCGCGCGAGCTTCTTGAGTTGATCGTCTACCTGCACGAAGCGGTTGGCATCTTTGACAGAAATCTTTGAGAATTCCTGTCGAGCCCGCTCGCGATCGGCCCACCAAGGAACTACGTGGCCATCGGGGAAGGGAACCTGAATCGCCGGATCGCAGGGGATCATCCGCAATCCGTGATCAGCAAGCCGCAATTCCGCGATGACCTCCGGCCGCAACATGCTTGCGATGTAGGATGTCGTTGACACGCGGCAGCCCGGAGCGATCTCTTCGGTGACGCAACATCCTCCGACAATTTCGCGCCTCTCAAGGACAAGGGTCGAGAGTCCCGCGCGCGCAAGATACGCTGCAGCGGTCAGGCCGTTATGACCTGCGCCGATGACGATCGCGTCATAGATCGTGTTCAAGTTTGTTTGTGAATGACCTGAAGTCACGGAGATCGTTCCGAGTCGAACTACATTAGCGCAGAAGCAAGCAAAAATGAAGTTGAAAGCGAGATTGGTGTGCGCTATGCTGTCGTGACCTAAAGTCACTTACTTATGCCCGGAATTGCCAGCAACCGAGTCTCTCCTCCTCTGTATCAGCGGCAGGCCAAGGACCGTCCACGATCCGAGGCGAAGCGCAGCCGTATCGTCGAAGCCGCGACTCTTCATTTCGCCGAGCACGGCTATCACGATGCCCGCGTCGGAGATATCGCCATCGCTCTCGGAATCGCCAAGGGATCCATCTTCCAGCACTTCGGCAGCAAAGATGGATTATTCTTCGAGGTCTACAAACGAGCGGTTCGCTCGTTCGCAAAATATCTCGATGCCCCGCCGGAAATTCGCCAGTCGGGATTCTTCGAAGTTCTGCGGTACTGGCTCTCGCGCACCGAACATCTTGTCCACGAAGATTGGATTCCATACCGCATCTCGCTTCTTGGAAACTACGGCACCGACCTTGTCCTGAAGCGCGAGATCAACCGCTTCCTGATCAGCGAAGATCCATATGGAACGGTTAGTTTCGTCCGCTTTGGGCTCGAGCGAGGAGAACTGCGCGACGATCTCGATATGGAGATGATCGTCTCGATCATTGACTGGATGGTCGAGCGCTTTCAGGATGCGTTGCTGACGGCAGAACTTGATCCGGGCCTGTTCCGCCGCCCGGGCGAGCTTTCTGAAAAGAAGGAAGGCCGAATTCAGCAGTTTATTGATATTTTGCGCCGGGCGATCGGGACCGAGCCCCCAGCGCCATGCGCACCAAAACCCAAAGCCCGCGGCAATCATCGTCGGTAGAAAATTGTTACTCTGAACAGGAAACTCTCGAGGGTTCAAATGCAATCGATTGAACAGATTCTTTCCAGCTATGACGATCA
Organism: Candidatus Sulfotelmatobacter sp.; assembly: GCA_035945695.1. Classification (GTDB taxonomy): domain Bacteria; phylum Acidobacteriota; class Terriglobia; order Terriglobales; family Acidobacteriaceae; genus Sulfotelmatobacter. The sequence continues at coordinate 61,993 of DASYZZ010000034.1, read as the reverse complement.
AGTTCCACTCGCGGAAGCCTCCACGATTCCCGCGCCGTGGTATGTCGACCCTCGCATCGCTGAACTCGAGCGTCTCAACGTATTCAGCAAGACGTGGCAACTCGTAGCCCGCACCAGTCAGCTCGAGAATGCCGGCGACTATGTGTCCACGCGACTCGCGGGTGAGCCAATCGTCGTTGTTCGCGGCTCCGACGCCGCGCTGCGAGCGTTTTATAACGTCTGCCGCCACCACGCCGCAGCCGTCGTCACGCAGCCTTGCGGACACGCCTCGATTCTGCAATGTCCCTATCACGGCTGGAAATATGGCCTTGACGGATCTCTGAAAGGGATGCCGGAGTTCGAAGGCGTCGAGAATTTCGAGCGTGCCGACAACGGCCTCGTGCCAATTCGCGTCGAGACATGGGAGTGCTTCGTCTTCGTGAATCTGGATCCCGACGCGATGCCTCTGCGCAAATTTCTTGGCGGCCTGGTGAAACGAGTTGCCCCGCTGGGCATCAGCACGTTGCACTATTTCGATCGCCGCACTTACGACATTCACTGCAACTGGAAAGTATTCGTAGATAACTACCTCGACGGCGGATACCACGTGCCGCATCTTCACAAGGGACTGAGTTCGGTTCTCGATTACAAGCAATACACGATCGAAAACGAGGATCGGTATTGCCTACAGTCCAGCCCGATGGTTGCGTCCGATGAAGATGCTGCGACCGGTGCCACGCGCAAGGGAGACCGCGCCTGGTATTTCTGGCAATATCCGAACCTGATGATCAACTGCTACGAGGGATACATGGATACGAACTACGTCATCCCCGTCGACGCCGATCACTGCACCGTCATTTTCGATTTCTACTTCAGCGACGTCAGCGAGTCCCGCCGCGCGTACAACACCGAATCGGTCAACGTCGGAAATCGCGTGCAGGATGAAGACCTCGGAATCTGCGAAGACGTGCAGCGTGGTCTGAAGTCGCGCGCCTACGGAGCAGGTCGCCTTTCCGTTCGCCGCGAAGCCGGCGAGCAACTGTTCCACCGCCTGCTGGCCGCAGATCTGAAATCTCAGTCCCGAGTTCTAGTAGAGACATAGCTCGCTGCGTCTTTCTGCAGGCTGCAAAAAATCTGCGAATGATATCGGGAAGGGAACGAGTTTACTCGTGCCACTGGACCAAGAAAAGCAGCTGCGCTTTAGCGCCTGAGGGTCGACCTCTATCACATCCCGTCTTGCCGGTTCACTGATGATCGCGCGGGATGGTTTCCTTCCACGTCTTCGACTTCAGCATCTGCCCATCCTTCAGTAACTCCCGAGTGTAGCGATAATAAAAGTTCTCCTGATCGGTCGTTACCAGCAGATGCCCGCGCCAAACCAGCGTTCGGTCTTTCAAAGTGAAAGTGCTCTCCGCCTCTCCTCGTACCTCGCAAGTTTCCGGATGCGCATCGTCCCCTTCATACGTTAGACTCTCAATGTCGTCCTCTTTTCCCCACGGAAACTCCGACGCATCCTTTCCTTTCCAGTGCACCGTGGTTTTCTGCCCCGCCTCATCGCGCTCCACCTTCCACTCGCCCGGCCATGGAAATCCTACCGTCTTGATGTCGTTGCGTTCTTCCATCGGTTGTGGCGCAGAAAACTCCGGTGCGGCTGTCCCATGCACCGGCACAATCGGCAGGACCATCCGCGATCCTTCCGCTCCGCCAAGTTCCAGCGAAGTCGTCATCGCGTACGGAGTCGGCAAAATCATCGGCCACAGCGCATTCGAAATCGCCAAGCGAATCCGATGACCCTTGGGGAACACCCACGACGTCAGGTGCATTTCGATATTCAGCGGATAAACTTTGCCGGGTTCGAGATCGTGAGGATCGGACATCGAATCGCGCTGCGCTCCGTTCAATCCCGCGCCTGTGATCTGCGTAACGGTGCCGTCTGCAGCGACGTCCGACAATCGCGCAAACCAGTCGGCCAGCTTCGCCGTTGCCGAAGCCTGCAACAGCGCGCGCGGACGCCCGAGGATCGCCGTGTCCTCATCAAGCGGAGCGGAATCGTACACCAGGCTGAACGCATCCACCGGGCGCACATCGCTCAGCAATTCTCCCCACCAGAATCCGGCTTCCACGCCGATGGTCGGAACATATTTCAGCTTGTGAACTTCATTGGTCGCGACCGACCCCGCCAGCGTGTGATTGCCCTGCATGTACAACGTTGTGTTCTTGGCCTCTGGAGGCGGCCACACATCTTCCTGCCGCCATTCCCCCGGAACGTTTTCCAGATTTGGATCCGGCGGATGCCAATGCTGCATATACATGACCAGCCGCGGATCATGCGTCACGCCCGTGTCGCGTCCTTTCAGCCAATAATCGAACCAGCGCACCGCCTGATCGCGCCACTCGACGCGCGGACCAAAATCCGCATTGTTCGGATATGTGTGATTCCACGGACCGACAATCGCTTTAATCGGCGCCTTCGACTGCATCAGCATGTCCGGCACATTGTCGCGATAACCATCCTGCAAGCCGCCGATCAGAAAAGTCGGAACCGTAATCTCTTTCAGCGGCCGCACGCGATCGCGCCAGAATGGGCCGTCATGCTGATGTTTGAGATAAAGCAGCGACCATGGCGGAGAATCGAACCGCGGCCCGAGCGTCTTCTCATCGAGCGAATAATCCGGCGCGCCGACCCAGCCCTCGGCCATGTCCATATTCAGTTCGAATTCGTCGATGTGCGCCATTCCATCGATGTAGTGCACATCGTCATGAAACAGTTCCGCGGTCGCATCGACCGCAAGAATCGCTTTTAATCCGGGCGCGTGTCGCATCGCCATCTGCAGCGCGTTGAATCCGCCCCATGAGATGCCGAACATGCCGACGTTTGCGTTTGACCACGCCTGATGCGCGAGCCACGCAATCACCTGCTCGCCATCTTCCTGCTCCTGCTCCGAATACTCGCGCTCGGGCGGCGCACCTTCGCTGGCGCCAAATCCGCGTATGTCAACGCGCGCGCCCACATAACCACGTCGCGCAAAGTAAGAGTGCGTCGGATAATCCTCCGCGGCCGTGCCATCATCCTTCCGATAAGGAAGGTATTCGAGCAGGGCAGGGAACTTCTCTCCCGGCCTGGCGCCATCGGGCATGTACAAAGTTGCAGCGAGCCGCACGCCATCTTTCATCGGAATCCACGCTTTCTCCATGCGGACTCCGTACGCAGGGGGTGAAGGAGGTTCAGCCGCGAATGGCGAGAAGGAAATGATCCAGAGAAGTAGAGGGACCCAAAGCACGCGCGCCAAAGAATTCTCCGAGGTAACGAAGTTGACCCGGAGTCAGTCTGTCGGGCCCTGCTCCCGCCGCAGAGCGCGTAAATCGATTCCGAGTTGCTCCGCCTTCTTATACAGGTGACTGCGCTCCAAGCCAAGCGCTTTCGCAGCCAGACTCATGTTGTTGTGCGTGCGCTTCAGTTCTCCGAGAATGACCTCTCGTTCGAACGATTGCACTCGATCCGCAAGAGGCCCGGTAATGCCCGCATTCCCATGCACTCGGTTGACGGCGAAAGTTTTCGGCAACGCCATCTGCACCGTCGCGAGGTCAACCTCACCCTCGGTCGCAAGCAGCATCAGTCGCTCCACCATGTTGCGCAATTCGCGGACATTGCCCGGCCACGCATGCGACTGCAGCGCTTCCATCGCCTCCGGCGTGAAGGGAACAGGCTTCCATCCATTCTGCGCACATACTTGCGCAGCGAAATGCTCGACCAGCGACGGAAGGTCTTCGCGCCGCTCCCGCAACGGCGGAAGTATCAGCGGAAAAACATATATGCGATGAAACAGGTCCTGCCGGAATTCCTCTTCTCGCACGCGTTCTTCCAGATTGCGATGGGTCGCTACCAACACGCGGACGTTCACCGCAAGCGGCTTGTCTCCGCCAATCCGCTCGATCTCGCCTTCTTCCAGCACGCGCAGCAGTTTGGCCTGCATGTTCAGCGGCATATCGCCGATTTCATCCAGAAAAATTGTGCCGCCATCCGCCTGCTCAAACTTCCCGATGTGCCGTCCCGAGGCTCCTGTGAACGATCCCTTCTCGTGCCCGAACAATTCCGACTCGATCAATTCTGCAGGAACGGCTGCGCAATTCAGCGTCACAAACGGACCGCCCACCCGAGAGCTTTTTTCGTGGATCGTTCGCGCGACCAATTCTTTTCCGGTACCCGTCTCGCCAAGAATGCACACGCGCGATTCGCTCGTCGCAACCCGCTCCAGTTGTGCCATGACGCGCCGCATTGCCTCGCCCTTCCAGACGATCTCGTGCTTGCCCAGTCGCTGGCGCAATTGACGGTTTTCACTCTCCAGTCGCTGCAATTTGAGCGCGTTCTCAACTGTGAGCAGCAATTTGTCCGTGGAAATTGGCTTTTCGAGAAAATCGAGTGCGCCCAGTCGCGTCGCGCGAACCGCCATCTCTATGTGCGCCTGCCCCGACATCATCACAACCGGTGCCGTGACTCCCTGCTGCTTCATTTCATCGAGCAGAGTCAGGCCGTCCTTTCCAGGCATCACGACATCGGAAAGAATCAAATCGAAGTTTTGCGATTTCGCCAGTTCCAGCGCCCGGCCCGCATTGTCGCAGACCGTCGCCTCATGCCCGGCGAGCCGGAAGGCGCGCGACAGCGATGCCAGCGTGTTGACTTCGTCATCGACGATCAACAGATGCGCTTTGTGCGGCAACATTTCTCCTTATGTCGGGAGTTTCGGTCGCGTTCCGTTCCGCATTGCTCAGAGCGGCTCGCAGCGCCTCCATATTATTCGGCAGCTCAATTACGAATGTAGTTCCGCGGCCGGGTTCGCTCTGCACGCTGATCCTGCCGCCGTGATCGCTGACCACCGACTGCACAATCGCCAGTCCGAGCCCAGTGCCATGCTGCTTGCTCGTGTAATAAGGAGTGAAGATTCTCGCGCATTCTTCGCGCGTTAGCCCCGTCCCTGTATCCGAGACGGTGATCGTCACTTTCCTATCATCGCGCCTCGTCCCAAGCGTCAGCGTTCCGCCGTTCGGCATTGCATCCATCGCGTTGAGCACAAGATTCGAAATCGCCCGGTGCAGTAGTTCCGAATCGGCGCCAATCGGCTCGACACTAGGATCAAGCTCCACTTTGCACGCAATCGCCGATCGCCCCGGAGCCTTCAACTGTGCCTGAAACAATTGCACCACGCGCGAAACGACTTCATTCACCTCAACGCGCTGAATCTGCGGCTGCGGCATCTTCGAAAATTCGCTGAACCGCCCGATGATGCCTTTCAGATTCGAAATCTCCGCCAGAAGCGTGCGCGAGCTTTCCTGGAAGATTTCGTCGAAGAGTTCCGGACTCTGGGTCCGCGCGCGAATCAGATTTTCTACCGTCAGCTGCAGCGGAAAAAGCGGATTCTTGAGTTCGTGCGCCAGTCGTCGAGCCAGTTCGCGCCAGGCGGCCACCCGCTCGGCCTGCACCAGTCGCTCTTTTTGCGCGAGCAACTCCGTCGTCATGCGATTGAACGATTCCGCGAGTTGAGCAACCTCGTCGTGTCCCGATACTTCTACGCTGGAATTCCAATTGCCCGCAGCCACGTCCTGCGCCGCATACGCCAACTGCTCCACCGGACGAGTCACGCGCGCGGCCGCCCAGCTGCTCAGCAGAATCGCCAGCACGATCCCCCCACCGCCGGCCAGAAGCGCCGCATCGCGAATGCGCCGTTTCAATTCAACATATTGACGCCGAGAATTCCCGATCAGCAGGATCGCCAGCAGCGGCCGATCTTTCCCGACTCCTCGCAGCGGGATAGCATGAAAGACTTCCTGATCCGCCTGATCCCCAGACCAGTTCACGATACCGGTCATCTCCTGATCGTAGCGGCGAACCGCATCGACTAAACCTGACAACTTCTCAGCAGGACGCGAAGTGCCCGATCCGGCATCCAGCAACCACTCCGGAGAAAAATGCTCTCCGCGATTCTGGTACAGCAGAGCCCTCATATCCGGAGGCAGGTCGAGAGAGGCCAGGAAATTCTTGTCGAGCCGCCGCCCCCCGATCACATACACCGGATGATCGCCCGACCGAACCGCGCGCACCGCAAATAATCCCAATGCAGTCGAGTCCTGCAAATCCTCAAGCTTCAGGAACGCACTTTGCTCGGTCAATCCCGCGAGGCTGTCAAACGCGTTATCCGGATAACCGAATTTCGCCGGCGACTGCGCCGAAGAAATAATGATTCCGTGTCCATCCAGCAATTCCAGAAAGTCAAGCTGATAGCTTTCAGCCAGCGTCCGCGCCAGGTCGAAGTATTCTGCGGAATCGGCCGGAGTCCCGCTGAGCGCCGTCGCCATACGCGTCACTGCATCCGACGCCGCAATCGATTCTACCCGCCGCGCCACGTCCTCGCCCCTGCGGTTGAACTCCCGCTGAAACTGCGCGACCAGTGCCGCAGTCCGCTCATTCTCCGTTTTCTCAAAAGCGTTTCGCGTTACGGTGAGCACAAGCAACGCGACCCCTGCCACCGACAGAAAAACCGTCAGCGAGAATACCGCGAGAAGTTTGCGGCGGAAGGTCATGGCCGTGCGCTCTCCAGCCAGGCGTCGCCCAAGTTCCAACTCCCGTCAGGACGCAGGCTCCAGTTCTTCAGGTTCGACACCGAAGCATACGAAACCGGCAGATGAAACAGCGGAATAACTCTCCCCGTCGCCAACACGGCAGTCTCAGCCGCATACAGATCTTCAATCGAATGCCCCTTACTCTCCATCGGCGGCAATCCGATCTCGGCCAGCGCAATTTGCAACGCGCTCCACGGATCAGTCGACGCCAGCGGAATTCTCATCAGACGCAGATCGGCGTTCCCCCCCGAAGTCGGCTGCAAAGATAATCCCGCGTCTCGCGCATTCAGCGAGATCCGCTCCGCCAACAGCCGGTTCATCGGATCGCTTCCGTCATACCCGAGTTTCCAATTCGCACTGACGTGAGTCTGATCCCGCAGCGATCGCGCCCTTGCCAAATCCGCCGTCGTGGGAAATACAAATCCGTAGCCGCTCATCCATCCCGGCAGAATGCTGCCCGTTGCCTGCCCCGTACCCTGCAGCAACACGTCCCGCATAGATCCGCGTTCCACGCTCCAACCTAGCGCCTCGCGCAGAGATTTTTCATCGGGCGACGATCCGTCTTGACCAAACACGAGCGCCAGCAACTCCATCGGAGCCGAACTCACCAGAACCTGTCCCTGTTGGGAAACGCGCCGTGTTTGCTCAGGAGCTACCTCAATCAGATCCGCTTTGCCCAACTGCAAAGCCGTCATCTGATCATGAAAGCCCCTGCCCATCTCGATCTCGATTCCATCAAGAAACGGACGTCCCCGCCAGCAATTTTCTTCCGCTCCCAGTGCCAGTTCTTTTCCTGGCTGCCAATCCACAATATGAAACGGACCGGTCCCACTGAGCTTATCCGAATCCCTTTTGGCGATCGCATTTCGCGAGAGCGCCAAATCTGCGAGCAGGTTCTGTTCAGCCAGGTCACTCTCAACGATTACGCTGTCACGATCGGCCGTCACGTTCCACGCTGGATTCGCGAATCGCAACGAGGCTGCCACGCTTTCTGCCGTGAGCGGAGATCCATCATGAAACCACACATTGTGCCGAATCCGAAACTGCCACCGCCGACCGCCCCGCGTCTGCCAAGAGTCCGCAAGCACTGGAGTCGCGCGCCCGGATTTATCGACACTCACCAGCGTTTCGAAGATGAGCTCCGTCAGACTCCGCCGCCCAAACGAATCCGGTGTTGCGCGGTCGGCCGGGTCCAGCGACAACGGCGCATCGAGCATCGACACGTGCAGCGTACCTCCGTACTGCGGACGCGTTTCCGCCGATGCCGCCAGCGCGGCAATCAGCACGCTACTGATTGCAAGCCACTGCCACGCGATATGCTTCATAGCTGCCCGTTTCCGTGTTCTTCGCCACCGCGACTGTCGTGTCACCTCGCGCTTCCGTCCACAACGCAGAGATCGGTCCGGGAAAATCCACCGGCGCGCTTACCGCAACGGGGTCGCGATCGGGAAATTCATACGCCCGCAGCGAATCCGAAACATCGTCGCCCGCTCTGTCCGCAAGCACTTGCCATCCCGCGCCACACGATGTCCTTACGCTCGTTACGTCGCTACCCCAACTCAGGTGGACGATGCGCTCCGGCCCTCCATCAAAAAAGTGAACCTGTCCGTCCACGCCCGCGAACAACCACAGCACGGATTTGTCATGAGCAATCGCCGCAGCCGAATAGAACTTCCCCGGACTCACATTACGAATCGCCGGAGTGAGCGTCCCATTGAAGAAGTTACGGGCTGAAGAGAAAAATGCCTGCTCGGGAGCAATGCCCGAAGAAGCCACACCCGACGATCCTACGCTCGCAAACACCGGCGCATTTCCGCTCAATCCCGCCGCCAGCAAGGGCCACGGATCATCCGTCTCGTTGCAACTCAAATTCAAGGATCCGCCGGAATGGCAAACGATTCCTGGAAGATACGCCTCCAAATGATCTCGCGCTGCTACCAGGCGTCCTCGCAAATCCCGCGGCCATGAATTCGCATGGACAATTCCCGCCGACTGTTCCTCCAGCCACCTTCCATTCTGCGATCGATAAACAGAAATCTTCTCCGGATCGAGCACCGCAATCCGCGTGGGAGTGGCATTCTCCTCGAGCACCGCCACGTCAAGAATGGGACTGACCTGACTCCACAAAAGCGTCTTTCGCAAACTCAACGGAACAGAATCGAGCGCAGACCCCGTCCAGGCAGGGCGGGGGATTGAAACCATCGCGACTGCAGTTTCGGCTCCGGGCTTTGTGATCTGCGCCACCCATACATACGACGTGAGATTTTCCGAAAGCGTAATCGTGACGCTCGAGCTGGCGTGCTCCGCCTCGCTGAAACGCACGCCCATCGTCTCCAGCGTGCTATGTAGCCCGTTTTCAATGATCTCGCTATCACGCCTGCCGATTGACGAGCGGTTCTCAAACTGCAAAGCCATCGGACCGCTGCCCGTCACGGCCACAATTTTTCGCGCGAGTTGTTGCTCGGGGACGCTCCAGTCAACCGCCGCGGCAGGAGTCGCAAGTATCCAGATCGACACGAGCACTAGGACGAGAACCGGCATGCCACTGCAGGCTGGGCGCGCGGTGCCTGGGACGCCACTCACTGAGTTCGAAATAGCGTTTGGGATACCCAAATTATAACTGCCCGACACAGCGCTCATTCGTTCCGCCCTGTACCGTTTGGGCACCGCCTCGCACCTCGAACGGCCGTGCTACTGCTTCGGTTCTGTCTTCGCCGGAACCGCTTCCCGCGAGAAAAATAGCCGGAAGACTTGCCCGAAAATCAGTTCCTCCGCCAGAAGCGCGATTACCAGTGAGAAAACCATCCCCACCACGACTGCCATGAATGTGATTGCCATCTGCATAAGGTCCTCCTGAGATTTACTTTTTCAGTACTTACTGTCCGCCCGCCTGCGGCGTAGTCTGCGTTCCCGCGACGACGATGTTCTCCGGTTCTCCGCTGAACACTTGCGCGACCTGCGAATCGCGCACGCCATGAATCTCGACCGCGTCGCCGACCCGCAGCATCGTGAACAGCCGCTCGATATCGCGATTCCGCAGTCGTATGCATCCATGTGAAGCCGCGCGTCCAATCGATCGCGGCACATTCGTTCCGTGAATTCCGTATCCCTTCTGGCTCAGACCAATCCAGCGCGTGCCCACAGGATTATCTTTGCCGCTGGGGATCACCGTTCCGGGGTGGTAGTAGGTGGGATTCGAGACGCGATTCACAATGCGGAACTCGCCCGTCGGACTCGGACTGGCTGCCGCACCCACCGCGACCTGAAAAATCGCAATGACTTTTCCGTTCTCCGTCACCGCCAATTTGCGGTCCACTAGGCTCACTACTGCAATCCGGCTTGACGGTTCGTTCGGGGTGTTGTCAGCGCTCTGCGCCAATGCCGGCATTCCCACCAACAACGTGATCGCCAGGATCTGGCTACATATCGTCCGGCTCGGCTTTCGCCCGATTCCGCTCATCTCTGCCTCCCGTGAAATCGAAACCGATATTGGGAAAGCAGTGGGATGGCCAGAGTCTATGTCATTGAAAATAAAGCCAATAATGCGGACGAAGGGGCCGATTTGTGTGGCCGGTATACCACGGGTGTGTCCCGCGGAACACACCCGCTGTCATTGTCGGCCGGAGCGTCGGCCGGAGCGCAGGATACCGGGAGGCCGAGGTGGAGTGGAGAGACCCTGTGTTCCGCACTTAGGACGATGCCAAAGAAGTGATCGGGGAAATCTTTCTTGGAAGCCTAACGCCCGGCCGCCGCCGTCTGGGGTAACGGCTTGTGGGGTTCTGTGGGTGCGGCCGGGCGATCCTATGACTAGAAGGCCTAGTTCAATTGTGCCTATTTAAACCTCATTAGCATGCTATTTCTGTGACCCTGGTCACAGTTGCGAGTGATTGCGCTCATCCAACGAATCCCGCCACTGAAAATGCCCATTCGACCTCCTATCCTCAATCTTCCCGCGCACAAATCGCTGTGATCTGAATCACCGAACGTCCCCTGCCCGATTCATACACTCGTAATTGAGCGAGCCGAACCTGCTCATTCCATTTGCGGAGATCGATTCATCATGGCTTACGTAATCACTGATACGTGCATTAAAGACTCCCTCTGTGTCGAGGTCTGCCCGACCGACTGCATTCATCCCAAGCAGGACGAGCCCGGCTTCGAAGCCGCCACTCAGATGTATGTGGATCCCGAGGGCTGCATCGACTGTGGCGCCTGCGTTCCGGCCTGCACTTCGGACTCGATTCACGCTCTGGAAGATGTTCCGGAAGACAAAAAGGAATTCATCGAGAAGAACGCCGCCTTCTATCAGAAGTAGTCGCGCGCAAGATCGACCGCTCGGTCACGATCGCCGGGTGCCGCACACAAGGTCAACCAGCCTGTCCGGCGCCCGGCGATTGTTTTTGCCCGCCCACGTTGACGTGGCTGCATCCCACCCGCTATCGTTCCGCTCCATGAACGTAGTCAAAGCGACCCGCCACTTCGAAGAGTGGCTGGGACATCGCACCGATCTCGTCAAGAACGATCTCCGACTCAAACACGCCAGCATGAAGGAAGCTGTCTTCCCCTTTCTTCGCGCTAGCTACTACCGCTGGGCGCAACGCTGGCCCGAGGTCTGCCCCGATCTTGCCAAAGCACCGCACGTCCTCGCCGTCGGAGATCTTCATGTCGAAAACTTCGGAACCTGGCGCGACATCGAAGGCCGCCTGATCTGGGGCGTCAACGACTTTGACGAGACCTATCCCATGGCGTACACCAACGATCTCGTACGTCTCGCCACCAGCGCTCATCTCGCCGCCGAAGCTGGACACCTGCCGCTCAAGCACAAAGATATTTGTGACTCGATCCTCGACAGCTATACCGAGGCGTTGCAGGCACGCGGGTTGGCCTTTGTGTTAGAAGAAAAAAATGAATGGCTGCGGAAGATCGCGGTAAGCGAACTCCGCGACCCGATCCATTTCTGGACGAAGATGGATGCCCTGCCAACTCTCAAACAAGACATTCCCCTCAGCGCCGTCGATGCCATCGAGCATCTTCTTCCCGCTCGCGATCTGAAATACCGCATCGCCCATCGAGTTGCGGGCCTCGGCAGTTTAGGCCACGCGCGTTACGTAGCGATTGCTGACTGGAATGGAGGGCGCCTGGCCCGCGAAGCCAAGGCCCTAGTCTCTTCAGCATGCTATTGGGCCCGAGGTCATGAAGGACCTGCTGAAATCCTCTATCAAACAATTGTGAACCGCGCCGTTCGCTGTCCCGATCCCTTTGTCCAATTGCGCGGACGTTGGATCGTTCGTCGCCTCAGTCCCCACTGTTCCCGCATCGAACTCTCCACGCTACAAGCTCAAGGAGAAGAACTGCGCTTGCTTCGCGCCATGGGATGGGAAACGGCCAACATCCATCTCGGAACGAAGACTGCTCGCAAGGCGATCCTGTCGCACCTTCGAAAACAGAAGCAGAACTGGCTTCATCAGGCCACCCTGCAGATGGCGGAGGCAGTTCGCGAAGATTGGAAGACCTGGAAAAAAGGCGGCTACAAATAGGATTCCGAAGCAACGCGGAAGAGCGACGTTCAGCGTCGCAGTGATGCGCGAAAGGATGCGGCGCTTCAAGAACTGCCCGTCGTTAAGCCGCTCCGCTCCGCCCCGGCACCACAATCGCAGCAGACCGCAACGGGGCCAACGCAATGCCGCGATTCTGGTCGTAGATCAGCGTCCAGTGCTCCGCACAGTCATCGCAGAGCCAGTAATGCTCCACCAACCGCTGCTGCCTCCGGGCCCGGACGAACGGCGGCGATGTCAGTTCGCCCGGCTTCGACAAACGCTCGGTCTCTACCAAGAACAACTTGCCCTCTCGCAGTCGCAAAAACGGCCTGCAGCACTCTGAATTCGCACATCGGCTCAACATAAGGACCTACTGTCAATCTCGACCGGAGCTTGCGATTCTCGAAGGAAATGCCAAGCCCGGAAGATCTGTGTTTTCTCAAGGCAACAGCAAATATGAATTATTTGCATTTCACTTGCCACGAAGCTCTGTTAGCTCACGCTAAAAGTGCATCCGCGACTTGCATCTCCGCAGGTGCAACCGCGAAACATTGATGCCGACTCTTCGTCAAACTATGCCGATAGCAAGTCACCTTCCCTTGTCGCCACTCTCCCCGCCCAGATAACATCAGTCGTATGCCCAGCGCGCTCGTATGTCCACCGAAATATTTCGATGTCGTCGATCAGAAAAATCCGTACATGACAAAACTCGTTCCGGTGGACCGCGCGAAAGCCCGCAGCCAATGGGAGAAATTCTGTAGTGTTTTGCAACAGAACGGATGCGAGATCGAAACCATCGACCCCGTCGACGGTCTCGAAGACATGGTCTTTGCCGCGAATCAGGTCTTCGTCGGCGAGAAGGCTGGATACGGAAAATTTGTCGTCCCCAGCCGAATGGTCTACGAATCCCGTCAGCGCGAAGTTCCGTATTTCACCCAGTGGTTCCGCGCCCGCGACTACCGCGTCATCGATCTGGAGTTCGGTGAGGACTACCTCGAAGGCCACGGCGATCTCGTATGGCATCCCGACGGTTCCCGCGTCTACGGCGGCTACGGATTTCGCAGCACTCGCGGCGGCGTCGACAAATTCTCCATGGCCGTCTCTCAGATGAGCATCCCGGTCTTGCCTCTGGAACTCACGGATCCTTACTGCTATCACCTCGACACCAGCCTCTGTCCTCTCAACAACGAAGCCGCCCTGGTTTTCGTCGGAGCCTTCACCGCCGAATCGCTCGCCGCCCTGCACAAGTGCTGGAAGCGCCTTCACCTCCTCGATTCCGAAGAAGCTCACCAGTTCATGGGCAACGGAATCGTCCTGAACAATCACTACATCACGTCGCACATCTCGCCCCAGATCGAGGCCAATCTTCGTGAAGAGGGCCTGACGCCCGTTTTGGTCGACACTTCGGAATTCGAAAAAGCCGGCGGAAGCTGCTTCTGCATGAAGACCTTTCTGCCGTAGTATCTAGCAGAGCTATTGTCATCCCGACCAGGCCGTGCTGTTTCCGAGGGGAACGACGTTGCGGAGTGGAGGGACCTTTTGTTCGGAGCCAGCACCTGATACCCCTTGACCGCAACGCGCCCAATCCCGACGCCGAACGCTAAATCGATCTCTCTCACCCGCGTAGCCCGCTTTCCCGGTCTCCGAGCCCTCGCCTGGTCCGGCGACGTTCTCTACGCCTCCCGCGGATACAGTCTTCTGCGCGCCCGCATCACCGATCCCACTCACAACATCGCATGGGAGACCGTCGCCAAGTTCCGTCCAGACTGGAAGCGCCGCCTCTCAGTCTTGAACCGTCTTAGCGCGCGTCTCCTCCGCGATGGCTTCCACGCGCTCGCCATTTCGCCCTCCGGAGTACTCATCGCCGCAGTCCCCGGCGCCATCGTCACCTGCGCTTCAGGCGAATCCGAATTCCGCGTAACCCATCGTCTTACCCGCGGTACGCGTCCGCTCCACATCACCGCGGTTCCTGGCGGCGCCACCTACTGGGGAGAATACTTCGACAACGCCCAGCGAGACGACGTTCACATCTACGCCTCCAACGATGCAGGCACCACGTGGCAAGTCGCTTACACGTTCCCGAAAGGCGCCATTCGTCACATCCACAACATCGTCCACGACCGTTGGGCGAATTGTCTGTGGATTCTCACTGGCGATTACGGTGACGAATGCCGCATCCTTCGCGCCTCCTGCGATCTCCGCCAGATCGACACCGCTCTTCGAGGCCACCAGCAGGCCCGCGCCGTTGCCGCCGTTCCCATGGAAGACGGTTTGTACTTTTCTTCCGATACCCCACTCGAAGCCAACTTCATCTATCGCCTAGACCGCGCAGGACGCCTGTCTCAGCTGGCCCCTATCACCAGTTCCTCGATCTATGGCTGCCGTGTCGGACATCATCTTTTCTTTTCAACCATGGTTGAACCCAGTGAAGTCAATCGCGACCGCAATGTCCGCATCTACGGAGGCGAGACCTCAGGAAACTGGAAATCTCTGCTGGCCTGGTCCAAAGATCTTTGGCCGATGGGCCTGTTCCAATACGGCAACGCCTTCCTTCCCGATGGCGAGAACAGAACGCCCTATCTGGCAGTCACTATGGTCGCAGCGAAGAAAGACGACGCCGTCACCTCGCTCTATAAGATTCCGTGATTGGCGGGAACGGTTATGTCAGAGCCAGGCCGCGATAATCTAGGAGATCCTCAACCTCAGATTTTTGGCGGCGAAGGATCTATTTTCATGCTGCCCGGAGGGACGTCACACCTGCTGTGAAAAATTCGTGGCCTTCGCAACTAGCCCGTTTGCCCTTCGGCCTAATAGCCCTGCGAGCAATCTCTAGGCGAGTATGATTACCTGTCTGGAAGCGCGTTCATGACCGTCCACCCCATCGCCGCGCCCATCCTCGATGCCGAAGAGCGCTTCGAAGGCTTCGAGAACCTCATGCCCTTCCGCGTCCAGAACATCCTTCTGGTCTCGAGCCTCTACGACTCCTTCATCCTGCGTGAAGACGGACGCCTCAACGAACTGCTCATCGACGAATCCCTCGAACTCAATCTGCGCCAGATTCCCGGTATCACCCACGTCTCGAGTTGCGCCGAAGCGCTCGAACTTGCGAAGTCGAATCCACAGTTCAATCTGATCGTCACCAACCTCACCGTCGGCGACACCAGTGCCGCTGATCTCGCGCGCAAAGTTCGCGAAGCCGGACTCGATGTTCCGGTCGTTGTCCTGGGATACGACTACCGCGAGATTAAGAACTTCGTGGCGCGCAATGCCGTCAGCGAAATTGAACGTGTCTTTCTCTGGCAGGGAACGGCGCGCATCCTGATCGCTATCGTCAAGTATGTCGAAGACAAGCGAAACGTCCTGCACGACACGCGCGCCATGGGCGTCCCGGTGCTGCTGGTCGTCGAAGACAATATCCGCTACTACTCCTCGTTTCTGCCGGTGATTTACACCGAGCTGATCAAGCAGTCGCGACGCGTGATTCAGGAAGGCATCAACGTGGCGCACAAGCTGGTGCGAATGCAGGCGCGTCCGAAGATTCTGCTCGCCTCGAATTTCGAAGACGCCGCGGAGCTGGTGCAGCAATATCGCGAATACATCTTCGGACTCGTCTCTGATGTGGAATTTCCCTGGAATGCAAAGCTCAGCCCCGAGGCCGGATTCGAGCTCGCCCGCATGGTCAAAAGCCTCACGCCCGATGTTCCGGTTGTGTTGCAGACGAGCCGCACGGAGTTTCGTCCCCGCGCGCACGCCGAAGGATATTCGTTTCTCCGCAAGCGTTCGCCCACGCTGCTGAAGGATCTTCGCCGCATTCTGACCGATTCCTTCGGATTCGGCGACTTCGTCTTCCGCCTGCCGGATCAGCGCGAGGTCGGCCGTGCCAGGGACCTGAGCGAACTCGAAGAACTACTTCAGACGATTCCCGATGACTGCCTCATGTACCACGCGCAGCGCAATCACTTCTCGCACTGGCTGATGGCGCGCACAGAGTTCGCTCTGGCCGCGAAACTGCGTCCGCGCAAAGTCTCCGACTTCAATGGCCCCGAGCACCTGCGCCGCGATCTCATCGAGTCAATCAACGATTACCGCCGCGAGCAGAACGAAGTCCTCATCGCCGATTTTAAGCCCGATACCTTCAAGCCTTCGCAATCGAGTTTTCTGCGGATCGGTTCCGCATCGCTTGGAGGCAAAGCACGCGGCCTCGCCTTCGTGCGCCACCTGCTGCGCACACGCCGCATCAGCAAACGATTTCCGGGCGTGAAGATTTCCGTTCCTCCCGCAGTCGTGATCGCCACCGACATGTTCGACCAGTTTCTCGCCGAAAACAATCTCAGCGACTTCGCCCTTCACTGCGATGTTGACAGCGAGATCCAGCAGAGATTCCTCGACTCCTCTTTGCCTGTTCCGTTGCAGGAAAGTCTCAAAGCTTTTCTGGAAGAAGTTCGATATCCGCTGGCGGTGCGCTCTTCCAGCCTGCTCGAAGATTCACAGTACCAGCCTTTCACCGGCGTCTACGAAACCTTCATGCTCGGCAACCAGCAGGCGAACCTGCAGGCGCGCTTCGACGAACTTAGCGAGGCCATCAAGCGCGTATATGCTTCAACCTTCAGCCAGCATGCGAAGGCTTATGTGCGCGCCACGCCCTACCGGCTGGAAGAAGAAAAGATGGCGGTGATTCTGCAGCAGGTTGTCGGGAGGCTTCACGCCAATCGTTTCTACCCGGATTTCTCCGGCGTCGTGCGCTCGCATAACTTTTATCCTGTAGCGCCAATGTCGTTTGCCGACGGAATCGCCGCCGTCGCCCTGGGACTTGGACGCACGGTGGTCGATGGCGGCAAGTGCATTAACTTCTGTCCGCGCTATCCGCGCAACCTGCTGCAGTTCTCGTCCGTGGAAGATATTCTGGCCAACACACAGACTGAATTCTGCGCCCTCGAACTCGATGGCGTTCCGCACGGAGCAGGTCCCGGACATCTCCGCGAGATGCGCTTCGGCCTCGACATCGCCGAAGTGGACGGCACTCTGCATGCGGTGGGATCGACGTATTCCGCCGATAATCATGCCGTCTATGACGGGCTGAGCCGCCCCGGATCGCGCATTGTGACCTTCGCTCCGATGCTGAAGCACGGAATCTTTCCGCTGGCCCAGATATTGGAAGTCCTTGTGCGCGCTGGCGAGGACGCACTGGGCAATCCTGTCGAGATCGAATTTGCTGTCAGCCTTCCGCGCGGTGAAGAGCCGGCCGATTTCGGATTCCTGCAGATTCGCCCCTTGACTCTGGCGCGCGACCATCAGGACCTGATGATTGACGAAGTCGATCCGAAGCAGTTGATTTGTCAGTCCTCAAAAGTTTTGGGTAACGGGCGCATCGAGAATCTCCACGACATCGTTGTGGTCGATTCGCAGCGTTTCGAGCGCAGCCGCAGCCGCGAGGTTGCTGAGGCCGTTTCGCATTTCAACGCGACGCTCAACAGTGAAAACCGCCCTTATCTGCTGATTGGAGTCGGACGCTGGGGATCGAACGATCCGTGGCTCGGTATTCCGGTCGAGTGGGACGAGATCTCCGGCGCTCGCGCAATCGTCGAGGCCGGCTTCCGCGATTTCCGCGTCACGCCTTCGCAGGGAAGCCACTTCTTTCAGAACCTGACCGCGTTTCAGGTCGGATATTTCACCGTGAATCCCGATGCCGGCGAAGGCTCCATCGACTGGAAATGGCTGTTAGAGCAGCCTGCCATGGAAGAGCAGGGTTGCGTTCGGCACCTGCAGTTTGCCGAACCCCTCCGAATCGTAATGAACAGTCGAAACAGTCAGGGAGTGATCTTCAAGCCGGAAGGCAACTAGCGGATCACGTGAATGGGAACTGCCAATTTCAAGTGCTTCCAGGATCGGTCGGCAGTGTAGACGGGCAGACTCAACGACAACGCCAGCGCCAGGCAGGAACGATCCCCCAGTGAAAGCCCTGACGCACGCGTCACAGCGATCAAGGTACCTGCAGCCTTGGCGTGTTGGGCGGTGAATGGAAGGATCTCGTTAATGACTGCTTCGACGTCCTCCCATGCTTCGTCAGGATCTAGGCCTCTTTCCACCAGCTTGCCTTGGACCTCTGCGGCATTCACCGTACTGCAGCAGGCGTTCACCAGGTGCGGCATTAGCTGCTCGGCACCTGATTCCTGATTGAGTACGGCTATTACTGCCGACGCATCAAGGACCACACTACTCATCTCCGGCAGCCTCGCGTCTCCGATCGGCGATCAACTCATCGACTAGCGAGACTCCCCGCTTTACATATTTCCGGACGTGCTGTTGAGCTCGCTCGAGTCGCCGCTGCATTGTTGTGATACGGATTTCATCATCCTTCCACATGAGAATGACTTCCTCTCCGGCACGAATTCCCAAGGCTCTGCGGAATTCGAGGGGGATTACTACCCGCCCATTCTCATTCACCTTGAGCCTGACCTCGGTGGGAAGAGCGATCACCTTTGTCGTTGCCATGACATAAGTATAGCATAATGTCATGATACAAAAATTATGACCTTAAACAATATTACGTGACATTACCTCCGCACGTTGCTCTGTGACCAGAATCACAGCCGTGCTGGTGTGATCCCGAACACAATCGATGCCGTGGGGAACGCCGTCCATCCCCCTTGTGGAGCGCCCGTGTTCAAAATCATCCACGCCCAAACCCTTGCGCCGGGGATCAAACGCTTTGTCATCGATGCCCCCCGCATCGCGCGCAAACAGAAGCCGGGACAGTTTGTCATCCTCCGTATTTACGAGGAGGGCGAGCGCATTCCCGTCACCATCGAGAATTCCGACCCCGAGAAGGGCACGATCAACATCGTCGTGCAGGCGGCCGGAAAGACTACGCATCTGCTCAACTCGCTCGAGACAGGTGACTCGATTCTTGATGTGGTCGGGCCGCTGGGCAAGCCGTCCGAGATCGCGAATTACGGCACGGTGGTAGTCGTCGGCGGCGGCGTCGGGACGGCCATGGCGTATCCCACGGCAGTCGCGCTCAAACGCGCTGGGAACCGAGTGATCTCGATTGTGGGCGCGAGGAACAAAGAGTTAGTCATCCTCGAGCGCGAGATGCGCGAAGTCAGCGACGCTCTCCTGCTGACGACCGACGACGGCAGCTACGCCGACAAGGGATTCGTCACCGACAAGCTGCGACAGTTAATCGAGAACGGCACCCGTGTCGACCTGGTGATCGCCGTGGGGCCGATCGTCATGATGAAAGCCGTCGCCGAGATGACGCGCAAGGAAAACATTCACACCGTCGTTAGCCTCAATCCGATCATGATCGACGGTACAGGCATGTGCGGCGGATGCCGCGTGCTGATCGACGGCAAAAGCGAATTCGCCTGCGTCGACGGACCGGAGTTCGACGCGCACAAGGTCGACTTCTCGGTGCTCGTGCAGCGCAACGCCATGTATCGCGATGCCGAGCAGAAGTCGATGGAGGACTACCGGCACGCCAAGGAGCATCCAGAAGAAGCCTGCGCCGCCTCCGGGTCGCATCAGGGAGGCCAACGATGAGCCCGGCCGCAAGCAAATCGAAAAATCCGGTATCGCCCAAAGATCGGATGAAGATCCCGCGTCAATTGATGCCGGAGCAGCCCGCCGAAGTCCGCGCGCACAACTTCGAAGAAGTGAATCTAGGATACAGCGCAGAACTGGCGCAGCAGGAGGCGCTTCGCTGCCTCGAATGTGCCAAGCCGACCTGTACGGACAACTGCCCGGTCGGCATCGACGTGAAAGAGTTCGTCTCGCGGATTGTCATCGGAGATTTTCTCGGAGCGGCAGCGAAGATTCGCGAGGCAAACGTGCTGCCCGCGATTACGGGCCGCGTCTGTCCGCAGGAAGATCAGTGCGAAGGGAAGTGCCTCCTGTCCAAAAAAGTGAAGCCGCTCGGCATCGGATATCTTGAGCGTTTCGTCGCCGACTACGAGCAACGCATGGGAACGCACATCATTCCGAAGGCCGAACCCACGGGGAAGAAAGTCGCGGTCGTCGGCAGCGGGCCTTCCGGCCTCACCGTCGCAGGCGACCTGATTCAGAAGGGGCACAAGGTCCGCGTCTTCGAAGCGCTGCACGAAATCGGCGGAGTGCTCGTCTACGGCATCCCGGAATTCCGCCTACCCAAGCAGATTGTTCGCGAACAAATCGATTACATGCGCGAAATGGGCGTCGAGTTCGAGACCGACGTCGTTGTCGGCCGAACCGTCACCATCGATGAACTCATCGAAGAAGAAGGATATGACGCCGTCTACATTGGCACGGGCGCTGGATTGCCGCAGTTTATGAACGTTCCCGGCGAGCACCTGAACGGCGTCTATTCGGCCAACGAATTCCTCACTCGCATCAACCTGATGAAGGCGTACAAGTTTCCGGTCTATGACGAGCCGATGCTCGACTTGCGGGGCAAGCACGTTGCTGTCATCGGAGGCGGCAACACGGCGCTCGATGCGATCCGGTCAGCTCTGCGGCTGGGAGCGGAGAAGGCCTACGTCATCTATCGGCGCAGTGACGCCGAGATGCCGGCCCGTGCTGAAGAAGTGCACCACGCGAGGCAGGAAGGAATCGACTTCCAGATGCTGACCGCGCCCGTCGAATTTCTGTCCGACGGCAAGGGATGGCTAACTGGGGCGCGCTGCGTGCGCATGGAACTGGGCGAGCCCGATGCTTCAGGCCGTAGGCGGCCGGTCCCGAAGGCCGGATCGGAATTCGATCTGCCGTTGTCGGTCGCGGTGATCGCGATCGGTACAAGCGCGAATCCTATCGTGCAGAGCACGACCCCGGGGCTCGGCACGAACAAGCGAGGCTATATTCAGGCCAGCGAAGAGACGCAACGCACCACGCGCAAAGGCGTCTTCGCCGGAGGCGACATCGTCACCGGTAGCGCGACCGTGATCCTGGCCATGGGCGCCGGACGCCGCGCCGCAAAGTCCATTCACGAATACCTGACAAAAGGGGAATGGTAACTCAACATTTTCTAATTCCCATCGTTTCGCGGAAGCGCCGGTGCTGATTCACCACCGGGCGCGATAGAGGTATACCAATCGATGTTGCGAGTGAAATACATCACTGCTGCTATGGCGAGGAAGCTCGCCACCGCTCCCACCAGCAGCGCGTTATCTTCAAGTCGCAAGAGCAGGTAGATGAAACAGTAAAGAAGACTGAACACGACGAAAGCGCGAACGGCCTGAACCATACTGGTGAAGATCCACTTTGCGTTCACCGAGAGCAGCAGGACGGTAGCACCGCCGCCCAGCAGGAAGCCCCAATCAAATCCAACTCGTTCCGCAAGCGAGAGTAGCAGTAGATAGAAGATCAGCTGCGCCAAGCCAACCAGAACGTACTGCGCTGGATGCACGCGCTTACGGGCGGTCACTTCAAAAATAAAATAAGACAGAAAAACTAATCCGACGAATAGCGGCACATATTTCAAGGAGCGAGTGACGGACTGGTACGGATCGGCCACCTCGATGAACGACACTCCCAATGCCGAGCTGTCCAGATTGCTCACGGCAACGTTGGTACCCTCGGCGCGAACCCCGCGCGCGATGAAAGGTACGAGCCACTCCGCGCTAAAACCTTGGGCAGATACACTACGTTTAATCGGAAGGAATGCTCCATCAAAACTCGGACTCGGCCAGTCGCCATCGACGGTTAGATGCGAGGTCTTGCCATATGCCAATACAGCCAGTCGCTGCGCGCCCGAAAAACGCACAGCTGCGGTCACGCGAAAATTCCCATTCGGCTGCGCGATATTTTTCGCACTCACTCCCAGATATGTGAGGGGAAGTCTCTGCGCACTTGTGTAATCGGCAATGCTATCGACCGGGACAAAGGTCGCCGTTTTGCCGTCCGCGGTGAGTGTGCCGTCGGCCAGCGCGGCGTGGGCATTACTTACCCCAACCACTATGGTCGCGCGTGCCCAATCCAAGGTTGCATTCACTGGTGCCGCAGACGGTATTCCCTCCAGGTCGAAAGTTGCGTCGAATTTGAGATCTGACTCAAAAACCGGAACTCTAAACAGGGAACGGCGGCGTTCCTCCGTCCGCACCTTCACTGCAGCATCGCCCTGAGCCGGAAACACGACGTACACTCCTGTCTCCGCAACTCCTCCCTGATAGCTCGATGGGACCGAGTAAGGAATCGCGAGCACTGGCCCAAGAAAGACCTGTTGCCCACCCACGTGGCCGCTGATCTCCTGCATTACACTCTTGGCCCGATCAGCTCGGTCCTCTACGACACTAGTGACGAAGACCGCCGGGATCGCCATGAGCAAGGCAAGAAAACCGACCACCAGCAACTTGGTTCCCATCGACCGCGATCGATTGCGGATCAGGGTAGTCAAAGACTGACTGGACGGTTCGTTCAAAGCGTCCTCCGATCTTCAGGCCCGTGCTTGAGCGAGTCGGATAAAGACTATCACAGAGTACTTTGTATAGTAAAGCAACAAACTAAAGATGTCAAGTAAGGTCTGGCGAACCTGGTGGAACGTGCCAGATCGTCTATTCGAAACGGATCTCGATGAACGCATCTGCACGCGAGAAGGGCGACGACAGTTTCGCGAGCCAGTACTTACGCGTGATGGTCTTGCGAGCCTTCGGCCAATCCTCCGGGGGCAACAACCGCGCCTTCGCGGCAAACTCCGGACCCGTCACTTTTCCGCCGATCGTGCACGGCGCCACGTTTACTTGAGGATTGTTTCGAACTCGCTTCGTCTTGCCCATATCGCTGCGCGTCATCACGTAAAGCTTGTCGTCTTCTTCGCCAAACCATACCGGCGTTGGCACTGCCACTCCGGTTTTGCGGAATGTCGTTAGGGAAATATACTTCTGGTTATGAATGGCGGATGGTACCTGGCTCGGCATAACGTCCTTTCTGGCGGTCTGGCGAGCTAAAACGAGCGGTGGGTCGGCACCCCGCTGCTGCGGATGGTTCGCAGCCGGGTTCCGGCGATTGCTCCGATCCGGCCATCTGTGTTACAAGCCTGAACATGCGTAAATGGATGCGCGAGCGCTTGCAGCGCCGCAAAAAGAATACGGAACAACCGAAGCAGGAGGCGCCGCCGCCCCTGCAGCCAGCCTACTTCGATGCGAGCGAGTCGGCTGAGACCGAAAGCGAAAACAGTCCAGCGGAAGCAGCGGAAAGTGTAGCCGAAGAGCAGCCGGCCGCCGAAGAATTTGCCGCTGCGCCCGAATCAGCCGAACCGAATCCGCAGTCACCGGCAAGATCGGACAACCGCCGCAGTGCCAGCGGACGTGGACGTCGCCGCCGTGGTGGTCGCGGGCGTGGTGGACGCGGCCGCGAACAGGCTGTCGCGCAGGCCTTCGCTCCTGCCGCCGCGAAAGGGACCATTCCTGAAGTCGAGGGTTCCGAGGAGGCTGCGCCTGAAACTGCTGCAGCCGAAGCGGAGGCCGCCGCTGCAGAAGCGCCAGTTGCTCCCGCGGTTGTTCCCGCCGCTCCGGCTCGGGCTCCGAAGGGAATCGTTGTCCTCGCGATCGGATTGCCTGGCTCGGGCAAGAGTTCGTGGTTTAAGCGCCACAACGTGACGCCGCTTTCGAGCGACATGGTGCGCGCCCTTCTTTTCGATGACGTCCGCGAGCAGCGCTTTCAAGATCTCGTGTTCTCGAATCTGCGCTCGATGCTGAAGGCGCGGTTGATCGCCAAGCGCCCGATGAATTATGTGGACGCAACCAACCTCACGCCGCAGGAGCGGCAGCACTGGATCAAGCTCGCCAAGGACTACAACTACGAGGTGCACGCCGTCTTCTTCGACGTGCCGCTCGATGTCTGCATCGAGCGGCATAACCGGCGAGACCGTGTCGTCCCCGAAGACATCATGCGCCGCATGGCGGCCAAGCTGAAGCCGCCGGCGTTTGACGAGGGCTTCGCGAAGATCACGGTCGTCCGCGTGAAGAAGAAAGAGCAGGAACCGGCGGAAGCGTAGGGCGGTTTCGAGTGTCGAGTTTCGAGAACATAGTACTTGAAACTCGAAACCTGCAACTCGAAACTATCCCTTCAGAAACGGCAGCAACTCCTTGAACGCTGCTGAAGATGATGCGCGCATCATCTCGTAGATCATCATTTCGGTCGACGAGATGATCGCTCCTGCGGCTCGCATGCGCTCGAGGCCAATCTTCCAGTTCCATTCAGTGCGCGAGCTGACTGCGTCGGAGGCGACGTGGATGAGATATCCTTCGCGCAGAGCGGCGAGCGCAGTCTGCGCCACGCAGATGTGGCTTTCCATGCCGCAAAGAAGAAGCGTGGTCCGCTGGCCGGGAAGGCGCTTGAGCGCGGAGCAGAAGGCGTCGCTGCCGAAGCAGGAGAACAGGGTCTTGTCGACGGGCTCGGTTCCGGCGAGCAGGGAAGCGATCTCGGGGACCGTCTGGCCCAATCCCTTGGCGTATTGGGTACTGACCATCGAGGGAATTTTGAGGATTCCGGCGGCGCGGATCAGCAGCTGCGCGTTGCGGACGAGCTGTTCTTTCTGGAAGATCGGCGGCAGCAGCTTTTCCTGTATATCGATGACGATCAATGTGGATAGCTCAGGCACGAGAGGACGGCGCGCCATCTCGGCGTAATCGGAAGTGGTGGGGCTGGCTTCGAAGGTGGTGACCATGGATCTCCGTTCGATCCGTCGCTGACGGACGATATTCAAAATTCTACCGCGCCAGCGGAGCGGAGTCTCACGCGTCTTCGCGGGCGCGAGACCTCGAATCCCTGCGCGCCAGATCCGTCGGCGCGCTGGAAAAAACGGGGCCGGGGCCGGCTACGATTCATGTTTGGCGGTCTCGCCGGATTGTTCGTTCGGATAGTTGAAGAAGAGTTGATTGCCGTCAGGATCGTCGACGACGAGCAGACGATATCCCCACGAGCCGTCTTTCACCGCAACGCCTTTGGCCTGGAATTCCTTGCGCAACGCGTCCACCGCGGCAGACTGCGCTTCGGGAGTCGGCGGCTCGACGTTCAGGGAAATGAACATCAGGCCCTTGCCGATTTTCTCGGGCCACATGTCGCAGAGGATCAGCGCGCAACTTGTCCGGTCGACTTGTGCGACTCGAGCTTTGCCTTTGTCGTCGTAGCGCCAGGGGCTGGTGAAGCCCAGTTGGTCAACGTAGAAGCGGAGCGATGCTTCAACGTCTTTTACGTGTAGAACTGGGCGCGCGAACCAGTCTGTCATAGGCTATCTATCTTACGTTCGAAAATCTTTTTTAACCACGAAGGAACACGAAGTTCCCCGAAGGCTTCGTTCCCGCCCTGATGGAGTCACCTCAGGGGCTGAAGCCCGCACGTTGTGTGCCTCTCGGCGGCACGGCTGTAAGCCGTGCCCTTCACAAGGCGTCTGTCAGACAAGTCTCCGCTAGGTTGCTTTCTGTTCTGACTCCTCCTTCGGTTGGGGTGCGGGTTGCGGGGGTTTTTTTTCGACCTGGCCTTGGGCATTGATTCGGTATTTGTCGGCGAGGCCGCTGTCGCGAACCATCTTGATGATGTCGGCGCGGATTTCGTCGTTGGACATCTCTGACGCTGGTTTCGTCAGGTTCGGCAGCGGTGGCTTTTTGGCCTCGACGGCTTGCTTTGCTTTGGCGACTGCTGCCGCGGGTTTATTCGGATCGGGATATTGCATTTCAGCCCACTTGCGCCACTTGGCTTTTTCCTCTTTCTCTTTTTTCACGCGGTCGAGCTCGGCGATGGCGCGATCGGCGGCGGTTTCCGCTTCGTCCTGTTCTTCTTCGAAATCTTCGTCACACCAGAGTTTCGATTCGCCGAGGAAAGACTGGTCGGCATCCCGCGGATCGAGAATAACTTCGTGATGGAACGGCTTGAAGTTGGTCATGCGGAGGTTGGTGCTGGCGGTCTGCAGCGCATAAAGAAGAAGGCTGGCAGTTTTGTGCTCGATCTGCTGGGTGACGAGCAGGCGCATGACCTGCATGAGCGCGACCTGGATGGAGTTGGCGTCCTCGAGGACGGGGAGGACGAAGGTGGCTGGGCCGCGACGTTTGCGGTCGGCGGCGAGGCGGATGCGCTCGTCCTGAAAGCGCTTGTGGAAAAAACAGAAGCGGTTGCGGCGAAGTGCGGGCGATCCGCACTGGGTTCCATTGACTTTGATGTGCTGACAACGAGATGGAAAATCTGCCATGAGACCTCGTACCCCTCCCCCTGGTGGTCTTGTGGAATCATCGGGTTAGGGGAAATTTTGGAATTAATCTATGGGCTGCAATGAGTTGCGGGCAAAATATTGAAAAGAAGCAGTTTCGAGTGTCAGGTTTCGAGTTTCGAGACCTTCTCAGTGTCGAAGTTTCGAAACTTTGAAAATCGAGAATTGCTCCGCGAGTGATTGCGCTCATGATGGCAGTGTGCAGAAAGGAAAAGTTAGGGTAAAGGTTATGTGAACATTGGAAGAAATAAATCTGTGGAAAAGTACCAAAATGGGAGTGATCAGAATCACAGGATGGCGTGGGTAGATCGAAAGAGCTGGATGGGATTACTGGAGGGAGCGGATTGGAAGTGAACCGAAAGGGGTTGAAAGGAATTGAAATTTGAGTGTAAAGGCTGATTGCAGGAATTGACCGCGAGAACCTCTTTCTTCCGGTGTCTAATGTTAGGGGAATATCAGTAGAGCGGGGATCCAGATGCGAAGTCTTAAACCAGTTCTGATGGTTATGGCTCTTGGCGCCATGGCTGCGATAGCTCAGGATATTCCAGCAGCGCAGCCTTACGAGGATACTGATGCGTATGAGATTTACGCTCTGCTTCTTCCGAAGTACGACCTATTAACGATCCAAGAAAACACCGTCCCCGCAGTTCTTAGCGTACAAGGGTGCCTGTCCCGGGCAGACGCCGATAAATTCAGAGGCGCTGTCATGGGCTACTACCGCATCTACGAAAAACGCTTGCTCTTGCAGCGGCGGTTCCGGCTTCCAGAGACTTATAGAATTGTAGACACGAAGATCATTTCGACGCTCCCTGAGCTTCGATACTTCAGCTTGTCGCCTGTGGGATTCAACCGCGCAAGAACGCAGGCCATTGTTTTTGTACAAGAGACATGCGGAGGACTGTGTGGGAGTTTCCGGTTCCATCTCCTTGAGAAGGTCCGTGGCAAGTGGAAAGAGGTTGCCGTCGACACTTGCCCCGGTGCGTCATAGATTGGCGAAACATTCCCATTTCCCTCAAATTCCGATCCGTTTCAGTTTGGCGGAACCGAAAGAGGTCGAAATTTGAGTGAGAAGGCCCGTTGGCGACACTTTGCGCTGATTGCATGTACCCTATCGCAGGGTGGCATTTATGAACTTGTTTGAAATGCTTGCCTTTATGCTGTTCTCAGCGATGTTGCTGGGATTGGGCTGGCTACTCTCATTCAAGTGGGGCATTTACGGACTTTTGGTCACAGGCGTTCCAGTCGGTACGTTCTGGGTTGTGGTGATGTTCTTCAACCTCCGCGCATCAATCGTAGAGACTAAGCAGAGCTTGACTCGACGGCCACGGTGTCGCAACGACAAATGCGGAAGGCGGCAATATACTCTCGTGTCGGCCACCACCAAACAGGCAGTTTTTCGCTGCAAATGCGGAGATCAGTACCTAAGCGAATCTGGTCACTTTTCGCAGATGCTCAAGGATGGATCGGTGCTGCCTTACATGGTGAGGGACTCATCTGGAAACTGGAAACTCGACAAAGGTCTCCCCGGATCGGACTAGTTGTTGCAAAATCGCCATTTCACTCATCATCCTTGGTCTGGAGATTTTGAGTGTTAACGCTGGTTTGTCTGACTGTTGCGGTAGACTGTTCGTGCCCACGGAGAGCGCATCCATGAGCATCGACGCTTCCAAGATAGCCGGAATTAAATTCACATTGGCGTTCTTCGCCTTACCTCTTATTTCCTGGCTTGCGATGTATCTGGCTACTCGTTGGCGGTCTGTCAACTGGCGTCCGATATTGCCGTGGCTGAAGATTCTGCGTTGGGTGGGTTGGGGATGCGGGACCGCTCTGTTCCTCACCTCTCTTGCCCGCAACGTTTTTCCTGTTTACGGGGTAATCATACTAGGGTTCTCGGCGGGCTTGTCTATTCCAGAGAGTTGGGTGAAGCGCCGATTTGGCTGCTGAGTTAAGAGAGACCCAAAAGCCTCGACAATGGTTGTTGATAAATCTCCCCATTGCACTCAATATGCTCCCCGGCAAGAGTTTTGCGAGTTGATAGCTGTTCAACAGTTATCCTTGAGTCATGAAAATTGTGGCCTTGGTTCTGCTGTTTCCATTCCTTCCACGCCTAGTCGTCGCGCAACAGCCTGTGCCAAACGAAAACCCGTGCGACGAGAAGCCGATCAGCCAACGTCAAATGGATGACTGTGCCGCCTTCGAGTACAAACAAGCAGATGCGCATCTGAACAAGGTCTATCGCAAAGCGGTGGAGTACATGACCGACGATCGGGCACGTGCCCAAAAGGTGGGCGACCAGAAACAGGTAAAGTACGAGGAAACAGCCATAGCTAGTCTGAAAGAAGCTGAGCGCACTTGGATTTCTTATCGGGACATTCAGTGCAAGGCGGCTGCACAGCAGTACGAAGGGGGGAGCATGGCACCAATGATCTATTCACAGTGTCTGACGACCTTGACCAAGCACCGCAGCGCAGATCTCAAGAGCATTTACGAGGACGGCGACCGGAAGCTGGATTGATGATTTGCGAAACGTCTCCATAGCACTCAACCCCCCACCCGTCCTCCCTTCGGAAGTACAATTCTGCGGTGCCCACGATTGTTGAACAAGCTGAGGATTGGTACGGAAAGCATATTGATCACCTAAAAGCTGAATGGACGGCCGCCAGCATCCGATCATTCAAATCGCTTGATCCGATCCACGGCAAGGTAGAAATCAGGGCGGAGTCTGCATCCGTCGTTGCCAGCGTCACGTTCTGGAACTCCTGCAATGTGGCTGTGCTTCGACTCGACTTGCCTAGCAAGCGTGACTCTGTCGTTGATGACCGGAAACTTTCACCCACAGAGGACGTTGGGCTTCTGCTTGACTCCTATTTCCGCCAGCTTGCATCTCCTGCGTAATGGACTCACGTAACGCTCGGTTTCATTTATTGACCTTGCGCACCCGGGAAGCTTTCAGCGCCGTCCCGTCTCATGATGGCCAAGTTGACCGCAGGACCTGTTTATAGACCCTTCGGAATGCAACTGCAGCGACGACCACTGAAACGCCGAGAACTGCAAAACCTGCGTACCAGGTGATTAGACCGGAGAACCAAGCCTCCGGCATTTTGTGGCGTAGCGCTATTGCCGCGCGGACGGCTGGCCAAATGAGGACATGGTAAGACGCTATCAGGACGACAACCGCAACCAAAATGCCTTCGGCAAGAGCCTTGGTTCTCACTAGCCCACCCCCTATTGACCTCGCAAGGTAATACTCAGACTCGGAGACTTCGGCCAGAATCTAACGTAAGAACTCGTTTCCCGCAATCTCTCAACGGTCAATTGTTGAAACATCCCCTTTACGCTCAAAGCACCTGAAATCGGCGGCCCGCTAACGACGAGTGACTGCTTGGGCTGTTCTCATTCGGGCTTGCCTGAGCAGGCCTCGCAAAAGTCGCGAAATGCGACTTCGCAGCCAACCGTTACCGCCATTGGCAAACCACTCGCTGTTAAGATTGTTCAAATTCGGGTGGTCGGGGAAATTCTGACGTAGCACTGCCACCCAGTACTCAAAATCAGTTCGACTCATGGGGTGAAGAGGATGCGGCTGAAGGAAAAACGTCGGCGGAGATTTCTGCAGGACTAAGTAGCCAGAACGCGTGTACTGGCAATGTGGACAGTAGTACGTTCGTTGGGAATAGGGAACCTTTTCGCCAAACATCCCGCGATAGTCGTGGTCAATCTCCCAGTGGGAGTCCCCACAATTGGGGCAAAGTACTTCGACCATCCTCGGAGGCGTTGCCACAGGGCAACAAGCTTACCCTCGAAAAGCCTCACAGGGAACTCATTCTGTGGTCAGTTGGTTAAAAATCGCAATAATGCTCAAAATCGCAGGAAAAGGCGAAATGGAAAGCGCCCACTTGTGACACTGCTTTCGACGATTATCTCTTGGGCGTGCAGAAACAGAGATTGTTGCCGTCGGGGTCGGTCACCGCAAACTCCCGCAGTCCCCATGTCTGATCAACCGGGGCGGTATGAATTGGGGATTCAGGACGATTTGTGGTATTCAGGCCGCGCTTGCGGAAAGTCAGATAACGCTCATCCACGTCGTCCACAAACACACGGTTGACCGAGCCAAAGACACCGTCCCCTGAATGACGGGAGAGCTGGAGTTCAGCCCCGTCCCGAACCAGATCAATGACTCCGTTGGCCATCTCGCGGTCTTCATGTCCAGGCCACTTGCGCTCGAAGTCCAGAACCTCGGTGTAGAACCGTAATGATCTTTGCAGATCGCTGGTCTTGATGACGGGCACAATCTTCATGCCATTCTCCCCGACAGCAGGCCACAAGAATACTCCCACCACTGATGATCGTAGAACATCGCCGTGCTGCTCAAGAGCGTTCAATTGAGTTTCTAATCCTGGGACTGCGCGATTCCTTTCTCGATGCGTGGGTCCGGTATCAGCCACATGATGGCGACGAGAACGTAACCGGCTCCGGCAATCCATGGTTTGGCGAAGGCAAGGGGAATGGCTGCGGCGTAAATGGCGATGGAGAGTTTTCCTTTCTGATCGCGTCCGATCGAGTTTGCGAGGGTTGACCCTTCTCCATGGAGGTTGATGAGGGCCCTGGTGAGGATGAAATATGCGACTCCCGCACAGAGCAGGACGATGCCGTACACGGCCACCGGCCAGGAATTGAAGTGATTCTCGCCCATCCAGGCAGTCGTGAAGGGAACCAGCGAGAGCCAGAACAGCAGATGAAGGTTGGCCCACAACGTCGAGCCGTTGACGCGCTGGGTCGCGTGCAGGAGATGGTGATGGTTATTCCAGTAAATCCCGATGTAGACGAAACTCAGGACGTAAGTCAGCAAGACGGGAATCACGGGCTTTAGCGCCGCGAGAGTGGTTCCGCGCGGGGATTTCATTTCCAGCACCATGATGGTGATGACGACGGCGAGAACTCCGTCACTGAACGCTTCCAGGCGACCTTTGTTCATTTCGTACTCCTGCGCGGACCGGGCGATTTCAGTCAAACCGAGGCGCGGCGGAATTGGAGACGCGGCTAAGGACTGATCCCCAGCGCCGCATTGTAATCGGGCGCGGGGCCGCGTTGGCCAGGCAGCTCAGGGAATAGCTTAGTATTGGAGCGCAGCGGGCGGGACATTCCACATCCGCGACGTATGCGAAGATAGACGAGCCCATGGCCGATTCCGCCCAGCCGACAGAGTCCAAACTGCGCCGACTCTTCAAGGCATTCCAGTACCGAGACTTTCGCCTGATGTGGATTGGCGCGTGCACGTCGAGCATTGGGACGTGGATGCAGCTGGTTGCCGAAGGGTGGCTCATCTATCGGCTGACGCACTCCGGGTTCTATCTGGCGCTGAATACGTTTCTGGCCGGGATCCCAATTTTTCTGTTGTCGCTGATCGGGGGCGTGGTCGCCGACCGGACTGAGCGGCGGAAGATCCTGCTGATCTCGCAGTATATCCAGATGGCCAGCGCGGCGATTCTCACGGTGCTGGTGGCCTATGGCATGACGCATGTCTGGCCGATTTTGGCGCTTTCGACGGTGAACGGATTGGCGCAGGCCTTTGGAGGGCCGGCGTATCAGGCGCTGATCCCGACGCTGGTGGAGCGCGAGGACATGCCGAATGCGATCGCGCTGAATTCAATCCAGTTCAATCTGGCGGTGACGGTGGGCCCGGCGCTGGCGGGGATCACGCTGGCGCGGTTCGGGGAGAAATGGTGCTTCGGGCTGAATGCGCTGTCGTTTCTGGCGCCGATTATTTCGCTGTCGCTGATTTCGGCGCGGTTTCTCCCGGAGAAGGCGACGCAGTCGATGCTGCACAGCCTGAAGCAGGGGATTCATTTCATATGGCAGCAGGGGGCGATGGTAGGGCTGATCGTGCTGGCGTTCATGATGACGTTCCTCAGCCAGCCGATGCGGACTTACATTCCGGTGTTCGTGACGGATATCTTCCATCGCGGGCCGCAAACGTACGGGAATCTGCTCTCGCTGATGGGCGTGGGATCGATCTGCGGATCGCTGACGGTGGCGGGCCGGGGGAACATCGCGAATAAAGGGCGATTCGCGCTGGTGATGCTGATTTGCCTGGGGGCGGCGATTTCGGCGTTCTCGTTTTCCAAGCATCTCGGTTTTTCGTACGCCATGCTGGTGATCGTGGGGGCGTCGATGATGGCGGTGTTTGCGACGGTGACCTCGCTGGTGCAGTTGATCGTGACCAACGACATGCGCGGGCGGGTGATGAGCGTCTATAACTGCGCGTTCCGGGGCGGGATGCCGATGGGGAATCTGGTGTCGGGGTGGCTGGTCCCGTCATTTACGGCGCCGGTGGTGTTGGGTGGGTTCGGATTTCTGCTGGTCCTGGTCGCGTTGTATTTTCTGACGCTGCAGAGGAAAGTGGCGGCGCTGTGATTTTCGTCTACCTGTTGTTAGGGTGTTCGCGAAAAGCCCCACTTCTGGCAAAACCGGCCAGAAATGGGGCACCCTAAAGCCCCACTTCTCCCAAAACCGGGGAGAAACGGGGCACCCAGGATGTTATGAAAAAGATCCGATACGGCGTGGCGATGAGTCTGGATGGATACATTGCCGGCCCCAGGGGCGAGGCGGACTGGATCGTGCACGACCCGGAGGTCAACTTCGCCGAGATATGGGCGCAATACGACATCGGCTTGATGGGGCGAGGAACGTACGCACCCGCGGTTGCGCGACTGGGGAAGAAAGCGTTTCAGGGGATGAAGACGGTGGTCGTGTCGCGGACGATGCGGCAGGAGGATCATCCGGAAATTACAGTTGTCAATGAGTTGACGCGCGAAAGAGTGCGAGCGCTTCGTGACGAGGCGAAAAAAGATATTTGGCTGTTCGGGGGCGGGAAACTGTTTCGGTCGATGCTTGAACTCGGGGAAGTGGATGGCATCGACGTGTCGATCATGCCGGTTGTTTTGGGTGGAGGTGTTCCGTTTTTGCCGCCTCCAGCGCGGGCAGCGAAGCTGAAGGTGGTGAAGCACCGGATTTATAAATCGGGGATTGTGTCGTTGAGTTATGAGTTGCAGAAGTGAGAAGGGTGCCGGGATGAAACATCATCCGTTTGCTCCCTTGATGTGGGACGTTATTGCAGGTTCTTGAATGCTGGCAGCGAATTCCCCCAGTTCTCCCGAGACCGGGGAGAAATGGGGCACCCTTTCCGGGTCGAGTTCACGGCGGCGTTGAAGCGCGACTCTCCTACCTTTCGCCAGCTCGGTTCTGAGAAATCGATTCCCTTGCGTAGTAGCCTTTGCGCGTGTGCACCTGCAGTTTCTTTCCGGATTTTTGCGCGATGACGCGGATGGTGCGGTATTCGCCATTGGCGACGAAGTCCGCCGGCCGGTAGGCAACCAGGTAACGGCTGCGGATCACCTCCGGCAGTTTGCTGAAATAGCTGTCGAGGGTGCGCAGGTCGGGAGGAAACACGCTGCCCCCGCCGCTATGCTCGGCGAGAACCTTGAGGATCTGATCGGCGTCGGTGTCGAAGGTGACATTTTGCGATGTGCTCACCGCGTAAATGGTGACACCCGAGGCCTCGGCTACATCAAGGGCCTGGCGCAGGCTGCGATGACTTGAGTTGTCTTCCCCGTCGGTGAGCACGACGAGCACTTTTGCGGTGCGGCTTTCGTCGGGATAGGCAGCGAGTTTGAAGCAGGCGTAGTAGATGGCGTCGAACAGGGAGGTTCCTCCGCCGTTGGTGAGGCTCTCAACGCCGCGGCTGAGCAGTTCGGGATCGCGGGTGAAATCCTGCGAAACCTTTACAGTGGTGCTGAATCCGGCGACAAAGCCAAGGTCGGAGGAGCCAGTGAGCACTCTATTCATGAATCGTTCTGCGGCGCGCTTCTCAAACTGGAAGCGCGGCTGGACGGATCCGCTCGTATCGATGAGAAGACCGATACGGAGCGGCAGATTGGACTGCGGAATGAATTGCAGGACTCTAGCAGGAGGCTTGTTGTCGTCGCGGATCTGGATGTCGGAAAGGGAGAGATTGTCGACCGTCTTCCCGTGATGGCTGACGGCAAAGAACAAGGCGGTTTCGTCCACCGTTGAATGAATGGTGAACATCTTTTCCCAGGTGACGAAGCTTTGCGGCGGAATCTCAGTGATCGGGGGATCTTGCGGCGAAGGCGCCAGATCCGGGGCTGCTACGCAGGTGTCGCAGACATGGGCGGTGGAATCATCCGAATCGTCTGAGTTGTCGAAGTGTATTTCATCGTTCAACTGACCGTGCAGGTAGGGCGAGTTCGGGAAAGTGACGGTTCTGGTTTTAACCGGGCCGGGCGCGAGCGCCAGCGTAGCGGAGGCGGGGGCGTTGTGATTGGGGTGCAACAGAGCATCGAGGTGATTTCGCGCGACGGGAGCGAGCGGGTTGGCAGGATCTTCTGCGAGGAACATCTGCAATTCGTTCTTCACGGCGGTGATGTCCCGCATCGAGAGGGCGGCAGAGGCGGCGATGTAGTGGATATCGGCGTGGCCCTTGCGATCGAAGGCGTGAACCCGGCGCGCGGTGCGCAGGCACTCGGAAAATTTGTGATTTCCGTTTTGGGCGAAGGCCAGAGCGGTAAGAATTTTCGCGTCGCTCGGGCGAAGCGAGGCGGCTTTTTCGAGATCGGAATCAGCGTTAGCGAAATCGTTGGCCTGGATGGCGAGAACGCCCAGATTCACAAACGGAGTCGGGAAAGTGCTGTCCAACTCGGAGGCCGTCAGGAATTCGTCTTTTGCCCGGGAATCATGCTGATCGTAGTAGGCGAGCCCCAGGGCGACATGGGCGGAGACAAACTTCGGGTAAATGTGAATGGCTTTCTGGAAATAGGAGACGGCGTCTTTCGACTGGTGCCGCTGGAACAAGTAGGTTCCCTGTTTGAACTGATCAATGGCCTTCTTCGGGGCCTGCATATCGAGGAAGGAGACGACGCCCCCGTCAGCGGATTTCTGCCGGCGGATGCTGGCTTCCGTTCGCGCCCCGGAGGCCCACATCTGCTGGTCGAGATACATTTGGGCGAAATCGAGTTGCGCGAACGAGGAGTCGCGTCCGGCATCGATGTAAGGCAACGGCGTTTGCGCAAAGACTGGCAAGCCCGGGCATAGAAGGATGGCAACAATGCTCAGGATTGCTATGGAAAGGGCAGGGAAGATGGGGCGCGAGCGAAAGAGAATTGGAATCTGCAACATGTCACCCTGACTCGGATCGCGGCGGGCACGTAAAGCTGTGCGCTCCGCGTTAGGTCGTGCATCCTTGAAACCGGTCAGCGGAGGTCCACGCGTGGAAGGCCAGGCTTGCGAATGCGAAAACTTGGATGACGATTCGGCGAGAAGAGATGGAACGGAAAGGCTATAACGGATCGGTTAGGAGTTGATCAGTTGCAGTGCTTACAGACGTCGTCGTTAGTCGCTGGTCGTTGGCCCTCGGATCCCATTGCGCACTTGCAGAAAAGAGCGCGTTCCGTCCGGGGCTAAAGCCCCGAATTTACTCTGGGCGCCTCGCGGCACGGCTGAAGCCGTGCCCTTTCACGAACCTGTCTTGCGGCACGGCTGACGCCATGCCTTTCACGAACCCGCCCTTTCACGAAACCGCAGGTACAGGAAGAGAGATCGCTACATTTGACATTATTTGGCGCGCCAGTCGACGGAGTAGACGTCGACCGTGCCGGTATCGTGCAGGATGAGCGGTTGATCGTCGGGCGTCAGCGCGAGGGCAGTGCCGTAGTGGCCGGTGGAGGCGAGGTTCTGGACGTCGGCGACTTGCTCGACTTTGCGGTCGGCGATCCGAACGCGAATGATGGCGCTGCGGCCGCTGTAATCGAGAGCGTAGACGTATTGGCCGTCATGCGACCAATTGAGCCATCCCATCGAACCGGAAAACAACTGAGTCCACTTATGCGTCTGGAGATCGAACAGGAGAAGCCGTTTCGAATCGCCGGAGAAGGCGGAGATGTACTTTGAATCCGGAGACCAGCGCGGGGAATAGAGTCCCTGCGAATCGGGAAGGTTGGAAATCTTTTTTGTCGCGAGGTCGAGAACATGAATTGCCGAAGACGGATCGTTGGATTCGTTGGCGAAAATGATTTTCGTTCCGTCGGGCGACCAGTTGGGATCAAGTTGCTGCGAGTGGTCGTCGGGCAGAAGTTCGGCAGGAGTTCCGCCATCGGGAGAGATCGTGTAGATGCGAGCCGGCGTGCTTCCGACGGCGAATTCGAAGAAGAGGATCGTTTTGCCATCTGGCGACCAGCGCGGCAGAACGGGGTACCGCGGGGGAAATGTCAGCTGCAGACGGTCAGTGCCGTTGACGCGGCTGCGCCAAAGGGCTCCGTCGGGATAGGAAACGTAGGCGATCCATTGGCCGTCTTTCGAGTAGGCGATGAATTCGGCGGAGAGGCCGCCGAGAGCCGGGGTGAATTGTGAACTCTTCGCGTCGTAACCCATAAGCTGGCCGCGGTAGGTCTGGCCGATGAGGAAGATTTTCTTGCCGTCCTTACTCGGGAGCGGCGAAGAGAGCGTCATGGGACTGAAGGTGAGTTGCACGGGCTTCGGCTCTCCGTGAAAAAGAGGAGCGCGGTTGGCGAGAGCCCAGAGTTGTCCTTGAGATTGGAAGATGAAGTATTTTCCGTCGGGCGTCCATCGCCCGCAGCATTCATCGGGAGGATTGTGCCATCCGGGGAAAAGCGGATGGATGTCGGAGCCGTCAATTGCGACCTCTCGCTCGATTTGCTGGCCGACGGTGCCGGCGGTTTCGGAGGAATCGAAGCGCAAGTGGCGCTGGTCTGGAGACCAGGTGACGTTGAGAATGTCGCCTTGCACGCTGGCGATTTTGCGCGAGCCGGTGCCATCGGCGTTAGCGACGAAGAGATCGCCCAGGTTTGTGTAAGAGAGCAGCTTTCCGTCGGGTGACCAATCGGCCGTTTCAGCGATGAGATTGCCGATGCGGCGCGGCGATCCGCTGAGAAAGGGAAGGCTCTTGAGCGGTCCGCGGGGAGGAGAGCCTTGACCGTCGACAAAAAGAAGCTCGGAGCCATCGGGAGAAAGATCGACGGGAATCATATCGCTGGAGTTCATGGTGGCGATCTGTTTGGGATCGCCGCCGGAAACGGACATTTCAGCGACGCTGTGCTGCACGAAGCTGGCCGAACGCGAGGCGCCGATGCCGAGGTAGAGACGCGCTCCGTCGGTTCCGATTAGAGACTTGGGCTGTCCACCGTGCGTGAGCTGAACGTAATTGGTGACCGAGGGCTGTGGAACCGGCTGCAGCAGGATGTAGCCGACGACCGCGATCGCGAGCAGCGCCACGGCGACAGCAGAGACGGCCCAAAGAACACGCGGACGCTTCTTTTCTTCCGGAACTAGAGGATGAGCGCCACTGGGCGCGGCGAGTGCGGGATCGAGCAAGGCCTCGAGCGCAAAGGCAAGATCGGAAGCGGATTGGAATCGGAGGCTCGGATCTTTTTCGAGGCAGCGGCGAATGACACGCTCAAGCGCCGCCGGAGTATCGGGCGAGAGCTGCGCGAAAGAGGGAAGCTCTTCATTGAGGATCGCGCTGATCGTATCGGCAGACGTCGGTTTGCCGAAGCTCTGCTTGCCGGTGACGAGTTCGTAGAGGATGGATCCGAGGGCGAAGATGTCGGAGCGTTGATCGATGTGCAAGCCGCGTATCTGTTCGGGAGCCATGTATCCGACGGTGCCGAGCGCCATCCCTGGAAGAGTGATGGTGGCGGCGACGCTAGCAATGGTTTGTTTGGGCTGAATCAGCTTGGCGAGGCCGAAGTCGAGAATCTTGATGCGTCCGTCTTTGGTGACGAAAAGATTGTCGGGCTTGAGATCGCGGTG
This sequence comes from Candidatus Sulfotelmatobacter sp., assembly GCA_035945695.1. GTDB lineage: Bacteria > Acidobacteriota > Terriglobia > Terriglobales > Acidobacteriaceae > Sulfotelmatobacter. The sequence goes on along the minus strand of DASYZZ010000034.1, from coordinate 23,848 downwards.
AATGATGCCTTTGGCGTGAGCGGCGGCGAGGCCGTGGGCGATCTGGGCTCCGTAGTCGATGACTTTGCGCAAAGACAGAGGGCCGCGGCGGATGGTCTCGGTGAGCGTTTTGCCTTCGAGAAGTTCTGAGACGAGATAGGGCATGTTGAGATACGTGCCCATCTGATAGACCGCGAGAATGTTGGGGTGATTGAGGGCTGCGGCTGCTTTGGCTTCCTGCTCGAAACGGATCAGACGCTCGGGATCAAGGGACGCGAGGTCGGGCAGGACTTTGATGGCGACGTCGCGTTCGAGGCGCGGGTCGCGGGCGCGATAGACCTCGCCCATGCTTCCCGCTCCAAGAGGCGACAGAATTTCATATTGTCCAATCTTGGTTCCGGGTTCCAGGGGCATGCGTGCGCCATTATAGTCAGTCGTCGGGCGGCAGTCATCCGTTGTCCATCGTTCGTTGTTCTTCGTTAGACTTAGCCCCCAGCTTCAAGAACTTGCAGCGGCTTTTGAGCGGATGCAGCCCGTATAATCTTGGTTTGGGCGTCTTATGATTCAGACTTTATTTGGCAGTCTTGAGGAAGAGAAAAAAACTGGCTTTCTAGACCGCATGAAGCAGGCGGTCTCGCGGACCCGCGAGAATCTGGCCGAGCGGATCGACCAGGTCGTGGCGTTCACGAAGGAGATCGACCGGAACACGCTGGACGATCTGGAAGCGACGCTGATCGGCGCGGACCTGGGATCGACGACGACGCAGGAAGTGCTTGGGAAATTGCGGGAGAAGGCCGACCGGAAGCAGATCAGGAACGTCGAGGAATTGAAGCGGCTGCTGAAGGAAGAACTGCTGACGATCCTGAATGCGGCGAATGCTCGGCCGGTGAATAAGGTAGAGGGATCGCCGGAGGTCATCCTGGTGGTTGGGGTGAATGGGACCGGGAAGACGACTACGATCGGGAAGCTGTCGCAGGTGTTTCGGTCACAAGGGAAGAATGTGCTGCTGTGCGCAGCGGACACGTTTCGCGCGGCGGCGATCGAGCAACTGGAAATCTGGGGACAGCGCACCGGGACAGAAGTCATTAAGACGAAGGCGGGAGGAGATCCTGCGGCCGTGCTCTTTGACGCGTTGCAGGCGGCGGTGGCGCGGAAGACGGATTATGTGGTCGTCGATACTGCGGGCCGGCTGCATACGAAGACGAGCCTGATGGCGGAGTTGGAGAAGATGCGGCGGACGGCGCAGAGGATTGTGCCGGGGGCTCCGCATGAAACGCTGCTGGTGATGGATGCAACTACTGGGCAGAATGGCTTGCAGCAGGCGCGGCTGTTCACGCAGTCGGCGGGCGTTACAGGGATTGTGTTGACGAAGTTGGATGGGACCGCGAAGGGCGGAGTAGTGGTGGCGATCTGCCGAGAGTTGGGACTGCCCGTGCGGTATGTGGGAGTCGGCGAAAAGGCGGGGGATTTGCTGCCCTTCGATCCGAAAGAGTTTGTGGATTCGCTATTCGAGTAGAAAGCCAAAAGCCTTTTAACCACAATGACACGAAGTAACACTAAGGGAGCTTCGCAGGCGGCTCGAGTCTTGAAAGCTAGCTTCTAAAGGACGCTTTGACGCAGCGCTAAAGCGCTGTTCTTCCATAATGTCCGGACACTCTGCTGACGAACAATTTCTGCATCGTGCGATGGAGCTGGCCTGCGAGGGCATCGGCCTGGCGTCGCCGAATCCGTATGTCGGGGCGGTGATCGTCAATCCGCATGGCGATGTTGTAGGTACGGGAACGTACACGTACGCGGGCGTGAAGCATGCCGAGATACTTGCGCTGGAGCAGGCCGGTGCGAGGGCACGCGGCGGGACGCTCTACATCAATCTGGAGCCCCATGCGCATCAGGGGAAGACTGCGCCGTGCACGGACGCGCTGATTGCGGCGGGGATTCATCGCGTGGTGGCGTCGATGGCCGATCCGAATCCAAAGGTGAGCGGGCGCGGGTTTGCGCAGCTGCGCGAGGCGGGCGTGCAGGTGGAAGTGGGAGGACTGGAAGATCAGGCGCAGAAGTTGAATGAGGCGTTCGCGAAATACATCCGGCATGGAATTCCACTGGTGACGCTGAAGGCAGCGATGACGCTGGATGGGAAGATTGCGCCTCCTCCGGCGGAGGCGATCGCGAAGGCGGAGGGGATTCCGGCGGGGGGATGGATCACGAGCGAGGTGGCGCGGGCGCACGTGCAGCAGTTACGGCATCGGCATGATGCGCTGCTGGTGGGAGCGGGGACGATTCTGGCGGATAATCCGCTGCTGACGGATCGAAGCGGGAAGAAGAGAAGGCGTCCGCTGCTGCGGGTGATTCTGGATTCACGGCTGCGGCTGCCCGTGGATTCGCGCCTGGTGGAGGATGCGGCGGCGCGGCGGAAAGAAGATGTCCTCGTGTTCTGCGCGTCGGCGGATGCGAACAAACGAGCGGCGCTCGAACAGCGCGGCGTACGCGTCGAGCAGGTGTCCGCGTTCGAGCCGGATGGCAAGCCGAATCTACCCGCGATTTTGCGGCGGCTTGGCGAGTGGGAGATCACGAGCGTGATGATCGAAGGCGGAGCGACGGTGAATTGGGCGGCGCTGGCGGCGCAGGTCGTCGACAAACTTTTTCTGTACTACGCGCCGAAGATTCTGGCCGGAACGGGATCGATTCCGTTTGCGGGGGGAACCGGATTCCGGCAGATGAGCGATGCGGTGCAGATTAAGAATGTGCGTTTGCATCGGTTCGGGGAAGATTTTGCGGTGGAGGGGTATGTGCGGAGTGAGCAATGAAAAAGTAAGCCATGAGCAATGAGCAATGAGCAGTGCATCCGGGGAATGAGTGTAGGCGAATTCCGAGTGCGCGATCTCCGGTGCCAGCGGCAGGAGTATTTCGACTGGAGGATTGCTCAATGCTCATCGCTCATTGCTACGCGATTAGAATGTTGGGTTTCATTGGAGGGCATCATGTTTACTGGCATCGTGGAGGAAGTTGGGCGTATTACGAAGATTGAACAGCGCGGGGAGAATCGGAGGATCACGATTGCGGCGGAGAACGCTCCCAAGGAAGTTGGCACCGGACATAGCGTTGCGGTCAGCGGTGTGTGCCTGACTGCCCTGGATATCCGGCCGGGATCGTTCTGCGCAGACCTGGCGCCGGAGACCTGGGTGCGGACTTCATTCTCTCGCATACATGAGGGAGCGCTGGTGAATCTCGAGTTGCCGATGAAGGCCGATGGTCGATTCGGCGGGCACATCGTGCAGGGGCACGTGGATGGCGTTGGGAAGCTGATGGCATTTGACCGCATTGAAGATTCGGAGAACTGGTGGCTGCACATTGAACTGCCTTCCGACGTGGAAAAGTACACCGTCTATAAGGGATCCATCTGTATTGAGGGGATCAGCCTGACGGTGGCGAAGCTGGAGAAGAACCGGTGCACGATCGCGATTATTCCGCATACGGTGGAGATGACGAATCTGCATTCGTTGAAGGCCGGGGATCCCGTAAACCTGGAGGCAGATCTGATCGCGAAATATGTAGAGAAGATGATGAAGGGCGATCCGGGAAGTTCGTTCACGATTGAGGAGTTGGTGGCGGAAGGATTTTAGAAGGCATACACGGATCTGCGCGGATTGTCACCGGTGGACTTGCAATCTTGTGGCGGTCAAGTGTGACAACCCGCGAGATCCGTGGAGTTATTTTTAACGCGCGACCGCCTGCGGCACGGTGACCGGGCGCTGCATCACTGCTTCTACTTTTCCTGCGCTGGCAAAGAGCGCGCGATAGATTCCGCCGCCCAGCGCGCCGCCGATGAGCGGCGCTACCCAGAACATCCATAACTGCCCCAGGGCCCAGCCTCCTGCGAACAGAGCGGGACCGGTGCTGCGCGCCGGGTTCACCGATGTATTCGTGATCGGGATGCAGACCAGGTGTATGAGGGTGAGGCACAGTCCGATCGCGATGCCGGCGAACCCTTTCGGAGCACGCTCGTCGGTCGCTCCCATGATCACCATGATGAAGAACGCGGTGAGGACAACTTCCGCCACGAAGCCGGCGAGCAGGGAATAGCCGCCGGGAGAGTGTGCTCCGTAGCCGTTCGAGGCAAAGCCGGCGTGTACATCGAAGCCGGCAGCGCCGCTGGCGATGATGAAGAGAACGCCCGCGGCTGCAATCGCTCCCAGCACCTGGGCGATCACGTACGCCGGCAGATCGGCGGCGGAGAAGCGCTTGCCGGCAACGAGTCCGACGCTGACGGCCGGGTTGAAGTGGCCTCCGGAAATGTGGCCCACTGCGTAGACCATGGTGAGAACAGTTAGACCGAAAGCGAGAGCGACGCCGGCGAATCCGATGCCGACTCCCGGAAAGTGGGCGGCTATGAGTGCTGAGCCGCATCCGCCGAAGACCAACCAGAAGGTTCCGAAAAATTCCGCTGCTGCGCGTTTCCCGATGGGCATGTCCGACCTCCGTCGTGGGGATTTGGAAAGTGGAGTTTGGGATGTGCGAATTTGAGGCGGCCAAAGCGTAGCATACCCGACTGAGGCTGGCCACGGATTTGCGCGGATTTTCACGGATAGACACATTTCTTGTTTTTTCCGTGAAAACCCGCCCTTATCCGTGGCAGAAGGTAGAGGTAGAGGCGAACAAAAGGCGAATATTGTAGAATAGTTCCGTCATGGCGCGGCGGCCGGAGATCGGGAAGCGCGAGGAGGTCTGGACGGAAGAAGACCTGAAAGAAATCAGCCGCAATCTGGCGCTGCTCAGCGAGTCTGGCGTGCGCGAGTTTTATCAGCGAGCCTACCGCGAGTGCGCCATCATCAACTCGCGGACCTTTCCTCCGCCACGCGCGATTCAGGAGCTGGTGCAGGCCTGGAAGCAGCTGCGCAAGTGGCGCAGGCCGTGACGCATCGGGATATGACGCGAAGTTGCACCATCCCGACCGGAGCCATAGTTCAGGCGAAGCGAGGGATCTAGCCTACGATTTTCATATTTTCTGACAGGTTACGAACGCTTTCTCCGCAATCGAATCCCGATTGTTCGTTCCAATTACGGATGCTAGGCTCGAAATAGTGGCCTCGATTGCCAATCCGCTGAAATCTGCCCCATCGGCCCGTGTGTTCGAGTGGCTGCAGTCCGCCACGACCGAAGTCTGGGTGAAGTTCTTGCTTTCGCTGGTGGGATTGGGGCTCGCCTTCGGCGCGGCGCTGTTTTCGACGATTTCGCGCGATGCCGGGAACGTGCTGGCGACAGTGATCCTGGCCTCGACGTCGCTGTTGCTGGCGGCGCTGGTCGGGCTGATTACAGTGCCATACCTGGCGAAGCGGGTCGCGGTGGAACGCCTGCGCGAGAGCTTTGATTACGACATCACACGCGCGGGCATTGTCTACATTCTGCTGACGCTGGTGATTGGGATTGCCGCCCTGAACACCGGCAACAATCTCTTGTACATCGTGGTCGCGGCGATGCTGGCCGCGATGCTGGTTTCGGGATACGTTTCAGCATGGGTGCTGCGCTATCTCGAACTCGACATCAAGATGCCGGAGCACGTCTTCGCCGGACGCCCGGTCTTCGGGCGGATCGTGCTGGAAAATCCGCGACGTTTCCTGCCGTCGTTTTCGGTGCGCGTCGTCTCGACGCAGAAGAAGGGGAAGAAGGTCACGAAGCAGTGGCAATGGGAGGCGACCACGTTCGCTTTCCCGTACAACCGGCCTCCGGAAGAGCAGTGGCTGCGGCTGCCGGACCGCAAACTCCGCCGAGTCACGGTACTGCCTCAGCCGCCCGGAATCTTCGAGGGGATGGCGTATTTTCCCTTTGTGCCGCCGCAAACGGAAATGTCGGCCGATCTGGAATTAAAGTTCGACCAGCGCGGATGCTATCGCGAAGACAGCTTCGGTGTCGCAACGCGCTTTCCATTCGCGTTCTTCACCAAGACGCGGCATGTCGCGCTGCGCAGGGAAGTGCTGGTCTATCCGCACATCGAGCCCGCAGAAGAGGTGCTGCAGATTCTTCCGGTGATCCGCGGCGAGTGGGAGAGCTTTGTGCAAGGACGCGGCTCCGATCTCTACCGCATTCGCGAATACATGCCGGAAGATTCCGCGCGGCACGTGGATTGGAAGGCGACAGCGAAATCGGGATCGCTGAAAGTCCGCGAATTCACGCGCGAAGATGAGCGCCGCGTGCGCATTGTTTTCGATAATCCCGAGCGGGGGCTGATTTCCGACGAAGCTTACGAGCGCGCCGTCGATCTGACCGCATCGCTGGCATGGCACTTCTCGACGCAGGAAGCCGACGTCTCGTTCATGATTGCCGGGCGCCCTCGGACTCACGACGTTCACGAGTTCCTGGGATGGCTGGCCGTGATTGAGGCGGGCTCGCGAGAGAAGAATGCCGCAGATCCGCTGCAAGCTATCACGCATGAAGATGCGGACGACTACAACATTATCGTGACGGCGCGTCCGCGAACCAGCCTGCCGCGGGCGTTGTGGAACTCGTCGTATTTCGTGGCAATCGGCGGCGCGGTCGCACTCCGGTAGCTATTCCGAAGTCCATTCATATGGGAATGCTTTGCCCGCGTCCTCGGGGCTGAGCTTCACACCCAGCGAGTCGGCGGCATAGGCAAGCACCGGGTCCATGCCGGCTGCCAGTGATTTCGCATTCGGGACCAGCGCTTGGTCGGGCGTCACGCCGACGTGTTCGAGACTCTTTCCGTCGCGCATGATCAGGTCCCACTCGGTGATAGACGCACCGTAAAAGATAACCGTATCAGTCCCCAGTTTCTCGTTGTAGTGCTTGGCTTCCATCACGCTGCCCGATGTGCGGTCGCCCAGCACCGTACCGCGCTTTTCCAGTTGCATGATCCGCGCGAAGAGTTCTGCCGCCGATCCGGATTTCGAATCCACCAGAACAACCAGCTTGCCGCCGTAAGGATTGTGAAGGCTTTTAGCAACTTCGGGCTTAGTGTCTTTTCGCCCGACGCGGTCCGCGATCTTGACCTCCTTATCGAACATGCCGCCCACCAGGTACTTGAGCGTGTCGACGCTGCCACCCGGATTGCTGCGCAGATCGATGATGAGGTTCGGATACTTCCGAGCCTTCGAGATCATGGTTCCGACTTCGGTTGCCGAGAAGAAGAATTGGGGCACTTTCAGGACCAACAACTGATCGCCAACTTCAAAGTAGCGGGCGCGGTTCAAATGTTCTTCGGTCTCGCTCTGGCGCACGAGATCCCAGATGTCGTCGCCGGCGCCTCCGCCAGTGAGGTCGGTAACGCGCTTGGTATCACGAATCTTCGCGTCCACATCGACTTGCCGTTCTGCGCCGGCGGGATCGCGCAAAACGAGACGCAATCCGGGCTGCGGGCGCAGGATCGAGAAGACGTACTGTATCTTCCAGTAGCTGTCGCGGTTGACGTTGTATCCGTTGAGCGTGACGATCTCGTCGCCTGGCTTGATTCCTTTGGTTTCGGCATTGGACTTCGGCCGCACGCGCGTGACGAAGCATTGGTTGCCGAACATCTGATATTGGAATCCGTAATCGTGGCGATACGCGTGTTGCGGCGGAAGGAAGAAAGTATGCGAATCGTTCAAAGTATCGAGTGCCGCAGCGATGTGCGACATCGCCATATTGAACGACCCCGTCTTCTGAATCTCTTCCTTCGCCTGCGCGATTTTTGTATCGAAGTCGACGCCGTGGAATTTCGGATCGTAGTAGTGCTTGCAGACGTCGCTAGCTATGGTCTGCAGAATATCGAGGGCACGGCTGCGCTCGAAGCTGGACATCTGCTGCTGTTGAGACCAAGCAAGCGCTAACACGAGAAGGAAGAAAGAGATGACTGCGATGGATCGGAGAAAGCGTCCCTTAGGCATTCGCAACTCCTGCTGTCTGTGGCGCGGGGCGGGGAAGTTGGCTCGATTGCGAGGCTCCGGCCAGAGACGCGCTGCGCATTCTACACTCGATGCGGCCCGAGGAGTACATTTCCGATCACTCTCGGGATGAAAGTGCGCTATTTTCTTCTTTTCCCAACCTTTTTTTCTTTTCTTACATCTGGAATTGGGCATATACTCGCGCCCCGGTAGATGCTTTTGGGAGACCCTGTTCGCACGCACTCCCCCCACCCAGGAGGCATCCATGCTCATCTGCGATCTGATCAAGAATCAGGACACCTATATGGCGGACCTTGGCCATACCGTCCTGGAAACCGTCTGTGCCATGGTGGAGCGCAACATTGGCGCTGTTCCTGTCATTCACAACGGAAAGCTGGTCGGAATCTTTTCCGAGCGTGATCTGATGCGGCGAGTGGTGGCCGAAGGTCGAGATCCGCGCACCAGCTGCATGGCCGAGGTCATGACCGACGACCCGCTCACCATCAATACAAGTGAAGATATCGAAAGCTGCCTGGCGCTGATGCGGCGGCATGGCTTTCGGCATCTTCCGGTCTGCCATGAAGGGCAGCTGGTGGGCATGGTGTCGTTGCGGGACATCCTGTTGCACGACTTGAACGAAAAGGATGACGAGGTGCGGATGATGCGCGCCTATATCCACTCGATGCCCGACGCATAGCCGAGCGGCTGCCAAACGGAAGGTGGGCGTCCTCGCCGGGAGCCATGTGGGCACGGCTGTGAGCAGGGCCTGCGGCAAAGCGGCAGAAATGCAACCCTCTGGCGGTTAAGCCGAGAGTTCCGGGGACGCAAGCTTGTTGCGTTCCCAAAATGAGTTAGGCAGCTAACCCCTCAAGTGCCACCCTCTAGCACGAAGGTAACTTGCCCCCCTGTTCCCTCGAAGGTAACGTTACTGAGGATTACCTCAGTACATTGAACAGCAGGTACGCAGGGGGCTACCTTTTGAGTACCGGCTGTACAAGCGCGCTTTGTAAAGAATACTGACACCGCTGTTCCGTCCGAGAATCATTGAACTTCCGTTGTTGCGTCGTGCCACAGGCATGAGCGAGAGACTTAAGATTCTGTACTATGGGCTCTGGATCGCTCACCCGCTGCTTCAGGTGGGCATCGCCACCTTTATGGTGCGGCGCAGACTCACGCGACAATTCAAATTCTTCTTCGCCTACATCATCACGCAGCTGGTCAGTTTCGCCATCGTTTTCCCCGCCTACGTTTATGGCTACAGCTCAACCTTGACCTTTTATTTGTACTGGAGCTGCATGGCGGTCAGCGTCGCCCTGGGATTCCTGGTGATTCACGAAATATTTGTCGATGTGTTCCGGTCATTCCACACGTTGCGCGATCTGGGAACGGTGCTCTTCAAGTGGGCTGGGCTGGTGATGCTGCTGGTGGCGGGCGTGGTTTCGGTATCCACGAACTCATCGGCGGTACCGCCGCTGTTCCAGGCCATCATTACGTCGCAGCGCTGCGTGCGAATGATTCAGGTGGGGATGGTGCTGTTTCTGCTGTTCTTTGCGCATTACGTCGGCGTAAGCCGCAAGCAGCACAGTTTCGGAATCGCCCTCGGCTTCGGATCGTTTGCCGTCGTCGAATTGCTGCTGATCTGCTCCTGGGTTGGCAACCACCTGACCGGACCGTGGACGAGCATTCTGAACATGACCGCCTACAACTGCAGCCTGGGATTATGGCTGAGCTACGTGGCCGTGAAACGTTCGGCGCGCGACGTTTCGCATTCTTTGCTGCAGCCGCAGCGTTGGGAGCAGAGCCTGTCTGATATTCATCATCCGGTGCCGGCCGATTCGCTGATTCCGATGTTCGAGGATATGGTGGACCGCGCGCTATCCCGCACGCAGCCGGAGAGTGTTCCGGTTACAGCCAAGGCCGCCTCGGCTGCCCAGGGTGCCGGCGGATCGGGCGGGTTCTCAGGGCTGGGTTCTGGTACTTTCCGGTCGAAAAGTTAGTGAGCAAGCCGCAACTCGGTCCTCACTCTCCGAACCGCATCCCGCTTCTAATCGACTTTCTCTCGAACTCGAGCTGACCTTGTCCGGATTTTGTAAATTGGTGTGCAATTGTCTGCGACCTCTCCGCGGCTCGGTGTGCTCCCAAAATCTCGCAGCTGCAGCGCAGATAAGTGCTTGCTAGCCAGTGCCTTGGGTGCCCGTCGTGATTGTCGGATCAGATGTGGAAAAGGAGGGGTGAACTAGGGGTTGCAATCTATTGCATAGCAATTCTTGACAAGTGACCTATAATGCGTGTCCGCGCGAAAGATCCCTGGCACGGGAACTCTAGCGCGGACAGGAGACGAACCCATGAAACGTGCAATCAGGCTAGCAATCCTGATGGTCGGACTCGTGGGCACCTTTATGGCAGCTGCCGTCCAACAGGTTCCAGCCGCTGACGGCGGTCCGCTTATTCTGTGCCCACCCAAAACGCCAAACTGCAACACAACCCTGCCTCCGCAGTAAAGCGCAGGCAGGCAGTAACCGCAAGGTCACCAAAGTAACCTGTCGTAACTGTACTCTGGGCCGAAAAACAAAGGTTCTGCAATTTTCGGGCTGACGGGCCTCATAACTAACCCGTCGGCCCTTATTTTTTGTCTCGGGTGGATCCAGTAGATGAGTTCAAGAGGCTAAACTTCAGTTCGTCCACGGTGAAGACCGGCGGCTGGCAGGTCGACCCCGAACATATTACGGCGAAAGATTTCCCGGCATGTAATTGCGGGAGATGCGGAACAGTTTCCGCCAGGGCGGGCGGCAGGTTTTCTGGGACGGCATGGCTGGGGGGAATCCGCAAAGCCGTCTTGCGGAATGCGAATGGCGCAATCGCTGCGGCAAAGAGTTCGTCAGCAGCCGCGGGATCTTTTTCATTTGCGATGACGACCACTTGCACCGGGCTTTCCAGGAAATGCACGACCGCAATTCCGAACGTTGCGGCGAAGATTCCGAATTGTTCGACCACTCCTGCGAAGGTCTCAAGCGTCTGCTCGGCTTTATCGCGATAGGCGGCATCATCCGTGTAGTGATGGAGGCGCATGAGCGCAATCGCGGCCATGGGATTGCCGGCGGGTGTGGGCGTATCCTGCAGCGGCTTGCGTGGCGTGGCCAGCACGCCTAATTTCGCGGGGCCCGGTTCGCTGTCGAAGAAGCCTCCCGAGGTCGCGTCGTAAAAGCGCGCGATCATCTCGTCGGTGATCGCCTTGGCAAATTTGTAATAGCTGAGATCCGACGTCGCTTCGTAGGCATCGAGGCAGGCGAGGGCGGTGAAAGCGTAATCGTCCAACATCCCGGGGACATTGCGATGCGCGGCCTTCGGATCGGAGTAGGCGACCACGTGCATGAGTGCGTGGTCCTTCTCATGATGCTTCCAGGCCACGCTCAGCAGCCGATCGAGCGTGCGCAGGGCGAAGCGGCGAGCATCGTCGAGATTGAGCACGCGCGCGGCTTCCAGATACGCCGATACGCAGAGACTGTTCCAGCCGACGTAAACGGTCTTGTCGATGTAGGGAGTGGGGCGCTGCAGGCGCGCGGCGTACATCTTTTTCTTGGCCGACTCGAGCAGTTCCACCACGCGCTCGGGCGAGAGCGACATTCGCTTCGCGATTTCATCGATGGAGGCGCGAATGTACAGGACGTTCTTCGCTGAATTGTGATGCATCTCGCCAATTTCGTTGATGTCGTAACGTAGCGATGCAACTTCGGCTTCTTCCCCGGTGAGAACGGCGCGAGTTTCGTCCAGAGTCCAGGTGAAATAGTCTCCGTCGTCGTCCATGTTGATGTCGGCATCCTGCGAGGCGCAGAAGCCGCCGCGGTCGCGATCGCTGAGCCACTCGTCCATCCAGCGGATGATGTCGCGGGCAACGTCCGCAAAGAACCTCACACCCGTCGCCTGATACGCGTGGACATAGTTCTTCAGCAATTCCGAGTTGTCGTAGGACATCTTCTCGAAATGCGGAACGACCCAGCGCTCGTCGACCGAGTAGCGGTGAAATCCTCCGGCAAGCTGGTCGTAGACGCCGCCGTTTGCCATGTGCTCGAGCGTGGTCACGATGAGTTCGCGAAGAGTGTCTTTGCCCTGCGCGTAGCGGTCAATCAGCAGATCGAGAATCGACGGATGCGGGAATTTCGGGGACTGCCCGAAGCCTCCATTGCGGGAATCGAACATGCGATGCGCGGAAGTCTGCATGGCATCGAGGATCGCGTTGGAGATTTTGCCGTCGCGTCCCGCAAAAGATTCTGATTGCGCAATCGCGGACTCGACCATTTGCGACTGCTCGACGACATCTCCGTGCTTCTCCTTATATGCGTTGGCGATGCTCAGCAACACGCGGCGGAAGCTGGGGCGTCCGTAGCCGTCATTCGGAGGGAAGTACGTTCCTCCATAGAAGGGCTTGCCATCTGGAGTGAGAAAGGCGGTAAGGGGCCATCCGCCCTGTCCGCTGACGGCCTGAACGGCGGCCTGATAGCGGCTGTCGATGTCGGGACGCTCGTCGCGATCGACCTTCACGGCGACGAAGTGCTCGTTAACGATGGCGGCAATTTCCGGATCGTCGTAGGACTCGCGGTCCATGACGTGGCACCAGTGGCACCACACGGCGCCGATGTCGAGCAGCATGGGCTTGTTCGCGCGGCGGGCCGTGGCAAAGGCCCCTTCTCCCCATTCATGCCACTGAATCGGCTGGTGCATGGCGGAGCGCAAATACGCCGAGGAGGCATGCGCGAGCGAGTTGAGCGAGGCCGTTTTCGTCATCCTTTGAGTCTACCGCGTCTGGTGGAGGGCCGATGGGCTCAGAGTCTTGCACGGACAAAGTGCAGGTGTTGAGCGATTCCGCCGGGTGAAGGTGTTGAGTTCTTTTATAGTCTGGTTCCAGCCCGTTTCAAATCACATCGTTCCGTGATGGAAGTCACCGAAATCTGTGCAGTGCGGTGAGAGCATGTGCCGCGTGTTCGCCGTAGCTGGCGGCGGGCAATTACTGACACATCTGCTGTCAGTTGAGGCCGGGGCGGTGGCCATGTTGGCTTGCCGTTTTTCCGCGCCCCGGCGCGATCACCCAGATTGCGCCGGATTTTTCAAAAACCAGCCTGGCGGTTGGGAACGGCATGCGGCGTTGTCCGGAAGCTGACCGCCAAACAAAACCGAGGCCGTGCGCGGAAAAGATGAAACTGCGCGAGGCCGGGAAAGTTTGAGGAGATCGCTTCTCTCTCGGGGAGAAAGCGGTCCTGTATTTGTTTAAGTCCCAGGTGGCAAAAAGGAGAAGCAACATGAAGCAGGGCGTGCAGAACTTTCTTAGGCGTTACGGGCTCGTGTTCGCGATCATCAGCTTGCTCAGCCTCGCCGCAGTCAGTGCCTTCGGCCAGGCCATCGACGGAAACGTGGTAGGAACGGTGACGGATGCGTCGGGAGCCGCGGTTGTCGGAGCGGATGTGACGGCGATTAATGTGGCGACAAACGTCACGGCCTCGACCAAGACTGGCGCAACCGGGGACTATCGGTTTGACCACCTGCTTGTGGGCACGTATCGAATCACCGCGCAGGCCGCGGGATTCAAGACGACCTCCGAACTTGTGCCCATTGACCTGAACAAGACGGCCACCCGCAACATCACGTTGACGCCCGGCGCTACGAGCGAAACAATCGAAGTTTCGGGTGTGCCCCCAGTACTCGATACCACGACGGCCCAACTCCAGAGCACATTCCAGACGAAGCAACTGGAGGACTTGCCACTCGCTTCGCAGGGAAGCGGCGTCATCAATCTTTCACTCCTCGACGCCGGCGTCGCTACCAGCGGCGGTGTTGGCGCGGGATCGGGCCCTTCGGTTTCGGGTCAACGGCCTCGGAACAACAATTACACGGTTGAAGGAGTGGACAACAACAGCAAGAGCGTTACGGGGCCGCTTCTTCAACTACCAAACGACGCAGTGGAACAGTTTACGGTGCTCCAGAACCAGTTTTCTCCAGAATTTGGTCACTCCTCCGGCGGACAATTTAATCAGACGATCAAGTCCGGCACGAACAGTTTCCACGGGAGAGTTTACGAGTATTTTCAGAACCGCAATCTGAACGCGCAAGACTCGCTCGTAGCGCTCTCACAGGTGAGCCAGGGACTGACGCCGTTCAATACGCGGTACGACAACAACCGCTTCGGCGGACAGTTCGGCGGTCCAATCATCAAGAACAAGCTGTTCTTCTTCACGGACTGGGAGTACAACCCGATCGGAAACGTAACTTCTTCGACGGCCTGCGGTCCAACGGCGGCCGGTTATGCAATGCTGCAAGCTGACGCAAGCGTAAATCAGACCAACGTCACGCAGTTCCAGAAGTATGTTGGTGCGGCTCTGAGGCAGGCGCCAACGGACGGATCAGATCCGAATTGCTTCGGAACATCAGCGATCGGAGCAAATGCAGCTGTGCCGATTGGAGACATCGGCTTTTCGGGAGCAAATTATTCCAACATTCTGACAGGTGTCACGTCGATGGATTGGAACATCTCCGACAAGGACCAGGTTCGCGGACGATATGCCTACGAAAAGTTTAACGGCATTGACTATAGCGGACAGATTCCGGCCTTCTGGACCATCTATCCACAGCGCTACCACATCTTTACGCTGAGCGAATATCACACGTTCACGCCGTTCCTGAGCAACGAAGTTCGCCTGGGATTTAACCGCAACTCCAATAACTATCCGGCCGGGAATTTTTCATTCCCGGGGCTGGATGCTTATCCGAACCTGATCGTTGGATTCGGAGAGGGCAATGGCGTGCAGCTGGGGCCGGATCCGAATGCGCCACAATTCGGATATCAGGACTTTTATCAGGTTGTGGACAACGTCAGTTGGATCAAGGGCAAGCACAACTTCAAATTCGGCGCGGAATACCGTGAGTACATCTCGCCGCAAGGTTTCACCCAGCGTGTGCGCGGCGACTATGATTACACGACTTTCAATCTGTACTTCACTGACCAGGTTCCTGACTATCTTGCGGAACGCTCCATCGGCAACGTGACTTACTACGGGAACCAGAATATGTTCTACGGGTTCGCGAACGACGATTGGCGTATCCGGAAAAATTTATCGATCAATCTGGGACTACGCTACGAGTTCACGCAGGTGCCCCTGTCGGAGCGTACATGGCAGTCCATGAACGCAATTTCGAGCGTTCCGGGCCTGATCACTTTTGGCGCTCCGACTTCGCAAAAGACGAACTTCTTGCCGCGTATCGGTTTTGCCTGGTCACCTGGCGAGAGCGGTAAGACTTCCATTCGTGGCGGATTCGGGATGTCGATGGACGTACTTTACGACAACCTTGGATTGCTCTCGGCGCCACCCCAAGTGCAGCAGACGTGCGATACGCTTTCGGGCGTGCTGAGTGCTTCTCCGACCTGCTACTGGAATGATCCGACCATTAATGGCGTCGGATTTCTGGCCGGAGGCGGGCTGCCTTACTCCGCAGTCGTTCCCCCGATCACCGACGCTGCTACCGCGCGGCTTTCGACCGGCGGTTACATTCCGAACCAGCAGTTGCCTTATTCAGAAACCTGGACGCTGGGCGTTCAGCATATCTTCGCGAACAAATACACCGTTGAGGTCCGTTACGTAGGCACTCGGGGAATCCATCTCCCGGTGCAAAGTCGGCTGAACCGGCAGGATAAGACATCGGCTACGAATTATCTGCCGGTGTTCTTCCAGGCTCCGACGCAGGTTCCCCAATCGCAAATCGACGCTCTGGGGACTGCGATCAACTACGATGAAATCAACGCTGTCTCGAGCTTCGTTCCGGCGTATGCAGCCGGTGGATTCACGGGAAGCAACCTGGTTGGGTTTATGCCGTACGGTGCGTCGCGCTACAACGGCTTGCAAACACAAGTAACCCGCAGCTTCACTAATGGACTGCAGTTCCAGGCCGCATGGACCTGGAGCCACAATATGGATAACTCCACGGCGGACGTCTTCTCTACATACCTGACGCCGCGCCGGCCGCAAAATTTCCAGTGCTTCGCTTGCGACTGGAGCGATTCCGCACTGGATCGCCGTCAGCGCATCACCCTGCAGGCGTTATATGACCTGCCCTTCCTGAAGCACTCGGATAAGTGGGTGGAGCGAAACGTGCTTGGAAACTGGGAATTTGGGCCGATTTACACCTTCCAGTCGCCCGAGTACACAACTGTCCAATCCGGTGTCGACCTTAACGGTAACGGTGATTCCGCGGGTGATCGTGTGATCATCAACCCGTCCGGCAATCGCAACATCGGAACGGCGGTCACGCCGCTGTGTAACAGCGGGATCACCGCCGCAAATGCCGGTCCCTGCGACCCGGTTAACAATTCGGCGAGCCGTCCTTGGGTCGTTGCCTATGCGGCTAACAATCCCAATGCCTACTACGTCGGGGGCGATTCAAACAACGGATGGGGCAAGTACATGATGGCCAATGCCCGCCGCAACACGCTGGCCATGCCTCACATCAACAACTTCGACTTCATGGTGATGAAGCGAATCAATGTCAGCGAACGCCAATCCGTGGAATTCCAGGCGCAGATGCTGAACCTGTTCAACCATCCGCAATATTTGCCGGGCTACATCTCCGACGTTGCGCCAATCGGCTACACAGGGAGCAACGTACTCTCGATGCTGGAGCCGGCCTCCACAACTTTCAATCGCCCCAGCGCCGTATTCACGAATCACCCGCGAAATATGTTGCTGGTGGTGAAATACAACTTCTAAAGTCAGTCGAAATTCCCTTCACGGGGGAGCCTCCGGGCTCCCCCGTTTTTTTTGTCGAGTTGCATTTCGAGCCGCTGCGACTCAGAATGGCGTACATCTTCCGCTGTATTTGTTGCATCTTTCCACATACAATTGCGGTCTCGATCTGAAATCCTTGGTCGTGGAGAAACTTCTAATGCATCTCCGCTCTCTTCGATCTGTTTCTGTATTCATTTTTGTACTGATTTTTGTACTGACGTCTCTCGGGCTCGCGCAGGAATCCGCAGCGACCATTTCCGGGACAGTGACCGACAGCTCCGGCAAAGGTGTGGCCAACACGAAAGTCTTGGCGA
Source organism: Candidatus Sulfotelmatobacter sp. (assembly GCA_035945695.1). Taxonomy (GTDB): domain Bacteria; phylum Acidobacteriota; class Terriglobia; order Terriglobales; family Acidobacteriaceae; genus Sulfotelmatobacter. The sequence goes on along the minus strand of DASYZZ010000034.1, from coordinate 6,916 downwards.
CGAACAAGGTCTCCCGGCAGTCTGCGGAGGCCCAGACCGACTCCGAGGGGCGCTATACGATCCAGAGTCTCGCTCCCGGAGACTACGAGGTCACGGCCTCAGAGGACGGCAGCAACGCGACTGGAACTGTCACGCTGGCGGCCGGAGCGCAGCAAACCGTGAGTCTCACGCTCGCGCCCAGCCAGGCTCCGCCGCAGAGCTTGCCCAGCGCGCCGACGCCGCAGAAAACCGAACCGCAGCAGAACGAGCCCTCGCTCTCGGATCTGGGCTTCGCTCCAACGGAAACGAAGGCCAATCCCCGGGAGCAGGCGCTCCTCGACAAGCGCACCCACATGCTGAAGATCCATCAGCGCATGGGATTGATTACGACGATCCCGATGATCGCGACGGTGATTACTTCACTACAGGCCGGCGGCCACAAGGAGGACAGCGCCACTCGCGATCTGCACGTCGCGCTGGGCTCGCTCACCGGAGATTTGTATGGCATCACGGCGTATTACGCGATTCGCGCCCCGAAAATTAAGGGCACTGAGACGCGGGGGCAAATCAAATTCCACAAGGCGATGGCGTGGATCCACGGTCCGGGGATGATCCTGACGCCGATTCTCGGAGCGATGGCTTTTTCCCAAAAGAATAATGGCGAGAAAGTTCACGGAATAGCCCAGGCGCACGGGCCGGTTGCGATTGTGACCGCGGGCGCATTTGGGGCCGCCTTGCTGTCGGTTTCATTCAAGTTTTAGGGATGCGCTTGCCGGGCTGACGCTTGCATCTTATTCATAAGAACCTATGATTAGAAAATTATTCCCCTGCTTTATTTTTCTTATTTTTGCCGTATCGGCCACGTTTGCCGCCGATACCACGTGGGTGCTGAAGCAAAGCACGCTCACGTATCACGTTTCGCATCCGCTGCACCAGTCGGAGGGGACCAGTCATGCGGCGCGAGGGAAGGGAATCTGCAACGACGGCCAATGCGATTTCCTGATCGCCGTTCCGGTCAAGACGTTCGATTCCGGCGACAGCAACCGCGACTTGCACATGCTGCAGGTGACGCGCGGCGCGGAGTACCCAATGGTCACCGTTCGCACGAAGCTTCCGGAATCAGCGGCCAACCAATCGACCATCGATGCCGATCTGGAGATCCAGTTTGCCGGGCAGACGGCGCATTATTCGCAGGTTCCGTTTCAGGTGACGACGCAGGGAAATGAAAAGCACATTACCGGAACAATTCCCGCGAAGCTCACGGATTTCAAGATCGAGCCGCCCTCGCTGCTCACGATGCCGGTGAAGAACGAGATTCCGATCCGGGTTGATATGACGTGGGCGCCGCAGTAGCCAGGGGCGAGGACTTTCCCGTTCTGAAAGAAGCTGTTACGATAGGGGTGTCTTGATCGTTGGTGAAGTATTCAAGACCTTCCGAAAGCGCGAAGCCGCGATTCAGCGGCGATAGCGCTCCTCGTTGATTTGGCGTGGGGACGTAGTTCAGTTGGTTAGAACGCTGCCCTGTCACGGTGTGCCTTTCTTTACTTGCATTTAGAAGCCTTGTAGGCGAATATGGTGGCGGTTCAGACAAGGAACCGCCAAATGCCCAAGATCTCCCACGTCAAACTCCTCAAGAAAATCAAGATTTCCACCTCGGCTGGTGCGACCTGGACGCTCGTTCCGGCGCTTTTTGACAGTAAGGGTCGGGTTCGCCGCGATCATGTGACGGTCGAGGGTAAGGACGAGGTGCACGCCGAAGGCAGCTACTACCTTGAATGGTGGGAGGGCGGCAAGCGGTATCGTGAAGCCGCTGGGCCCAATGGCTTCGCCGCTGCCGACAAGGTGCGGGCGAAGCAGGCCGCACTGGACGCCGCGCGCAACGGGATTCTTCCGGTAGCGCCTGTCGTCGAAGTAGCTCAGGAGCGCACGACGCTAAAGCGTGCCCTCGATGCGTATAAGGACTACGTCCGCTATCACCGCTCGTTGCGAACCTTCCGCACCTACCGTCCCATCCTCGACTCTTTCAGCGCGTTCTGTGCAAAGACCTACGTTGATGACGTGGAGCGTCAGGATCTGCTCGACTTTGCCACCGACTGCCTGAAGCAAGGACAGAAAGGCAAAAGCATCTACAACAAGCTGGTCGTGATCTCACAGGTAATGAAGCAGCACGGGAAGGCGAAACTGCTCAATGCCGCCGACTGGCCAAGCTTCGTCGAAACCGTGCGTCCGATTTATGAAGACTTCGAACTGGCGAAGCTGTTCAGAGCCTGCACGAAGCCCGAGGAAGTCCGGTTTAAGTTCTACCTGATGTCAGGGTTTCGTGACGCGGAAGGGCGGTTTGTTACATGGCGTGATGTTGATTTCAAGCACATGGCTGTGCGCGTAACCGCCAAACCGCATTGGGGATTTCACCCGAAGAACTGGGAGGAGCGAGAAGTGCCGGTTCCCCAGAAACTCATCGTGTTGCTGAAGGCCTTCCGTCCCACGAATGCGACCCCCGACGATCCAGTCTTCCCAAGTGCCACGGGCCGGCCCGACGGCGCCATGTTAGAAAAACTTAAGGCAGTTGCGTTTCGCGGAGAGCTGAACTGCGGTCATTGCACTGTGAGCCACAAGCTGGAAAACGGGACGGTAAAGATCAACCGCTGTGCCGAAGGAGCGTACTGTGGCCGCTGGTTTCTTCACAAATTCCGACACACTTATGCCACACGCCACCTCCAGGACGGAATCGACATCCGCACGCTGCAGCAATGGATGGGGCACCGCGATATCGCCTCGACGATGGTCTATCTCAAAGGTGTTCGAAACCGAGACATCCAGGCAAGGATCAACAAAGGCAGTCTCGCCGCGTTCGCGTAGTCGAACTCACGTTTTACACTGGGGCCTGCACGATTGAGGACGACTTCTGTGAACCTGAGTCGGGCCACGGACAGGATATAGTTCATGCTGGTTGCTGAGATCCATGGCAAATACGTGCGGGAAGCCCGCTCCTCGGAAGACTATCTGACGTCGGCTGTCTTCGGGCATCTGCGCTACGTGCCGCCTGGCCCTTTTTGGGAGACTTTGTTCGAACTTGCCATTTCGCTCCCGATCAACAGAAGGTTGATCAGTGCGGGCGAATACATTAGGGAGCATGCCGGACGGTCGCTCTCGTCCTATACGAATTTGCGCGCCATTTTCTGGCCAAACCACCCGAAGGGAATACCGGATGTAGTCCTCCATTTTCATGCCAGCAAAGCGAGTCCCGTAGTGATAATCATCGAAGCAAAACTCGAGGCCGGCAAGAGCGGCACCGGGGATGATGATCAACTCGCTCGCTATTTGGGGCTGCTAGATTCGCTGGGTGATCTGCGCCCCAAAGTGCCCTCGGACGCGATCCGAGTCCTTGTTTACCTAACGACGATGGATTCTCGCTCCGATCTGATGGAGAGTCTCTCTGTACATGGCGATACTGACGCTTCTCGGGAACATCTCTATCGGCTTCAGTGGCAAGATCTGGTCACCGCGGTTGAGAGGACCAGGGTGACGGATTCTCATGAGGCGCTCATCTTGGAAGACGTGCGGGCATTCCTGCGGAAACGGGATCTTGAGTACTTCTCTGGAATGGTAGATCAGAGTGATATGCCCGTCATGGCACTTACTGATGGAGAGTTGTTCGCGAACGAACCGCTCTTCGACGCTGGCGATGTGCCTACGGACATCGCGGAAATCTTGGAGGGTTGGATGCATGCCAACTGAAGCTGGAACGAAAATGCAGAAAGGCATCAGCGCCGTGTGCCGAATGCACTCGGCCGTCAGTAAACTGATCGTCGACTTCGACAAGAACGTCCCTTGGTCCAGCACATCAGTATTCGGTAACTTCGCGACGAAGGATTTGACGTATCACACGAAGGCTAGCTATTGGATGCCTGAAGGAGTGTTCCGGTATCTCAGTAGCAAAGCGGATCCAAAGCTCGTTGAGGCTATCACTGTCTGCTTCATCGATTCACGTCTTGTCGAACCACTGCTGTTGATTGGCCGCCTAGAGTATGCTGATGACCCGATCCAGGCGAAATACCTCTGTGACGGCTGGGATCTTTGGAATCTATACTTCGAGTGGAATAAGGATTGGCTAGAGCGAGTGCCGATGAACTGTAAGATTGCTCCCGAAGCTTCCAGCCGCATTCGATCTGCGACGCTCGTTGCTGCGCCCCTATATAGCGTCACGAGCATGAACGATGTTGTTGAACTCATGAAGCGGGTGCGCGAGGTCTGACCGAACCCTATTCGAAGTGGGCGCTTGAGGCTGTCTTACTCTCGTTGCCGGATTTCCAGACCAGAATTTGGTCGTGATATTCGAATCGACTCTAGGCCCGAGCAGTAGCCTCGGGATGACGCTCTGTCCTAACAGAATGCGCCGGCATTTTCATCTCCAGCCAATCCGCCACCTGATGGGGATCAAAGCGGATGGACGTCCGCACACGGAAGAAGGGAATGTGATCGTCCTCGACCTCTTTGTAGAGGGTCCGCAGGGCGATGCCCAGCAGATCAGCCAACTCCTCGACCGTCAGGGCTTTCTTCTTGGAGCGCAACTGTTCAGCAAGGGTCATGGGCTATTCGCACAGTTGTTCGACTTCGACGAGCGGGTGTTCCAGCCCATCCAGCCGGAGTATTGCGGTTGGATAGCAGTCTGCCGAACGCTTGGCGTGAACTCGTCAAGGGCCGGATTGTTTACTAGTTTGAGTCCTTGTCCGCAACATGTCTAATTACTTTTCGTACGAAGCTCATTCCTGCCGGTTATAAAAGCCGGTTTCAACAGGCAGTAGGCGCCTCATCCACACCAAGACTGTCCTCTTTGGTCTTGAGATAGAGAGTTCGTTTCGAGCGGGAATCAGGCGGGCAAAGGCAGATCCATCTGCTTAGGCGGCAAAGGCTTGGGGCAATACTTGCAAAGGAATGCGCGAGCAAGCTCGTTCACCATGCGCGACTTGTCATCAGACCGCAGTACGACACAGGATTCAAAGCACAAAGTTGTATCCGACAGCGGCTTTACCACGACACCTTCAACGCGAAAAGCCAAGGCCGTAGGCTTAGGGAGAATAGCGACCCCAACATGTTCAGCAACCAAGTGAACGGCCTGCTGCGGGTCGAGTACGTCGTGAGAGTGTTTGGGAGCGATTCCCTGGCTCCGCGCGGCATTCAGGATCGCGTCGTGGACAATCGGGTGGGCCCGTGGTCCGAACAGAATCCATTCGTCTTTTGCCAAGTCTCGTAGCAGTACGCTGTCTTGATTAGCAGCGGAATGGGTCGCCGGTAGAACGGCATAGAGCGGAGCCCGATCAAACACTGCTGCTGTAATCTGTGCATCCAGTGGCGGTGCTGTCACGAGGGCCAAATCTAGTTCGCCGGCAATAACGCTTCGCACTAACTCCATTGGGAAAAATTGGCCTGTCGTTTGGATGTGGAGCTTCGGGAACAAGGGCAGCCGGATGGCGAGAATGGCCGCAACCCAAGCGGGATCAGCATAAGGCGAATGCCCGATCAGCAGGACGGTGTCTGCTCCGTCGTGGGTCGCGCGAGCTAAGTGAATTGCCCTCTCCGTGTGGAAAAGCGCAGACTTGGCTTCCTGTACGAAAACGCGTCCGGCGTCGGTAAGCTCCACGGGCCGTCGTTTAGAGCGGGTGAAGAGGTGGAATCGGTGTTCTTTTTCGAGGTCGGTGATCTGTCTGGTAAGCGCAGGTTGGGTTATGTTCAGTCGGTGTGCGGCCCGCGTGAAGCTTAGCTCTTCGGCCACGACAATGACCGCGTGCAGGTGCCGAATTTCGACGTTGGGGAACACTGCTCCAGGCCCCTATCAAGAGTTCGGTGACACCAGGTGTTTCGTGCTGCCATTTGCTCGTGAAGCGACGAGTGGTTATGAGCTTAGAACCCGTCGAGCCTTGTAAAGTTTCTTGAAGTGCCAGAAAAAGTTTCGATGCGTTGTCCCTGAAAAGCCGCTCGGGACAAGGGTTCTGCCGTGCCCGTGTCGCGACGTTCCGCGTGGCAGTCCACCACTGTCGGGTTTCGCGACGTCAAAGCGACAGAATGTGGCTGGAACTCGCGAAAGCCTCTTCCGTACCTAGGCGAACAAAGAGCGAAACTAAACGGGTATAATTCCCGGATGGGCGTATCCCGCTGCCGAGTTTCGTTCACGGATGCAGAGGGAATTCCGCACGCTGTCGAGGTTCAAGCGGACTCTCTTTATGAAGCCGTCGCTCTTGCTGTGGCCGAGTTCAGAGTCGATGCACTAACCGCGACGCCCGACCCAATGACCGAATTTACGGTTTCGATCCAACGGCCCGCCATTGAGCATCGGATTCGGTTGAGTCAGGTATCGAGGTGGGCGGAAATCAACACCAGAGAAGGGCCTGCGGGGGTTACAAAGCGACAGCGTGTCAGGGCCCTTTTGGAGAACCGCATGTCAGAACGCCGAATATGATCTACTCAATCTGCCAGGCCACTGGAAGTGCTCGGGAACGGGAGTTTCTGCGAGACACCGATCTGCCATAATTGCCACATGTGCGGACGATACAGACTGTCGCGAAGGAAGCAGTTAGTAGACGAGTACTTCGAGTCAGTCTCAGACGGATGCGAATGGACTCCGCGCTACAACATAGCGCCGACTCAGACAGTCCCAGTCATTCGTCAGAATCCGAAAGAACCTATCCGAGAGTTGTTGCTGATGCGCTGGGGGCTGATTCCCTCGTGGGCGAAAGACTCCTCTGTAGCTGCCAAGATGATCAATGCAAGGTCGGAAACTGCGGGAACAAGGCCCGCGTTCCGTGATGGGTTGAAGTCTCGCAGATGCTTGATCCCAGCGGATGGATTTTACGAGTGGCAACGAGTGGGGAAGACGAAGCAGCCATACTGCTTTGAAGTCGGTAACGCGCAAATGTTTGCCTTCGCGGGAATCTGGGAT
>DASYZZ010000033.1:0-74981 GCA_035945695.1 Candidatus Sulfotelmatobacter sp. | reverse complement strand
TTTCGTCGCTTCCGCGCCCGCTGGCAACGTCACTACCCTGGGGTCGTGAAGCGCTTAGGGCAAGACTTGCCGGAACTGTTGTCGTTCTTCGCTTTTCCCCGGCACCTGTGGCGCAAGCTGCGAACCACCAACGTGATCGAGAGATGCTTTGTGGAGGTACGCCGCCGCACTCGACCCATGGTGTGCTTCGTGAACGTAGAAAGCGTGGATCGCATCATCTACTCCATTTTCCAGAGATTCAACCTGGAATGGAAAACCCGCACCCTCAACCTATTTACACAAGCAGCTTGACGTCACCTTGAACTCTTCCCGGCTTGACCTTCGCGTATTCCTGACATACTCTGGCCGCAAATCAACTTTGGAGGAGCAAGGGTATGCTCGACGGATTCAAGAAATTCATCCTGCGTGGAAATGTTGTGGATATGGCGGTGGGCGTGGTGGTGGGCGCGGCGTTCGGAGCCGTTGTTACGGAACTCACGAAGGCGTTTCTTACGCCGCTGATCGCGTTGATCGTCGGGAAGCCGGATTACTCGAACCTGAAATTCACGGTCAGGACAACGATTTTTCCGATCGGTGATTTCGTCAATGCAGTGATTTCGTTTGTCTTGATCGCGGCCGCCGTTTATTTCTTTGTGGTGGTTCCGGTGAACTGGCTGATGGCGCGCATGCATAAAGACGAGCCGGCGGCTCCGCCGACGACCAAGAAGTGTCCGGAGTGTTTGAGCGATATTCCGCTGGAGGCGAAGCGGTGCGCGCACTGCACGCAGCCGGTGATGGCGATGGCGGCGTAGATTCAATATCTTGGCCACAGATCTGCACGGAAAAAGCCGAGGGATCTTATCCGCGCAGATCCGTCGTTTTTCTATTCAGTAGCCAACTCTTGATTATTCGTCAGCAGGCCCAGGCGTTTCACTCCTGCGTGGTGGGCCACGTCGATTACTGTTGCGACGGATTGGAAATCGACATCGGCATCAGCGCGGATGAAGGCTACTTTTTCGGCGCGCGTCAGGTAAATTTGCGCGAGGCGCTCGTCGAGGTTCCACCAATCGGCGTCTTCCTGATTGATCTTGAGTTTTGGCGGTTGATCTTTCGCTGCCCACAAGATCTGAATCACCACGGTCCGCTCGACGATTGGCTGCGATTTCGCGTCGTGCTTGGGCGGTTGTGGAATCTGCGCCTTCTCGCCGTATTCGGGGTCCATGGAGACGACGAGCATGAACATGATGATCAGCGTCAACAGGACGTCGATCAGGGGAGTGACGTTGATTTGAGGTCCAGACGGACCTCCGCCTGCCATTGAGAAAGCCATGGAATTTTGCTCCTCTTGGCACGCGTGTCTGATGGATCAGACACCTTGGGCGGGAGCGGAGTTCCCTGTGCGCTAAAGCAAAGAGCGTTAACCACCAAGGACACTAAGTTGCACGAAGGAACTTCTCTTGGAGTTGTGGGATCATTTCGGTCACCCAAAATCCCCACTTCTGGCAACGTCGGCCAGAAGTGGGGCACCCAATCTGAGTCGGGCACCCGTTCCGAGTTCGTGTACAAAAATCTTTTCAACGCAGAGGACGCGGAGGTCGCGGTGAAGTTGCGCCTAGCGTGGTTGACGTGCATGATGGAATCTCGCGGTCGGTGTGTGGGCTGGCCGCATTTCTGTTTCGCATTTTCGTTCTTACTCTTATGATCCGATCACTTGGGCTGATTCTTCTGGCGTCCTTTTCTCTTGCTTTCTTCGATTCATTTGCTTGCGCTCAGGATAATTACGAAATTCAGGTGTATGGATCGGAGACGGTGGCTCCGCGATCGACGATGGTCGAGGTGCATTCGAATTTCACGGTCGAGGGGAGCACGACGGTGATCGATGGAATGCTGCCGACGAATCATGCAGAGCACGAGACGCTCGAGATCACGCAGGGAGTGAACGACTGGGCGGAGGTGGGGTTCTACGTTTTCACGAGCATACAGTCGGATGGCGGATGGCAGTGGGTGGGCGATCATATTCGGCCGCGGGTGAGGGTGCCTACGTCGTGGAATTGGCCGGTGGGCGTGAGCTTGTCGACGGAAATCGGGTATCAGCGGGCGGCGTTTTCTCCGGATACATGGACGTGGGAGATTCGTCCGATTGTCGACCGGACGATTGGGAGATGGTATTTCGCGTTCAATCCCGCGCTGGACCGGTCGTTTCATGGGCCTAGCGTGAACAAGGGCGTGGAGTTCTCTCCGAATGTGAAGTTCAGCTACAACATCACGAAAAAGATTGCCGGAGGGCTGGAGTATTACGGGTCATATGGATCAATTACGGGATTCGATCCGCTGCGGGAACAACAACAGCAGTTTGTTCCGGCGATTGATGTGGATTTTGCACCGCAGTGGGAGTTCAATTTTGGGGTGGGAGTGGGAGCGACGCACTCGACGGATCATTTGATTGTGAAATGCATTATTGGGCGAAGATTTTCATGGCCGCATGGGCGAGGGGCGAGGCTGCAGCAGCCCTAAGAAGAACTAACCACGAAGGACACGAAGTCACACGAAGGCTTCATTTTGTAATTTGGTAATCGGGTAAGTTTGTAATTTGAAATCCTGCCGTCGACCGTTTTCAACTTTGCAAATCTCAAAATCCACGGCTGACACGCTTTATCCCGCGGGTTGGGGCAGGGGCGAGAGCGGAGCGTTTGGCGGCGGGTAGAGCGCTACGCTCAGCGGGCGGTAGCGCGGGGCGAAGAAATAGATTGAGTACGCGGGGAAGAAGACGATCGCCGGGACCGAGACCAGCGCGATCACATAGAAGAGAATTGCCAGCACGATGCATCCGAAGCAGCCCTAAGAAGAACTAACCACGAAGGACACGAAGTCACACGAAGGCTTCATTTTGTAATTTGGTAATCGGGTAAGTTTGCAATTTGAAATCCTGCCGTCGACCGTTTTCAACTTTGCGAATCTCAAAATCCACGGCTGACACGCTTTATCCCGCGGGTTGGGGTAGGGGCGAGAGCGGGGAATTTGGCGGTGGGTAGAGCGCTACGCTTAGCGGGCGGTAGCGCGGGGCGAAGAAGTAGATTGAGTAGGCGGGGAAGAAGACGATCGCTGGGACGGACACTAACGCGATGACGTAGAAAAGAATTGCCAGCACGATGCAGCCGACTACTACAGCGCCGGTGATGGTCAGGACGTTCCAGGTGAGGCCGGCCGATTTCCCGGCCAGGACGGCGGCGATGACGACTCCAGCGATTGGAACGGCGACAACGGCAGCGACGATCAGGGCGGCTATTCCGATGATGATGCCTGCGCCGATGGCGAGAACGATCTTCATCAGGACGTACATGGCGTAGCTGTTGAATTCACCTTCGATCATCGGCCAGAGGCGCCGCCAGGCCTCGATGGGGCCGATATCTTCCAGAGCCATTTGCGGAATTACGAAATCTTTGGTCAGCACCTGGCCGAGGACCGCGGCGATCATGAAAAAACAGAATACGGCGAAGACGGCGACGCCGGTGAGAATGAGGGCTTCCATGTGAGCGTGCGGGGCGGCGAACCATCCCATGCCGAAGGCGACGGCGGCGGGGATTCCGACGATCACGACGACTCCAAGAAACATCACAATGCCGTAACCGAGCTGCCACCAGAAATAATTCAAGGCTGTGCCTTGGCGCCGCGACCATCCGTCGCGTATGCGGCATTCTCGTGTGAGGACGCTATCGAAGAGGATGAAGCGCATCACGCTGCTGATGTACAGGAAGACGAGAGCGATGATGAATCCGAGGACTACGATGGCCGAGACCAGAGCAGCGATGAGGGCGAGATTGATTCCGGGGAACATGCCGCCCATTGAGGGCGGCGCCTGATGCGGCATGGATTTGAATGGAGAGGAAAAATTGCCGCTGCCTGAGCCCATCTCTCCGGCGAGCAGGCCGACGATGGCGAGGCGCGTCCATTGCCCGAAGCGGAAAGGCTGCAGGAGCTGGCGCTTGGTGTGCTGGAAGGCTAAAGGGATTGTGTCGACGGCCGAGATCGGCAAGTTACACCCCCGTTAAAAGCAAGGTACTGCTTCGTGCGGAGAACGGCAAATCAATTTCTGTGAAGAGTGCGCCGGCACAGAGGTTTGAACATAGGGTCCCTCCACTCCGCACGTAGTTCCTTTCAGGAACGGCGTGCTCCGGTCGGGATGACATTGCGTATCGGGATGAAGATCACCTGGATCATTCATAGCGAAGAGCTTCTACTGGGTCTAATTTTGAGGCGCGCATCGCGGGGACGAGGCCGCTGAATACGCCGACGATTAGTAATACCGCGCCGGAGAGCAGGACGGTGATGAGCGAGATGCGGAGATGGATGTCGCCCTGGCCGGAGTTGTCTTCGAAGAGCGGTCCCATCAGGGGAAGCGTGCCGACGGCCCACGCGACGAAGTAGGAGAGCAGCACGCCGATCGCGCCGCCGAGAAGCATGATCAGGAGAGTCTCGGCTAAGAATTGCAGTTTGATGTGGCGCTTGCGGGCGCCGAGTGCGCGGCGCAGGCCGATCTCGCGGATGCGTTCGTCGACGGAGACGAGCATGATGTTCATCACGCCGACGCCGCCGATGCCGAGAGTCAATGTCCCGATGAACGTCAGCAGAACTTGCAGGCCGATGGTGAGGGCGTCGATGATGGGGCGGAATTCGTCGCGTCCGAACATCTGGAAAGCTTTTGGATCAGTCGGGGAAAAATTCTGGCGCGTGGCGACGGCCGCTAGCACCTCGGCCATCGCTTTCTTTTCATATTGCGGAGCGATCGGCTCGAAGACCATGACGGCGGCGTAGCGCGTGTTCCAGAGGTCTCCGGCGGCAGAGTAGGGGATCCAGGAAGATTCGTCGTCGCTGGAAAAATAGTTGCTGAGCTGAATTTTGCGGGCCATCACGCCGATGACCTGGAAGCGCACGCCGGAGACGAGGACGGTTTCGCCGACGGCGGGGCGTCCGCTGAAGAGTTCTTCCTTGAGGCGTCCACCGAGGAAGATGACGCGGCGGCGCTCGAGTTCGTCTTCGGCGTTGATCCAGCGGCCTTCGAGCGGGACCTCGTTGCGCATCTCGCCATATTCGGGGCAGACTCCGCGGACAGGCGCGGTGCCGACCATGCGATCTTCATAGGCGATGCCGGGGCGGCGGACGGTTTCGAGGCAGACGTGCTTCACGAGCGGCGCGGTGGCTTTGACCATGTCGAGGTCGGCTTGCTCGAGGACGACTTTTTTGCCGGCACGTTGACCGCCAGGCTGCTCGCTGGTTTGCTGCGGCCACGCGATGACGACGCTTTTGCCGAAGGCATCGAAGCCGTGCACAAGGACGCTGCGGAAGCTGCTGCCGTAAGCGATGAGCAGCGTGACCGTCGCGATTCCCCAGACGATGCCGAGCATGGTGAGGAAGCTGCGGGTGAGGTTGCGCTTGAGGGCGACCCAGGCTTCGAGGATGATTTGGATAAACATCAGGTTTCAAAGTTTCAATGTGCCGCTTGACTGCGTTTCCCTGGTGTTGGATCGGCACCAAGAAACATAGGGTCCCTCCACTTCGCTTGCCGCTCCCTTCGGTCACCGCACGCTCCGTCCGGGATGACAGAGTGGTTGAGCTGTTCCGGCACTTTTCTTCGTTTGCGATATCTGAATTCGAGTGCGCCAACTTTTGAAACTTTGAAACTTTGACACTTTGCCTTTCTCTAGCCTCCTGCCTCGTAACGGAGAGCTTCGATTGGGTCGATGGAAGCGGCGCGGCGCGCGGGATAGAGCGCGGCTCCGATGGCGATCGCTCCCAAGAGACCGGCGGCTGTGAGTCCTGAAGTCCAGCTGGGAATCAGTCCGGCGAAAAAGTCGGGCATGGGGAGCAGGTCGATTAGTGCGCAAAATCCGAAGGCGACGCCGAGACCGATGCCGCCACTCAGCAGAGCAATGATCAACGCTTCGATGAAGAATTGGCGAAGAATCGTTCCGGCTGGCGCGCCGATTGCCTTGCGGACACCGATTTCGCGCGTGCGCTCGCGGACGGCGACGAGCATGACGTTCATGACTCCAATGCCTCCAAGCAGAAGCGTGACGATGCCGACTGCGCCGAGAAAGAATTTCATTCCGTCGGTCATGGTTTTGAAAGCTTGGGCTTCCTGCACGGTGTCCCAGATGGGGCACGCTTCTTTGTCGTTGGGATCGTAGCGATGCATGCGAGCGAGCGCGACGCGAACTTCATGTTTGCAGGCTTCGTGCTGCTCGACCGATTTCGGCGTGACGAGGAGCTGATCGAACGTGGTATCGGTGCCCGGAGGCTTGTCGGGAAAATCGCGGCGCATCGCGGCGAATGGCAGGAAGACTTTGTTGACGTCCCATCCGTCGTAGCTGGAGTCCTGCTTCTTTTTTTGCATGACGCCGATGACGGTGTAGGGGAAATCGTTCAAATAAATGGTGTCGCCGACGGGATCGCGGCCGGGGAAGAGCTGTTTGGCGGCGTCGGAGCCGAGGAAGGCGACGCGGCGTGCTTCGCGCATGTCGCTCCAATCGTAAAAGCGTCCGGAGCCGACATCGAGGCTGCGGATGTAGGCGAAGGCCGGGTAGGATCCGGTGACGGTGAAAGCTGCGTTGTTGTAGGCGGAGTGGGTACGAACCGTATCCTCCTCGAGCTCGGGGATGGCGTATTGGCAATCGGGAGATTCGGCCTGAACGACGGGGACGTCGGGATCTTCCCAGTGGACGATGCGTCCGGCGTGGGTTCCGCCGGCCTGCAGGCTGGTGCGGCCGTGGAAGACGATCATGACGTCCTTGCCGAGAGTGCGGGCTTGCTCCTCCTGGCCTTTGCGGAGGCCTTCTCCGGCCGCGACCATGAGCACGATGGAGACGATGCCCCAGGCGATTCCGAACATGGTGAGGAAGGCGCGGAGCTTGTGGGCCCAGAGGGTGCGAAGGACGTCGAAAACGAGGTCGCGCAACGTCATACAAGGTTGGACGGGGGGCGGCGGAGAAGGTCATCCCCCCGAGCTTATGGTTAGATACGCAAGGGGCGCGGAGTTTGTTGCAGGAAAAAGTGGCGTGGTATGAGCAGGTTGGGTGGTGCGGGCAGAGACGTTGCGAGCAACGTCTCTACGAAGGAACTGGGGAGAGCCAGGCGTCGAATTCTTTGAGGGCTAGCTCGCATTGCTGGCGGTGGCGGTCTTTGCGGTCGCGGATTCTGCGATCTAAGGGCGGGAGCAGGTCGAAGGTGATGTTGGCGGGCTGGAAATTCTTGGGGTCAGCGTGAGTGACGTAGTGCGTGAGCGATCCGAAGGCGGAGGCGCGGGGGGCGGGGGTGAGCGGGAGCTGCTGCGCTAGCGCGGCCGCGTGAAGTCCGGCAAGCAGGCCGGTGGCGATGGATTCGACGTAGCCTTCGACGCCGCAGATTTGTCCGGCGAACAATATCCGCGGATGATTTTTCATCTGCAGAGTTGGCCGCAAGAGTGCCGGGCCATTGATGTAGGTGTTGCGATGGATTTGTCCGTAGCGGAGGAAGCGCGCGTTTTCGAGGCCGGGAATGAGGCGTAGGACGCGGGCCTGCTCGCCGAACTTGAGATGATTCTGGAAGCCGACGAGATTGTAGGAGTCGGCGCGAAGATTTTCCTGGCGCAGCTGCACGACGGCGTAGGGCATTTTGCCGGTGCGGGGATCTCTGAGGCCGACGGGCTTCATGGGGCCGAAGCGGAGAGTGTCGCGTCCGCGGCGGGCGATTTCTTCGATGGGGAGGCAGGCTTCGAAATAATTCAGCTTTTCCCAATCGCGCTCTTCGACGGATTGCGCGGCGAGCAGGGCGTCGTAGAAGCGCGTGTAATCGTCCTCGGTCATGGGGCAGTTGATGTAGTCGGCGGAGCCTTTGTCGTAGCGGGCGGCCATGTAGACGCGCGACATGTCGATGGAGTCGGCTTCGACGATGGGGCTGATGGAGTCGTAGAAGTAGAGGCGCGGGTTGTCTTGCTCACCGGTGCTGCTGAGGCGCGCGATTTCTGTCGCGAGGGACTCGGAGGTGAGCGGTCCGGTGGCGATGATGGTGATGCCGTCGGATTCGTCGATGCGAGTGACTTCTTCGCGGCGGATGGCGATGCGCGGCTCGCGAGAGATGGTCTCGGTGACGCGCGCGGCGAAGGTAATGCGATCGACGGCGAGAGCGTGTCCGGCGGGCACGGAGCAGTCGCTGGCGATTTGCATGAGAAGAGACCCGGCGCGGCGCATTTCTTCTTTCAGGAGCCACGGGGCGGTGTTCTCGCTGTCAGACTTCAGCGAGTTGGAGCAGACGAGCTCGGCGAAGTCGGCTGTCTGATGCGCCGGAGTGGAGCGCACGGGACGCATCTCGAACAATTCGACATCGAGGCTGCGGCGGGCGCATTGCCAGGCGGCTTCGGAGCCGGCGAGTCCTGCGCCGATGATTTTGATGGAGGCCATTTTCTATTTTGATTTCGATCGAGTACGGCGCGGTTCGTGAATTCGTTCGTGCTTCTCGAGCATGCTGATAAATTCTTCGATCTTTCGGGCTCGCGTTTCAGGTTTCTTTGCATTCTGGATGCGGAAAAGCAGGGCGTAGCGGTTCGCACTGTCGAGCGTCCGGAAGAACTCTTGCGCGAGTCGGCTGCCGTCGAGGGCTCGCTGAAAATCTTCGGGAACTTTAGCGGATTTCTGCGAATCGTAGGCGGCGTCCCAGGCGCCGTGCTTTTTTGCAGCATCAATGGCTGCATGGCCTGCCGGCTTCATCTTGCCGCACGCAATGAGGGCAATGGCTTTTTCGCGATTGATCTTCGACCAGATACTTTTCTCGCCGCGGGGAACGAAACGCTGCAGCCAGGCTTGGTCGCTTTCGCCCCGCTTCTGGCCGTCGATCCAGCCGTAGCACAGGGCGACTTCGAGGGCTTCAGCGTAGGTGACGGAACGGAGGCTGGAATCTTTTTTGGCGAGGCGCAGCCAGAGTCCGGCACACTTGCGATGATTCTTGACGAGCCAGGCTTTCCACGCGGACTGGGTCGCGAAGAGACGAACTTCTTCTTGTCGGGAAGATCCCCCTGCGCGTGCTAGTACCTTCATTTTGTAATTTCGTAATCGGGTAATTTGATAATTTAAAATCCAGATCTCGATTTTCAATTTACCAAATTTTCAAATTACAAAATTACCAAATCAGGGGATCTTCGAAAGTTAGTGCAGAACGGGGGTGGCGTCGGTGCCGATGCAGACCCAATTTCCGCGCTTGAGAAGCCAGGTGTCGATGAAGCGTTCGCGGCGGGAGTAGGGCTTGCCGTTTTCGACGCCCTTCACGCGCATGACGCCGGTGGCGATGGCGACGGTTCCGTGGACGTGTACGGTGAAGGATTCGGGCGAGACCTGTTGCTGTTGCGCGGTCGGTTGCGGAGCCGCGGATTTCACGCTGGCGAGGAATTCCGGCTTGGTCTGGACAGAGCCGTCGTCGTTGACCAGCACGATTCCATCATCGAGGATCGAGTCGAGGGCCTTGATATCGGCGGATTTGTAGGCCTGGTTCCAGAGTTGTTCGAGGGCTACGATTTTGGACTTGGTGGCTGCGTCGGCGTCAGCCTGGGCGAGAATTGCGGACAGCGACGCGCAGACGAACAGGATCAGAAGCAACGATTTCATTCTTACGTTCTCCTCGTTGTTCTTCCCGTCCCGCAGTTGAGTGAAATGTTACGGGAAATTGCGGACAAAACAAGTGTCAGAGTCAATGCCCGGCTGGTTCCACTATGATGGGAAGCCGTGAAAAACAAGCTTAACCACAAAGGTCACCAAGTATCACGAAGGAGAGTCTTTCACTTTGTGAAACCTCGGCCCTTTGTGGCTAGTTTTTTTGGAGGGATGGATGGCTCGAATTACGTTGGTGAATGCGGAGAATGCGCCGGACGAGGTACGCGAGATTTATGAGAAGACGCTGCGGGGGAAGCCGGGGAACGTGCAGAAGGCACTGGCGAATCGTCCGGAAATGCTCAAGAATTTTCTGAGCTTCTATGCGAGTGTGGGGCGTTCGTTGGATCGCAAGCTTTATGAACTCATTTATCTCCGCGTGTCGTTGATCAACGAATGCCGCTACTGCATGCAGCATCATGTGGCGTCGTCGAAACGCGTGGGGCTGACCGCGGAGGATTGGGCGGCGCTGAAGGCGGGGGACTATTCGCGATTCAGCGAGAAAGAGCGGACGGCTCTGACGTATATCGAGAAGTTGACCCGGAGACCGCAGGAGATCAGCGACGCGGATTTTGCTCCGCTGAAAAAAGAATTTTCCGATGCGGAGATTGTGGACATTCATATCTTGACCGGTCTTGCCAATCTCACGAACCGGTTTACGGATCCGGTGGGGCTGGAACTGGAGTTTGCAGAGGAGAAAATCTAAGAGATTGAGTCATTGGGTGATTGAGTCATCTGGCGATTGAAAAAACGTTGAAACCCGGCCCTGCTTCGAATGCAGCCTGTCTCAAATTCTTTTCTTACAGGATTTCTCTTGTGTCGCCTACGCGGCGGGTGATGCGTTCGCGGTCCAGGTATTCGAGGAGTGGGATTGCGTATTTGCGGCTTACGCCGGTCAGGTCTTTGAAGGTGGCTACGTCCATTTTGGGGGACTTGGTTTTTTGGATGGCTACAATGCGGCGAAGTTCTTCTAACGCGCTGCGGTGAAAGACCAAGTCTTCGGAAATTTTGGACAGTGTTTTTTCGCGCAGCAAGAGCGTGACGATTTTCTGGGCACGCGATTTGTCGATTTTCAGTCCGGCGATAACTTCGTTGAGAGCGGGGACTCTCAGTCCGGCGGCGGCGAATGCGTTCTCAATCGTTTTCTTGGATTCGACTTCTTCATCTTTCAGCGTGATGCCGTGGCCGGGGAGACGGATGAGGTCTCCGGCGACTTCGAGCTTTTTGGCCTGAGAAAGGCGGTCGACCGCGGCTGCGCAGATTTCCGGCGTAGCTTGGAGTTGTTCTCTCAGCTCTTCTTTGGCGATGCCGGGCGCCAGCGAGTTTTTCTTGTGAAATGCGGCGACGGAAGTGAGCATTGCCTCTTGCAAAGATGAGAGCGCGGGTGCGTCGATGAACAAATCGGCGATGCGGGCGAGTTGCTTTGCGTTGACGGCGGGCGCGAGTGTGTTCGCGATGAAAGTTTTCGTCCAGCCGGTTTCGGCGATGAGATCCGCGATTGAGATTCCGGCCTGGGTTCTTCTTGCGACGCGCGCGGCGAGAATCTGATCTGGCTTGCCGGAGGCGAGGACTTCGAGGAACGGCCCGAGATTGGGCAGGCGAGGCATCACCGCGGGATCGAGGATGATGCCTCCGCCGATCGTGATCACGGGCGAGAACTGACGGATGATGAAACGGTCTCCGGGCAGGAGCAGAGCGGGATCGGGCAGCTTCAGGCGTGCGAACGCGGAGGCGCCGGGATCGATTTGCTTCGCGTCGTGAAGCGCGATTTCGGCGACAGTCTCCATCGTGTTGGAGTGGAAATGCACGCGCGTGCGGTTCTTGAGTGGACGGGGAGCGTCGGGCAGGAGAGTCAGACGAACGTCCGCGCGGCGGGTTGCGGAGAATGTGGCGACTGGCGCGAGGGTCATTCCGCGAGCTAGATCTTCGGTGCTGACTCCGGCGAGGTTGAGCGCGGTGCGCTGTCCGGCAAGGGCTTGATCGGCGGACTTGCCGTGGACCTGAACTCCACGCACGCGAACGCGGAGGCCTACGGGAAAAACTTCAAGTTCGTCTTCTCGGTGGATCGTCCCCGAGATCAGAGTTCCGGTCACGACAGTGCCGAATCCTTTCATAGTGAAGACGCGATCGATGGGAAGGCGCGCGAGAGCGCGAGAATCGCGCGGGTGGACATCTTTTACCGCGGCGACGATGGCAGATTTCAGTTCCGTAAGGCCTGCGCCTGTGAGGGAACTTACGGCGATGATGGGAGAGTTCGGAGATTCGAGGAAGGTCCCGCGGAGGAATTCCTCGACTTCGAGACGAACGACGTCGAGAGTCTCGGAATCGACGGCGTCGGATTTCGTGAGAACGGTGATGCCAGGCTGAACGCCAAGCAATTGCAGGATATCGAAGTGCTCACGAGTCTGCGGCTTGATGGATTCGTCGGCGGCGATGACGAGGAGGACCAGATCGATGCCTCCGACGCCGGCGAGCATGTTGCGGACGAAACGCTCGTGGCCGGGGACGTCGACGAATCCGAGATGAAGGGTTTCACCGTTGCCGGTGGGGAGATCCATGTGGGCGAAGCCGAGGTCGATGGTGATGCCGCGGCGCTTTTCTTCGGCGAGCCGGTCGGCATCGATGCCCGTGAGGGCTTTGACCAGGGCGGTTTTGCCATGGTCGATGTGGCCGGCCGTGCCGAGGATGATGGATTTCATTGCAAGAGAATCGTAGCAGGTGGGAAAAACGATTAACCACAAAGGCCACGAAGTTGCACGAAGGATGGGGCATGCGTCGGGTCTATCGTTGCGCGGGCTGAAAATGCGACAATAGAGGCTCCTTCCCATGGCTACCTCTTTGACCTCTGCATTCTCTCCGGAGACGATCCGGCAACATGGCTTGACCCCTGACGAGTACGAGAAGGTCAAGCAGTTGCTGGGCGGACGCGAGCCTACGCTCACCGAACTCGGCATATTCAGCGTGATGTGGAGCGAGCACTGCTCGTATAAGTCGTCGCGCGTGCATTTGAAGCGGCTGCCGACGCGCAGCAAGCTGGTGGTGCAGGGGCCGGGGGAGAATGCGGGCATTATCGACATCGGCGAGGGATGGGCGTGCGCGTTCAAGATCGAGTCGCATAACCATCCGTCGTTCATTGAGCCGTTCCAGGGCGCGACGACTGGAGTGGGCGGGATTCTGCGGGATATTTTTACGATGGGCGCGCGGCCCGTGGCGGTGATGGATTCGCTGCGGTTCGGACCGATTATAAACCCCCACTTCTGGCAAAACCGGCCAGAAATGGGGCACCCAGCGGTCCCCACACAATCCGAAATCCACAAGAATCATTCGATCATGGAGGGAGTGGTCAGCGGGGTGGCTTCTTACGGGAATTGTTTTGGCGTGCCGAATCTTGGGGGTGAGACGAAGTTTGAGCCGTGCTATTCGGGGAATCCGCTGGTGAATGCGTTTGCGCTCGGGCTTTTGCGGAAGAACGAAATTTTTTATGCGAAGGCGGCGGGCGAAGGGAATCCGGTGATTTATGTCGGCGCGAAGACGGGGCGCGACGGGATTCACGGCGCGACGATGGCCAGCGAGGAATTCAGCGAGGCCTCGGAGGCGAAACGTCCTAATGTGCAGGTGGGCGATCCGTTCCTTGAGAAGCTGTTGCTGGAAGCGTGTCTCGAAGCGATGCAGACGGGCGCGATTGTCGGGATACAAGACATGGGCGCGGCCGGGCTAACGTGCTCGACTTGTGAGATGGGCGGGCGCGGAGGCGTGGGGATCGAGATTGAGCTGGACCGCGTGCCGCAGCGCGAGACGGGCATGACCCCGTACGAGATCATGCTGAGCGAGTCGCAGGAGCGCATGCTGCTGGTGGCGCAGAAGGGGCGCGAGCAGGAAGTGTTTCGCGTGTTCGAGAAGTGGGGACTGGATGCGGTGGAAGTTGGGACGGTGAAAAGCGGGAATACGCTGCGCGTGCTCGAACACGGGAAGCTGGTGGCGGAGATTCCGAATCCGGCGTTGACGGATGAGGCGCCGGTGTATAAGCGTCCGCTGGCGCGGTGGGAGCCGCCGGTGGCGCGGGAGATGCCAGATGCGGTGCGGCAGGGGCTAATTCCCCAATTCGATGGCGGGCCTAACGGCACGGCTGAAGCCGTGCCCCTTCACGATTCATCCTTTCACAATTCAAATCTGAAGCGACTGTTGGGGTCGCCGAATATTTGCGGGAAGCGGTGGGTGTGGCAGCAGTATGACCACATGGTGCAGACGAATACGGTGGAGGCGCCGGGCGCGGGGGATGCGGGAGTGATTCGCATCAAGGGTTCGCAGCGCGGGCTGGCGATGTCGCTGGATGGGAATGGGCGGTGGTGCTATCTCGATCCGCGGCTGGGAGCGATGCACGCGGTTGCGGAGTCCGCGAGGAAGGTTGCGTGTTCGGGCGCGACTCCGGTGGGTGCGACGAATTGCCTGAACTTTGGGAATCCGGAGAAGCCGCACATCATGTGGCAGTTCTCGCAGACGATCGATGGGATCACGAAAGCTTGCGAAGAGCTTGAGATTCCAATTACGGGCGGGAACGTCAGCTTTTATAACGAAACCCTGGGCGAAGGGATTTATCCGACGCCGGTGTTGGGCGTGGTCGGCATTCTTGAGGATGTGCACAAGGCGGCGAAGATGCATTTTGCCGAGGCTGGACGCACGATTGTGCTATTGCATGCGGGAGAGCCGGGCGATATCACGGATGCGGAGACGGAATTCGGGTCGTCGGAGTATGCGAAGGAGATTTCGGGAGCGCTTTGGGGATATCCGCCCGAGCTGGATCTTGAGAAGGAGGCGGCGCTGCAGAAGGCGATTATCGAATTGATTGGGCAGGGGCTGGTGGATTCGGCGCATGACTGTTCGGAGGGCGGGATTGCGGTGGCGGTGGCGGAAAAGGCGTTTCCGAAGGGGGTGGGAGCGCGGGTGAATCTGGCTTCTGAGGGGCTTTTTGGAGAGTACGTACTGTTTGGGGAAGATGCGAGCCGGATTCTGGTGTCTTGCGACCCGGGGAATGTGGCGCGAATCAAAGAAGTGGCGGGGAAGAACGGCGTAGCAGCGGACGTGATCGGGGAGACGGTGGCTGAGCGGTTGGAGATTTCCGTGGATGGAAAGAACGTGATCTCCGCGGCGGTTTCGGAGTTGCGTTCGGTTTACGAGGATGCGCTGGAGTCGGCGCTGCGGACGGATCCGGAGTTGGTGGCGGCGGATTGAAAGCGGCGCTGTGGTGGCGCCAACCAAATGCATAGGTCCTTCGCTTCGCTCAGGATGACAGGGGACTTTTTGGGGTGACAGGATTTTTTGGAACACTAGGGGTTCAATGCTGAAATCCGACAAATTTCGTGACGAGTGCGGGGTGGTGGCGATCTTCGGGCATCCGGAGGCGGAGAAGCTGGCTTACCTGGGACTGCATGCGCTGCAGCATCGCGGGCAGGAGTCGGCGGGCGTCGTCACATCGGACGGGATGACTTCGCGCGTGCACAAGGCGATGGGGTCCGTCGCCGATATTTTCACTGAAGATGTGCTGTCGAAATTGCGCGGGACGATTGCGATCGGGCATACGCGGTATTCGACGGCGGGAGATTCGGCGCTGCTGAATGCGCAGCCGATTCTGGTGCAGTCAAATAAGGGATCGATTGGCGTGGCGCACAACGGAAATCTTGTGAATGCCATGCAGATTCGCGCGCGGCTCGAGAGCCAGGGGTCGATTTTTCAGACCAACAGCGATACGGAAGTTATCGTTCACCTGATTGCGCTTTCGAAAGAGCAGACATTACCGGAAGCGATGGCCGATGCGCTGCGGCGGGTCGAGGGCGCGTTTTCGCTGGTGATGATGAGCAACGACCGGGTTTTTGCAGCGCGCGATCCGCGCGGGTTTCGGCCGCTGGCGATGGGGAAAATTCCCGCGCTCGAAGGGCACAAGCAGGACACGGTTGTGTTTGCGTCGGAGACTTGCGCGTTCGATTTGATTGGCGCGGAATATGTCCGCGATGTGAAGCCGGGGGAGCTGATCGTGGTCGGTCCCGAGGGCGTCAGCTCGCGTTTTTACTCGACCTCGGCGCCGCAATCGAGCTGCATCTTCGAGCACGTATATTTTTCGCGTCCCGACAGCCTGGTGTTTGGGCGTTCGGTGCAGACCAGCCGCGAGGAACTTGGTCGGCAACTGGCGCGGGAAGCCGGAGTCGACGCCGATCTGGTTGTGCCGGTGCCGGATTCCGGAGTCACGGCGGCGGTGGGATATGCGGCGGAGAGCGGGATTCCCTTTCGTTTTGCGCTGATTCGAAATCACTATGTGGGACGGACGTTCATCGAACCGAGCCAGAGCGTGCGGGATTTCGGGGTGAAGCTGAAGCTGAATCCAGTGCGATCGCTGCTGGAGGGGAAGCGCGTCGTGCTGATCGATGATTCGATTGTGCGCGGCACGACGAGCCGGAAGATTGTGCGGATGATCCGGAGTGCGGGCGCGAAGGAAGTGCATATGAGGATCTCGTGTCCGCCGACGATTTCGCCTTGCTATTACGGAGTGGACACGCCTTCGAAGAAGCAGCTGATTGCAGCGAACAAATCCGTGGAGGAGATTCGGGATTACATTGGCGCGGATTCTCTGGCTTATCTTTCGCTGGAGGGATTAAAGAAGGCTTGCGGCGAGGGAGAGAAGATTTCGTACTGCTCGGCTTGTTATACGGGGAAATATCCGACCGATGTTGTGGATGTGGAGGAGATATTGCCGGCGGGGGCTCGGCGGTAGCTCTGTTCTGAAAAGCCCCATTTCTGGCAAAACCGGCCAGAAATGAGACACCCACGTTTAAGTTTCCGGCCCGCAAAAACATGGGGTCTCTTCGCTCCGGTCGAGATGACAGTGAAAAGAAATTGGGGCAGCCTGGCGGCTGCCCCTTCGCTTTCTGGTGTCCTTCAATTCCTATTTCATTTCGTGAGCTACTGCGTCGGGGTTTCCTCGCGTCGTCTGGTTCTGGAAAGCGCCGACGAAGCCGGAGTTCTGGTTGAGGAAGTCGCTCGTGAGCTGATCGTAATCGCCCATGTAGATCGAGTTTATGAACAGGTCTCCGCCGTGCGTGGGGGCGAAGGGCGACATGCCGATGTCGCTGTCGGAGAAGCTGGCGCCGGCGTTGGTGGATTTTCCGCAGTGACGGCGGATGCCGAAGTTCTCGGAATCGTCGCGGCGATCGTACCAGCAGACGCCAATGTGGCCCTTGCTGTCGACGGCGATACCGGACTGATAGTGATCGTGCCCGGTACCAGTGGGAGGCTGAGTGTCGCTGTTGACCTTGGTGGGAGCCGATCCCCAGGTATTGCCGCCGTCAAACGAAGCTCGGACGAAAACGTCGTCGTAGGCGTAGAAGCCCTGGGTGGCGAGCGGATCGGAGACTTCCTTGTCGCGGCCGTCGGCCCAGGTGATGTAGAGCGCGCCGTCGGTCGATTTTCCGGAATGATCGATAGCCATCGACATATCGAGGAAGTCGCGGAATTCTCCCTGCAGATAGTACGAATCGCCGCCGGGCTGAACCATGCTGTCGACAGTGACGGGAGGAGTGATCATGCCGTTTTTCGATCCGGAGTTTGCGATCTGAATGCTGCGCGGACCGAGCGGGAAGTTGCTTCCGAGGTTGACCCAGGAGATGTAGAACGTGCCCTTGGAGCTGACGGCCATCTGCGATCCTTGCACACCGGCCGCACCGCAGGCGGTGTAGGCGACCATGGGGCTGGACCAAGTGTTACCGCCGTCCCACGATTGTACGAATTCAATCGCAGTGCGGGTGGGGTAGTTCGTTCCGCAGCTGTTGGTGAAGGAGAAATCGAAATCGGTGTAGGAGACGAAGATGTGGTCGTGATTCGAGGGATCGATCGTTGACCAGGGCTTGTCAAGGAAGTGCGCAAGAGCGCTCTTCGAAACAGCGGCGATGGGATCGCCCCAGGTTTTTCCGCCATCGGTCGAGACGTTGATGGAGATAGCCGCCCAGGGATTTCCGCTGGCGTCGGTGTAGTCGAAGATCTGGCTGTAATAGAAGGTGTCGGAGTCGGTGCAATTCACGACGGGATCTCCGCCGAGGAAGTTGCCAGTACCCGGGCCGGGATTGATCGGGCCAATGTCGGTGAAAGTGTTGCCGCCGTCGGTGGAGTAGGAGGCACCACTGAAGCTTTCCCCGCCGGAACCGGTGAAGAAATAGGGAGTTTCAAAGACGCTGCCGGAATCGTTGTATCCGACAACGACGCTGTTTCCGCACCGCGCAGTCGAGGTTTCGCTCTGAGTGAATCCGCCAAAGGCAGAGTAGGCAACGTCAGTGGAGGGGTCGGAAACGGGAATCACTCCGGCGCTCGGAGTGGCCATTGCATTCGAAAGTTTGGCGCGAGCGATGAAGGAAGGATCGGCGAGTCGCATGCCGTAGGTTTGCCACACGTCGGCGAGGTGGCCGATGTTGGCATATCCGTCGAGCATCTGCTGATGCGAAGGGGGAAGCTTGTTGATGCCGGCCTTGATTTGCTGAAGCAGCTTGTTGGTGGCGGTGACCTGTTCGACCGAGAGCTGCGCCGCCGCGAAAGAGGACGCGAAAACAGCCGCGGCAATGGCGCCAGTAAGCAAGCGCGCAATCGTAAAGGACTTCATCGAAGGAATCTCCTTAGCGAACAATTAAATGGGGCTTGAGTGGACGATTGAATACTGAGCGAGCGCAAGGGCCCTAAAACTAGTCGGGGTAGTAGTAGGCCATTGGGTTCAGGGCGCCGTCAAGTGCGCAAGAATTTGCATAGTGGGGCCTTGTAGGAGGAGGTTCTCGAGCGGTGCGCTACGTGCGTCGCTTTACTCCGCCGCATAGCCGAGGGGGTTGTCGCTACTGGCTGGCTTCTTGGCTTGGACTACACGCGGGATGGACTGGAGATCCCGGATCAATTTGACTTCATCCCAAGCTTCTAACAGTGGCAGAACGCGGTCTGCGATGGTGCCGCTGATTTCGAAGATCAGCCATCCACTGGGGCGAAGGGCTTTGTTCGCTTGGGGGATCAGGCGGGAGATCACTTCCGTGCCGGTGGCTCCCGAGAATACTGCCTGGCGCGGCTCGAATTTGCGGACTTCGAGTTGGACCTGGTCTTCCTCGTCGTCCCCGACGTAAGGAGGATTCGAGACTATCAGGTCGAAGGGGCCATTGAGATCGGCGAGCAGATCGTTCTGGTGAAAGTGGATGCGGCGTTCGAGCTGATGGCGGGCGGCATTGGCGCGGGCGATTTCGAGAGCGGTGGAAGAAATATCGATGGCGTGAATCTCGGCTTGGGGCAGCTCTTTTGCCAAGGCAAGGGCGATGCATCCGGAGCCCGTGCCTACGTCGGCAACGCGGAGCTCGGACCTCGGACCTTGGACATCGGCTTGCGAACTGCTGAGGACCTCTAGTGCGGTTTCGATTACATGTTCCGTCTCGGGGCGCGGGATTAGGACGGCGGGGGAGACGATTAGATCCATGCCCCAGAATTCCTGGTGTCCGGTGATGTATTGGGTGGGGACGCCGCGGGCTCGCTCGGCGAGTACAGCGTTATAACGCGATTGCTCGTCGGCAGTGAGGCGGCGTTCGGGATGCGCGAAGAGAAAGGCGCGGTCGCAGCTTAGAACGAACATCAGCAATAGCTCGGCGTTCATGCGCGGCGAGGGAACGTGGTCTGCGGTGAGCTTCTCGATGGCGGAGGCCAGGGCCTGCTTTAAGTGCACCGAACCATTTCACCACGGAGGGAGCAATTTTGTAATTTTGTAATCGGGGGAACTGGGTAATTGAGTGATTGGGCGATTGAGTCATTTGGTGATTGAAAACTCCAGCGCGACGGTTTTCAGATTGCCGCATTTCAAATTGCGAAGATGCCAAATCAAGAGTTGGCGGTCGGGATCATATCGGAGAGCTCTAGGCATGTTCCGGGTTCAGGCGGACGATCTCGGCGTTGAGCACGCTGGCGAAGGCTACCCAGGCGGCGTAGGGCATGAAGGCGTAGGCTGCGCTGCGATCGACTTTATGAGCGGCGGAGATGTAGGAGAGGATCGCGCTCTCAAGGCCGAGAATGTCGGTCAGGGCGAGCGCGGGACGGCGCTGTCCGAAAAATAACTTGGACCATTGTGCATTCGAGGCGAGTTGGGTCAACCATAGGCGCAGAGCGTGAGTCCGCTGACGCGAGGGCGTGGCGCACCAGATTCGCCATCCGGACCAGGCGATCAGAGCGTATAGAGTTGTCCAGACAACGGGGAAAGTTTTGTCGGGCGGGGTGAACGAAGGCTTCTCGAGTTCGCGATACCACTTCTCGCGACTGCCCTTGCGGCTGTAGCGAGAGCCGTACCAAGCGGCTCCGGCGGTGACGAGGCCGAATCCGGCGAGAGCGAGAAGAGAGCGCGAGCTTTTCGACATGGCGTCTTAGGTGTCAGCGCGGCGTAAGAAGGTTGGCGCTGGGGGTTATTTTGCCTGCCGCTGCCATTCGTACGCCAGATAAATCATCTGGCCGATGTGGTGTTGCATATGCGCGGCGCACTGCACAAGCGTATCGAGACGGTTGGAGCAGTTCAATCCGACGGCGGCATAGCATTTGGCCCAGTCTTCGACGGATTGGCGACGGATTGTTTTGATGACCATCGCGACTGCGTCATCGAGGCGATGTAAAGCTTCGTCTTTGGATGGAGGATTGGGGTCATTGAATTCGCGGGGACGGTCGCGAACGTACCCGGTGTTCGCGATCTGGGCGCCGATGTAGTAGCTCAGATTGCCGGTGAGATGCAGGACGAGATGGCCGAAGCTGTTGCCGTAGGGAAAGGGTTTGGTCCAGAACTGTTTCTCCGGGAGCGGAGTGGCGAGGTCGCGGATGCGGGCGAGATTGGAGTTGTAGCGATCGGCGAGGACAGAGGCGAGAGTTAGGTCGAGTTCGGGCATTTGCTCTCCCACTTCGCGGACAGATCTGTCCACGTTTTCTCCTAAACGACGCTGGCGGCTTCCTGTTTTAGTTTTTCAGCCTGATAATGCGTGATGAGGGCCTCGATGAGAGGGTGGATCTTGCCATCCATCACGGAGTCGAGTTGGTGGATCGTGAATCCGATGCGGTGATCGGTCAGGCGGTTCTGGGGGAAATTGTAGGTGCGGATTTTCTCGCTGCGATCACCGGACTTCACCATGGCGCGGCGCTCTTTGGCGAGCGCTTCCTGCTGCTTCTCCATTTCAATCTCGTAGAGGCGGGCGCGAAGGACGCGCATTCCCTTCTCGCGATTCTTGATCTGAGATTTCTCGTCCTGGCAGCTCACCACTGTGTTGGTCGGAATATGCGTGATGCGGACCGCAGAGTAGGTCGTGTTGACCGACTGGCCGCCGGGTCCGGATGAGCAGAAGGTGTCGATGCGAAGGTCTTTCGCTTCGATCTTGATGTCGACATCTTCGGCTTCGGGCAGGACAGCGACCGTCACGGCGGATGTGTGAACGCGTCCTTGCTGCTCGGTGGCGGGGACGCGCTGCACGCGGTGGACTCCGCTCTCATATTTGAGCTGGGAGTAGACGCGGTTGCCCTCGATGATGGCGATGACTTCCTTGAGGCCTCCGACGGAGGATTCGGAAGTGGAGAGCACTTCGACCTTCCAGCGCTGCGTCTCGGCGTAGCGCGTGTACATGCGGAAAATTTCTGCGGCGAAGAGAGTGGCCTCGTCGCCGCCCGTGCCGGCGCGGATTTCGAGGATGACGTTTTTCTCGTCGTTGGGATCTTTGGGCAGCAGGAGAACTTTCAATTCCTCTTCGACCCCGGAGACCCGGGATTGCAGCTTGTCGAGCTCTTCCTGGGCGTAGGCGCGCATCTCGGGATCTTTTTCTTCGAGCAGCATGGCCTTGCTGTCGACGATTCCCTTGGTGAGATCTTTGTACTCGCGATACTTCTCGACGATATCCGTGATTTCTGCGTGGGCCTTGGCAGTCTTCTGGTATCGCGCCGAATCGTTGACGATGTCGGGCGAGGCGAGAGCCTGGGTCAGCTCTTCGTAGCGGGCTTCGATTTGGTCGAGGCGTTCAAACATCTAGTTCTCGGTTCCCTGCTGTTGGTTTTCAAAACCAGTACACAGTACTCGGTACCCAGTACTCAGTTGCGCGCGGCAACCTTATGCGCGGAAGGACTGCTTTATTCTATTTGGTTTCCGCTGAGACTGGGGTTGAGGACTGTTTTTCGGGGGACTACCCCTAAGCAATCACCAGCTCGCCACCGTGCTCTTTTTCTAAGGTCATCGCGTGTTCGAGGGCGACGATGGCACATTGAGCTTCGTCGTCCGATGGGGGGCGGGTTGTGATGCGCTGGAGCCAGAGGCCGGGAGCGGTCATCAGGGCGAAAAGGGATCCGCGATGCTTGGCGGCGAAGCGAATGATCTCGTACGAGACACCTGCGATGACCGGGAGCAGAACGATACGCGAGGCGAAACGGGCCCAGAACGTGGTGTACGGGATCAGCATGTAGAAGGCGATCGAGATCAGCATCACGGTCATCAGGAAGCTGGTGCCGCAACGCGGATGGAAGGTCGAATACTTCTGGACTGCCGGGGTCGTAAGCGGATCGCCGTTCTCGAACGCGAAGACCGTCTTGTGCTCCGCCCCGTGGTATTCGTAAACGCGGCGGATATCTTTCCAGAGCGAAACGCCCCAGATGAAGAGGAGAAACAGGCCGAGGCGGATGACGCCGTCGATGAGGTTGAAGATGATGCGTCCGCCGAGCGCTGGATCGTACTTCTTGAGTTCCGTTGCGGCGAGCAGCGGAATGTACTTGTACATGAAGATGAAGAAGGCGATGGAGATGACGATGTTGACGGCGGCGAGCCAGGTGCTGATGGTGGCAGCTTTCTCGGCAGACTTGGAAGTTTCCGGGTCGTTTCGCTTGAGTGGGACAGCCGAAGCGGTTGTTTCTACGTGATCGCCTTCGTCCATGAGCTCTTCGATAGCGACGTTGGCCGAGAAACGCAGCGCGCGGTAGCCGAGCGTCATGGCATAACCGAGCGTCATGACTCCGCGGACGATGGGCCATGCCATCCATTTATGCTTGTCGGAGGGGCGCGCGAGCGGCTCGCTCATGGTGACGACTTCGCCGGAAGGCTTGCGGCAGGCGATCGCCCAAGCATGCGGAGAGCGCATCATAACGCCTTCAAGCACGGCCTGTCCGCCGACCAGGGTTTCTTCCCCGCTTTCAAGCGCGGGGAGCAGCTGGATGGCCGCAAGAAATCGCAGATAGTTCTTAAGACGCACAGATATTGGATGCTCCTCGGAGGGGCAAGACGCAGATACTAGGGTATCACAGGGCAGTAGGGATTCAGGAATTGAGTGGTGGTAAGTTGAAGCAAATGGTTGGGTTATCGCTCCTCTGAAGAAGGGGCTAGAGGCTAGGGGCCAGGGGCTGGACTCGAGAATCCGATGAAGGAATTCGCGAAGACTTGTGACGCGATTGCCGGGACGACTAAGAAACTGGTGAAGACCGGGTTGGTCGCGGAGTATTTGAAATCGCGGCGTGCGGACGAGGCGGCAGTTGCGGCGGTGTTCTTTTCCGGCAGGCCGTTTCCGGTGTGGGAGGAGACGACGCTGCAAATAGGC
The DNA here is from genome assembly GCA_035945695.1 of Candidatus Sulfotelmatobacter sp. GTDB lineage: Bacteria > Acidobacteriota > Terriglobia > Terriglobales > Acidobacteriaceae > Sulfotelmatobacter. The sequence continues at coordinate 51,733 of DASYZZ010000033.1, read as the reverse complement.
GGGCGGTGGCTATGGAGGATCATTGCCGAGCTGGCCGGGAAAGAAGAGGAGGAGCTCAGCGCGGCATACCGGAAGCATGGGGATCTCGGGGCTGTGGCGGGAGAAGTATTGCCGACGAGAAGCGGGCAGGGCATCGGGATTCTCGATGTGGAGCGGACGTTTCGGCAGATCGCGGCGACGCGAGGTCCGACGGAGAAGGCTGCGGTTGTGCGCGAACTGCTATCGCGCGCCGCGCCGCTCGAGGCCAAATACATCGTCAAGATCATGACGGGCGATCTGCGGATTGGGCTCAAAGAGAGTCTGGTGGAGGAAGCGATTGCGAAGGCCTACGGCAGCACTCTGGCGGAAGTGCAGCGGACAAACATGCTGCTGGGCGATATTGGCGGGGGGCTGCGTCTGGCTGCGGAGGGGAAGCTGGGTGAGGCGCGGATGCGGCTGTTTCATCCGTTGGGATCCATGCTGGCGAGCCCAGTGGAATCTCCCGAGGAAGGGCTGAGTTATTTCACGGAAGCCGAAGTCGAGGATAAGTATGACGGCGTTCGAGCACAGGCGCATGTATCAGGAGATGAGGTGAAGATTTTTTCGCGCACGCGGGATGAGATTACGGAATCTTTCCCGGAGCTTCCGCCGGCGCTGGCCGGACTGCCGTCGGAGGTGATATTCGACGGAGAGATTGTGGCTTGGGAATATCCAAGGGGCTTGGGAGAATCGGCGGCCGTGGTGGATGAGCCTGTGTCTCAGGCGGGCGAGGAGAAGGCCAGGAATCTGGGATCGGCGAGGCCGTTCAGTTTTCTGCAGCAGCGGCTGGGAAGGAAGAGAGTGAGCGAGAAGATGCTGCGGGAGGTTCCGGTTGCCTATCTCGTGTTTGACATTTTGTATGCCGACGGCGAGTTAATGCTCGAGCGGCCGCTGCGGGAACGCGCGCAGGTCCTGGATTCGCTGCTGAGTGCACCGCGGAAAACAATTAACCACCGAGGGCACAGAGCAACACAGGGTACTTTTGCTTTCGAGGCCGAGATGGAATTCAACCACAATCGGATCATTCGCGCGCCGGTGTTTCGCGCTTCCACGCCGGAGGAAGTGGAGCAACTTTTTGTCGCGGCCAGGGCTCGGGGCAATGAAGGACTGATGATCAAGGATCTGGCGTCGTCGTACACGCCGGGCAAGCGCGGGAAATCGTGGCTGAAGATGAAACGCGAACTGGCCACGCTCGATGTGGTGGTCACGGCCGTCGAATATGGGCATGGAAAGCGTATTGGAGTGCTGAGCGACTATACGTTTGCCGTGTGGGATACGAAGAAAGACAGGCTGGTGAATATCGGCAAAGTGTATTCCGGGCTGACCGATGCCGAGATTGCTGAGATGACGACGTGGTTTCTGGAGCACACGGTTGAGGATCAGGGATTCCGGCTCGTGGTCGAACCTAAGATCGTGCTGGAAGTGGCGTTCAACAACATGATGGAGTCGGACCGGCACGAGAGCGGATACGCCTTGCGATTTCCGCGAATTGTGCGGCTGCGTCCGGACAAGCTGGCGGAAGATGCAGACACGATTGAGCGGGCCAGGGAGATCTATGAGCAGCAGAAGAGCTAGACGAGCTTAATGGTGATGGTGGTGCTCGTGTTCCGAAGCGCTCTCGACGATGGGGATGACGCATCCGTGGGCGGTTTCGCAGACGACGTGCTCGAACTGGATTGTCGTGTGGTCGATGCGGAAATCGTGAAGCAGTCGGTCTTTCACATCGCGCAGAATGCGTTCGCTGACGGACGGAGGAATGTCGGCGATGGAGATGTGACAAGAGAGCGCGTGCGTTTCCGATCCGATACTCCAGACGTGAAGATCGTGGACATCGTTGACGCCTTCGACGGCGCGGATGGTGGATTCGATTTTTTCCAGCTTCATGCCGCGGGGCGTGCCTTCGAGCAGGATATTCAGCGTCTCGCGGACGATGCCGAAGCCTGACCAGAGAATCAGTACGCCAATGCCGACGGAAAGTACCGGGTCAATCCAGTAACGGCCGGTGACGAGGATGGCCCAGCCGCCTGCGATGACGGCGGCGGTCGAGAGAGTGTCTCCAACTTCGTGCAGTAATGCGCTGCGGATATTCACGTCGCCGCCGGATCGGTAGAGCAGAAGCGCGATCACTCCGTTCATGAGGACTCCCGCACCGGCAACCCACATCATGAGGCTGGCCTTGACGGGCTCGGGATGCTGCAGGCGCTGGACAGCCTCGTAAAAAATAAAGAAGGACACGGCGACCAGCGAGCTGGAGTTGACCAGAGCGGCCAGGACTCCGGCGCGGTGATATCCGTAGGTCTTGGTCGCGCTGGCGGGACGCGACTGCAGGTAGACCGCTGCCAGCGAGAGCAGCAGGGCCAGGAAATCGGAAAGGTTGTGTCCGGCTTCTGAAAGAAGCGCCAGGGAGTGTCCACGAATGCCGGCGACGACCAGCAGCGCGATGTAGACGAGGGTTACGGAGAGCGAGATCTTGAGAACCCGCGTCGGGCTGCCCCGGCCGTGAACGTGGACGTGCACTCATTAAGTGTACGGACGCGGCAACTCCGCTTCAAGCCACGAATGTCTCAGGTTTTCCCGACCGGAAAAAATACCAACTCGAAGTGCATGCCATTTGAAGTCACGGCGCGATCCGCCGATTTTTTGATTTTGCAGAGTCCGCACGCTACGACCTTTGGCGCATTTCCGAAATGCCGCTGACGGGCACTCACTTGCAAGGACAAGCGCAGGAGTTCTGAACATGGATGAAATCGTTAAGGATTTTCTTATCGAGAGTGGGGAGAATCTGGACCGGCTCGATCAGGAACTGGTGAAGCTGGAGAGCGATCCCGCATCGAAGGAACTCCTGGCGGGCATTTTCCGCACCATTCATACCATCAAAGGCAGCTGCGGGTTTCTGGGATTCAAGCGTCTGGAGAAGGTGGCGCACGCGGGCGAGAACCTGCTTTCGCGGCTGCGGGATGGCGAGCTGACGCTGAATGCGGAGATCACGAGCGGCCTGCTGGCGATGGTGGACGCCGTGCGCAGCATGCTGGGGAAGATCCGGGAGACGGGGCAGGACGGGGAAGATGATTATCCGGCGCTGATCACAAGGCTGGGGGAACTGCGGGGGAAAGAGAAGGCTCCGAAACCTGCGGCGGAGGAGCAGAGTGCGACATCGCAGAAGGGTGCCGAGCTGGCGCAATCGGCGCCTTCAGGCAGCACTGTCAAGCTTCCCGAGGAGAAGGCGGCGGCTACCGAGGGAGCTGATCCCGCCAAGATCGGCGGGGTGCTGATCGAACGCGGACAAGTCCGCCCGGAGGATCTGGCAAGCGCGCTGGAGGTGCAGGAACTTGGGCGACGGAAGATCGGCGAGATTCTGGTGGCGCAGGGAGCGGCGCGTCCGGAAGACGTGCTCGCGGCGCAACAGGCGGTGCAGGCGCGGAATCCCGAGGCTGCGGTGGAGACGATCCGGGTGGGCGTCAATCTTCTGGACCGGCTGATGAATCTGGTGGGCGAACTGGTGCTGGCGAGGAATCAGTTGCTGCAGTTTTCCAACAGCACGCAGGATGCGGGATTTCAGGCGGTTTCGCAGCGCATGAATCTCATTGCCACCGAGCTGCAGGAAGAGGTCATGAAGACCCGGATGCAGCCGATCGGGAATGTCTGGAACAAGTTTCCCCGCACGGTGCGCGACCTGGCGCTGAACTGCGGCAAGGATGTCCGGCTCGAAATGGAGGGGCAGGACACGGAACTGGATCGCACGATTATCGAAGCAATCAAGGATCCTCTGACGCATCTGGTGCGAAATTGCGTGGACCACGGGATCGAGCAGCCGGAGTCGCGAAAGCAGCTGGGAAAGCCCGCCGCAGGCGTGTTGAAGCTGCGCGCATTCCATGAGGGTGGGCAGGTCAACATCGAAATCACCGACGATGGAGCCGGCCTGAACGGGGAAAGAATCCGCGAGAAGGCGATCGAGCGTGGCGTGATTTCGGCGCAGCAGGCCGGACGCATGTCGGACCGAGACATCTTCAATCTGATTTTCCTGCCCGGATTCTCGACCGCGGAAAAAGTTACCAATGTTTCGGGGCGCGGCGTCGGGATGGACGTCGTGAAAACCAACGTCGAAAAGATTGGCGGCACGGTCGATGTGCAGTCTACGGCGGGCAAGGGTACAACGGTGAAAATCAAGATCCCGCTCACGCTGGCAATCATTCCGGCATTGATGGTGACGTCGGGAGGCGAGCGATTTGCGATTCCGCAGGTCAGCCTTCTCGAACTGGTACGGCTGGAGCCCGGGGATACGGGCAAAGGTATTGAGATGGTACACGGAGCGCCAGTGCACAGGCTGCGGGGGCGGCTGCTGCCGCTGGTGTATCTCGACCGGGAGCTGCAACTGCACGCCGGCGACAAGAAAAAGAAGAAGGCCGAGGAGCCGACGAACATCGTGGTGGTGCAGGCGGATGGACGGGAGTTCGGGTTGGTCGTGGATGAGATCACCGACACGGAAGAAATCGTTGTTAAGCCGATGGGGAAGCAGTTGAAGGGGATCAGCGCGTACTCGGGGGCGACGATCATGGGCGATGGACGGGTCGCGCTGATTCTCGACATTCTGGGGCTGGCGCAGAGGGCGCAGGTGATTTCCGAGGCGCGGGAAGCCGCATTGGCCGAGCAGGACGAAGCGGCGAAAAAAGAAGCAGGGACGCACCGTCAGGCCTTGCTGCTGGTGCAGTGCGGCGCACAGGGACGGATGGCGATTCCACTGTCGCTGGTGTCGCGTCTGGAGGAGTTTCCGGCAACCGCAATCGAGATGGCGGGCGCACAGGAAGTGACGCAGTATCGCGGGAACATTATGCCGCTGATCCGACTGTCGCGGGTGCTCGCCTCCTCGGTGAAGGAGTCCGCGATCGGTTCGCAAGATGCACGGCTGCAGGTGGTCGTGTATTCCGAGGCGGGACGCAGTGTCGGGCTCGTCGTGGACCGCATCGTCGACATCGTGGATGAAAGCCTGACGGTCGAAAATCCGGCGGAGCGGAAGGGAGTGCTGGGTTCGTCGGTGATTCAAAAGCGGGTGACGGATCTGCTGGACGTTCCGGGAGTAGTGCGGGAAGTCATCCCGGGATTTGCAGAATCGGCGGCAAGAGTTTAGGAGGGCGCAGGGTATGGGAGCATCGCAGCAATTTTGCACTTTCTTTCTCGACGGGCATGTCTTCGGAACTCCGGTGCCGAAGGTGCAGGAGGTGATCCTGCACCAGGAGATGACGCGTGTACCGCTGGCACCGAATGTGGTGAGCGGGCTGATTAATCTGCGCGGGCAGATCGTCTCGGCGATCGATCTGCGTCGCCGTCTGGGATTGCCGGAGCGCCCCGAGGGCCAGCTGCCGATGAACGTGGTCGTGCGTACCGGAGACGGGGCTGTGAGTCTGCTGGTGGACGAAATCGGGGACGTGATCGAGGTTGAGGAAGAGACGCTCGAGAGTCCTCCGGAGACGCTGCAGGGTTTCGCGCGGGAGGTGGTACGCGGCGTCTACAAACTTTCGGGAAGGCTGTTGCTGGCCCTCGATATCGATCGCGTGGTGAATTTGAGAGATCTCGAAAAATCGAAGGCCGGCCGGGAATTTTGAGATTTAGAAATCATTGCTCCGCGCAGGCGGAGATCACAAGGAGAAGGGAATGAAACGCTCGCGCGGGAAGAAGGTCAACACAATCGATGAACAGATACTGCTTGAGGATCATGCTTGCATTTTGGCGATCACGAAAGCACAACCGATCGTTTATTACGACATGGACGGCATGGTCGTGGACGCCAACCAGAACTTCGAAAGGCTTCTGGGTTTCAGCAAGAACGAACTGATCGGCAAACACGTGAGCATGTTTGTCGACGAGCAGACCCGCCGAAGCCCGGAATACAAGGCCCTCATGAAGGAAACGTGGGACAAGCTCCTGCAAGGCGAGGAGTGCAGCGGCGAAGCCAGGCGTGTCACGAAGAGTGGCAAAGAGATGTGGGTGGAGTACTCCTACACGCCTTTGCTTGGTCCTGACGGCAAAACCTATAAAGTTGTCAACGTTCTGCGCGATAGTACCGAGCGAACGCTGGCCACCACCGACTATAAAGGCCAAATCGCTGCGATTAACAAGGCGCAGGCGGTGATCGAATTCAACATGGATGGGGTCGTCATTACGGCAAACGATAACTTCCTTAATGCGCTCGGGTACACGCTGGCGGAGGTGAAAGGCAAGCATCACAGCATGTTTGTCGACGAGGCCTATAAGCAGAGCGCGGCGTACAAGGAATTCTGGGCCAAGCTGAATCGCGGAGAATACGATGCAGCCGAGTACAAGCGGATCGGCAAAGGCGGCAAGGAGGTCTGGATTCAGGCGTCGTACAATCCGATCCTCGATCTGGAGGGGAAGCCGTTCAAGGTCGTGAAATATGCGACGGATGTCACCGAGCAAAAACTGAGAAATGCCGACTATCAGGGACAGATGGCGGCTATCAGTAAAGCGCAGGCGGTGATCGAATTCAAGATGGACGGCACGGTGATTACGGCGAACGAGAATTTCCTGCAGGCTCTCGGTTACTCGCTGGAGGAAATCAAGGGCCAGAATCACAGCTTGTTCGTCGAGGAGTCCTTCCGCAAGAGCGCCGAGTATGCCGATTTCTGGACCAAGCTGCGGCGCGGGGAATATCAGGCGGCCGAATACAAGCGGATCGGCAAAGGCGGGCGAGAAGTCTGGATTCAGGCATCCTATAACCCGATCCTGGACCTGAACGGCAGACCATTCAAAGTGGTGAAGTACGCCACTGACATCACCCCGCAAAAAATAGCGGTGAACGCGATGATGGCGGATGCGATGATGCTGTCACAGGCGGCGGTGGAAGGGAAACTCGCAACCCGCGCCGATGCCAGCAAGCACCATGGAGATTACCGCAAGGTTGTTGAGGGCGTGAATGCGACGCTGGACGCCGTGATCGGTCCCTTGAATGTGTCCGCCAAATACGTCGGCGAAATTTCCGGTGGGCTCGTCGAAGCCAGCGAAGTCCTGCAGTCCATGGCCGCCAACGACTACACACGGCGCGTGTCCGACACGAGCAGGTGGGTGAAGATCACCGACACCTACAACGGTGATTTCAACACCATCAAGAACAATCTGAATGCGTGCATCGAAGCGCTGGCAGGTGTGGGTATCGCAACCAACAAAACTGCCGATACCCTGCAGGCCAGCATGAAATCGATTGCGCAGAATGCGCAGGCACTATCGAGCGCGTCACAGCAGCTCGCGGCGACCAGCCAGCAGATGAGCAGCAACGCCGAAGAGACATCGGCGCAGGCGAGCACCGTCGCGACGGCAACACAGCAGGTCACGACCAACCTGAACAGTGTGGCTACTGGCGCGGAAGAGATGACGTCGACGGTGCAAAGCATTTCGAGCAATGCCGGCGAGGCCGCAAAAGTCGCGAGCGAAGCGGTGAAGACTGCGAATGGCGCGAACACAACCGTCGCGAAACTTGGAGAGTCGAGCGCGGAGATCGGCCAGGTGATCAAGGTCATCACCTCGATCGCGCAGCAGACGAACCTGCTGGCTTTGAATGCGACGATTGAAGCGGCACGGGCCGGGGAGGCAGGCAAAGGATTCGCGGTGGTTGCGAACGAAGTCAAAGAGCTTGCCAAACAAACGGCGAAGGCCACGGAGGACATCAGTCAGAAGATCACCGCGATCCAGGAAGATACGAAGCGGGCGGTCGAATCGATCGGCAGCATCACCGCAATCATCAACCAGATCAACGACATTTCGGGAACGATCGCGACCGCGGTGGAAGAGCAGAGCGCGACGACGAACGAAATGTCGCGCAATGTGCAGGAGGCGGCGAAGGGATCGGGCGAAATCTCGCAGAACATCCAGGGAGTCGCCACCGCTGCCGAGAGCACCACGCACGGCGCGCAAGACACATTAAAAGCGGCGCAGCAGCTGACCGACATGGCGACGCAACTGCGAAAGCTGGTGGATCAATTCAAGCTGGGAGACGATGCATCCGCAACAGGCAAGGACCGCCCGCGCGCGCGGGCGGCCCATGCCTGACACGGCGGATCGGAAAAGGATGCTAAAGACCAGCGGCTGAAGGCGAATTGATGTTGTCGCGCATGAATGCATGCCCTGATACCAGGAAAGGTCACGGGATTGACGCAAAGCACGAAACGGCGTGTGCTGCTTGTGGATGACGCGGTTGTGGTTCGCAAGGTGCTGTCGTCGGCGATTGGCGCCGACCCGGATCTGGAAGTTGCGGCCACAGCGGTGAATGGAAGGATCGCGCTGGGAAAATTCGCAGCCACGAAGCCCGACATCGTCCTGCTCGATATCGAGATGCCGGAGATGGATGGGCTCGAAGTGGTCCGCGAGCTGCGGAAGATCGATGCGCATATTCCGATTATCATGTTCAGCACGCTGACCGAGCGGGGGGCGGCAGTCACGCTGGAAGCGCTCGGGCTGGGAGCGACGGACTACGTCACCAAGCCCAGCAACATCAATGGTGCGGCGACGCTGGAAGCGATCACCGGCGAACTGATTCCTAAAATCCGCGCGCTTTGCCGCTTGCGAGCGACTCCTGGCAGTCCGATTCCGGAGGCAAAGCATCTTCATCCGGCGATCTCCATCCCTCCGCATCCACCGCTGCTGCCCCCGGCGCAAGTGGTGGTAATTGGAGTCTCGACCGGCGGCCCGGATGCGCTGGCGCGCGTCCTGCCTTCGCTGCCGGCAGAATTCCCAGTTCCACTTCTAATTGCGCAACATATGCCCCCGATTTTTACCTCGATGCTGGCGGCGCGGCTCACCTCCAAATGTGCACTTCCCGTTCGCGAATGCGTTTCCGGAGAACCGCTCAGGCCGGGTTGCGCATTGATTGCGCCGGGTGACTTTCACATGGTGTTGCATGCAGAGGACGGGATCACGCGCGTCCGCACACATCAGGGGCCGCGAGAGAATTTCTGCCGGCCGTCGGTGGACGTGCTATTCCGTTCCGTGGCGAATGTCTATGGAGCACGAACGCTGGCCGTAATTCTCACAGGCATGGGGCAGGATGGTTTGCGCGGCTGCGAGTTGCTTCGGTCGCAAGGCGCGAGAGTTTACGTGCAGGACGAAGCGAGCAGCGTGGTATGGGGCATGCCTGGATTTGTGGCGCGATCGGGACTTGCCGACAAGATTCTGCCTTTGCATCAGATTGGCTCGGAGATCGTGCGGGCGACGACGCTGCAGGCTGCGGCGCACGGTCAGGCCTGAAGTGAGCGTGAAAGTTTAGGTCCGGCTAAGGCTATCGAGATAGCGCTTGTTGTAGAACGAAGTAGATTTCTGCACGAATTCCAGGATGCGGAACATGCGTTCGCGGCCTTCGCGGTTGACCTCGCGGAACTTTACGGCCAGGCCGGTGCCGGGGTCGAGGCGGGCGACAACGCCTTCAGCGGTAAGCGAAGGATCGTCCATCGAGAAGCCGACTTTGATTTTGGCTCCGGCGGAGAGTATTGTGCTGGTCTCGACATAGCATCCGCCCATGCTGACGTCGGTGATGTTGGCGAACATGGGGACGCCGCCGTCTTGCGATTGGAGTTCGATGGTGATGCGGCATTTCATCCGCGGATGGGCGCGGCGATCTTTGTAGGAAAGCTGCTTCTGCTTTTCCAGATACATGCGGCGGTCGGCTTCAGCAAGCAACTGCTCGGCGTCCTGGCCGTCGCCGGGATAGACCGCGCGGCCGACGCTGAGGGAAAGAAGCTCTTCTCCGCAGACTTCGCTGCCAGCCTGGCGGGCTAGGGCGCGCATCTGCTCGGCCTTCTTGCCGGCGGCATCAGCGGCCAGGCCGGGAGCGATGACAACAAATTCGTCGCCACCCATGCGGGCCACGTAGTCGTATTCGCGGCAGCTGTCTTTGAGCGCTTGGGCAAACAAGCGCAGCACGCGATTGCCCTCGAGATGGCCGAAGCGGTCGTTGATCTGTTTGAAACCGTCCATGTCGGTGACCATGACGGTCAGACTCGTGTTGTCGCGCTTGCAGCGGGCCAGTTCGCGATCGAGCTGGAGGAAGAGCGACCGTGCGTTGGGCAGACCGGTGAGGTAATCGGTGATGGCGGAGCTTTCGGCCTGCTGGAACTTCAGGGCATTTTCGATGGAAAGCGCCATCTTGCTGCTGACGGCCAGCAGGATACGCAGGTGATCGGAAGTGAAGGCATCGCGTTCGGCACGATAAAGGGCGAGGACGCCGATGACTCCGGAGACGCCTTCGAGCGGAACGGCCAAAGCGGATCGCAGGCTGCTGAACTTCGAAGGATCGTTCAGGTATCCGGGCTCGACCGAAGGATTGCCGTTGATGATGGGCTTGCGATTGTGGGCGACCCATCCGGACAAGCCCTGGCCCAGCGGGATCCGCAGTGACGAGAACAGGCGATAATTGTCGCCGTTTACGTACTCGGGCACGAGTTCCTCGTCGCGCTTGATGTAAATCGCGATGGCGTCGTAGGGCACCATGGGCTTTAGCTTGACGGAGAAAACGGAGAGGGTTTCGCCGAGACTGAGAGACGCTCCTAGATCCTGGCTAAGTTCGAACAATGCCTGAGCTTCCTGGCGCGCGGCGGCAATCGACGAGAGGAAGGTATTTTCGCGACCGGCGTAGTCGGGAGCGAGGGTGTTTTCGAATCCGGCGGCGGGTTCGAGGCCGCGTTCGATCTTGATGCCTTTCGAGAGCAGCGCATTGGGGTCAGCGGCGGATTTCGCGATGGCCAGATGCTCCAGGTGCTCGTAGCGCTTCTGCAGAACCTCGACCACCTTGGGGTCGAACGATTTGCCGGACTCGGCCGCGAGTTTCTGCATGACATCTTTCAGCGGCAGAGCGCGGCGGTACTGGCGATCGGAGGCGAGGGCATCGAGATAATCGACGGCCGACAAGATGCGTGCGCCGATAGGAATTTCCGCCCCCTTCAGGCCCACGGGATAGCCGGAGCCGTCCCATTTTTCGTGGTGTGCGCGGACGATCGGAACGACGGGATAAGGGAAGCGCACCCGCTCCAGAATCTCGGCTCCCACGATCGTATGTATCTTCATCTTCTCGAATTCTTCCGGAGTGAGGCGTCCGGGCTTCGAGATGATGTGTTCAGGAACGGCGAGCTTTCCGATGTCGTGCAGGAGCGCGGCAGCGTGGAGGGCCTCGAGTTCAGGGCCGCTGACGCCGAGTTCTTTGGCGACCTCGATCGCATACACGCGCACTCGCTGCAGGTGCTCGTGCGTCGTGTGGTCCTTGGCTTCGATGGCGAGCGCCAGCGCCTCAATCGTACGAAGGTGCAGGTTTGCCATCTCCTCGACGTGGCGCTTCTCGTCTTCGAGCTTGCCGAGATAGAGGCGGTACGAACGATAGATGAGATAGACCGCGGGCAGAACCAACAGAGAGGCTTCCCAGTTGAACGTCTCGTTGAGCCACGCGATCGCACCGGCGATTCCGGCTCCGACCAGATAATAGGGGAACGACCAGAAATAGCAGTCGACAAGAATGCGCGTAAGCGGGCGCCGCTCGGTCAGCGAGATGACAGTGGCGATGGATCCCGCATTGGCAATGAAGTAGACCGTGGCGGCAAAGCCGAGCAGGATCGGACGATTGTCGATAATCAGGTTGGCCAGCGGGTGATGGAACGCAATGTAGGCCAGCGCAGTAGAAACTGATCCGGCGCAGACGTTGAACGTGACCTGGATCGCCTTGGGACGATCGGGGTAGAGGCACTGGGCCAGCATCGAAATCGCGCCCAGGATGAGCGTCTCGGTGAAACTCAGTTCGAGGACGCCGATCAGAATGAACAGGAAATTGACGGAAAGAGTGCCGGTGATGCCCGGCAGATTGACCTTGAGGCGCGACGCGAGGATTGCGATGCCGACGTAACAAATGAACTCGGCGATATTTTTGCTGCTCTGGTGAATGCCGCCATAGATGAGCGTGGCCATGCCGGCGATTACGATCACCGTGATGAAGAGCTTGGCAGGGATCGAGAGTTTTCGCCACGAGCGCGAGTGCTCAGGCAGACCAATAGCAATGCTGGTTGCGCCGGTCATTTGAACGAGACGGACCCCGTGGGAGGAAGCTGGCCCGCCTCACTATGGATATCAGTTAAGGTGTTTAGAAACAATGATTTGGGATGGTTTGGCGAAACTTCAGTAACCTTTCCCGGAACGAAAGTAGGTTGACAAGCATGGGATGATTTGGCGCGCGGGCAAATTCAAATAGGACCAGTTTCGCTATGCCTTGTCTATGCAACAGGTTAGTAGTGCTTGTGTGTCTAGCCGGTCTGAGCCTTCCCGTTTGGGCCGAACCCATATCGCTTCAGTCCCTGGTCACACCGTCGTCCGTCATTGAAAAAGACGGGCACACAGTCACTTTTGCCCTGCACGGTCTGATCGAGTTCAATTCGCTGGCCGACGCCTTCCCGTACATTGATTCGCAGACCCGGCGCTGGAACACCGGGCCGGATTTCACCGAGTCCATGCAGCAAGCGCTGCACCGAGAACTGGTGAGGCGGGTGGTCGAAAGCCGGGTGATTTCGATGGCGGACGAGCGGCCGCTGGAGGCGCTGATTACCCATACGCGCCAGGAACTCCAGCAGGCGCTGGCGCAAGTGAAAGAGCCGGTACCGGAAGGTTATGACGAGGCGTTTCTTGATGTGCAGGAAAAGTGGAAACATTCGTTGAATTGCTGGAGCGCGACTTCGTCTATTCGCGGGCGCGTGCTTTCGAACTGGTATCCCATTGAAGAAGGAATTCGGCTCTACGGGGCGACCTACGATTCGACGGAACATTTCTGGCAGTCGGTGAAATATCACCCGGAGGTGACGATCCGAGATGTGGACACGCTGATCGAAATTTTTCATCAGCGGGAGTGGGCGGCGTGGATTAAGCCGCTGGATGACGATCCGAAGATCTATTTGCCGAATGCATATGCGGTGGAATTTTTGCGACACAATCTGACGGCCGAGCGGATGGATTGGTTTAAGAATGAGCTCGCGAATCAGAAGCTGTCTCCGGACGAGCACGCTCGCACGGTTCAGCAGCGGACGGGCAAGCCGTTCCGCTATGCGGCATTCGAAGAAAAGGTTTTGTGGGGAGACTTGGCTGACACGTTTCAGCTGGTTTACATCTTCTCGCCGCCGGACGATCCGATTCGCAAGACGTTGGCTCAGTACCACTTCGATGGGATCTATCTGGATGGGCGCAAGATGGGGTTCATCAGCGAAGAGTTCCGATCGCTGATGCTGGAAATATGGAAGGTGAAATACTTGCAGATGCCACGCTTCGGCGAGGTGATCCGGTCGATTCCGATGGAGATTCGGCTGTCACATTTTTTGAATGATGGAGATTCGCCGGATATTCCTATTCCGATTTATGTCGGATATCTGAACCAGATTCGGGATATGGCGCGGGCGGCGGCCGGATCAACTTCCAAGTAGCGCGCTGTTCCTCAGACTGATTGCGAAACTCCATCGTCCGCAACGTCGATATCGGCCTCGCCATTTAGAGCCGTGGCTGCCGAGGAGGATGCCTTCCCGCGGCGCATCGCAACGATTCCGGTGCGCACCATTTCAAGCACGCCATAAGGCCGCAGAACTTCGAGCAGGCCGTCGATCTTGTCCTCGGCGCCGGTGATCTCGATAGTAAGCGATTCCGGAGCGACGTCGACGACCCGAGCGCGAAATACGCTGGCCAGTTCGAGCACGTGCGAGCGCGCTTCGTGCGTGGCAGCGACCTTGATCATTGCCAGATCACGGACGATCGAGGGCTGGTTGGTAATGTTCTCGACTAGCAGAACATTCACTAGCTTGTAGAGGTTGGCTTCGATGCGGCGCGCCTGATCGCGGTCGGCCTCGACCGTGATCGTCATGCGGGAGACCTCGGGCTTCTCCGTGCGTCCGACGGTGAGCGAGTCGATATTGAAGGCGCGGCGGCGAAACAACGATGCCACGCGGGTCAGCACTCCCGGCTTGTTTTCTACGTACACCACGTAAGTGTTCAACATAGTCATTTCCTATTCATCGGCAGCCGTCTCGACAATGGGGCTGGGACGGCGAATCATCTCGTGTAGCGCGGCTCCGGCGGCAACCATCGGGTAAACCGTGTCTTCCTGCTCCACGCGGAAATTGATCAGCACGGGGCCATCATGTTCGCGGGCGGCGCGCACCGACGGAACGACCTGCGAGCGTTCCGAGACCGTAATGGCATGAATTCCGTAAGCTTCCGCGAGCTTCGCAAAATCCGGATTGAGCAGCGGCGTCGCCTGATAGTTCCGTTCATAGAAGAATTCCTGCCATTGACGGACCATGCCGAGGAATCCGTTGTTAACGATGGCGATGTTGATCTTGAGCTTTTCCTGGACGATGGTGGCTAGTTCGCAGAGCGTCATCTGAAAACCGCCGTCGCCCACGATGACCCAGACCTCCGCTTCGGGCCGCGCGACTTTTGCGCCGATGGCGGCGGGCAACGCGAAGCCCATGGTTCCGAGGCCGCCAGAAGTGATGAGGCTGCGCGCCTTTTCATGCTTGTAGTATTGCGCCTCCCACATCTGGTGCTGGCCAACGTCGGTGACGACAATGGTTTCGCCACCGCGGGTTTCGCGCCAGAGATCGTTGATGACGTGCGCCGCATAAAGATGGCCGCTGTCCGGCAGATTCTGAATGTCGCGAACGGCGGCATCGCCTTTCAGCTTGTCGATGAAATCGAGCCATTCGCTCCTGTCGATGGATTCCACATGAGGCAACAGTTCGTCGAGAACTTCGCGCAAATCGCCCACAAGCGGCACGTCGACTTTGACGTTCTTGTTAATCTCCGCGGGATCGATCTCGATGTGAATCTTTTTCGCATTCGGCGCGTAGGTCTTGAGATTGCCGGTGACACGGTCGTCGAAGCGCATTCCGAAGGCGAGCAGCAGGTCGGCTTCCTGAATGGTGTGGTTCACCCAGGCTTCTCCATGCATGCCCATCATGCCGAGATTGAGTGGGTGCGAGGCTGGGAATGCGCCGATGCCGAGCAGCGTAAGTGCAACCGGGATGCCGGCGCGCTCGGCAAAGTCGCGGACTTCTTTCATCGCTCCGGAGATGATGATGCCGTGTCCGGCGAGAATCAGCGGCCGCTTCGCGTTGTGAATCAGATCGAGCGCCTGCTCGTATTCCTTTGGAGCGGGAGAAAGATCCGGGCGATATCCCGGAAGCTGGGGCCGGGCCGCTTCCCAATCGAATTCGCAGGTCGTCTGCTGCGCATCTTTGGTGATGTCGACCAGCACAGGGCCGGGGCGTCCCGAGCGCGCTACATAGAAAGCTTCGCGAATCGTGCGCGCGACTTCGCTGGCGTGCGTGACGAGATAGTTGTGCTTCGTGACCGGGAGCGTCACGCCGGTGATGTCCGTTTCCTGGAATGCATCGGAGCCGATCAACTTGCTGCCGACTTGTCCGGTGATGCAGACGATCGGAGAGGAATCGAGCATGGCGGTCGCAATTCCGGTGACCATGTTGGTGGCGCCGGGACCGGAGGTGGCGACTGCAACTCCGACCTGGCCGCTGGCACGCGCGTAGCCGTCGGCCATGTGCGTTGCGCCTTGTTCGTGACGCACGAGCACGTGATGAATCTTGCTGTGCTTGAGGGCGTCGTAGGCGGGCAGTATGGCTCCGCCGGGATATCCGAAAACGTGCTTCACGCCCTCGCGCTCGATGCATTCCCACAGAATGCCCGCGCCTGTCATGGTCTTCTTGTTGCCTACCGATTTGTCCGACATACCAGATTCTCCGCAACTCCCAAAAAAGCAAAACCCACCGAGCCTTGTCTGGCGGGGCGGGATTCGGGAGCTTTCAGATTGCTATGTTCTCAGCTCACTGCGTCCCTCCACACCGCCCGGGGTACGAGGACCCGTACCCGGAAGACAACGACACTAATTCGGTGTAGATCGCGTGTCTGCATTGTATTTCTGAGGTGCACAGATGGTACCGAACGCGGCGCAGCGCTGCAAGTGGAAAGTCCGGCTATAGCGAGAGCCGGTTTTCGGCGATATCGGTTTCGGCCTGAATGATATTGTCCGGCTTGCCGAGATCGCGCCAGTAGTATTCATCGGCGCGGAAGGCTTCAATCTTTTCTTTCTGGCCGGCAAGGCGCAGATATGTCGTGATGATCGAAAAAACTCCGTCCTCGGAAATCATGGGAAGAAGCCGCGGCGAGATGACGTGAATTCCCGAGAACGCCAGAGCTTTGATCTGAGTGGCCGGCCGGACCATGTCAGCAGTTCCATCGCGTCCAGCCTGACGGCCGCAGAGTTCGTTGCGCTCGTCGAATAGCAGGTATCGGGACGTATCGCGATCCTGCACGGCGAGCGTGGCGAGTGCATGATTCTCGGTGTGGCATTTCAACATCCGCGAGAGATCGATTGTGCTGATGACGTCGACGTTGTGCAGAATGAACGGCTCGTCACCATTGCCGCCGAGAAAGAACCAGGAAGCTTTCTTGAGTCCGCCGCCGGTGTCGAGTAGCACGTCTTCGCGGGAGATCTCGATCCTGAATCCGAAGTTCTTTTTCTGCGCGAGATAGTCCACGACCTTGTCCGCGAAGTGATGCACGTTGATGATGAAATCGCGGACACCGAATGAGGCAAGACGCTGAACCGTAATCTCGAGCAAAGTTCGTCCGGAAACTTCGACTAGGGCCTTGGGACGCTCGTTGGTCAACGGGCGCAACCGGGTGCCAAGCCCGGCGGCGAGGATCATTGCCTTCATCGAGCAGCCTTCTGCGCCTGGGCTTTCTCGGCCTCCATTCGCTCGAGCTCGCGATGATGCACTGTCACTTCAACGCCGTTACGGCCTTGAAGGCGTTTGGCGACCTGCTCGGCGAGATAGACCGACCGATGCTGACCGCCCGTGCAGCCGAACGAGACCATCAGATTCTTGAACCCGCGCTGCTGGTAATTCTTCACGCTCGCGTCCACCAGAGACATGACACTGGCGAGGAACTGATGCACGCTCTCTTGCTGATTCAAATATTCGATCACCGGTGCGTCTCTTCCCGTGAGCGGCTTGAATCGTTCTTCGCGGCCGGGATTAGGCAGACTGCGTCCATCGAAAATGAATCCGCCGCCGTTGCCGGTCTCGTCTTTCGGCAGGCCGCGATGGAAAGAGAAGCTGAAGATCCGCACGACGAGATTGTCGGCGTCGGTGGCGAGCCCCTGAAGTTTTTCCGAGGCCAGCATGCTGTGAAACGCTTCGAGCAAGGTCGGCAGCGCGATCGGAAGCTTCACATTGTGCAGCAGCCAGCGCAGATTTTTCAGCGCATAGGGCACGCTCTGCAGAAAATGGACTTTGCGTTCGTAGAATCCGCGGAAGCCGTAGGCACCAAGCGCCTGCATGATGCGGATATGCACGTAAGCGTAGTAGTGGTGCAGGAAAGCCTCACGGTTGATATCGACGTAGCCGCGCAAAGTTTCGAGATAGTGATCGAGCAATTGCAGGCGGAGCTCCGGAGGCAGGTCGGCTTTGGCGTCGTAAAGAAGAGAGGCAACGTCGTACTGTAGCGCGCCTTTGCGGCCGCCCTGATAGTCCAGAAAATAAGGCTGGCCTTTGCGCAGCATCACATTGCGCGACTGAAAATCCCGGTAAAGGAAATAATCGCGAGGCGCGCTTAACAGAAATTTGGTCAAGCGGCTGAAGTCATCTTCGAGAGCCTGTTCGCTGAACGGTATTCCTGCAAGGCGCAGGAAGTAATACTTGAAATAGTTAAGATCCCAGTTGATCGATTGCCGGTCAAAACTTCCGCGCGGATAACAGACCTTATAGTTGAGATCGCGAGCGGCCTCGATCTGAAAACGCGGCAGCGTCGCTATAACTTTTCGATAAGCCTCGACAGCTTCCGGGGCGATCGCGTCTCCCTTGCGATGCCTGGAGAGAAATTCGAACAGCGAAGTGTCGCCGAGATCTTCTTCGAGATAGGCGCCCTGGTCTAGATCTTCGCCGTAGATTTCCGGTACGGGCAGTCCATGTTTTCGGAAGTGCCGAGTGAATTCGAGGAATGCGGAATTCTCTTCGCGCACTCCATAGAGAATTCCTATCGCGCTGATGCCGTTGCCGCTGAGGCGGATGATCTTGCGTCCAGAGCCGCCGAGCTCTCCCTGGACGGGCTGCACGCGTTCGACGGGTGTGCGGAAACGCTGCTCGAAAAGATGTTTTAAGACGTCCATAAAGGGCCGTTGGCCGGCCGCCGCCAAGCAGATTTATCACCAAGATATCACCGAAGTGCGGCGGCGGAGCTGCGCGGCACCAGCGGGAGAAACACCGAAGTACCTAGGGCAGGCGCGATTCCCGCGTGCGGTTCTGGCCGGACAGCCGAGGCGCTGTCCGTACGGGCGCTGTGCTAATGTGTTTCGACTGGAGCGAAACTGAATGAAGACAATTCGTGGCCCGGCAATTTTCCTGGCGCAGTTTGCGGCTGACCAGCCTCCTTTTAATACGATCGACAACATCGCCCAATGGGCCGCCCAGCTGGGCTACAAGGGCGTGCAGATTCCCTCATGGGACCTGCGTCTGTTCGATCTGCGCCGCGCCGCCGAGAGCAAGGCGTATTGCGATGATTTTCGCGGGAAATTGGACCGGCACGGACTTGTCGCATCGGAACTCTCGACGCACCTGCAAGGGCAGCTCGTCGCGGTGCATCCCGCCTACGATGTGGCGTTCGATGCTTTTGCCCCGGAGGCTTTGCATGGCAAGCCCAAAGAACGGCAGAAGTGGGCGGTCGAGCAGTTGCTGCTTGCAGCCAAGGCGTCGGCGAATCTTGGAATCAAGGCGCACGTTACATTTTCCGGAGCGCTGGCTTGGCCGTATGTGTATCCGTGGCCGCCACGTCCGGCAGGGCTGATTGAGGCGGCGTTCGACGAGTTGGCACAGCGCTGGATTCCGATTTTGAATGCGTTCGATGAAGCGGGCGTGAATCTATGTTTTGAAATCCATCCCGGAGAAGATCTGCACGACGGCGCCAGCTGGGAAATGTTCCTCGCGAGAACGAAAAATCATCCGCGGGCGAATATTCTGTTCGACCCCAGCCATTTCGTATTGCAGCAGCTCGATTATTTGCAGTTCATCGACTTTTATCATGACCGCATCAAAATGTTCCACATAAAGGACGCTGAGTTTCGTCCGACCGGGCGCGGCGGCGTTTATGGCGGATATCAAAATTGGCCGGAGCGCGCCGGACGATTCCGTTCTCCGGGCGATGGGCAGGTTGATTTCAAGGCAATTTTTTCGAAGCTGACGCAATACGGGTTCGACGGCTGGGCCGTGCTGGAGTGGGAATGCTGCATCAAGAGCAGCGAGCAGGGAGCGGCGGAGGGCGCGCCGTTCATCGCGCGGCACATCATTCAGTCCGTGGATCGATCATTTGAAGACTGGGCCGGCGGCACGCCCGATTCGCGCACCAACCGCCGCATGCTCGGCCTCGACTGAGCGGGAGGAGTTCCGATTGGCATGACAATTCAAGGGACTGCATCGGCAGCGTCCAATCGCAGGCTTCGGCTCGGAATGGTTGGAGGCGGTCCGGGCGCTTTCATCGGAGCCGTGCATCGCATCGCGGCGCGCCTCGACGACCGATACGAACTAGTCGCGGGGGCACTGTCGGCGAATCCAGAGCGAGCGCGCGAAGGGGCGCGCGAAGTGCACATTGCGGCTGATCGCTGCTACACGGATTTTCGCGAGATGGCGGCCGCAGAAGCGAAGCGCTCGGACCGCATCGATGCAGTCTCGATCGTTACGCCGAATCACCTGCACTATCCGATTGCCAAAACTTTCTTAGAAGCCGGCATTCACGTCATCTGCGATAAGCCGATCACGACGACTTTGGACGACGCGCTTGACCTTTCCAAAATTGTGCGCAGCTCCGGGCTGGTGTTCGGCCTGACACATAACTACACGGGATATCCCATGGTGCGGCAGGCGCGCCAGTTGGTGGCCGATGGCGAACTCGGACCAATCCGCGTGGTGCAGGTGGAATACGTGCAGGACTGGCTCGCGACTCCGCTCGAGAAGACGGGACAGAAACAGGCGGCGTGGCGCACCGATCCAGCACGGAGCGGTCCAGCTGGGTCGCTGGGCGATATCGGCACGCACGCGTTCAATCTCGCCGAATTCGTGACCGGACTCCATTGCGAACAGATCGCCGCCGAGCTATCGACCTTTGTCCCCGGGCGCCGAGTCGATGACAACGCGCAGATGCTGCTGCGGTTCAACGAAGGCGTCAAGGGAATGTTGTGGGCCAGCCAGATTGCGCCCGGAAATGAAAACAATATCCGCCTTCGAGTCTACGGAGAAAAAGCAGGGTTGGAATGGCGGCAGGAGGATCCGAATTATCTTTGGTGGAAGTCGCTGGGCAAGCCTCCGGAATTGATTCGCCGTGCGGGAGCCGGGGCAAACGCGGTTGCCGCTCATGCAAGCCGCATTCCGGGCGGACATCCGGAGGGATACCTCGAGGCCTTCGCGCAACTCTATGCCGACCTGGCCGAGCAGATCAGCGCCGAGATCGACGGTCGGACGCCAAATCCCGCGTCGTTGCTCGTGCCGGGCGTCGATGACGGTGTTGCCGAAATGCGTTTCATCGCGGCAGCGGTCGACTCGTCCAGGCGAAACTCGGCATGGACAGATCTGGCGTCAGCAAAAGGATGAGCGAGGATCCGGCAGAATGTTGTTCCCGAGAATCCTGGTGGCGGCGGTTGGACTCGAACCAACGACCTACGGATTATGAGACCGTCGCTCTAACCACCTGAGCTACACCGCCACGTGCTGCAAAATCGGGAGAATGTGCGAAAGGAACTTGCGCAGCTGATGTGGAGTCAGCGCTTTCGCGGCATAGAAGCAACCGCCCGATGGGGCGTTACGTCCAGTTATTGATTCTAGAATCGGCTGCGGAATTGGTCAAACGTTGGAGCACCGCAGCCTTATTCGTCTCGGTGTCTGCGGTCCGTCTACAATGTCAACTTCATGAAAGCGATTGCCGTTATCCCCGCACGACTGGCTTCCACGCGGCTGCCGCGCAAAATGCTGCGAGAAATTGCCGGAAAGCCGCTGATCGGCGTTGTATACGAGGCGGTGCGTTCGTCGCCGCTGTTGGCCGATGTGGTTGTCGCGACGGACTCCGAGGAAATCATGGCGGCGTGTCGTCAGCATGGTTGGAATGTCTGCATGACTTCTCCCGCGCATCGCAGCGGGACCGAACGGGTGCACGAAGTCTCAGGCAGGAGGGCGGCCGACGTTTACATTAACGTTCAAGGGGATGAGCCGCTCATCCGCGCGGAGCACATCGCGAGCCTGCTTGAGGTGATGCAAAATGCTCAGGCGGAAGTTGGCACGCTCATGACTCCGGCGGCGGAGGTCGACATCCCGAATCCGAATGCGGTGAAACTCGTCACCGATCTCAACGGCCGCGCTTTGTATTTTTCGCGCGCCACGATTCCCTTCGATCGCGATGCCACGCAGCCCCGCTATTTCAAACATCTGGGTATTTACGCCTATCGAAAGCCGGTGCTTGATCGGTTCGTGAAAATGCCGGAATCAGCCCTGGAAAAAAGCGAGCGGCTCGAGCAACTGCGATTTCTGGAGAATGGAATCCCGATTTATGTCGGAGAAACTCCGTATGACAGCGTTGGCGTCGACACAGAAGAAGATCTGCAGAGAGTTATCGGGATTCTCAAGAAGCGCTGATTTTACTTTCCAGACGAACCGCCGCGCTCCTCGGCCAGTCTCTGACGAAACCGCTCCCGCGCACTCTTGGCAAGATCCTTGCAGGCGAGCGGATTGACCATCGGATCAGGCGTCGCTCCGTTTCCGCGGGCGGCGAGACGATCCCACAAGTTCGACGCCTCGGGATGCGTGGTGATGAGAATGTCGCACGGTGTCGTCTCAAGAAAGCGGAAACTCTTTTCAAAATCTTCCAGCGCGTGCGGATAATCCCTGCCGTCGGAGAACTTGAAGCCCTTGGCCGACATTGGTGCCAGGCTGTCGGCGAATACGA
This sequence comes from Candidatus Sulfotelmatobacter sp., assembly GCA_035945695.1. GTDB lineage: Bacteria > Acidobacteriota > Terriglobia > Terriglobales > Acidobacteriaceae > Sulfotelmatobacter. The sequence goes on along the minus strand of DASYZZ010000033.1, from coordinate 29,695 downwards.
TATCTCTGCAAATCCTCCCTTCGCACGATTGCCAGGTCCAGCTGGTGCCTCCGGGGGTATGGCCCGGCGTGAAATGCGCGGTAATCGAAATTCTTCCGAGGGAAAGAGTTTCTCCGTCGCGCAACTCGTGAACATTCTTTGCCGGTGCCACCGGCTGGATAATGCCATTTTGTGGATCGCCGCGCCCGATTCCACCTCTTCGCAGCACCTCCGCGCTCCATGGGCTTGCCATCACGCGGGCTCCGGTCATGCGCTGCAGCTCGGCGATGCCTCCGGCGTGGTCGAAATGCACGTGCGAATTCAGAATGATTTTGATGTCCTGGACACGAAAACTTAACGATCGTATATTCTCGGCGATCGGTTTCGCGGATTCGGGCAGATCGCCGTCGATCAAAATATCTCCGGCTGGCGAGGTGATAAGGATCGAACTGAGACCATGGGGTCCGACGTAATAGGTGTTGCCGAAAATGCGAAACGGCTTTTGCGGGCGATTCCATTCGGCGCAACTGCTGCAGGTCGGTGCGGATTTTTGCGCAGCCGCAGAGGCACAAAGAAACGCGAGGATCAGGTAGACCGGGATTCTGCGGATCAAGAGATTGTCATTCAAGTCTGTTGGTGTGCGCCTTGGGTTTTCGCCCAGTCGTGCGCGGCGGCGAGCCTCCGCGAGATGGACGGATGCGAGTGGAAGAACCATTCCAACCACTTCGAAGGAGTGCGCTCGGCGAGATTCTGCTCGGCCAACTTATTCATCGATGAGATGAACGGCTCGACGCTGGCGGTGGATTCGAAGGCATAGCGATCGGCCTGTCTCTCGTTGAAGCGCGAATACGCATTGAGCGCAGGCATCAGCAGAAACGAGAGAACGACCGAAACCAGCGCCAGGAGCGGCAAGTTGGCGAAGTCGGAGAGCTCTTCGAACATGTGATGGTCGACCGCATAATGGAGAACCCAGTTTGCTGCCCAGAATCCGAAAAGAGTGATGCCCGCCTGCACGAAGATGCTCTTTAGAATGTGCTTGTGGACGTGGTGCCCTAGTTCGTGAGCGAGAACCGCTTCGATTTCTTCAGGGGTGTAATTGTCGAGGAGCGTATCGGCAAGAATAATGCGGCGCGTCCCGCCAAGCCCGGTGAGCGCGGCATTCGCCTTCTTGCTTTTTTCCGAGAGCTTCCAGCGATAGACGCCGCGAACTCTCGTGCCGGCATGCTCGCTCAACACGACGAGTCGCCGGCGAAGATCCTCATTTTCCAGCGGCTCGAATTTGTAGAAGATCGGGAACAGGACCACTGGGGCCAATTGCGCGAGCAGAACGAACAATCCCATGAAGAGCGCCCAAGCCAGCAGCCACCAGTGCTGCGGCCACTGGCGGATCGTCAAATACAAAAGCTCGACAACGATCGTGGCCAGCACAAGTCCGACGAGGAATCCTTTGATTTCGTCCCAGGCCCAGCCACTGAATTTCTGGTTTGAAAGTTTGAATCCGCGCTCCAGGCGAAATCCGTAGTAGTCAAGGACGATGCCGAGCATTTTGCTGATGGCGAGCAACAGGAACAGATAGATGAATAAAGAGAGTGTGTAGTTTTGGAATCCCAGGCGATAGGCGAAATCGCGGAGGGCTCCGGTCCAGCTGGTCGCCAACAGAACGATCAGGAACGCGAAGCCGAGCACAAAATCCGAAACACTGAGCCAGCGCCGGACACGATTATAGCGCCGGGTTTCGGGAGTGTCCGCCTGCACGAAAGTGGGATCGTCTGCCATAAGTAAAAGTATCGCATCAATGCAATGCTAGCTGGAGTTCCTGACGAAGTTCTCGCCGGTCACGAGTAGCTCGCTGACGAGCTCGGGAGAGGCGGCTTCGGTGTAAAGCCGCAACAGAGGCTCGGTTCCCGAGGCGCGAAACAGGACCCAGGCCTCGGCTCCCTTGCCATTGGTCGGCGCATCCAGGAAAAACTTGACGCCGTCCATATGTTCTTTGCGGAGGACCTTGTAGGGGCCTAACGCCAGCGTGCTATCGGATCGCGCGCGCTGAATCGCGTTTTGTTTCACGTCTTCGGGAATGTGCAGGTCGCGCCGGCCGTAATAATGGGATCCGAATTCATGCTGCAAGTCAGCGACGAGCTGGCCAAGAGGCTTGCCCTCTTCGGCCATGACGTTCGCCAGCAGCAGGGAATTCAAAACCCCGTCTCGTTCGGGGAGGAAACGCGAATAGCCGATGCCGCCCGACTCCTCGCCGCCCATGAGAATCTCGCGCTCCATCATCAGGTCGGCGACATACTTGAATCCGATTGAGGTCTCGTGCAGCTTGCGCCCGTGCTTGGCGCAGATGCGGTCGATCATGCTCGTGGTGTTGAAAGCGCGAGTGACTTCTCCCGGCCACTTCTTGCGCTCGATCAGCCAGCGCAGCAGCACGCAGAAGATTTTGTGGGAATCGACGAACGTGCCGTCTTCGGCGACGGCGCCGATGCGATCGGCATCGCCGTCGGTAGCCAGCCCCGCGTCGCATTTCTCGCGAACCACTGTTTCCTGCAGCATTGCCGTGTGCGGCTGAATAGGTTCTGGATTAATGCCCGGAAACAGCGGATTGAGTTCCTGACGGATCGCCATAAAATTCACGCCGTGATCGGAGAAGATTCCCGGCACGACGCCGCGTCCTGAGCCGTACATTGCGTCGACAGCGAACTTGAATTTTGTTTTGGAGATCAGGTCCATGTCGGCGAAAGCACAGACCGCGGCAACATAGTCTTTCTTGAGATCGACTTCCTGGACTGCAGCTCTATTTCCTTTCGGAGCCGCTCCCGCAGCGAGTTCTTCTTCGATCTTCTTCATGATCGCGGGAGTCGCCGATCCGCCGAAATTGCCCTTGAATTTCACTCCATTCCAGTTCCACGGATTGTGGCTCGAGGTGACCATGACACCTCCGGCGGCGCCTTGCTGTTTGACTGCATAAGAAACCGCGGGTGTTGGCGTGTAGTCGTTGGCGAGCTTCACCGGAATTCCGGAGACGGCAATCGTTTCGGCGACCACCTGCGCCGCGCGCGGAGAGGCAAACCGCGCGTCATATCCGACGATCACGCCATGTTGCGGCTGCTCATGCTTCAAAACGTAAGAAGCGATTGCGCCCGCTACGCGACGCACGTTCTCAAAAGTGAAGTCGTCGGCGATGATGCCGCGCCAACCGTCCGTTCCGAACTTGATCTCTTGTGTCATAGGGAGAACAGTGAATAGTGGTTAGTGGTTAGTGGCCAGAAAATCAGTCTTCCTCATGGGCTGAAGCCCGCGTATTTTTGTGCTGCTGGAGGCACGGCTGGAAGCCGTGCCCTTCCCAAAACTGTTTACTAATCACTAGCCCCTATCCACTAGCCACTCTTTACGTCAATTTGTGCAGCTTTTTCTCATCCAGATACTTCACAACCTTGCCCACATCCTGCGCGTGTTGCCGCGTGGTGATCAGCAACGCGTCGGCAGTTTCTACCACGACCAAATCGCTCACTCCTACCGCAGCCACGAATTTTTCCGGAGCATGCACGTAGTTCCCTCGAGCGTTCAACAGAAAAACGCCGGAACTCGCCACAAGGTTTCCTTCCGGAGGAGTGCTCTTGGCCGTGTGGTGCTCATGCAGTGCAGTCCATGAGCCAAGATCGTTCCATCCGAAATCGGCGGGCAGGCAATAGATGTTGCCTTCGGATTCACCTTTCGCGGATCGAGGCTCAAGAACGGCATAGTCCACGCTGATGTTTTCGCACTTCGGGTACAGCCGCCGGAATGTGGCCGCGAATTTCTTTGTGCCGTAAGTCGCCGCGATCTGCTCGAGCAGGGCCGCGGTTTTCGGCAGGTGTTCTTTGAGCGCGTCGGCCAGAGTCTGCGCGCTCCACAGGAACATTCCGCTGTTCCAGAAATAATTCCCGGCCGCGACGAATTCCGCTGCGCGCTCCGCGTTCGGCTTCTCGGTGAAACGGCGGACGTGCAGCGCATCTCCCTGATACAAACCTCCCGCTTCGATGTATCCGTAGCCGGTCTCCGCGCGATTGGGGCGAATGCCGAGCACCACAATGTTCGGACCAGCGGCGGCAACTTCAATCGCGCGTTCGAGAGTCTCACGATAGCGCTTTTCGTCGGCAATGACGTGGTCGGAAGGAAACATTCCGATGACGGCTCCAGGATTCTCGCGAAGAAGCAGAAACGCAGCCAGGCCGATCGCGGGAGCGGTGTTCCGTCCTACAGGTTCCGCTAGAATCTGAGCCTTCGGCAGCTTCGGAAGTTGCTGCGCGACTGCCGGCCGGAGGTCGTCGTTGGTTATGATCCAGAATTTTTTCGCGGGAGCGAGCGGTAGAAGGCGCGAGACGGTCTGCTGGATCATCGTCTGCTTGCCGTCGAGCGCCAGCAACTGCTTCGCGCGTTTTTTCCGGCTGAGCGGCCAGAAGCGCGTGCCGCGCCCTCCAGCCAGAATTACCGGATAGAAATTAGAGTCCTTCGCCATTGGTTTAGAGATCCGAAAATTTCAGTTACAGCCGGGTTTCCGGTTCGGGCAACGTTCTCCCGGGAACATAGGCGCGCAGGAATTCGAGCGTCCACTGCGGCCGAACGCCGAAATCGGCGACCGTTGCCGGAAGCACGACTGCATCGCCCTTTGCCATCGTCACGGGTTCCATGCCAGTCGCCTCGATGACTCCGCAGCCATCGACTGCGACAAGAATCTGCGCCGATGTTTTTCCGGAATCATCTTTAGTTGCGAGCTGCAGCGGATCTTTTGTCTCATACATGTCCACGACGAAATAAGGAGCGGTGATCAGCGAAGCCCGCCGATTCTTACCGACCTGCGTGGGAGCCGGACGCAGCACCTTGCCCGACTTTACCTTTTCTTTTACGGCCGCCATGCCGTCCTTCAGATGCAGTTCGCGCGGCCGCCCGTAATCATACAGGCGATACGTCGTGTCGGACTGCTGCTGCGTCTCGACAATCACCGATCCCGGCCCGAGCGTATGAACCGTACCTCCAGCGACGTAGATCATATCTCCCGCAAAAACGTCGACCCAGTTCAGCACTTCTTCGGCGCGATTCTGGTGAATCGATTGCTCGAGCTGAGCGGCGGTTACGCCCGCCTTAAGGCCCAGTCCAATTTGCGATCCGGGCTTGGCGTGAGCCACGTACCAGCACTCTGTTTTGCCCCACGGTTGTCCGACGCGCAATGCCTGCGAATCATCGGGATGCACCTGCACCGATAGCTTTTCGTGCGGGAAAAGAAATTTCAGCAGCAGAGGAAAGCGTTTCGGATCGCGCGCCGCCTCGCCAACCAACCCGCGCTGATATTGTTCACTCAGCTGCGCCAGCGTTTTTCCAGAGAGTGGTCCATTTGCAACTTTGCACTCGTCTCCCGTGAGCCACGCTTCACCAATCTTTTGATTGAACTTGTGATTCGGATAGATGGGCGACAAATCTTCAGTTCCCCATGGCCGCGGATCGAAGCCGGGAAGCATCAATAATGGATAAAGAGTTTCCATGCGAAGGTTGCGAACAATTTCCGGCCACAAAAAAGACCGCCCGCCAACGGAACGGCCATTTGCCGAACCAGAACATTTCTAAACTTGAAGGATGAGAGAAACCCCACCTCAGGGGGCTGAAGCCCGCGTCCTTCGGTTGACTTGAGGGCGCGGCTTGAAACCGTGCCCTCCCCAATGCCATTTATGAGACAGTTCAAAGCTCTAAACGGCGGCGAAAAACTTACGCATACGCTCGAGACCCCGATCCAACTCGGCTTTCGAAGTCGCGTACGAGACGCGAATGTGTTCCTTTGTACCGAATCCTTCTCCTGGAACCGTGGCGACGTGCGCGTCGCACAGTAGACGTCCGGCAACATCGGAGGCCGAGTTCAGACTGTCGCGTCCTAAAAATGCCGAGATGTTTGGATAGGCATAGAATGCGCCTTCGGGGAGCGTGCACTTCACTCCTGGGATCGACCGCAGTCCCGCGACGACATGATCGCGCAGATGGACGTATTCCGCTTTCATATGCTCCACGCAGTCCTGCGGGCCTTTGAGAGCGGCAACGGCCGCCTTCTGCACAATCGACGTCGGATTCGAGGTCGACTGGCTCTGCAACTTGGCCATCGCGCCCACAACCGCCGCGGGAGCCATCGCATAGCCGAGCCGCCATCCGGTCATCGCATAGGTCTTCGACAGCGATCCCAAAATCACCATGCGTTCTTTGTATTCGCGCAGTGAGCCAACGGAAAAGTTCTTTCCGCTGTAATTCAGGTACACGTAGCATTCATCCGATAGCACCCAGATGCCGCGCTCATGCGCCAGTCGGATGACCTCGGTCATGTCTTCGGGCTTCATTACGGCGCCCGACGGATTCGAAGGCGAATTAAGAATGATGGCCTTCGTTCTCGGCGTGATCAGACGAGCGACCATCTGCGCCGTCACGCGGAATCCCTGCGACTCATCGGCGTCAAGCAATACGCAGTTTCCGCCGGCATAGCGGATGATGTCTTTGAACGAAACCCAATACGGCACAGGCAGAATCACTTCGTCGCCGTGATCAACCAGCACCTGGATGGCATTGAACAGCGCGTGCTTCCCGCCGACAGAGGCGATGACTTCTTCGCGGCGGTAATCGGAATCGAAGTCGACATTGTGACGATGCGCGATGGCATCGCGAAGCTCGGCCGTTCCGGCCACGGCAGTGTACTTGGTATAGTTGCCCTGAATGGCGGCGATGCCCGCATCTTTAATATGCTGCGGAGTCGAAAAGTGCGGCTCGCCCGCTCCGAAATCGACCACGTCGATTCCCTGCGAGCGCAGCTTGTCGGCTTCGGCCACCACCGCCATGGTGGCGGAGGGCTCAATGCGGTTGATACGTTCCGTCGGTTTCAGTGCGTCCATGATTGCCGTGGTCATGCCTTCTTTTTCCTTCTCCTTGGGACTTCGATCACATTCGTTTCCTGCAACTTGTAGGCGGGATCGAGCTTCTCGCGCAGCTTCTGCTCGACCACTTCCGGGACCAATCCCTTCACTGGTCCGCCAGCCTGCGCTACTTCGCGCACCAGCCGTGAACTCACATACGAATATTTATCGGCGGGCATCATGAAGACGGTTTCGAGCGTCGGCTCGAGTTTCCGGTTCATCAATGCCATTTGCAGTTCGTATTCGTAGTCGCTGATGGCGCGAATGCCGCGCAAGACGCACGTCGCCTCAATCGACTTCGCGTATTCGACCATCAGTCCGTCGAAGGTGTCGATCCGCACGTTGCTCAGGTCGGCGGTTAATTCCTTGAGCATTTCCAGCCGTTCCGAGACGCTGAACATTGGGACTTTTTCCGAGTTCCGCAGGATCGCCACCACCAGCTCTTCAAAAATCTTGCTCCCTCGTTGGATCAGGTCGAGGTGCCCATTCGTCGGCGGGTCGAACGACCCCGGGTAGATAGCCGTGCCTTTATTCAATCTTCCTCACTTGGAACGACAGGGTTCAGCAAAGTGAACGACGGTAGAGCGATGAACAGATTCTATGCGGGCGGCGGCTTCAATAGCAATTCTGGATTGGAGTTGCTCTGGTGGGCCCGTTTTTTAACATTTCGGCTCGCCTTTTTGTGGCTTTTGGAAGGCTTGGGAGGGTTCACGTCTATAATTCCCGCATGAGCCTCGCAGAGCAGATTCAGAAAGATATTGTTACGGCCATGAAGGCCAAGGACGATGCGCGCCTTTCCTGCCTTCGCATGATCAAGAGCGCGCTGCAACTGAAGACCGTGGAGAAGATGTCCCCGCTGGACGACAAGGAATCGCAGGCGGTCCTCAATACGCTGATCAAGCAGCGGAAAGATTCAATCGAGCAATTCACGAAGGGCGGGCGCCAGGAGATGGCCGACAAGGAAGCCGCCGAGATCACAGTGATCGAAGCCTACCTGCCCAAGGCGGCCAGTGAAGCCGACATTGCCGCCGGAGTGAAGGCGGTCATCGCCGAAATGGGGTCGCCGACGATGAAAGAGATGGGTACTGTGATGAAGAATGCCATGGCGAGATTCAACGCCGCTGGCATGCGCGTGGATGGAAAAGTGGTCAGCGAGATGGTGAAGAAGGAGTTGGCGGGGAAATAGCTTGGGTCGCAAGTGGATTCTTACAATGACGGCAGCGTTCGTGCTTTTCTTCGCGGCGGGCGGTGCATGGTTTTTGAAGACACGTCGGACGCTTGTTGTGGAGTTCGGCCCCATCGCGAAAAATGCACCGACACTAACCCAGGCCGATATCGAAGCGCTGCTTGCTGGGCCTTTCGAATTGACGCGGCGCGTCCGGCAGATTCCTCCCACGCTACGAGAGTCCTTTACGAATGTAACTGCGCTGCCTTTCGACATGAATAACCCCGGCGACCCGATGAGCACAGACGTCATCATCAACGCTCCGTCTCGCCAACTCACCTTCGCCGCGGTGAATCAGCAATCCGCAATTGTCGTTTACGAACAAGGATCATTCGCATCATTCCCATGCGCTGTGATCTTCTTGAAAGGTGGCAAAGCGGCTTGGCTCGCAATCGATGACTACTTTCCGACAGACATCGAGAGTCTGCGAAGAAGCGTGCACGAGGCAAGGTTCAAACTGATGACGCCAGGATCGTAAGTCCATCATTTCCCCCTCTGCATCTCCCGGTAGGCCTCGCTCTTCGACACTCCCCGTTCCTTCGCTACCTTCTTCAGCGCAGACTTCTCGTCGATCTTTTCTTCGGCCATCAGCTGCTGGACGCGTTGCTTCACGCTCTGGCCGGCGAATGCGTCCGCCGCTACATGAGCCTCGCCCTCTTCCGCTTTGCCGATCAGCAGCGTGATTTCTCCCTTGACCGCCTCCCGGTGCTTCAGGCTCGCGAGCACGTCTGCCGCGCGGCCGCGAAGGAATTCTTCGTGGATCTTCGTCACTTCACGTGCGACCACGACATGCCGCTCCGGCCCCAGCACTTCGACGACGTCTTCCAGCGCTTCGACGATCCGGTGCGGAGCTTCGTAGAACGCCTGTGTTCGCGGAGAATGCTTGACGCTCTCGAGCACGGTCCGCCGCTCGCCTCGTTTGGCCGGAAGAAATCCGCTGAAACGGAAAGAATCTGCGGGCAGGCCGCTTGCCACCAGCGCTGACAGAAACGCCGACGCGCCCGGCACTGGCACGACCGGCAAATGATGCCGAATCGCCAGCGAAATCAGCCGGTATCCGGGGTCGGAAATTCCCGGCATTCCCGCATCGGTCACAAGGGCAACGCTTGCTCCCTCCTGCATCTGCTTCACCAGTTCGGTGGAGCGCGTCATCTCGTTGTGCTCGTGATAGCTGGTGGTCGGTGTCGATATCGCATAATGATTGAGCAACTTCTGCGTTTGCCGCGTGTCCTCGCAGGCGATCAGGTCGACCTCCTTCAGCACACGCAACGCCCGGAGCGTGATGTCCTCCAGGTTGCCGATCGGAGTGCCCACGAGATACAGGGCTGGGCCGGTGGTCTTCGCCTCGCTCATGGCCCGAAGTCTAACACCGCCGTAACTGCCCGCCTGAGTCAGGCGCTATAGGTTTTGTGACCGAGATTCCTTCGTGTACCTTTGTGGCCTTCGTGGTTTCAGAATGTTTTTGGAGATTGCGATGACCCCTGCCGCCTTCCGCAAGATTGCCCTTTCGCTTCCTGAAACCGAGGAGCGCTCTCACATGAACCATCCGGATTTTCGGGTTGCCGGGAAGATCTTCGCCACGCTCGGATATCCCGACAAGACGCGCGGCATGGTCAAGCTCTCGCCGGAAGATCAGCACAATTTTTCGAAGGATTATCCCGAGGCGTTCATTTCGGTCAAAGGCACCTGGGGACGGCGCGGGGCAACCAGTGTGGTCCTCAAAGCAGCCGAAAAGGAAGTTCTGGCGAAGGCAATTGAGGCGGCGTGGCGCAATACCGCTCCCAAGAAGCTGCTCTCGCGGTAAGCGCACGAAATTGACGCGACCGAACCCTCGCCCCTAAAATCAAGCGAGTTCCTCACGACCCTCTCAAACCCATGCCACTTTACGAATATCAGTGCAAGAAGTGCGGCCATCGCTTCGAAAAAATACAGAAGTTTTCCGACAAGCCCGTTAAGAAGTGCCCCGACTGCGGCGGGCCCGTGGAGCAGACGATCTCGGCTCCGGCCGTGCAATTCAAAGGCTCCGGCTGGTACGTGACCGACTATGCCAAGAAGGGGTCCTCTGCCGGATCCTCGAGCGGCGATTCGGGATCGAAGGACAAGAAAGACGAGAAGAAGTCCGAGTCGAAAGACAGCTCTACGAAAGAATCCAAAAAGGCCGACAAGAGCAGGTAGTTCACGCCGCGAAGTAATCACGTCGAGCAGAGCAATATCGCATTGTCGTCCTGAGGCGCAGCTTTTAGCGCCGCAGGATCTATGCATTTTGCTCACAGCGCATCAGCATTCGGCGGACTGCATAGATCCTTCGCTTCGCTCAGGATGACAAATCAGTAGGCTTGATAAACAAGCCTACTTCAGTTCCCTCTCGAAATGCTCTTCAATCATCGTGAACAGATGCACGCGCGCGTCTCTTCCCGCGATGCCGTGGGTCTTGTTCGGATAAATCATCAGCTCGAACTGCTTGCCCGCGTTGATGAGCGCATTGATCATCTGAATGCTGTTCTGGAAGTGGACGTTGTCATCGCTCGTACCATGCACCAGCAGCAGCGCCCCGTGCAGCTTGTCGGCTGACTTCATCGCGTTGGACTGGTCGTATCCTTCCTTGTCTTCGGTGATCAGTCCCATGTAGCGCTCGGTGTAGATCGAGTCGTAGTTCGCCTGATACGTCACCGGAGCCACGGCCACGCCCGCGCGAAAGCGATCGGAATGCGTCATAGCATAGAGCGTCATTGAGCCGCCATTGGACCATCCCCAGATCGCCACGCGGCTATTGTCGAGCTGCGGATATTCCGCCAAGAGCTGATCGAGCGCTGCAAGTTGATCTTTCAACTCGATCTCCCCGAACTCATGCCGGATCGCCGTCTGAAATGCGCGGTCGCGTCCCGGAGTGCCGCGGTTATCGACCGAGAAAATCGCGAATCCCTTGCGCGCCAGAATTTCATCAAAAGCACTGGGCATTCCCTTTGTGACGGTTTGTCCTGCCGGCCCGCCATATATGTTGATAATGAGCGGAATTTTGCCGCTGACCGTCCCGTCCGGGGGAAGCAGCAGCCGCCCGTAAAGAGTCGTGGTCCCGTCGGCCGCCTTGAATTCGAGATATTTCGGCGCGCGCAGGCCGTATTCGGCGATCTCATCTTTCGCCTTCCAGACCGGATAGCACGAGCCTCCGACCGCGCAGAGAGTCTCGACCGGTGACGTATGCGGCCCCATAAACATGTGCGAATAGTGCTTGCCATCTTCCGCAAAGTTGGCGAAGTGCATGCCTTCTTCTTCCGTCAGATCCTTGAAATCCGAGCCATCCATCTTTACTGAATAAACATGCTCCTGGCGGGGATCATCTTTATTCGCCTGAAAGAAAACGGTTCCCGCGGCTTCGTCGGCGCCATCGATTCCCTGAACTTCGAAGTCGCCTTTCGTCAGCTGCCGTTCCAGCTTCGCGTCGGCCGCCATCGGATTTTCCTTGTCAAAGCTGTAGAGATAAATCTGCATGGTGCCGTCGCGCCAGCTCGGCCACAGGAACTGGCTGCCCGACTTCAGGAAATGCACTTCGACGTGCTCAAAGTCGATCCATGCCCCTGGAGTTGACTCCGTCAGGACAATCTTTCCCTTGCCCGACTTGGCATCAATGAAATACAGGTCCATCTTGTCCTGCGTGCGGTTGAGCACTTCGGCCCACACGATGCCGTCCTTCAGCCATCCAAAGCGCGGAATGTAAGTGTTTTCGTCGCTCGGCAGCGAGAGCCAGCGGGTCTTGTTTTTCCCGGCGTCAACCACCCCCAGCTTCACCACCGGATTCGGATCCCCGACCTCCGGATACTTCTGCTGGTCGACTGTTGGGTGCTGCGGCATCCAGTCGGTGATGGGATACGTCGGAACCTTGGTCTCGTCCATGCGCATGTAGACGATTTCTTTGCTGTTGGGCGACCAGAAATAATTGCTGCGCACGCCCAACTCTTCTGCATAGACCCAGTCGATGTCGCCGTTTAGAAAGTTGTCGCCGCCGTCGTCGGTAAGCTGCTTCTCGTCGGTGCCGCTGATCGGCCGGACAAAAAGATTGTGCTTACGCAGGTAGGCCACATGATTGCCGTCGGGCGAAAATTTGGGATCGCCGCTCGGATCGGGCGCCGAAGTAAATTGCACGGCCGTCTGCGTGCCGAGATCGTAGAGCCACAGCTGTCCGTTGGAGTCAAACAGCAGATGCTTCGAATCCGGCGCCCACAGGTAGGCTGCGACGTGATACCGCGTCAGCCGCTCTTTTTCGCGCTCGTTCTTCACCTTGTTCACGTCCGGATCGAGCGAGGCCAGCTTCGACGCGCTGACCAGCACCTTCTTCTCGCCAGTGGCGGCGTCGACGTACCACAACTCGCCGCTCTGGGTCTTTTCGTCACGCTGCACGTAGGAGAGCTTCGTGCCGTCGGGACTCCATTCGACGGTCTCGGGACCTCGTCCGCCGAGGCCTCCCGGCTGGTACAACGTCTCAATGGTTAAAGGTTTGGTGGGAGTCGTCTGGGCGTTCAGCAAAAGACATGCGCAAAGCGCAAAAAGGGCAAGGGCAGGCACAACAAGAGTCTTTCTTTTCACGAAGCGACCTCGCAGAAAAATGATGAGAGAACCCACAGGGACGAACGAGAAAGTGTACACCCGGCCCGCCCGGGGCTGCATCCCAAGCCATCGGCGGGGAGTCATCCTGAGCGTAGCCGTTCTTCAGGCGGAGCGAAGGATCTAGCGCGCGCAAGATTTTGCTTCACGCGAGATTCCTCGCCCCGCTGGTGAAAGCGCGGGACTTCGGAATGACGCCGGCGCGGGCAGGTTCCGTTTCGGCCCATTTTTGCCTCTCCGCCGGGCTGAAGTCCCGGTCGAAAAACCCGCGCCAAATCGAGCTTCCCCGCGTGTTAGAATCAAAAGCAGCCGGATGCTTCCTGAAATCGAAAATCTCCTGAAACTGCAGGACGCAGATAAGGAAATCCGCCGTCTGCAGGACGAAGTCGCCGAACTGCCCAAGCGTGTCTCGGCGATCGAGCAGAAGCTGGCCGGCACCAAGGCGCAGCTTGAAAAAGCGCAGGCTGCAGTCAAGGCCGACGAAGCCTCCCGCCGCAAGTACGAATCCAGCATCAACGATCTGCGCGGCAAAATCTCCAAGTACCGCGACCAGTCGCTCGACGTAAAGACCAACGATCAGTACAAGGCACTGCTGCACGAGATCCAGTTCGCCGAGAAGGAAATCGCGGCCAACGAGGACAAGATTCTCGAGCTGATGGTTAATGCCGACGCGCGCGACAAGGAAGTCAAAGCCGCGCAGGCCGAACTGAAAGCGGAAATGGCCGAGATCGAAAAAGAAAAGGAACAGGCCCGCCAGCGCACCGCCGAAGACGAGAAGCAGCTGAGCGAATGGCGCGGGAAGCGCGATCAGCTTCGCAAGGGCATCAATGAAGATCTGTTGCGGCACTACGAGCGCGTATCGAAATTCCGCGGCAGCGGCATCTCGGAAGTGCGCGATCACAAATGCATGGCCTGCCAGGTGATGCTGCGTCCGCAGACCTACAACGAGGTCCGCTCGGGGAAAGAAACGATCGTTTGCGATTCCTGCCAGCGAATTCTTTACTTCAATCCGAAGGAAGAGCTGGTCGAGAAGAAAGACACGATTCACCGCCCCAAGCGGCACCATCCCAAAATCGACGCTCCGCAGGCGTGGTACTACCGCCCCGAGTTTGCCGGGGACGGCGAAGTCTTTCTCTGCCTCACCAACAATCACGGGCAGGCCAGCCGCCGCATCTACGACGTCCACACCGGACGCCTGCTCGGCGACATACTCATCCGCGAAGGCGACTACCGCCAGGGCTTCCCGGAAGACATCACCGGCTCAACCCGCCTCAACGGCGGCTGGACGGAAGAAGAGTTGGACGAATTCGGCGCCGAACTGCCTATGGTGATCCTAGACTCTCTGAATGCCGATCTGGATCTAGCCCGCTACGAAGCCGCGTCCCACACGAAACCGCAAGTGCCCGCCGAACAAGCGGCGAGCTAAGCGATCCACATAGATCGCCGCCATGGCTATTGCGAGCTAATCCCAATCGTTCGCAACCACCTCTCGACCAAGTCCGGCCATTCGGTGATCGGGAACTGCGAACGACGTAACCCAAAGGCGTGGCCTCCATGGGCGTACAGGTGCATCTCGACAGGCGCTCCCGCGTCTTTCAGAGCTGTGTAATAGACCAGCGAGTTCTGCACAGGATCGACCGGGTCGTCCTCGGCTTGCAGCAAGAACGTAGGCGGCGTCTCCTTGGTCACTGGAACATACGGATTCAACTGATATTCATTCGAAGCGTGCTGCTGCATGTGTCCCGGATAAAGTACGACCGAGAAATCTGGACGGCAGCTTTCTTTGTCAGCCGCATCCACCAACGGATACAAGCGCTTCTTATAGTTGGTGCTGATCGCTGCGGATAAGTGTCCACCGGCCGAAAAACCAAGCACTCCGACCTTGTGGGGATCGATGTGCCATTCCGAAGCATGCAACCGCACCAGCCCAAGTGTTCTCTGGGCATCTTCCAAAGCCACCGGGGACTCCGGATACGGCCCCGATCTGGCAGGGTTATCTTCGCCCGGTACGCGGTATTTCAACAGGACACACGTGATTCCCTTCGAGGTCAGCCAGTCGCAAACCTCCGTACCTTCGAGGTCGATCGCCAGAATTCGATAGCCACCGCCGGGGAACACTACGATCGCAGTCCCTGTGTTCTTTCCTGCGGGCGAATAGACTGTCATCGTCGGCCTTGAGACTCGTTCAACGTAGGTCCATGGCTTTCCCGCGACGAGGTGGTCGTGCTCTCGTGTGGTAGCGGTTTCCGGCCCGGAGAGAGGTTGGGCGTCCGGCGGCGACTTCGGCCATATCGCCATCTGTGTATGTCCCGGAGATGGCGACCAATCACTTGCTTGTGGGAGAGCGGAGCTTCCACCGAAGAATAAGACAGCAATGACAAAAGCATTTATCACGATGCACGATCCTGGGCGCGACGTTTGTTAGAAAATAGTCTAGAAGTGCTTGGCGGGTCGTCGTAGAGACGGAATCAAGGTAATCAAAACTATAGATCGCACTTAACATCGACGCGCTGCTCTCGACTGGTTTGTCCAAATCCCGCGCAGAATACGATTCGCCGGTTCCGAATACAAGTTTGCGATGCCAGCCCCCAACAATCCTGCAACCACTATCGTGCAGACAAACAAAAACGCCACGCCGCGCATGGGCTTGCAGGCATGAAGAAACAGGTCAAAGAAGGTAAACACCACGAACATATGCGTCAGGTAAATTTCATAACTGTACCGCCCCATCCTCAAAAGTGGCCTTAAGACACGCGGGCTTGTCCATTCCGCTGCCGTCGTACCAGCTATGAACATGCATGTTCCCAGACCAAGTAGAGTGAAGTTCAGCCCTGTTTTGCCGAGCCATCCTCTATAGGCTTGCCACGAAAATATGATGCTTGCCGAGACGATCAGGGTCCCAGGCATCCACAAAACCGAAATCGCCCGGCGAGAAACGAGCCCACTCGAAACCGCCAAGGCTGTGAGGCATCCCAATGCGATTCCTTCCATGCCTCCCAGATAGGAATAGTCTTCTGCGATCTCGTTGCCATGAGCAAATAGAGTTCGGCCAAAGGGACCAAGAGCCACAAAGATGAAGAGGAGGGCGGGGAAAACTATGTTGCGACCGAAGAATTTCTTTCCCGCGAGCAGGAGACACGCTAACGGAAAAAAGAGATAGAAGGCTTCCTCTATCGAAAGGGACCAGAGGATATCCCAATTTCCAGGCAAGTACCCCCGATGAATTTCCAACTCGTTAAGGTGCAAGGTCACTGCTGCTAGGAGAGCACGCCCAAGTCCTCCTGTCTCTGCCGTTACTACGTAGTGGTGCAGGCCCGTGAAGTGCAGAGCACACAGAACCCCAAGCAGCAGAAAAAGCAGCGGCGCGATACGCGCAAATCGAAATTGATAGAAGCCGCGCAGGGAAACCTGAGGAAGCGAATTCCAGCGCCGGATTGTGATCGAGGTGATGAGAAACCCCGAGATGGCAAAAAACATTTGCACACCGAGTTGGCCATTCCAAACAAGAATGTGCACGAGCTGCGCCGGTAGTAGGTTGGTATAGGGAACATCCGCACCGAGCAAGCGGATGTTGATGTGGTTCATTAGGACAAAAAAGATCGAGAGACCTCGGAGCAGATCGATGCCGTCGAGACGTTTCCAGGCGACAGGGTAGGGCGCGGCTTCGGGAACGACCACATGTAAATTGTGCCTGAAAAATTGACATCAATTCCTAAAAGCCTACGACCGAATCGGAGTTGTTACCGCCAAGGCATTACCATGTCCCCATGCCCCCGAAAGAATCCGCTCTCCCCAAACTCAAACTCTCCCCCCGCGGCGCGACCCGGCTGAAGTCTGGACACGTCTGGGTTTACAAGTCCGACGTCGATGCCACCGGCAGCATCCCTCCCGGATCGCTGGTCACCGTCACCGACCAGCGCGGCAAGCCGCTTGGTACCGCGCTCTATTCCAGTTCGTCGCAGATTGCCGTCCGGATGATTTCGGCCGAGCCGGTCTCCGATCTGCCTGCACTTCTTCGCCAGCGCACCTCTGACGCAATCGCCTACCGCGAGAAGCTCGTCCGCGACACGAATGCGTACCGCGTGATCTTCAGCGAGGCCGACTTTCTGCCCGGGCTGATCGTCGACCGCTATGACGACATCCTCTCGCTGCAAATTCTGACCCAAGCGATGGACGCCAACCCCGTCCGCGAAACCGTCATCTCTCAGTTAGCCGAACAACTGAAGCCCGCGTCCGTCGTCGAGCGCGTCGATCCACGCGTTCGGGAGCTCGAAACTCTTCCGCCCCGAGCCTCCGGCCTTCTCCACGGAGAGAAGACCGCAACCACCTTCACCATGAATGGCGTGCAGTTCCATTTCGATGCCCTCGAAGGCCAGAAGACCGGAGCCTTCCTCGACCAACGCGAGAACTATGCCGCCGCGGCGCAATATGCCAAAGGCGAGGCGCTCGACGTCTTCTGCTATCAGGGAGGCTTCGCGCTGCATCTCGCCCCCGTCTGCCAGCAGGTCACCGGGGTTGATAGCTCGCGTCCCGCCCTCGAAGTAGCCGACCAAAACGCCACGCTGAACGGCCGCGAGATCGAATGGATCGAGGCCAATGCCTTTGACCTGCTGAAGGAGTACGCCTCCTCCAACCGCCGCTACGACACGATCGTGCTCGATCCGCCGGCGTTCGCCAAGAGCAAGCGCGATCTGGATGCGGCGATGCGGGGGTACAAGGAGCTCAATCTCCGGGCTCTCAAGATGCTTCGCCCGGGGGGAATCCTCGTGACCTGCTCCTGCTCCTACCACGTCAGCGAATCCAGCTTCCGGGAAATGCTGTCCTCCGCCGCACTCGATGCCCGCCGAACCTTGCGGCTGGTCGAAGTCCGAGGACAGGCAAAGGACCACCCGGTGCTGCTAAATGTACCGGAAACCGCCTATCTGAAGTGCGTTATAGCCAGCGTAAACTAATAGTAACAAAGGTAAATATTGTACTTGACAACAATACGCTCAACTTTTATGATTCTTTCACGCTAACTACGCATCGAATGAAGTGACCGAGGCTGAACAGCGCCGGTCGCAAGTTTCAACAAGCTTTGATCAACACCAAAAATCCGAAGGAGGATGTAGCCATGACCGTTTTAACCCGTTGGGAACCATTCCGTGAATTCTCCACTTTGCAGGACCGCATGAACCGCCTGTTCCGTGAGTCCTACAACGATGCCGGCCGGGAAGATTCCCTTACCAGCAGCAATTTCGCTCCTGCCGTTGACGTCTATGAAGACGAGCACAAGGTCACGCTGAAGATCGAAGTGCCCGGAATCGATGAGAAGGACATCAACGTCCGCGTGGAAAACAACACGCTGACCGTCGAGGGCGAGCGCAAAATCGAGAAGGAAGAGAAAGAAGAGAATTACCGCCGCGTGGAGCGCCAGTATGGCAGCTTCGTCCGGAGCTTCACTCTGCCCCAGACCGTGGACAGCGAGAACGTCACCGCAAACTACGACAAGGGCGTGTTGAAGATCACGCTGCCCAAGAAGGCCGAAGCCAAGCCGAAGCAGATCAAGGTCAACATCGGCTCGGAAAAGGGCGAGCGGACGCTGGAAGCCAAGGAAGGCAAAGGCCCCAGCAAAGCCGCTTAAGAGCAGCACGGGAAGGGCACGAGTTTACTCGTGCCGTAAGAGGCATAAACCAATGCGGGCTTTAGCCCCTGAGGACGGGAGGCGGCAGAGGTGACCGCCTCCCAATCATTTTTGTGATTGTGAGATTTTGGTGATTGCGTGATTGTGAAGACCCTCCGGCTGGGCAGACTTTCGATCGCTAAATCACGAGATCGCCAAATCACTCAATTACCCAATTACTAAATCGAGGTTTACATGCCCATCCGTTGGGACAAATTCACAGTGAAAGCGCAGGAAGCCGTGCAGCGGGCGAACGAACTCGCGTCCGAGCACGGAAATCCCGAACTGCAGCCGATCCATCTGCTCGCGGCCCTGCTTGAAGACAAAGAAGGGATCGTTCCGCCTGTGCTCGAAAAGATCGGCATCGGCCCGCAGGCCGTGCTCAGCGAGGTTTACCGCGAGCTCGAAAAGCTGCCGAAAGTTTCCGGACAGGCTTCGCAGGCCACGCTTTCGAACGAGGCCAACTCTCTGCTGGAGCAGGCGTTCAAAGAGGCCTCCAATTTCAAGGATGAATACGTTTCAACAGAGCACCTTCTGCTGGCCATCACGCACCTGAAGCGCGATGTGGCGCAACAGATCCTGCAGCGTCATGGCGCAACTTACGATGCGATGCTGAAGGCGCTTACGGTGGTGCGCGGATCGCAGAAAGTTACCGATCAGAATCCCGAAGCGAAATACCAGGCGCTGGAGCGCTATGCCCGCGATCTGACCGAGCAGGCCCGCCGTGGAAAACTCGACCCAGTCATCGGACGCGACGAGGAAATCCGCCGCGTTGTCCAAGTACTCTCGCGCCGCACGAAAAATAATCCCGTACTGATCGGCGAACCGGGAGTTGGCAAAACCGCCATCGTCGAAGGGCTAGCACAGCGCATTATTTCCGGCGATGTCCCGGAAGCTCTGAAGAATAAGCGCGTCGTCGCGCTCGATCTCGGAGCGATGCTGGCCGGCGCGAAATATCGCGGCGAGTTCGAAGACCGCCTCAAAGCAGTTTTGAAAGAAATCGAAGACTCGCAGGGACAGATCGTTCTGTTCATCGACGAGCTGCACACTCTCGTTGGTGCCGGCGCCGCGGAAGGCGCGATTGATGCCTCCAACATGCTCAAGCCCGCGCTCGCCCGTGGAGAACTCCGCGCCATCGGCGCTACCACGCTGAACGAATATCGCAAATACATCGAGAAAGACGCCGCCCTCGAACGCCGCTTCCAGATCGTTTTTGTCGGCGAGCCCAATGTCGAAGACACGATCGCGATTCTGCGCGGATTGAAAGAGAAGTACGAAGTGCATCACGGCGTGCGCATCAAAGATTCGGCGATTGTTGCGGCGGCCACGCTGTCGCACCGCTACATCTCCGACCGCTTCCTCCCCGACAAGGCAATCGACCTGATCGACGAAGCGGCCGCGTCGCTGCGCATCCAGATCGATTCTCTTCCCACGGACATCGATCAACTCGAACGCCGCGCCACACAGCTTGAAATCGAAAAGCAGGCGCTGAAGAAAGAAGATGATCCGAACTCGAGGGAACGGCTCTCGGTTATCGAAAAGGAGCTGGCCGAAATCCGCGAGAAGTCGAACACGCTGAAGGCGAACTGGAAGCGCGAAAAAGACCTGATCGCCCGCACGCGCATCCTCAAAGAGAAGATCGAGCAGCTCAAAACCGAAGAGCAAACCGAGGAGCGCAAGGGCAACCTGCAACGCGTCGCCGAAATCCGCTACAGCCTGATTCGCCAGGCCGAGGAAGAGCTCTCGAAGCTCACAAAGCAAATGGAGAGCAAGGGCCAAGCGCGCATGCTCAAGGAAGAAGTGGACGAAGAAGACGTGGCGCGCATTGTCTCCAAGTGGACCGGCATCCCGGTTTCGAAGATGCTCGAAGGCGAAGTGAAAAAGCTGGTCAACATGGAAGACAGGCTGCGCCAGCGCGTTGTCGGACAGGATCCTGCGCTGGAGCGCGTCTCCAACGCGATTCGCCGTTCGCGTGCAGGGTTGAGCGATCCCAAGCGTCCGATCGGTTCGTTCATTTTTTTGGGGCCGACTGGAGTCGGCAAGACCGAACTCGCCCGCGCCCTCGCCGAGTTTCTCTTCGATGACGAGCACGCCATGATCCGCATCGACATGTCGGAGTATATGGAGAAGCATTCCGTGGCCCGCCTGATCGGCGCGCCTCCGGGATACGTCGGCTACGAAGAAGGCGGACAGCTGACCGAACAGGTTCGCCGGCGTCCGTACGCGGTCGTGCTTTTCGACGAGATCGAGAAGGCGCATCCCGATGTATTCAACGTCCTGCTCCAGATAATGGACGATGGCCGCCTGACTGACGGCAAAGGCCGCGTGGTCGATTTCAAGAACACGATCATCATCATGACCTCGAATATCGGCTCGCAGCTGCTGCAGGCCGAGAGCCTGAAATCGGACCGCGACTTCGACGAGGCCGCGCAGCAGGTGCAGAACCTGCTTCACGCGCACTTCAAGCCAGAGTTCCTGAACCGTGTGGACGACATCATCGTCTTCCGGCCGCTCGGCAAAGAGCAGCTGGTCAAGATCATCGAGCTGCGTCTCGAAGACCTGCGGCGCCTGTTGGCGGAACGCAAGATTTCGCTCGAACTCACGGATGCCGCCAAGGATCTGCTGTTCACGCAAGGCTACGATCCGAACTTCGGAGCGCGTCCGTTAAAGCGGGCGATCCAGAAGCTCATTCAGGATCCGCTCGCGCTGAAGATTCTCGACGGAGAAGTGCTCCACGGCGATCATGTCATCGTCGACGCCGACAAGAAGGCAGGCAAGATGGCGTTCGAAGTCAGCAAACGTGTGGGCGAGAAAGAGCCGGCGAAAGCACGACGGTAACCCTCACCACGGAGACACGGAGCAACTTACCTTGTAAGCTCCGTGATTCCGTGCCTCTGGGGTGAAGTAGCTAGTTGTGGATGTGGGGGCTTTGCGCGGGATTGTGGCGCGGGCCGGGCGGCTCTTTAATGACTTTCACTTCGAAACTCACCGGCAGCGTCTTCGGCGGGAAGCACTGAGCGTTGTCGCAGGCCTGGTAGCGCAGCGTTCCGTGCATCACATATTTCCCTGGATTCACGGAGTGCAGCGGATGAACGGCAAGGTTGATGGTGAAGTCTCCGCTATAAACGTTCAGTTGCTCGCCGGGAGAAAACGGGAACGTCACGTCCTTCCCCGCTGGATAATCAATCTCTCCCAGAACAATGTCGGTCGGCACGTCCATCCGCAGGGTGGTCGGAATCAAGTATTCCGACTTGGGCTTATTGGAATTGATGTGAAAGCCGGGTGCGACGCGGAAATACAGCGGGACCTTGGTCCGCGAAGCGCGTTGAGCGGTAACCAGCCCAACAGGAGCCATCGTGACGGAAGGAGCGCGTCCGGACTGCGCGAGCGCTGAGCCTGCCAGCAGGACTGCGAGGGCGAGAATCCCCGAGATGTGTCTTGGCGAAATCATGGTCTTACCGCGCCAAGAAGCCATACCGCATAGTAAAAGGAACGCCCACCCAATTCCTATTGTCAATTCTGAGACTGCAGTGACGAAGGTTTCGCGGGCAGGTTACTCGCGCTGGCTTGCGTGTCGAGCGCCTTCTTGATTGAGTCCTCGATCTCGGCGCGGCCTTTCAACCCAACGATCCGGTCGACGATTTTGCCATCTCGGCCAATGAAAAAGCTCTCCGGCAGTGCCGGGACGCCGCCATATTCGTCGCCCACAGATTCCTTCCCCAGCAGGACCGGATAGTTCATACCCATGTCTTTGGCGAACTTCTCAATTTCGTCATTGCCGGAATCGTCCATTGCGACGCCGACCACCTGCAGGCCCTGGCCGCCGTATTCCTTCTGCATCTCGACCAGCCACGGTGTTTCGATCCTGCACGGACCACACCAGGTGGCCCAGAAATTCAGCACGACGGCTTTACCCCGCAGATCGGAAAGCTTCAAAGTACCGCCGCTGAGCTTGTCGAGCGTGAAATCGGGCGCTGGAGTCGACTTGCCCAGAATAGCGGGCGCATCCGGTCCGTCCGCCGTGCGCCGCGCCATGTGGAAGCCGACATAGAGCATTCCTGCGGCGACGATGGCGACCACGAGCAGGGCCAGCGGATTCCGCCCACGTCCAGGAACTGGCGGCGGAGCGTTGCCGAAATTCGTGTGGTCCACCTGCGGTTCGATCCTGGGTATTCCGCAGGTTTCGCAAACCGGGGTTCCGGGCGCAGCTACCTTATGAATCTCTTCACTGGTTTTCAGGGCCGCGCCACACTTCGGACACCACTCACAATTCTCTTCCGGGATTTGGGGCGATCTTTCTGGAGAAGCCATAAAGCTTAGATCCTCACTACAATGCAAAACGATTCAAAAACGAGAGCCAGCTCGAAATCAGCGTAAACCGCCCGATGACCAGCAGAATGCCCAAAGCGATCAGCAATCCCCCGCTCGCCACTTCCAGCGCGTGCATGTGCGAGCGGAAACGGCTGTAAAACTTCAGGAACCGCTCCATCAGAAGCGACGTCAGCAGGAACGGGACTGCCAATCCTAGAGAATAAACTCCAAGCAGAATGACGCCCTTTACCAATGTGTCCTGCTCGCTGGCCAGTGTCAGAATAGCCGTCAGGATCGGGCCAAGGCACGGAGTCCATCCAAACGCGAATGCGAATCCGATGACGAACGCTCCAATCGGGGTGCTGCTGCCTTTCACACTGTGCAGCCGCGCATCGGTGTAGAGCGCTTTGATTTTGAAGATCCCGGTCAGGTGCAGCCCGAAAATAATGATTACGACGCCGGCGACGATCGAGAGCGTGTGCTTGTAACGTGCGGCAACTTGACCGATTTCGGTTGAGATCGCGCCCAACGTGATGAATACGACGCTGAATCCAAGAATGAATCCGATCGAATTCACCATCACCCGGCGCATCAGCTGCGATTGCGGCGACTTCAGCTCTTCCACGCCCGCGCCCGAGATGAGAGAGACATATCCGGGAACGAGCGGAAGCACGCAGGGCGACAGGAACGAAATCAGCCCGGCAAGAAACGCAGCGATGGGCAGAGGCAAGCTCGACATTCGTCTTTATTGTAACCGCTGGATGGTCACGGCCTGAAATAGGACGCGCCAGGAAGAGATTAGTTTCATCGACAAGGCAAATAACCCATTCTGGGGAAGGACGCCGGACTAGCGTCGCTTTCCCCCTTGCGTCGTCTGCGCAGCGGGCGCGGGAGTTGCAGGAATGGGCAGCTGCTCGGACGAATCCGTCAGCTTCTTGAAAAATGTTGCGGGAATCGTCGCGTGGAGTACCGCGCGGGTGCTTTCCTGGCCGACCTGGAGGCTCTTGAACACGGCGTTGACGTCCGGATCGAACCCCGGCGATCCGACCGACGCTTCCGCCGAACGAAACACCGAAAGAAAAACATTCACCTTCTCGACAATTTCGCGCGCGTCGTCGTCGCTGCCGGTCCAAGCCTCCGCCCGCAGATGCAGCACCCCGCTGTGTAGAGGCAGATGCAGCAGATTGTAACTGGCTGAAACCACCAGATCGGCCGGCTTGGGGAAGACGGAAGACCATCCTTCGAACCCCGGAGCCCCCGGGCTGACCCGGGCGATCAGCCAAACCGGACTCGCGAGCTGGACCCGCTTGTAGTAATGCCGAAGCAAGGCTGGTCCTCCGAACGGAGAGGCCAGACGCCGCGACCGGTCGACGATCCCGCGAATTACCGCCGGGTCGTCATGGTTGGAAGCCGCCACGGTATCAACTCCCAGGATGGCGACGCGCACCGTGCGCCCTGAAACCGGAATGGTGTAGATGTCGACCGACTCGTAGTTCTCGACGGATTTTGCGTGGTGCTGCAGATACGCCTTGCACTTGCTGCCATCAAAGTGCCCGACAAAGACCTCGGAAAATCGCGGTTCGGGCGCCGACCCGCCGGTACCGCCTCCGGGCCAGCTCGCCGGATAATGCACAGCAAACGCTACCGCATCCAGATCGCGCTCGTAATCGAAGCCGGTTTCTTCGATGAACTGCTGATACTCAGGATCATGCGTGACAGGCAGAAAAGGCTTCGCGCCGTTCGCTTTGCGAATCCAGCTGAAATTGCCGTAAAGGAAACCGTCGGCTCCCGGAAGCAGGCGCGCACATTCCGGCGGAGCGTTCTTGCGTAACTGGACGGCGACGACCACCGCCGCGGCCACAATCACGACCGCCAGCACAATGGGGAGAGAGCGTCGAATTCGCATGAAATGCGGTCTGGAACGAATGATAGCACCCCGACCGCAAATTCACTCGTGCCGCAGTGCCGTTACCGGATCGATGGAAGCCGCTCTGCGCGCGGGCACGCACCCCGCAATGACAGCCGCTCCAACGAGGATTGTCATGGCTGCGCCAAGTGCGAGCGGATCGTTGTGCTGCATTCCGAAGAGGAATGACTGGACGAATTTTGAGGTCGCGAGCGCGATGGGAACGCTGATCGCCAATCCCACCCCGGCGAGGACGCAGACTTCGCGGAGCACCATCCAGACAACCGGGCCGCGTCGAGCTCCGAGAGCGATGCGGATGCCGATCTCTCCGGTGCGGCGGGCGACGGTATAGGAGATGGTGCCGTAAAGGCCGACGCAAGCGATGATCAGCGCCAGTACGGCTAAGGCCGAGCACAATTCCGCCAACGTGATTTGCTGCTGCATAGCGTCGGTGATTTCGGCTTTTTGCGTCTGTACGTTGGAGAGTGGCAGGCGAGCATCGGCCTGGCGAACCACGTCGCGCACGGAAGCGATGATTCCGGCGGGGTCGCTTACGGTCCGCAAGAGAAACGTCATCTGATTCGGGCGGGGAACGCCCTGGTTATACGGTATGAATACCACCGGAACAGTTTTTTGGGTGAGATCGCCGTAACGCGCGTCTCTGGAGACGCCGACGATTTCCATATCGCGGAGCACCTTGCCGTGAGGTTCTTCCAGCAGCAGAAGGCGATGTCCGAGAGGATTCTGGCCGGGGAAATTGATGCGCGCGAACTCCTCGCTGACAATGGTCACGGGCGGTGACGTGGGAGTGTCAGTGTTGGCGAAGTCACGTCCGGCGACCAGGGGAATTTGCATGGTTGTCAGATAGTCGGGGCCGACGGAAAGAAATCGAGTGGCCGGGTTGGGTTCCAGGCCGGGCAGGGCGATCGGCATCGAGTTATTCGTGCTGATAATGGAACTCTCGGACAGGCTGACGTTACGCACGCCAGGAATCGCCGCGAGACTCTCGCGAAGGCGGCCGTAGAAGTCGGAGATCCCGGGATCTTTGTGTCCAGTCTGGCGCGCGTTCACGTCGATCAGTAACAGGTTTTCGCGATTGAATCCGAGGCGGACGGATTCGAGATTCGAGAGCGTGCGCACGAAGAGACCGGCGGCAACGAGCATCAACAGCGAGATCGCAATCTGGCCAACCACGAGAGCATGGCTGACGCTGACTCGCCAGCCGGGACGATGGGAGCCGGCATCTCCGGCGCGAGTTTCTTTCAGCGCGGAAACAAGATCGAGCTTTGTGGATTGCAGAGCCGGAACGAGGCCGAAGAAAAGTCCAGTGAGCAGCGTGAGTGCGGCGGCGACGGCGAGAACGTGCCAGTTGAGCTCTGCGTGCAGGTTGCCTTGGGAGGCGAATAGCGCTGTAAGAAATTGAATGCCCCAGATCGCGAGCAATAATCCGAGCGCACCGCCGACCGAGGCGAGCAACAGGCTCTCGGTCATGAGCTGGCGAATGATCCGGAGACGGCTTGCTCCTTCGCTGATGCGCAGCGCGATCTCGCGTTTGCGCGACGCGGCACGCGCCAGCAGGAGATTGGCAACGTTGAAGCAGGCAATCGCAAGAATCAGGCCGGTGAGCGTCAACAGCATATAGAGTGGTTGCGAGAACTGACGGCGAAGGATATCGAGGCCGGTTGCTCCTTGGCGAAGAAACAGAATCGGCAGGTCTGCTTTCTGGGCGTCGTTGTGAACCGTGGTCGCTACCCACGACTGAAACTGCGTCGCAAGCCTCGATTGCGCTTGCTCCAGAGTGACGCCGGGTCGAAGACGTGCCATCACTTCAGCCCAGTAGTAGTTCGAGTTGAGATAGTCCTTGGCAGTGAATCCGTAAGGGATCTGTGATCCGAGCGCGACGTTGGCGTGAACCGGAAGATAAATGTCAGGGACCCTGGATGAATCGACACCGAAGAATTCTGCGGGAGCGACGCCGACCACTGTAAAAGGCAGATTGTTAACAAGGATCGGCTGCCCGACCGGGTTCGTGTTCACAAAGTATTTCTGCGCGAATGTGTGACTGAGCACCGCGACCGTGGCATTGCCGGGGCGGTCGTCGTCGGGAATGATGAGGCGCCCGGCAGCGGGAACGACTCCGAGGCCTTTGAAATACCCTCCCGACACGAGTTCGCCGCGGGCGAGCTCGGCTTGTCCGTTGATCACGACGTTCACTCGACTGACTTCGCGAGTGTGGCAATGGGCGAAAACGTCGGAGAAGTCGGCATCATCCTTCTGAAAGAGTTCGAACGCCGGGTACGGAAAGATGCCGCCGACGACTGCGAAGTGCGGATCGGGATCGGTGCGCCCGCTGATGCCCTCGGTGACCGAGTCCTGGTCGGATTTGGCGTGCCAGCCGATCACGACGAGCGAGTGCGGGTCTGAAACCGGGAGAGAGCGCAGTAGCAGCGCGTCGAGGAAGCTGAAGATGGCTGTGTTCGCGCCGATGCCGAGTGCCATCACGAGCACAGCAATGCAGGTGAAGCTAGGGGTCTTGCGCAGGGTGCGCGCGGCGTAGGTCAGGTCGCGCCAGGTGTCTTCGAGCCACGCGATGCGATTCGTCCCCCAGACGCGTTCGCGGATGACGAGCGGATTGCCGAGCTTGACGCTCGCTTGCCGGCGCGCTTCTTCAGGACTCATGCCGCGAGCCATGTTGCCGTCAATCTCATACTGAAGGTGGGACTCGAGTTCCTGGGAGAGTTCGGCATCTTCCCGTGAGCGGCGCAGTATGCGTCGGAGATTCATCGTGTCCTCCTACTCAGTGGCTTCGCCGAGGATGCGTCCGATGGCGCCGACTACTTGCCGCCATCGCTCCGTTTCAGTTGAGAGCTGCTTCTTGCCGGCAGGAGTGAGCCGGTAGAACTTCGCTTTACGATTGTTCTCGCTGGTGCCCCAGTAGGAAGTGACCCAGCCGCGGTGCTCGAGGCGGTGCAGCGCCGGGTATAGCGAACCCTGCTCTACTTCCAGCACGTTGTCCGAAGTGCGCTCGATTACATGGGCGATGGTGTGTCCGTGGGCTGGGCCCGTGATTAAAGTCCTGAGGATGAGCATGTCGAGCGTGCCCTGGATCATTTCGGAGTTAGCGGGAGCCATAGATTTTTCCCTCGAATGTCGAGGTGAGTGTAAGCATACACCACTCGAATGTCTATGGGAATAAATTTCTCAAGAACTAAGGCCGGTCTTTTGTGGATCCGGCGCGGGATTGCCGTATACTGAGTATTCTCCACAACTCATTGGCGCGGCAGTTGCTTGCGTGCGCGCTCGGCGATGTGATACCTTTTAAAATTGTCCCGGACATTCGGAAGGGATCAGAGGGATTGGTTCGCGCGGAAGCGCATCCATCTCCGGAGTTTGCTGGCGTAGCTCAGCCGGTAGAGCATCTGATTTGTAATCAGAGGGTCGGGGGTTCGAATCCCTTCGCCAGCTCCAGAGAACGACAGAAACGAATTTTCCGGCAGGCGGCGGATTCGCAGTAAACGGCGCAACAGGTTTTTCCAACGCACTCCCATTCGGAACTTTTCCGGGTTGTAGTGGCCAACGATCAGTGACTTCGCGATCGTCTTTGTGCGCGACCTTGGTTTCCCTGTTTTGCGAAATTTGATGTGACTTGTGCTGTGTTGCGTCTGCTGGAGTGCGCGCAGTCTGCCGGGCAAAGTTGCGACGGCCGTATCGCCCGAAAGTTCTGCACAGGTGGGTGAGTGGTTAAAGCCGACAGACTGTAAATCTGTTCCTCCTAGCGAGGTACGGAGGTTCGAATCCTCCCCTGTGCACCAGAGTTGAGCCGTCTAGCAGGCGCGAGCGAAGCGGGAGCCTGCTGGCGAAATCCTGAGCGCGTTTCGCGAAGGATCTAAATTGAGTCATGAATCGCCTTGCAGTAGCCATGATCGCCTACGTCATTCTGGGAGTCCTGGCGTGGACGACGATCAGCGATACGCGGATCCGGTTGATCCCGATCGGCATTCTGGCGCTGTTCGCGTTGAAGAGCTGGATCCGTCGTAAAGACGTGATGCACCCCGACGGCGAAAGCGATGCGGACGAAGTAGAAGCTGAGCGGATTTCCGAGCCGATGTAGCTCAGTTGGTAGAGCACTCCCTTGGTAAGGGAGAGGTCACCAGTTCAATCCTGGTCATCGGCTCCAGATAGTCCTGAGTGGCGAGTCCTGAGACGCGCGGGATTCGTGGAAGGGCGCGGCTTTAGCCGTGCCATTGTGAGTTGAGCAGGAAGCGGCATTAGCCGCTGAGGTTGGGCTGACGGCTGATTGCTGGCAGCTGGGTTTTCGGGCGGGAGTAACTCAGTGGTAGAGTCACAGCCTTCCAAGCTGTTGGTCGCGGGTTCGATTCCCGTCTCCCGCTCCAGAATTTGGAAGCGCGCCAATCGCGCGAATTGGTGGCCGCAAGAAGCGCGGCCAATCGCGCGGCGCGCCTAGGTCCTTCGGCGCCAAAATATGACGCTTCAGGATGACAGAAGATGACGTTCGAACAGGCCGCGATCAGAGTTGAGAAGGAACAAGAGTACTCCCGGCTGCAAGCCGCCATTGAGCGGGCGTTCTTGCCCGATAAGGCCGAGAGGTTTTTGAAGCAGCTCGACCGCAAGGGAATTCGCGTCCGGGACGTGGACGCGGTATTCACGAAGCAGGTGCTGGACGGATTCAGCGATCCGGCCGTGAACACAAAGCAGCTGTACGAGTCGCTGCCAACGTCGGACAAGGCGCTGATCCGCGAGTTTTATTTGTCGAAGCTGGAAGGCGTTGATACGTCGCTCCGGCACAAATTTAGGAAGCTGTATCAGTATTACTAGGCACGAACTACATAGATCCTTCGCCGCAAAAGCTGCGGCTCAGGATGACAAGGTTTTTAACTGAGGGCTGACAGCTGAGAGCTGACGGCTAAAGGTTAGGGAGCTAGAGGCTGCAATTATGGCGAAAGAAAAATTTGATCGGACAAAGCCGCACTGCAACGTGGGGACGATCGGCCACATTGATCATGGCAAGACGACGTTGACTGCGGCGATCACCAAGGTTCTGTCCAAGCACAATCCAAATATCAAGTTCCGGT
>DASYZZ010000032.1:0-1514 GCA_035945695.1 Candidatus Sulfotelmatobacter sp. | reverse complement strand
AGACGAGCACGGCGAATCGAAGCTTGTGCAGGGTGACTCGAAATTCAACGCCGGCGGCGGGCAAAACTTCGGCTACGACTGCATCCTCGAATGCGAGATGCGCCGGCGCAAGCGGCGCATCGCCGGGCTGCTGCGCGGCCGGACGATCATGGAGTACGTCTGCGACGTGGTCAAAGACGCAAACTCGATCATCAACAATCAGCAATTCGTCTTTTCCGACTTCGAAAAAGGCGGCTACCGGCCGGGCGACTACAAGCGCGTGCTCGACTGCTTCCGGCCGCATATCGAGTTCCGGCGCAAGCTCGCCCAGGCGCGGCGGCTCAGGGTATCGAGTGAGAAGCTGATCGTCTCCGGCAAAACTGCGTGGGCGCACGACCAGGCCGCGCGCAAGGGCTTCCTCGAAGAGCTGGACAACCTGCTGAACCATTGCTTCCCCGGCGGCGAGAAACGCTCGAAGCTGGATGCCATGTACCGCAACCTGACACTGGAATTCCTGAACGGCTTCAGCTCCTGGTCGCGCATGGAAGAGCAGGTCGCCACGATCCGGCTGAAGCAGAATGTCGAGATCGCCAAGCGGCTGCGTGCCCGTCTGGAGCGGGGCGAGAAAATCGCCGACCAGGCCTCGCTGGCCGCGCTGCTGCATCTGGCAACCGAAGACGTGCTGCATCCCGGACACGCGCTCACCCTGCAGCAAGTCCTAGCCGCGAAGACGAAGAGCCCGCAGCCAGTCGTGCAGTTGCTCGACCAGGCGGAACAGGAGTTGGCGGGATGAGAGTCGCCCAACGTAAGTCGCACCTGACCTTCATTACGAATGCGACCGCCCGCTATCGCGGCAAGGAGCGGGAGATCGTCATCGAAGTCTTTCCCGAGCAGGCGGCCGTGCGCTTGCTCGGGACGCGCACCAGGTACGAAATCTCCTGGCGCGGAGTGTTCGACGTAGCCGCCGAGATCTACGCGCGGAGAGAGAAGGAGCGGCGGAAGATCGAGCGGAAGATTCGGAGGGCAGCATGATCCGCACCGCGAAATTCATCTTCTGCGACAATGAGCACGGGACCGGCGATATGACGTATCCCGACATCCTTGGCGATGTCGAAGTGCTTCGCCAGCATCTCATCGACTCACCGACTCTCGCCCAGATCCGCAAAGACGCGAAGAAAAACGGCTGGAGCCGGCATCAAAGCGCGGACTACTGCCCGATGTGCACGGAGGGAGGAATATGAGCACTGGACCCATTATCAGAATGCACGCCTCGGACTGCACCTGTCCGGAGTGCGAATCGCTGCGCGCCGAAGCCAAGCGCGAAATCTTTCTCTCCATCGAACGCCAACGACAGCAGCGCGCACGCTGGCCAGGGCGGAAGAGAGTCCAAGAATGGCAATAATAACCTTGACGCACATGTGATTTTAAGCTATAGTTCGGTACATGAAACTACCGGACAGCCTGCAAGAAGCCATCGCATACTTCGCCGATCCTGACCGCGCCTTTGAATATGCCAAGCATTTTCGCTGGCCCGA
>DASYZZ010000031.1:0-1566 GCA_035945695.1 Candidatus Sulfotelmatobacter sp. | reverse complement strand
TTATTCGATAATCTCCGTAACCGCTCCGGCGCCGACGGTGTGGCCGCCTTCGCGAATCGCGAAGCGCAGCCCCTTCTCCAACGCCACCGGCGTGATCAAGCTGATTTCCGCGCTCACATTGTCCCCGGGCATCACCATCTCCACGCCCGTCGGCAACTTCACATCGCCTGTGACATCGGTGGTCCGGAAGTAAAACTGCGGACGGTACCCCGTGAAGAACGGCGTGTGCCGACCGCCCTCTTCCTTCGTCAATACGTACGCTTCCGCCTTGAACTTCGTGTGCGGCGTGATCGACGCCGGCTTGGCCAGCACCTGCCCGCGCTCCACTTCTTCCTTTTCCGTACCCCGCAACAGCAATCCCACGTTGTCGCCCGCCATGCCCTCATCCAGCAGCTTGCGGAACATTTCGATCCCCGTCACCACACGCTTCATCGTCGGACGGAATCCCACAATCTCCACTTCCTCGCCCACCTTCACCTTGCCGCGCTCCACCCGTCCCGTCACCACCGTCCCGCGTCCCGATATCGAAAATATATCCTCGATCGGCATCGCGAACGGCTTGTCCACATCGCGCACCGGCTGCGGTATGTACTTGTCCACCTGCGCCATCAACTCATCGATCTGCTTCTCCCACTTCTCCTCGCCGTTCAACGCCCCCAGCGCCGACCCCCGCACCACCGGAATCTCGTCCCCAGGAAACTGGTACGACTTCAAGAGCTCTCTCACTTCCAGTTCCACCAGGTCCAGCAGCTCCGGGTCTTCCACCGCGTCGCACTTGTTCATGAACACCACGATCGACGGCACGCCCACTTGCCGCGCCAGCAAGATGTGCTCCCGCGTCTGCGGCATCGGTCCGTCCGTCGCCGCCACCACCAGGATCGCTCCGTCCATCTGCGCCGCGCCCGTGATCATGTTCTTCACGTAGTCCGCGTGCCCCGGGCAGTCGATGTGCGCGTAGTGCCGGTTCGCCGTCTCGTACTCCACGTGCGACACCGCGATCGTGATCCCCCGCTCGCGCTCTTCCGGCGCGTTGTCGATCGAATCGAACGCCCGGAACGCCACCTTCGGGTTGTGCTTCGACAGCACCTTGGTGATCGCCGCCGTCAACGTCGTCTTGCCGTGATCGATGTGCCCGATCGTCCCGATATTCAGGTGCGGCTTGGTTCGCTCGAATTTTTCCTTCGCCATCGCTCTGTCTGCTCCTCAGCTTGTACGTTAATGTAGCATCCAGCAAAAATCCGGTTCGGATCCCCTAACGAGTCGACCTGCCCGTTGCTTTCGAGATGACGTCCTCGGCCACCGACGCCGGCGCTTCCGCATAATGCGAGAAATGCATGCTGAAACTGGCGCGGCCCTGCGTGCGGCTGCGCACATCGGTGGCATAGCCGAACATTTCGGCGAGCGGAACCTCGACGCGAATGACGTTTGCGCCGCCCCGGCTCTCAGTCCCCTGAATCTGGCAGCGCCGCGAGTTCAAGTCCCCGAATACCTGCGCCATGTAATCTTCGGGTGTAACCACTTCCACCTTCATGATCGGCTCGAGCAGCACTGGATGGGCCTTGCCGC